>NZ_CP199747.1:4800000-6181636 GCF_055763695.1 Nocardiopsis moroccensis | reverse complement strand
TGTCTGTGATCGCGGTCCGGTTCTGGGCCGGCACCCGAAGTGGGTCCGCCCGCCGTCCCGCAGCGACTCGGTGAGTCTAGGTAATCGACTCAGGGACGTCAAATCCGTCCGGACCGTGGGGGGACCCCGATCTGCCCGGACGTTCCGCGTCGGTCTGGGAGCCCCCGTCATCTCGGGTTCTCGCCCTGGTCCGCGGAGCGACGCCTCGATTCGCTCGGCCCACACCCGGGGCCTGTGCTCAGCGTGGCTTGCTTGTCAGACAACAGCCATCCTCCCCTGGCAGCCGTCGGGCCAAACCACCGAATCGAAGTTTTTCCCGGAAGCAGGTGAGGGGCGGATGGACGGCCCCGTTCGGACCCCGCACCCGCCCCCGGTCACACTGCTCGGTGCCGACCGCCGGTCAGACCATCTCCGCCAGCTCACGGGCGAGCTGACGGAAGGCGATGCCCCGGTGGCTGATCGCGTTCTTCTCCTGCGCGGAAAGCTCCGCCGTGGTGCGGGTCTCACCCTCGGGAACGAAGACGGGGTCGTAGCCGAACCCGTTCTCCCCGCGGCGTTCGTTGACGAGACGGCCGCGCAGCACGCCTTCGGCGACAGCCTCGGTTCCGTCCGGCATCACCAGGACCGCGGCGCAGACGAACTCCGCCCCCCTGCGCTCAGCGGGGGTGTCCGCGAGCTGGTCGAGCACCAGGTCCAGGTTGGCCCGGTCCTGGTCGCCCTTCCCGAAGCGGCCGGACCAGCGGGCGGACAGCACCCCGGGCATCCCGCGGAGCTCGTCCACGCTCAGCCCGGAGTCGTCAGCGATCGCGGGGAGCCCCGTGTGCGCCGCGATCGCCCGCGCCTTGAGCAAGGCGTTACCGATGAAGGAGGGTTCGGTCTCGGGCACCTCGGGCGCGTCCGGGAACGCGTCCAGGGCCAGGACCTCGGCCTCCACCCCGGCATCCGCGAGGATGGCGCGCATCTCCGGCACCTTCTTCGCGTTGCGTGTGGCCAGAACGAGTTTCACCGTTCCTCCTTCACCGGGAACGCCGCCGATCCGGACGCCGACGCCGCTCGCGGTCCTCACTCCGACAGTGCCTTCTTCTGGATGGCGGTCAGTTCCTCGCACCCGGCGGAGGCCAGGTCGAGCAGCTTGTTGAGCAGTTCACGGTCGAAGGCGGCTCCCTGCCCCTCCGCCGTGCCCTGGATCTCGACGAACTTGCCGTCGCCGGTCAGTACGACGTTCATGTCGGTGTCGGCGACCGAGTCCTCCAGGTAGTTCAGGTCCAGCCGGGGCTGGCCCTGCACCACACCGACGCTGACCGCGGAGATCGAGTCGATCAGCGGGTTGTTCTTGAGCTTGCGGCGCTTGCGCAGGTACTTCATCGCGTCGGCCAGCGCCACGTAGGCGCCGGTGATCGCCGCGGTACGGGTACCGCCGTCGGCCTGGAGCACGTCGCAGTCCAGGGTGATGGTGTGCTCCCCCATCGCCTTGAAGTCGACGACGGCGCGCAGGGAACGGCCGATCAGCCGGGAGATCTCGTGGGTGCGCCCACCGATCTTGCCGCGCACCGACTCACGGGCGCCACGGGTGTCGGTGGAACGGGGGAGCATCGCGTATTCGGCGGTGACCCAGCCCTCGCCGGTACCCCGGCGCCATCGGGGCACACCGTCCTCGACGGAGGCCGCGCAGAGTACTCGGGTGTCTCCGAACTCGATGAGCGCGGAGCCTTCCGCGTGGCGGAGCCAGTTGCGGTGGATGTTCACGGGGCGGAGTTGGGTCGGAACGCGTCCGTCAGGTCGGGCCATGGACACGAGCGTATATCCGGACGGCGCCCCCGGGGTGCTGGGCGGGGATGTGCCGGGTCCGGTGGGACCCGTGCCACACGTTCCGCGACCGGGTGGTCTCACGACACCGCTCAGGCGCCGATCTCGCGGACCTGCCCGCCGCGGGCCAGCTCGATGGGGCCGTCGAAGGTGGTGCGCGCCTCGGCCATCGTGACGTCGTCGTCGTTCCACGGCACCAGGTGGGTGAGCAGCAACCTACGGGCGCGGGCCCGGGTGGCGTGGTCGCCCGCCTCGCTGCCGGTGAGGTGCATGTCCTTGGGGTGCTCGCGGTGGTCGTGGAAGGCCGCCTCGCACAGGAACAGGTCGGTGTCGCGGGCCAGCTCGACGAGGGAGTCACAGGAACCGGTGTCACCGGAGTAGGTGAGGCTGGCGCCTTCGTGCTGCAGGCGGATGCCGAAGGCGTCGACCGGGTGGTTGACCCGGTCGACGCGGGCGGTCATCGGGCCGATCCGGAACTCGCCCGGGGTGAGTTCGTGGAAGTCGAAGACCTCGGTCATGCCGGGGTCCGGGTCCAGCCCGTAGATCTCGGCGAGACGGTTCGCCACGCCCTCGGGCCCGTAGACGGGGATGGCCGACTTGGCGCCGTCCGGCGAGTACATGCGGGCCACCCAGTAGGCGCACATGTCCGCACAGTGATCGGTGTGCAGGTGGCTGAGGAAGACGGCGTCGACGGAGTACAGGTCGACATGGCGCTGCAGGGCGCCGAGCGCGCCGTTTCCCAGGTCGAGCAGGAGGCGGAAACCGCCGGCTTCGACCAGGTAACAGGAGGCCGGGCTGTCCGGCCCGGGGAAGCTCCCGGAGGACCCGATAATCGTGAGTCGCACGTCGTCGTCGCCTTTTCGATCGGCCGCGCTGTCTCCGTGGCCCCTGGGTGATGTGTGCGGGGAGCGCGGGGAGCGGCTGGTTCTGCGGATGTCCCGTTGTTACGGGTGTACCCCAATGGCCGCCCGGGTGGTACAAAATGTGGCCCGCATCTCAGGCGACGTGTATCACGTGTGAATTTTTCACACTGATTGACCAGCTTTGACCGTTTCCCCGAGTGATGGCTCGGGATACGACGGAGGCCGATCCCCTCATCGGGTGATCGGCCTCCGCAACGGGTCGGGCCCCGAACCGTCCGGCTCAGGCCCAGAGCTGACCGTCCAGGCGTTCCTCCGCCTCCGCGAGGGTTCCCTCGTAGGCGCCGGTGGAGAGGTACTTCCAACCGGCGTCGGCGATGACGAACGCGATGTCGGCCGTGCGCCCCTCCTTCTCGGCCTTCCTGGCCATGCCCAGGGCGGCATGCAGGGCACCGCCCGTGGAGATGCCCGCGAAGATGCCCTCCTTGTCCAGGAGTTGCCGGGTCCGCTTGAGCGCGGCGTCCGAGGGCACCGAGAAACGGGTGGTGAGAACGGACTCGTCGTAGAGCTCGGGGACGAACCCCTCGTCAAGGTTGCGCAGCCCGTAGACCAGCTCGCCGTACCGGGGTTCGGCGGCCACGATCTGCACGCCGGGTTTGTGCTCGCGCAGGTAGCGACCCACCCCCATGAGGGTTCCCGTGGTACCCAGACCCGCCACGAAGTGGGTGATCTCCGGCAGGTCGGTCAGCAGTTCGGGCCCGGTGGTCTCGTAGTGGGCCCGAGCGTTGGCCAGGTTGCCGTACTGGTAGAGCATCACCCAGTCGGGGTTGGCCGCGGCCATCTCCTTGGCGACGCGGACGGCCTCGTTGGAACCGCCCGCCGCGTCGGAGAAGTGGACCTCGGCGCCCCACATGGCGAGCAGCTGCTTGCGCTCCGCGGAGGTGTTCTCCGGCATGACGCAGACCATCCGATAGCCGCGCAGCTTGGCGACCATGGCCAGCGAGATGCCGGTATTCCCCGACGTCGGCTCCAGGATGGTGCACCCGGGTGAGAGCAGCCCGTCCTTCTCGGCTTGCTCGATCATGAAGTACGCGGCGCGGTCCTTGATCGAGCCGGTGGGGTTGCGGTCCTCCAGCTTCGCCCACAACCGCACGTCCGGCGAGGGTGAGAGCTGCGGCAGACCGACCAACGGCGTACCGCCGAGGGAGTCGAGCAGGGAGTCGTAGCGCATGGCTTCCTTAGCGGGAGCCGCCGGCGACGGCGGGAAGGACGGTCACGTTGTCACCGTCGGAGAGCTTGGCCTCAAGCCCGCCGACGAAGCGGACGTCCTCGTCGTTGAGGTAGACGTTGATGAAGCGGCGCAGCTTGCCGCCGTCCACCAGACGCTCGGCGATGCCGGGGTAGCGGCTGTCCAGGTCGGCGACCAGCTCGCTGATGGTGTCGCCGGTGCCCTCGACGACCTTGGCGTCGTCGGTCAGGTTGCGCAGGATGGTGGGGATGCGGACCTCGATGGCCATGAAGGTGACTCCGTAAACGGTCGTTGTTGTGCGTTCATGTCCAACAGGCGGCCTGCCGCTCCCATTCCGGTGTCCCCGGCGGTGCTGCGAGCAGCGGCCCTGTCGGTCGTGGTACCTACTGGTCGCCGCTGGTTTCGGTGATCTCCACCGGTTCCTCGGTGACCTCGCCGTCGATGATCCGGTACGAGCGGAACTCGACGCTGTCCGCCTCCCGGGTGGACACGAGGACGTAGTGGGCGTCGGGTTCGGAGGCGTAGGAGATGTCGGTGCGCGAAGGGTAGGCCTCGGTCGCGGTGTGGGAGTGGTAGATCACGACGGGAACCTCGTCGCGGTCGTCCATCTCGCGCCAGACCTTGAGCTGTTCGAGGGAGTCGAAGCGGTAGAAGGTCGGTGACCGTTCGGCGTTGATCATCTCGACGAACCGCTCGGGGCGGTCGGAGCCCTCGGGCCCGGCGACGACACCGCACGCCTCGTCCGGGTGGTCACGGTGGGCGTGGGCGACGATCTGGTCGTAGATCGAGCGGTCAATCCTCAGCATGCGTCCAGACTACCGAAGAACTTTTCTCTACCAACCAGGTGGGTATTGTTGCCCGGGGGTGCCCGGCCCCGCGGCTCGCCGCCGCCGGGGCGCCCGTCGGGGCCCGGCCCCGAACACATAGGCTCGCCCCTATGAGCGAGGACAGCAGCAGCGCGCTGCTTACCGACCACTACGAACTGACGATGCTCCAGGGAGCCCTGCACAGCGGGGCCGCCGCCCGCCGGTCGGTGTTCGAGATGTTCGCCCGACGCCTGCCCGAGGGGCGCCGCTACGGGGTCGTGGCGGGGACCGGACGCTTCCTGGACCTGTTGGAGCGCTTCCGCTTCCGCAGCGAGGAACTGGACTTCCTGTCCGACAACGGGGTCGTGGACGAGCCCACGCTGAACTGGCTCTCCGAGTACCGCTTCTCCGGGAACGTGTGGGGCTACGGCGAGGGTGAGGCCTACTTCCCGGGGTCGCCGATCCTGGTGGTGGAGAGCTCCTTCGCCGAGGCCGTGGTCCTGGAGACACTCGCACTGTCGGTGTACAACCACGACAGCGCGATCGCCTCCGCCGCCACCCGGATGTCCGTGGCCGCGGGCGATCGGCCCCTGATCGAGATGGGCTCCCGGCGCACGCACGAGCGCTCCGCCGCGGCCGCGGCCCGCGCCGCCTACGTGGCCGGTTTCGCGACCTCCTCCAACCTGGAGGCCGGGCGCAGCTACGGGGTGCCCACCGGCGGGACCGCCGCACACGCCTTCACCCTGCTGCACGACAGCGAACAGCACGCCTTCAAGGCGCAGTTGGAGTCCATGGGCGCCGGGACCACCCTTCTGGTGGACACCTACGACGTCGAGCGTGCGGTACGCCACGCGGTGGAACTGGCCGGGCCCGAACTCGGCGCGGTGCGGATCGACTCCGGCGACCTGGCGGCGACCGCTTCCCGCGTCCGCGACCAGCTGGACGCCCTCGGAGCGACCGGAACGCGCATCGTGGTCACCGGCGACCTGGACGAGCACTCGATCCAGGCCCTGGCCGTGGCACCCGTGAACGGCTACGGAGTGGGTACGTCCCTGGTGACGGGCTCGGGCGCCCCGACCGTCTCGCTGGTGTACAAGCTGGTCGCACGGGCCCGGGGCCTGGAGCCGAACGCCCCGTTGGAGCCGGTCGCCAAACGTTCGATCGGCAAGCCCAGCCGGGGCGGCCGCAAGTGGGCGGTGCGACGGCTGGACGACAGGGACGTCGCCGTGGCCGAGGAGGTGTTCCCGCACGAGCCGCCCGAACTGGTCGGGACCCGGCCGCTGCTGCGGCCGCTGGTCACCGACGGCGAGACGGTGGGGCGCGAGAGCGTGCACGAGGCGCGCGAACGCCACCGCGCGACCGTGGCGGAGCTCCCCGAACAGGCGCTGCGGATGTCGCGTGGTGAGGCCGCACTGCCGACGGTCTTCCACTGACCCCGAGCGACAAGGAAGAGAGGTGCCGGGATGACCAGGGCACTCATCGTGGTGGACGTGCAGAACGACTTCTGTGAGGGCGGCAGCCTGGGCGTGGCCGGAGGCGCCCGGACCGCGGCCGCCGTCACCGAGTACGCGCGCGCCAACAGCAACGAGTACGACCACGTGGTGGCCACCCGCGACCACCACATCGACCCCGGGGCGCACTTCTCCGACGACCCCGACTTCGTGGACAGCTGGCCGCGGCACTGTGAGGCGGGCACCCCCGGTGCGGAGTTCCACCCCGGCTTCGACCCCTCGGTGGCCGACGAGGTCTTCAGCAAGGGCCAGTACTCGGCGGGCTACAGCGGTTTCGAGGGCACGGCCGGGGACGGCGGGGCGGACCTGGCGGCCTGGCTGAGGGCCCGGGGCGTGGACGAGGTGGACGTGGTGGGCATCGCCACCGACCACTGTGTACGCGCGACCGCGCTGGACGCCCGGAAGGAGGGCTTCCGGACCCGGGTGCTGCTCGGGCTGACCGCTGGTGTGTCCGGGAGCACGGTGGACGCCGCGTTGGAGCAGCTGCGCGGGGCCGGGGTGTCGCTGGAGGGCGAGCCGCTGGTCGGCTGAACACGAGCGTACGACGGAAGGGGCGGGGGCGACCAGGTCGCCCCCGCCCCCGGCACGTGTGCCGCTAGTCGATGCCGATGGCGGCCCGGACGTCGCCGAGCACCCGGCGTGCCCGCGTGCGGGCGCGCTCGAGGCCGGAGGCGAGGATGTCGTCGAGTTCGGTCTCGGAGGCCATGAGCTCCTCGTAGCGCTCCCTCTTGGGGCCGAGTTCGGCGTTGACCGCCTCGAACAGCTCCTTCTTGAGGTCGCCCCAGCCCATACCGCCCGCCTCCAGGCGCTTGCGCACGTCGGCCACCTTCTCGGCGTCGGCGAAGTGCGTGAGGAGCTGGAACGGAACGGAGGAGTCCGGGTCCTTGGGGTCCTCGACCGGGGTGGAGTCGGTGGGGATCCGGTTGATGGCCTTGCGGAGCTTCTTCTCCGGCAGGAAGAGCGGGATGTGGTTGTCGTAGGACTTGCTCATCTTGCGGCCGTCGACACCGGGCAGGATGCTCGCCTCGCTGTCGTCGATGACGCCCTCGGGGATCGGGAAGCTGTAGCGGTCCCCGTAGCGGTGGTTGAAGTACCCGGCGAGGTCGGCGGTGTACTCGATGTGCTGGGACTGGTCGCGCCCCACGGGGACGCGCTGGCCCTCCATGATGAGGATGTCGGCCGCCATGAGGATGGGGTAGTTGAAGAGCCCCATGTTGATCCCGGCGTCGAGCTCGGTGATGCCAGCCTCGTTGTTGCGGTCGCGCGCGGCCTTGTAGGCGTGCGCGCGGTTCATGAGGCCCTTGGGGGTGAGGGTGCTCAGGATGGTGGTGAGCTCGAAGGTCTCGGGGATGCTGGACTGGCGGTAGATGACCGTGCGTTCGGGGTCGAGGCCGCAGGCCAGCCAGGTGGCAGCGCCCGACCGGATGCTCTGGCGGAGTTCGTCCGCGTCCTTGATGATGTTGAGCGCGTGGTAGTCCGCGATGAAGTAGAACGTCTCGGACGCCTCAGCTGCGGCCGCCGCCAGGGCCGGCTTGATCGCGCCGATGTAGTTGCCCAGGTGGAAGTCGCCGGTGGGCTTGATCCCGGTCAGATAGGTGTTCGCTGCCATGGGTCCAGCCTATCGGCGCCCGGTGTCCCCTTCCCGCCCGGCGGGGCGCGGCCGACGGCCCGCACCCCGCGGTCTCGTCCGCCCTACCGCGCGGAACCGTCGCGGAAGGCGACCCAGTGCTCGACCATGCGGCGGGCCTGTCCGCGGGTGAAGTGGGTCATGCAGGCGTCGTCGCTGTAGTTCATGAAGTTGGTGACGGGGTCCCTGCCCGGGAGTTCGGGGCAGGTGTCCCGGCCCTTCGGGCAGCCCGGTGCGGCCTCGCGTTCGTAGGGGGTGTCGTCCACGTAGTCGCCCGGGTTGCGGCAGCCGTTCTGGAAGGTGTGGAACAGGCCCAGCCAGTGGCCCACCTCGTGGGTGCCGGTGTGTCCCTCGTCGAAGCGGTCCCGGCCGCCGCCGGGCAGGGAGTCGTGGGCGAGTACGACACCGTCCTGGTCCGGCCGGGCGGAGTGGTCCTGCGGGAAGGTGGAGTAGCCGAGCAGCCCGGAGCCGAGTTCGGCGGTGTAGACGTTCAGGGTCTCGGCGCCGCCCTGGCGCAGGCGGGCCCGGATGGTGTCGCGGTGCCGGTTGAAGTCGTCGAACCAGGTGTCGTCGGCCGTGCGGGTGATCTCGGAGAGTTCGAAGCGGAACCCCGTGTCGGCGCCCTCGGAGCCGACCGCGTAGCCGCCCCGGTAGGCGCGGTTGAGGACGTCGACCTGTTCCCGGATCCGACGGTCGCTCACCTCGCCCCGGCCGTCCTCGGCGGAGATCACGTGCACGACCACCGGCACGGTGTACGGCGGGGCGAGCTCGTGTCCCCGCAGGGGGACCAGGGCCTGGTGCAGCTGTTCCTCGTACTCGGCGGCCTGCTCCGGGGTGACCTCCACCTCGGCCCCGACGGCCGCTCCCGGGTCGGCGACCCTGGCCGGTGTGCCGGGCGCCGCCGCAGGGCCCGGTTCCGTGCCCGGCGGACAGAACGCGTCCGGGGACGCCGTGCCGGCCCGCGCGGGCTCGGGGTCGTCGGGGCCGGGCAGCGTGCTCGCCACCAGACCAGTCAGCGCGAGAGCGCACAGGGCCAGTCCGGACCGGGTCGCGGCTGAGCCGCCGCGCAAGCTTCGTCCCATCACCTCACGGACTGTAGCCATTCACTTGCGTGCTGTTTTGGAGCCTTGCGCGGCCTTGCTAAGTATTTGCCCGATTTCGCCGAGCGACGGCCGTCCGCGCACCGCCTCCGGCGCCCTACTTCTGGCCCACGGCCCAGGCGCGGATCTTGGCGATACGCTCCCGGATCTGCGGCGGGGTGGCCTGCGCGACCTGCGGTCCCCCGCACGCGCGGCGCAGCTCGTTGTGGATCACCCCGTGCGGCTTCCCGGTGCGGTGGTGCCACGCGCCGACCAGGTTGCTGAGTTCCTTGCGCAGTTCGGCGAGGACCTCGTGGGTCGGCCCCGAGTCCTCCTCGGGTTCGGCCCTGCCCTTGGCCCGGAGCTCACTGGCCTTGAGGTCGGCCTTGCGCTTGCGCAGCAGCTGGGAGACCTGGTCGGGGTCGAGCAGCCCCGGAAGCCCGAGGAAGTCCTCCTCCTCACTGGATCCGGGCGCACCGCTGCCGTACTCCAGGCCGTCGTAGAGGGCCCGGTCGAACTCGGCGGCGGACTCCATCGTCTCGAAGGGGAGCTCCTCCCCCGCGTCCGGGGTGTCCTTCTTCTTGTTGGCCTCCTTGAGGAGGTCCTCCTCCGGGTACTCCTCGTCGGAGGGCTGTCTGTCCAGGACGTGGTCCCGCTCGCGTTCCATCTCCCCCGCGTACTCCAGCAGGGTCGGCACCGAGGGCAGGAACACCGAGGCCACCTCGCCGCGCTGACGCACCCGCACGAAACGGCCGATGGCCTGTGCGAAGAACAGCGCCGTGCTGGTGGAGGTCGCGTACACGCCGACCATCAACCGGGGCACGTCCACCCCCTCGGAGACCATCCGGACCGCGACCATCCAGCGGTCGTCGCCCTGGGCGAAGCGGGAGATCTTCCTGGAGGCCGTGGGGTCGTCGGAGAGCACCACGGTGGCGCCCTTGCCGGTGATCTGACGCAGGATGCGCGAGTAGGCCCGGGCGTTCTCGTGGTCACTGGCGATGACCAGGCCGCCCGCGTCCGGGTGGGTCTTGCGCACCTCGGTCAGACGGCGGTCCGCGGCGTGCAGGACCTTCTTGATCCAGTCGCCCTTGGGGTCGAGGGCGGCCCGCCACGCCTGGGACAGCGCGTCCTGGGTGAGGGGCTCGCCGAGTCTGGCGGCGAGCTCGTCGCCCGCCCGGGTCCGCCAGCGCATCTCGCCGGAGTAGGCCATGAAGATGACCGGGCGCACGACCCCGTCCTCCAGGGCGGGCGCGTAACCGTAGCTGTAGTCCCACGAACAGCGACGCACCCCCGCGGCGTCCTGGACGTAGTCCACGAACGGGATGGGGTTGATGTCGGAGCGGAACGGGGTTCCGGTCAGCGAGAGCCTGCGCGTGGCCGGATCGAAGGCTTCCCGGACCGCGTCGCCCCAGGAGAGGGCGTCGCCCGCGTGGTGCACCTCGTCGAAGATGACCAGGGTCTTGCGCGCCTCGGTGCGGTTGCGGTGCAGCATCGGGTGCGCGGCGACCTGGGCGTAGGTGACGGCCACACCGACGTACTGACGGCCGAGCGCGCCCTGCCCGTTCTTGAAGTCGGGGTCGATGGCGATGCCGAACCGGGCGGCCGCCTCGGCCCACTGCTTCTTGAGGTGCTCGGTCGGGCAGACGATGGTGATGGCGCGCACGGCGTGCCGCTGGAGGAGTTCACCGGCCAGGGTGAGGGCGAAGGTGGTCTTGCCCGCGCCGGGCGTGGCCACCGCGAGGAAGTCGCGTGGCTGCCGCCGGAAGTACTCCTCGAAGGCCTCCCGCTGCCAGGCCCGAAGGCCGCGCAGGCGATCCTCCGGTGTGGTCTGCGTCACCGTCATTCGTTCCGTCCCCCGTTGCTCACCTGCTTGAGGTTAGCGGCCACCGGGCACCGGACCGGGAGCCCCGGCCGTGGTGCCGCGCACAGCGCACCGCCCCCGCGTGCCCCACGACAAGCGGCACGGTGCTCACCCCACCGCGCCGCACGTCGTTCGAAAACCGTTGCCTAGGCCCCGTCGCTCTCCTCGGGTGCCTCCTCCGTCGCCGGGCCCTCTCCCTCGACGGCCTCACCCTCGGCCCCGGCACCCTCGGGGGCGTCCTCGCCCGCGGGAGCCTCGGAGCCGATCCCGGTCGTGTCCACCGCGCCGTCGTTGAACGGCATGTGCGGCGAGAGCGCCGGGAAGGCGAAGAACCACAGCAGCGCGGCACCGCCCGCCAGCAGGCCCACCGCCATGATGAACTTGGAGGCCCACGGGCCGGGCAGGATACGCCAGATCAGACCGTACATTCGTGCGTCCCTCCCGCTAGGCTTCCGGCGCCATGTGGGCGATGCTGTCGGGCATACCCTCGGACTTGGGTGTGGTCTCGGCCAGTTCCGCCCACACGATGAGCCGGTGGGTGTTGTTGAGCTTGGGGGCACAGGTGGTGAGCGTGAGCAGGGCCCGCCCGGGCTCCTCCTCGGAAGCCTCCTCGAAGGGGTCGGGGTTGACCACCCAGAAGTCCTCGGGCAACACGGTCTCCTCCCGGAAGACCTCGTAGGTGTAGAAGTTCTCGCCGTCCTCCAGCACCATGACGTCGCCGTCCTCCAACAGGTCCAGGTCCCAGAACAGGCCGGGGGTGCGGTGCGCCGCGATCCCGTAGTTGCCCAGCTCACCGGGGGCGCTGTCGTACTGGGTGTAGCGGCCGGGGCTGTACTGGATGTCGTCCGGCTCGGTGCCGTTGACCACGACCCAGTCCAGGTCCAGCTCCGGCACGTACAGGCGGCTGTCCGCGCTGCCCGGCAGCGGCTCGGAGTCCGGCCCCCGCTCCTCGGCGGCCTCCCACGCCTCGTCCAGGCCCTCGGCCAGACCCTCCTGTTCACGGTCGGTCTCCCACTGGGAGCCGTACACCTCGTAGGCGGCGTAGAAGAGCATCAGCAGACCCGCCGTCAGGAGGATCTCGCCGAAGAACCGGACCACTCCCCGGACGACGTCGCCCGGAGTGGCCCTGGGTTTGCGCGCGCGCCGCCGTCGGCCCCGCGGGGGACGCTGCCGCCCATGGTCCGAGGAACCGGGCTCATCGTGCGACTGCCGTTCAGTTGTGGACACCAATACGACCTACTCCTGTGGACGCTTTCGTGTGCACCCGGGTGACCGGAGGGGTACGACGAGCGGGACCCCCGTACGCGGATGCGGCAGGACTTCGATCTCGTGCTGGTACACGGCTGAGGAACGACGCGCCGAACACGTCGTCGGGGGTTCCCCGCGCGGCGATCTGTCCTCCGGAGAGTACCGCCACACGGTGCGCGTACGCGGCCGCAAGCCCCAAATCGTGCAGGACCACGATAACCGCCCCACCACGGGACGCCAGCGTACGCGCGACGGACGGTACGAGTTCCCGGCGGCGGATGTCCAGAGCCGCGGTCGGTTCGTCGAGGAACAGCAGGTCGGTGTCCCGGACCGGCGCTCCGGCGGGCGCCACCGGTGCGGAGCACACCGGGGCGCGACCGCACCACGGGAGCCGCGGCCCACCGAACACGAAGGGCCCCGGTTCACCCCGCGGGGGCGGGCCGGGGCCCTTCACGCACGACCGCGGGGGTCGTCACTTCGTCATTTCCTCGTACGCCCTCTTGCAGTCGGGGCACACGGGAAACTTCTTCGGGTCCCGGTTGGGCACCCAGACCTTGCCGCACAGGGCGATCACCGGGTCACCGGTCACCGCGCTCTGGGTGATCTTCTCCTTCTGCACGTAGTGGGCGAACCGCTCCCGGTCACCGTCGTCGTGCGAGATGTCCGGCCTGGTCTCGCTGTCCGGAAGAACCTTGTTCAGCACATCCATCGACATCGTCCTCACACCTTTCAACGTCCGTGTACCACGGTATAGGGTGCCGCGGCCCGGCACGGCGCTCCCGAGAACCGTTCAGTTCATGGCGGGGTCGTCGGGGTAGGTCGACAGCAGGGCCAGTTCACCGCCCTGGCGGCGCAGCACGCGCGACCAGAGGCCCTCGGGGGCACCCCCGAAGAGATCGTCCGTGAAGGCGTCGGCCACGTACCAGGCGCCTTCCTCGATCTCACCCGCCAACTGCCCGGCGCTCCAGCCCGCGTAACCCGCGAACACGCGCAGACCCCCCAGGGAGGCACCGAGGACCTCCGTGGGGGCGTCCAGGTCCACCAGCCCGACCCCGGCCAGGTCCGGGCTGGTGGCGCCCTCCAGGGGTGACCAGCCGGGCGGGGACTCGTCCGGCGCGGCGGTGCCCAGGGCGATGCCGGAGCCGGTGCCGACCGGCCCTCCGGAGAACATCACCGCCGGGGCGCTCGCGTAGGCGCCCCAGTCGGTCACCACCTCGTCCACCGGCAGCTCCAGCGGGCGGTTGAGGACGACCCCGAGAGTGCCGTCGTCGGCGTCGTCGGCGTCGTCGACGACGAAGACCACCGAACGGCGGAAGGAGTCCTCCTGGAGAAGGGGGGCGGCCACCAGCAGGCGCCCGGTCAGAGTCGACTGGTTCATGATCCATCCCTACCCCGTTCCGGGGCCGGTGCCCGGCCCCCGCGCCTTCGCGGAGACCTACTCGGCCGGGCCCCGCTGGGCCACCTCGCGGACGGCGGTGGCCACGTGGTTGGACAGCTCCGGGTGGAAGACACTCGGGATGATGTAGTTCGGCCCCAGCTCGGCCTCGGTGACCACGTCGGCGAGGGCCACGGCGGCGGCGACCATCATGTCGGAGGTGACGTGGTGGCTCTGGGCGTCCAGCAGGCCGCGGAAGAAGCCGGGGAAGACCAGGACGTTGTTGATCTGGTTCGGGTAGTCGCTGCGGCCGGTGGCGACCACACCCGCGTGCAGGTGCGCGACCTCCGGGTCGACCTCCGGGTCCGGGTTGGCCAGCGCGAAGATGATCGAGTCCTCGTTCATCTGGGCGATGTCCTCACCGCTGAGCAGGTTCGGGGCGGAGACGCCGATGAAGACATCGGCTCCGGCCACCGAGCCCTTGAGGTCGCCGCTGTAACCCTCGGGGTTGGTGTTCTCCGCGATCCAGCGCAGGCTGCTGTCCAGGTCCTCACGGCCCATGTGCACGGCACCGTGGATGTCGCTGACGATGACGTCGCGCGCACCGGCGTGCATCAGCAGTTTGAGGATGGCGGTGCCGGCCGCGCCCGCGCCGGACATGGCGATGCGGACCTCGGACAGCTTCTTGTTGACCACGCGCAGGGCGTTGCGCAGGGCGGCGAGCACCACGATGGCGGTGCCGTGCTGGTCGTCGTGGAAGACGGGGATGTCCAGCAGCTCGCGCAGACGGGCCTCGACCTCGAAGCAGCGCGGGGCGGAGATGTCCTCCAGGTTGATGCCGCCGAAGCCGGGGGCGAGCAGCTGGACGGTGCGGACGATCTCGTCGACGTCCTGGGTGTCCAGGGCGATGGGCCACGCGTCGATGTCGGCGAAGCGTTTGAACAGGGCGGCTTTGCCCTCCATGACGGGCATGGCGGCCTCGGGGCCGATGTTGCCCAGGCCGAGGACGGCCGAGCCGTCCGTGACCACGGCGACGCTGTTGCGCTTGATGGTCAGGCGGCGGGCGTCGTCCTTGTTCGCCGCGATGGCCTGGGAGACGCGGGCCACGCCGGGTGTGTAGGCCATGGAGAGCTCGTCGCGGTTGCGCAGCGGCACCTTGGACTTCATCTCGATCTTGCCGCCGAGGTGCATGAGGAAGGTGCGGTCGCTGACCTTGTGGACCGCGACGCCCTCGATCGCGCCGAGGGCGTCGACGATGGCCTGGGCGTGCTCGGTGTCGCGGGCGGCGCAGGTGACGTCGATGCGGATGCGCTCATGCCCAGCGGCCGCCACGTCCAGAGCGGTGATCATGCCGCCGACCTGCTCCACCGCGTTGGTGAGGCTGCCGACAGCGCTGCCTCCGGCGTCCAGTTCGAGACGGACGGTGATGGAGTACGAAACGCTGGGAAGGGTGGCCACGTATTGCTCCTTGGCTTTTGCTGATGTCATGCGTCCGCGGGGCACACCGGCGGCCCCTCCCGTGGACGTACGGGCCGACGTCGGGACTCTCCACCGGGGGTCGGGCGAACGGCCCTGCACTCCGTGGCCTGGCCCGGCGGGACCTCGTCGGCGCCTGCGCGCCGTTCGGACCCGGGTCCGCGACGGTCACGCGTCCAGCCGCGGGACACCCGGTCATCGGGTGTTCCACGCGGACCTCGGCCATGGGCCGGGGGCTGTACACGAGAACCCAAGACCGAGTCGCCTCACCTTACCCGAGTCAAGGGGGTAGCGTCAGCACAAGGCGACAATTAACGCATTCAGAAAAATTCGCATAAATTCATGCACCGTCAGAGGTGTCCGACCGGTGAACTCGCCCCGGTTCCTCGGCCCGATCCGCCGCAGCGCGCACCACCACGTCTGCGCAGGCGTCGGTGGAGAGCGCGGTGGAATCGATCACCAGGTGGTAGTGGCCGGGATCCGCGGGGTCCGCGCGGTAGAAGCGGCGCACGTAGGCGGCCCGGGCCCGGTCGTTGTCGTCCAGGAGCCGGTGGGTGGGCGGAGTGGGACCCCAGCCGTGCCCGCCGCACTCCCGACTGTCCCCCGCGTCCCAGAGGCTCCGGGCCCTGCGCAGGCGCGCCTGGCGGTCCCCGTCCAGCCGAACGTGGAGGGCGCCCGGGTGGTCGGCCAGGACCACCGCGGCGGCCCGCCCCAGGACCACGCCGCCGGTGTGTGCGACATCCCGGATGACACGTTCGGTCTGCTCGACGAACTCGTGGTCGTAGAGGAGCCGCCCCTCCTCGTTCGTGGTGCCGATGAAGGCGGTGTCCACGCTGCCCAGCGTGACGGTGGGCAGGCGGGCAGCGCTGGCGAGGAGCCGTTCGAGACCGCCCGGGGCACGGTCGTCGCGCTGGAGCGCCTCATCGAGGGAGCAGCCGATCTCCGCGGCCACGGCACTGGGGACCGCGCGGTCGAGAAAGGGGACGTTGAGCCGGGCGGCCACGGCGGGGCCGATCACGCTTCCTCCGGCCCCGAAGGTCGCCGAGATCGTGACCACGGGGGCACCGCCGTGCGCGCGGGGGGCGTCGTTCGTCGACATGGGCACCTACCGGGTTCGCCGCGGGCCGGTGGACCGCTGTTGCGGATCTCCTACCCGGCGTCGGCTGCGCTACCCCCGCGATCTTCAAACCGGTAAATACGTGATGTTTTGCTACACACGAGACCACTCGGTGAGCTTCGTGGATTTTCGTGAGAAAAGCCCCGGAACGACCCGTGCGGGCCGTTCCGGGCTCGGGATCAGAACAGCGCCGAGGTGAGTTTGCGGCGGGCCGCGTTCACTCGGGGGTCGGCCGCGGGCAGCAGGTCGAAGAGGGACAGCAGGTGTTCCCGGGCCCTGCCGCGGTCCTCGTCCGCGGTCTGCTTGACCGTCCGGATGAGCCGGTCGAAGGCCTCCTCGAAGTTGCCGCCGTACATGTCGATGTCGGCGACGGTGATCTGCGCGTCCACGTCCGTGGGGTCCTCGGCCGCGGCCTGGCGTACGGCGGGGCCGTCCACGTCCTGGAGGCGGCCGATCAGGCGGACCTGGGCGAGCTTGGCCTTGAGTTCGGGGTTCTTGGGGTCGGCCCCGAGAGCCTTCTCGAACACGGCCGCGGCGGCGTCGAAGTCGCCGCGCTCCAGGGCGGCCTGGGCTTCCGCACCCACCGGGTCGGCCTCGGGCTCCGCCTCGGGTTCCTCCTCGGGAGCCTCGGAGGGATCGCCGTCCACCGTGCCGGGGTGGCCGGGGGGCAGCATGCCCTGCTGGGCGAGGGCGGTGAAGACCTGGGTCAGGCCCTCACGCAGCTGCTCCTCGGTGGCCGGTCCCTGCATCAGGGGCATGACCTGCCCCTGGACCGCGATGATGATCGTGGGGGTCCCGGAGACACGGAGCGCCTGCACCAGCTGCGGGCTGGCGTCACCGTCGACCTTGGCCAGGAGCCAGTTGCCGCCGGAGCCCTTGGAGAGCTTGTCGAGGGCCGCCTCGACCTGCTTGGACTGCTCGGACCAGCTCGCCAGCACCGCCAGCACCACCGGGGCGGCCATCGACCGCTCCAGCACCTGCTGGAAGTTGGACTCGTCGACGTGGACGGAGTAGGGATTGGTTCGACCGGCCGACTCCTCGGCGCGCTGCTTGGCCTCACGCTCCAAGGCCGCCTTGCGCGCCCCGAGGTCAACCGCACTGTTCGGTGAAAAGTCCGAAGGCTGCATACTCCCTATCCTGCCGCATCCCGGGCAGGCTCGGAGACCACACGGAGATGACGCCCCGCTCACACCAGTCACGGGGACTCCCCTCAGCCACAGGGGCACAACCGTCTCACTCATCCCGGCCGCAGCAGGAGCACCCCCTCGCGCCCCGGTCACTGAGGCGAACTGACCGCACACCCCAACCAAAGGCTGTTCCTGCCCGTCCATCCCGACCCCCGGGGATGTGCCGACATCCGAAGCAGAAGCTCAGCCCCAGCGGGCGTGCCTCCCCACCTCAGCCACAAGGGGAGTACTCCCTACCCAATCTCAGCCCCAGTGGGTGCCCCCGCCCGCTCGCCTTCACCTCAGGGGGTGTTCTTTCGTTCGAGCGCCGGGGAGGATTCTGCAGGAGGAGTCGAGCCGCCAGCGAGGAACGAGCCAGGCGTGGACGAGTCCGAAGAATCCCTCCGCAAAGGCGCCGAACACGGGCCGAAGCGCCAGCGGAGGCCCAAAACAAGCACAGCCCCCATCAGAACTGCGGGTCCTCGGTGTAGGTGCCGAACTCCTCTCCCATCGCGGCGCAGATCTCGCCGAGGGTGGCCTCGGCGCGGGCGGCGTCCATGATGAGCGGGATGAGGTTGCCGTCGTCGGCGCGGACGCCTTCGAGGAGGCGGTCCAGGGCCTGGTCGACGGCGGCCTTGTCGCGTGTGGAGCGCCGTTCGGCGAGGGCGCGCTTCTGTTCGCGCTCGACCTCGTGGCTGATCTTGAGGATGTCCAGTTCGCCGGAGACGGTGCTGGTGTGGCAGTTGACGCCGACGATGCGCTTGTCGCCCTTTTCCAGGGCCTGTTGGTACTGGAAGGCGGACTCGGCGATCTCGGAGCTGAAGTAGCCGTTGTCGATCCCGGCGAGGATGCCGGAGGTCATCGGGCCGATCCTGTGTTCGGTTTCCTCTCCGCCACCCATGTGCAGGATGTGCGCGAAGATCCGTTCGGCCTCGGCCTCGATCTCGTCCGTGAGGGCTTCCACGTACCAGGAGCCGCCGAGGGGGTCGGCGACGTTGACGACGCCGGTCTCCTCCATCAGGACCTGCTGGGTGCGCAGGGCGATCTCGGCGGACTGTTCGGTGGGCAGGGCCAGGGTCTCGTCCAGGGCGTTGGTGTGCAGCGAGTTGGTGCCGCCGAGCACCGCGGACAGTGCTTCCACCGCGGTGCGCACCACGTTGTTGTAGGGCTGCTGGGCGGTGAGGGAGACCCCCGCGGTCTGGGTGTGGAACCGCAGCCACTGGGCCTTCTCCGTCGTGGCCCCGTAGGTGTCGCGGATCCAGCGGGCCCAGATGCGTCGGGCCGCGCGGAACTTGGCGATCTCCTCGAAGAAGTCGATGTGGGCGTCGAAGAAGAAGGACAGCCCGGGCGCGAAGCGGTCGATGTCCAGGCCTCTGGACAGGCCGAGCTCGACGTAGCCGAACCCGTCGGCCAGGGTGTAGGCCAGTTCCTGCGCGGCCGTGGCACCGGCCTCCCGGATGTGGTAGCCGGAGACCGAGAGGGGTTTGAAGGCGGGGATGTGCTCCGCGCAGTACTCCATCAGGTCGCCGATGAGGCGCAGGTGGGGCTCGGGCGGGTACAGCCACTCCTTCTGGGCGATGTACTCCTTGAAGATGTCGGTCTGGAGCGTGCCGTTGAGCGTGCCGATGTCCACGCCCTGCCGTTCTGCGGCGACGAGGTACATGCAGAAGGCCGGGATGGCCGGGCCGCTGATGGTCATGGACGTGGTGGTCTCACCGAGGGGGATGCCCTCGAAGAGCAGGTCCATGTCGGCGACCGAGTCGATCGCGACGCCGCAGTGGCCGACCTCGCCGAGGGCGTGCTCGGAGTCGGAGTCGTGTCCCATGAGCGTGGGCATGTCGAAGGCCACGGAGAGTCCGCCGCCGCCCTGGGCCAGGATCATCTTGTAGCGCTCGTTGGTCTGGCGGGCGTTGCCGAATCCGGCGAACTGGCGGATGGTCCAGGCGCGACCGCGGTAACCGGTGGGGTGGAGGCCGCGGGTGTAGGGGTATTCGCCGGGCCAGCCGATCCGTTCGAAGCCGGGGACCTCGGTGTCCGGGGCGGGCCCGTAGACGGGTTCGAGCGTGCGCCCGGACAGGGAGGTGAAGTCGGCGTCGCGTTTGCGGGCGGAGTCGTAGCGGCGCTGCCAGCGGTCGCGCCCTGCTTCGATCTCCTGGGCCCCGGCGTCGTTGGTGGGGTCGCCTGTGGTGTTCGACATACCAAGATAGTAGGACGTCCAACTAAATATGTACAGAAGGGACGCCCGTGGCGCTGACGCGGCCGGAAAGGCCGAGGTCAGCCGCGCTCCGCCACCTCGGCGGCCGGAATCGGGGCCGGGAAGTCACCGAAGTCCACCCTGAGCCGGGTGAACATCTCGTGCATGCGCCAGAGTTCCTCGTCGGAGTAGCAGCCCAGGCCGAAGTCCATGCCCAGGAGCGCCTGGGTGGCCTCCTCGGTGACCTCGCGCCCGGCGTCGGTGATCTCCGCCAGCACACCGCGACCGTCGCTCGGGTTGGGACGGCGGAGCACCAGGCCCTGCCCCTCCAACCGATCGATGGTGTTGGTGACGCTGGTGGGGTGCACCATCAGGCGCTCACCGATCTTGCCCAACGGCAGTGAGCCGGAGGAGCTGAAGGTGAGCAGGACCAGCGCCTCGTACCGGGCGAAGGTCAGACCGAACGGCTTGAGGGCACCGTCCAGTTCGCCGATGAGGATCTGCTGTGCGCGCATGAGCGAGGTGACCGCCGCCATGGCGGGCGAGGCACCCCATCTCTGACTCCAGTTGTCGTGAGCGCGCTCGATCGGGTCGAACGGAAGGTTCAAAGGGTTTCCCACGCCGTCACTCTAGGCCGTCTTCCGCGGATGCTGAACGGCGTTCGGACATTGCACACCCAGAACCCGATGTCAAGGGTTTCCAGTGACCACAAGGGGACAACCTCCGGCCGAGACGACTGGTCCGCCCCGCGACCTCGGAAACGCCACTGGTTGGGCGGCCCGCACGGAACGCGGGTGAAAAACGTCCGGCGGAACTCATTGACGGGCCCAGAAACTATTAGTTAAGTTTCCTAAAAATTTATCCCCCCACGTCAGAGGCTCTGAATGGCCCGTACCCGGTCCCGATCGCCGCCCCCGCACCCGCTTCCTGTGCAACCTCCCGCTCCGTCTGCGCCCCAGCGCCGGCGGTCGGCATCCCTCCCCCACTGCCGCTCACGCACCAGGAGAACTCGCAACGTGAGAAACCCACGCCCACGGACCCGGCTCGCGGCACTGTTCGCCGTGATGATCGCCGTCCCCCTCGCACTGACGCCCGGCACCGCCTCCGCCGACGCCTCCGACGTCACCGTCACCTACGTGGAGTCCAGCCGCTGGGAGAGCGGCTACGGCGGCCAGCTCACCATCGACAACGCCGCCGACACCGCTCTCACCGACTGGACCGTCGAGTTCACGCTCCCCTCGGGCAGCACCATCACCAGCCTGTGGAACGCCCAGCACTCCGAGTCCGGCGGCACGCACACCGTCACCGCACCCTCATGGGGAGCCCCGGTCCCCGCCGGAGGCACCTACACCGTCGGGTGGAACGGAACCCACTCCGGCGGCGGCACCGCCCCGGAGAACTGCCTCGTCAACGGGAACCCCTGCTCGGGGGAGCCCGGTGAACAGGACGACGAACCGCCCACCGCCCCCAGCGGGCTGACCGCCACCGGCGTCACCGCGAACTCGGTGTCGCTGTCCTGGGAGGCCGCCGCCGACAACGTCGCCCTGGCCGGATACGAGGTCCTCTCCGAGGGCGAGGTGGTCCGCGCGGTCGGCGCCGACACCCTGAGCGCCGACGTGAGCGGGCTGGTCCCCGAGACCGGGTACACGTTCACCGTCCGCGCCTACGACACCTCCAACAACCGCGGCCCGGAGAGCGCACCGGTCACCGCAACCACGGAGAAGGGCGACGGCGGCGGACCCACCGACCCGCCCGGGGAGCGCCGGGTCGCCTACTTCACCCAGTGGGGCATCTACGACCGCGGTTACCTCGTGAACAACATGGAGACCTCGGGCACCGCCGAGAAGCTCACCCACGTCAACTACGCCTTCGGCAACATCAACGAGGGCGGCGAGTGCTTCATGGCCAACCAGCTGGGCCAGGGCGACGCCTGGGCCGACTACGGCCGCTCCTTCAGCGCCGACCAGAGCGTGGACGGGGTCGGGGACACCTGGGCCCAGGACCTGCGCGGCAACTTCAACCAGCTGAGGAAGCTCAAGGAGCAGCACCCGGACCTGAAGGTCAACATCTCGCTCGGCGGCTGGACCTGGTCGGAGCACTTCTCCGACGCCGCACTCACCCCCGAGTCCCGCGAGCGCGTGGTCTCCTCCTGCATCGACCTGTACCTGCGCGGGAACCTGCCGACCTTCGACGGCGCGGGCGGCCCCGGTTCGGCCAACGGCGTCTTCGACGGCATCGACCTGGACTGGGAGTGGCCCGGTTCCGAGGGGCACGAACACAACACGGTTCGCCCCGAGGACCGGGAGAACTTCACCGCCCTGGTCCAGGAGTTCCGTGACCAGCTCGACGACCTCGAGGCCGAGGCCGGGCGCGAGTTCGAACTGACCGCGTTCCTGCCCGCCGACCCGGAGAAGATCGAGCTGGGATTCGAGATGGACCAGCTCATGCCCAACTTCGACTTCGTCACCGTGCAGGGGTACGACTACCACGGCGCCTGGGAGGACAACACCAACCACCAGTCCAACCTGCTGGAGCACCCCGACGACCCGGGGCCGGACGTCTTCTCCACCGAGACGACCGTGCAGGCCTACCTCGACCGCGGCGTCGACCCGGCCGACATGGTGCTCGGGCTGCCCTTCTACAGCCGGGGCTGGACGGGCGTGGATCCCGGCCCGAACGGTGACGGCCTCTTCCAGGGGAGCACCGGCCCCGCGCCCGGCAGCTACGAGGCCGGGATCGAGGACTGGAAGGTCATCAAGGACCTGCCCGGCTTCGAGCTGCACCGCGACGACGCCTCCGGTACGGCGTGGCTCTACGACGGCGAGACCTTCTGGACCTACGACGACGAGATCGCGTTGACGCAGAAGACCGACTGGGCGATGGACAACGGCCTCGGCGGGGTCATGATCTGGTCGATCGACGGTGACGACGCGAACGGCAGCCTGATGAACGCCGTGGACACCGCCCTCAACCAGTAACCCTTCCGCACCACCAACCGCATGAGAAGCAGGGGCCCCGGCTGACCCAGCCGGGGCTCTTACCTTTCCAACAACTGTCGTGTCAAGGCTTTCCCGTGGCCACAAGGGGACAGCCCCGACCGCGACCCACTGGTCCGGCCCGTCAGCTCGACAGGTCCGCCCGGGGAGCGTTCAACGCCCCCGAAACCCGGCGCGGGAACACGGAAACCTCTCGGTGGGCGTTGACGGCGCCCGTAATTATTAGTTAAGTTTCCTAAAAATTTATCCCCCCACGTCAGGGCCGCGCACCCGGGCCCTCGACCCCTCAGGAGAACTCGCGACGTGAGCTCACGACGACTCAGAAACCGCCTGGCGATGCTGGCCGCCGCCGCGCTGGTGGCACCGCTCGCCCTGTTCGTGCCCTCGGCGGCCGCCGAGGAGGCCGGCGCCGCCGACCTCACGGTGACCTACGTGGAGTCGGCCCGCTGGAACACCGGCTACACCGGCGAGATCACCGTCCACAACGCCTCCGGGACCGACCTCACCGACTGGACCCTCGAATTCGACCTCCCCGAGGGCAGCCGGATCCACGAACTGTGGAACGCCACCCTGGCGGGGTCCGCCGAGGACGGCTACACCGTGGCCCCGCCGCGCTGGGGCGCCGTGGTCCCCGCGGGCGGCACCTACGAGTTCGGGTTCAACGGCGTCCACACCGACGGCAACAGCCACCTCCTCGACTGCACCGTCAACGGCTCCCCCTGCGCCGGTGAACCCGACGAAGGACCACAGCACGGGGACCTCAGCGTCGCCTACTTCACCCAGTGGGGCGTCCAGGAGCGCGACTACCACGTCCGTGACCTCGTCGGCTCGGGCAGCGCCGAGAAGCTCACGCACATCAACTACGCATTCGGCAACGTCGGCTCCGACGGCGAGTGCTTCATGACCAACGAGTCCGACCAGGGCGACGCCCGGGCCGACTACGGCCGGGCCGTTCCCGCCTCGGAGAGCGTCGACGGTGCCGCCGACGGCCCGGACCAACCCCTGCGCGGCAACTTCAACCAGCTCCGCAAACTGAAGGAGCGGTACCCGAACCTGGCCGTCAGCGTCTCGCTGGGCGGCTGGAACTGGTCACGGTACTTCTCCGACGCCGCGCTCACCCCCGAGTCCCGCGAGCGCATGGTCTCCTCCTGCATCGACCTGTACCTGCGCGGGAACCTGCCCGTCATCGACGGCGCGGGTGGCGAGGGCGTGGCCTACGGCGTCTTCGACGGTATCGACCTGGACTGGGAGTGGCCCGCCACCAGCGGCAACCCGCACAACGTCGTCCGTCCCGAGGACCGGGAGAACTTCACCGCCCTGGTCCGGGAGTTCCGCGAGCAGCTCGACGAGCTCGGCGAGGAGACCGGCCGCCACTTCGAGCTCAGCTCGTTCATGCCCGCCGGCCCCTGGCGCATCGACACCGGCTACGAGCTGGACGAGATCATGCCCGACCTCGACTTCATCACCGTCCAGGGGTACGACTACCACGGCACCTGGGAGGACAGCACCAACCACCAGTCCAACCTGACCGCGGATCCGCGTGACCCGGGCGCCGTGATCTCCACCGAGACGACCGTGCAGGCCTACCTCGACCGCGGCGTCGACCCCCGCAAGGTCGTCCTGGGCGTGCCCTTCTACGGCCAGGGCTGGACCGGTGTGGAGCCCGGCCCCGAAGGCGACGGACTCTTTCAGCCCGCTGCGGGGCCGGCTTCCGGCACCTACGCCGACGGCACCGAGGAGTACCGGAACCTGAAGGAGCTGACCGGCTTCGACCTGTATCGCGACGACGACCTCGGTACGGCGTGGCTCTACGACGGCGAGACCTTCTGGACCTACGACGACGAGACCGCCATGACCCACAAGACCGACTGGGTGACCGACAACGGCCTCGGCGGGGTCATGATCTGGTCGATCGACGGCGACGACGCGAACGGCAGCCTGATGAACGCCATCGACGCGGCGCTCGGCGGCTAGGACCACAGACCCCCGCCCGGGCTCCGGCCCGGGCGGGAACCGACGGCGCCGGTGCTCTGATCCGGGGAGCACCGGCGCCCGGGCCGGGGCGGGACCGACGTGCGACGGTCCCGCCCCGGCCACCTTCGTGTCCGGGCTTCGAGGTTCCTGGGGTTCCCGGAGGCGAAGTACTGGAACCCCGGAACTACACGCCGGGGTCCGCGCCCAGTTCCCGCAGCAGGAGGTCGGCCGCGGCGTAGGGGTCGCGCTCACCCGCGGCGACCTCGCGGGCCAGCCCCCCCAGACCGCTGTCGGCGCCCACTCCGCCCATCCGGGCGCGCAGCAGGTCGAGCACGATCGCCTGCACCTCGTCGCGGGCGCGAGCTCGGCGCCGCTCCCCGAGCTCCCCGGACTTCTCCAGGTGGGCGAAGTGCTCCTCGACCCGGTCCCAGAGCTCGCCGACCCCCTCGTCCTGGGCGGCGACCGTCATCACGATCGGCGGCTTCCACTCTTCGTCGGTGCGGTCCTTCATCGCGATCATCTGGCGCAGTTCGCGCAGGGTCACCTTGGCGCCGTCCCGGTCGGCCTTGTTCACCGCGAACACGTCGGCGACCTCCAGCACACCGGCCTTGGCCGCCTGTACCGAGTCGCCCATGCCCGGCGCGCACAGCACGACGGTCGTGTCCGCCTGACCGGCGATCTCCACCTCCGCCTGGCCCACACCGACCGTTTCCACGAGGATCACGTCGAACCCGGCGGCGTCCAGCACCCGCAGCGCGTGCGGGGTCGCCCACGACAGGCCGCCCAGGTGCCCGCGGTTGGCCATGGACCTGATGTACACGCCCGGGTCGGTGGCGTGCTCCTGCATCCGTACCCGGTCACCGAGCAGGGCGCCGCCGGTGAAGGGCGAGGAGGGGTCCACCGCCAGGACCGCGACCGAGAGCCCCCGGGCCCGCACCGCGCGCACCACGGCGTTCGTGGTGGTGGACTTGCCCACCCCCGGGGAACCGGTGAACCCGACCACCCGGGCCCGTCCGGTGTGGGGCGCCAGCCCCGCCATGATCTCGCGCAGTTCGGCGGCACCGTTCTCGACCAGGGTGATCGCACGGGCCAGCGCCCTGCGGTCACCCCCGCGAACCCGTTCGACCAACTGGGGGGCTTTCATGCGACTCCTCGATTTTGACGAGCAGATAGAGACAGGGCGGGGGCTTGTGGCCCCCGCCCGTACGTTCTCACCTGTGGCCGGTCCGCGCACGGACCGGGGTGGTTGTCCGCGTCCGCCGCGCCGCCACACCACGGTGCCTGCCGGAACTACTCCGCGGGCACCGTGAACAGCAGGGCGTCGCCCTGGCCGCCACCGCCGCACAGGGCGGCCGCACCGAGCCCGCCCCCGCGGCGGCGCAGCTCGTGGACCAGGTGCAGGGCGATCCGGGCACCGGAGGCGCCGATCGGGTGACCGATCGCGATGGCGCCGCCGTCGACGTTGACGATGTCCTCCGAGACCCCGAGGTCCTTGGTGGACTGGATGCCGACCGCGGCGAAGGCCTCGTTGATCTCGATCAGGTCCAGGTCCTCGACCGACCTGCCCGCCTTGGCCAGCGCGTGCCTGATCGCGTTGGAGGGCTGGGAGTGCAGCGAGTTGTCCGGGCCCGCGACGTTCCCGTGCGCGCCGATCTCGGCGAGGACCGGAACGCCGAGCTCCTCGGCCTTGGCCCTGCTCATCACGACCACGGCGGCGGCGCCGTCGGAGATCTGCGAGGAGGAGCCGGCGGTGATGGTGCCGTCGCGGTCGAAGGCCGGGCGCAGCTTGCCCAGGCTCTCGGCGGTGGTGTCGGGGCGGACGCCCTCGTCAGCGGAGAACACGACCGGGTCGCCCTTGCGCTGCGGGATCTCGACGGGGACGATCTCCTCGTCGAACCGCCCCTCGGCGGCCGCGGCGGCGGCGCGCTGGTGGGAGCGGGCGGCGAAGGCGTCCTGTTCGGGGCGCTCGATACCGAGCTTGCCGTTGTGGCGCTCGGTGGAGGCCCCCATCGAGTCACCCTCGAAGGCGTCGGTGAGGCCGTCGTGCGCGGTGGCGTCCAGGACCTCGACGGAACCGTACTTGTAGCCCTTGCGCGCGTTCGGCAGCAGGTGCGGGGCGTTGGTCATGGACTCCATGCCGCCCGCGACCACGATGTCGAACTCACCCGCGCGGATGAGCTGGTCGGCCAGGGCGATGGCGTCCAGGCCCGACAGGCAGACCTTGTTGATGGTCACGGACGGGACGTCCATGGGGATACCCGCCTTGACCGCGGCCTGGCGGGACGGGATCTGTCCGGCACCGGCCTGCAGGACCTGTCCCATGACCACGTATCCGACCTGTTCGCCGCTGATACCGGCACGCTCCAGCGCGGCCTTGATCGCGAAGCCGCCCAGGTCTGCGGCGGAGAACCCGGCGAGGGAGCCGAGGAGTCGGCCGGTGGGGGTCCGGGCCCCACCGACGATGACGGAACCGGACATCTTAACTGGCCTCCAAGTGATGGGTGACGCACCTGGTCTGCAACGATACCCACACAGATCACACCGACGTTCGGGAGGTTCCCCAGTGAGTGCCGCACCCAGCCCCACCGGCCCGTTCTCCGGGCTGACCCGACTGGACCACGTGGGGATCGCCTGCCGCGACCTCGACGCCTCCATCGAGTTCTACCGGACGACGTACGGCTTCGAGGTCGAGCACGAGGAGGTCAACGAGGAGCAGGGCGTCCGCGAGGCGATGCTCCGGATCAACGGCACGGACGACGGCGGCGCCACTTTTCTGCAACTCCTGGAACCGACCCGGGACGACTCCCCGGTGGCCAAGTTCCTGGCCCGCAACGGGGAGGGTGTGCACCACATCGCCTTCGGCACCTCCGACGTGGCCGCGAGCGCGACCGGAGTCGGGGAGAGGGGCGTGCGGGTGCTGGACTCCGAGCCCCGCACCGGAACCGCGGGATCACAGATCGTCTTCCTGCACCCGAAGGACTGTGGCGGGGTCCTCACCGAGTTGGTACAAAGCGCCCACTGAGGGGGGCCGGAACACCCGACCAGCGCGAACAACGTCACGGGGACGTTCCGGACACATCACAGCTTGAGTTCCCACGGTATGACTGACCACAGGCACCGCCGGAAGTTACCCGAAACCCCCTTCCCAGGGGTTCCACGCTTGATAAAGTCGGCTAGCTGCCGGATGTACTTTTCTTCCGGCGTGATCCATGTCTTGCAGTCCGGTTCGTGAGCCGGGTCGGCCGCACCCTGTCGTGTCCACCGCACCAGGGCGACCGTCGGAGGCGGTCAGGGTCATTCGAGAACCCGTCGCACCGGTCCGCCTGCACCTCGGCTCGCTCACCCCGGGCAACAACCCGTCCCTCCTGGGGCACAAGCAGCCGCCCTCCTGCCGCCCCCGGCAGTTTGCAAGTAGCCGTCTCGCACCCGTTCAGGATTCCGCCACATGTCGTCAAACAACAACATTGACACCCAACTCAACAACATCTTCGACGAAGACAACACCCCGCCCGAGTTCGACGTGGTGCTGCGTGGCTTTGACCGCACCCAGGTGCAGGACTACCTGGACGGCCTGCGCAACGAGGTCAAGCAGTCCAACAAGCAGCTCGAGAAGATGAAGTCGGAGCTGACCGCCAAGAGCCGCCAGCTCCAGGAGCGGGAGCGCCCCTCCTACTCCGGTCTGGGATCGCGCATCGAGGAGCTGCTGCGGCTCGCCGAGGAACAGGCCAACGAGCTGGTCCAGAGCGCGCAGATCGACGCCAACGACATCCGCTCGGCCGCCCAGATCGAGGCTGCCGAGATGCGCGCGGCCGCCGAGTCGGAGGCCACCGAGGTCCGCACGCTCGCCCAGCGCGAGGCCGACGAACAGCGCCAGGCCGCCGAGTCCGAGGCGGAGGAGATCAGCACCACCGCCCGCCGCGAGGCCGACGAGCTGGCCTCCACCACCGAGCGCGAGGTGCAGAAGAAGCGCTCGGCCGTCGACCACGAGATCGCGGAGAAGCGCGCCACCTTCGAGGGTGAGATCGCGAAGCTGCGCACCACCACCGAGCGTGAGTGCGCCCAGGCCCGGGCCGCCGCCAAGCGCGAGCGGGACGAGACCATCCAGTCGGCCAAGAGCCAGGCCGAGGAGCTGCGCAAGAACGCGGAGCGGGCCTACGCCGAGTCCGAGGCGCGCCGCACCGAGACCGAGGACCAGTTCGAGCTCCAGCTGGCCGACCGCCGTGCCGAGGCCGAGCGCCAGGACGCCGAGCGCCTGGCCGCCGCCCAGGCCGCCACGCAGAAGATGGTCAACGAGGCCGAGGAGCGCGCCGCCAGCGCCGAGCAGCGCGCCACCAACGCCAGCCAGCAGGCCGAGCAGACCCGTCGCGACGCCGAGAACCACGCCAAGCAGCTGGTCAGCAACGCCAAGAAGAACGCCGGGCAGATCGAGGCCGAGGCCAAATCCAAGGCCGAGCACCAGCTCAGCGACGCCAAGAGCGAGGCCAACCGGATCATGACGGCCGCCAACAAGGAGGTCGACGAGCTCAACCGCCAGCGCGACAGCATCCAGTCGCACCTCCAGCAGCTGCGTCAGCTGCTCGGTGGCGGCGGCGGTGCCGCCCCGGCGGCTCCCGCTGCTCCCGCTGCTCCGGCCCCCGCCGCGATCCAGCAGGAGGCCGCCCCCGCCGAGGAGCCCAAGCAGCCGGCCGCCTCCGGCAAGGGTGCCGACGACGAGGACTGGTGGCAGGAGTAGCGATCGGCCGCCACTGAGCGCGCCCCGGTCGTACTGACGCGGCGAGGGCCCGGAACCTCCTCAGAGGGGGTTCCGGGCCCTTTCGTCTGTCCGCACTCCGATCACGTTCATCTCCCCTCAGCCACAGGGGAAGCACCCTCCCGCGCACCGTCACCCCAGGGGGTGTTCTTTCGTTCGGGCGCGGGAGCCCGGGTTTCAGCAGACACAGTGCAAGACGAGGCAAGCCGCCGGCAGGGACGGGCACCGCGCCGTAGGCGTCCGTTGAGGGTGGTGGCGGGCGACGGGTGGGCGAGCCAGGCGCAGACGAGGATGCTGTGCCTGCTACAACCCGAACGCTCCCCTGAGGCGCCCGAACACGGTCCGAAGCGAAGCGGAGGACCCAAGCAAACACAGGGAAGGCCCAAAACTACACGACGTCCTTCTCCCAGGGCCCGTCCCATTCGGTGGGCAGCGGGTGCGCTGCGGGGTTGACCTTCTTCACGATCTCGTTGAGGACGCGGCGCACGTAGGGTTCGCCGACCCACAGGTGTTTGGCGCCGTCGACCCCGATGACTTCGGCTTGGGTGAGCGGCGCGAACCGTTCACGGGCCTCGTCGGGCCTGAGGAAGTCGTCGTGTTCGGGGACGAGTGCCATGACCGGCTTCCCGGAGTCCGCCCACACCTTCATGTCCGCCTCGTCGGCGCGGTGGAGCGGTGGGGACAGCAGAAGCGCCCCCCGGATCTGCGGGTCGCAGCCCCATTTGAGGGCGAGTTCGGTTCCGAAGGACCAGCCGAGCAGCCAGGGTTCGGGGAGTTCCTCGAACTCGGTGAACTCGATGGCGGCGAGGACGTCGTGTTTCTCGGTCTCCCCTTCGCCGAACTCTCCTTGGCTGGTGCCGTGGCGGGAGGACGTACCGCGTGTATTGAAGCGCAGGACGGCGACGTTGGCCAGCGCGGGAAGCCGGAAGGAGGCCTTGCGCATGACGTGGCTGTCCATCATGCCTTCGGCGGTGGGCAGAGGGTGCAGGCACACGAGGGTGGCCGCGGGTCGGCCGCCCTCGGGGAGGGCGAGTTCACCGATGAGTTCCAGGCCGTCGGCGGTGTGCAGGGTGATGGGTCGTCGCACGGCGGGCAGCACCGTGGTGGCTCGAATCTCCATGGCTCCTCTTTGGTCTGGTCCGGGTCAGTACCGGGGAGAGCGGTGGGAGCGCCGGTCCCAGCAGGAGGAGTGCCAGTGCCGCCGGTCGCCGCCGTCGCCGTAGGGGCGCCAGGCGACGACGTGGGCCATCCCGGTCGGGATCTCCTGGACGCAGCCGGGGCACCGGTAGACCTTGGTGGCGGCCGCGCCGGGTATCCGCCGAGTCACCCATTCGCCGTCCGGACCTGTCTCCCTGCGCTGTCCTCCGGTGATGCGCAGCATGAGGGCGTCCTCGTCGGGGGGACCGCCGGGGGCGTTGCGGCCCCGGGAGGATTTGCGGCGGGGGCTGTTACGGCGCGGGCTCACCCTTCAAGGGTAGAAGAAGACCGCCAGTGGCCGCCGTCACACCGCGGGGGTGTGGCGGCGGCCGGGGACCGCTGGGCGGGCTCGCCGGGACGGGGCCCGGCGGCGGGCCCTAGTTGCCGCAGGCGCAGCCGCCGCTGCCGTGCGAGGTTGCCTCGTCGGCGTCGGGCAGCTGGTCCATGAGCAGCGGGGCGGGCACCGCGATGGTGGTGAGGCTGTACTCCGACATCGCCACCAGGGTGGTGATGACGGACTCCGCACCGCGCTCCTGGAGAAGCTCGGTGGGGCCCTTCGGGTAGCCGCAGCCGAACCGCATGGCGGTGTCGACGTCCTTGGCGGAGGCGTAACCGTCGCCGATCATGCGCAGGGCGTCGTCGATCTGTGGCGCGATGAGCATCTCGCCCAGGTCGAGGGTTTCCTCCTCGCGCACCATCTGGGCGAGGCGACCGGTCCGCTGGGGCTCGGCCGGGTCGTCCTTGCCCGTGTAGAAGCCCTGGCCGGCCTTACGGCCCAGGTGCCCGGCCGCGACCATGCGGCGCAGCAGCGGGGAGGCGACGTAGCGCGGGTCGCGGAACTCGCCCCAGAGGACGTCCATGACGGCCAGGCACACGTCCAGGCCGACCATGTCGGCGAGGGCGAGCGGGCCCATGGGAAGGCCGGCGGCCTTCTTGACGGACTCGTCGATCTCCTCGCGGGTGGCGATCCGGCGCTCGTAGAGGCGGATCGCGTCGTTGATGTAGGGCACCAGCAGGGCGTTGGCGACGAAGCCGCCGCGGTCGCCGACCGCGACCGGGGTCTTGCCGATGCGTTTGGCGACCTCGGTGACAATGTCGGTGGTCTCCGCGCTGGTGGAGACCGTGGTGATGACCTCGGCCAACTTCATCACCGGAGCCGGGTTGAAGAAGTGCAGACCGACGACCTTTTCGGGGCGGTCGGTCAGCGCCGCGATCTCGGTGACCGAGAGCGAGGAGGTGTTGGTCGCCAGGATCGTGCCCGGCGCACAGATCCGGTCGAGGTCGCCGAACACGTCACGCTTGATGTCCATGCGTTCGGGGACGGCCTCGACGACGAAGTCCGCGTCCGCGAGCTCCTCGCGGGACGTGGAGAAGGTCAGGCGGGCGTCGATCGCCGCGCGCTCCTCCTCGGTGAGTTTGCCCTTGCTGACCGCACGCGAGAGGGACTTGTCCACGTGACCACGGCCGCGGTCGAGGGCGGCCTGGTCGATCTCGACCCCGACGACGTTGAACCCGGCCCTGGCGAACACCTCAGCGATGCCTGCACCCATCGTGCCCAGTCCTACGACGCCGACCTTGTCAAATTCCTGCACCATGGGCCCCACCTTAGACGCCTCGGGCCCCCTGCCCGCGCATGGGGACCACATCTGTACTACTGCGTGGTAATACGGCGTGGTCCGCCCCGGGGGCCGACCGGTACCACGGCCACGGCCAGGGCGGAGAACACCGCGGCCACCGCGAACACGGAGGGCAGTCCAGCGAGGGTGATCACCGCGGCCATCAACACGGGGGTCAGGGTCGTGCTGATCGCCTGGAGCCAGTTCTGCACGGCCAGGGCCCGCCCAGCCCATGCCGTTCCGGCGATCTCCGCCACGGAGACGAAGGTCAGGCCGTTGTGCCACATCGTGAGGACCAGGCAGGACAGGACCAGCGGCACCGCCGTCCACCCCCAGGCGTGCGGCAGCAGGGTGAGCAGGACCAGGGCGGCCCCGGAGACGACGGCCAGCCACCGGACCGGCCGCATCCGGTTCCCGGTCCGGTCCGACCACGCCCCGAGGAACAGGCGCCCCGCCGCCCCGGGGACCTGCGCGGCAGCGACCACCGCTCCGGCGGCCGGCGGGCTCCACCCCTGTTCCTGCACCAGGTAGATCACCGTGTAGACCATCAGGGTGATCTGCGGAACCCCGAGGAGCATGCTCACGCCGTGCACCCGCCAGATCGGCCACCTGCGGTAGGGCGAATCACCCGGAGCGGCGTCGGCCGCGGCACCCGGGGTGTCCGAGGGTTGTTCCCGGCTCCGTTCGGCGGGCCCCGGCGCCGGGGCCGTCGCGAGCACGAGCGGAACGGCGATCAGTGCGAGCACGGCCGGGAGCGTCATCGCCCCGACGAACCCCCACGCCTGGGCCGCCCAGGGCATCACCAGGGCGGAGAGCCCTACGCCCAGCGGCAGCGCGGACTGGCGGATCCCCATGGCCAACCCGCGCTCCCGCCGGACGAACCAGGTCAGGACCAAGCGCCCGCTGGCCGCGTTCACCGGGCCGCCGACCGCCCCGACAAGCAGCAGGACCACCGCCGCGCCCCACAACTGCGACACGGTCCAGAGCAGCCCGAGCGCGCCCGCCGTGAGGAACAGGCTCAGCGCCATCGTCGCCCGCTCGCCCACCCGGTCGATGACCACGCCCCACAGCAGGAGCGTCAACAGCAGCCCGAACGAGGGCAGCCCGGCCAGCACGCCCGCCTGTGCCGTGGTGACCCCGAAGGCCTCCCGCAGCTGCGGCAGCACGACCGGCACCCCGAACATCGCCGAGACACTGGCCACCTGGGCGACCATGCTGATCGACAGGACCGTCCAACGATTTCGCACCGGCATCCGGACAGCCTAGGCAGGAGCGGCGCCCTCCCGCGCCCCGGTTCACCCGCGAACCGGCTCCGTGTACGCGGCGGAGGCGGTAACGTGACCTCCCGTGCGTCTCGTCATCGCGCGGTGCAGTGTCGACTACGTCGGCCGGCTCACCGCCCATCTGCCCATGGCTCCCCGCCTGATCCTCATCAAGGCCGACGGGAGCGTGTCCATCCATGCCGACGACCGGGCGTTCAAGCCGCTCAACTGGATGAACCCGCCGTGCAAGGTCCGCGAGGAGGCGGTCGAGGACGGCCCCGACGTGTGGACGGTCACGCACAGCAAGTCCGGTGAGAAGCTCGTGCTGACCATCGAGGAGGTCATGCACGACTCCTCGCACGAGCTGGGCAAGGACCCCGGCCTGCAGAAGGACGGCGTCGAGGCCCATCTCCAGGAGCTGCTCGCCGAACACATCTCCACGCTCGGCGAGGGCTACACGCTCATCCGTCGCGAGTACCCCACCGCCATCGGCCCCGTGGACATCCTGTGCCGCGACGGGGAGAGCAACACCGTCGCGGTGGAGCTCAAACGGCGCGGGGACATCGACGGGGTGGAGCAGCTCACCCGCTACCTCGAACTCCTCAACCGGGACCCCTCGCTGGCGCCGGTGACCGGCGTGTTCGCCGCCCAGGAGATCAAACCCCAGGCGAAGGTCCTCGCCGAGGACCGCGGCATCACCTGCGTGGTCCTGGACTACGACGAGCTGCGCGGCATCGAACCCGACACCCTGCGCCTGTTCTGACCCGGCCCGGATCCGGCCGCCACCGACCGACCCCGCACCCCACCGCCCCCGGCTGCGCACCCCGCGCCCGGGGGCGGAGTGCTGTCGGCCCCCGGGGGCGTGCCACCGGGGGACCGGTGTCCTCCGCCCGGAGGACACCGGTCCGCCTTCCCGGCGGATACCCGGGCGCGCCCGGGGACGGGAGGCTCGGAACATGAGCGAGACAGTCATCGAGGCCAAGGGCCTCAGGAAGAAGTACGGCGACACCGAGGCCGTCGCGGGGATCGACCTGAGCATCGCGCGGGGCGAGATCTTCTCCTTCCTCGGCCCCAACGGCGCCGGGAAGAGCACCACCGTCGAAATCCTGGAGGGCTTCCGGCACCGCGACGGCGGCTCCGCCCGGGTCCTGGGTGAGGACCCCGGCAGGGCCGGACGCGAGTGGCGCTCCCGCGTCGGCATCGTCTGGCAGCAGGAGACGATGGTCCCCAAGCTCGCGGTGCGCGACGTCGTCCGGCACTTCGCCGGGTACTACCCGCTCCCCCACGACCCCGACGCGGTCATCGAACTGGTCGGGCTGGGGCACAAGGCCAAGGATCTCGCCGAGTCCCTCTCCGGCGGTCAGCGGCGCCGCCTGGACGTGGCCCTGGGCATCGTCGGCCGGCCCGAACTCCTCTTCCTGGACGAGCCGACCACCGGTTTCGACCCCCGGGCCAGACGCGAGTTCTGGGGGCTCATCCGGGACCTGGCAGCCGGGGGCACCACCATCGTCCTGACCACCCACTACCTGGAGGAGGCCGAGGAACTGGCCGACCGGGTGTGCGTGATCGCCCACGGCCGGATCCGGGCCGTGGATTCCCCCGCGGCACTGGGCGGACGCGCCTCCGCCCAGGCCACGGTCGGCTGGCTGGAGGACGGCGGGCACCAGGAGATCCTGACCGACGAACCCACCCGGGTGGTATCCGAGCTGGCCGGGCGCTTCACCGGTGAGGTGCCGGAGCTGAGCGTGCACCGTCCCACTCTGGAGGAGATCTACCTCGGGATGGTCAAGGACACCGACGAGGCCGAGGAGGCCGCGGTATGAGGACTCCGACCACTGACCACGGCCAGCTGTCGACCGGGGCCGCCCGGACCCCCGATCCCCGCGCCCACCGCGACCGTCCGCCCGGTGTGCTCCGGGTGGGGCTGTCCCGGGGGTGGCTGGAGATCCGCACGTTCTGCCGCGAATGGGAGAGCGTGGTCTTCACCTTCTCCCTCCCCGCGCTGATCCTGGCCATGTTCGCGTCCATCTTCGACGGCATGTTCGACATGGGCATGCCCGCGGTCGACTACTACCTGCCCGGCCTGATCGCCATGGGCCTGATGTCGGTGAGCTTCCAGACCCTGGGCACCACCATCGCGAGCGAGCGCGAGTACGGCGGTCTGCGCAGGCTGCGCGGCACCCCGATGCCGCCCAGCGCCTACTTCGTCGGCAAGACCGTCCTGGTGCTGTTCCTCGCCCTGGGCCAGGTCGGCCTGCTGCTGGGGATGGGATGGCTCCTCTTCGACGCCGGCCTGCCCACCACCGTGACGGCGTGGGCCACCATCGCCTGGGTGTTCGTGCTCGGCACCGTCAGCTGCTCCCTGCTGGGTATCGCGGTCAGCTCGCTGGCCCGCACCACCCAGGCCGCCTCGACCGTGGTCGTCGTCCCGTTCCTGGTCCTGCAGTTCACCTCGGGCATCTTCGTCCCGGTGATCGCCCTGCCCGAATGGGTCCTGACCGGGGCCTCCCTCTTCCCGCTGCTGTGGATGGCCCAGGGGCTGCGCGCCGCGTTCTTCCCCGAACAGATGGCCGCCGTGGAACCGTCCGGTGCCTGGGATCTGCACCTGGTCGCCGTGGCCCTGGGGGCCTGGTGTGTGGTGGGCTTGGTGCTGACCCTGCTGACGTTCCGCTGGAAGACCCGTAAGGACGGATGACCACGATGAGGGACCGGGCCCCGGAGCCGGACGAGACCGTGCCCCCGGTGTCCACCGTTCCCGGACCGGGCGCCGAGGGGGCACCGGTCGAAAGGCACGCCTTCGAGCCCGGCGTCTGGTGGGACGTGTACTTCACCACCGCGATGTGCGGCCTCGTCGTGCTCGCACTGGTCACCGGCCCACAGGAGTGGCGGTGGTTGACCGCGGCGCTGATGGTCACGGTCATCGTCGTGTACTACGCCCTGGCCAGGAGCTACATCGCCTCGGAGGGAGAGCGCCCGAAGTGGGTCGGCCCCCTGACCCTGGCGCTCGCCCTGCTCGCGCCGACCGTGCCCGCGGTGGTCCTCAACCCGACGCTGACCTTCATCATGGTGGCGATCAGTCCGCTCGCCTTCATGGCGTTGGGCAGCCGTCTCGCTGTCCCCGTCATAGGCGTGGTCCTGCTCCTGCCCGCACTGCTCCAGGGCCTGACCGGGCAGCGGGGGTGGGGCGACGTCGGGGTGACCTTCCTGATCAACGGAGTGATTCTCGGCTTCGCCCTGTGGTTCGGCACCTGGTTCGAGCGGATCGTCGTGCAGAGCGCCGAGCGGTACGAGCTGATCGAGGAACTGCGCCGCAGCCGCCAGGAGGTCTCCCGCCTGTCCCAGGAGGCCGGGGCGCTGGCCGAGCGCGAGCACCTGGCCCGGGAGATGCACGACACCCTGGCCCAGGGGTTCACCAGCATCATCACCCTCACCCAGGCCGTGGAGTCGGAGCTGGACAGCGACCCCGCGACCGCTCGGCGCCACCTGGCGCTGATGCGCGAAACCGCGGCGGAAAACCTCGCCGAGACCCGCGCCATGGTGGCCACCCGTCAACCGGTCCGGTTGGACGATGAGGGCCTGGACGCCTCGATCCGGCGCATCTGCGAACGCCTCGGCCGCGAACTCGGTATCTCCGTGGCCGCCGAGGTCACCGGCTCCCCGGAGGAACTCCCCAACGACCTCCGGATCTGTCTGCTGCGCACCGCGCAGGAGGCCCTGGCCAACGTCCGCAAGCACTCCGGGGCCGGCAACGCCCGGGTCGCCCTCGCCTACACCGACGTCGGCGTGCGGTTGACCGTCGAGGACGACGGGCTGGGCTTCGATCCCACGCGGCCCGCCCACGGCAACGGACTGGCCAACATGCACCACCGCGCCCAGAGCGTGGGCGGCGTTCTGGAGATCGGTTCCACCCCCGGCCGCGGCACCACCGTCCGCCTGGTCCTGCCGCACGAGGAAACCGCCGACACCGGGCCCTGCAGCGGGTCCGACGGCCCCGACGGGGCCGGGCACCAGGAGCGGCCCCACACCGTCCGAGAGGAAACCGCACCATGATCCGCGTCCTTCTGGTGGACGACCACCCCGTGGTCCGTGAGGGCATCCGCGGCATGCTCAGCACCGAACCCGACCTGGACATCGTCGGTGAGGCCGGTTCCGGCCCCGAGGCCGTGGCCCGGGTCGCCGAACTGCGGCCGCAGGTCGTACTCATGGACCTGCGTATGCCCGGAGGCGACGGCGTGGCGGCGACCGAGCGCATCCGCGCCGGGTACCAGGACGTGCACGTCCTGGTACTCACCACCTACGACACCGACACCGACATCCTGCGCGCGGTCGAGGCGGGCGCCACCGGCTACCTGCTCAAGGACACTCCGCGCGCGGAGTTGGCCGACGCCGTCCGTTCTGCCGCCCGGGGCGAGACGGTGCTGAGCGGCCGGCTCGCGGGCAAGCTGCTCACCGGGATGCGGCAGCGCACCGAACCGGAGGGGCCCGCGCTCTCCCCCCGCGAGGTGGAGGTGCTGCGGCTGGCCGCGGACGGGCGTACCAACGCGGCGATCGGCCGAGTGCTGCACATCAGTCCCACCACGGTGAAGACCCATCTGATGCGGGTCTACGAGAAGCTGGGGGTCGGCGACCGGACCGCCGCGGTGTCCCGAGCGCTCCGCCGCGGCCTGCTCCCCGAGCAGTAGCCCCCGGCCGATCCCTGACCGGGCGCCCCGAACTTCAGGGGTGTCTCAGGGGCTTTCCCCGATGCCGCACCCTGCCGTGCGGAGAAGAATCGGAATATGGTGGAACCGATGAGCCAAATCACCCCCCACGAGGACGGGAACGGTCGGATGCGCGCCTCGGACGCCGACCGTGACGCCGTCGCGCACCTGCTCCGCGAGGCCCTGGCCGAGGGACGCCTGGACCCCGACGAACACAGCGACCGACTGGACTCGGTGTACCGGGCCAAGACCGTCGGCGAACTCGTCCCCCTCACCGAGGACCTGCCGAGTACCGGTTCCTCCCCCACGAACGCTCCGGTCCCGACGGACTTCCGTTCACCCCGACCGGTCTACGGTGCGAGCCGGATCGTCGACCAACCCGCCACCAGCCGCAGCGCCCTCGTCCTCATGGGCGGCGCCGACCGGTCCGGGAACTGGGTCGTTCCGCCCGTGTTCGTCGCGGCCGCGGTGATGGGCGGTATCGAACTCGACCTGCGCGAGGCCCGGTTCACCCAGCGCGAGACCACCATCTGGATCTGCACGGTCATGGGCGGCGTCGGGATCGTCGTGCCCGACGACATCCAGGTGCGCGTGCACGGCCTGCCGGTGATGGGCGGTTTCGGGGTCGAGGGGAACACCCCCAGCGTGGTGGACCCGGACGCCCCGATCGTGCACGTCCGGGGTGTCGCGGTGATGGGCGGGGTCGGTGTCGAGTACCGAGCGCGCAAGCATCAGGAAGGCGAGTAGCCTCCAGCCTCGAAGCCCCTTGCAATAAGACAATTTGGGCTTTTTGGGCCATCTATCCAACCACAGTGTGCACCCTTTGCGTAAGGTCTGTGGCTGATTGTGGCAATGTCCCGGTCCATGTCTTGCCGCGGACCCCCACGACTGCGAGGCTTCTCCGGTACCTCGCCCACCCCAGGTGTCCATCCCCCAACACCATGGAGCGGTGGACCCCCGTGAACCGGAGGAAGATCGTGCATCCGAGCAACCCCGGACACTCGCTCGACAGAGCGGGTTCGTCCCTTTCCCCCCGGCGGCGCACCGCGACGACAGCGGGAATCGCCGCCCTGCTGATGGCCGCGGGCACTCTGGCGAGCTCCCCCGCCCACGCCGACGAGGTCGCGCTCCCCGACCTGGTGACCGCGGACGCCATCGAGTCCCACCTGGTCAACCTCAACACCATCGCCGAGTACAACGGCGGCAACCGTGCGACCGGCACCCCCGGCTACGACGTGGCCGCGATGTACATCGAGGACCAGCTCGAAAGAGCCGGCTACGAGCCCTACAGACACGACTACGAGTACGAGTCCTGGGTCGAGAACACACCCGCCGTCCTGGAACAGACCGCGCCGAAACAGCACCCGTACGAGCTCGACGAGGACTACGTCACCATGAGCTACTCCGGTGCCGGTGACGTGACCGCCCCGGCGGTCGCGGTCAACCCCGACAGCTCGGAGAGTGGCTGCTCCGCGGACGACTTCGCCGACTTCCCCGAGGGCGCGATCGCCATCACCGTCCGCGGCGCCTGCGCGTTCGCGCAGAAGGTGCAGAACGCCGCGGACGCCGGCGCCTCGGCGGCCCTGGTGGTCAACAACGAGGACGAGGTCTTCCTCGGCACCGTCAGCGAACTGTCCGACATCCCCGCGGTCGGCGTCTCCGGCCTGGTCGGCGCGGACCTGCTGTCGATCCCCGACCTGGAGCTCCGGGTCGCCGTCGACTCCGAGGTCGAGCAGGAGAGCTCCTACAGCATCCTCGCCGAGACCCCCGGCGGACGTGACGACAACGTGGTGGTCGTCGGCGGCCACCTGGACAGCGTCGAGGACGGCCCGGGGATCAACGACAACGGCAGCGGCTCGGCCTTCCTGCTGGAGACCGCCATCCAGCTGGCCCAACAGGAGGCCCCGAACAACAAGGTCCGCTTCGCCTTCTGGGGCACCGAGGAGGACGGCCTGGTCGGCTCCACCGAGTACGTGGCGGACCTGACGGAGGACGAGCTCGACGACGTCGCGCTCTACCTCAACTTCGACATGATCGGCTCGCACAACTACGGCCGCTTCGTGCTCGACGGCCGGATGGAGCTGCCGGAGTCCGGCGGCGCCCCCTCGGGCTCCGGCGCGATCGCCAAGGTCTTCGAGGACTACTTCGAGGGGCAGGGCCAGGTCAGCGAGCCCGGCGTGCTCAGCGGCCGCAGCGACTACCTCGCCTTCATGCAGGCCGGTGTGGCCTCCGGCGGCCTGTTCAGCGGCGCCGACGGCGTCAAGACCGAGGAGCAGGCCGGATGGTACGGCGGCACCGCGGGTGAGACGTTCGACCCGTACTACCACACGGCGGACGACACCCTGGAGCACATCAACTGGGACGCGGTCGCCGAACTGTCGGCCGCGGGCGCACACGGCGTTGAGTTCTTCGCCGACAGCACCCTGCCCGTCAACGGTGTGCTGACCATGTCGGCCGTCGAGGTCGACCTGCCCCGCAAGGGCGACGCCTGGGTGCGGTAGGGCTGAGCGGGCGAACGTACGCCCCGTAGCCGAGCTCCCGGAGCGACCCGTCCTGGACACGGGTGAGGGCGGGCGGCGTGAACCCCCCGGTTCCACGCCGCCCGCCCTCGCGGTGCCTCCCCCTCCACACGGTCTCCCGGGCGGCCCCCTCTGCTCCGCCCGGGTGCACCTTGCACGGACACCGCCGGAAACTACGGTGAGTAGCTCCCTCATGCCAAAAGGTATCAGTGAGACAGGTCACCTTCACCCCTCGAGACTGAACAGTTATCCTCTGTGATGTCTCCGTGCCCAGCCCCTCCCCCCGGTCGGGAGCCCCCCACCCCTAGGGTGAGTGCCATGACCAAACGGGACACTGACAAGCCGGTCGTGCTGTCGAAGATCTACACCCGCACCGGCGACGCGGGCACCACGGCGCTCGGCGACATGAGCAGGACCAACAAGAACGACACCCGGCTCGTGGGCTACGCGGACACGGAGGAGGCCAACGCCGCCATCGGTGTCGCACTGGCCGTGGGCGACCTGCCCGAGGACGTACGCGTCCTGCTGGGACGCGTGCAGAACGAGCTCTTCGACCTGGGCGCGGACCTGTCCACTCCGATCGTGCCCGACCCCGAGTTCCCCCCGCTGCGCGTCCTACCGGAGTACGTCACCCGGCTGGAGGAGGCCTGCGACACCTACAACGAGGGCCTGCCGACCCTGCGCAGCTTCATCCTGCCCGGCGGCTCGCCCACCGTCGCCCTGGTCCACACGGCCCGTATCGTGGTCCGCCGCGCCGAACGCGCCGTCTGGGCGGCGATCGAGGAGCACGGGGACAGCGTCAACCCGCTCACCGCGCAGTACCTGAACCGGCTCTCGGACCTGCTGTTCATCCTCGGCCGGTACGTCGCCCGGGACGGCGACGAGGTCCTCTGGCAGCCCGGAGGGGAGCGGTAGAGCCCTCTTCGGGCCGGCAAAGCCTCAGGACCGGCCACCCCAGGGCGCCGTTGGCTGCGCGGAGACGCTTTTCTCCGGTGAGCACGTGTGAGCCGCCATGCATCGGTTAGGGCCTCGTGTGAGTGATTCCCCCGAACAAAAGGAAGGGGCACATGTACACGAAGGCCAAACCTGGCAGCGTCGTCGCCGTTCTGGTACTGCTGATCCTGATCGCTGTCTACCAGCTCTTCATCGGAGCGATGACACTCTTCGGTGCCTTCGTCGTCGAGGGCACCAACCTGATGGAGCAGATGCCGGCGGAGATGGACGCCGTGGCCGAAACGGCCGAGCAGAACGTCTGGGCCATCTACCTGGGAGGCGCGGTCTGCCTGGTCTACGCCGTGGCCGCGACGGTCCTGGCCGTGATGGTCGGCAAGGGCAAGCCCCGGGCCCGTCCACTCACCATCGGTGTCAACGCCGTTTTCGGTGTGGCCAACCTGGCCCTGATGATCCCCATGGTCTACGGTCCGGGCGCCGTCATCTCCGCGATCCTCGCGTTCGTGGTGGCGGGCCTGCTCTTCCGGCGTGCGGCGAAGGACTACTTCAGCACGCGCGTCGGTGCGCCCGTCGGTGAAACCGTACGGAGCTGACCCGGGGGCCGGTGCCCGGTCGGGGCCACCGGCCCACGAGTTCTACCGGAGGTCGTCGAGTTCGCGCTCGACGGCCTCCACCTTGCTGTGCAGTCCGTCGGTGACGCCCTTGCGCACGTCGGCCTTGAGGGTCATGCTCACCCGGTCAGCGCCCTCGCCCGCGGCCTCCACCGCGCGCTTGACGACTTCCATGACCTCGTCCCACTCGCCCTCGACGGTGGTGAACATGGCCGAGGTCTCGTTGGAAAGACCGCTCTCACGCACCACCTTGACTGCGCGTGCCACGGCCGGGGCGACGGAGTCACCGGTACCGAGCGGGGATACGGAGAAAGCGACGATCGTACTCATGGGCCCATGCAAACACACGGGCCCGCCCATGTGAACCTGCCACGGCGTCACGCCTCCCAGCGGGTTCCGGGGGGCATCGACTCGATCCACGACAGGAACCCGGTGAGCACGCTCTCGCCCATGGCCACCTCGTAGGTCGCCTCGCGGGGCTCACTGCCGTCCTCGGCCAGCCAGCCGATCTCCAGAACGGTGACGTCGGGGGGCAGATGGGCGTCCTCCGCCCCGGGGGAACGGCGCCCCACAACGACAAGACCGCGGCGCGACAGCCTCGCTGTCGGCCGCGGTCTGAGCGAGAGGATCGGGAACCAGCCCAGGTGCTCCGAACCGTACCGGCCGAAACCGATCCGCCAGGAGCCCCGGCGTCCCTTCGCCCCGCGCGCACGCAGGTAACACTCGACGGCACCGCCGCTGCGCAGCAGCACGAACCGTCGCATCGCGCCGGCGACCAGCACCAGCGCGACGGCGACGAGGAGGGCGAGGCCCACCCACCACAAGGACTCCAACCACGACGTTCCCTGCAGCGGTTCCACACCCACGTCTCGTTGCCCCCTGACTCGGCTAGGCGACTTCCTCGCCAGCAGCACGCAGGCGACTGCGCGCACGAGCCACGGCCAGGCTGTCGCCCGACTCGCTCGCACCCTTCAGCGCCTCGCGCGCACGGTCCACATCGATGTCCTCGGCGAGCTCGGCGCTCTCGGCGAGAACGGAGATCCGTCCCTCGCCCGAGACCGAGACGAAACCGCCGTGGGCGGCCACCCGGACCTCGCCGGTCTCACGTGCGCCCAGGACACGAACGACCGCGTCCTCGGCCAGAAGCGACAGCACCGGGACGTGCCCGGGCTGAACGCCGATCTCGCCCTCGACGGTCTTCGCGATGACCATGTCGCCCTCGCCCGCCCAAACCTCACGGTCCGGAGAGACGATCTCGACGAAAAGCTTCTTCGACACTGCCACAAACTCCTCGGCTAGCGGGTGGGTTCGGCGGGGTCGAGTACGAACCGATACCCGACCCCGCCTGGGAACTAGCCCCGCCCGTCGCCCTCCGCTCCCGGAGCGGGGGGACACTGACGCGCAGTACTAGCCTTCCTGCAGCTTCTTGGCCTTCTCGACGACCATGTCGATGTTGCCGACATCGAGGAAGGCCTGCTCGGGAAGGTGGTCGTACTCACCGTCACAGAGCGCCTTGAAGGAGGCGATGGTCTCCTCCAGCGGCACGAACACGCCCGGGTTGCCGGTGAACTTCTCGGCCACGAACATGTTCTGCGAGAGGAAACGCTCCAGGCGACGCGCCCGGTTGACGATGATCTTGTCCTCTTCGGACAGCTCGTCCATACCCAGGATGGCGATCTGGTCCTGCAGGTCGTTGTTGCGCTGCAGGATCTCCTTGACTCGCTGGGCCACCGCGTAGTGCTCCTCGCCCACGTACTGCGGGTCGAGGATACGGGAGGTGGAGGCCAGCGGGTCGACCGCCGGGTAGATGCCCTTCTGCGAGATCGGGCGGGAGAGCTCGGTCGTCGCGTCCAGGTGGGCGAAGGTGGTCGCCGGAGCGGGGTCGGTGTAGTCGTCCGCGGGGACGTAGATCGCCTGCATCGAGGTGATCGAGTGGCCCCGCGTCGAGGTGATCCGCTCCTGGAGCTGACCCATCTCGTCAGCCAGGTTGGGCTGGTAACCCACGGCCGAGGGCATACGACCCAGCAGCGTGGAGACCTCCATACCGGCCTGGGTGAAACGGAAGATGTTGTCGATGAAGAGCAGCACGTCCTGGTTCTGGACGTCGCGGAAGTACTCCGCCATCGTCAGAGCCGAGAGCGCCACGCGCAGACGGGTGCCCGGGGGCTCGTCCATCTGGCCGAAGACGAGCGCGGTGTCCGGGAGGACGCCCATCTCGTCCATCTCCAGGAAGAGGTCCGTACCCTCACGGGTGCGCTCACCGACACCGGCGAACACGGACACACCACCGAAGTTACGGGCGATACGGGTGATCATCTCCTGGATGAGCACCGTCTTGCCCACACCCGCGCCACCGAAGAGGCCGATCTTCCCACCGCGCACGTACGGGGTGAGGAGGTCGATCACCTTGATGCCCGTGACCATCATCTCGGTCTTGGACTCGAGCTGGTCGAAGGCGGGAGCCTTGCGGTGGATCGGCCAGTACTCGGTCGCGCCGAGCTCGGACGAGGGCACGTCCATGGACTCGCCCAGGGTGTTGAACACGTGGCCCTTGACGACGTCGCCGACGGGCACGCTGATGGGCGCACCGGTGTCGCGGACCTCGGCGCCACGGACCATGCCGTCCTGAGGGGCGAGGGAGATGGCCCGCACCAGGTTGTCACCCAGGTGCTGGGCGACCTCCAGGGTGATGACCTTGTTGGTGCCGCCGATGCTGACATCGGTGTGCAGGGCGTTGTAGATGCCGGGCAGGGAGCCGACGGGGAACTCCACGTCGACGACCGGGCCGGTGACCCGGGCGATGCGGCCGGTGGCGGTGCCAGCGCCGGCCGAACCTTCAACTGTCGCAGTCACTTCTGTTACTCACTTCCCGCGCTGGACCCAGAGAGCGCATCGGCACCGCCGACAATCTCACTGATCTCATTGGTGATCTCGGCCTGACGTGCCTGGTTGGCCAGACTGGTCAGGTTCTTGACGAGTTCTTCCGCGTTGTCGGTCGCGGCCTTCATGGCCGCGCGACGGGACGCCTGCTGGGAGGCGGCCGCCTCGAGGAGGGAGGCGTAGATCCGGTTGACCACGTACTGCGGGAGCAGCTGGTCCAGGACCTCCTCCGCGGAGGGCTCGAAGTCGTAGAGCGGCAACGCGTTGCCACCCTGGGACTTCTCGAGCTCCTCGTCCTCGACCTCTTCCACCTCCAGCGGAAGGGCGCGGACCACCCCGGCCCGCTGGGTCAGCATCGACACGAACTCCGTGGAGACCACGTGGATCTCGTCGACGCCGCCCTCAGCGGTGTCCTGGGAGAACTTCTCCATGAGAACGGAGCCGATCTCCTGGGCGTGCGCGTAGGTCGGACGCTCGGTGAAGCCTTCCCACGACTCCTCGACCTCGCGGCCGCGGAACTTGTAGAACGCCGCACCCTTGCGACCCACCATGTAGGTGAGGACCTCCTTGCCCTGCTCCCGCAGGAGCTGGGTGAGGGCCTCGGCCTCCTTGATGACGTTGGTCGAGAAGGCGCCAGCCAGGCCCTTGTCACTGGTGATGACCAGGACGGCCGCGCGGGTGGGGTTCTCGGCCTCGACCAGCAGCGGGTTGTAGGTCACCCGGCTGGCCAGGGCAGACACCGCCCGCGTGATCTCCCGTGCGTAGGGACCGGCAGCCTCGGCCGCGCGCTGCGCCTTGGTGATGCGCGTGGCGGCGATGAGCTCCATGGCACGGGTGATCTTCGCCGTCGCCTTCGTCGCGCGGATCCTCCGGCGATAGACGCGAAGCTGTGCACCCATCGGTTACTTCCCGCCCTTGGCGACCTTGATGGTTTCCTGACCGACCTTCTCCGGCGAGAGCGCCTCGGTCTCCTCGGTGCCCAGCAGGGTGCCCGCGGAGGTCTGGAAGCTCTGCTTGAACTTCTCGATGGCGCTCTGGAGGGTCTTCTGGCTGTCGTCCTCGAACTTGCCGGTGTCCCGGATGGTGTCGAGAACGCCCTTGTGCTCACGGTCCAGGAAGGACAGGAAGTCCTCCTCGAAACGGCGCACGTCCTCGACCGGGACGTCGTCGATCAGGCCGGTGTTGCCCATCCAGATCGAGACGACCGTCTTCTCCATGGAGAAGGGCGAGTACTGGCCCTGCTTGAGGAGCTCCATCATCCGGGCACCGCGCTCCAGCTGCTGCTTGGAGACGGCGTCCAGGTCCGAACCGAAGGCCGAGAACGCCTCGAGCTCGCGGTACTGGGCCAGGCCCAGACGCAGCGTGCCGGAGACCTTCTTGGTGGCCTTGGTCTGGGCCGCGCCACCGACACGGGAGACCGACACACCGACGTCGATCGCCGGACGCTGGCCCTGGTTGAACAGGTCCGAGTTCAGGAAGACCTGACCGTCGGTGATGGAGATGACGTTGGTGGGGATGTACGCCGAGACGTCGCCCGCCTTGGTCTCGATGATCGGCAGGGCCGTCATCGAACCGGCGCCCAGCTCGTCGGAGAGCTTCGCGCAGCGCTCCAGGAGACGGGAGTGCAGGTAGAAGACGTCACCCGGGTAGGCCTCACGGCCCGGCGGGCGGCGCAGCAGGAGGGAGACCGCACGGTAGGCCTCGGCCTGCTTGGTCAGGTCGTCGAAGACGATGAGGACGTGCTTGCCCTCGTACATCCAGTGCTGACCCAGGGCCGAACCGGTGTACGGGGAGAGGTACTTGAAGCCGGCCGGGTCGGACGCCGGGGAGGCGACGATGGTGGTGTACTCCATCGCGCCGGCCTCTTCGAGGGCGCCGCGCACACTGGCGATGGTCGAACCCTTCTGACCCACCGCGACGTAGATGCAGCGCACCTGCTTCGTGGGGTCGCCGGTCTCCCAGTTCGCCTTCTGGTTGATGATCGCGTCGATACCGATCGCGGTCTTACCGGTCTGCCGGTCACCGATGACCAGCTGGCGCTGGCCGCGGCCGACCGGAGTCATGGTGTCGATCGACTTGATACCGGTCTGGAGCGGCTCGCCGACCGGCTGGCGCTCCATGACCGTCGCGGCCTGGAGCTCGAGCTCGCGGCTCTGGGTCGTCTCGATCTCGCCCTTGCCGTCGATGGGTTTGCCCAGGGGGTCCACCACACGGCCGAGGAAGTTGTCGCCCACCGGGACCGAGAGGAGCTTGCCGGTGCGACGCACCTTCTGCCCCTCCTCGATGCCGGTGAAGTCACCCAGCACCACGACACCGATCTCGCCGATCTCAAGGTTCTGGGCCATGCCCAGGGTGCCGTCCTCGAACTCCAGCAGCTCGTTCGCCATCGCCGAGGGAAGGCCACCGACGCGGGCGATGCCGTCACCGGAGTAGGTGACGGTTCCGACCTCTTCCGCGCGGGTGGCGTCAGGCTCGTACGACTGGACGAAGCGCTGTAGCGCGTCCCGGATCTCATCCGGCCGGATCGTCAGCTCCGCCATCTCTACGTTGTCCTTGCTCTCAAATGGCGCCGGGCCGGCGCCGTGCGTGCTTGCCTTGCGTGTGTTCGCGTGTGTCAGCCAGCCAGACGGCGCTGGACCTCAGCGATGCGCCCGGCGATGGTGCCGTCGATGACCTCGTCGCCCACCTGGATGGAGAGTCCACCCACGATTTCGGGGACGACCTCGGTGTTCAGGTGGATTTCACGGCCGTACTTGCGCGTCAGGAGCGCTCGCAGACGCTCCTGGTGCGCCTCGCTCAGCGGAACCGCGCTGCGCACCACTGCGATGTAGCGCTGGGCGCGCTCGGCGACCAGTTGCCCGAAGTTCTGGAGCGCCTGCTCCAGGGTACGTCCCCGGGGCCGGGTGACCGCTTCGCTGACCAGGGCCAGCGTCGCGGAGCTCACCTTGCCCGACAGCAGGTTCTCCACCAGCGTGTGCAGGTGCGAGGGGGCCACGCCGTCACGGGTGAGCGCCGACCGCAGGTCCGGCTGCGCGATGACGATCCGTTCGAAACGGAACAGTTCGTCCTCGAGCTCGTCCAGGCGGGTGCCCTCGACGGAGGCCACGGTCGCGTAGACCGCGAGGCGCTCCAGGGCGTCCACCATGTCGCGGGGTCCGGCCCACGGCTGGGACACGACGTCGTTGACCACGATGACCGTGGAAGGCGACGCCTTGCCCTCGAGGATCTGACCGATCAGGCCGGTCTTCTTCTCCGCCGGGTTGGCCTGGTCCGCGAGCCAGCGGCGCAGCGAGTGCTCACCGCCGAGCAGGGCGACGACCTCGAAGAGCTCGCCGCCGAGGGAGACCGCGTGCTGGGCGGCGTCCGCCGGCGCCAGGACGTTGTCGTCCAGGCGCCGGGTCACCTCAGCCAGGGAGCTACGGCTGATACCACGCATCAGCGCACCTCGGCTTGCTTCGCGCTCTCGTCCTGCTCCAGCTCCTCCAGGAACCGGTCCACGACGCGGTTCTGAGCGGCGCCGTCACTGAGCGTCTCACCGACAATGCGGCTCGCGAGCTCAGTGGACAGGGCGCCGATCTCGCCGCGCAGCTGGACGACGGCCTGCTGCCGGTCGGCCTCGATCTGGGCCTTGGCGGACTCGATGATCCGGTTGGCCTCGGTCTGGGCCTCCTCGCGAGCCTCGGCGATGATCACCGCGCGCTGCTCCTTGGCCTTCTCGAGCTCCTGGGCGTACTCGCGGTGCGACTCCTCGAGCTTCTCGCGGTACTGCTGGCGGATCTCCTCGGCCTCGGCCTCGGCCCTCTTGGCCCGCTCGATGCCGCCCTCGATGGCGTCGTGACGCTCGTCGAGGACCTTCATCACCCTCGGGACCGCCTTGCGGACCACAAAGAAGTAGATCACGGCGAGCGCGATCGCACCGAAGGTGAACTTCACCCAGTCGATCCGCAGAATGTTGTACTCGGCTGCCAACTCCACCAACATGGTCAGCCCTCCTTCGCGTCAGTTGCCATCAGAAAACGGTTGGCAATCTCCGACTAGGCGCCGGTCGGGGCCGCGAAGGCGAGCACGAAGCCCAGAATCGCCAGGGCCTCAATCAGGGCGAAACCAAGGTAGATGTTGGTCTGCAGCGGGCCGCGGGCCTCGGGCTGGCGGGCGATGGCCTGCATACCGAGACCGAAGACGATACCGACACCAATACCGGCGCCGATGACGCTGATGCCGTAACCGATGGTGTTGATGTTGCCGGTGATCGCAGCGATGTCCATTGTGTTTCCCTTTACTCGACGTCCGGCGTTGCGGTACGCAATTGGTCAGTTCGCCGGTGTGGACGGGTCTGAAGCACTCCTCGTCCCTGGTCCGACCGGGGGGCCGGGGGAACGCGGAGGGGGTCTAGTGAGCCGCTTCGAGCGACTGGTTGATGTACAGGCTCGCCAGGAGGGTGAAGACGAAGGCCTGGATGAGCATGATCACGATCTCGAAGACGAAGAAGGCGATGTAGCCGAGCAGCGCGGCGCCCGAGTAGAGCACCGAGACGCCGGCCAGCAGGGGCTCCGCCGTCAGGTTGAGCATGTACCAGCCGCCGTAGGCGAACACGGCCAGCAGCAGACTGCCCGCGAACATGGTCGCGAACAGACGCAGGGCGTGCGTCACCGGACGGATGAGGAAGACCGAGAGGATCTCGATCGGGGTGACCAGGACGTAGATCGGCTTGGGCATCCCGGGCGGGAAGATCTGGTTCCTGAAGTAGCCCCAGCCGCCCTGGTTGCGGACACCGATCACGATGGTCATCACGTAGATGACCAGTGCGAACATCGCCGTGAAGGCGAGGTTGCTGTTGACCGGAATCATGCCCGGGATCAGCCCGGTGAAGTTCATGGCCAGGATGAGCGTGAAGATGCCCGTCATGAACGGGATGAAGCTGTCGCCCTTGGCACCCATGGTGGGTCGGGTGATGTTGTCCCGGATGAACAGGACCAGCATCTCGCCGACACTCTGCCTGCGGCCGGGGACGAGGCTCAGCTTCTTGCTGAACCACGACCACAGAAGCAGGACGGCACCGACCGCGACGAGCAACAGAACCAGGTACAGGTCGATGCCAGCGCTGCCGGGGATACCGGTGTACCACGGCTCCGGGAAGAACATCCCGATGGTGGGGGCCTCGAACCCGCAACCGTTGTCACCGAAGAGATGGCAACCCGGTTCGGCCGCGAGAATGCGCACGTCAGCACTCACGGCGAATCCTTTCGTCGTGACGCAAGAAAGCCTCGTTGATGGTTGTTACTGCAGCGTCGTCGCGCGATGGGCGACGCGGGACTAAGGGGGTGCTTCAGGCCTGGCGCGTCTTGACGACGATCAGGTAGATCGCCCCGACCATGCCGAGAACGGCCCCGATCGGCAGGAAGAGTGCCTGGAAGCCCAGGAGCCTGTCCGCGCCCCAGCCGACCGCGCTCCACAGGAGCACACCCGCGAGCAGAGTGGAGAAGAGCGCCCAGCCGTCGGCCTCGCGTGGCGCCGGGGGCGCGCTGGAGTCCTTCTTCTCGGTGGGTTCGCTGCTCATCTCGCTCCGGAATATAGCATGTGGGGCTTGGCTGGGACATGGCCGTCCGCCTGCCGTGGAACAGGTTATTACGCCCGTTCCGACGGGCCGCGGCGGGGCACCCCATCACGTGTTCTCCGAACTCTCGTTCGGCTCCACGTGCAGGATCTTCGCCTTGGAGGTGGCCCAGGTCTGCCCGCCCAGCCAGACCAGAACGACGGCCAACGCGCTGTAGACGAAGGCGTTGTTGCTCAGGTCCGTGATGAGGGGGCTGCGCCCGAGGGTCACCAGGAGAACACCCAGCAGCGCCATCTTGACGACGAAGCCGAGGAGGTTCGCGGCGAGGAACAGGTCCTTGTTCCGGCGGGTCACCATGATGACCGCCCACTGCCCCAGGCCGAAGCACGCGAGGACGATCGCGACCGCGAGAGCTGAGCTCAAAGCTCCGGCAGTGCCCGCGAAGAGGGCCGAGACCGCAATGGCCAGGACCCCGCACGCGGCGCTCGGAAGCGCGGCGCCGCGGAGAATCCGGGCGTCGTGTTCCTGCATGACGAAGCTCCGTGGGGTTCAGTGGGTACCTGCTCGTGAAAGCTATCACAAGGTTTTTGGTGCCAAATCCAGGGGTTCCTTAACGCGACCTTAACGCCTCACGAAAGACCCGTTCCCGGGCGCCTTCGGGCCTTGTGTCACCTTGACCACACTTGCCTCGACCTTCGCACCAGCGCACATTCGACATCCCGGAGAGGACCTCCGTCCCGAACGTGACCAGGCATTTATCCATCGGTTGACGGATGGTGATCCGCCTTCTTCCCCGCCGCCCTCTTTCGGCCCCAGGGCAACAGTCCGCGACGGCGGAGTCGCGGTAGGGCGATGAGACCGACCGCACAGGTGGCCACCAGCAGCGTGACCGTCAAAACGATGAACGCGGAGTCGAAGATGGACAGCGCCACCGCGGCGAAGGCGACGATCCCGGCCCACAGGTACATCAGCAGCACCGCACGTGTGTGGGTGTGCCCCATGTCGAGAAGACGGTGGTGGAGGTGGCCCCGGTCGGGGGCGAAGGGCGACTTCCCCGCCAGGGTCCGGCGCAGGACCGCCAGGACCAGGTCGGACAGCGGCAGCGCGATCACCAGCAGGGGCAGCGCGATCGGCAGGAAGACCACCAGACCGGAGGAGTTGAACTCCTCCCGGGCGGTGTTGGCGTCGAACTGGCCGGTCACCGTGATGGTGATCGAGGTCAGCAGCAGCCCCAGGAGCATCGACCCGGTGTCGCCCATGAACACCCGGGCCGGGTGGAAGTTGTGGAAGAGGAAGCCCGCGCAGGTCCCGGCCAGGATGATGGCGATCATCGCGGGGTAGGACTGGCGGACGAAACCCTGCTCGACCGCGACCACGTAGTAGTACGCGAAGAAGGCCAGGGACGAGATGCCGACGATGCCCGCGGCGAGGCCGTCCAGGCCGTCCGCGAAGTTGACCGCGTTGATGGTCACCACGATGAGCAGGATCGAGACCATCGCCCCCAGCCAGGGCCCCAGGGACAGCTGGGTCCCGGGCAGCGGCAGCCACAACAGCTGCACGCCCTGCGAGACCAGGATGCCCGCCGCCGCCACCTGACCGGCCAGTTTGCTCAGGGCGTCCATCCCCCACCGGTCGTCGACGACACCGATGGCCGTGATGAGGCCACCCGCCAGCAGCAGGCCGATCCAGGTTTTGGCGACGAACACGTTCTGCAGGTGCGGCAGCTGTGCCGAGATCAGCAGCGCCGCCGCGAACCCGCCGTAGATCGCCAGACCGCCCAGCCGGGGAATGGGTTCGGTGTGCACGTCGCGGTCGCGCACCGGGGGTGCGGCGCCGAAGGCGATGGCCAGTCGGCGCACCAACGGGACGAGCAGGTAGGTCACCGCTGCCGCGATGACGAAGGTGAGCGCGTACTCCCGCACGGCCTGACCCCTCTAGCTCTTGGAGCGGTCTGTGCCCTCGGGCCCGTCGGCCTCCGGTTCGGTACCGGCCCGCTCCGCCTCCGCGGTGCCGGACCCGGTCGCGTCGGTCCCGGTGCCCCCGGTCTTCACGTCCCCGGACTCGGTGGACCCGGACTCGACGATCTCGGACTCCCCCGCGCCCGACTGGGCCGCCTGGGCGGTTCCGGAGCCGTCCGCGGCCTCGGCGTCCTCGTCCTCGGCCTTCCGGGGCTTGGCTCGGCCCTTGCGCAGCTCCCCGATCACGGTGCCGCAGACCGCGCGCAACCGCTCGATGGAGATCGCTCCGGAGCGCAGCACCCGCGGGACCGCGTAGGTGAGGTCGACGATGGTGGAGGCCACCGGGCTCTCGCTCTCGCCGCCGTCGAGGTAGACCGCGACGGCCTCGTCCCCGAGCTGCTCGATCGCCTCCCCCGCGGTGGCCGCGGCGGGCTGTCCGGACTTGTTGGCGCTGCTCACCGCCATCGGCCCGGTCTCCTTGAGGAGTTCGAGGGCCACCGGGTCCATCGGCATCCGCACGGCCACGGTGCCCTTGGTGTCACCCAGGTCCCAGGACAGGCTGGGGGTGGCGGTGCACACCAGGGTGAGCGGTCCGGGCCAGAACTCCTCCATCAGGTCGCGGCCGTGGTTGCCCAGGTCGTCGATGAGCGCGGTGGCGGCCCGGATCGATCCCACCAGGACCGGTGGCGGCATGTCCCGGCCCCGCCCCTTGGTCTCCAGGAGGTTGGCCACGGCCTTCGGGCTGAAGGCGTCGGTGCCGATGCCGTACACGGTGTCCGTGGGCAGCACCACAAGGTCGCCTCGGCGTACCGCGGACGCGGCGTCGGCGATGCCGTCCCTGCGGGCGGTCTCGTCCGCGCAGTCGTAGATGCGGCTCACCTGCGTTCACCTCAATCTCGTGCGGGTCGGCCGGACGGGGCTGTCGGTCCGGCGCTGGGGATGGGGCGGGGGCGGACGGCGCTAACCCTCGTCCTCGGCCCGGCGCATGACCACGAAGCGGTCGCGCCTGGCCATGTCCTTGCGGTTGAGGACGTCGCGCCAACCCTTGTCCTCGGGGAACAGCCAGGGGATGTCGATGCCCTGACCGTCATGGTGTTCCACGGCCATGGCGCCGCCGGGGCGGAGCAGCCTGCGGCCGACCCCCTCCAGGGCGCGGATCATGTCCAGGCCGTCCTCGCCCGACCACAGCGCGGGCGCCGGGTCGTAGTCGCGCACCTCGGGCGGGATCGCGCCCGCCTCGTCGGTGGGGACGTAGGGCGGGTTGCTGATGAGCAGGTCGACGCGGCCGTTCAGCTCGGGCAGGGCGGTGCGCATGTCGCCCTGGTGGGAGGTGACGCGGTCGGCGTGCCCGCTGGCGTCGATGTTGCGGCGGGCCCACTTCAGGGCCCCGGGGTCGATCTCGACGGTGTGCACCCGCGAGCGCGGGACCTCCTGGGCGATGGAGATCGCGATGGCGCCGGAGCCGGTGCCGAGGTCGACCACGAGGGGGTCGGCCACGTCCATCGCGCGCAGGGTCTCGATCGCCCAGTCGACCATGATCTCGGTCTCCGGCCTGGGGACGAAGACACCCGGACCCACCTGGAGTTCCAGGTAGCGGAAGTAGGCGCGCCCGGTGATGTGCTGGAGGGGCTCGCGCGCCTCACGGCGGGAGACGCACTCCCAGTAACGCGCGTCGAAGTCGGCGTCGGCGACGGTGTGGATTTCCCCTCGACGGACACCGTGCACGAACGCCGCGAGTTCCTCGGCGTCCGTACGGGGTGAGGCCACGCCAGCCTCCGCGAGCCTCAGCGTGGCACGGGCGACCTCGTCGAGCAGGAAGTTCATGATTGGGCGGCTTCGAGCCTTTCCTTGGTGTCCGCGTCCACCAGGGCCTTGACCACACCGTCCAGTTCCCCGTCGAGGACCTGGTCGAGGTTGTAGGCCTTGTAGCCGACCCTGTGGTCGGAGATGCGGTTCTCCGGGAAATTGTAGGTGCGCACGCGCTCGGAACGGTCCACGGTGCGGACCTGGCTCCTGCGCTCGGCGGAGGCCTCGGCGTCCGCGCTGGCCTGGGCCTCGGCGTAGAGGCGGGAGCGCAGGATGCGCATGGCCTGCTCCTTGTTCTGGAGCTGGCTCTTCTCGTTCTGGCAGGAGGCCACGATGCCGGTCGGCACGTGTGTGATCCGGACCGCGGAGTCGGTGGTGTTGACGCTCTGACCGCCGGGGCCGGAGGAGCGATAGACGTCGATCCGCAGGTCGTTGTCGTTGATGACGACCTCGATGTCCTCGGCCTCGGGGACCACGAGGACCCCGGCGGCGGAGGTGTGGATGCGGCCCTGGGACTCGGTGACCGGAACGCGCTGCACCCGGTGGACGCCGCCCTCGAACTTGAGCATGGGCCACACGCCCGCACCGGGTTCGGGGGTGCCCTTGTTCTTGAAGGCGATCGTGATGTCCTTGTAGCCGCCCAGATCCGAGTGGGTGGCGTCGATGACCTCGGTCTTCCACCCCTGGCGCTCGGCGTAGCGCAGGTACATGCGGACGAGGTCGCTCGCGAACAGGGCGGACTCCTCGCCGCCCTCGCCGGCCTTGACCTCCATGATGAGGTTCTTGTCGTCGGCGGGGTCGCGCGGGACCAGCAGGACGCGCAGGCGCTCGGTGAGCTGCTCGGCCTCCTCGGTCAGCCGGTCGGCCTCCTCCGTGAAGGAGGAGTCCTCGACGGCGAGCTCACGCGCGGCGTCGATGTCGTTCTCGACTTCTTTGAGCTGACGGTAGGCCTCGATGATCGGGGTGAGCTGTGAGTAGCGCTTGCCCAGCGTGCGCGCCTTGGCCTGGTTGGCGTGCACCTCGGGGTCGGCGAGCTGTTGTTCCAGCTCGTAGTACTCCCCAAGAAGGTCGTCCAGCTTCACTTTCCCACGTTCCCGTCTGTTCGCTCGCCCTGTCCGTCTCCCCAGTTCAAGGGGGCCTGGCCCGGCGACGCCGACCGCCCCCGAGAGGAGGCGGCGCCGCCGGACGAAGGGCAGCGCTACTTGCGCTTGCCGAAGCGCTTCTCGAAGCGGGCGACCCGGCCACCGGTGTCGAGAATCTTCTGCTTACCGGTGTAGAACGGGTGGCACTCGGAGCACACGTCGGCGCGCACCCGGCCCTCGGGGTTCGTGCTCCGGGTGACGAACTTGGCCCCGCAGGTGCAGGTCACCTCGGTCGGGACGTACGTGGGGTGAATGTCGGCCTGCATGTGTGTTCTCCTTCTCAGGGCGCGACCGCCGGACGCATGACGACCGCACCACCGTCGGGGGTGGGGCGGTGTTCGTTGACCATGCGCGAACCGGTGCCGCGGCGATCCAGGTAAGAGGGCGGCGTGCTCTCCCGGGCGGGAGGACGGCCGTTCCCTGGTACCAGTTTGCCAGACCCACAACCATGCCGGGACCAGTACCTATTCCCGGACCCGTCCCACCCGCCTCCCGGGACGGCACGGCGAGGCCTGCGGGTCTCGCCCCGGAACGGGTGAGGGCACCCTCCCCGGGCGGGGAGGGTGCCCTCACTTCGTTCCCGCGGGACCTCGTGGCCCGTGCTGCGGCGGGCCACGGCCGACGCGTGCCCTGCGGACACGCGCCCTGCCGGGCGGGGCCCTAGCGCTCGGGTCCCACCGTGGTCTTCTGGATCTGCATCAGGAACTCGGCGTTGCTCTTGGACTCCTTCATCTTGTCCAGAAGCAGTTCGATGGCCTGCTGGGTGTCGAGGGCGTGCAGCACCCGGCGGAGCTTCCAGACGACGTTCAGCTCCTCCGGCGACATCAGGATCTCCTCCTTACGGGTGCTGGAGGCGTCCACGTCCACGGCCGGGAAGATCCGCTTGTCCGCCAGGGACCGGTTGAGCTTGAGCTCCATGTTGCCGGTGCCCTTGAACTCCTCGAAGATCACCTCGTCGGCGCGCGAACCCGTCTCGACCAGTGCGGTGGCCAGGATGGTCAGCGAGCCGCCGCCCTCGATGTTGCGGGCCGCACCGAAGAAGCGCTTCGGCGGGTAGAGGGCGGTGGAGTCCACACCACCGGACATGATGCGTCCGCTGGCGGGCGCGGCCAGGTTGTAGGCGCGGCCCAGGCGGGTGATGGAGTCGAGCAGGACCACCACGTCCATGCCCATCTCCACGAGCCGCTTGGCGCGCTCGATCGCCAGGTCGGCGACGACCGTGTGGTCCTCGGCCGGGCGGTCGAAGGTCGAGTGGATGACCTCACCCTTGACCGTGCGCTGCATGTCGGTGACTTCTTCCGGTCGCTCGTCGACCAGGATCACCATCAGGTAGCACTCGGGGTTGTTCTCGGTGATCGCGTTGGCGACCGCCTGCATCACCATCGTCTTGCCCGCCTTGGGGGGCGAGACGATGAGCCCGCGCTGGCCCTTACCGATGGGCGCGACGAGATCTATGATGCGCGTGGTGAGGATGTTCGGCTCGGTCTCCAGACGCAGGCGCTCCTGCGGGTAGAGCGGGACGAGCTTGGAGAACTCCTGGCGCCCCCGGGCCTGGTCCGGCGACATGCCGTTGACCGAGTCCAGGCGCACCAGCGCGTTGAACTTCTCGCGCCGCTCACCGTCACGGGGCTGGCGGACCGCACCGACGATGTGGTCGCCCTTGCGCAGACCGTGCTTGCGCACCTGGGCCAGAGAGACGTAGACGTCGCTCTGTCCGGGCAGGTAACCGGTGGTGCGGACGAAGGCGTAGTTGTCCAGGATGTCCAGGATGCCCGCGACCGGCAGCAGGACGTCGTCCTCACCGATCACCGGTTCCTGTTCCTGGCCGCCACCGCGTCCGCCGCGGCGGTCCCGGCGGTCCCGGCGGCGTCCCCGCCGGCGGCCACCACCGAAGTCGTCGTCGTCGTTGTTGTTGTTGCCACGGCCCTGATTCTGGCCGCCGCCCTGCTGGCGATCGGAGTTGTTGTTCGAGTTCTGGTCGTCACCGCCGCGGTTGCGGTTGCGACGGTTGCGCTGGCGCTCGCGACCCTGCCCGGACCTGGTGTCACGGTCCTCGGAGTCGGGGCCGTTCTTCTGGGGGGTGCTGGATGTCTTGGTCACGCTGCTCGCGGAGGTTGAGGAGTCGGTGCCGTCCGAGCGGGGCTGTTCACCGGACTCGTCGCCGCGCCTGCGGGACGAGCGGCGGTTACGGGAGGGCTTGTCACCCTTCCCACCCTGGGTCTCGGTCACGGCCTGGTCCGACGACCGCTCACCCGCGCTTTTGCGCGGGGCCTCGTCCGTGCCCGACTTGGCGGGAGACTGGGCTTCGGCCGGGCCGTCAGTTCCCTCGACCTTACCGGCCTTGGGAGCGGTGTCGGCTTTCTTTGCTGATTTGGCCTTCCCAGGGCTGCTGACCGGGCCTACCGGGCCGCCCTGCTTGGCCTCGATCGCAGCGATCACATCGCTCTTGCGCATGCGCCCCGTGCCGGTGATACCCATGCTCGACGCGAGCTTCTGGAGCTCGGGGAGCTTCTGGGCGGCGAGCCCGGTACCGCGCGAGGCCGCGCGGGACCGTGGGGCAGTCGCGGCTTCGCCGGCCTCCGAGGAGGCGTCAGCGCTCTTCTTGCTGTCGACCGCCGCGTCCGTTCGGAGTTCGGTGGTGTCGCTCACTAAGGGTCCTTCCCAAGGAGCGGGCTTCGGCCGTCAGCGGTTTGCTTGAGCGGCCGGCCCGGTGGTGCGAACCGGCAGGGGCCGGGTAGGGCGTGCCCCACGTGGATGTCGGAAACCGGCGAAAACGGTCCCCTACCCAATCGCGGCGGGCTCTGGGTACAGCCAGACGTCGGGGCGGATGGCTCGGAGGTGATGCCCGTCCACCGTGGTGACACGCTCATCCGAGGAGGAGCGGACTTCGCAGACGTGGGCACAGTCGCGGTGAAACCGCGGACTCGACACTTTGGCCACCGCTTCCGACAGGTCGAGAGATCGGACCGCCGGAGTATGGGACGCGGAAGCCGTTGTGGCGGATGAGCACACGCCCCGCAACGGGGCATCTGGTGCTTCACCCAGCCTAACATCACCAGAGGCCACGGCTATTCCTCGACACAGATGCTACGGATGGGGAGATGGGGTCCGCACCCCCGCCGGCTCGATGTGCAGGGGGCGTACGTCCCAATCATTACCCGCCCGCTGACGGATCGAATCAACCTGTCGGGTGATTTCCGGCGAATCCTCCGTCGCCGCCCCCGAGGCCACGGAGCACAGCACGAGCACGGTGGGACCCGCGCCGGAGACGACGGCCGGGAGTTTCTCGTGTTCGCGCAGGTCACCGATGAGCTCGAGGGTGCGGGGCATGGCCGGGGCGCGGTAGGCCTCGTGTAGCCGATCCTCGGTGGCCGCGTACAGGGATCCGGGTTGGCCACAAACGGCCGCCGTCATCAGCGCGGCGCGGCCGGCGTTGAAGGCCGCGTCGGCGTGGGAGACGGTCTCGGGAAGGAGCCCGCGGGCGCGTTCGGTGGACAGTCGCCATCCCGGTACGCACAGCACGGGCAGGATCCGCCGGTCCGGGGTGAGCCGGGCGACGCCCCAGGAACCGCCGTCCCGGTAGGCGACGGTGTACCCGCCGTGGACACAGGGGGCCACGTTGTCCGGGTGGCCCTCGATGTCCGCGGCGACCTGGTAGATCCAGTCCCGATCCGGGCCGCCGTCGGGCCCGGTACGGCCCAGCAGGGCCGCGGCCGCGGCGACCCCGCCGACGATCGCGGAGGAGGACGAGCCCAGGCCCCGGGCGTGCGGGATGCGGTTGACACAGCGCAGGTCCAGGCCGGGCAGCTTCTCGCCGGCCCGGTCGAAGGCCTCGGCCATGGCCCGGACGACCAGGTGGCGCCGGTCGAGCGGTACCTCGCCCGCGCCCTCCCCCTCGACCCGGATGCGGAGTTCGCCGTCGTCGCGGACCGCGGCGTCGAACTCGTTGTACAGCTGGACGGCCAACCCGAGGGCGTCGAAGCCCGGCCCGAGGTTGGCGCTGGTGGCCGGGGCCCGGACGGACACCCGGTCGGGGCGAGGTGAGGTCACGATGTGCTCCATACAGGCGATGGTCCTGCTCCCGGAGGCGGTCTCGACGCCGATCCCGCTTCTGGGGGGCAAGAGCATCCCGGAGTGCGGCTAGGCGAGGTCGAGGGCCTTGGCGGCGGCCTGGGCGTCGACGGGGACGGTGGTGGCGGAGGAGGCTCCGGCCAGCGCCCAGTCGGGGTCCTTGAGGCCGTTTCCGGTCACGGTGCACACGATCCGGCTGCCCTTGGGGACCTGCCCGGACTCGACGGCCTGGAGGAGCCCCGCCACACTCGCGGCGGAGGCGAGTTCGACGAACACGCCCTCCTCGGCGGCGAGAAGCTTGTAGGCGGCCATGATCTGGCGGTCGGTGACCTTGTCGATGAGGCCGCCGGACTCGTCCCGGGCCTGCTCGGCGAGCTTCCAGGAGGCCGGGTTGCCGATGCGGATCGCGGTGGCGATGGTGCTGGGGCTGGTGACCGGGGCGCCGTTGACGATGGGTGCCGAACCACTGGCCTGGAAGCCGAGCATCCTGGGGGCCCTGGTGGAGACCCCGTCCTGGGCGTACTCGGTGTAGCCCATCCAGTAGGCGGTGATGTTGCCGGCGTTGCCGACCGGGATGCAGTGGATGTCCGGTGCGTCGCCGAGGGCGTCCACGATCTCGAAGGCCGCGGTCTTCTGCCCCTGGAGACGGTAGGGGTTGACCGAGTTCACCAGGGCGACCGGGTAGTCGACGCTGAGCTTGCGCGCCAGTTCGAGGCAGTCGTCGAAGTTGCCGTCGACCTGGAGCAGCCGGGCTCCGTGCACGAGTGCCTGGGCGAGTTTGCCCATCGCGATCTTGCCCTGGGGCACCAGCACGGCGCAGGTCATGCCCGCACGGATGGCATAGGCGGCGGCACTGGCGCTGGTGTTGCCGGTGGAGGCGCAGATGACCGCCTTGGCGCCGTCCTCGGCGGCCTTGGTGATGGCCATGGTCATCCCGCGGTCCTTGAACGAACCGGTGGGGTTGAGGCCCTCGACCTTGAGGAAGACCTCGCAGCCCGTGAGCTCGGATACGCGCGTGGCAGGCAGCAGGGGGGTGCCGCCCTCCTGGAGGGTGACGACGGGGGTGTTCTCGTTGACGGGAAGGCGGTCGCGGTACTCCTCGACGATGCCTCGCCACGCCCGTGCCATGCTCACGACGGTGTCCCTTTCGGGTGGATTCGGTTTCGCTTGACGCGCGATGGATGCGGGTGGGGCGTCGCGAAGGCGTTCCGTCCCCACCAGCTACGAGTCTACGACCCTGCCCGAGTCGTCTTGCATCCCGGGCACATCTTTCTCACTATATGGACCCCGGGGTCCGTGTCAGGGCACGGACCCCGGATCGGCCGGCTACTCCTGGAAGGTCTCCACCCGCATCACGCTGGCCACCTCGCGGACCATCGGGTGCCGGCTGAGCTCCTCGACGGTGCTGCTGAGCGCGGCGTCGGGTGCGGGGTGGCTGACCAGCACGAGCTGGGCGTCGTCCCCCGTGCCCTCCTGGCGCACGTTCTTGATGGACACCCCGTGGTCGGCGAAGATCTCGGCGACCTTGGAGAGCACACCGGGCCGGTCGGCCACGTCCAACGACACGTGGTAGCTGGTAATGGTCCTGCCCATGTCGTGCACCGGCAGACCGGTGTCGTGGCCGCCCTCACCCACCGAGGTGTCGGCGAGGCGGTTGCGGGCCACGGCCACCATGTCGCCCAGGACCGCGCTGGCCGTGGGGGTGCCCCCCGCGCCGGCGCCGTAGAACATGAGGCGCCCGGCGGACTCCGCCTCGACGAACACCGCGTTGTATGCCTCCTTGACGCTGGCCAGCGGGTGCTCGACCGGCAGCATCACCGGGTGGACGCGCACGCCCACCGAGTCGCCGTCCTGCGAGCGCTGGCAGATCGCCAGGAGCTTGACGACACAACCCATCGCCCGGGCGCTGGCGATGTCGGCGGCCGAGACCCCCGTGATCCCCTCACGGTGGACGTCGGCCGCGGTGACCCGCTGGGTGTGGAAGGCCAGCCGGGCCAGGATCGCGGCCTTGGCCGCGGCGTCGAAGCCCTCGACGTCGGCGGTCGGGTCGGCCTCGGCGTACCCGAGGGTCTGGGCCTCCTCCAGGGACTCGGAGAACCCGGCCCCGAGGGAGTCCATCCGGTCCAGGACGTAGTTCGTGGTGCCGTTGACGATACCCAGGACCCGGTTGACCCTGTCCCCGGCGAGGGAGTCGCGCAGCGGGCGCAGCAGCGGGATCGCACCCGCCACGGACGCCTCGTAGTACAGGTCGACCCCGGCGTCGCGGGCCGCGGCCTGGAGTGTCTGTCCGTCCTCCGCGAGCAGGGCCTTGTTGGCCGTCACCACGGACTTGCCCGCCTTGATCGCGGCGAGCATCAGCGAACGGGCCGGTTCGATCCCGCCGATGACCTCCACCACGACGTCGATGTCCGGGCGGGTGACCAGCGCCGTGGCGTCGGTGGTCAGCAGCGCCGGGTCGACACCGCGGTCGCGGTCCAGCCGGCGGACCGCGATGCCGCCGATCTCGATCGGCGTGCCGATCCGCGCGGCCAGTTCCTCGGACTGCTCGTTGACCAGGCGGACGACTTCCGAACCCACAACGCCGCATCCGAGCAGCGCCACCTTCATCGCCATTTGGGCGTGACTCCCACTTCTCTCGTGTCCGACCTTGCCGGGCACCGGTGCGGCACCCGCGGGGCGGACGGTTCAGCCTACGTCGAGGCGGAGGAGGTCCTCCTCGTTCTCCCTGCGCACGATCACCCGTACGTTCGCGTCCCTGACCGCCACCATGGCGGGGCGGGGCAGGTGGTTGTAGTTACTCGCCATGGAGTAGCAGTAGGCGCCGGTGGCGGCGACCGCCACCAGGTCGCCCGGCCGCAGGTCGGCCGGCAGGTAGAGGTCGTGCACGATGATGTCACCGCTCTCACAGTGCTTGCCGACCAGACGGGAGAGCATCGGCTCGGCGTCGCTCTCCCGGGACACCAGCTGGCTGGTGTACTCGGATCCGTACAGGGCGGTGCGGATGTTGTCGCTCATACCGCCGTCGACGCTGACGTAGGTGCGGATGCCCTCGACGTCCTTGACGGTGCCGACCTCGTAGACGGTGACCCCGGCCGGGCCGGCGACGGCGCGTCCGGGCTCCACCGCGATACGCGGCATGGGCAGACCCGCCTCCTGGCACTCGCGGCGCACGATGGCGGTGAGGCCGGCGGCGATGGTCTTGGGGTCGAGCGGGTCGTCACCGGAGGTGTAGGCGATGCCCAGGCCGCCGCCGAGGTCGAGTTCGGCGAGGGTGACGTCGAGTTCCTCGTGGATCCGGGTGAGGAACCGGGTGACCCGCCGGGCGGCGACCTCGAAGCCCGAGGTGTCGAAGATCTGCGAACCGATGTGCGAGTGCAGGCCGACCAGGTCCAGGTGTTCGGCGGCGAGGACGCGGCGGACCGCCTCGGCGGCCGCACCCGTGCTCAGCGCGAAGCCGAACTTCTGGTCGTCGTGCGCGGTGGCGACGAACTCGTGGGTGTGCGCCTCCACGCCGGTGGTGACCCGGATGAGCACCTTGGGGCGGGCGCCGTACTCGGCGGCCACCGACTCCAGGCGGTCGATCTCGTCGAGGGAGTCCAGGATGATCCGTCCGACCCCGACCTCGACGGCACGGCGCAGCTCGGCCACCGACTTGTTGTTGCCGTGCATGGCGATGCGATCCGTGGGGACCCCGGCGGCCAGGGCCACGGCCAGCTCACCGCCGGAGCACACGTCGAGCTTGAGCCCCTCCTCGACGACCCAGCGGGCGACGGCCTTGGTCAGCAGGGCCTTGCCCGCGTAGTAGACGTCGGCGTCGGCGAAGGCGGTGGAGTAGTCGCGGGCGCGGGTCCGGAAGTCCTCCTCGTCCATGACGAAGAGCGGCGTACCGTACTCGGCGGCGAGGGCGCGCACGCCGACACCGCCGATGGTGACCTCACCGTCCGAACGGTGCGCGGTGGCGGGCCAGACCCGCGGGTCCAGAGTGTTGAGGTCCTCGGGCGGCAGCGGCGGGTTTTCCTCCGGCAGGACCTCCGCGTGGCGGGATCCGGCGGGGTGGGCGTAGCGGCTCATGACGGTCTTTCGGCTGGGACTTCGGTACGTCTGGCTGTGCTGTGTCGTGGCTCTGCTGTGGAGACGGACGGTCGGCGGCACGGGGTCCGCGCCGGCGGCGCCGACCGCTCCGCGGGGCGCACCCGGGTCCATTGTCCACCAAGACGATCGGAACACGGGGATTGGGCTCGTCCAACGGGTCCGCGACAGCGGGGCGTCTACAGCCTTGTGGGCGCTGACACCCCGAGCAGGAAGAGGCCGGTGCCGAGCACACCGGCGACGGCGGCGGGCAGCGCCGGGTCGAGGGCGGCCCGCGTCGGTTCCGCTTCCGACGCCGGTCCGGCCCCGGCAGTGGAAGCCGTCCGCCACTCATCGTAGGCACTGGTCAGCGCCTCCAGGTATCTGACCAGGATATGGGGTTCCTCTCGGCGGGCAGCGGTGTCCAGGACACTGGGGCCGTCGAAGAGGAGTCCGCGAACCCCGGCCCCGTGTGCATGACGGCACTCACGCGCTTCGGCGGCGGTGCCCTGGGCCGCCCACCGGAGACTGCTCAGGGCGTGGGCATGGGCGTAGCGCAACCGGAAGGCGGGGTTGGCGTCGGTGAGCCGGGACCAGGCCCCGGGGTTCTCCGCGGAGGGCAGCACGGGCAGGCCGCGGCCGGTGGTCTCGTTCTCCTTGGGGTGTTCGGGGACCGAGCGGCAGAAGGCGACACGGGCGCTGTCCTCACCGACCCTGCCGAGCAGGCGGCCGGCGGGGGTGAACAGCCCGGTGCGGTCGGTGTCCAGGTAGCGGTCGCGCCAGGAGACCTCGCCGACGGGGCCCGGAGGCGGGGCGGGTACGCCCACGGCCATGGCGATCCGCGCCCGGGCGTCGGCGCGGGCGTAGCGGCGGGCCTGGGCGAGGGGGCCCGCCTCGTGCAGCTCGGAGCGGGGCCACTCCCCCGCTCCGGTCCAGGCCCGGCCGGTGAGGAAGCGGGGGCCGTCGGCCGCGGCGCGCAGAAGGCCGCGGCGCTGTTCGCAGGTGAGGGTGAAGTGGGCGAAACCGCGCTTGTCCGAAACGATCCGGGCGAATCCGGCGTCGGACTCGCCCTCCTCGGCCATGGCGCTGATCTGGGCGACGATTCGCCCGCAGACCACGGCCCGGTGGGTGCCCTCCGCGTCCCTGGGCAGTTCGCCGCGGACCCGGCCGACCAGACGCGGGGCCAGGGCGACGGCGGCGTCCGCGCCCTCCACGGCGTGGTCGCAGCGCGGCCAGACGAAGGGGACGTCGGCCTCGGCGAGGCCGAAGGCTCGCACGGCGGCGCGGCGGACGACCGCCTCCAGCCTCCGTGGGGTCACGCCGCTCCCCCGATTCCGCCGTCACCCTTCCCGTGCAGGGCCCGGATGAGGTCGACCAGTTCGTCGGGGTCGAAGGGCTTGGTCAGGTAGTCGTCGACGCCGATCCGTTCCCCGCGTCTGCGGTCGTCCGCCTGCGCGCGGGCGGTGACCATGATGATGCGGCGGTCGTAGCCGTCGGCGCGGAGGCGTTCGACCGTGGTCCAGCCGTCGAGTCTGGGCATCATCACGTCCATGGTGATGACATCGGGGGCGATGTGCCCGACCCGCTCCAGGCAGTCCTGGCCGTCCATGGCGGTGAACACCTCGAACCCCTCAAGTTCGAGGTTGAGGCGGATCAGTTCGCGGATCACCTCGTCGTCCTCGACGACGAGAACCCGTACGGGAAGGGCGTTCACGCCCGTGACACTACCGCCGTGGGGCGCGGCGGCACCACTGGAATCCGGCATCGGCCGGGGTCTGCCGGTGCGTGCCACAAAAGAGTGCACGAGCATCCCGGAACCCCTGCTACAGTTGTTCACGCAGCAGCGCGCCCCCTTAGCTCAGGGGATAGAGCACCGGCCTCCGGAGCCGGGTGCGGAGGTTCGAATCCTCCAGGGGGCACAGGAAAGACGGGAACACCTTTGGGTGTTCCCTTTTTTCGTATGTCCCGCTCCCTTCCTGCGCGCGCCCCGTCTGCGCCTCGGTTCCTTCGCGCCCGGACCGCCCCACCGCCTCTCGGCCCCGGCCGGAAGCGCTGCGGGGCCCGGGCGGTCGGGGTCAGGTGGCGGCGGGTACCAGCGGCCAGGAACCGTCGACCACCGCTTCGGGGTTCCTGCGCCGCAGGTACTCCTGGAAGCTGGCGGCCTGTTCGGCCTTCCACTTGACCTGGGCGGCGTGCAGGTCCACGGCGGACATCTGCGCGATTTCTGGGTTGGTCGCGGCGATCCGCCAGGCGAGCCGGGCCGAGGCCAGGGCGTCGGCGGCGGCCCCGTGAGCCTCCTCCCGGGGCAGGGGGACCTCGTAGTGGGCGCAGACGTCGACCAGTTTGCGGGAGCCCCGGCGGAACGTGTCCACCTGTTTGTCCAGGACCAGCGGGTCCACCACCAGGGGCTGCGCGGCCAGGGGGGTGCCCGGGCGGTGGAGCGCGAGTTCGCGGTCCAGGAGGGTGAGGTCGTAGGGCGCGTTGTAGACCACCACGGGCAGCCCCTCGGCGGTGACGGCGTCCAGCGCCGCGGCGATCTCGGTGACCACGTCCACGGCTGGGCGGCCCTGGGCGCGGGCCTGTTCGGTGGTGATGCCGTGGATCTCGGCGGCCTCTGCCGGGATCTCGATCCCGGGGTCGGCGAACCAGGTGGTGACCTCCTTGGTCCCGTGCGCGGGGTCGATGCGCCACAGGGCCGCGGTGATGATCCGGTCGCTCTCCACGTCCAGGCCGGTGGTCTCGACGTCGAAGGCGGCCATGGGCAGGTGGTGCCAGGGAGTGTTCACATGATTCCTTGTGTGGTCGGTTCCGCGGGAGCGGGCTCGGTGTACGCGGATGTGGCGGGTGGGGCCACGGTGGAGAGTGGGGTTGGAGCGGATGGTGTGGCGGTGAGGGCGGTGACACAGGCGCGGACCGCCGGGGTTTCGGCGTCCGCGCGCCACACCGCCCTGATGGTCCTGCGGATCGGCGGGTCGGTGGGCACGAACCGGACCCCCTCGGGGGCGGTGCGCCGGCCGAGGTCAGGAACCAGCGCCACGGCGAGGCCGGAGGCCACCAGTTCCAGTTGGGAGGGGATCTCGGCGAGCCTGTACCTGATGTCGGGTTCCACTCCCCGGGCACGCAGGGCCTGGAGGATGGCCTCGTAGGGTTCGGTGCCCGCGGGGCAGCTCGCCCAGGGCAGACCGACCGGGTCGCCCGTGGCGGTCCCGCCGAGTTCGGCGATGCGCACGCTCTCCCGGGTGCCGAGGGGGTGGCCGGGGGGCAGCGCCAGGCACACCCTCTCGTCCAGGAGTTCCACCGTCCGGACCCCGGCGGGTAGTGCGACCGGGCGGCTGGACCAGCTCTCGGCCAGGATCAGGTCCAGTTCACCGCGCAGGAGCGGCGGTAGCAGCGAGACGACCTCCCCGTCGCGCACGGTGGGGGTCAGCCGCGGATGCGCGGCCAAAAGGACGGACAGCGCACCCGGGAGCAGGGTGCGCACAGCGCTGCCCACACCGCCCAGGCGCAGCGGCCCGAGGATCTGGCGGTCGAGGTCGGCGAGGTCCGCCTGCGCCTCGGTGACCTGGGCGAGCACCCGGTCGGCGTGCCCGGCGAGGACGCGGCCCGCGTGGGTGAGCCGCACGGTGCGGCCCGCTGGTTCGAGCAGGCGCTGGCCCGCCTCCCGCTCCAGCTTGGTGAGCTGCTGGGACATCCCCGAGGGGGTCACGTGCAGGGCTCTCGCCGCGCGCGCGATGGAGCCGTGGGCCCGTACGGCGGCCAACGCCCTCAGTCGTTCGATGCTGAACACATAAGAAACAGTACCGATTACCGACGACAAAACATCGCTTTTATTTCCTGGTCGGGGTCGTCAGGCTGGGTTGTGCACCTGGTGGACGGACGCGGAGGGGACGGGGCCATGGCGGCTACGGACACGGAGCGCACGGCCCGGCAGGGCTCGGTACTGGACCGGGCGAACCCCGTCGTCCTGGCGGTGGCCGGTTCCGGTTGCACCTCGGCCACGGGTGTGTTCGTCAAACTCTCCGGGGCCAACGCGGGCACCGCGGCCTTCCTGAGGTGCGCGCTGGCGCTGTTCGTGCTGGTCCCCATGGCCGTGGCCGAACTCCGCCGGGTCGGCCCGCGGGCGCTGCGGCTGGTGGGCCTGGACGCTGCGGCGGGGCTGCTGCTGGGCGTGGACTACGTGTTCTGGGTGGCGAGCATCCAGCAGGTGGGAGCGGGGATGGCGACCGTGCTGCTCAACGTCCAGGTGGTGGTCTTCCCTCTGCTCGCGTGGGTGTTCCTGGGCGACCGGGCGCCGCTGAGGTTCGTGGTCGCGGTGCCGGTGATGCTGACCGGTCTGGCCCTGGCCGCCGGGGTCGCCGGTCCGGGCGGTGCTGCGGGCCCGGACTCCGGGGGCGGCCCGTGGCTCGGGCTGGCCTACGGCTGCGCGGCGGGGACGGCCTACGCCGGTTACCTCTTCCTGTCCCGGCTCGGCGGCGGACGCGGACACACGGTGACCCCGGTGTGCGTCTCCACGTCGACCGCCGCGGTGGCGGCCGGTGCGCTGGGCGCGCTGTGGAGCGGGATCGACCTGGCCTCCCAGGACGCGCGGGCGTGGCTGTGGCTGGCGCTGTTGGCGCTGACCGGACAGGTACTGACCTGGCTGCTGATCGGTTCGGCCCTGCCCCGGCTGTCCGCGAGCACCGGCGCGGCGGTCCTGGTGCTGCCGCCGGTCCTGGCGGTGGCGATGGGCGCCGTCTTCCTGGGCGAACGGGTGACCCCCGGCCAACTCGGGGGTTGTGCGCTGGTGGTGTCCGCGATCTGGCTGTCCCAGCGCGGGGGCCGCCCGTCGGCCTGACCGGGGCCCCGGGCCGGGAGGTCAACGCGTTCCGGTTACCTGCGGAACCGGTTCGGAAGGGGCGTACTCTCCCCCGCGCAGGCGCACGGCCACCGCGATCACGACCAGCCCCGCCAGGGTGATCAGGGCGCCCGTCCACAGCGGCGAGGTGTAGCCCAGCCCGGCGGCCAGACCGAGGCCGCCGACCCAGGCCCCCAGGGCGTTGCCGAGGTTGAACGCGGCGATGTTGGCGCCCGAGGCCAGCGTCGGAGCCTTGGCCGCGAAGCCCATGATGCGCATCTGGAGCCCGGGCACGGTCGCGAAGCCGAGGAAGCCCATGGCCAGCAGCGCCACCAGGGCGGCCCACCTGAGGTGCGCGACCAGGGCGAAGGCGGCCAGGAGCAGGGTGAGCAGGGTGAAGAGCACCAGGAGCGTCCGGCCCGGGTTCCGGTCGGCGACGCGGCCGCCGAGAAGGTTGCCCGCGAACAGGCCCACTCCGAAGAGCACCAGCAGCCACGGCACCGCTGTGGCGGGGAAACCGCTGACCTCGGTGAGGGTGAAGGCGATGTAGGTGAACCCGCCGAACATGCCGCCGAAGCCGAGGACGGTGGCGGCCAGGGAGAACCAGACCTGGGTGCTGCGGAAGGCGGAGAGTTCGGCGCGCAGGCGGGGCGCGGGGGCTGCCGGGACGGTGCCACCGGTGCCGGCCCGCGCGGAGGGCCTGTGGGTGGCCGGGACCAGGGCGGTGATGCCGATGAAGGCGAGCACACCGATCGCGGTGATGGCCCAGAAGGTGGAGCGCCAGCCGAGGGCCTGGCCGAGGAAGGTGCCGAAGGGCACGCCGAGGACGGTGGCGGTGGTGAGTCCGGTGAACATGATCGAGATCGCGGCGGCCCTGCGGTGCGCAGGGACCAGATCGGCGGCCAGGACCGCGCCGATCCCGAAGAACGCTCCGTGGCACAGGGCCGCGAGGATGCGCCCGGCGAGCATGGCCTCGTAGACGGGTGCGAGCGCGGAGGTCAGGTTGCCCGCGATGAACAGGCCCATGAGCAGGAGCAGCGCGTGTTTGCGGTCGACCCTGTTGAGCAGTGCGGTCAGGCCGACGCCGCCGACCGCCACCGCGAGGGCGTAGCCGGAGATGAGGTGTCCGGCGACGGTGGGGGTGACCCCGAGATCGACGCCGACCTCGGGCAGGAGCCCCATGATGACGAACTCGGTGAGACCGATCCCGAAGCCCCCGATGGCGAGGGCGTAGAGCGCGAGTGGCATGAGAAGCACTCCAGGAGAGGATATTAGTTGCGCGTGCACTAGTTGCAGGCGCAACAGAAATAGTTGCACGCGCGCTCTACATGCGCAAGCTAAGATGATCTGCGAGCAGCCACGAGGAAATGGGGCGCCCATGGGGATCGCCGACGACGCCGTAGAGATCCGCGCGCACGGATGGCGCACGCTCGCCGCCGTCCACGGACTGATCGAGACCGCGCTGGAGCGCGCCCTGCAGTCGGAGCACGGGATCTCCGTGGTGGAGTACACCGTCATGGACGCCCTGAACCGGCAGGACGGCTGGCACATGCGGATGCGACAGCTCGCCCGCGCCGCGGCACTGTCCAACAGCGCCACCACCCGCCTGGTCACCCGGCTGGAGGACCGGGGCCTGCTCACCCGGGTCCTGTGCGCCGACGACCGGCGCGGCATCTACACCGAACTCACCCCCGCCGGGATGGAACTCCTCGCCCGGGCACGCCCCACCCACGACACGGTGCTGCGCCTGGCCCTGGACGAGGCCGCCCGGACCCCCGAACTCGCCCCGCTGGTGGATGCTCTGCGCGGCCTTTCCCCGGAGCCGGAGCCCGTCGGGGAACCGGGCCCGGGCCCGGCCGGGGGCTGACCGGCCGCGGTTCTGGTGGCCGCACGGGGCCCTCCGTTAGCGTCGGTGCATGAAGTTCCTGGTACGCGAACGCGTTTTCGACATCGGCGACGACTTCTGGGTGACCGACGAACACGGCACCAAGGTCTTCTGGGTGGACGGCAAGGCGCTGCGGATGCGCACCACCTTCGAACTCAAGAACCCGGAGGGCGAGGTCCTCACGGTGATCCGCAGGAAGCTCTTCAGGGTCCGCGACCAGATGCGTGTCGAGCGCGACGGCAGGACCACCGCGACCGTGCGCAAGCGGCTCTTCAACCCGGTCCGGGACAAGCTCGACGTGGAGCTCGAGAACGGCCCGAACTGGGAGGTCGTCGGAAGCTTCCTCGACAAGGAGTACTCGATCAGCGACGGTGAGGGCACCGTCGCGGTCGTCTCCCACAAGTGGTTCCGGATGCGCGACACCTACGCGGTGGACGTCAACACCCACCGTCAGGATCTCGGCGGCGACCCCGCGCTGGTGGTCGGCGTGGCGGTGGCCGTGGACGCCCTCACCGGAGAGGACGAGGACGACTGACGTCCGTGCGGCTCAGTGGCCGGTGGCACCGTCGATGCTCTCCCTCAGCAGGTCGGCGTGACCGTTGTGCCGGGCGTACTCGGCGATGAGCTTCACCAGAACGGCCCGCAGTTCGACGGGCTCACCGGAACGCGCCTCCGTCCCCGCCTCGTCCAGCGAGTCGGCCGCCGCGACGATCTCCCGGGACCGTTCCACCTCCGCCCGCCAGACGGCGAAGGCCTCGGCGGGGTCGCCGTCCAGCCGATCGAAGTCCTGGTCGGGGTCCTCGTCGGAGTAGTACAGCAGCGGAAGGTCCTCCCCCGCGAACTGGATGCGCAGCCACCAGCGCTCGACACCGGCCAGGTGCCGCACCAGCCCGTGCAGGCTGAGCGAGGATGCGGCGACGGACCTCGCGGAGAGCTGTTCGGGGGTGAGTCCCCCGCACTTGGCCTCCAGGGTCCTGCGGTGCCAGTCGAGGTAGCCGCTGAGCACCTCGGCCTCGGTGCCGCCCCGGGGCGGCGCGGGGCGGCCCTCGGCGGGCCAGGGTTCGGAGAGGTTCTGCGGTGGGATCCGGTGCATGGTGCCAGTGTGCGCCCGGGCACCGACAGGGGACCGCGGGAACCGGGCGGCTCAGCCCTCGGCTCCGGCGGGCTCGGCCGCCTCCTCCCGGGCCCTGCGGCGGGTGAGCAGAGCGCCCGCCGCGGCGGCCGTGAGGAACATCAGTACACCGTAGACAGCGGAGGGGACGGCCATCTCGGTGCTGCCGAGGACGGTCACCGCGATGGTGAGCGACAGGGTGGTGTTGTGCAGGCCGATCTCCATGCAGGAGGCGATGGCCTCGCCGCGCCCGGTACCGACCAGCCGGGGCGCCCAGTAGCCGATGGTGAGGCTGACCAGGTTGAAGACGAGCACCATGAGGCCGACCGAGACGATGTACCCCGGCAGGTTGGCCCACTCGGCGGCGAGGGCGCCGACGATGACCGCGACGAGCACGAGAACCGACCCGAGCTTGACCGGCCTCTCCATGCGTTCGGCGAAGGACGTCATCCTCGCCCGGACGAACATGCCGACGGCCACGGGCACGAGGATGACCGCGAAGACCTGGACCATCTTGTCGGTCTGCAGGCCGATGGACCCGCCCTCGGTGAAGTAGCCGAGCGAGAACCCGGTGATCAGGGGCAGGGTCACCATGGCGGTGAGCGAGTTGATCGCGGTCAGCGAGATGTTGAGTGCGACGTTGCCCCTGAACAGGTAGCTGTACAGGCTCGCGGTGGTGCCGCCCGGGGAGGCGGCCATCAGCATCATGCCCACCGCCAGCAGCGGGGAGAGGTCGAGGTACCTGACGAAGACCAGGACCAGGCCGAAGCAGAAGGCCGGCAGCAGGATGATCTGGCAGCCCAGGATCAGGACGATGGTCCAGGGCATGGAGAGCAGTCGGGTGAAGTCCTTGACGGTCAGGGACAGGCCGAGACCGAACATGATGACGCCGAGGGCGATCGGGAGGCCGATCGTCGTGAGGGCGGAGTCCATGGGGCACCTTGGGGGAAGGGCCGCCGGAGGCGGCGCGGACGGCCGGGCAGGCGCGGACCGCGTTCGGTGCACGGTGCCGACGTGGGAGTGACCGCGGCGTCCGGAGCTCTTCCCGGAAGGGTTCCGGGAAGCGCACGGAATCGCGCCGATTCGTGATCTGCGCCACAGCTACCCGTGGGTAGAAAATAGTGGCACGCGCCACGACCGGTGGCAAGAGCGGGTTCCCCGGCCGCCCCGGGCCGTGCCCGGAGCGCCCTCAGGCCGCGGGCCAGGAACTTCCGGTCATGTCGTAGGCCAGGTGGAACCACACCTTGCGGATGCTCGGGTGGCCGTTGTCCCCCCAGGTGGTGGCGAAGCTGTCGATCAGTGCCAGGCCGCGCCCGTCCTCGGCGGTCAGACGCTCCTCGGGGGGCGAAGCGAACAACTGTCCACCCTCGCCCCTGAGGGCGTTCACGGGGGTCCCCTGGTCGCGGCAGGTGACGGTCAGTCCGTTCGGCCCCCGGTCCACCCGGAGCACGAAGGTCTGACCCGGCTCCCCCGAGCGGCTGTGCCGGATCGCGTTGGTGGCGAGCTCCGCCCCGAGCAGGGTGAGGACGTACTGGTAGTCGGAGTCACGTCCGGCCGAGCAGGTCTCCAGGAAGGCGCGGACCAGCGGCACGCTGACCGGTTCGCCGGCGAACTCCCAGCGGCGTTTGGTGAACGGGACCGGCGCCCGGCCGTTGAAGTAGTGCCGGTACTCGTCCGGGACCCTCTCGAGGACGGTGTCCCCGGTCTTGGTGAGGGCGGGCACGGCAACGAGCGTGGGCATGGCTGACTCCTTCGGCGGGGCGGCTCAGTGGACGGGCGAGCCGGAAACGGGGGCGGCTGCGGGAGTGTCCGAGGGGTGAGAGGGCTCGAACCGGTATGACCTTACGCGATGACATCGTCGCGGAACAGGGGAGGCCGGTGTGGCGAGTTCCCCGAATCAACCGTGCGTCCTCCATCTCACGCACCGTGCGGTCCCGCCCCGGGGACCGCCCCCGCGCCTTCCCCTCCCGGAACCGAGCCCCCTCCTTCCCGGGTCCTTACCCCGCCGCGGCCAGAGCCTCCTTCGCCGCGGCCTCCGCCAGGTCCCGGTCCGTGTCGACCAGGGCGATCCGGGTCCGCCGTTCCAGCAGGTCGGCAACGTTCAGCGCGCCCTCGTGGCGCACCCCGAAACGCAGTTCCGCGGGGGTGATGCCACGGACGACGGGGGTGAGCAGCGCGGGGTCTCCCCCGGCTTCGGCGACCACGTCGACCGCCTCGGTCCCGTACCTGGCCACCAGGTGGCGGGGCGCGTCCAGTGCGTCGAGCTCCCCGTGCGGGGCCGCGCCCACCAGCGGCACCTCCCGGGTGCGGCAGGGCCCCGCGACCAGCCGGTGCGTTTGGACCAACGCGTCCACGGCCTCCTCCGCCATGGCCCGGTACGTGGTGAGCTTGCCACCGACCACGGTCACCGTGCCGTTGGGCGCGACCGACACGGAGTGTTCGCGGGAGAGGTCGGCGCTCGTTCCGTCGCCGTGCAGCAGCGGCCGCAGACCCGCGAAGGAACCGATGACGTCCTCCCTGGTCAGCTCGGTGGACAGGGCCCGGTTGAACTGTTCGAGAAGGAAGTCGACGTCCTGCTGCGGCACCCGGGGGACCCGTTCGGCGGGGCCGTCCACGGGCTCGTCGGTGAGCCCGGCGAAGACCCGGCCGTCGGGCTGGGGAAGGGCGAACACGAACCGGCTCACGCTGCCGTCCAGCGGAACCGTCAGCGCGGCCCTGGGGCGGCCGAGCGCCGCCCCGTCCAGGACCAGGTGGGTGCCTCGGCTGGGGCTCAACCGGATCCGGGGGTCGAGTGCGTCGGCGTGGACCCCGGTCGCGTTGACCACGGCGCGCGGGCGTACCGGGAGGAGTCGGCCGTCGGTCTCGTCGCGCAGGACGGCCCCGTCGGCGCTGACGCTGTCGGCGGAGCAGCGGGTGATGATCCGGGCGCCCTCGCGGGCCGCGGTGCGGGCGATCCCCAGGACCAGGCGGGCGTCGTCGACGAGCTGGCCGTCGAAGGACAGGATGCCGCCGAGCAGCCCCTCGGTCCGGACCGCGGGCAGCAGCCGCCCGGTCTGGCGGGCGTTGAGGAACCGGGGTCCGGGGAGCACGTTGGCGGGGGTTCCGGACAGGACCCTCAGGAGGTCGCCCATCCCCGTCCCGGCGCGAACGAAGAGGGCCCGGGCCAGGCCGGTGCCCCGGTGGACGGGGATCACCATGGGCATGGGCCGGACCAGGTGGGGTGCGGTGACGCGCATCAGGACGTCGCGTTCGCGGGCGCTCTCGTAGGCGATGCCGACCTGTCCCTTGGCGAGGTAGCGCAGCCCGCCGTGGACCAGTTTCGAGCTCCAGCGGCTGGTTCCGAAAGCCAGGTCCTCGCGCTCGACGAGCACGGTGGACAGGCCCCGCGAGGCGGCGTCCAGGGCCACTCCGGCCCCGGTGACTCCCCCGCCGACCACCAGGACGTCCACCTCGGGACGTGCCTCCAGGTCGGCGAGGTCGGCGGCCCTGCGGGCGGCGTTGAGGGACGTGGACCGGGTGTGCTGACGCATCGGGGCGTCCTTTCCGGGGGATGGTGGTTCGGTTCCGCGCGGATCCGGGAGGGCGGTGGGCCGGGCCGGGCCGGTGCGGTCAGGGGCTCAGGTATCCGTCGAGCAGCACGGACAGTTCGTCGACCAGCCCGTCCTGGTCGAGCACCTCCGTGAACAGGCGGCGGGAGGTCACGGTGTTCTGCACGGTGACCATGAACAGGTGGGCCAGGACGCCGGGGTCGCCCCCGCGGACGGAACCGTCGGCCTGGCCTTCGGCGAGGGCCGGTTCGAGCAGTTCGAGTGCGGCCCGGTGGCTGCTGCCCAGCCGGTGGAACGTGTAGGTGGCCAGGAGTTCGGGTTCGGTGTCGACGATCCGGCCGACCAGGGGGTGGGCGAGCATCGCGCGGGCGACCCCGGCGGCGTGCCGCACCAGCCGGGTCCGGACGTTCTCGGCCGTACTGTCCTGCTCGGCTGCCACTTCCTCGGCGATGAGGATGCGCCGGAGTTCGCGGGTGAGCAGGTCGGCGACCAGGGCGGTCACGTCGGGCCAGCGGCGGTAGACGGTGGGACGGCTGACCCCGGCGCGGCGGGCCACGTCGGTCAGGGTGGTGCGGCGCACCCCGAAGGCTTCGACGCAGGTGCGGGCCGCGTCGAGGATCTCGTCCTCTACGTTACGTTTTGACGCCATGTGTAAAACTGTAGAGCATGACCCACGATGCTCGCACTGCACACGCCCCAGCAGCCCCCGACGGCGCCGTACCGGACATGAGCTGGTTCGCCTGGGGCGACCCCGCCAAGGCCGGGGAACTCGACCCCGGCACGCGCGAACTCGTCTCCCAGGTACTGCGTACCCGGACCGAGGACATGCCTCCGGTGGCCGAGGAGGACGTGGTCCTGTCCGAGTCCCGCCTGGACGAGCGGCTCCGAGAGGTGTTCGCCGAGGTCGTGGGGGCGCCGCAGGTGCGCACCGACGACACCGCCCGCCTGCTGCACAGCGGCGGCAAGAGCACCCCGGACCTGCTCTCCCGCCGGGCCGGGAAGGCGTCCCCCGCACCCGACGCGGTTCTGTACCCGGCCGACCACGACCAGGTGGAGCGGGTCCTGGCGGCCTGCTCGGCCGAGCGGGTCGCTGTGGTGCCCTTCGGCGGCGGCACCAGCGTGGTGGGCGGGGTCTCCCCGGTCGACGGCGGCTTCCGGGCCGTGATCAGCCTCGACCTGCGCCGCCTGAACCGGCTGGTCTCGCTGGACGCCACCTCGCTGACGGCCGTCCTGGGCGCGGGTGTGCGCACCCCGCACGCCGAGGAGATGCTGGGCGAGCACGGGCTCACCCTCGGGCACATGCCACAGAGCTACGAGTACGCGACCATCGGCGGGTACGCCGCCACCCGGTCCAGCGGCCAGGCCTCCGCCGGGTACGGCCGCTTCGAGGACATGGTGGTGGGCCTGCGGGTCGCCACCCCGCGCGGCACCCTGGAGGCCGGTGGCCCGCCGGCCTCGGCCGCCGGCCCGGATCTGCGCCGGCTCCTCGTGGGTTCGGAGGGCACCCTGGGCGTGATCACCGAGGTGGCCGTGCGGGTGCGGCCCAGACCGGAGCGGGTTCTGGACGAGGCCTGGTCCTTCCCCGACTACGCCACCGGGGTCGATGCGCTGCGCGCTCTCGCGCAGTCGGACACCCGGCCCACCATGGCCCGGCTCTCCGACGAGACCGAGACCTTCGTGAACGCGGCCCTCGGCGGGCGTGAGGCCGTCCCCGGCTGTCAGGCGGTGCTGGGCTTCGAGGGGACGGACGCCGAGGTCGCCTCACGCTCGGCGGTGGTGCGGCGGCTGCTGGAGGCCGCGGGCGGCACCCCGCTCGGCCCGGACCCCGTGGCGCACTGGCGCGAGACCCGCTTCCACGCGCCCTACCTGCGCGACACCCTGCTGTCCGCGGGTGTCCTCGCCGAGACGCTGGAGACCGCCGCCTCCTGGAGCGACCTGCTGCCGCTGCACGCGGCGGTGGTGGGCGCGCTGACCGGAGCCCTGGACGACGACGAGAGCGGCGCGGTGGTCCAGTGCCACGTCTCGCACACCTACGCGACCGGCGCCTCGCTGTACTTCACCGTGGCCACGGGGGCGGGCGAGGACCCGGCCGGGCGCTGGGACCGCGCCAAGCGTGCGGCCTCGGACGCGATCGTCGCCAACGGCGGAACGATCACCCACCACCACGCCGTGGGAACCGACCACCGGCCGTGGATGACGGCCGAACTCGGTCCGCTGGGCGCCGAGGTGCTGCGCGCGGTGAAGTCGGCGCTGGACCCGGAGGGCGTGCTCAACCCGGGCAAGCTCATTCCCGAAGCCTGAGCCGTCGGCCGGGGCCGGCCGGGACCCCCGGTCGGGCCCGCCGCGGCACCCGCCGGTTCGGGCCGGGCAGTCCGCCTGTGCCCGTTCCCCGGCCGCGCCTACCTCTCGGCCACCCGCGGAAGCTGTTCGGCAACAGCCCCCAGCGCCGCCTCGGTCCTGTCATAGATCTCCTCGACCTCCGGGGTCGACGAGGCGTCGGAGTAGTCGACGGTCAGGGCGAGGACCGCGTTCTCCTGCCGGGCGACACCCATGCCGAACTGCGACATGTAGTCGTCGTTGCCGGGATCGACCGACCCGAGGACGAGGCTCCGGTCCCCGATCGACGGTTCGTTCCACAGGATCTGGACCGTGCGGGTGTTCGTGCCGAAGGAGTGCTCGGTGACCTTGCCGGGCGGGATCTCCTCGTCCTGCATCAGATTGCCCCCTTCGCCCTCCATGTCGAAGGCGCGGTCCATGTCCGACTCCCGGTCCGACTCCTCGCGGTCGTACAACTGGACGTGGACGCCCAGCTCCACCCCGTTCGCCGAACCCGAGCAGAACAGCATGCCGTGGAGGTCCTCCTCGGCGGTGTCCTCCCGGGTGAACTCACCGTCCAGGCTCGGGACCGTACCTTCGAAGACGTCGTTCAGGAGGTCGTCGCCGACCACCTCCGAGCAGTCGTCGGGCAGTGCGAGGTAGTCACCGCCGGAGTTGACGTAGACCAGAGTGCCGCCGATGACCGCCAGCACCACCGCCCCGACCGCACCGCCGATGATCAGCCCGGTCCTGCTCTTCCCGGGCGTTCCGGCTCCCGGGCCCTGCGGGCCGTGGCCGGGCGGGTACTGGCCCGGCGGCGGGTACTGCCCGGGCGGCGGACCCTGCGGCGGCATCCCCTGCTGCGGCTGACCCGGGTGCCCGGGGAAGGGCCCCTGCGGGACATGGCCGGGCGGCGGTCCCTGCGGTGGCATTCCTCCCTGCGGGCGCTGCCCGGGCGGACCCTGCGGGGACGGTGGGCCCTGCTGGCCGTACCCGGGCGGCGGACCCTGCGGCGGCTGGCCGGACTGCCCCGGGATCTGGCCGGGCTGCCCCTGGGAGGGGTCCTGCGGGCCGTACGGGTGCGGGGGTTGTCCCATGGGGAGGTACCTCGTGGTGTGCGCTGTCGAAAAGGGCCATCCAGTTCTATCGGACACAAGCCTCACGAAGGCAGCGATAGTCCGCTTCCGGTCACCCGGAGTCGCCGGGATCACACCGGAACCGCACCGGGAGCACACCCCCGGACCCACAATGGAAGGCGTGAAAGGAAGACTCCGCATCCACCTGGGTTCCGCCCCCGGTGTCGGAACCACCCACCACGCGCTGGCCGAGGCACGCCGCCGGGCCGAACTCGGGGCCGACGTCGTGGTCGGCGCGGTGCACACCCACCGTCGACTCCACACCTCGGAGCTCCTCGAGGGCCTGGAGACCCTCCCGCCGCACCCCTCCGGTTCGGTGGACACCGCCGCGGTGATCACCCGCGCGCCCCAACTGGTCCTCGTCGACGACCTGGCCCGACCCAACGGTGCCGGCGCCCCCAACCCCACCCGCTGGCAGGACGTGGAGGAGCTCCTCAACGCGGGGATCGACGTGCTGTCCACGGTGGGAGTCCACCACCTGGACTCCCTCTACGACGTCGTCCACCAGATCACCGGGGTGCGGCCCGAGTACACCGTCCCCGACCGGGTGGTGCGCGAGGCGGAGGAGATCGAGCTCGTCGACGTCACCCCCCAGGAACTGCGCCGCCGGATGGCCCGCGGCGACCTGCACCCCGCGGAGCGGGTGGACGCGGCGCTGGCCGACTTCTACCGCGAGGGCAACCTTGCGGCCCTGCGCGAACTCGCCCTGCTCTGGACCGCCGACCGGGTCGAGGAGGGGCTCGCCCGCTACCGGGGCGAACACGAGATCCGCAACACCTGGGAGGCACGGGAGCGTGTCGTGGTGGCGCTGACCGGGGGACCCGAAGGCGAGACGCTGATCCGCCGCGCCGCCCGGGTCGCGGCCCGTTCCCGCAGCGGCCGCCCCCAGCCGAGCCACCTGCTCGCGGTGCACGTGGTCCCGCCGAACGGCATCGGTGAACGGCCCACCGGTGAGCTGCTACGGCAACGGCACCTACTCGCCGAGCTGGGCGCCACCTACCACCAGGTGGTCGGGGCCGACGTGCCCTCGGCCCTGTTGGAGTTCGCACGCGGCGTCCACGCCACCCAGATCGTCCTCGGTTCCTCGCGCCGCCGCGCCTGGCAGTACGTGTTCGGGCCCGGGGTGGGCACGATCGTGGCGCGGGAGTCCGGCGACATCGACGTGCACATCGTCACGCACGAGGAGGTGGGCCGGGGCCGCTGGCCGCTGCCCGCACCGGGCCGGGGCCTGAACGGGCACCGCAGGGTGTGGGGGTGGGCGCTGGCGCTGATGGCCCCGCTCCTGCTCACCCTCGTGCTGGCGCTGCCGGTCTTCGACGGGGTCGGCCCGGCCTCGGACCCCCTGCTGTTGTTGCTCATCACGGTGGTCACCGCCGCGGTGGGGGGCCTGCGTCCGGCTCTGGCCTCGGCGCTGTGGAGCGCGGTCCTGCTCACGGTGCTGCTGTCGCCGCTGCACGGACGGCCCTCGGTGTCCCTGGACAACTTCCTGGCGATGGCGGTGTTCGTCCTGGTGGGCTCACTGGTGGCGGTGATGGTGGAGATGGCGGCCCGCCGCTCGGCGCAGGCGGCGCGCGGCCGGGCCGAGGCGGACGCGATCACCCTGTTGGCGGCGAGTGTGCTGTCCGGGAACGAACCGCTCCAGGCGCTGCTGCGGAGGATCCGGGAGACCTTCGGGCAGCGGTCGGCGACCCTGCTGGAGCGGTTGGAGGACGGCCGCTGGCACGCGGTGCACAGCGTGGGCGCCCCGGCCTGTGAGTCCCCGGAGGAGGCGGACGCCCTGGTGTCGGTCTCCGACACCGTGGCGCTGGGGCTGCGCGGCAGGGTGCTGCCCGCCGCCGACCGGGGGGTGCTGGGCGCCTTCGCCACACACGTGGGCATCGCCCTGGAGCACCGGCGTCTGGCCTGGGACGCGGCCGAAGCGCGCGGCCAGGTGGCGGGCAACCGGATTCGCACGGCGCTGCTGGCGGCGGTCTCGCACGACCTGCGCACCCCGCTGACCTCCATCAAGGCGAGTGTGTCCAGCCTGCGGGCCACCGACATCGAGCTCTCCGCGCAGGACCGCGCGGAGCTGTTGGAGACCGTCGAGGAGTCGGCGGACCGGCTGAACCGGCTCATCGGGAACCTGTTGGACATGAGCAGGGTGCAGACCGACAGCGTGCGGCCCAAGCTTCGCGCGGTCGCGTTGGACGAGGTACTCCCGGCGACCCTGCTGGGGGTGCCCGGCGACGCGGTCGTGGTGGACGTCCCGGAGGCTCTGCCGCGGGTGCGGGTGGACGCGGGTCTGCTGGACCGGGCCGTGGCCAACGTGGTCACCAACGCGGTGCGGTACAACCCCGACCCCCGGACACCGGTGCTGGTGGCGGCGAGCGCGCACGGCGACAGCGTGCAGTTGCGGGTGGTGGATCGCGGGCCGGGGGTCTCGGACGAGGCCAAGCAGCGGATGTTCGAGGCCTTCCAACGCCTGGGCGACGCACCCCAGGGCACCGGGGTGGGGCTGGGGTTGGCGGTGGCGCGTGGTTTCGTTGAGGCGATGCACGGCACCCTCGCCCCCGAGGACACCCCCGGCGGCGGGCTGACGATGGTGTTCACGCTGCGGGCGGTGGACAGCGGTGACGAAGAGGAGAGGCATGCGCATCCTGGTCGTTGACGACGACGTGCAGATCATCCGGGCGATGCGGATCAACCTCCGGGCACGCGGTTACGACGTGGACACCGCCGCGGACGGTGCGAACGCGCTCCGGCTGGCCTCGGAGAACCACCCCCACGTGGTGCTGTTGGACCTGGGCCTGCCGGACATGGAGGGCGTCGAGGTCATCCAGCGGCTGCGCGGCTGGTCCCAGGTGCCCATCCTGGTGCTGTCGGCCCGGCACTCCGCGGGTGAGAAGGTGCGCTGCCTGGACCTGGGCGCGGACGACTACGTCACCAAGCCGTTCGGGATGGACGAACTGCTGGCGCGCATGCGGGCCGCCGAGCGCCGGGCCGTCCTGGTGGAGGAGGCCCCGGTGGTGCGCACCGGCTCCTTCGACGTGGACCTGGGGGCCAAGCGGGTGCTGCGCGACGGCGAGGAGGTGCGGCTCACCCCCACGGAGTGGCACATCCTGGAGCTCCTGGCCCGCAACGCCGGGCAGTTGGTGAGCCAGCGTCAGCTGCTGCACGACGTGTGGGGGCCCAGCTACCAGAACGAGACCAACTATCTGCGGGTGTACCTGGCCCAACTGCGCCGCAAGCTCGAACCGGACCCGGCCCACCCGCGCTACCTGATCACCGAGGCCGGTCGCGGCTACCGCTTCGAACGCGAGGGCTGAGCGATCCCGATGGACGACGACGCACCGAACGGCGGGGTGGAGAACGGCGGCGTCCACGTGGGCAACGCAGGTGAGGACTCGGCTCTGGACCGGGGATGGCTGCTCGGCCACTTCAAGGACCCCGCCGACCCCCGCCACAGCGAGGACGTCGAGATCAAGTGGGGCGTGCACCCGGCAGGTGACGAGCGGACCGCCTGGGTGGCGGCGGAGGAGCGCACAGCGCTGCTGGTGCTGATCAGCGGACGGTTCCGGGTGGAGCTCCCGGGCCGGAGCGTGCTGCTGGAACAGCAGGGCGACTACGTGGTGTGGGGGCGGGGGGTCGGCCACTCCTGGCTCGCCGAGGAGGAGTCGGTGGTGCTGACCGTTCGCCGGCCCTCGGTCCCGGGCTACCAGGCGCCGGGGTAGCCCCGGGGCGCTTCCGGGGACTCCCCGGCACCTCCTGCGGACCGAACCGTCAGGTGGTCGCCCCGCACAGGTCCATCATCAGGTCGAACTCCACGGAGTCGGTCTGTCCCCGGTTGACCTTGGCCACCGCGAAGCAGGGGGCGAAGGCGCGCACCCACTCCATCATCCGGTCGCCGTCCACCGCCATCACGTCGGAGAGCACACCCACGCGGCGCTCCACCTCGGGGATGCTCTCGGCCTTCCACACGGCCCAGTCGACCGCGTCCGCGGCGCTGTCACCCAGGCAGGCGCGCGGGTCGAGGACGACGAGTCCGCGTGCGCCGCCGTCGATGACGTTGCCCGGATGCAGGTCCCCGTGCAGCGGGACGACATCGACCGTCCCGTGGGCCAGGTCCCTGGCGGAGGCGGCACCCCGGTGCATCAGCGCGGCCGGAACGATGTCGGCGGCCGGTCCCTCGTCGCGTTCCCGCCCGCACACCTCGAACACGTACTGCACGCGCGCGGAGAGCGGACGCAGCTCCATCCGCTCGGCGGGGCTGACCTGGACCGCGTGCAGTTGGGCGATGAGACCTCCGATGGTCTCCATCGAGGGGACCACGCCCGTGCGCGCGACCGTCTCGCCCTCGATCCGCTCCATCAGGATCGCCCCGCTCCCGGCGTCCACGCCCCACACGTCGGGGACGCGTGCGGAGGACTTCCACATCCGCAGGAGCCCCGCCTCCGAGGTGGCGAGTCCGCTGTCCGGGGAGATCTTCAGGACCCCCTCGCTGCCGTCGGTGCGACGGACGTAGATGACGACGGACGTACGACCGTGCGGAGCGGGGCCCTCGACGGTCAGCCCCCACTCGGCGGCGAGCTTCTCGACGATCGCGGGCAGTTCGGTGAGCCATGCGGCGACATGGGCCCCGAAGCGCCGTTCGAGACGGCGACGCTGCCGGCCATCGACGAACTGCGCTGTGACGTCGTTCATGCATCCACCTTAGGTTCGCTCGCGTCGACGACCGCCGGAGCCCGGCCCCGTCTCGCGTCAACGGACGGGGAGGTCCGCGGAGGACGAGCGTCTTCGGGGCCCGAACCGGCCTCGGGAGGAGCTCCGCACCGGGCTGACACGCACGAACTTCGTGAAGGGGCCGCGCCCGAACCGTCTCCGCACCACTCGGGTGTCGACACGTCGGCGGGTACCGCGCTGCGGGTGTGGGGAGTTCCCACCCATGGAGCTCCTACCCACCCGCGTGGCCCGGGTAACGATGTCGTGGCTGTTCTCAACGGTGATATCACCCCGAGTACCGGAGCGCGTACGTCAGGCGAGGCGCCTCTTGGCCGCACGGTGCTGGGCCAGGAGCGTGTCCACGACCAGTTCGGAGGGCCACAGCGGGGCCGTGATGGCGGTGGCGTCGAGCCCGCGCAACAGGTCGAAGTCGGGGCCGTCGACCAGCCTCCAGGCAGCCACCGCGACCCGGTCGCGACCGTCGCGGCGCAGTCGGTCGACCGCGTCGAAGACGGAAGGAGCCCAGGTACGCAGGTATCCGACCTGGACCGGCGAGGAGAGCCTGCGGCTGAGCATCCGGGCCACGTCCATGACGACCTGGCGCTCCTCCGCGCCGGTGGTCCCGTCGGCCGCGAGGACCACGCCGTCCTCGGTCCTCCATCCGGAGTCGGCGAGGCGACCCGCGAGGTCGGCGACGATGGAGGGGACCGCACCCAGGGGCGAGGTGTGGCAGGAGTTCTCCAGTTGACCGAGGTCGAGACGGGAGAGCAGGTGAGCGCTGGCGACGTCCCCTCCCGCGACGAAGGCGGGCACCACCACCTTGGGGCCGCGGACGGAGTGAATCGCGGCGCTGACCTCGGCGGGACTGCCGAAGGCTGCCGTCACGGGGGCCTCACCGCGTTCGGCCACCGCCTCCGCCAGCCCGCACAGGGCCTCGCGTCGGTGGGCGTCACGCGAATCATCGGCTACGAGGACCATCGTGGGGACCATGCACGGCTCCTTGGGTCGCTGTGAGTTCTACCGTCACCCGCCGAGCGTAAAGGGGCGCAGTTTCAGGGGAGTGCCCTTGTGTTACGCGGATGAAAACAGCAGACAATGGCTTACTTGGTTATCACCTGGGGAAGCCTTGGTGAATCATAACAATCCATCAAGAACGACTCCGTGTCCACTTCCTCCGGAGGTGTCGTGCGCCCCCGGACACCGCACGGAGAAGGCAGCCAACCCCCAGACACCGCACACAAAGATCACTGACCTCGTATAACATACGAAGTCGGCACACGCCCCCAGAAACTACCGGCGGGTAGAACGTGCTGGACGCCACTTTTTCCGATATCGAACCCCGGACGACCCCAAAGATCTCCCTAGAGAAATCCGACCCGGAAAACTGCGAATGCAAATGCACGAGCCAGGTGCACGTGCGAAGGAATGAGCACGGCCGCACCGTCGGAAAACCACCTTCGGGACCGCGGCCGTCGAAACGGTCCGTGTCCGCGCCCGCGAAGGTCCGGGCCCGCGCCGGCGAACCGCGCATCCCCTGCCACAGAACCGCTCTCACTGTCAAGGGTGCGCGCTCCCCATCCCCGCCGTAACCGCACACCACTTGACGTGGGGGGACAGGGTGAGAGTCCGGCGTGATCACTTGCCATCATCCGACGCCCCGACCACACTTGGGAAGCAACGGAGGGCCGCAGGGCCCCACCAGCACCTCGGCGCCAGTTCCGCCACGGGGGCGGGAGGGCCCCGGACAGCGCACCGGCGCGACCTCCGTTCGATCCGCACAGTAAGCCACCACCGAACCGTCCCAGACTGGAGTGAGCATGGCCGTCCACCCTCGGGTGCAGACGCTGACCCAGGCTTTCCTCGCCAACGCTGACCAGGAGGCCCCCGGACTGGTCCAGGGCCTCTACCTGACCGGTTCGGTCGCTCTCGGCGACTTCCGTCCGCACACCAGCGACGTCGACTTCGTCGCCGTGACCGGCCGCCGCGTCGAGCAGGACGACCTCGACGCCCTGCGCCGGATCCATGCCCGGACCCGGCAGGAGGTCCCCCGCCCCCAGTTCAACGGCATCCACGTCACCTCGGAGGAGCTCAACCGGGACCCCGCCGACTGCGCCCCCGTCCCCTCCGTCGTCAACGGCAGGTTCCGCCACCGGGCCTCCGCCGACGTGAACCCGGCCAACTGGCACGTCCTGGCCGACCGCGGCGTCACCGTACGCGGACCGCACCCCGTGGAACTGGACGTGTGGGACGAGCCGGAGAGCCTGCGGACCTGGTCCCTGGGGTCGCTCGACGAACAGTGGCGGCGCTGGCGGGAGAAGGCCGGACGCCTGGTCACCCCGCGCGGCCTCGCCGTCCTCGGCTCCCTCGCCCCCTCCTGGAGCGTGCTGAGTGTCAGCCGCCTGCACTTCACGCTCAGAACCGGCGAGATCACCTCCAAGTCCGGCGCGGGCCTGTACGCCCTGCACGCCTTCCCCGAGCGCTGGCAGCGCATCGTCAACGAGTGCCTGCGTGTCCGCCGCGGGGTCCAGGCGCCCTCCCTGTACGAGAGCGCCCTCGCCCGCCGCCGCGCCGCCCTGGACTACATCGAGATGGTCCTGGACGAGTCGCTGCGCCCCGGCCTGGCCACCTGAACCGCTCCCCCGCCACAAGCCCGCCCACGCACCGGCTCCCGCCCTGACGGCGGTGCGCCCGGCCTCTCCCGCTCCGTGCCCGGGAACTGCGGCCTGCAACTAACCTGGTCGCATGACCATGCGCCCCATCGTCCGCTTCGGCGATCCCGTCCTCGTGACCAGGACCGCGCCCGTGACCACCTTCGACCAGCGGACGGAGAAGCTGGTCCGCGACCTCCTCGACACGGTGGACGCCCCCGGGCGCGCCGGTGTCGCCGCCACTCAGATCGGGGTGGGTTCGCGGGTGTTCAGCTACTCCGTCGAGGACCGGATCGGCTACGTGATCAACCCGGAGATCGTCGAGCTGTCGGCCGAACTCCAGGACTGCGACGAGGGCTGCCTGTCCATCCCCCGGCTCTGGTACCGGACCGAGCGCGCCGAGCGCGCCGTGGTCAGGGGCGTGGACCTGCGCAACGAACCGGTCACCGTCGAGGGGACCGGGCTGATGGCGCAGTGTCTCCAGCACGAGACCGACCACCTGGACGGCATGCTCTACATCGACCGGTTGGACGCCGAGAACCGCAAACGGGCCCTGCGTGACATCCGCCGCTCGGACTGGTTCCTGCCCGCGGACAGGCCCGCCCCGACCACCTCCGTACGCCTGCCCAGTGCCTTCGGCGGCAACGGCTGATCCGAACGGCGTTCACGGACCCAGGCGTCCGGCGTGGTCACCCGGCCCGGGTATCTTCTGGACAGACCCCCGCCATTTCCCCCACAGCAACGCGAGTCGACTCACTGTGCACCTAACGCCAAGATCTCGTATGGTCTGCTGAGCAACTCCCCTCCCGTGACGGCACAGCCCGTCCCCCCGGCGTAGCGGATGCTCTCAGACCGTCCACGGAGCAGACAATGACATCCACTCCTCGTAACGCCCCTCGCCACGGCCGGATAACGGCGTCCCTCGCCGCTCTCACGGCCCTGGCCCTCATCGGTCTGCCCGGTGCGGCCCATGCGGAGCCGGACGACGACGTGGACATCGACGAACTGAACAAGCGTGCCGAGGAGCTGGAGGAGACCTACGACGGCGAGCTGCTCCAGTACACCGAGATCAAGGACCGGGTGGAGGCCGCCGAGGCCGAGCTGGAGGACCTCGACAAGCGCCTGGAGAACTCCCGTGGCGGGGTGTCGGCCATCGCCGCGGCCCGCTACAAGGGCGACGGCTTCGACCCGACCCTGCAGATCGTCTTCTCCAGCGAACCCGAGAACATGTTCAACGACGCGGCGACCATGGAGTACCTCGGGGACAGCCAGGCCGAGCAGATCTCCGAACTCATCGACCTGCGCGACGAGCAGGCCGAGGTCACCGAGGAGCTCCAGGAGGAGCTGAGCGAGGCCTCCGACCTCGTCGAGGAGCTGGAGGAGCAGCGCGAGGACGTCGAGGCGCGCATCGAGGAGTACGAGGCCGAGCAGATCCCCGAGACGCCAGGCAACGGTACGATCCCCGACAGCGCGCGCGGCGGCGGCTGGGAGCAGACCACGCCCCGGATGGCGGCCATCCGCGACGAGATCATCATGAAGTTCGGCGCGCCCTACCCGGTGGGCTGCTGGCGGCCGAGCGCACAGGACCACGGCACCGGCCGGGCCTGCGACTTCATGATGAGCGCCAACGGTGCCGCGCCCTCAGCCGCGAACAGGGACCTCGGGCAGCAGATCTCCGACTACGGGATCGCCAACGCCGACCGGCTGGGCATCAAGTACATCATCTGGGAGCAGCAGATCTGGCAGTCGACGTCGCGCCAGTGGACGTGGATGAACGACCGCGGTGACCTGACCCAGAACCACTACGACCACGTGCACATCAGCTCGTACTGAGTCCGGCCCGCCCCGGCGCTCGGCGGCGCCGCAGGGCGAGCGGGATGACGGCGGTCAGGGTGACGGCCACCGCCGCGAAGGCCGGCCCGTAACCCGCGAGCTGGATGACCAGGCCGAGGCCGATCGCCCCGGCCCCGGTGCCCGCGTCGTAGCCGATGTTCCACACCGCGCTGGCCCGGCCGTACCCGGCCGGTCCGGCGCGGTCCAGCATCACGGTGACGGTCTCGTTCTGCACCGCGCCGAAGCCGAGTCCGAACAGCGCCGCCCCCGCCAACACCAGCAGGGCGACGCCCGCGCCCGGTGTGCCGTCTCCGTTGGCCCACAGTCCGGCGGTGAGCAGCCCCGCGCCCACGGCCGCGGCGGCCATCCCGGGCAGGAGCAGGCGGGTGCGCCGGTACCGGTCGTACACGACTCCCGCGGTCCAGCGGCCGGTGACGAGCGTGAGCGCGTAGGCGGCCAGTAGGGCGCTGACCAGCCAGGCCGCCTGTTCGAGCGGGATCGCGAGGAAGGTGACGACCGCGCTGGCGGCCGAGGAGACCACCAGCATGATGACCAGGGGCGCGGCCAGGGCGGCCAGGAGCGGAAGTCCGCGGGGGGATGCCGGCCTGCCGTCCCCGCCCGGCTGTCCGGTGCCCGCGTCCGCACCGCGCAGCGCCGCCCGGTTACGGCCGCCGTCGGCGAACCAGATCCCGGAGGCCAGCACCGCCGCGAGCACACCGCAGATCCCGGTGAGCCAGAAAGCGGTACCGAAGCCGATGTTGAGCGCCAGCGCCACCCCGCCCGGCAGGATGACGATCTGCGGCAGTCCGACGGCGAGACCGTAGTAGCCGGTGGCCCGGCCGACCTGTTCCTTGGCGACCAGGCGGGCGGCGAGCGCCGTCCCGGCCACGGTGACCATCCCGAACCCCACTCCGCGTACCGCCGAGACCGCCACCAGCGGGCCGAGTTCGGTGGTGAGGGCGAACAACGGCATGGGCAGGCCCATGACGAGGGAACCGACGGGGAACGTCCACCGGTATCCGCCCGCGTGGTCCAGCAGCCAGGGCATGCCCAACTGGGTGAGGACGGTGGTGAGCATGAACGCGGCGGTGGTGCCGCCCGCCCCGAACTCGCCCGCGCCGCCCCGGCTCGCCCACAGGGGCACCAGGGGCAGGACGGCGGCGAACCCGCACAGGCCGACCGCTGTGGCCATGATGAGCAGGGCGAAGCCCCGCCCCCGCAGGCCGGGGAGGTCTGCCTCGGTGAACTCCGGGGCCCCGGGTCCGGTGGAGGAGGAGCGAGATCGGATCATCCGTCCTTTCTAGCCGAGTCACGGTGGGCTGTCGATGCGCCCCGACCCCGCCCCCCGGTACCGTCCGGGGCCGGTTACCGGGGCTGCTCCCGCGGGGGCAGCCGCTCGCCGATCCACCGGCGCAGCCGGACTGTCAGCTCGGGGGTGACCGCCCGCTCCGCGTGGCCCATCCCGGGGATGATCCACAGCTCCTTGGGTTCGCGTGCGGCGTCGTGGATGGCGGTGGCGTGCGCCACCGGGAAGTAGCTGTCGGCGTCGCCGTGCACGACCAGAAGCGGCGCGGGTGAGATCTTCCCCGCGACCTCACGGGGCTCGGCCGGGGTGGGGTTCCAGCGCTGGTCGGTGACGCGGACCTTGCGGAAGCGCTTCAGGAAGGCACGGCCGAGCGTCCTACCGATCCCCAGGTGGAGCAGGCGCATCGCCCGGGTGCCCTGGTAGTACCAGCGGCTGGGCCCGCTCACGGACACCACCGCACAGGTTCCGCCGTAGATGGCGGCGTGCCGGACGGCGACCGCCGCGCCCATCGAGAAACCCACCACGGCGATGTGCGTGTAACCGAGTTCACGCAGGCGGTTCACCACCGCCTCCAGGTCGTGGATCTCGGCGTTGCCGACGGTGCTGCGGCCGCCGGAACCGTGGTGGCCCCGGAAGTCGAAGGTCATCACATCGCCGACGGGCAGCAGTTCCTCGGCGATGGCGCGTGTGTGCGGACTTCGGTAGGTACCGGTGAAACCGTTGGCCACAACCACCGCGGTGGTGCGGGACTCGGCACGGCGCAGCAGCACGGCGTCGATCCCCACCCCGTCCGAGGTGGTCAGCCAGAAACGGTTCTCCTCGGGCTGTGCGATGGAGTGGTCGATGGCGTCGGACACCACTCCATCGTGCACGATCAGTTCCGGTAGGGGACGCCCGGCCCCGGTGTGTCGCCCTCGGGCCGGTGGTACCGGGGATCGCCGGAACCGTACGCGGGCGGCGCCGGCGGATACTGGCCCGAGGGCCCCGCGGGCGGTACGGGCAGGTGGGCCCGCGGATCCTGTTGCTGGGGGGCGGGCGTCCCGAAGGCAGGTGTCCCGAAGGCGGGTGTGCCGGTGGGCGGGGCCTGCGGGTACGGCGCGGGTGTCCCCGGCGGCTCCTCCCCGACCCCGGCCGCCTCGAACTCTCCGGTCCGACCGTACCCCTGCTCCTCGGACCCGTACTCGTCGTACCCGTACCCGTCGTCGTAGAGGGCGTCCTCGTAGGGGCCGTCCTGGTAGGGGCCGTCGTCGTCATAGTCGTGGTGGGCGGCGTCCTCCGCGGCCCGGCGTTCCGAGGCGGGCGGGAAGGCCACCGAGCGCAGGTTCAGGGCCACGTGGACGAGGACCGGGACGACCAGGCTCCCCGTGCCCAGGTACAGGACGGTGAACAGGGTCCCGGAGAAACCCGCGCTGAGCAGCCCCCACCAGCCCTGGTAGGCGTGGGCGACGGAGAAGAGCAGGATCGACAGCACGGCGGCGGACCAGAGCGGGACGCCCATGCTGGCGACCAGGGTGATGAACAGGCCCCGGTAGAGGAGTTCACCGAACAAGCCCCCGGTGACCGCCATCCCCGCGGCCAGGCCCTGTTCCCTGCGGGTGCGCGGCAGCAGGAGGTACTGCTGGTGACCGGGCTCGGGCAGGCTCGTCGGCCTTCCCGCGCCCCGGCGCCCCCGGTGACCGCTCGCGCGGCGTCCGCGGCGGCCCGGCCGGCCCTGCCCGACCTCGGCCCCCCTGGCCGCAGCGCGCCCGGGCAGCCTGCCCAGGAAGGGGATGCGGTCCCTGGCGGGCAGGCCGTTGACCAGCACCCAGAACGCGGCCAGCGCGAGGAGTCCGCCGGCTGCGGCGCCCACGATCGGAGCGAACGCGTCCGGGGTGCGCAGGCCCAGGTCGACCAGGTTCAGCTCGGGCGAGAGCAGCAGGACCACGAGGACCAGCAGTCCCCACAGGACGTGGACCGCCATCGTGACGGCGTACAGCAGCCCGAGGGCGCGCTCGTCACCGTCCCGGCGGTGGGACAGCCACGTGAACGCGCGGCGTCCGAGCAAGGGCTCGCCGAACGCCGCGAAGAACAGCAGCAGGACCGTCAGAAGGGTCCCGGCGAGACTGAATTGAGGAAGACTCTCCGACCATGGCACGGGCAACAGCCTAGAAGAACAAGTCGGTTCATAGGCACTCAGATGGTGCCCTCCGACGATGTCCGACCGATGACCTCTTGTGGTCGGGCCCGGAACAGGCGACCGTAGAGAGTGTCACAGGTCACACTTTTGGTGGTCCTGGTCGACCACCGCTCGGACCCCGAAGGGCTGGGTAGCAGGGATGGTAGACCGAGCCGTAGCCGTGCCCAGGGCCGACAGGCCCCAGAACATCCGCAACGTCGCGCTGGTCGGACCGACCGGCGCCGGGAAGACGACCCTGGTCGAGGCTCTGCTCCACGCCGCCGGGGAGATCAAACGCCCCGGCAGCGTGGAGGAGGGCACCACCGTCAGCGATCACGACGAGATCGAGATCCGCCAGAGGCGATCCGTGCACCTGACCGTCAACCCGGTGATGGTCGGCGACGTCAAGGTCAACCTGCTGGACACCCCCGGTTACGCCGACTTCGTCGGGGCGATGCGGGCGGGGCTGCGCGGTGCCGATGCCGCCCTGTTCGTGGTCTCCGCCCTGGACGGGGTGGACGGGCGCACCCGGATGCTGTGGGAGGAGTGTGCCGCCGTGGGGATGCCCCGCGCGGTGGCCGTCACCAAGGTCGACCACCCCCGGGCCGATTTCGACGAGGTGGTCGGGCAGTGCCAGGAGGCCTTCGGCCCCGGGGTACACGCCGCCTACGTGCCCGCCGTGGAGGGGTCGGGCGACCAACGCGAGCTGGTGGGGCTCTGGGGCCTGGTCTCGGAGCGCTACTACGACTACTCCGACGGGGGCGGGCCGGGGGCCGCCCCTTCTTCGCGCCCGGCCCCCGAGTGGCTGCGCGAACAGGCCGGGCCGCTGCGGGAGACCCTCATCGAGGAGGTCATCACCGAGAGCGAGGACGAGGCCCTCATGGACCGCTACATGGCGGGCGGCGAACTCGACCCCGACCTGCTCATCGAGGACCTCAAGAAGGCGGTGGCCGCGGGCGGCTTCCACCCGGTGCTGGCGACCAGCCCGACCCGGGGCGTGGGCGTGCGTGAGCTGCTCCGCGAACTCCCGCTCTCCTGCCCGGACCCGACCCGGCGCCCGTTCCCCTCGGTGTCCCGACCCGACGGACGCCCCGTCGAGGGCCTGTCCTGCAATCCGGACGGGCCGCTGGTCGCCGAGGTCCTCAGCACCACCAGCGACCCCTACGTGGGCCGGATCAGCCTGGTGCGGGTCTTCTCCGGGACACTGGCCCCCGACACCGGCGTCCACCTGCACGGCCACGGGGTGCGCACCGGGCTGGGCAATGCCGAGGAGCTCGACCGGACCGGCGACGACGAGCGGTCGGGTTCACTGTCGGTGCCGCTCGGCCGCCGGACCGGCCCGGTCGGCGAGGTGATCGCCGGCGACCTGTGCCTGGTGTCGAAGCTGCCCGCCGCGCGGACCGGCGACACCCTGTCCGCGCCCGAACTCCCGCTCCGGGTGTCGCCCTGGCGGTTTCCCGACCCGATGCTGCCGGTGGCCGTCTCCGCGGCCTCCGCCTCCGACGAGGACAAGCTCTCCCAGGCGGTCTCCCGACTCCTCGCGGAGGACCCGTCACTGCGGGTCCGGGTCAACCCGGAGACCCACCAGATGGTCCTGTGGAGCCTGGGAGAGGCTCACCTGGAGGTGGCGCTGGACCGCCTGGAGCACCGCTACGGGGTGCGGGTGCGGACCGAGGAGGTCAGGATCCCGCTGCGGGAGACCTTCACCGTCCCCGGCCAGGGCATGGGCCGCAACGTCAAGCAGAGCGGCGGGCACGGCGAGTTCGGGGTGTGCCGGATCAGGGTGGAGCCGTTGGAGTCCGGGGCCGGTCTGGAGTTCGTCGACCGGATCGTCGGCGGTGTGGTCCCCCGCCAGTACGTCCCCTCGGTGGAGAAGGGGATCCGCGCCCAGATGGCCGACGGCGTGGATGACGGTCACCCGCTGGTGGACCTGCGCGTCACCCTGTACGACGGCAGGGCACACTCGGTGGACTCCTCCGACATGGCCTTCCAGAAGGCCGGTCGGCTCGCGCTGCGCGACGCCGCCTCCGCCTCGGAGCTGGCCGTCCTGGAGCCGGTGGACACCGTGGCCGTGGAGGTCGACGACGCCTTCCTGGGCGCGGTCCTGAGCGACATCTCGGCCCGGCGCGGCCGGGTGGTGGGCACCGAGGCGGTGGCGGGCGGCCGGGTCGTGATCCGCGCGGAGGTGCCCGAACTGGAGATTGTGCGCTACGCCGTCGAGCTGCGATCCGTTTCGCACGGGACCGGGGTGTTCACCCGCGACTACCTGCGCCACGAGCGGCTGCCGGAACACGTGGGACACCGGATGGCCAGGGCCCGCGGCACGGCCTAGCCGGCGGGCCCCGTGCAGGGCGGGCGATCGGCGGGCCGCACTGTCTGGGTAGAGGACGCACGTCCCGGTATCTCTCCGGCGTTCACCCGCCGACCGGCCGACCCACACGGGGTCTTGTGAACGGCTCGGGACTCGCGCGATCTCCATGGGGAGCTTGCTTGCTCGGGTTGGTAACAGGCATCGTCCCTAGCCGTTGCACAGCTATGAGGTTGGTGGCACCCACCCCGACCGCGGGGGACGCGCCCCTCTTTCGCGGTGATCTTGCTACCAGGGGCTACTTCGGCGCCGAAGTAGCCCCTGGTAGCAAGATCACCGCGGTTGGGGCGCTTCCGGAAGCAGCGGAAAGCACTCCCCGCCCCTCACAGGACCCGCCCCGGCCGGGTGCGGTCGGCCAGGGCCGCGAACCGGAAGGTGTTGACGGGGTGGCTGGACAGGAGGTTGACCAGCAGCACGAAGAAGCCGGTGTCGGTGTGGGCGCGCGCGGCGATGTCGTCGAAGTCCACGGCCGGGTAGAGGTACTTGCCTGCGGCCAGTACCCGCATCCCCTGCACGCCCTCGGGACAGAAGTCGTAGGCGTGGTTGTCGGCGGTGTATTCCTGGGCACGTCCCAGTGTGCTGCCCACCCCGGGGATCACCTGGGCGATGGATATGGCGAACTGCCGCCAGAACGAGGTGTGGCCCGCCGCGATGTGGCCGACCTCGTGGCCGATGACGAACCGTAGGGCGTCGGGGTCGCCCAGTCGGCCGCCGACCTCGAACAGGTCGCTGTGGATGGCCACGTACCGGCGGAAACCGTGCCCGGAGGCGAAGGCGTTGATGACGCCGTTGCCCAGGACGATGTAGGCCTCCGGGGTCCGTCTCATCCCGAAGTGCGCGGCGGCTTCGGCGACCATCCGGTGCGCCTCCGGGAACTGGGCCTCGGTGATACGCACCCCGTTCACGCGCTGGCGGGCGTAGAGCTGCCCGCGCACGAAGTAGACCAGTGCGGGGATGCTGAGGAGCAGTAGTGGCTCGTTGGGGTCACCGGACAGGGCCCGGCTGACGGCGCCCACGACCGCCAGCACCGTGACGGCGACACAACCGGCCAGGAGGATGTTCTCCCGGCGGTGCCGCAGGGTGCGGCGCACGTGGGGGTCACCCCATTGGCACGGGACGACCCCCACGCTCGGTCAGAGCCGGTACTGGGAGTCGGGCAGGTCGTCGTCGGGGCCGGGGGGCGGCGGGGCGTTGTGCGCGCTGCCCGTGGGCGGGGGACCCCCGTAGGAGGGCCCTGCGGGCGGACCGGGGGGCGGCGCGGGCGTCTCGTCCTCGTCCAGGATCGAGGCCATGTCCGCGGACAGGGTCGACTCCTCGGCCTTCTCGCTGCGCCATTCGTCGCGGATTTCCTGGTCCTGTGCCCCCATCACCGAGTCCATGTCGGTGTCGTGGGTGGACTTGGCGGGGTCCTCCGGCCAGGAGGAAGCCAGGAACGCGCTGTCGTAGGCGTCGTTGGCCCTGTCCGAGAATCCCGGCTCCGGGGGACGCGGCCCGGTCAGGGGGTCCGAGAGCGGGTCGAACGGTGCGGGGGCCTCCGCCTGCGGTGGCGTGTCCAGCGGGCGGTCGGAACCGTCGAAGCCGTCGAGGCTCGCGCCCGGCTCGGTGTGACCGCGCGGGTCCGCGGTCCCGGCGGGTGCCGGACCGGGGAAGGCGGAGCCCGTCGGGGCGGCGGAGGCCTGGTCCAGAACGGAGGGCTGTGGGTTGTCGCTGCCCAGATAGGAGAGGGCGGCGACGGTCAGCGCGGCGAGCCCCGCCCGCAGTGTGGGTTCGCGGTCGGGTGAGAAGAACGGCGAGTGGTTGCTCGGGACGTTGCCCATCTTCTCGTAGGGCGTGTCGCCGGGCGCCGACTCCCAGACGTCGTGCGGGGTGGCACCGACGAACCAGAACACGTAGGGGATGGGCTGCGGGTCGCCGGGCAGACCGTAGCGGCAGAAGTCTTCGGTCGACGGGGACGGGTCCGGCAGGTGGATGACGTATTCGTCACCGAAGTACGCATGGTGGGCCGCCGCCACGTCGGCGGTGCTGGCGGGGTCGTTGTGGGTGACCCCGCTGCCCTGGAAGCGCTCGACCTGTGGTTCGCGGCCGGCGCCGGAGGCCGCGGCCTCGGCGCGCACGACGCGCTCGATGGCCTGTTCCAGCTGGGCCGCGACGTTGTCGTTGAGGGCCCTGGTGTTGATCTCCAGGTACGCCTCGTCCGGGATGATGTTGGCCTTGGTGCCCGCCTGGATCCTGCCGACCGTGAGCACGGCCATCTCGCTCGGGCTGATCTCGCGCGAGACGACGCCCTGCAGCCGGGTGACGATGTTCGCGGCGATGAGCACCGGATCGACGGTGGTGTGCGGCTGGGAGGCGTGGCCGCCCTCGCCGAAGATCCGCACCCGGTAGGAGCTGGAGGAACCGAGGATGATCCCGGCCCGGTGGGAGATGAGTCCGGCGGGCTGCGGGCCCAGGTGCTGGCCGAGGACGACGTCGGGACGGCCGAAGCGGTCGAACAGGCCGTCGTCGATCATCCGCTGGGCGCCGTCGAGGGTTTCCTCGCCCGGCTGGGCCACGACCATGACGGTTCCCGCCCACTCCTCGCGTGTCTCCGAGAGCAGGTCGGCGACCCCGACCAGGCACGCGGTGTGCGCGTCGTGGCCGCAGGCGTGCATGACGGGGACTTCGACGCCGTCGGCGTCCAGGGCGCGCGCCGTGCTGGCGTAGGGCAGCCCGGTCTTCTCCTCCAGGGGGAGGGCGTCCATGTCCGCGCGGAGCATCACCGTGGGACCGGGGCCGTTGCGGAGGATACCGACCACGCCGGTGCCTCCGACGCCCTTGTGGACCTCGTAGCCGGTTCGGTTCAGCCATTCCGCGACAACGCTGGCGGTGCGCTGTTCGGAGTGGGAGAGCTCCGGGTTCTTGTGTAGGTCGACGTAGACCCCCTCGACGAGCGGGAAGAGCTCGTCGAGGAGTCGCATGACCACACTCCCGTGCTGGGCTGCACGGTTGGGATCCACCGCGTGCGGCACGGTTTCCACCGCCTTCTTCGTTCTCGACTGGCGGGCACTGAAAGGACTGAAAGGGGGTCAGCCGCCTGGGGGCAGCCTATCGGCGCGACCGCCGACGCTTCACACCGCCGTGTTCGTGCGGGGGTGCCCGCGATGGAACCCGTGGGTTATGGTCTGAACACGGTAAGCCATGATCTGTCCCCTTCGGTGACCCGCGATCCCGCGCACGAACCGCTTCCCGGATCCGAGTACACCTCGTGGACTTTTACCTGATTCGTGCGAACCACTGGCATACCGCAGCATGTCTCAGTAATGTAACGGAACCGTGTTTGCCGAAGTGAGACGCTCGGTGCCCCCTCGCGCGCCACGCGGCACCGGGCCCTCGGCATACCGGCTCCGACCCGGTCGAACGGCCCCGCGTCCCGCACGCGGAGGCCGCCGGACCGACGTCCAAGCCCCAGAAATCCGCGACCTCGGAGACCCCAGTGGCCTCATCCGCAACCAGTCAGGCGCCCCGTCCTCCGGATGACGGGCCCGGCGCGACCGCCCGGACCTCCGAAGGACGGTCCGATGCGACAGCACGGCCGCCGGGTCGCGACGCCCGTCTGGACAACGCCAAGTTCATCCTCATCGCGTTGGTCGTCGTCGGTCACGCGATCCAGCCGCTCACCGACCACGGGCCCGCCGGTGCCCTCTACTACTGGATCTACTTCTTCCACATGCCCGCGTTCATCCTGATCAGCGGCTACCTGTCCCGGTCCTTCGACGCCTCGTCGAACCGGGTGGAGAAACTGGTCCTGTCACTGGGTGTGCCCTATCTCCTCTTCTGGACCGCGCACCAGGCCATCTACACGGTCCAGCGCGGCGGCCTGCCGGACACCCTGTCGGTGCTCCAACCGACCTGGACCCTGTGGTTCCTGGTCGCCCTGTTCCTCTGGCGCCTGAGCGTGCCGGTGTGGCAGCGGCTTCGCTGGCCGGTGGCGATCGCGGTGGCCGTCTCCGTGTTCGGAGCCACCTCCACCCTGGGGGAGACCCTGTCGATGGGGCGCGTCGTCAGCTTCCTGCCCTTCTTCGTGCTGGGGCTGAGCCTGCGCCGCGAACACTTCGCGTACCTGGACCGGTTGTGGGTCCGCCTCTGCTCGGTGCTGGTCCTGGGCGTCACCGCGCTCCTGGCGGTACCGATCTCGAACCGCCTGAGCCGGGACTGGCTGTTCTGGCGGGCCAGCCTCACCGACCGCGACATCGACCCGCTGCTGCCGAGCATCGGCATCCGGCTGGCCTTCATGGGCTTGGCCCTGGTCATGACCATCGCGATGCTGGCGCTCACTCCGAAGCGGCGGACCTGGTACACGTCGTTGGGCGCCTACACCCTGTTCGTGTACCTGGGCCACTCGGTGTTCCTCCTCCTGTTGAAGAACACCCCCTGGTACGACGTGGTGTCCGGCCCGGTGGGCCTGTCCGTCACCGTGTCCCTGGCCCTGGCGCTGACCCTGCTGCTCTGTACCCCGTGGGTGCGCGGGGGCATGCGGTGGGCGGTCGAGCCGCAGGCGACCTGGTTCCTGCGTCAGGACGAGAAGGGTCTCGCCGGCGGGGGGACCGGGGCCGGGAGGTGGACGACGGCGGCTGAGCGGGAGAGGGGTTCCGTCTAGGGCCCGGGAGCCCCCGGTCAGCTCAGCTCTCGCCGCCCGCCGCGGTCGGGGTCGCCGTGGACAGTTCGCGACGGCGCACCTCGAAGCGGCGGGTCTCCTTCCACAGGCGCAGCACCAGCACCACCTCGAAGAAGGCCAGAGCGAGGACGGAGAAGACCGCCACCGGGATGACAAGGCTGTTCAGCGGGGTGAAGAAGGAGACCAGCACGGTCGCGGGCGCCAGCACGCACAGGAACATCTCGAACTCGATGCCGCTGAACAGGTGCGGGCGCACCCGGTGCCGGAGGAGGAAGTTCCGCACCCGCGGGTAGAGGCCCCTGGACGCGGGGGCGTCCGCACCCGCCGGGGCGTCCACCGTCTCCTCGTCCTCGGGGTCGGCGTCGCCGGGCGCCTCGGCACGCAGTTGTTCGGTCTCACCCGAGGCCGCGGCGAGGGTCTGCTTCATACTCTTGCGGGTCTTGGCGACCTGGGCCCCGTTGAGGTAGCGCAGCAGGTCGAAGAAGACCACGACGGGGGCCACGAGCAGATAGGCGGGGTTGTCCGTGACCAGCCACTGGCCCACCAGGAGGGCCATCACACAACCGAAGAAGCGGATGCGGTCGAAGACGAAGTCGACCCAGCTACCGAAGACCGAACCGGTGCCCTTCAGCCGGGCGATCTTGCCGTCCATGCAGTCCAGGACGAAGCTCAGGTGGAACAGCAGCGCCCCGGCCAACAGCCACGCCCAACCGGTCGCCTCCGCCCAGACGGGCGCCGCGAAACAGATCGCGGACAGCAGCCCCAGCACACCGGCGCCCAAGGTGAGCTGGTTCGGTGTGATGCTGGTCCGGTTCGCCGTCCAGACCACCAGCCGACCCGCCAGCGGGTCTACCAGGAAGACCGTCCACCAGGCGTCCTTGGCCTTGTAGGTCTCTTCCTTGACTTGCGCGAGAGTGAAACGCGACATGCGGTGTTCTCCTGGAGGGCCGGCGCCCCCGAACGCCGACGGCGCACGGTTGACGGTCACCGTTTTACGGCAGGGGCGAAGGCCGGGTCGGGGCGGGAATCGGATCATCATGCCAGACGGAGGTACCTCCAACCTAATCGGTGACGGCATACTTGACTGGTAAGAGGGGGATCAACAGGGTGCCGCCCGTGCCTCACGCGGCGGAGTGGTCCACCCCCTTCGGTCTCGACCGAGGTAGAGCCATTGCGTTTTCTCAACGACCAGGTCCCCAGCCAGGACCTGACCTACAGCGACGTGTTCATGGTCCCGGGCCGCAGTGCCGTCGGCTCCCGACTCAGCGTCGACCTGTCGTCCCCGGACGGCACCGGCACCACCGTGCCGCTGGTCGTCGCGAACATGACCGCGGTCGCGGGCCGCCGGATGGCCGAGACGATCGCCCGCCGCGGCGGCATCGCGGTCATCCCGCAGGACATTCCGATCGACGTCGTCTCCGACGTCGTCGCCTGGACCAAGCAGCGCGACCTGGTCTACGACACCGCCATCACCCTCAACCCGGCCAGCACCGTCGGTGAGGCGCTCAACCTGCTGCCCAAGCGGGCGCACAACGCCGTGATCGTCGTGGACGGGGACCGGCGCCCGGTCGGCGTGGTCACCGAGGCCGACTGCGCGGGGGTGGACCGCTTCTCGCAGTTGCGCGACGTGATGTCCACCGAGCTGCTGACCATCCCCGCAGGCACCGAGCCGCAGGAGGCCTTCGGAACGCTGCACGACTTCCGGCACCGGCTGGCCCCGGTCGTCGACGGCGAGGGCGCCCTGGTGGGTGTGCTGACCCGTACCGGCGCTCTGCGCTCAACGCTGTACAAGCCGGCCGTGGACTCCCGGAACCGGCTGCGCGTGGCCGCCGCCGTGGGCATCAACGGCGACGTGGTGGGCAAGGCCTCCGAGCTGTTGGCCGCCGGGGTGGACACCCTGGTGATCGACACCGCGCACGGCCACCAGGAGAAGATGATCTCGGCGATCGGGAGGGTCCGCGCGCTCTCCCCGGACGTGCCGATCGTCGCGGGCAACATCGTGACCGCCCAGGGCACCCGCGATCTCATCGAGGCCGGGGCCGACATCGTCAAGGTCGGTGTGGGACCGGGCGCGATGTGCACCACCCGGATGATGACCGCGGTGGGCCGCCCGCAGTTCTCCGCCGTTCTGGAGTGCGCGGCCGCCGCCCGTGAGCTGGGCGGGCACGTGTGGGCGGACGGCGGTGTGCGGCACCCGCGGGACGTCGCCCTGGCCCTGGCCGCGGGTGCGTCCAACGTGATGGTCGGTTCGTGGTTCGCGGGCACCTACGAGTCGCCCGGCGACGTCATGCGTGACGCCCAGGGCCGGCAGTACAAGGAGAGCTTCGGGATGGCCTCGGCCCGCGCGGTGCGGCTGCGCACCTCCGAGGACTCCCCGTTCGAGCGGGCCCGCAAGGCGCTGTTCGAGGAGGGCATCTCCACCGGCCGGATGTACCTGGACGCGGAGCGTCCCGGCGTCGAGGACCTGATCGACCAGATCATCGCCGGTGTGCGCAGCTCCATGACGTACGCGGGCGCCACGTCGCTGGCGGAGTTCCACGAGCGCGCCGTGGTCGGTGTGCAGAGCGCCGCCGGGTACAACGAGGGCCGCCCCGTGGAGAACGGCTGGTAGTCCGGACCCGGAGAGGTGGGGGGAGGGGTCTTCGGGCCCCTCCCCCGCTCCGTTACCGGGGGCACTACTCCGTTCCCGGGGCCGCTACCCGTCGGCGGCGTGTTCCTTGCGGTACCGGCCGCAGAGCCGGTCCGCGTGCCGGATGGGTTCGGGGATCCGGTACTTGGGTGACAGCCGCAGGATGAGCTCGGCGGAGCCCGCCAGGTCCACGCGGTGGCCCACGGAGACGTAGACGGGTCTGGTCCTGGCCCGGGTGCGCAGGACCCGGCCGATGACCTCGGCCCCCTGGGCGGCGAGGGGCTCGGTGTCCTCGACGAGTTCGGAGCGCCCCGCGACCATGGGCTTCCACGAGCCGCGCTCCTGACCGGGCATGGAGTTCCTCCCGTAGAGCACGGTCTTGGCGGAGCCGATCACCGGTGCGTCGATCAGGACGCCGAGGTGGCTGGCGACCCCGAACCGGCGGGGGTGCGCCAGTCCGAAGCCGTCGCTGACGAAGACGTCGGGGGACACGGAGAGCCCTTCGATGGCTCTGAGGACCGGCGGTAGTTCCCGGAAGCCGAACAGGCCGGAGATGTAGGGGAAGGACGGGGTGTCGGCGATCAGGGAGGTGTCGACCACCTCCAGGGTGCGCGCGTCCAGGACCACGGCGGCCGCGGCGAGCTCCTTGTCCCCGACCCCGTAGCTGACGTCCAGCCCGGCGACGTAGCGCACCGAGTCCGGGTCGAGGGGCTCGGTGCGCACCCGGTCGGCCAGCAGGCGCTGACGGGCCACGGCCTCCTTCGGGTCGTCCGGCCAGTTCTCCGCGTTGTCCAGGGCTTTGGCCGCCCGTTCCGCGATGTCGTCCACGTTCTCCCCCGATACCCGTTCCGAGCGATCTCCGGTGCGGTCTCCAGCCGCAGTCTAGGACGGCCGCAGGCGTCAGCGGGGGGCCGGTCCGGGCGCGTCGAAGACCTCGTGGCCGCCGGGCACGCCCACCCCCGTCCAGGTGAACGGGATCCCATGGGCGAGGCTGAGGTCGGGGTGGTCCATGAGGTGGAAGTGCAGGTGGGGCTCGCTGGAGTTGCCGGAGTTCCCGCATCGACCGATCAGCTGCCCGGTGGTGACTCGATCCCCCGCCGAGACCTCCGCCGAGCCCCTCCGCAGGTGGGCGTACACGGCGTGGACGCCTTCGCCCAGGTCCAGGACCACGTGGTTGCCGACGATCCTGCGGGCACCGCCGAACATGCGGACGATCCCCTCGAACACCAGGTAGAGCAGGGCTGGGTAGGAGTTTCGGCTGAGGTGGTCGCGCTGGCCGTCCGAGACGACCACGACCGTGGCGTCGGCGACGGCGTACAGGGGCCGGCCGAAGGCGGGGAAGTCGCTGTTGGGCCGCATGGGCGGCCACCAGCCGGCGCCGGGGCGCTTCCCGTCCGCGGGTTCGGCGACGACATCGATCGCGTACGCCTGGCCGAGTTCGCGTGTGCCGTGGCTGGGCACCCGGTCCGCGGGGCTGTTCAGGGCCGACCAGCGGCCGCGTACCGGCGGGGCCACCTCCACGGCTCCGGGTTCGTGAGCGGGCCGGGCCGCGTATCCGGCCGCCAGGGACGCCAGCCACACGCAGACCACCACCGGCGGCAGCAGGAACCACCAGGTCGGGACCGACACGAAGGCGTCGGTGACGATGAGTGCCAGGACTGCCGCCAGCCCCCACACGAAGAGGCTCCGCAGCACCTGCGCGGTCCTGCGCATCCTCGGTCCGCCACTGCCCACAGCCACCCGCCCCCTTCGGTCGCCATCTCTTCTTCATCAATTATTACGTAATTACGAAATGACAGCAACAAGCCCGGCCGGACACCGGAAAACCCTGCCGCCCCTCCCCTTCCCCCGAAACTCCGCACTGTGCCGGAGCACACACGCCCGAGCGCCCGGTACCACCACCCCGGAGCAGTAGCGTGGAGACGTAAATTTGTACTGACTGGTCAGTTCAAAATGGGAGGCCGCAAGGATGCGTCGGGCCACCGGAGCTCGCGTGCACGCCGAAGGCGTCACACTCACCACCCGGGAGGGCCCCGTCTACACGGGGGTCGACTTCACCGCCCGACCGGGAACGCTCACCGTCTTCCAGGCCGATTCCGGGGGCGGGCGCAGTGCGCTGCTGCTCACCCTCTCCGGCCGGATGAAACCCACCGGGGGCACCCTGCACGTGGACGGCTACACCTTGCCCGAGCAGGCACGGAAGGTACGGCGGATCAGCTCGCTCGGGCTGATGGACGACGTCAACGCACTCGACGACCGCCTGCGGGTACGGGAGCACCTCTCCGAAGCCCGCCTGCTGCGGGCCCGGCCCGCCGCGCGCACCGTGGCCGACCAGGCCATGGCCGCGGCGGGGCTGGCCGAACTCGACCGCCGGACCCTGGTCAAGGAGCTCCCGATGCTGGACCGGCGACGCCTCGGCCTGGCCCTCGCACTGGTCAGCGAACCGCGCCTGCTCGTGGTGGACAACGTTGACGGCGGCCTCGGCAGCGAACACCAGGCCGACATGTGGCGGTCCCTGAAGGACCTCACCGAGGAGGGACTGACCGTGATCGCCACCTGCGCCGACGCCCGACAACTCGACGCCGTGGCCGACACCGACACCCAGGGCCCTCTCCGGATCCGACAGGGCGAGGCCGACACGGAGGAGACCGCCGCGGACGGGACCGTGACCGACGAAGCCGCCGGGGCTGACGAGACCGTGACCGACGAGGCCGGCGCGCGGGGAGGTGAGCGCGGTGACCAGGCGTAGGAAACCCAAGGCGCCCGCCTACCGCTTCATGGCCGTCCCCAGGCTCGGCCTGCTCACCATGCGGTCCTTCCTGCGGTCGCCGCTGCCCACCGCGGCGCTCGCGGCCCTCATGCTCATCCCCCTGCTCTACTCCGGGATGTACCTCTGGTCGTTCTGGGACCCCTTCGACCGGATGGAGTACCTGCCGGTCGCCCTCGTGAACGAGGACGAGGGGGCCGAGGTCGACGGCGAGGAGGTCAACGCCGGCGACGAGCTCACCGAAACCCTCCTGGACCGCGGCGACCTCGACTGGCACGACGTGGACGCCCGTACCGCCGCCGCGGGGCTCGGCGACGGTACGTACTACGTGACGCTGACCATCCCGGGCCACTTCAGCGAAGCCATCACCTCACCCTCCCGCGACCGTGAGGACCCGGTCCCCGCGCTGCTGGTCGCCAACTACAACGACTCCAACAGCTACATCGTGCGCCAGCTCGCCGGAAGCGCCTTCAAGGAGATCCGCGAGGCGGCGGCGGGCTCCGCCACCAGCGACTACCTGGACCAGATCTTCCTGGGCTTCAACGAGATCCACGGAAAGACGGAGGAGGCCTCGGAGGGGGCCGACCAGATCGCCGACGGCGCGGGCGACGCCGAGGACACATCGGGGGATCTCTCCGAGGGGATCGACGACGCCCACGAGGGCGCCGGCTCGCTGAGCAGCGGGATCAACGAGCTCCATGAGGGGTCCAAGACGATCGCCGACGGCGCCGCCACCGCCTCCGAGGGGGTGTCCGAGAAGGTCGACAGGCTCGACGACCTCGCCGACGAGTGGCTGCCCCAGCTGGAGGAGGACATCCCCGACATCCAGGAGCGCGCCGCCACGGCAGCGACGGTCTCCGCCGCGGTCTCCGAAGCCCTGGCGGAGCTGCCCGAGGAAATCGACGTCACCACGTTGAGCGAGGTCGACGGACGCCTCGACGACTACCTGGCAAAACACCCGGAACTGGAACAGGAACAGCCCGAGCTGTACACCCTGTTGACCGACCTGCAGGAATCCATGGACACCGCGCTGTCGGTGGCCGGGTTCGTCAACGACAACCGCCAGGAGATCAACGACACCGCCGCCGCGGCCGCCGACCTGAGCGAGAAGGCCGCCTCGCTCTCCGAGGACCTGCCCGACATGGTCGAGGACGCCGAGGCTGCCCGGGACCAGGCCGACGAACTCGCCGAAGGGCTGGCCGACCTGGCCGAGGGCTCCGGCGAGCTCCGCGACGGGCTCGCCGACGCCGCAGAGGGGGCGGGGGAACTCGACACCGGCCTGGGCACGATCAGCGACGGCGCGGGCGAATTCCACGAAGGGCTGGGCAGCCTGGCCTCGGGCTCCGACGAGCTCGCCGAAGGGCTGGCCGAGGGGACCGAGGAGATCCCCACCTACTCCGACGAGGGCCGTGTCAGCGCCGCCGACATGATGAGTGAGCCGGTCCGGTTGGACAGCGAGGTGGACAACGAGGTGCCCAACTACGGGACCGGGTTCGCACCGTTCTTCGTGCCCCTGTCGCTGTGGGTCGGCGCCATGGTGGTGTTCATGGTGCTACCCGCGCTGTCCAGCAGGGCACTGGCCTCCTCCTCCGCCTCCTGGCGGGTCGCCCTGGCCGGACGGGTCGTCCCCCTGCTGCTCGGCTGGGCCCAGGTGGTGGTCATGATGGCCGTCCTGCACCTGGGGTTGGGGCTGGACACCCGGAACTGGCCGGCGCTCATCGGGTTCCTGCTGCTGACCTCGGCCGCCTTCACCGCGACCGTGCAGTACCTGAACGTGAAGTTCAACGCTGCGGGCCGGGTGGTCGCGCTGGCGCTGCTGGTACTCCAGCTCACGTCGGCGGGCGGCACCTACCCGATCGAGACGAGTCCGGCGTTCTTCCAGGCCATCGGCCCGTTCCTACCCCTGCACTGGGCGGTGACCGCCGTACGCCACCTGATCGGCGGAGGCGACATGGACCTGGTCTGGCAGGCCGTCGGGGTGATGTCGCTCTGGCTGGTGGTACCCCTGCTGCTCACCTGGCTGACCGTGGCGCGCAAACGGGTGTGGACGATGTCCACGCTCTACCCGGCGCTGAAGATCTGATGCCCGGGCTGGGCCCGACCAGTGCAGAATGGTGGAGATGAACGCGAGCACCCCCGAACCGGCGAGGCCAGTCAGCGGCCGCCGCGAGGCCACACGACGCAAACTGTTCGAGGCGGCCGTCACGCTGATCTCCGAGCAGGGTTACGGAGCCACCACGGTCGACGAGATCGCCGAACGGGCCGGGGTCGCCAAGGGCACCGTCTACTACAACTTCGGCGGCAAGAACGAGCTGTACGCGGCCCTGATGGAATGGGGCGTGACCCGGCTGGCCGACACCCTGAGGGAGGCCGTGCCCGCCGCCGGCCAGGAGGTCGGGCCCCGCGAGGCCCTGGCCGAGGTGCTGCGGTCCGGCGTCGTCTTCATCAGCGCCCACGAGGCGCTGGCCCGGCTGCTGATGGCCGAGGCCTGGCGCACCAACCAGTCCTGGTACGCGACGGTCCGCCAGATCCGCACCGAAGCGATCGGGGTGATCACCGGCCAACTGGACGCCATGGTCGAACGCGGGCTGACCCGGCCGGACCTCGATACCTCCCTGGCCGGGTCCGCCCTGTTCGGCATGGTGGTGACAGTGGCCCTGGACTGGCGTACCCTCCAGCCGGAACGACCCGTCGAGGAGATCCACACCACCCTGGCGCACATGGCCGACGGACTCATCGGGTCCCCCGCCTCCCCGCAGTGACCCCCGCACGAAGAACCCGGAGAGGAGGCCCGCCATGGTCGACCTGTACCCGCTGCTCCCCCTGACCGCCGGCGTGGTCCTGCTGTGGATCGTCACCCGTGACACCCGCATGGAAGTACGCCTGGTCCGCAAAGGTGTGCGTGCCAAGGGCAGGGTGATCGGCTATCACGAGACCTCGATGGCCTCCCGGATGATCGTGCAGTTCCAGACCGAGGACGGCGAAGAGGTGCACGCCGAACACGAGAACACCGGCTGGATGGCCTCCCGGGCCGGCGAGATCGTCACCGTCTCCTACGACCCCGAACTGCCCGAACGGGCCCGCATCGTCTCCGGCCCCTGGCTGAGCCACTGGGTGCGCGCGATGTTCGGCGGTCTCGGCCTGGTGCTCCTCCTCACCGGCCTACTCCTGGGGTATTTGCACTGGTCCGAGTAGTTTCCGCCGTGTCCGTTCCGGACCTGCGCCGTACGGCCGCGCGGGTGTCGGCCGCGGCGCTTCGAGCCGTGCCCGGGGTGCGCTCCACCGGGGATCACTGTCCCTGATATCGGGATACGATGCCTGAGCGCACGGACCGCGACGCCCCCGAAGCGGTCTCGGCGCGTGTATCCGCAGTCAGAACGAACTGAGGGCCCTTTCCGTGTCCCTGCTCGAAGCGGTCGTCCTTGGCCTGGTCCAGGGTCTGACCGAATTCCTCCCGATCTCCTCCAGCGGGCACCTGCGCGTGGTGTCCGCCTTCTTCGGCTGGCCCGATCCCGGCGCTGCCTTCACGGCCGTGAGCCAGATCGGCACCGAACTCGCCGTGGTGATCTACTTCCGGCAGCGCATCTGGGCGATCCTGTCCACATGGACCAGGTCCCTGGTCAACCGCGAGCTGCGCGGTGACATCAACGCCCGCATGGGCTGGTACGTCATCCTGGGCTCGATCCCCATCGTGGTGCTCGGCCTGCTCCTCGAGGACCAGATCGAAAGCGTCTTCCGTGACCTGCGCCTGGTCGCCCTGAACCTCATCGTCTTCGGTGTCTTCCTGGGCCTCGCGGACCGGTACGCGCGCAAGCACCGCGCACTGGAGGAGCTCAACGTCCCCCGGGGCCTGGGCTTCGGTCTGTTCCAGGCGCTCGCGCTGATCCCCGGTGTCTCCCGCTCGGGCGGCACCATCACGGGCGGTATGCTGCTGGGCTTCAACCGCAAGGACGCCGCCGAGTACGCCTTCCTGCTCGCCCTGCCCGCGGTCTTCGGCTCGGGCGTGTACAAGCTCACCGACATCGGCGGCGACGAGTACGCCGGTTGGGGCGCCACCATCGTGGGCACGGTCATCGCGGGCGTGATCGGCTTCGTGGTGATCGCCTGGCTGATGCGGTTCATCTCCACGCACAGCTTCATGCCCTTCGTCTACTACCGCGTGGGGCTGGGCATCGTCATCCTGGCGCTGGTGAGCTGGGGCGCGCTCGACCCCCAGGGCGGCGCGGAGTCCCAGCAGAGCCGAAGCGACATCGTCGTCACGGAGGAGACACCCGGGCAGGAGCCGGAGGACGACTCCGAGCCCGCTGCCGGTCCCTCCCCGGAGCCCGTCGAGGAGCCCGTCGAGGAGCCGGAGCCGACGCCGAGCGTCGACCCGGTGACCGGCTGGGAGATCGACCCCGAGGTGGGTCTTCCGCGCAACCCCGAGACCGGCCTGTACCACGATCCGGAACTGGGGATGGACGTGGACTACGACGTCTCGACCGGGATGGCCACCAACCCGGTCACCGGCGAGCAGTACGACCCCGCTCCCCTGGACTGACAACCGGGACCTCCGGGCCCCTTCTTCCGCCCGGTTCCTGCCCGGGGGGCTTCCTCCCCGGGCAGGAACCGGGGAGAACACCCCTCGGACCGGTCCTGCCGTACCGGGATCGGGTCGCACGGGCGGCGCCCGGGATCCCGGGCGCCGGGCCCGCCGAGGCCCTGGCGGCTCAGAGGCGGGACGGGACCTCCGGCGGGGGGACGTAGCGCACGAGGCGGCGGGGCAGGCCGCCGTCGAGGCTGGAGCGGGTCCGGACCCGCAGGCGGCAGATCAGGTCGGCCAGGCCCGCGCCGTCCGGGCGGACCACCGCGGTGCTGGCGTGCACCCCGACGACGGCCAGCGCGAGCCAGGGGGCCCCGAACGCGATCAGGACGGCCACCGGCACGGGCAGCAGCAGCGCGCGGGCGATGCCGCGGCGGCGGGCGGCAGGGCGGGGCACGGACCACTCGGTCAGGGCCAGGTGCACAGCGGCCCGGCCCAGGGTGCAGCGGTCACGGCGCAACAGGGGCAGGAAGAGTCCGAAGAGGGCCGCCAGCCCCAGGAGGGCGCCGGTCAGGACCTCTTCCTCCGTACCGGGGCGGGCCACACCGTAGGCGTGCAACAGGGCGACCAGCGTGGCCGCGCCGAACCACCACAGCCCGAGGTCGATCAGGGCGCCGAGCATACGGCGGGTGAGGTCGGGGGCGACACGGTCGGGGACTGCGACGGGCCAGGAGCGGTGCGGGCCGAACGGCCACAGCGGGGGCACCCACCGTGCGAGGGTCCATCCCAGGAGGGTTCCGGCGACACCGACCCCGGCGGCCTCGACGGCGACGGTGTCGTAGGCGCACGGGTAGAGGCCGAGGATCCCGGTGGCGCGGACCACGGTGACCGCGAGCGCCAGGGCGGTGCCCAGGGCCAGGGTGATGAACAGGCCGCGACGGAACCGGGACCGGGACAGCAGTCCGACCGGTAGGAAGAGCCCCAGCGCCAGGGCGGCCTCACGGAGCGACAGAGGCGGCGCGGGTTCGGGTTCGATGGGGCAGAGCCCGTCCGCGGAGGCGGGCAGGGGCCAGACGGCGTACACGGCCAGGCCGATCCCGGTGAGCAGGGCGGCGAGGGTGAGCTGTGCCGGCCAGCCGACCAGACGCCCGTAACGCCGGTGCTGTCCGCTCAGGTAGAGCGCGGATCCGACGACCATCAACAGCGGTACGGCGGCTACCGCCACCTCGATGGCGGCCTGTCCGCCGCCGAACAGTTGCCCCATCGGCTGTACGTTCCCCCTGCTCGTTCCCGGGGCGCCAGGCTAGTACGGGCCGCTCCGGCGCGGGGCGGGAACGGGGATATCCGAGGACCCCTCGAAGCGAACCAGAGATACGCATGTGACGTTTGTCCCATAAGGTACACACAAGCGTGGACACCCCTCGCACAGGCGTCATACCTGCTCTTGTGTGACCATTTCACAACTTCATGGCAGACTGCCTGAGTCCCCCGGATAATCCGCCGTTTCCCAGGCGAGATACGATCCCCAACGCCGAACCCCCCGTTTGTGGCTACTCTGCGGTAAGTCCGGCGTCGACCACCCCCACAAGGTACGGGCGCGGCCCGCAGGGTGGGCAGGGCTGCGCACGCGCGCGCCGGCCTCCCGAAGCAGGCCAGGCGGCCCCGGCCCCCGACGCCACCCGAGAAGACTTTGACGCGGATCGACAGGAGAACCGTGCAGGCAGTACCGAAGAAACGCGGGCGGACGATCGCCGCCCGTATCCGCGCCATGGTCATGATCCCCACCGCCGCGCTGGTCGCGCTGTGGCTGGCCCTCACCCTCGCCCTCGGCGGCGACGCGGTCTACCAACTGATCCGGTCCAAGGCCACCGACGAGCTCGTCACCCCCGCGGCCGTGGGCCTCGTGGACGCGATGTCGGAGCGGTCCGCGACGATCGCCTACATCGAGAACCCCGACAACGCCGACCTGGCCCAGGAGCTGGAGGAGGCCCGGCAGAACACCGACGGCTCCCTCGGGGCCGTCGTCGAGGACCTCATCGGGTTCGCCGACATCGCCCCCGGCGAGGGCGGCATGCATATCGAGATGCTGCACGGGATGTACCAGGACATCGGCGAGATGCGCGAGGCCGTGGACTCCGGCAGCGCCTCCCGCGCCGACGTCCTGGACTACTACAACGAACTCGTCCTGCACGGTGCCGACAGCTTCGACAGCCAGGGCCGCGCAGGCAACCAGGAGGGCTCCACCAGCCCCGGTTTCACCGCCGTCTACATGTTCCGCACGGTGGACGTGGTCGCGCGGGCAGACGCCCAGATCGCCCGCGGCTTCGCCACCGGTGAGCTCACCCTGGAGGACCAGCGCGAGTTCACCGAACTGATGGGCTCCTTCGAGACGCTCCTGGACGCCAACGCCCCCTACCTCTCGGACGAGGGCCACCGGGAGCGGTACGAGACGCTGCTGGAGAGCCCCGAGTACGCCGCCTTCACCTCCCTCTCGAACGAGATCATCGAACGGCAGGTCGAGGCGCAGACGGTCACCAACCCGGAGACCTTCACCCTGGAGACCGTCGACGACCTCTCCATGCCGGTCGACAAGGCCGAGTGGCACGAGGCCTACGACCCCGTACTGGCCGAGCTCACCGCTCTGGGGGCCGACGAGGCCATGTACTCCGCCCAGGTGAACCGGGAGAGCGCCAACGGGGCCGTGCTGCTCGCCGTCGGCGGCAGCCTCGGCGTCGCCGCCGTCATCGCGGTCGCGTTCTACCTGGCCCGCCGGTCCTCGCGGAACCTGACCGAGCGCCTGCTCACCCTGCGCGAGGAGTCCCAGGATCTGGCGGAGAAAAGGCTGCCCGACATCATGGGGCGGCTGCACCGGGGCGAGCGCGTGGACACCTCCAGTTCCCTGCCCGAGCTCAGGATCGATGACGACGAGATCGGCGACGTCGCCCGGGCCTTCAACACCGCCCAGCACGCCGCCATCGACGAGGCCGTCCAGCAGACCGAGCTGCGCCAGGGCGTCAACCGGGTCTTCCTCAACATCGCGCACCGCAGCCAGACCCTGGTGCACCGCCAGCTCCGGCTGCTGGACCGGATGGAACGCGAGCAGGAGGACCCGGAGCAGCTCGCCCAGCTGTTCAAGCTGGACCACCTCGCGACCCGCTCCCGCCGCAACGCGGAGAACCTGCTGATTCTCGGCGGTGAGGCGCCGGGCCGCACCTGGCACCGTCCGATGCCGCTGATCGACGTACTGCGCGGCGCGATCTCGGAGTCCGGTGACTACACCCGTGTCAAGCGGGAGCGCATCGCCCGGGTGAACCTCAACGGTCCGGCCGTCGCCGACGTCATCCACCTGGTCGCGGAACTGGTCGACAACGCCGCCATGTTCTCGCCGCCGCACACCCAGGTGCGTCTGAGCAGCGAGGACGTTCCCAACGGGGTGACGATCGAGATCGAGGACCGCGGCCTGGGCATGACCGACGGCGAGTTCGACTCGGCCAACGCGCTGCTGGCCGACCCGCCCGAGTTCGACGTGATGCGCCTCAACGAGAAGATGCGCCTCGGCCTCTTCGTGGTCTCGCGCCTGTCCCACCGGCACGGCATCCGGGTGCACCTGCGCCCCTCGCCGTACGGCGGCGTGCAGGCCATCGTCCTGCTCCCGCAGGAGATCATCTCGGGCGACCGCACCCCGCTGCCCTCCTCGGAGGAGAGCGGGGAGGACATCTGGGAGGTGCGCGAGATCGTCGACCGCCCCGGCCCCGCGCTGGAGTCGGGCCGGGCCGGCCGCTCCGGCAAGCCCGTCCTGACCTCGGTGTCGTCCTCCCCCGCGGGTTCCGGACAGGATCGGCGATCCGCCAAAACGGACGGCGATCCCGAGGCGGACGCGGAACCGCAGGCGCCGCTCGCTCCGGCCGACGCCCCCGGGGACGACCTCCTCGGTACCCCGGACAACGACGACACCCGTCCCCCCCTGCCCACCCGCAACTCCCGGATCAGCGCGGTGCCCGACGCCCCCGGGACGTCCCCCGTCAAGGAGACCAAGCAGCCCGAGACCGTCGAGGCCGGCGGCGGGCGCCCCGCACTGCCCAAGCGGCGCCCGCAGGAGAACCTGGCCCCCCAGTTGGCGACCTCCCCCGCCGGTGACGGGGCCACCGGCCCCGCGGCCGGCGGCGCCTCCTCCGATGCGACCCCCGACAACACGGAACGGCTGGCGCGCCTGCGCCGGAACATGTCCGCGTTCCAGAAGGGGACGGACCGCGGGCGGCGCGACGGCAAGCAGAACACCAACGACACCGACAAGGACGCGTAACCGTGACGAGTACCGAAAGCGCCGAGCGCGGCAGCGGAAGCGCCGCGGGCAAGAAGGACATCAACTGGCTGCTCGACGAGCTGCTCGACCGCGCCGTGGGCTCCCGCCACGCGATCGTCCTCTCCGCTGACGGCCTGCTCATCGGCCGCTCGCGTGACCTGGTCAAGGAGGACGCCGAGCACCTGTCCGCGGTGGCCTCCGCGTTCCAGAGCCTGGCCCGGGGCACCGGCCGCCACTTCGGCGGCGGCGAGGTCCTCCAGACCGTGGTCGAGATGGAGAGCGCCTACCTCTTCGTCACGGGCGCGGGACGCGGCGCCTGCCTGGCCGTCCTCGCCGAGGAGAGCTCCGACGTCGGTCTCATCGCCTACGAGATGAACGTCCTGGTCGAGCAGGTGGGCCGTTACCTCGACGCCGCGCCCCGTAGCGAGGGTGCGGCCGGGGACTCCGGGGAAGCCACGCGATAGGGGTCGGTATGCAAGCGCACAACGAGTTCGATCCGGGCGACATACCGCACGGTCTGCCACAGCGTGACGCAGTCGGCGGTTACGGCGAGCCGGACGGCGGTCCCGACGACGCCGCCGGGGCGGAGGAGGCGGGGCCGCTCGTCCGCCCGTACGTGATCGCGCAGGGCCGCGACCACGCCGACTCCGTCCAGTTGGACATGATCAGCGTGGTGATCGCCGCCAAGCGCGCCGAGGTCGACGAGATGGCACTGGAACCGGAACAGCTCCGGATCCTGGAGCTGTGCCGCCGTCCCCAGTCGGTGGCCGAGGTGTCCGCCCACCTGGACATCCCGGTCGCCGTCGTCAAGGTCCTGCTCAGTGACCTGCTCAACCGCGGCCTGGCCCTGGCCCGCGCCCCCTACACAGCTAAGAGCCCGGTGAGCCGGGACGTACTCCAGGCGGTTCTCGATGGCATCCAGAGACTCTGACCCGGGCACCGAGGCCCCCGTTCCCTCGGCACTGAAGATCCTGGTGGCCGGTGGCTTCGGCGCCGGGAAGACCACGTTGGTCGGCGCGGTCAGCGAGATCGCCCCGCTCAGCACGGAGGAGGTGATGACCGAGGCCAGTTACGGGGTCGACGACCTGTCCGGAGTGGAGGCCAAGACGACCACCACCGTGGCGCTGGACTTCGGTCGCATCACCATCAGCCCCAGTCTGGTGCTGTACCTGTTCGGCACGCCCGGCCAGGAGCGATTCTGGTTCATGTGGGAGGAGCTGTCCGAGGGGGCCCTGGGCGCGATCGTCATCGCCGACACCCGGCGCCTGGAGACCTGCTTCGCCGCGGTCGACTTCTTCGAGCGGCGCGGGGTGCCGTTCGTGGTCGCGGTGAACTGCTTCGAGGGCGCCCACGAGTACGAGGCGGACGAGGTACGCGAGGCGCTGAGCCTGAGCCCCGAGATCCCGGTGGCCCTGTGCGACGCCCGTCGGCGCGAATCCGCCAAACAGGTCCTGCTGACCCTGGTGAACCGGGTCGCGGAGCGCGTCACCGCCTAGTGCGCGTCCGGCGGCGGGTGGCGGGGGATCCGGATCCCCCGCCACCCGCCGCCGTTTTTTCGGGAACGTTCCGGGCACGGTTCGGGTGCAGGGACGGCGCATCCCGCCGGGGGCCTCTGTACACGCGAAGCGTCCAGGTAAAGTGCGGGGCGTCGCAACGTCTGTGTCGGGCGTTTCGGTGCCCGACGACCATGGTCCCGTCCCGGACGGGCCCGGACGAAGGTGGAGTTCCCGTGAAGCGTTTCGAGTGGCGCGACAAGATCCACGGCCTGGACGCCGAGGCGGACTGTGAACAGATCGTCCGCATCCTGGGCACGTACGAGTTCCCCTGGGACATCGAGCAGGCCCTGGGGCTGGCGCTGTACCGCACCTACGCCGTGCCCTCCATCGGCGAACTGCTCGGCCGGACCCGTGAGTTCACCGAGCGGACCCAGCACCGCTACGACGACACCGCGCTCATCCTCAACGACATCCTGGAGCACGGGTTCGGTCCGGGCCGCGGCCGAGAGGCACTGCGCCGGATGAACCAGATGCACCGCTCCTACGACATCAGCAACGACGACTACCGGTACGTGCTGAGCACCTTCGTCGTCATGCCGGTGCGCTGGCTCAACGACTACGGCTACGGCTGGCGGAAGCTGTCCGACCACGAGACGGCGGCCAGCACGAACTACTACCGCAAGCTCGGCAGGCACATGGGGATCAAGGACATCCCGGAGACCTACGCCGAGTTCCGCGAGCTGATGGACTCCTACGAGGCGGAGCACTTCGCCTACACCGAGGGCGGCCGCGCGGTCTCCGACGCCACCCTGGAGCTGATGGTCGGCTTCTATCCGGCCTGGCAGCGGCCCCTCGTGCGGCCCTTCACCAAGGGTCTGCTGGACGAGCCCCTGATCAGGGCCTTCCGCTACCCCGAGCCCTCGGCGTTCTGGCGCAGGTCCGGTGACCTGGCGCTCAGGCTGCGCGCGAAGGTCGTACGGCGGATGAAACCACGCCGGGAGCCGCGCTGGGCCCGGATGAGCCCCAACATCCGCAGCTACCCCGACGGCTACGAACCCGACCGCATCGGCACCTTCCCCCAGGGCTGCCCGGTCCCCCACGACATGCGCACCCGGGAGGTCCCGGCGACCGGCGCCAGGGTCCCCGCCCCCGGCCAAGCCGTCGCCTCCCGGGCACCCGAAGCGGAGTCCCCCGCCTCCCCGGAAACCCCCGCGACCTGACCAGGGTCCCGCACCTCCCCCGAGCCCTGCGCTCCCCGAGTCCAGCACACGGCCCAGCCGCGTGTTGCCACCCCCCTTCCACCATCCCCACTTCCCCCGAAGGAACCGCGAATGAAGCGCTTCGACTGGCGAGACGAGATCCACCGCCTGGACGCCGAGAAGGACTGCGTACGCATCATGCAGATCCTCAACTCCCACGAGTTCCCGTGGGACATGGGCCGAGCGCTGGGTATCGCGCTGTACCGCACCTACGCCGTACCCAGCATCGGCGAACTGCTGGGCAGAACCGACCAGTTCACCGGCCAGACCCAGAAGCGCTACGACGACACCGCGCTCATCCTGGGCAACATGATCCGGCACGGATTCGAACCGGGTAAGGGCCGGGACGCGCTGCGCCGGATGAACCAGATGCACCGCTCCTACGACATCAGCAACGACGACTACCGGTACGTGCTGAGTACCTTCGTGATCATGCCGGTGCGCTGGCTCAACGACTACGGCTACGGCTGGCGGAAGCTGTCCGACCACGAGATCAGCGCGATCACGAACTACTACCGCAAGCTCGGCAAGTACATGGGGATCAAGGACATCCCCGAGACCTACGAGGGGTTCCGCGAGCTCCTGGACGGCTACGAGGCGGAGCACTTCGCCTACACCGAGGGCGGCCGGAGGGTCTCCGACTCCACCCTCGACCTGATGGTGACGTTCTACCCGCCGCGGGTATCCGGTCTGGCCCGCAAGTTCTCGATGGCGATCCTGGACGAGTCGCTGATCGAAACCTTCCGCTACGACCCGCCCAGCAAGGCCTGGCGCAGGTCCGCGGACATCGCGCTCAAGCTGCGCGCGAAGGTCGTGCGGCGGATGAAGCCGCGCGAGGAGCCGTTGTGGGCCGACATGAATCCGAACATCCGCAGCTACCCCGAGGGCTACGACGTGAACGGGATCGGAACCTTCCCGGCGACCTGCCCGGTGCAGCACAACGTGGACCCGGTGGCGCACGAGGAACTGTACGGCGAGGAGGGCGACCGGCCCGCCGAGAACAGCGAGAACGGCGAGACCTCTTCCGAGGGATCCGGGAAGCCCACCGCCGACACGGCCTCGGACGGGCGCGCGTGACCACGACCGACAGGGCCCCGTCCACGGTGGACGGGGCCCCCGTTGCGGGCGCCGGACCGGTGTCCGGACCCCTGCCCCGGTCGGTGCACGCCTGGTACGGCAGCGGCGCGGTGGCCATGGGGGTCTTCAACACGGTCCCCGGGTTGTTGCTGCTGATCTATCTGACCGACACCCTCGCGGTGAGCCCGGCCCTCGCCGGGGCGGTGATCTTCCTGCCCAAACTGGTCGACCTTCTGGCCAGTCCGTACATCGGAATCTGGTCCGACCGGACGCGGTCCCCCTGGGGCCCGCGACGGCCGTGGATGCTGGCGGGCGCGGTGACCCTGCCGCTGTTGTTCGCGGCCATGTTCGCGGGGCCGCCGTTGGAGGGGGCCCAGGCCGCCGCCTACGTGGCGGTCCTGTTCGTGCTGGCCGCTCTGGCCTCGTCCGCCTTCGTGGTGCCCTACACCGCGATGCCCGGCGAGATCACCGCGGACTACCACGAGCGCTCCACCCTGAACACGTGGCGGACCGCCTTCGCGGGCCTGGCGCTGCTCCTGGGCGGGGCCCTGGCACCCGTCGTCCAGACGGCCCCCCAGGACCCGGTGGTGGGCTACCGCCTCATGGGGCTGATGATGGCCGCGGTACTCGTGCTGTCCATGCTCGGCTCGGTGGTCGGTACCCGCCGAGCGCCACACCCGGTCTTCCGCCCCCGGAGCGAGGGGCTGCCCGCCCAGCTCAGGGTGGCCTTCGGGCACCGCGACTTCCGGGTCCTGTTCCCGGCCAACCTGCTCATGGCGGTGGCCAGCGGCACGATGGTGGCCGGTGTGCCGTACGTGACCGCGAACGTCATGGGCGAGCCCGCCTACACGAGCATCCTCATGGTGTGCGTGCTGGTCCCGCTCATGGCGTCGGCCCCGTTGTGGAAGCGGTTGTCGGTGCGGGTGGACAAGCGCCGCGCCGCCGGCTGCTCGGCGTTGGTGTTCGTCCTCGGCGGGGGCGGCCTGTTCCTGATCCCGGTGCTGGGTGTGCCGGGCGCGGTGGCCTCCTCGGTGCTGGTGGGCGTCGGCCTGTCCGGGACCATGATGCTGCCCGCGTCCATGCTGGCCGACTGCCTCGCCACCGACGACGGCTCCGGTCGGCGCCAGGGCGGGGTGCTGTCGGGCGTGTGGACCTCGGGTGAGGCCATGGCCCAGGCGGTGGGCACCGGTCTGCTGTCCCTCTCCCTGGCCCTGAGCGGTTACGTGGAGTCCGGCTCGGGAGAGGTCGTCCAGCAGAGCGATACGGCTCTGCGGGGCATGCTGGTCGGCAGCAGCCTGGTACCCGCCGCCGTGATGCTGTGCTGCCTGGTGCCGCTGGTGTTCTACCGGATGCGGGCCCCCGGTACGGGCGCGAAGGTGTGACCGCACGGGGCCGGGGCCGGGAGAACCGGCCTCGGCCCCGTGCGGTCTCGGCCCGCCCTGTTCCCGGCCCGCCCCGGCCTCATCCGCGGCCAGGGCCGTGGATGCGCAGGAAGGCGTCCACCCCCGAGCGGACCATCGCGACCCGCTCCTCCTCTGGCAGCGGAAGCGCTCCGAAGAAGGACCGGCTGTTGGCCTGGGTGCGCACCAGGGCCAGGTAGTGTCCGGCGGCGGTCTCCTCACCGCCCTCCTCGATCTCCAGCAGCCCCCGGTCGGCCAGGGCGCGCAGATGTGCGGCCAGGTCCTGGACGACCAGTTCGGAACCGCTGTCCGACCAGGCTCTGGCTGCGTCGGGAAAGTGCGCGGCCTCCCCGATCAGCAACCGGACCAAGGCCGTGTGGTCGGCACGGCGGCCCCGCGGGGACAGCCACTCGTCCCCGAACCCGACCAGGGCCTCACGCGCGTCCTCGGCTTCCCGCAGGTGGCGGGCGGCGATCACGGCGTGGTCGGCGGCGAGGGTGGCGCTGCTCTGGGAGACGATCCTGAGGAACAGGTCCCGTTTGTCGTCGAAGTGGTTGTAGATGGTGCGCTTGGACACGCCCGCGTCGGCGGCGATCGCGTCCACGCTGGCCCGCGCGTAACCCTCCCTCAGGAAGACCCGCAGCGCGGCCTCCGTGATGGCCTCGTGCTTGACCGCCGACCTGCGGTCACGTCCGTCCGCGCATGTGCCGGTCATATCTCGCCCTCTGTCCTCGCGGGTCCTCGGTCCTGGCAGAACACAGTTCCCAAAGGAAACTGCACCGTGTAGTTTACCTTGTATGGCGAAGCAAGACCCCACCTCTCCATCCGCCGGTTCCCTCCCCGACCCCCTCCCCCCGGCGCCCCAGCGGCTCGACCGCCCGCTGCTCAAGCTCGCCTCCGTCCTCCTGGTCGGCGCCATGGCCGCGCTCCTGGACACCACGATCGTCAACGTGGCCGTCGACCACCTCTCCCGGGCCCTGGACGCTCCCGTGTCGACCGCGCAGTGGGTGGCCAGCGCCTACCTGCTCTCCACCGCCTCGGTGATCCCGGTGACCGGCTGGGCGATCGACCGCTTCGGCCAGCGCGCCACCTGGATGACCGCGCTCGCGCTGTTCGGAGCGGGTTCGCTGCTGTGCACCACCGCCTGGTCGATCGAGAGCCTGATCGCCTTCCGGGTGCTCACCGGGCTGGGCAGCGGCATGGTCCTGCCGCTGGTCATGACGATCCTCGTGCAGGCCGCGGGACCGCAGCGCCTCGGAAGGGCGATCGGCCTGCTCAGCGTGCCCATCCAGATCGCGCCCGCGCTGGGCCCCGTGCTGGGCGGGATCGTCCTGGACACGCTGGGCTGGCGGTGGATCTTCGTGGTCGCGCTGCCCTTCATCCTGCTGGCCATGGCTCTGGCCGTGCGCGGGGTGCCCAAGGGGAGCCCGCGGGCCGCCGAACGGCTCGACCTGGTGGGGCTGCTCCTGCTCTCCCCCGGGATCGCGACCCTGCTCTACGGCCTGTCCGTGCTGGGCGACTCCCGCCACGCCCTGGTGTTCGCGGCCGTCGGCCTGCTACTGATCGTCGGTTTCGTGGTGCACGCCCTGCGCGAGCGGCCCGGTGGCCCTGCCCCGGTGATCGATCTGCGTCTGTTCCGGAACCTGCTGTTCCGGCTGGGCGCGCTGCTGATGTTCGTGTTCGGGATCTGCATCTGGGCGGGCATGTTCCTGCTCCCGCTCTTCTTCCAGCAGGTCCAGGGCACCTCCGCACTGACCGCGGGGTTGCTCATGGCACCGATGGCCGCCGGTGTGGCCGTGGTGAACCTGTTCATCGGGCCGATCGCGGACCGCACCGGGCCGCGTTACCTGGTGCTGGGCGGTCTCCTCGTGGGCGCGGCCGCCACCGCACCGTTCGGCCTGGCCGGACCGGACACACCGGCCGCCCTGCTGGCCACCGCGATGTTCGTCCGTGGTCTGGGCCTGGGCGCGGCGATGGTACCGATGCTGGCCACCGCCTACCGGGGGCTGCCCTCGGACCGGGTGCCCCGGGCCAGCAGCGCCCTGAACGTCACCCAGCGGCTCGGCGCCGCCGTCGGCACCGCCGCGCTGGCCCTGCTGCTCGCGTCCCTGCTCGCCGACGCCGCCCGCCCCGAGACGGCCTTCCAGGCGACCTTCTGGTGGATGACCGGCCTGACCGCCGGGGCGATGGTCCCCGCGATGTTCCTGCCGAGCACCCGCCCGGACCTCACCGAGCGGTCCGGCTAGCGGGGACCAGCGACCGAAGGGCCGTCGACCCGGGAGGAGGCGGACCGGGGAACCAGGGGAGCTAACGCCCCAGGCGGCGCCACAGGGCCCGGGGCACCATCCGCATCCCCGCGAACACCGGTTGCAGCACGCGCGGCGCCCAGACCGTGGTGGCGCCGCCACGCAGGCCCCTGGCCACGGAGTCGGCCACCTGGCCGGGGGTGGCGGGGAACGGCGCCGGATCGACGTGCCGGGACATCCGGGTGGCGACGTAGCCCGGACGGACCACCAGGACCCGCGCCCCGGTCCCGTGCAGCGAGTCCGCCAGCCCCTGGGCGAATCCGTCGAGCCCCGCCTTGGCGGAGCCGTACACGAAGTTGGCCCGGCGCACCCGGACCCCGGCCACCGACGACAGCACCACGAGCGCCCCGTGGCCCTGTTCGCGCAGGCGGGCGGCGACGGCCAGCCCGACGGACACGTGCCCGGTGTAGTTCACGGTGGCCGCGCGGGCGGCGGCCAGGGGGTCGGCCTCGTACTCCGCCTGCTCACCCAGCACCCCGAAGGCGTCCACCACCACGTCCAGGTCGCCCACCAGCTCCACGGCGGCGGCGACCACGGCGGCATGGGTGTCGGCGTCCTCGGCGTCGAATTCCAGCGAGTGGGCGGTGGCGCCGAGGGCCCCGAACGCGCTCGGCGCCCCAGCCGCCCCGCCCCGGGCGGCGAGCACCACCTCGCGGGCGCCCTCGCGCACCAGCCGTTCGACGACGGCCAGGCCGATCTCACTGCGACCGCCGAGCAACAGGACGGTTCGTACGCTTCCCAGCGAGTCGCGCATGGGCGGGTCCTTCCGGGGATCGGGGCGCGGGGCGGCTGCCCCGGGCCGGTGTTCAGACGAGTCGAAGGCGGCGGGCCAGGTCGGACACGAGTACGCCCCCGGGGTCCGCGCGTGCCCGCGTGGCCTGCCAGGAGGGGATTTCCGGGTACATGGCGTGCACGGTCTCCGCGTCGGCCCGGCTGTCCTTGGCCAGGTACAGGCGCCCGCCCGCCGCCAGGACCCGTTCGTCGAACCCGCGCAGCAGCCGCACCAGCCCGGGCAGTTCCGCGGGCAGGTCCAGGGCGAGCGTCCACCCGGGCCGGGGAAAGGACAGCGGGCCCGGTGTCGGCTCGCCCATCCGCTTGAGGACGGCGAGGAAGGAGGGCGCACCCGCCCCGGACAGCCCCGCCACGACGGCGCGCAGGGTGTCCTCCTCCCCGAAGGGCACGACGAACTGGTACTGCACGAACCCGTGCGGCCCGTACATCCGGTTCCAGCCCCGTACCGAGTCCAGCGGATGGAAGAACCCGCTGATCGGCTGGGTCCGGCCGCGCCTGCGCCGGGGTGCGGCGTTGTAGTAGGCGGTGTTGAAGGCGCTCACCGTCCACCGGTTGAGCAACCGCGGCGGCGCCCAGGGCGGCGCGGGCAGCGATCCCCCGGTCCGGTACCGCAGGGGTTCGCGGCGCTGCGGCGCGGGCAGGTCGGCGGGGCGGGCGTGGTGGGCGCGGGTCAGCACGCCGCGGCCCGTGGCCGCTCCCCTGGCGAGCAGGTCGATCCAGCAGACCGTGTACCGGTAGGCATGGTCGGTGCGCGCCATCAGGTCCAGGGTGGAGTCGAGGTCGCCGGTGCGGTCGGTGTCCACGCGGACGTGGGCGGTATCGACCGGGTGCACGCCGAGGGTGGCCTCGGTGATGATCCCGGTCAGCCCCATTCCGCCCACGGTGGCCCAGAAGAGTTCGGTGTCGCCATGGTCCGGGCCGAGCCGGTGTACCTCGCCGACCGGGGTGAGCAGGGTGAGGGAGCGCACGTGGGCGCCGATCGAGGAGTCGGTGTGGTGGTTCTTGCCGTGCACGTCGGCGGCGATCGCCCCGCCCAGGGTGACGTGTCTGGTCCCGGGGGTGACGGGCACGAAGTACCCGCGGGGCAGCAGGTGCGCGATGATCCGTTCGAGGCTGGTCCCCGCGGGCGCGGTGACCTCCGCCCGCCCGGTGTCCAGGCGCGGCGGCCCGGCGAGTCCGGTGCAGTCCAGAACGAGTCCGCCCGCCGCCTGGGCGGCGTCGCCGTAGGAGCGCCCCAGGCCCCGGGCGAGGGCACCGCGCGGCCCCGCCCGGGACAGCGCCTGCGCGGCCTGTTCGAGGGTGCGCGGACGCACGACGCGGGCGGCGGTGGGGGCGGTGCGGCCCCAGCCGGTGAGGAGGGTCGGTCGACTCACAGGTAGATCCCCAGTCCGACCAGGAGGGCGAGGGCGGCGAGGACGAGTTGGAGGGGGCGGTCCCCCAACGCGATCTCCTCGGGTTCCTCGCCCGCGCCCCGGTCCACGAGCAGGTTGTAGCGGAGCACGAACATGACGAACGGAACGATACTGACCGCGTGGAACACGGAGTGCGGGCCGCCGTCCTGCTCCAGGGCCCACAGGCAGTAGGTGACGATCATGGCACCGGAGGCGATGGTGCGCATCTGGGACAGGTAGCTGGTGGTGTAGCCCAGCAGCGCCGCGCGGGTGGGGTGCGCCTCCCGCTCCCGTGCCCGTGGGGCGTCCCGGGGACCGTTCTGGACCCCCGGCCCCCGGTCCGGGACGTGCAGGCGCAGTTCGGCCTCGCGTTTGCCGACCACCACCAGCAGGGCGGCCAGCGAGACCACGATGACGAACCACGAGGTCAGCTCCACGCCGGCGACGATCCCGCCCGCCACGGCCCGCAGCACGTGGCAGGAGGCGACCGCGACCAGGTCGCAAACGACGACGTCCTTGAGCAGGTGCGTGTAGGCCAGGGTGAGCAGCACGTACACGGTCAGCAGCAGGGTGAGGCGCCAGTTGCCCAGGACGAGGGAGGCCAGCGGGGCGGCGGCGGTGAGCACGACCCCCGCGGTCGCGGCGACCGGTACCGGGAGATCGCCCGAGGCGACGGGGCGGTGGCGTTTTCGGGGGTGTTCGCGGTCGCGGCGCAGGTCGCGGATGTCGTTGAGCAGGTAGGTGCCGCCGGCGGCCGCGCAGAAGAGGACGAAGGCGGCGGCACACAACAGCAGGGTGCGGGGGTCGCCGAGCGCTCCCGCGGTGCCGGGGGCGGCGAACACCAGCAGGTTCTTCAGCCACTGGCGGGGACGGCAGGCCCTGAGCAGGGGCTGGGCCCGGAATGGGAGGGGGCGCGACCCCGTGACGGTGCTCCTCCCGGGCCGGTTTCCGGCCCCGGGGGTCGTGGTCGGCGCCATGGCCTCCCCCTTCTTCCGTGTGTCGGGCCTGGGAAGTGGATGCCGGACCGCCTGCGGGGGGGTTCAGGCGGTCCGGCCGATCGGGGCGCCCGGGTCAGGGGGTCCGGGTCGGGTTCGGGGGGTGTGTCCTCGGAGAGTGTCCTCGCGGGGGTCGGGGGGCCGGCCGGTGCCGTACTAGTGCTGTTCGGGGCGGCGGCCGGTGACGAACAGGACGATGGCGACACCGATGAACCCGGCACCGACGATCAGCGCACCGATGGGGAGTGTGGTGTGCAGCAGCGGGAGGACCATGCGGGCCTGTTCGGTCTTCTCGATAGCGGTGGCGCGGGTGGCGTCGTCGAAGCGGAGTTCGCCGCTGAGCAGGGTCAGGACCTCCTCACCGTCGACGACGACGACACGGTGGTGGTCCTCGCTGATGTCGATGGGGGAACCACTGACCGGTTCGATCCAGTAGGTCCGGGTGATGGAGAAGGTCTCGTCTCCGACGACGTCGCCCTCGCCCTCGAGTCCGGCGACCGAGCGCGGGATCTCGCGTTCGTCGATCACGGTCGGCTCGACGGTCTGGACGAACTTGTAGGCCTCGACGCCGTCGACCTCCTCGACGCCCTCGAACTCCATGGGGACGTTCTCCTGGACCGTGGTCTCGAAGAAGTCGTGGTCACGCTGTTCGGTGAAGAAGGGGAACTTCCACCCCTGTCCGGTCTGGGCGACGGTTTCGTCGTTGATCATGGCGTCGCAGCAGTCGACCAGTTCTCCGGTGACGCGGTCGTGTCCGGCGCGGCGGTTGGTGGAGCTGATGCCGAAGTCGGTGTCAGCGTCCTTGATCCAGGTGAACTGGTCCCACACCACCACGTCGTCGGTGCTGGAGGCCACGTCGGCCCGGATGGTCGAGTGCGCCTCCACGTCGGCATTCTCGACGAGTTCGACGTCCTCGATGTTGAAGTAGGTGACCTCTCCGGTGTTGACGGTGGCGTTGTAGTAGTCCAGTGGAGTCTTCATCAGGGAACTGGACATCCACGTGCGCATCATGGGTGCCAAGGCGAGACAGAAGACCCCCAGCGCGATGAGAACAACCGCAACGGTACGGCGCATGTGCCCTCCTGGGCGGATGAGAGTCCAGAGCTGGAACTAGGTTCAGTTCCGGGTAGAGTACTGCCCAGTAGTGAACGACGTCACCTGGGCGTGTCTGAATTTTTATAACACGTTCTAGTAGAACACGTTTCGGTTCCCTCCCGTTCTGGAAGGCCCCATGGCGCCCACTCCCTCCGCGCCCGAGGTCACCCCCTCCGGCAACCCTCGGACACCCCCCGCCGACCGGACGCACATGCTTCCGCAGGTGAGCGGTCGGCACCACGCCCTCGACGGGGTGCGCGCCCTGGCCTGCCTGATGGTCCTGGTGGTGCACGTGTCCACCGAGACCGGCGACGCCCTCGCACCCGGCCCGGTGGGGGCTCTGCTCAGCGCCTCGGCCCTGGCGGTGCCCCTGTTCTTCGCGCTCTCGGGTGTGCTGCTGTACCGGCCGTGGGCCCGGGCCGCGCTGGACGGCACCCGCGGTCCGCACACCGGCGCCTACCTGTGGCGCCGCCTCATGCGCGTCTTCCCCGCCTACTGGGTCGTGGCCGTCGTCGCCCTGTTCCTGTACGCGGGCGAACACCTGTCCTCGGCACGGCACTGGTTCGAGGTCCTCACCCTGACCTTCCCGTTCAACACCGCCCCCCACTGGGCCGGCCCGGGCCCGGAGGGACTCGGCCAGATGTGGAGCCTCTCGGTGGAGATCGCCTTCTACGTCACCCTCCCGCTCCTGGCGGTGTTCCTGGGCCTGTGGGCCAAGGGCGGCAAAACGGTCGACGCCCGCGGCCGAAGGCTGCTCGGCGGGCTGGTGGCGGTCACGGTGCTGGCCTACCTGGCCCTGATCCCGCAGTACTATCCGGAGCCCCGCGAACTCATGCACTCCTGGCTGCCGCGCTGCATGGGCATGTTCGCGGTCGGGATGGCGCTGGCCACGCTCTCGGAGTGGGCCTGGCGGGAAAGCGGCCCCGACGGCCCCGTCCGCCGGTTCTGCCGCACCATCGGTACCGCGCCCGGCCTGTGCTGGACGGTCGCCGCGGCCTTCTACGTGCTGGAGGCGACCCCGGCCGCCGGGGGCAGGTTCTTCGAGCCCGGCAACCTGTGGATGTCGATCGTCGAGTCGACCGCGAGCATCGGCTTCGCCTTCTTCGTCGTCGCCCCGGTGGCCCTGGCCCCGCCCGCGCCCGACGGTCCCCGCCGCCGCCTGCGCTCCCTGGCCACCTGGGCCGAGGGCGCCTGGCTGGACGGGCTGATGCGGCACCCGGTGATGGTGTACTTCGCCCCGATCAGCTACGGCGTGTTCCTCTGGCAGTTCGTCGTCCTCTACCTGTGGCGCGACTTCACCGGCCAGGAGATCTTCACCGGGTCGTTCTGGCTGGACCTGGTCCCGGTGCTGATCGGCAGCGTGCTGCTGGGCAAGCTCACCCACCACCTGGTCGAGGAGCCGAGCCGGAGGTGGTCGCGGGAGTTCTTCTCCTCCGGGACACGCTCCGGGCGCGGCCGGAGGCGACACGGAGGGGACGGGCGGGACCCGCGGCCGCCCGCGCAGGACCGCTCCCGGGAGTGAGCCGGGTCCGACCGGTCGACCCGGCCGGGCCTCACTCGCCCTCACCGGCGTCCTCCGCCCCGCCCTCCTCGGCTTCCCCGGCCGCCGCCTCCTGCTCCGCGACCTGGCTCGCCGGGGCGAGCTGACCCAGCGAAGCCCAGGTCACACAGGTCTTCCCCGCGTCGGTGAACAGGGTGAACTTCGTGTCGCGCTCACTGACGGGCACGTACCAGAAACCGCCCTCGGGGGCGGCGGGGAGTTCGGTCCGGACCTCCTGCTCACCGACCACCACGACCAGGTCGGCGTCCTCCTCGGAGGTGTAGCCGATGGTCGCGACCTGCGCGACCCCGCCGACCTCCCACACGTTCCAGGACATCAGGCCGTCCCAGCTCGCCATGCACTCCTCGCCCTCCTGCGGACGGAAGGCGTTGGCCCAGGAGATCGGCGCGGCCTCCACCAGGTGCCCGTCGTCGTCGAAGACGTAGGCGCTGTCGGACTCCTCCGGCGTGTACATCCGGGCGGCCACCTCGCGGTCGGCCAGCGGGGCCAGGACGTAGGAACTGAGCCTGCGGGGCCCGTTCCACTCCAGGACGAGGTCGGTGGGGACCGGTCGGCTGTACAGGCCCGCGTCCCCGGGCACGTCCTCCAGGGACTCCCGCACGTTCGCCAGGTACTCGCGCTGCCGGTCGCCGCTCAGGGTCTCGGTGTAGGTGTAGGTCGAATAGGACGCCGAACCCGCGTACACGAGCGTGACGGCCGTCGCGGCCACCCACACGCCCCGGGTGTGGCGCAGGAGCTGGAGCCGGCTCCGTCCGCGCTCCTCGCCCGCGTTGCCGACCCACTCCCGGGCCCGCTCCTCCCGGGTCGCCAGGAAGGCCAGCGCCAGGACGAGGGCGAAGACCAGGGCCGCGTCGGCGACGTAGCGCGGGTCCGAGCCGACCTCGCCGTACATCCGTCCGCGGGCGATGACGGTGGGGAGCGCGTCGACGAACACCAGGTAGCCCGCGAGCAGGGCCCAGGCCCGCCAGGACGCGCGCCGCACCCGCACACTGGCGAGCACGATCGCGACGAGGACCGCCCAGGCACCGATCAGCACGACCCCGGGGGGATCCACCAGGCCGCCGGCCGGGGTGATCGGCCCCCACTGGAAGGGCCCGCCGAGCGCACCGGTGGGGAAGACCTCGCCGAGCATCCGACCCACCAGTTGGGCCACGACCTCGGACTCGGGCACCGAGGCGCCCTCCCCCGAGGTCGAGGCGCGCTGTCTGAACAGGTAGAGCAGGAGGTAGCCGCCGGTGACCGCGACCATCGAAAGCCAGTACGTGCGGTGCCGCCGGAAGGCGTGACCCAGCGCCGTGAACAGGCCGCCGGGGTAGAGGAAGGCGACCGCGAACACCAGCGCCAGGGACGGCAGGAACAGCGCCTTGACGGAGAACAGCATCCCGAACACGACGGCGCCGCCCGCCCACCAGGCGAAGAGCGGGGTTCCGGTGCGCAGGTAGCGGACGGTCCACAGCAGCGCCAGCACGGTCGCCAACTGGAGGGGGACGGCGTTGAGCGCGGCCGCCCACCAGCCCAGGACCGGGATCGTCAGGGGCGCCAGCGCGTACACCGTGAGTGGGACGAGCAGGGCCCAGCGGCGTCCGAACAGTTCCCACAGCAGGCGGAGGAAGGCCAGGATCGACACCGCCTGCAGGAGCAGCATGGTGCCGGCCGCGGACGCCCAGTGGTAGGGGCCGAAGGCCGTCTGGACGTACACCAGGAAGAGCCCGCCGGGCATGAAGTGGCCCTTGTGCAGCTCCAGCAGGTACGCGGGGGCGAGCTCGCTGGTACGCGCGCCGGCGAAGAAGAGGAAGTCGTCCTCGACGAAGTAGGACTCGCTGAGCACGTACACCTTGAGCAGGAGGGCGGCGAGAACGATCAGGAGACCGGCCTGGAGGACCCGGTCCCGCAGCACCCCCCGCAGAGAGGCGATCGAGTCGCCCAACACGTCGCCGTACGTGGGCTCCTGGTCGTCGGCCTCCTCCACCGGTCGGCGTAGCCTGGTGGCTCCGTCGTCCTCTGCGCGCCCTGTGGGGGAATCAGGCGACATGGGTACTCTCCCCGACGTAGGTTGGCCAACCCGGAAAATGGGTGCCAGAATACAACACGTTCCACTTTTTCCTTGACCCTTGGCGCAGGTCCTGATGACCCGCGCGCCCATAACAGGAACAAGCTCCAGTCGGAGCTGACCGGTGGGCGGTCGCAAGCACTGTGGGGGTGATGTCGGTGGGGCTCGAACAGGTCCGCCGCGACTGGACCCGACTGGGTTCCACCGAGCCGCTCTGGGCGGTCTGCGTGGACCCGGACAAGCGCGACGGCGGGTGGGACGACGACGAGTTCCTCGCCTCCGGCCGCGCCGACATCGACCCGGCTATCGCCCGTCTGGACGAGCTCGGGCTGGCGCCGGGACGCGGCCGTGTCCTGGACTTCGGCTGCGGGGCGGGGCGGCTCTCCAACGCCCTGGCCGCGCACTTCGAACGGGTGGTGGGTGTGGACATCTCCGCGCCCATGCTGGACGAGGCGCGCCGCCTGGACCGCTCCGGGGGCCGGATCGACTTCGTGCTGAACGAGCGCCCGGACCTGTCGCTGTTCTCGGACGACTCCTTCGACCTCGTCTACACCGACCTCGTCCTCCAGCACCTGCCGACCGACCTGGCCGAGGGCTACCTGCGCGAGTTCGCCCGGGTGGTCCGCCCCGGCGGCGCCCTGGTGGTCGGCGTGCCCGAGTCCGAGCGGCGCACCTTCAAGGGCCTGGTGTTCCGGTACGCGCCGTGGCCGCTGGTGGCCCTGGCCCAACGGGTGATCCTGCGCTACCCGGCGCCGATGCGGATGCACACCCTGCGGACCGGGCGGATCGCCGAGCTGCTGCCCGGGTCGCGGATCGCCGCCTCCGACGAGTACTGGGGCGGCGACCACTGGCGCCACCTGCGCCACTACGTCGAGGTCGGTGGCGCGCGGTGACCCCGACCGCCACCCGTTCCGACGGCACGGTGCCCTTCCGCGCCACCCTCGCCCGTTCCGTGGGTCTGTTCACGGCCTTCCGCAGGGAGCAGACCGACCCGGCGTTCTTCTACGGCAGGCTGGCCCGCGACACGGTCGACCAGTTGCGGTCCTACACCCCGTTGGCCGGAGAGCTCGTGGTGGACGTGGGCGGCGGCCCCGGTTACTTCGCCGACGAGCTCCGGGCCGCGGGCGCGCGCTGCCTGTGCGTGGACTCCGACGCGCACGAGATGACCCTGCACGGCCGCGAGGCCGACTCGGGGGCCGTACAGGGCAGCGCTCTGGACCTGCCGCTGCGCAGCGGGACCGTGGACGTGTGCTTCTCCTCCAACGTGCTGGAGCACGTTCCCGACCGCGTCCGGATGGCCGACGAGATGGTGCGGGTGACCCGGCCGGGCGGTCTGGTGTACCTGTCGTACACCCTGTGGCTGTCACCCTGGGGCGGGCACGAGACCTCGCCCTGGCACTACCTGGGCGGGTCCTACGCGGCCGAGCGCTTCACGCGCAAGCACGGCCGGCGGCCCAAGAACGACTTCGGCCGGAGCATGTACGCGGCGCACGCCAAGGAGATGCTGCGCTGGGCGCGGGGGCGTTCGGACGTGGATGTGGTCGACATCCGGCCCCGGTACCTGCCCTCGTGGATGAAGCCGGTCGTGCACGTGCCGCTGCTGCGGGAGATCGTCACCTGGAACCTGCTGATCGTCCTGCGCAGGCGCTGACCCGCCCCGGTCTCCGCGTCGACCGCGCCCCGGGCCCCTCGGGCTTTCGCGGGGTTACGGCGGGCCCCAGAAGGGCTTTTGGGTCGCAGGGACCGTTCCGTGTTCCGCCGAAACCGGGACACGGGGAGCACACGCGGTTACGCTCCCCCGGGAATGATCACGGTGAGACGCTGGGGGGCGGCTGGTGCGGGAGATCGAGGCGAAGTACAGGACCGGTGACCTGGAGGCCCTTCTGGCCGCGTTGAAGTCCGCCGGGGTGATGGTCACCGACCCGGTCTTCCAGGACGACCAGACCTATGCCCCGGCCGGGTGGGAGCCCGGGTACGGGAAGGTCGGGCACACGTTCGCCCGTCTGCGCACGGAGGACAACACCCATGTCCTCACCACCAAGACACCGCTGGGCAACGCCATGGAGTGCATCGAGTACGAGACCGTGGTGGCCGACCGGGAGCAGACGCACGGTGCGCTGTTGGCGCTGGGGTACGAGCCGTTCGTGCGCATCGTCAAGGACCGGCGCAGTGGGACCGTCGGGTCGGTGGGGGTGTGTGTCGACGTCGTCGAGGGCGCGGGCACCTTCCTGGAGTTGGAGCTGGTGGTCGACGACGACCGGGACGGGAGGGCCGCCCAGGATGAGCTCGATGCCTGGGCGCGGGGGCTCGACGTCGAGCTGGAGCGCACCACCGAGACCTACGACGCCCTGGTGCGGCCCGGCGCGCGGTCCCGATGATCCTCCCCCACCCCAACCCTCCGTGATCTTGCTACCAGGGGCGATTCCGGCGCCGAAGTTGCCCCTGGTAGCAAGATCGCCGCGAAAAGGGGCCAGCCCTACTCCGCCTGGCTGGCTCGGGGGCGCGGCACCACGCCGCCCTCGCCCCGGTCCAGCAGGGACAGCGCCCGGCGCGGGGACCTCGCGTGCCTGCGCATCCCCGCGAACGGGCACTCCTCGCGTTCCAGGTCGATCGTGAAGTCCCGTGACGAGGTGAGCTGGTCCAGTTCCTCCCAGGTCACCGGGGCGGCCACCGGAGCCCCGGGCCTGGCCCGGACCGAGTACGGCGCGACCGCGAGCTGGGCGGGACCGTTGCGCAGGTAGTCGACGAACATCCGGCCGCGCCTGGCCGCCTTGCGCACCCGGGTGGTCCACTCCTCGGGTGCGCGGGCCGCGACCCGGTCCGCGACCGCCTTGGCCAGCCGCCGCACCTCCAGGTCACCCACCTCGGGCCGCAGCGGCGAGTGGACGTGCAGCCCCCGGGAGCCGGTGGTCATCACGTACGCGGCCAACCCGAGTTCGGTCAGGACCTCGCGCACGCTCCAGGCGGCGTCCCGGCAGGACTCGAAGGCGTCCTCACCCTCGCCCACCGGGTCGAGGTCCAGGACCATCCGGTCGGGCAGGCCCAGGCGCGGGGTACGCGAGGACCAGGTGTGCAGGGTGATGGCGGCCTGGTCGGCGCACCACACCAGGGCGGCCGCCTCCTGGCACTCCATCATCCGCCCCGAGGAGGTCCACACCGTACGTATCCACTTGGGGTGCGGCGGGTGCTGGGACAGGAAGCCGGAATCGTCGATGCCGTCCGGGAATCGCTCCAGCGCGACGGGCCGGTCCCGGACCAGCGGAAGCATGAGCGGCGCGATCCTGGCGTAGTAGTCGGCGAGGTCGGCCTTGGTCGCCCCGTCTGGCCCGAAGAGCGGCTTCTCGGCGTGCTTGACCTCCACCTTGCGCCGCCCGGCCCGTACCGTCGTCCGCATCGACCGGACCTCCTCCGGTCAGGAACATCGTGCGCCGGACTTACCCGGACACACCACGCGAAAACCACACGGAACCTTTCACATAGGGCAAACCACCTGCCCTTCCGCACACAAAAGCCAACGCCCGGCCGGGGCGGACCCCGGTCGGGCGTTGGCTCGGATACGCGAAGCGCTCGCTACTACTTGCGCTTGTTGATCTCCTCGGTCAGCTGCGGGGCGACCGTGTGCAGGTCACCCACGACGCCGAAGTCGGCGAGCTCGAAGATCGGGGCCTCGGGGTCCTTGTTGACCGCGAGGATGTTCTTCGAGGTCTGCATACCCGCCCGGTGCTGGATCGCGCCGGAGATACCCAGGGCGACGTACAGGTTCGGGCTGACCGTCTTACCGGTCTGGCCGACCTGGAACTGGTTCGGGTACCAGCCGGAGTCGACGACGGCGCGCGAGGCACCGACGGCGGCACCGAGGGAGTCGGCCAGGTTCTCGACGACGGTGAAGTCGTCGGAGCCCACGCCGCGGCCACCGGAGACCACGATGGCGGCCTCGGTGAGCTCGGGGCGCGCGCCCTTCTCCTGGACGACGCGCTCGACGACCTTGGCACCCTTGGCGGCGTCGGAGATGTCGACCGAGACGGCCTCCTCGGCGGCGGCGCCGGCGGCGGCCTCCGGGACGACCGAGTTCGGGCGGACCGCGACGATCGGCACACCGGTCCGCACGCGGGCGTGGGTGACGGTGGCGCCACCGAAGATGCTGTGCTCGGTGACGAGCTCAGCGGTGACGTCGACGACGTCGGTGAGCACACCGGAGCCCAGCTTCACGGCGGTACGGCCGGCGACCTCCTTGTTCTCGGCGGTGGCCGAGACGAGGATGGCGGCTGCACCCTTGTCCTGGGCGAGCTTGGTGAGCAGCTCGGCCTTGGGGGCGACGACGTAGTCGTTCACCTCCGCCGGAGCCACGTAGACCTTCTCGGCGCCGAACTCGGCCAGCGTGGCCTTGCCCGACTCCGCACCTTCGCCGACCCACACCGCGGCGGGCTCGCCGATGCGGCGCGCAGCGGTCAGCAGCTCGGTGGTGACCTTCTTGACCTGTCCGTCGACGTGGTCGACGAGGACGAGGACCTCAGCCATAATCCTTGAACCTTCCTGAGTCTCTCGCCTGACCTACACGAACTTCTTCTCGGCGAGGAAGTCGGCAGCCTTGGCGCCACCGTCGCCCTCGTCCTTGACGATCGTGCCCGCGGCGCGCGGCGGCGCGGCGGCGAAGTCAACGGTCTCGGTGGTGGCGTTGGCCAGACCGACCTTGCCGGTGTCGATGCCCGCGTCGGCCGCGGACTTCTTGTCGACCGGCTTCTTCTTCGCCTGCATGATCAGCTTGAAGGACGGGTAACGGGGCTCGTTGATCTTCTCCATGACGGAGACGACCGCCGGGAGCTGAGCCTCGACCACGTCGTAGCCGTAGTCGGTCTGACGCTGGATCTTGATGGCGCTGCCGTCGATGTCGACCTTGCCGGCCAGCGTGAGCTGGGGCAGGCCGAGGTACTCGGCGAGCGCGGCACCGACGACACCGGTACGGGCGTCGGTGGACTCCGAGCCGAGGACGACCAGGTCGAACTCGATGGTGCCCAGGGCCTGCGCGAGCGCGTAGGCGGTCTGGATCGCGTCGGAGCCGTGCAGCGCCTCGTCGTTGACGAAGACGGCCTTGTCGGCACCCATGGACAGGGCCTTGCGGATCGAGTCCGTGGCCTGGTCCGGTCCCATCGTCAGGATGGTGACCTCGCCGCCGTGCTTCTCCTTGAGCAGGAGAGCCTCTTCGATCGCGTACTCGTCGAGCTCGTTGATGACGCCGTCGGACGCTGCGCGGTCCAGCGTCTTGTCATCGGCGTTGAGCTTCCGTTCGGTCGCCGTGTCCGGGACCTGCTTGACCAAAACGACAATATTCATGGCCGGTGGCCGACCTCCCTGCACTCCCATATCCGCCGTCAGGCGGGTGGGCGCTGGCGCGCCCCGTTACTGCCAACAATGCCGAATGCCGTTCGGTCATCCGACGGCGGGTCCGGTGTACACGTCTACACCCGCCCCGCCAGTGCTCATAACACAGATGTTACTCGCTAGTAGCTTGAAGGCCAACCCGTGACCCCAAGTTCGACTTAGGAAACCCTAACCAAGTTGCCCGCGACGGTCGTCGCCGGGCCGCGGGTACTGCGCCCACCAGCGTCGACGGACCGGGAACGCGGGGCCCCTGCCCCCACCTTAGTGACCGGTTCCACGCCCTTGGCGGGCGCACCACCGCCAACGGCCGAGGCGCCCCCTCCCGGTGGGAGTGGGAGCGCCCCTGATCGCCTCGCGCCCCGGCCGGGGCCGGATCTCGCCCGCTAGTCGCTGAACCAGTCGGACGGGCCACTGAGCGAGCCCATCGTCCAGATCGGCGCCGCCGTGAGGCCGGTCGACAGGACGAGCATGGTGAACAGGATGATCGCGATCACCACACCCGCGTACACGTACAGGTTGCTGAACCGGATCCGCTCCACCAGCCAGACCGCCTGGTGACGAGTCTCACGCCCGCTCGGCATGATGTAGCTCAGCAGGATCATCACGAACACCGCGAAGGCGCCCGTGTAGTTGGCCCCTTCGCCCGGCATGTCCATGATCCTCGCGTAGACCATCCCGATCAGGATGCCGCCCAGCAGGTAGATCAGACCGAACCCGACCGTGCGCACCGCCATGCGGCCGAAGGCCCACGGAAAACTGAGCGCCACCACCATGCTGTCGGAGTTGCGCGGCCCCCGGGTCTGGAGGCGCCGAGCGTGCTCGGACTTGACCACGTCCAGCGCGCCCAGCCCCGCGATGACCACGATCCCCAGGAAGATACCGATCCACGGGAACCACAGGGCCACCCCGGCCAGCATGACCATGACGGGAACGAGCACCAGCGGGTGCATCCGCCAGGACTCCTCGTACTCGTCGTACTCGTCGTCGTAGTCCTCGTCGCCGCCACGGAAGTAGTCACCGAACCGGTCGCCGCCGCCGCGCCGGAAGCGCGCCAGCAGGCCGCCGCGCTCCTGGTAGTCCTCCTCGTCGAACTCCTGAGTGCTGTTGGGCCTGTTGTCCCGGCCCACCGGGGTCAGGATGTCCTGGAAGGCGTTCGGGTCCAGCGGGGAGTTGAAGAACTGGGTCTGCGGGGCGTCCTGCGGCCCGCGGTGGTCGTGCTGGGGCCGGCCGGGCTCGACCGGGCCCATCATCATGGTCCCGGCCGGGTCCTCGGGGCGCGCCAGGTCGCCCGGGTCGATCCGCTGAGTGCCCTGGACGTCGTTCTGGCCGGGCTGGATCCGCATCGTGCCCTGCGGGTCGTTCAGGTCCTCCGAGGAACGCGGGGCGATCCGATCCGTACTGGGCAGGTTGTCCGACAGGTCGTCGGTGGCCTCGTCATCGGAGGCCCAACCCGAACCGGAGGCGTGTCCGACACCGGCGGAACGGGCACCGCTCAGGTCGTCGGTGGCCTCCTCGTCGGAGTTCCAACCCGAACCGGTGTTGGCGGGCCGTCCTCCGCTCAGGTCGTCGGTGGCCTCGTCGTCGGCCGTCCAACCGCCGGAGCGGGCGTGACTGGTCTGTGGCGCCGAGGGGTTGGACCAGGCGCTCACCGTGTTGGGCGGGGTCGCGGCACGCGTGTGGGAGGGGCCCCAGCCCTCGCTGGCCCGGCCCGCGAGGTAACCCGCGGCACCGCCCATCCCGGCGCCCGCCGCGCCGGCCGCGGCCGCACCGCCCGCCCCGGAGCCGCCGCCCCGGGTCCCGGGCTCGTGGACGGGCGCGGGCGCCTGCATCGTGTGGTTGCCGGTCAGGCCCGTGGCCGGGGCGCTTCCGGTGGTCTCGGTCCAGGGCAGGTCGAGGTTGAGCCGACCGGTCTCGACGACCAGCTCCGCGGCGGTGGGCCGCGCCGACATGTCCCGGGAGACCGCGCGGTTGACGAGCGGGCGCAGCGCCTCGTGCATCCCGTCCATGTCGATCTCGCCGTTGAGGATCCGGAAGAAGATGACCTCGAACGAACCCGCGCCGTAGGGCGGGCGCCCGGTCGAGGCGAAGGCCACGGTGCCGCCCCAGGCGTGCACGTCGGTGGCCGGACCCAGGTCCGTACCCTCGATGACCTCCGGGGAGAGGTAGCTGGGCGTACCGACGAACGTACCGGTCTGGGTCAGCTTGGCGCCGTCCACGGCGTGCGCGATACCGAAGTCGATGACGATCGGCTCACCGTTGGAGATGATCACGTTGCCGGGCTTGAGGTCGCGGTGGATCACGTCCACCGCGTGGATGTCCTTGATCGCCCGGGCCATGCCGGTGACGAAACGGGTCAGAGCGCGGCCGCGCAGGGGCCCGTGGTCGGTGACGGTCGCGTCCAGGGTGGGCCCCGGAATGTACTCGGTGACCACCCAGGGCAGTTCGGCCTGGGTGTCCGCGTCGATGACCTCGGCCACGTTGGGGCTCTGTACACGACGCATCGTCTCGACCTCGCGGGCGAGCCGGGCGCGGGCGATGTGGTCTCCGGCGACCTCGGGCTTGAGGACCTTCACCGCGACGAACTGGTCCGTCCGGGTGTCCTCCGCCTGGTACACCACGCCCATCCCACCGGCACCGATGCGACGACGGATCACGTAGTGGCCGATGCGCTCCGGCAGCTCTTCACCCGTGGGGAAACCTGCCGACATTGACATCGAGAACTCATCCCCTCAAAAGACCGCATACCGCCACGTCCAGCTTATCGGCCGGGGGGATGGGTCAACGTTGGCTTGTGTGGCCCCTCCGAGGGGCGCGTGTGGTCTTCCTCGGCCCCCGCCGGAGGGTGCGGACGCGGCGCGCACCACCGGGAACTCCGGGCGGACCGGCCGCCTCGGACGACCATTGACGAGTATGACGGAAAAACCACGCGGGCGGTTCCCCGCCCCATGTCCCGGTTGGCCGGATCCGGACGTCCTGCCCGGTTGGAACATTGCCGGGCGACCGGGAACCGGCCGCCCGGAGCCATCAGCGGCCGTTGAAGACGGCCTTGCCCGGTCCCTGCTCGACGAAGCTGCGCATACCGGTCTTCTGGTCCTCGGTGGCGAAGAGGCCGGAGAAGTGGAGGCGCTCGATCTCCAGGCCGGTGTCCAGGTCGGTCTCCAGTCCGCGGTCGATCGATTCCTTCGCTGCGGCCAGCGCCACGGCCGGGCCGTCGACGTACCGGGCGACCAGGGCGACGGCGGCCGAGTAGACCTCCTCGTCGGCCACGACCTCGTCCACGAGGCCGATCTCCCTGGCCTCCTCGGCGCGCACGTGACGACCGCTGAACACCAGGTCCTTGGCCCTGGCCGGGCCGACCAGGCGCGGCAGCCGCTGGGTGCCGCCCGCACCCGGGATGACGCCCAGCTGGATCTCGGGCTGACCGAGTTTGGCCTTGGTGCCCGCGACCCGGAAGTCTGCGCACAGTGCCAGTTCGCAGCCGCCGCCCAGCGCGTAGCCGCTGATCGCCGCGACCACGGGCTTGGGGATGCGGGCGACCGCCGTCAGGGCGCGCTGGAGGGCACGCGAGTACTCCAGCATCCGGGCGTGGGTGAGGTCGGCCATCTCCTTGATGTCGGCCCCGGCCACGAACGCCCGCTCACCGCCGTAGATCACCACCGCCCGCACGGAGTCGTCGGCGGACACTGCGGCTGCCGCCTCCCCGATCTCCTTGGTGACCTGGCCGTTCAGCGCGTTCAGCGCCTTGGGACGGTCAAGCCGGATGACGGCCACACCGGGGTTTTCCGGGTCGGCCTCGACTCGCACGAACTCGCCCACGTTGGACACCTTCCTCACTTCGACGTCTGTGTCAGTTTCCCACCCAACCACCGGGGTCAGGAGAACAGCAGCACCAGGGTCCCCAGCCGGGTGGACAGGGTGTAGGCGCCCACGAGCAGCAGGACGGTCCCCGCCAGCAGCAGGGTGTCGGCCGCGCGCCAGCGGCTGTGCCGCGCGTGCGTGCGCCTGCCCGTGCCGAAGGCGCGCGCGTCCATCGCCGTGGCCAGCAGGGTCCCGGTCCGGATGGAGCGCACCAGCAACGCGAACAGCCGCCCGAAGAACAGCGTGACGATCCGCACCGGATTCCGTCCGGCCTCCAGCCCGCGGGCCCGGCGGGCGAGCGTGATGGTCCGCCACTGGTCGGCGAGCAGCGGGATGAGCCGCAGCGCCGCGAGCACGCCCATGGCGGGCCGCTCGGGCACCCTGAGCTTCTGCACGAGCCCGTCGGACATCTCCGTGGGATCGCTGCTGACCGCCGCGAGCAGCCCGGGCAGGGCGATGGCCAGCAGACGCACCGCCGCGCCCACCGCCCCCTCCAGCCCGTGTTCGCCGTACAGGTAGTTGACAGCTCCGCTGCTGAGTCCCATCAGCAGGAAGGGGCCGCCCAGGACGAGCAGGGTGCGCCGATCGACGCCGCTGAACGGCACGGTCAGCAGGACCGCGAGCAGGACCACGCCGCCGGTGACCGCGTCCACGGCAGGAATCAGCCCGATCCCGATCGCCAGCGCGGCCAGCAGTTTGGCGGCCGGGTTCAGACCGGTGAGCCAGTAGCGGGCTCCCCCGCCTCCGGGCACGTCAAGGGTCAGCGTGTCCCCGCCCGTCGCGCGGGTGTGCGGTGGGGTGCTCACGAGTCCCCCTCACGCCGTGCCGGCCGCGGGTTCGCCGCAGCCGGGACCCCCAGGGGCGGGCCCACGACGGGCGGAGCCCTGTCCGGGGGCGCGGTCGGGGGCGGGACCGTTTCCCGGGGCCCCGTCGCAGGGTCGGGGACGGCACGGCCGTCGGCCACCCGCACGCGCACGTCCGTCAGACTGCGCAGGAGCAGTTCGTCGTGCGTGGCCATGGCCACGGCCCGGCCCTCGGCCCGCAGGGCGCCGAGCAGCTCCACCAGCTCCGTCCAGGTGCGGGTGTCCTGGCCGAAGGTCGGCTCGTCCAGGGCCAGTACGTCGGGTGCGTGCGAGGGGCCCGAACTGAGCGCGGTGGCCACCGAGAGCCGCCGCTTCTCCCCGCCGGAGAGCGTGTACGGGTGCGCGTCGGCCAGGCCGCTGAGCCGCAGCCGTTCCATCAGCTCACCGACCCAGCGTTCCGTCCCGGCCTCGTCCAGCCCCGCGCGCAGCGGGGCGAAGCGCAGCTCGTCGCGGACGGTGCCGGTGACGAACTGGTCCTCGGCGTGCTGGAAGACCGTGCCCACGTGCCGGGCCAGGCGCCGTGCGGGCCAGCGCACGAGCGGACGCCGGTCGGCCTCGGCCAGCGGTCCGCGCGGCAGCACCCGGCCCCGGTGCGGCTTGGACAGTCCGGCCAGCATGGTGAGCAGCGTGGACTTGCCCGCGCCGTTGGGGCCGGTCAGGGCGGTCGCCGTTCCGGCCGCCAGGGTGAGGTCCACCCCGTCGAGCACCGTCCGCCGGGGTGCGGCCCGCACGCCCACCTGGAAGGGGGTGCGCGCGGCGACGCCGACGGTCTCGACCAGGGCCGGCCCGCCGGGCGCAGGCGGGACCTCGGGCACCGGTTCGTTCCCGGGGATCCACACGCCCTGTCGGGCCAGGGACCGTCCGTGCTCCGCGAACACCCTCCTCGGCGCCCCGTCGGCGATCACTCCGCCGCCCGGCTCGACCACCACGACCCGCTCCACCAGGTCCACGACGTCGGCGACCCGGTGTTCGACCAGCACGAGAGTGGCCTCGGTCTCGGTGAGCAGGCGGGCCAGCAGCGCGCGTACCAGTTCGGCCCCGGCGGGGTCGAGGTTGGCGGTGGGCTCGTCCAACAGCAGCAGGCGCGGACGCATCGCCAGCGCCCCCGCGATGACCAGGCGCTGCTTCTCACCGCCGGACAGGGCCCCGGTGGAGTGCCGGAGTCCGTAGGGGAAACCGACCTCGGCCATGGACCGCTCCACCCGGGGCCAGATCAGCTCCGGGTCCACACCCAGGTTCTCCAGGCCGAACGCGACGTCGTCACCGGCTCGGGCCATCACCAACTGGGTCTCGGGGTCCTGGCTGACCAGCCCGACGCCTCCCCTGCCCCGGTCGGCCGGGCGGCCGTTCACGAGCAGCGATCCCTCCTGGTCGCCGCTGATGGCGCCGTCCTGGCCGGTGAGCCCGGCCAGGGAGTGCAGCAGGGTGGACTTACCCGCCCCGGAGGCGCCCAGCAGCAGTACGCGTTCACCGGGTTCGATGGTCAGGTCCACGCCCCGCAGCGCGTGGGTGGCACGACCCGAGTGCTTCCAGCCCCACCCGGAGAGTTCCACGCGCGCGCCGCGGGCGTTCGGTCCGGCCACGGGTCAGCCCTTGGCCGACGGGAAGGGCGCCAGGGCACCGGAGCGGGCCAGCGCCGTGGTGAGCAGACGCGCACCCACACCCGCGATGACCGCCGCGCTGATCACCACGATCACCCCGTAGGTCACCTGGTAGTGGAGCGGCCAGGTGACGTTGTAGGCGATGTTGTCGCGGATGGCCGGGGAGACACCCGCGACCGCGGCCGCGAGCACGGCCACGCCCATGTTCCACCGCCGGTAGGCGAAGGCCAGGAAGACCAGTTCGGGCAGCAGCCCCTGGAGGGTGCCGTCGAGGATGACCATGATCCCCCACTGGGTGCCCAACACCGCCGAGACCGAGGCGGCCGCGACCGAGGTGAGCAGGGCCGCGCCCGGCTTGCGGATGATCAGGCCGCCGAGCACGCCGGAGATCAGCCACATGCCGTAGACGACGGCCTGCCCGGGCGGGAAGGCGACGAACAGCGGCGTGGTGACCGACCAGACGATGTTCCACAGCCAGAAGACGACGCCGACGGCGACGCCGATCACGGCGGCCACGACGATGTCGACGGTGCGCCAGCTCCGGAACCTCTCGCGGATCTGACGGACGAAGCCCGTCCGCTCGGTGCCGGTTCCGGGGTCGGATTCGGTACTCATTCTGGTGATGTCCCTTCGTCGGGGGTGACGAGGGCCCATGTGGCTAAGAGCGCCACACCGGCGTACCCGGGTACGCGCACGGTGGCGAGTTCCTATGACTTCCTTCGCTGGCATGACCCAGATCAGGTGTGTAAGGGTCTGCGGCTCGGTGCCGCACTCTCAGCGCTCACGCGCTCCCCTGTCGGATTGGCTCCATTATGGGGCAACAAGGAGAGCTGTGGGATGTTTCCACCCCACAGCCCTCACTGTGACCGTTTGGAGGTTCCGCCCAGTGACGGCCCCGTTCCCGTTCCCGGCACGGGATCCGGTCCGGGTGTGGAACCCCGTTCCAGGCCTCGGATTCCGGCCTAGGCGTCGGAGTCGTCCTCCTTCTCCTTGGGTGGTTCGGCCTTCGGGTCGCCGAAGGCGCCCGGCGAACCGGCGAAGCTCTCCGCGGGCAGCGAGCCGGTGGCGCCGCGCATGCTCTCCTGCCAGATCGGACCGGGCAGGGTGCCGCCGTAGACGATGCCGTAGTAGCGGCCGCCGATGGTCACGCCCTGGAGCGGGTGCTTCTCACCGCCGCGCACGTCGCCGACGGCCACCGTCGAGGCGAGGTTCGGGGTGTACCCGGCGAACCAGGCGTAGGCGGCGCTGTCCGTGGTGCCGGTCTTGCCCGCGACCGGACGGCCCAGGCCCAGACCGTTGGCGGTACCGCCGTTGAAGGTCTGCTGGAGCAGGTGGTTGACGCCGTCTGCGGTCCGCTTCTTGATCACCTGCTCGCACTCGGAGCTGGCCTTGGTCTCCTCGCCCGTCTCGTCGTCGGTCACCGAGCGCACCGGGCGGGGCTCGCAGTACTCGCCACGGGCCGCGAAGGTCGCGTACGCGGCGGCCATGGTCAGCGGGGAGACCTCCTGGTCGCCGAGGGTGAACGAGCTCCACACCCCGAGTTCACCGCCGTCGGCGCGGTGCACGCCGAGTTTCTTCGCCATCTTCGCGGTGTCGCACAGGCCCACCCGCTTCTGGAGCTGGGCGAAGTAGGTGTTCACCGACCCCTTGGTCCCGCTGATCATGTTGTGGCTGCCCCCGTCGCTCTCACCGGCGTTGCGCACGCTCCACGAGGACATCGTGCCGCCCTCGCAGTTGGTCATGCCGCTGATCGACATGCTCTTGGGCGCGGAGAAGCTGGTGCCGTACCCCAGGCCCTCGTCCAGCGCGGCGGCCAGCGTGAAGGGCTTGAAGGTCGACCCGGCCTGGTATCCGGTGGAGCCGCCGTCGGCCTGGTCGACCGCGAGGTTGATCGAGGTCGTGCCGACCTGGTCGTCGTCGAACCCGTGGCGGAGGTTCTGGGCCAGACCGCGCACCCGGCCGGAACCGGGTTCGACGAAGGCCTGGGCGGCGAACTTGGTGGAGTCATCGTGCGGGACCCGCTTGTCGATGGCGGCCTGCGCAGCGTCCTGCGCGGCGGCGTCGAGCGTGGTCCGCACGGTGAACCCGCCCCGGCTGATGAGCTGTTCGCGTTCGGCCGCGCTCTCGCCGAGCAGGTCCGACTCCTTCAGCCAGCGCATGGTGTAGTCGCAGAAGAACGGGTAGTCGCTCTCCGAGCAGCTGCCCGCCCGCGGGGTGGGGTCCAGTCCCAGGTCGCTCTCCTTGTACCCGGCGGCCTCCTCGGCTCCCAGCACCTCGGTGGCGACCATGCGGTCGAGCACCAGGTTCCGGCGCTCCAGCGCCGCCTCCGGGTTGCTGAGGGGGTCGTAGAACGAGGGTCCGCGGACCAGGCCGGCCAGCAGGGCGGACTGCCCGGGGTCGAGTTCGGCGGCGGACACGGAGAAGTACCGTTGCGCGGCGACCTCGATGCCGTGCGCGCCGGCGCCGAAGTAGGAGAGGTTGAGGTAGCCCTCCAGGATCTCGTCCTTGGTGTGGCGTTCCTCGATGTCGATGGCGTAGCGCAGTTCGACGAGCTTGCGGTTCAGGGTCTGCGCACTGGCGCTCTCGATCTCCTCCTCGCTCTCGGCGGTCTCGATGAGGAGGTTCTTCACGTACTGCTGGGTGAGGGTCGATCCGCCCTGTGTGTCACCCTGGGCCGTCCGCGTCGCCGCGCGCAGGACACCCCGCAGGTCCAGGCCGCTGTGCTCGTAGAAACGGTCGTCCTCGATCGCCATCAGGGCACCGGTCATCCACGGGCTGATCTCGTCGAGGCCGACGACCTCGCGTTCGCGCTCGGCGACCTCCGCGAAGGGCTCGCCACCGTCGGTGGTGAGCAGGATGCGCGAGGACAGGGGCGGGACCTCCAGATCACTGGGCATCGCCATGAACCCGGCGGCCGTGTCCCTGGCGACCAGCCCGATGCTGCCCGCCCACGGCAGGACCAGGGCCGCCGACAGGAGTCCGGCGACCACACCGAGCCCGGACAGGCGCAGCAGTGTGTCTCCCCTTCCCTTGAACAGGTCACCCTTCAGGAACTCCCGGGCCCCCCGGAACGGACCACTCCGGTTCGACTCCGTCACGTCGCCCCCCTACGGCCGTGTGCTGTCCGTCCGCGGTGCGGAACGAACACTGCGTCGCCCACACTCGCAGGGACGCCGTAAAGGGAACTCCGCCAAATCGGGCGTGTCGCCGAAAAGCTTCCCCAATCTACGGCAAAAAGCACAGATCACCCATGAGGCACGAGCAAGGGCGCATCACACGAAACCCACCGCCCTCTTTCTTGACGTCAAGAAGAGTTGGCCAACAAAGTCACCCCCGGAACGCCAGCTCGACCAGATATGGGGCGAATGCTTCGCATGGGACCCAACGGACACAAGGGGATGTCCGGAATACGGCTCGACTTCCCGCTGGATACATTCGGTCATCCCTACCCACCCCGAAGGCATCGACAACACACGGGCGGAATTTTCCGACTTTTCACGAGGGGGAATGCGAAAACAACCACAGAGACCCCTGAATCGCATGTGTACTTATGCCCGCTTTGAGAGGTTCACCCGGGCGAAACGCGGCAAATACCAGGTCTTGGCGCTGACAGCGAGTGTGATGAGGATCACATAAATTATCCGGCCCCGACACTCCGCCAAACCCAACCAGAGGACCGACGATAGACAGGGGAGAGCACCGAAGCCGCAATCCGGACAGTTTCCGATCCAGCACTTCGTTAACTCCACCTCACCCCGGATTAAGTTCCGATTATTTCCGCACGTAAGCCACTGCGTGCTACCCCATAACGCCCGAACCACGACAATTACGGTGTAGCCAGTGATCGGACGACTGCCCATCCTCGATATCTCTCCAGACAACGACCTGGGCCCGGTGAAAGCCGTTCCCGGAGAGCGCTTCACGGTGAGCGCCACCGTGATCCGGGAGGGGCACGACTCCCTCGCAGCGGGCGTGGTGGTCCACCCGCCCAAAGGCCGCCGGACGGCCCTGGTCCCGATGCGCGAGAAGGCCCCCGGAACCGACCGGTACGAGGCCGAGATCAGCCTCCCCCGGGAGGGGGACTGGTCGTTCTCGGTCGAAGCCTGGAGCGACCCCTTCACCACCTGGCTCCGCGTCGCCCGCGTGAAGCTGCCCCTGGACACCGACACCGACCTCGTCCTGGAGGAAGGCGCGCGCCTGCTGGAGCGGGCCGGCCGCCGAGTCCCCCGCGTACCCGCCCTGAACAGGGCAGCCAAGATCCTGCGCGACACCTCCCTGCCGCCCGTGGAGCGTTTCGCCGCCGCCGTCACCGACGACGTCCTCGCCCGGATGGAGCGCAACCCCCTGCGCGAACTCCTCACCCGCTCCAGGCGCACCAGGGTCGTCGTCCACCGCGAACGGGCCCTCTTCGGCTCCTGGTACGAGTTCTTCCCCCGCTCCGAGGGAGCCCAGGTGGACACCGCGCCCGGCCAGGAGGTGTCAGGGACCTTCTCGACCGCGGCCAAACGCCTGCCCGCCATCGCCGACATGGGCTTCGACGTCGTCTACCTGCCACCGATCCACCCCGTCGGCGAGTCCCACCGCAAGGGCCGCGACAACACGCTCCGGGCTGGCCCGGGAGACCCCGGCTCGGTGTGGGCGATCGGTTCGGCCGACGGCGGCCACGACGCCGTCCACCCGGACCTGGGCACCCTCACCGACTTCGACTCCTTCGTCGCGGAGGCCCACGAGAACGGCCTGGAGATCGCCCTCGACCTGGCCCTGCAGTGCTCCCCCGACCACCCCTGGGTGGCCGAGCACCCCGAGTGGTTCACCCGGCGCGCCGACGGGTCGATCGCCTACGCCGAGAACCCGCCCAAGAAGTACCAGGACATCTACCCGCTCTGCTTCGACCACGACTTCGAGGGGCTCTACCGGGAATGCCTGCGGGTGGTCAGGCACTGGATCGACCACGGCGTCCGGATCTTCCGCGTCGACAACCCGCACACCAAACCGGTCGCCTTCTGGCAGCGGCTGCTCGCCGACGTCGCCGAACGGGACCCGGACGTGCTCTTCCTCGCCGAGGCCTTCACCCGCCCCGCGATGATGCGCACCCTGGCCAAGGTCGGCTTCCACCAGTCGTACACCTACTTCACCTGGCGCAACGGCAAGGACGAGCTCACCGACTACCTCACCGAGCTCAGCCAGGAGACCGCGCACTACCTGCGTCCCAACTTCTTCGCCAACACCCCGGACATCCTCAACGCCTACCTCCAGGAGGGCGGCCGCCCCGCCTTCGAGGTGCGCGCGGTGCTCGCCGCACTGCTCTCCCCCACCTGGGGCGTCTACTCGGGCTTCGAGCTGTGCGAGAACACCCCCGCCGCCCCGGGCAGCGAGGAGTACCTGCACTCGGAGAAGTTCGAGTACCGGCCCCGCGACTGGGCCGCGGCCGACGCCTCCGGCGAGACCATCGCCCCGCTGATCACCAGGCTGAACAGGCTGCGCCGGGCCCACCCCGCCCTGCGCGAGCTGCGCAACCTGCGGTTCCACCACGTGGACCGGCCCGAGCTGATCTGTTTCTCCAAGTACCGCCCCGGATCCCCCGGTGAGCCCGACGACGCCGTGATCGCCGTCGTCAACCTCGACCCGCACCACGCCCGCGAGGCGACGGTGCATCTCGACCTGCCGTCGATCGGCCGCACGTGGGAGGAGGACCTCAGGGTGACCGACGAGCTGACCGGACGCGACTACACCTGGCGAGCGGACAACTACGTCCGCCTCGACCCGGCGACCGGACCCGCGCACGTGTTCACCGTCAACGGCAGATGAGGGGCCGAGGCGGAGCGCCCGGCCCGAGCGCCGTGCCCCCGCCCGAAACGCCTGTTGATCAGATGTCGAACATTCTTGGTGGGGAGCAGTAGATGAGCAACGACGAGCCCGGACCCGGTGCCCGCGAGCACGCCGAACACGGTCCGCTCGCCCCAGCCACCGGGGCCGCCACCGGCCCGCTCATGTCCTCCGGCGGTACCAGTGACCCCCACTGGTTCAAGCACGCCGTCTTCTACGAGGTACTCGCACGGGGTTTCTTCGACTCCAACGGCGACGGCACCGGCGACCTCGCCGGGCTCGTACAGAAAATGGACTACCTCCAGTGGCTCGGCATCGACTGCGTCTGGCTGCTGCCGATGTACGAGTCCCCGCTGCGCGACGGCGGATACGACATCTCGGACTACTTCAAGATCCTCCCCGAGTTCGGCAACACCGCCGACTTCGTGGAGCTCCTGGACGAGGCGCACCGACGCGGCATCCGCGTCATCACCGACCTGGTCATGAACCACACCAGCGACCAGCACCCGTGGTTCAGGGCCTCGCGGGAGGACCCGAACGGCCCCTACGGCGACTTCTACGTGTGGTCCGACACCGACGACCGCTACGACGAGGCCCGGATCATCTTCGTCGACACCGAGACCTCCAACTGGACCTACGACGAGGTCCGCGGCCAGTACTACTGGCACCGGTTCTTCTCCCACCAGCCCGACCTCAACTTCGAGAACCCGGCGGTCCAGGAGGCGATCCTGGAGGTGCTGCGCTACTGGCTGGACCTGGGCATCGACGGGTTCCGCCTGGACGCCGTGCCGTACCTGTACGAGCGCGAGGGCACCAACTGCGAGAACCTCAAGGAGACCCACGAGTTCCTCAAGCGGGTGCGCGCCGAGGTGGACCGCCTGTACCCGGACCGGGTGCTGCTGAGCGAGGCCAACCAGTGGCCGTCGGAGGTCGTCGACTACTTCGGCGACTTCGAGTCCGGCGGCGACGAGTGCCACATGAACTTCCACTTCCCGCTGATGCCGCGCATGTTCATGGCGGTGCGGCAGGAGCAGCGCTTCCCGATCTCGGAGATCCTCGCCCAGACCCCGGAGATCCCGCGCAACTGCCAGTGGGCGATCTTCCTGCGCAACCACGACGAGCTGACCCTGGAGATGGTCACCGACGAGGAGCGCGACTACATGTACTCCGAGTACGCCAAGGAACCCCGCATGCGTGCCAACGTGGGGATCCGGCGGCGGCTCGCCCCCCTCCTGGACAACGACCGGAACCAGATCGAGCTCTTCACCGCGCTCCTGCTCTCCCTCCCGGGCTCACCGGTCCTGTACTACGGCGACGAGATCGGGATGGGCGACAACATCTGGCTGGGCGACCGGGACGCCGTGCGCACACCCATGCAGTGGAGTTCGGACCGCAACGCCGGGTTCTCCCGCGGCGACCCCGCCCGGCTCTACCTCCCGCTGGTCCTGGACCCGGTCTACGGGTACCAGGCGCTCAACGTGGAAGCCCAGCGCGACAACCCGGGCTCCCTGCTGCACTGGACGCGCCGGATGATCCAGATCCGCAAGCGCCACCCCGTTTTCGGCACCGGGGAGTTCACCGAACTGAACGCCACCAACCCCAGCGTGCTGGCGTTCATCCGGGAGCACGGCGACGACCGCATGCTGTGCGTGAACAACCTGTCCAGGTTCCCGCAGCCCGTGGAGCTGGACCTGCGCCGCTACGCCGGAGTGAGCCCGGTGGAGTGCGTGGGCGGGGTCCGCTTCCCGGAGATCGGTGAGCTGCCGTACCTGCTCACCCTCCCGGGCCACGGCTTCTACTGGTTCCAGCTCCCGCCGGAGCACACGGGTGCACCACGCTCCGAAAGCCGCGAGGGCGTGCCCTCCTACGGGCTGCCCGAGGCGGGGGTCAGCGCCCGTGACGCCTTCGACACCGGCCGCCCCACCGCGACCACCACAACGTCGGACGCCCAGCGCAGGGGCGGCGGGAAGGGACACAGGACTGTCTGAGATGTCGCAACTAGAGGAACTCCTGGCAGTCTGGCTACCCCGGCAGCGATGGTTCTCCGGCAAGGGGATCCCGATCCGGCAGATCCGGGTCGAGAGCAGGTACACCCTGGTCTCGGCCGGCCCCGGCGGACCGGACCTGAACGTCCTCGTCGTACAGGCGGGACAGCGCGGCCTCAGCTCCCGGTACCAGGTGCTGCTCGGTTCGCGTCCGCCCCGGTCCCTGCCGCCGAACCTGGCCCGCGCCGCGATCGGTGTGTGCCAGGTCGCGGGCGGCCGTCCCAGGGTGGTCTACGACGCCGCACACGACCCGCAGCTCACGGCGCTGCTCCTGGAGCGGTTCACTGTCGGGGAGGACCCGGGGCGGCGCGGCCGGGTACGGTTCCGCACACTTCCGGGCGCCACCGTCGACGCCTGTGGGCCGGGTCGGCTGCTGACCGGGGAGCAGTCCAACACCTCGCTGGTCTACGGCAGCGAGTACGTCCTCAAGACCTTCCGCAGACTCTGGCCCGGCCGCAACCCGGACCTGGAGCTCAACATGGCTCTGTCGGGTTCGCCGTACGTGGCGCGCCCCTGCGGGTGGATCGAGGCGGACCTGTCCGGCCACACCACGCCGACCACGCTCGCCCTGCTCCAGACCTTCGTCCCGAACGCCGCGGACGGCTGGGTGCTGGCCACGGAGAACGTGCGCACCCTGGTGGAGGGCGAGGACGCCGACTTCAGCGAGGAGGCCGCCCGGCTCGGCCACACCACCGCGCAGGTGCACAGTTCGCTGGCGCAGGCGCTGCCCACCGACGTGCTGGCGCCGACCTCGGCGGCCGAACTGGCCGACGCCATGGTGGAGCGCCTGGCCATGGCCAGTGCGGAGGTCCCCGAACTCGCGGAGCACGCGCCCAGGGTGCTGGAGGCCTACGCCGACTTCGCCCGGGTGGACGAGCCGCTGCCCATCCAGCGCATCCACGGCGACTACCACCTGGGACAGGTCATCCGCCCCGAGCGGGGGTGGGTCCTGCTGGACTTCGAGGGCGAGCCGACCGTCCCGGTGCGCGAACGCCAGCGACTGTCCAGCCCGCTGCGGGACGTGGCCGGGATGCTGCGTTCCTTCGACTACGCGGCCGGTTACCTGCTGGTCGGCGAGGAGGAGGACCCGCAACTGTCGTGGGCGGCGCGAGCCTGGGCCCGGCGCAACCGGGAGGCGTTCTGCCGGGGCTACGCCGACGGCGGCGGGGCCGACCCCGAGAAGCACCTGACGGTGCTGCGGGCCTTCGAGTTCGACAAGGCCGTGTACGAGGTCCTGTACGAGGCACGCAACCGGCCGAACTGGCTCCGGGTGCCGTTGGAGTCCATCGCCACCGCGGCCATGGCGGCCACGGGAAGCTCGGGGCCGCCGATGCCCGGCTGATTCCCGGGCGGCCGCCTCGCGCACGGCGGCCGCCCTCCCGTACCCCCGTTGACCCCTCCCCTCTCACCGCCCGTCCACCACGAGTCACCACGGAGTCGAATTGTCACCGCGTCCGACCAACAAGTCCGCCACCGCCGACGAGCAACCGACGGCAGCGGAGCCCGCGGCCGCGAAGAAGGCGCCCGCCAAGGCGGCCGCCGGCAGAACCGCCGCCAAGGCAGCGCCGGGGAAGGCTGCGCGGACGGCACCGGAGAAGACCTCGAAGACCGCGGAGAAGGCCCCGGCCGCGAAGAAGACGACGGCCCGGAAGACGGAACCGAAGAAGACCGCCGCGAAGAGGACCGCATCCGGGAAGTCGGCGCCCAAGCGGACCCGCACACCCGCCGCCCTCGATCCGGAGCTGGCCGCCGAACTGGACCGGGTGGTGGACGGCCGGCACCACGACCCGCACTCCGTTCTCGGACTGCACGGCCGCGACCTGCGCGTACTCCGCCCAGGAGCCATCGAGGTCGACGCTGTCCTGCCCGACAACACCCGCGTCACCCTCCCGCACCGGCACCGCGGAGTGTTCGCCGCCCGCCTCCCGAAGCAGACCGACGACTACCGGATCGCGGTCCGATACGAGGAGGGCGGTCCGGAGCTGGTCGAGGCCGACCCCTACCGGATCGCGCCCACGCTGGGCGAACTGGACCTGCACCTGATCGGCGAGGGCCGCCACGAGGAACTGTGGCGGGCTCTGGGCGCGAACACGGCGACCGCGGACAGCCCCATGGGAGAGATCCCGGGTACGGGCTTCGCGGTCTGGGCTCCGGACGCCCGCGGGGTGCGGGTGGTCGGTGACTTCAACTACTGGAACGGAACCGCGCACCCGATGCGCAGCCTCGGTTCCAGCGGTGTGTGGGAACTGTTCGTGCCCGGGACGGGCGACGGCGACCTGTACAAGTTCCAGATCCTGGGCGCCGACGGGCACTGGCGGGACAAGGCCGACCCGATGGCGCGGCGCACCCAGATGCCCCCGGCGACGGCGTCGGTGGTCACCACCTCCGAGCACGTGTGGTCGGACGAGCAGTGGATGGCCGAGCGCAAGGGCGTGCAGGCGCACCGCGCGCCGATGAGCGTGTACGAGGTACACCTCGGTTCCTGGCGCCCCGGGCTGGACTACCGGGAACTGGCCGAACAGCTGGTGGAGTACGTCAGCGACCTGGGCTTCACCCACGTGGAGTTCCTGCCGGTGGCGGGCCACCCCTTCGACGGTTCCTGGGGTTACCAGGTCACCTCCTACTACGCGCCGACACCGCGTTTCGGTTCACCGGACGAGTTCCGGCACCTGGTGGAATCGCTGCACCGGGCCGGGATCGGGGTGTTCCTGGACTGGGTGCCCGCGCACTTCCCCAAGGACGAGTGGGCGCTGGCCCGGTTCGACGGCACCGCGCTGTACGAGCACCCGGACCCCCGCCGCGGCGAGCACCCGGACTGGGGGACGCTCATCTTCAACTACGGGCGGACCGAGGTGCGCAACTTCCTCGTGGCCAACGCCCTGTACTGGCTGGAGGAGTTCCACATCGACGGCCTGCGCGTGGACGCCGTCGCCTCGATGATCTACCTCGACTACTCGCGGGACTCCGGGCAGTGGGAACCGAACATGTTCGGCGGCCGGGAGAACCTGGAGGCGATCGACTTCATCAAGGAGCTCAACACCACGGTCTACCGGCGCAACCCGGGCGCGGTGATGATCGCGGAGGAGTCCACGGCGTACACGGGTGTGACCCAGCCGGTCGACCTGGGCGGACTCGGCTTCGGGTTGAAGTGGAACATGGGCTGGATGCACGACTCCCTGGAGTACGTGAAGAAGGAGCCGATCCACCGCAAGTACCACCACAACGACATCACGTTCTCGATGATGTACGCCTACAGCGAGAACTACGTGCTGCCGCTGTCGCACGACGAGGTGGTGCACGGCAAGCAGGCGCTGTTCAACAAGCCGCCCGGTGACGAGTGGCAGCGCGCGGCCACGCTGCGGGCCCTGCTGTCGTTCATGTGGTCCCACCCGGGCAAGCAGCTGCTGTTCATGGGCGGCGAGATCGCCCAGGGGGACGAGTGGTCGCACGAGGCCGGGGTGCCGTGGTGGCTGCTCCAGTTCGAGCACCACGCCGGGACGCAGAAGCTGGTGAAGACGCTCAACGACACCTACCGTCCCCGCCCCGCGCTGTGGTCCCTGGACACCGACCCGGCCGGTTTCCGCTGGCTGGACGGGGGCGACCACGAGGGGAACACCCTCAGCTACCTGCGCCACGGCGAGGACGGCTCGGTGCTGGCGTGCGCGGTGAACTTCTCGCCGGTGCCCCGACCGGGCCGGCGGGTCGGCCTGCCCTCCGAAGGCCGGTGGACGTCGGTGCTCAACTCGGACGATCGCCGTTTCGGCGGCTCCGGGTACGAGGCGCCCTCCTCGGTGGTGGCCGAGCCCCGGGAGTGGCACGGCCAGCCGTACTCCGCGGAGATCACCCTGCCCCCGCTGGGCGCGGTCTGGTTCGAGCCGGAGCGGTAGACCGGACGCGGTCAGTCCGCGGTTCCGCGAGGTGAAGGACCCCGGAACGCTCGCCCGACGGTGAGCGTTCCGGGGTCCGCCCCGGCTCCGTGAGGAGCCGGGGCGGAGGACCGGCTACGCCCCGTTCCCGTGCCAGGCGGTCAGGCGGCGGACCGCCTCGTCGAGGACCTCGTCCTTCTTGCAGAAAGCGAAGCGCAGCAGGTGCCGCCCCTCCTCCTGGTGGTCGTAGAACACCTTGGCGGGCACCGCCGCCACACCGGCTTCCCGGGGCAGCGCCCGGGCGACGTCCTCGCCGTCCAGGTAGCCCAGCGGCCGGATGTCGGCCATCAGGAAGTACGTGCCTTCGCACACGTTCACGTCGAAACCGGCTTCGGCCAGCCCCGCCGCGAGCCGGTCCCGCTTGTCCTGGAGCGAACGGCGCTGCTGCTGGATCCACTCCCACTCGGAGTCCAGCGCGTCGGCGACCGCCAGCTGGAGGGCGCCGTTGGCGGAAAAGGTGAGGAACTGGTTGACCGTGCGCACCGCGCGGACCAGCGGTTCGGGGCCGGTGACCCAGCCGGTCTTCCACGCGGTCACCGCGAACGTCTTGCCCGCGGACGAAACGGACAGGGTCCGCTCCCGCATCCCCGGGAGCGTGGCCAGCGACACGTGCCGGCGGTCGTCGAAGGTGAGGAACTCGTACACCTCGTCGGTGACCGCGAGCAGGTCGTGTTCACGGCACACCCGGGCGATCTCCTCCAGTTCTGCGGCGGTGAACACCGTGCCGGTGGGGTTGTGCGGGGTGTTGACCATGATCAGCCTGGTACGCGGGGTCACCGCGGCGCGCAGTTCGGCGGGGTCGAAGGTGAGGCGCCCGCTCGCCGGGTCGCGGCGCAGGGCCACCGGACGGCGCACCCCGCCCGCGAGGGAGATCATCGCGGCGTAGGAGTCGTACATCGGCTCGAAGACGACCACCTCGTCCCCGCGCTCCACCAGGGCCAGCAGCGAGGCCGCGATCCCGGCGGTCGCGCCGACGGTCACGTACACCTCGGAGTCCGGGTCGAAGTCCAGCCCCTGGTGGCGGGACCGGTACCGGCTCACCGCCCGGCGCAGCTCGGGGCGGCCCGGACCGGGCGGGTACTGGTTCACCCCGGCCGTGATGTTGCGGGTCGCGCCCTCCAGCAGGGATCGCGGCCCGTCGGTGTCGGGGAAACCCTGCCCGAGGTTGACGGAATCGGTCTCGACGGCCAGGCGCGTCATCTCGGCGAAGATCGTCTCACCGTAGGCGCGCATTCGTTCGATCAGCGGTTCTTCCACCCGTCGAGCGTATCCATCCGGGCGCGCACGGACGGCAGCCCGCCCCCCGGACACGGCGAAGGCCCCCGGTCTCGTGGCATCCGGCCGGTTACCGGGTGCCACGAGGCCGGGGGCCAGTCCCCCGTCTAGGGAAGGAGGAGGCTCAACACGACCCAGACCACGGGACCCGCGATGAGCAGCGAGTCCATGCGATCCATCAGGCCGCCGTGGCCCGGCATGAACCGGCCCATGTCCTTGACCCCGAGGTCGCGCTTGAAGAGCGACTCGATGAGGTCCCCGACCGTGGCGGCCAGCACGACGGCCAGACCCAGGACCACGCCGACCCACCAGGGGCCGTCCAGGAGCAGGGTCACGCACAGCGCGCCCGCCACCGCACAACCCAGCACGGAGCCGCCGAAGCCCTCCCAGGTCTTGTTCGGGCTGATCACCGGGGCCATCTTGTGCCGCCCCAGCATGATCCCGGCGAAGTAGCCGCCGATATCGCTGGAGATCGTCACCACGATGAACACGAGGAGCCGGTACTGGCCGTCCTCCGGATGCGCGATGAGCAGCAACCAGGTGGCCAGCAGGAACGGCAGGTACACCAGGACGAACAGGTTGGCCGACGCGTCGGCGACGAACCCCTCCGCGCCCCCGCGCAACCGCCAGACCAGGCAGACGATCGCGGTGAGGGCGGTGATGCCCACCAGCCACTCCGGCCCGCCGAAATAGGCTCCGGCCTGCATCGCGACCCCGCCCACGGCCAACGGGGCCAGGGCCAGGGTCACGCCCTTGCCGCCGAAGGCCCGGTTGAGTTCGCGCAGCCCGATCAGCGCGGCCAGGGAGGTGATGACCGTGAACAGCTCCGGTCGGGGAAAGACCGAGAAGAAGACGAGCGCGCCCAGGACGCACCCGCTGGCGATGGCCACCGGGAGGTTACGGCCGGTCTTGACCGGATCGCCCCCCGGTTTGTGCAGCACGAAGCGCTGCCCGGCGGCCGTGTCCGTCACGGAGGACTCCGCCTCGGACGGGGAGGTGTCGTCGGGTCTGTGCTCCGGCGATTGGTCATCGCCTCCGGAGCCGTTGGAAGGTGTGGTCACCGGCTAAACCTCGAGAAGTTCAGATTCCTTGTGCTTCAGCAGCTCGTCGACCGAGGCCACGTACTTCTGCGAGAGCTCGTCCAGTTCGGCCTGGGCGCGGTGCGCCTCGTCCTCACCGATGTCGCCGGCCTTGACCGCCTTCTCGAAGCTGTCCTTGGCGCGGCGGCGCACGTTGCGGATCGAGACCTTGCTGTCCTCGGCCTTGGTGCGCGCGACCTTCACGTACTCCTTGCGGCGCTCCTCCGACAGGTCCGGGAACACCACCCGGATGACCTGGCCGTCGTCGGAGGGGTTGACCCCGAGGTCGCTGTTGCGGATCGCGTTGATGATCGAGGTGCGCGCACTGACGTCGAACGGGGAGATGACGACCATCCGCGGTTCGGGCACCGAGAAGGAGGCCAACTGGTTGATCGGGGTGCGGGCACCGTAGTAGTCGACGGTGATCTTGTTGAAGGTGGCGGGGGTGGGACGGCCGGTCCGGATCGTCGCGAAGTCCTCCTTCGCCACGGTCACGGCCTTCTCCATCTTCTCTTCGGCCTCAAGGAGGGTTTCATCGATCATTGGGGCGCTCCCGGATTCTCGGCTGGATGTTCGTGGCTTGGTGCGTGGCCCGACGCCGTCTAGACGGAGGCCGGACCGACGATGGTGCCGATCTTCTCACCACGGACGGCGCGCAGGATGTTGCCCTGGCTCATGAGGTCGAAAACGACGATGGGCAGACCGTTGTCCATGCACAAGCTGACGGCCGTGGCGTCCATGACCTTCAGGCCACGGGTGAGGACCTCGTTGTAGTTGAGCTTGTCGAACCTGACCGCGTCCGGGTTGCGCTGCGGGTCGGCGTCGTAGACCCCGTCCACCTGGGTGCCCTTGAGGACTGCCTGGGCACCGATCTCCAGCGCCCGCTGGGCGGCGGTGGTGTCGGTGGAGAAGAACGGCGCGCCCAGACCGGCACCGAAGATGACCACGCGGCCCTTCTCCAGGTGGCGAATGGCGCGACGCGGGATGTAGGCCTCGGCGACCTGGCTCATGTGGATCGCGGTCTGCACGCGTGTGTCCACACCCAGGCGCTCCAGGAAGTCCTGGAGGGCGAGGCAGTTGATGACGGTGCCGAGCATCCCCATGTAGTCGGCGCGGCCGCGCTCGATACCGCCCTCGGTGAGCTGCGCGCCGCGGAACATGTTGCCGCCGCCGACGACAACGGCGACCTGGATCCCCTCGGAGACCGCCTCGGCGATGGACTCAGCAACGTACTGGACGACCTCGGGCTCTATCCCGAGACCGCCACCGCCCGCGAACGCCTCCCCCGAGAGCTTGAGCATGACACGCTTCCAACCGGAATTGTGCATGGCGGGTGCGGTGGTCATCGCTTCGTTCTCCGACACGGCCTGCGGCCTCCCTTATTGTCCCCGAGTGGCACAGGGTCCCCCGAGTGTTCCTGCTGCGGGCGGGGCGCACGACAGCGCCCCGAATCTGCCCATATCCACCGAAGGTGCCGGGGAGAGAAGTCTCCCCGGCACCTCCATCATCCCAAAGCCCTAGGCCTGACCGACCTTGAAGCGGACGAAGCGCTTGACGGTGACGCCGGCCTCGTCGACGACCTTCTGGACCGTCTTCTTGTTCTCCTTGACGAACGGCTGGCCGAGCAGCGTCACGTCCTTGAAGTAACCGTTGAGGCGGCCCTCCACGATCTTCGGGATCGCCTGCTCGGGCTTACCCTCCTCGCGGGTGGTCTCCTCGGCGATGCGGCGCTCGTTGGCCACCACGTCGGCGGGAACCTCGTCCTTGCTGACGTACTGGGGGGCCAGCGCGGCGATCTGCTGGGCGAGGTCCTTGCCGACCTCCTCGTCCTTCTTGTCCAGCTCGACCAGAACACCCATGGTGGGGGGCAGGTCCGGGTCGGACTTGTGCAGGTAGCTCGCGACGTAGGCGCCGTCGAACTTGGCGATGCGGCGGAACTCGAGCTTCTCGCCGATGATCGCGCTCTTGCCCTCGACGTAGGCCTGGAGGCTCTTGCCCGGCTCGATCTCGGCGGCGGCGACGGTGGCGAGGTCATCGCTGTCCTGGGCGGCGACGAAGTCGGCGACCTGGTTGGCCAGCTCGATGAACTGCTCGTTCTTGGCGACGAAGTCGGTCTCGCAGTTGAGCTCGACCAGGGTGGCCTTGCCCTCGCCCTGTTCGCGCAGGACCACGGTGCCCTGGGCGGCGGTGCGGTCCGCGCGCTTGTCGACGGACTTGGCGCCCTTGATGCGCAGGGCCTCGACAGCCTTGTCGTAGTCGCCGTCGGCCTCGGTCAGGGCCTTCTTGCAGTCCATCATGCCGGCGCCGGTCGCGTCGCGCAGCTTCTTGACGTCCGCGGCGGTGAAGTTCGCCATGACTCTTCTCGGTTCCCTTGGAGTGAAGTCTGATCTGGAAGTGGAGCGACCCGGGTGAGCACCGCGCGGGCCGCCCCGCCCACGAGGGGCGAGGCGGCACTCAGGCGACGGTGCGCCCGGAGGGGGCCGCTGACTACTCGGCGGCCTTGTCCTCGGCGGGGGCCGAGTCCTCGGCAGGAGCCTGCTCGGGAGCGTCCACCGGGGACTCCTCGGCGACGGCCTCGGCCGGAGCCTCGGCAGCGACCTCGTCGGCCGGGGCCTTGGTGGGGGTCTCGCCCGGAGCCTGCTCGGCGGCGGCCTCGGCGGCAGCCGTCTCGCTCTTGCCTTCGAGGAGCTCGCGCTCCCACTCGGCCAGGGGCTCCTCGGCGGCCTTCTCCTCGGTCGCGCCGGAGGCACCGGAGCGGACCAGAAGACCGTCGGCGACGGCGTCGGCGACGACGCGGGTGAGCAGGCTGACGCTGCGGATGGCGTCGTCGTTACCCGGGATCGGGTAGTCGACCTCGTCCGGGTCACAGTTGGTGTCGAGGATCGCGACGACCGGGATGTTCAGCTTGCGAGCCTCGCTGATCGCGATGTGCTCCTTCTTGGTGTCCACGATCCACACGGCGCTGGGCACGCGGGCCATGTCGCGGATACCGCCGAGGGTGCGGTCGAGCTTGTCCTTCTCGCGGCGAAGGTTCAGCAGTTCCTTCTTGGTGAGCGTGGAGCCGGCGACGTCGTCGAAGTCGATCTCCTCCAGCTCCTTGAGGCGCTGGAGCCGCTTGTGCACGGTGGAGAAGTTGGTGAGCATGCCGCCCAGCCAGCGCTGGTTGACGAAAGGCATGCCGACACGGCGGGCCTGCTCGTCAATGGCCTCCTGCGCCTGCTTCTTCGTACCGACGAACAGGATGGTGCCACCGTGGGCGACCGTCTGCTTGACGAACTCGTAGGCGCGGTCGATGTACGCCAGCGACTTCTGGAGGTCGATGATGTAGATGCCGTTGCGCTCGGTGAAGATGAAGCGCTTCATCTTGGGGTTCCAGCGACGAGTCTGGTGCCCGAAGTGGACGCCGCTCTCCAGGAGCTGGCGAATCGTCACGACTGTGGCCATGACCTGGTCCTCCTTGCGGTGGCGGAAGCTTTCTCCGCCGTCGGTTGATCCTGACGCCCCGGCCGTACCGCCACCCCGCCGAAGCGGTGTGGACCGTAGGTGCGGCCCCTCCCGGAGGAGGCGAGTGGGCGTGCGTATTGTGGTTTGGCCCAGCGGGCCACGGATGATTCTATCCTCCCTCGGACACACCGTGGAACGGCCTCGTGTCCAGCGAGATCACCGGATGCGCGGGGGCGCGCCGAGGGGGTGTCGGAGGGCGGCGGCCCGGGGCCGCGGCGAAGGTTTTCCACAGGCTCGGGCCGGGTCTGGCGAAGGGCGTCCGTCCAGCACACCCTGAATACATGAGACACCGCCGCATCTGGCACCTCCTGCTCTCGCTCTCGCTCTCGCTCCTGCTCTTCCCCCTTTTCCCGTACCGAACCGCGCCGGCCGCGACCTCGCCCGAGACCCCGTGGCGCTGGCCGGTGGATCCGCCGGTGCAGGTCCTGCGCCGCTTCGACCCCCCGGAGCAGCGCTGGCTACCCGGGCACCTGGGGGTGGATCTGGCCGCCGAACCCGGGCAGCCGGTGCACGCGGCGGGCCCCGGCCGGGTCCACTTCGCGGGCCGGGTGGCCGGGGTGGGCGTGGTGAGCGTCTCGCACGGCGGGCTGCGCACCACCTACCTCCCGGTGGACGCCGCCGTCGCCCGCGGCGACCCGGTCACCGACCAACCCCTCGGCACCCTGGCCGCCGAACCCGCGCACTGCCCCGCACGCCCCTGCCTGCACTGGGGCCTCCTGCACGGCGACGGCTACCTCGACCCGCTGTCCCTCCTGGGCCGGGGCGAGATCCGCCTACTGCCGTGGGGAACCCGTCTCGAAGGCCGTCAGCGTCGCCGCAGCAGCCCGTACCCGCCGAACGCCCCTGCGGCGGCCGTCGGCACGGCCAGGAACAGCCCCGCCACGGCCCGCCCCCGGCGTACGTGAGTGCACTGTTCCCTCGTCCAGGAGTTGAGCTGTTCGTTGTCGAAGCGCGGATCGTCCGGTGGGAACAGCCACGAAACCACGGGGCGGCAGGGGCTGGGTTCGTGTGAGCCCAGGTGGTGACTGGACGGTGTCACGAGCAACAGGAGCACACCGGCCAGCCCGAGGGCCGCGATCACCAAGCTCGCCGGCGCCCCGGGCCGCAGCCGTGCACCCCAGCGGGGACGTGTCTGCGCACCTGTGGGTGTTCGCTCTCCAGGCGCTCGCATACGTGGCCTCAGCATTCGTGGGGTGTCGGAACCGCCGGTCGCGTCACGGATTCCTCGTCGACCACCCGGTGAGATGACCGATCGGCCGCTCGGGTTCGGGCCCGGGCACCACCGTCGCCCCGACCGCTTTCGGCCCTGGCGCCCGAACAGGGAGACCGATCAGGCCCTGGGGTGGGCCTGCTGGTAGGCGGAGCGCAGGCGGTCCACGGAGACGTGTGTGTAGATCTGGGTACTGCGCGGGCTGGAGTGGCCCAGGAACTCCTGGACGCTGCGCAGGTCCGCCCCGCCGTTCAGCAGGTGGGTGGCCGCGCTGTGCCGCAGACCGTGCGGGGCGCTGTCCAGCCCGGCCGCGCGCAGATGGGCGTGCACGTCCTCACGGGCCTGGCGGACGCCGAGGCGACCGCCGCGCACCCCCAGGAAGAGCGCGGCGCCCCCGCTGTTGGTCCCGGTGGCGGGGACGGTGAGTTCGGGGCGGCCCCGGATGATCCAGGCGTCCAGGGCGTCCAGGGCCGGGGCGCCCACCGGGACGGTGCGTTCCCTGTCGCCCTTGCCCAGCACCCGAACGGTGTCCCGGGAGCGGTCGATGTCGGCCAGATCCAGGGCGCACAGTTCGGCGACCCGGATACCGGTGGCGTAGAGCAGCTCCACGACCGCGTGTCGGCGCAGCTCCACCGGGGACTCGGGGGCGGCCGCCGACAGGGCGGTCCCGACCTGTTCCTCCTGCAGAACCGCGGGCAGGGAGCGCTGCTGGGCGGGCGTGGCCAGGCGGGGCCCGGGGTCGACGGCCAGAACCCCTTCGCGGTGCAGGTAGCGGGTGAGGGCCCGCACCGCCGCGACCCGGCGTGCGACGGTGGAGCGGCCGGCCCCCCGAGCGCGGGCGCGGGAGAGCCAGGCCCGGACCAGCGGCACGTCCAGGTCGGCCGGGGTGTGTCCGTGCGCGTCGAGGTGGGTGAGAAGGGACCGGAGGTCGGCCAGGTACCCGCGCACGGTGTGCGGTGACCTGCCCAGCTCGCCGGACAGGTAGTCGGCGAAGCGCTCCAGAACACCGGAGGGGGATTCGGGGGCCGTCACGCCCTCTCCCTGGGCAGGCAGGCGACGGCGTCGATCTCCACCAGGAAGCGGGGGTCGACCAGTCCGCTCACCTCGACCAGGCTCGCTGCCGGGAGGTGCCCATCGGGCAGGGAGTCCAGGAGCGCGGCACGGAACTCGTCCAGGTCGGCGATGTGTCGGAGGTAGTAGGTCAGTTTCACCACGTGGCCGAGGCCGGCCCCGTGTCGGGCCAGGATGGCCTCCATGTTCCGGAAGATCTGCCGGGTCTGCCCGCCCGCGTCCCCCACGACGCCACCGTCGGGGGCCGTCGGGGTCTGTCCGGAGACGAACAGGAGCGGGCCGTCGGCCAGCAGGGCGTCACTGTACGGTTTGGCCATAGCGGAACCGTACCCGCGAGGCGGCCCCGATATCCTCCCGCGCACCCCGTTCCGGCGCGCCCCGCGGACCCCGGCCGGTTCACCGGGGTCCCCTCCGGCCGCCGCGCCCGGGCAGACGCCACCCGGCCGGGCAGCGCTCCGCCAGGCCCGCGGCGGCCAGCATTCCCAGGGAGCGGATCGTGCCCTCCAGGTCCCCGCCGCTGTTCAGGGCCACCGTCGCCGTCCCGGCCCCCTGCGGGGTGAGCGCCGCCAGGACCCGGGCGGTCTCCGGGGCCAGGTCGGCGTCGATCCGTGGCGGCCCCTCCTCCACCAGGGCCCCGTCCAGGGGAGCGACCTGTTCCACCACGTCGTCGACACCGGTGACGCAGGTGGCCCTGCCCTCGCGGAGGAGCCGGTGGCAGCCCACCGAGGTCGCGGAGGTCACGGGGCCCGGGACCGCCATCAGGGCCCGGTGCAGGTCGTTGGCGTGCGAGGCCGTGTTGAGCGCGCCGCTGCGCCGACCGGCCTCCACCACCACGGTGCCTGGGGTGAGTGCCGCGATGACCCGGTTGCGGACCAGGAAGTCCGGGGCACGCGGGGTACGGCCCACCGGGCGTTCGCTGACCAGCGCCCCGGTCCGGGCCACGTCCGCGAACAGCCCCGCGTGCCCGCGCGGGTAGTCCATGTCCAGGCCGCAGGCCAGGACCACCACGGTGCGTCCCGCCGCGTGCGCGGCCCGGTGCGCCGTTCCGTCGATCCCGTAGGCCCCGCCGGAGACCACCGTGTAGGAGCGTTCGGCCAGCCCGTAGGAGAGTTCCGCTGCCACGTGCGCACCGTAGGAGGTGGCGGTACGCGAGCCCACCACCGAGACCGATCTCAGGCACAGGTTGCGCAGGTCGCCCAGGCCCCGGACCCAGAGTCCGTAACAGAGCCGACCGCCCCGGGGCTCGTCGAGCCGCCCCGGCCACTCCGGGTCCCCGGGAGCCACGAATCGCACCCCGGCCTCCGCGGAGGCGTCGAGCAGCCGGTCCGGATCCACCTTCCCGGACCGCTGTGCCCAACCCCGCCACCTCCGGGCGGTGTTCCCCCACGCTTCCACCGGCGGCGAACCCGCCAGCCCCGGCGGCGGCGCTCCCGAGACCAGGGCCCACCACACCGGGGCCGCACCGTGTTCGGCCACCACGGCCCCCAGCCAGGGGTCGCTCGGCGGCGCCACCGCCGTCAGGCAGACCCGGGCCCGCACCTCGTCCTCGTCCCCCACACGTCCCCCTCACCGTTCCCGAACCCGCAGCGGCGGGCGGCGGCCTCCCCGGCCACCATCGCTTCACCGGCTGTCGCACACCCTCACCAGGCACGCCCGGACCACAGGGCGTAGGCGTAGGCGGTCTCCTCCTCGCCCGGGCGGTCCCGTCCGGCGATGTCCGCCAGGGTCCAGGCCACCCGCAGCGCCCGGTCCACACCCCGGGCGCTGATCTGTCCCCGGTCCATGGCTTGGCCCAGGACCCGCAGGGCCCTCGGCTCCACCGGGAAGTCCCGGCGCAGCCGCGCACCGGGGATGGCCGCGTTGGTGTTCCACGGGGTGTGTTCGAGTCGTTCCCGGGCGCGGCAGCGGGCCTGCGCCACCCGGGCGGCCACCGTCTCGGAGGACTCGGCGAAGGCCCGGTCGGCGAGCAGCTCGGCCCGGGCCACCGGTTGTAGCTCCACCTTGAGGTCGATCCGGTCCAGCAGCGGACCGGACAGCCGGGAGAGGTACCGGCGGCGTTCGCCGGCCGGGCAGGTGCAGAGGTTCCCCGGTTTGGCGCAGGGGCACGGATTGGCCGCCATCACCAGTTGGAAGCGGGCGGGGAAGGTCACCGTGGAGGACGCCCTGGCGATCACCACCTCGCCGCGTTCCAGCGGTTCGCGCAGCGAGTCCAGCACGCCCCGGCCGAACTGCGGGGCCTCGTCCACGAAGAGGACCCCCTGGTGGGCCTTGGACACCCAACCCGGCTGCGGGTTCCCGTGTCCGCCCCCGATGATCGAGGCGCGGCTGGAGGTGTGGTGCGGTGCGGCGAAGGGCGGGACGGTGACCAGCGGGGACCCGGGCGGGAGCAGCCCGGCCACCGAGTGGATCGCGGTGGCCTCCAGGGCCTCGCCCGGGGTGAGCCTGGGCAGCACCGTGGGCAGGCGTTCGGCCAGCAGACTCTTACCGGTGCCCGGTGGGCCGAGCATCATCAGGTTGTGGCCGCCCGCCGCCGCGACCTCCACCGCGCGCCGGGCCACCGGCTGCCCCAGCACGTCGGCGAGGTCGACCCCCCGCTCTCCGGGTTCGGTCCGCTCCGGGATCGGCCCCTCCCCCGGGTGGTCGGGTTCTCGGCCCTCGCGCAACCAGTCGCACAGCTCTGCGAGGTCGGCCACCGCCGTCACCTCGACGTCGGGTACCAGCCGGGCCTCCGCCGCGTTGCCCGCGGCCACCACGAACCGTTTGAACCCCTGCTCCGCGGCTGAGGCCATGGCCGGCAGCACCCCGTGCACGGGACGGGCCCGACCGTCCAGACCGAGTTCGGCGATGAGCACGGTGTCGGCCAGCCGCCCGGCGGGGACCTCGCCCGCCGCGGCCAGGACCGCACCCGCGATGGCCAGGTCGAAGAGGCTTCCGGACTTGGGCAGGCTGGCCGGGGAGAGGCTGACGGTGATCTGGCCGCTGGGCCAGCTCTCGGAACTGTTGGCCACGGCGGCACGGATCCGGTCCCGTGCCTCGCGCAGGGCGGCGTCGGGCAGGCCCACCAGGGTGACCCCGGGGTCACCGCCGCCCAGGTGCACCTCCACCTCGATGATGTGTCCCTGCACGCCCAACAGGGTCACGCAGTGGGTCCGGGAGAGCGACATCAGGCCATCCCCCGTTCGTGGGAGACGAACACGCGGCCACCGGTGACCAGCACACAGACCCCGTCGATGCGCAGCGGTCCCGGGGCGCAGCGGTGCTGCGCGGCCCAGGTCCGGCCCAACCCGCGCAGGCGGTGCCGTTTGCGCGCGGTGATGGCCTCCACCGGGTGTCCGTGCCTCAGCGAGGTCCTGGTCTTGACCTCGGCCACGACCAGGACGGGGCCGTCCCGGGCCACGATGTCGATCTCCCCGGCCCCTCCGGGGGCGCACCAGTTGCGGGCCACCACCCGCATCCCCGCGCGTTCCAGATAGGCCGCGGCGAGCTCCTCGCCACGGCACCCCAGCTTCCTTCGGTATCCGGCCCACCGATCCACCGGCGACCACCTCCCGTTACCACGGTCGGTGATCGGCGTCCTGCGCACCAGGGGTCAGTTTTTCCTGTGGAAAACCCTCTCTCCGGGCCGCCTTGGCCCCCGCGGGGGATACCTGCTCCCCCACCTCAGCCACGGGGGGCACACCCCGTTCACCTCAGTCGTAGGAGGTGTTCCTATCCACTCGCCTTCACCCCAGAGGAAGTGCTTCCCGCTGCCTCCACCACAAGAGGTGCCCCTGACTGCGCGCTCCGTCCCAGGAGAAATGCCTGCTCTCCCACCTCAGTCACAGGAGAACCCCCCGCCCGTGCACCTGAGCCACAGCAGGAGCAACATCCCCGCTCACCTCAGCCAGCAGGGGGCGTCCCCGTGCACCTGAGCCACAGCAGGAGCAATATCCTCGCCCACCTTCACGCCAGGGGGTGTTCTTTCGTTCGGGCGCGGGAGTGTTCTGCAAGACGAGTCAAGCCGCCGGCGAGGAACGAGCCAGGCGCAGACGAGGATGAAGAACATCTCCCCTCAAGCGCCCGAACACGGGCCGAAGCGAAGCGGAGGCCCAAAGCAAGCACAAACACGGGCCGAAGCGAAGCGGAGGCCCCAAGAAAACACAGCAAACACCGCCCTAGTCGGTCGGGGGCAGTTCGAGGTCGGACTTGGTGATCTCCTCGACGTTCACGTCCTTGAACGTCACCACGCGCACGTTGCGCACGAACCGGGCGGGACGGTACATGTCCCAGACCCAGGCGTCCTCCATCACGACCTCGAAGTACATCTCCCCGTTCTCGGTGGTCCGGGGTTGCAGGTCCACGTGGTTGGTGAGGTAGAAACGGCGCTCGGTCTCCACCACGTAGCCGAACAGGCCGACGACGTCGCGGTACTCGCGATAGAGCTGGAGCTCCATCTCGGCCTCGTACTTCTCCAGGTCCTCAGAACTCATGTGCGCGCTCGCTTTCGTCAGCACTCTCCGGGCGTGGTCTGCCGGTTCCCCTCACGTGGACACCGCCGCAACCCGGCTTGTTCCCGCCGCGACCGTGTGCCACGCGTTCGGAGAACGCCAATACGATCCGAGATCCATGATGCGTCACGCAACGGGCTTTTGTGCCTCATCGAGCGAATTTCCTTCGACGAATCAGTCACCCGCACCACGGGCACCATCGCCACCTGTGGCAGTGTGTCACTGGTCGGCCTCGTTCAGTTCGTCGAAGGACGGCGGGATGCTCAACACCCCGGCCTGGTCGAACGGCCAGATGATGACGAAGGCGCGCCCCACGACGTGGTCGATCGGCACGGCCCCGCCGCCGGGGTTGTTCTGGTTCAGCCGGGAGTCGTAGGAGATGGCGCGGTGGTCGCCCATCAGCCACAGGTATCCCTCCGGCACCTCGATGGGGCCGAACTCGGTGTGGCTTTCGACGCTCCCCGGGTGCAGGTAGGCGTCCTCCTCCAGAGGCACCCCGTTGACCATGACCCGGTTCTGCTCGTCACAGCACTCCACGGTGTCGCCCGGCAGACCGATGACCCGCTTGATGTACTCCTTGCCGGTGGGGGCCGCGCCCAGTTGCTGCTGCACCCAGGTGAAACCGCGGCTGATCGGGTTGGGCGACTCGGGGGGCTGAACGATGGTCGGGTCGTCCCACGACCCGTCACCGTTGAAGACGATGACCTCACCGCGCTCGATGTCACGGACCTGGTAGACCACCTTGTTCACCAGGACACGGTCGCCGACGAGGAGGGTCTCCTCCATCGAGGACGAGGGGATGTAGAACGCCTGCATCACCCATGTTCTGATCACGAACGCCAACACGAGGGCGATCACGATCAGGATGGGCAGTTCCTTCCAGAACGACCCCTGCTTCGCACTGCTCTTGGACTCGCCCATGCCAGCGTCCGCCCTTTCCTCCGGCTCCTGGCCAACGGCTTCGGAAACACCACTGGCTCCCAGGCGCTCATGCGTCTGGGAGCCAGTGGCGGAGCTGTGCTCCTCCGGGCCGGGCCGGGCGGAATCCTCGTGCTGGACCCCGTCCGCGCCGAGGTCCCTCTCGTCTTTGCTCATCGGCCGAAAGCCTATCCTGCCGCCCGGCGGGGCGGTGTGGTTCCGGACCGATCAGGTAAGACCTACTTCTTGGGCTCGCGGCGCTCGCGGATGCGGGCGGCCTTTCCGCGCAGGTCGCGCAGGTAGTACAGCTTGGCGCGACGCACGCGACCGCGGGCGGCGACCTCGTACTTCTCGACGGCCGGGGTGTGGATGGGGAAGGTGCGCTCCACGCCCACGCCGTAGCTCACCTTGCGAATGGTGAAGGTCTCGCGGTTGCCCGCGCCCTGGCGGCGGATGACAACGCCCTTGAAGACCTGGACACGGGTACGGGTGCCCTCGGTCACGCGGACGTGAACGTTGAGCGTGTCACCCGGACGGAACTCCGGAACGTCGGTGCGAAGCTGAGCCTTTTCCAGCTCCTGAATGGCGGTGTGCATCTCGCGAATCCTCATCAATAGCGCGCCGCGTCCTGCTCCCAGGCTGTTCCGGGGAGGGGGTTCGCGGGCGAGGCCCTGTACTTGGGTCTGACCAGTCGAACCGCCCGGTGACCGACACAGAGGCCGACGTCGTGCCGCCGGCATGCGGATGCCTTGGGGTCACCAGGGGGGAACTCACCTAGTTTGCCACATGATCCCCGCCGCCCTGAACCGGCTGGTCTCCAGCGGCCCGATCCGACCGGGCCCCGCCGCCTAGGACCGCCTCCTCGGCGAGGACCTCGCGGTCCCGCCCGTCCAGGCTGTCAGCGGGCATGGAACCGATGAGGTCGGGGCGGTTGCGGGCGGTCTTTCGCAGTGCCTGGTCCCGGCGCCAGCGGTCGACGGCGCCGTGGTTACCGGAGAGCAGCACCGGCGGGACCTCCTGGCCCCGCCAGGTACCGGGTTTGGTGTACACCGGCCCTTCCACCAGGTGTTCCATCCCACCGGAGGCGAAGGAGTCCTGGACGTGCGACTCCCGGTTCCCGAGCACTCCGGGCAGCAGCCGGGTGATCGCCTCCACCATGACCAGCGTCGCCGACTCGCCCCCGTTGAGGACGTAGTCGCCGATGCTGACCTCCTCGACCGGCATGCGTCCGGCGGCCTCGACGGCGACGCGGGAGTCGATGCCCTCGTAGCGCCCGCACCCGAACACCAGGTTCTTCTCCCCCGCCAGGCGTTCGGCGTCGGCCTGGGTGAAAGGGCGTCCGCTCGGGGTCGGCAGGATCAGCCGGGCGGGCCGGTCCGCCACGACCTCGTCGAGGGCCTCCCCCCACGGCTCGGGCTTCATCACCATGCCGGGACCACCGCCGTAGGGGGTGTCGTCAACGGTGTTGTGCCGGTCGTGGGTCCATCCGCGCAGGTCGTGGACGTGCACGTCGAGCAGGCCCGCCTCGCGCGCCTTTCCGATCAGCGACAGCTCCAGGGGAGCGAAGTAGTCGGGGAAGATGCTGATGATGTCGATGCGCACTGCGTACTCGTTCAGTCGGTGTTCTGCAGGTCGAGCAGGCCGGGCGGCGGATCGAGCACGATCCGGCCGGCTGCCACGTCGACCTCGGGGACCAGGGCGGCGACGAACGGCACCAGGACCTCGTGTCCGGCCTCGGCGGTGATGACGAGCACGTCCTGGGCATGGTGCAGGACGTCGTCGACGGTGCCCACCGTCTCGCCCCCGGTGGTGACGGCGGTCAGGCCGACCAGTTCGTGGTCGTGGAACTCGTCGGGGTCGTCCAGGGGGGCGATGTCGTCGGAGTCCACCAGCAGGGCGGTGCCGCGCAGCGCCTCCGCGGCGTCCCGGTCCGCCATCCCCGCGAAGCGGACGAGCAGCCTGCCGCTGTGCCGCCGGGTCGAGGCGATCGTCAGCGGACCGGCCGAGGCGGGGTCCGTCTGGAGTACGGCGCCTACGGTGAACCGGGCGTCGGGGTCGTCTGTGCGCACGTCGACGGCGACGTCGCCGCGGATACCGTGCGCGCGGCCGATCCGGCCCACCACGAGTCGCATGAGTGCTTTCCTTCGATCGTTGTCGGTGTTCCCCGCTGTCCCCCGTTCGGGAACGGCCCGCGGGGAACGTCGTGCCCGGGTCCGTTCACACGGTCCCCGGGCACGAGTTCGGGGCGCCGACCGTCAGCGGTCGGCGCCCCAAGAGGCGCGTCAGCGCACTTCGTTCAGGTCCAACAGGTCCACACGGACGTAACGGCCGCCGGCGAGAGAGCCGACGACGGTCCGCAGTGCCTTGGCGGTCCGACCGTTGCGGCCGATGACCTTGCCAAGATCGTCTGGGTGGACCCGGACCTCCAGAACCTTGCCCTTGCGGAGCCGTTTGGCTCTCACCTGGACGTCCTCGGAGTTCGCAACGATCCCCTTCACGAGGTGCTCAAGCGCCTCTTCCAGCACGATTAGGCCTCGCCCTCGGACTTCTTCTCAGCCTCGGCGTTCTCGGCGGGCTTGTCGGCCGCCTTCTCCGCCTTGTCCGACTTCTTCTCGGCCTTGTCGGCCTTCTCGGCCTTGTCGGCCTTCTCGGCCTTCTTGGCCTTCTTCTCCTGGCCGGGGAGCACGAGCTCCTTCAGCGCGGCCTGGAAGGCGGCTTCCTTGGCCTCGGGGTCCTTGGCCTCGGCGACCTGGAGCGGAGCCGGGGCGGCCAGGCCCTTGAACTTCTGCCAGTCACCGGTCTTGCGCAGGAGGACCTTCACCGCGTCGGACGGCTGGGCGCCGACGGACAGCCAGTACTGGGCCCGCTCGGAGTTGACCTCGATGAGGCTCGGGTGCTCCTTGGGGTGGTACTTGCCGATCTCCTCGATCGCCTTGCCGTCACGCTTGTTGCGGGCGTCGGCGACGATGACACGGTACTGGGGCGTACGGATCTTGCCCATACGCTTGAGCTTCAGTTTGACAGCCACTGGAGTGGTCTTCTCCCGAATAACGGTGTTAGGCGCCTGACAGGCGGCCCACGTGGGGTTGTGGAACCCGTCGAGGCAGGACGTGGGTGGCGGGCTAGTTAGAGGGCCGGCCCGGCCACCGTTAGTCGACTACTCATTGTGCCAGACGCGGACGTGTTCCTCGGCCAGGACACCGCCACGCGTCCGACTTCGGCGGAGAAACACCCACGGCCCGGCCGGAGGGTTCCGGACGGGCCGTGGCGGGTCTCACTACTTCTTGGGCAGCTTGAAGTTCGACAGGTCGGGCATGTTGGGCCCGCCCAGACCGGGCGGAAGGTTGGGCTGGCCGCCGCCGAGGCCCGGAGGGAGCTGGGGCATCTCCTGGCCGCCCTCCTCCTGGCGCCGCTTGCGTTCGGCCTCCCGCTCGGCCTCCTGCTGGCGGGCCTTCAACGGGTTGCCGCTGCGCTGCTTGCCCTTCTTGCCCTTCTTGGCCTGGGCCTTGGCCTTCTTCTTGTTGCCGCCGCCCATGCCCGGCATCCCGGGCATCCCCGGCATACCGCCACCGCTCTTCATCTTGCGCATCATCTTCTGCGCCTCGAAGAAGCGGGTGACCAGGCCGTTGACGTCGCTGACCTGGGTACCGGAACCGTTGGCGATCCGCAGGCGACGGGAGCCGTTGATCATCTTCGGGTTGGCCCGCTCGCCCGGCGTCATCGACTGGATGATGGCCTGGATGCGGTCCAGGTCCTTGTCGTCGATGCCCTCGATCTGGTCCCGCATCTGCCCCATGCCGGGCATCATGCCGAGCAGGTTGCCGATCGGACCGAGCTTGCGGACCATCGCCATCTGCTGGAGGAAGTCGTCCAGCGTGAAGTCGTCGTCCGAGGCCATGGTCGAGGCCATCTTCTCGACCTCGGCCTCGTCGAACGTGCGCTGGGCCTGTTCGATGAGGGTGAGGACGTCACCCATGTCCAGGATGCGCGAGGCCATCCGGTCCGGGTGGAAGAGGTCGAAGTCCTCGAGCTTCTCGCCCGTGGAGGCGAACATGATCGGGCGACCGGTGAGGTGCCGGATCGACAGGGCCGCACCGCCGCGGGCGTCACCGTCGAGCTTGGTGAGCGCGACCGCGTCGTAGCCGACACCGTCCAGGAAGGCCTGGGCGGTGTTGACCGCGTCCTGACCGATCATGGCGTCGACGACGAAGAGGATCTCGTCGGGGCTGACCGCGTCGCGGATGTCCGCGGCCTGCTGCATCATCTCGGTGTCCACACCGAGGCGGCCCGCGGTGTCGATGATGACGACGTTGTGGTTGTTGCGCCGCGCGTGCTCGATGGACTCCCGAGCGACGCTGACGGGGTCGCCCACGCCGTTGCCCGGCTGGGGGGCGAAGACGGGGGTACCCGCGCGCTCACCGACCACCTGGAGCTGTGTGACGGCGTTGGGGCGCTGGAGGTCGGCCGCGACCAGCAGCGGGGTGTTGCGGTCGTCGGAGAGCCACTTGGCGAGCTTGCCCGCGAGGGTCGTCTTACCCGCGCCCTGCAGACCCGCGAGCATGATCACGGTAGGCGGGTTCTTCGCGAACCGGACCTGCCGGGTCTCGCCACCGAGGATCTCGACCAGTTCCTCGTTGACGATCTTGATGACCTGCTGGGCGGGGTTGAGGGCCTTGGAGACCTCTTCGCCGCGGGCGCGCTCCTTGATCCGCGAGATGAACTCGCGGACCACCGGCAGCGCGACGTCCGCCTCAAGCAGCGCGAGACGGATCTCCCGCGCGGTCGCGTTGATGTCCTCCTCGGACAGCCGCCCCTTGCCGCGCAGCGAGGAGAAGACCGATGTCAGCCGGTCGGAAAGCGTCTCGAACACGAGTTTGGCCAGTCCTTCGTCGTCGGAATTGACTTCCTAGCCTACCTGCCGCCCCCCACCCGCAGGAGCCGGTGCGCTCCCGGGGCGGGTACCGCTAATCTCCCCCGGTCTCCTCGGCCTCCTCGGTGCCCTCACCACCGGTCTCCTCGGCGTCTTCGCCTTCGGCGCCGCCGGTCTCCTCGTCCGAGCCCGAGAGGGTGGCCTCGCGCTGTTCGGCGAGGGCGGTGAGCATCTCCTGCTGCTGGTCGGAGCTCAGCCCGCTGGTGGACAGCCGGGCCTCGCCCTGGATGTCGTCGTAGGTCCGCGGTTCGGGGGTGGTGATGTCGTAGTTGGCGTCACAGGCCAGGTCGAGGGTGCCGCCCGCCTCCAGGGCCCCGTTGTCGGAGCACTCCTGGTCACCGATCTCCTCCTGGCTGAAGGTGACGTCCATCCGGACCAGGACCGTGCCGCTGCCCGCGGCGCCGGCGTCGCGTACGGTGCCGGACCAGGTGCAGTGCGGCCCCTCATCGCACTCCATCGCGGGCTGCCCGTCCCAGCTGACCTCGATGCGCGCGTCGCGGGAGGACGTGAGCTCCTCCTCGACGGTGGCCGTCAGACCGGTGTACAGCTCCTCGGTCGCGGCCTCGTCGGCCCGGGCCAGGTCCAGGCGGACCTGGGGACCGGTCTCGCCGCCCTCGGGGACCAGCTCCTCGATCTCGATGCGCAGGATCTGGTTGGTCTCGGCGTCGATCCACAACTGGTTGCGTTCGCCGTCGAGGTCGATCCGGTAGGCACGGGTGTCGTCGAGGTTCTCCTCGACCGCCTCCTCGTCCTCCAGGCCGATCCCCTCCAGGATCGTCGAGAGCGCCAGCGGGGCGAGCGTGTTCTGCGGGTTGATGCCCGCCTGTTCGGTGGACGAGCGCACCCAGGTGCCGCCGAACTGGTCGCTGTCCGGGCCGAAGACCCCCTTGTCCAGCCAGAACTCCTCGCCCGCGCGCAGGAAGAGCTTGTCGTCCGCGGCGACCAGCTCGGCCTCGATCCCGTTGGCGCGGACGGTCCCGCTGGACGCGCCGCCATCGGCGACGGTCAGGGTGGTCTCCTGGATGGTTCCGCCGACGGTCGGGGCGACCTGCCCCTCCGCGGTGAGCGCGGGGTAGGTGGCCAGGTCGGTCAGGGCTTCTTCGAGCAGGGGCGCCGCCTCGACCGGCTCCGCGGCCTCCTCGGTGGGCTCCGGCTCCTCGTCTCCGCCACCGAGGCCGCATCCGGCCAGCCCCAGCGCGGCGATGGTGGCCACCGCGGCGAGGGCGAGCCTTCGGCTCCCGGAGCCGGTGTCCACCGAGTACGCCCTGGGGCCCCTGTTGCGAGTAACCGGCGCCATCTTGCCTCCTGACCCCGACCTGTGGGGTGCTGATACGAATGCGCGTGAAGTAAGCCGTCGGGAGGGCCCGGGCGTTGGTATCGCCCTGCCTCTCCGCAGTGTGGGATGCGGGTGCCGATCCGCCGGTTGCGTCCGATGGAACACTGCTCGGACCGCCCCGGCGCCCTGCGCCGTTCCCCCGGAACCGGGTCGGCCGCCGCACCGCCCCGAAAGGGTATCGAACAAGGGCACGGCTCATTGCCAACACCACTCCTTGAACACGTACATATGAGTGGAACCTGTCGGCCGCACGCAGGGCGAACACGGACGGGGCCGACGGGGAAATCCCCGTCGGCCCCTGAGCCGCCTCACCGCGTCATCGGTTCAAGGCCTGCGGCCTCGACATTGAGGGTCAGGACTTGACCTGCGGTGAGGCCGTCTCCCCGCCCGGAGGCGTCGACGAGGAGACCGCTTCCTCCTCCAACTCGTCGAGCTCGTCGAAGGCGTAGGCCGACTCCGCGTGCAGCTCGTGGTCGAGGCCGTTGGTCTCGACCTCCTCGGCGATCCGGAAGCCGATGACGAGGTCGATGACCTTGGCGATGACCCAGGTGACGACGAAGGAGTAGATCATCACACCGATGACCGAGATGGCCTGGGCGGCCAGGAGGCCGATGCCGCCGCCGGTGAACAGGCCGGTGTCGCCGCCGCCGGGCACCGCGGAGGAGGCGATGAAACCGATGGCGAGGCAGCCGACGATGCCGCCGACCATGTGGATGCCCACCACGTCGAGGGCGTCGTCGTACTTGAACTTGAACTTCCAGCTGATCGCGTAGGCGCAGACGGCACCGGACAGGAGGCCGACGACGATGGCGCCGACCGGGGTGACGCTGGCGGCCGCGGGGGTGATGGCGACCAGGCCGGCGATGGCACCGGAGGCGAAGCCCAGGGCGCTGATCTTGCCGTAGCGGATGCGCTCGACCAGCATCCAGGCAGCGGTCGCGGCGGCGGTGGCGACCTGGGTGTTGACCAGGGCCAGGGCGGCCTGCTCGTTGGCGGCGTAGGCGGATCCGGCGTTGAAACCGAACCAACCGAACCACAGGAGCGCGGTACCCAGCAGCACGAACGGCAGGTTGTGCGGGCGCATCGACTCGGAGCCGAAGCCCTTGCGGCGGCCGAGGACCAGGACCAGGGCCAGGGCAGCGGCGCCGGCGTTGATGTGGACCGCGGTGCCGCCGGCGAAGTCGATGACCTCGGGCAGGCCGGTCCACTCGTGCATGGTGGCGACCCAGCCGCCGCCCCAGACCCAGTGGGCGACCGGGAAGTAGACGATCAGGGCCCAGACCGGGGCGAACAGCAGCCAGGCGCCGAACTTGGCGCGGTCGGCGATGGCGCCGCTGATCAGGGCCACGGTGATGACGGCGAACATCAGCTGGAAGCCGGCGTCGACGAGGAGCGGGTAACCGCCCTCGCCGCCCTCTGCGGGCTCGATCTCACCGAGGAGGTTGGTCAGTCCCACGTAGTCGAATCCGCCGACGAACATGTCGAGGGCGCCGTAACCGGGCGCGTAGGAGAGCGAGTGCCCGATGAGCACCCACAGCACGCTGACGATCGCGATACTTCCGAAGCTCATGAGCATCATGTTCAGGACGCTCTTCGCCCGCGACATGCCTCCGTAGAAGAAAGCCAGGCCCGGGGTCATGAGCATCACCAGCGCGGCGCTCATCAGCAGCCACGCGGTGTTGCCTGTGTCGATCATTTCGTCGCCTCCATAGGACGGACGGGGGATTGTCTTGAAGGGCGGCAGTCAGCGAGCGCATCATCGGGCCCGGTGCGCTGGCCACGGCGTCCACTCTCCGTCCGGGGTGTTTCTCTGTCGGACCCGACGTGTTGCGCGGGCGTAAAAGGACAGACAGAAGTGTTAAGGCGGCGTGAACCGAACGCGCAGGCCGCGCCAATGCACGTGCACGGGCACAGGAGACACACACCACAGGGACCGAGGGGTCGGATTTGATCACCCTCGGTGACTTTTCACGGTGGCGGTGTCGGTGCGGTCAGGTTCCCGGCCCCGGTGTTTCCCGGGGGTTGCGCCCCGGTGAACCCGCTTCCGGGGCGGGGTGGACGCGAAAAGGCCGGACACCCGCGTGCGGATGTCCGGCCGGAGGGCCGGCGGTTCAGCCGAGGATGGCGTCCACGAAGACCTCGGGGTCGAAGGGCGCGAGATCGTCGGGGCCCTCGCCGAGCCCGACGAGTTTGACGGGCACACCCAGCTCGCGCTGGACCTGGACGATGATGCCGCCCTTGGCGGTCCCGTCGAGCTTGGTCAGGGCGATGCCGGTGACGTTGACGACCTCGGCGAACACGCGCGCCTGGCGCAGGCCGTTCTGGCCGGTGGTGGCGTCCAGGACGAGGAGGACCTCGTCGACCTGGGACTTCTTCTCCACCACGCGCTTGACCTTGCCCAGCTCGTCCATGAGGCCGGTCTTGGTGTGCAGGCGTCCGGCGGTGTCGATGATGACGGTGTCCGCGCCGTCCTCGATGCCCCGCGCGACGGCGTCGAAGGCCACGCTGGCGGGGTCGGCGCCCTCGTCCTTGCGCACGACCGGGGCGCCCACCCGTCCGCCCCAGGTCTGCAGCTGCTCGGTGGCCGCGGCGCGGAAGGTGTCCGCGGCGCCCAGAACGACGCTGCGGCCGTCACCGACCAGGGCACGTGCGAGCTTGCCGGTGGTGGTGGTCTTGCCGGTGCCGTTGACGCCCACGACCATGATCACGGCCGGGCGGCCGCTGTGCGGTTCGGTGCGCACCGCGCGGTCGGTGTCGGCGCCGATCTGGTTGAGGAGTTCCTCGCGCAACAGGCCCCGCACCTCCTCGGTGTCGCGGGTGCCGAGCACCTTGACCCGGGTGCGCAGGTTCTCGACGATCTGGGTGGCCGAGGTGACGCCGATGTCGGCGGTGATCAGGGTGTCCTCGATCTCCTCCCAGGTGTCCTCGTCGAGGGTCTTGGCGGAGAGGAGGGTGAGCAGGCCCTGCCCGAAGGAGCTCTGGGAGCGGGCCAGGCGGGCGCGCAGGCGGACCATGCGCCCGGCCGACGGGGGCGGGGTCTCGATCTCGGGTGCGGCTGGTTCGGCGGGGGCCGGGGCGGCGGCCTCCTCCGCGGGAGGGGCGTGGGCGGGGGGTGTGCCGACCGTCCCGGCGTCCCGTTCCCGGTCCTCCTCCGGGGCGGCCTCCTTGGGCTCCCCGGTGACCTCGGGCTTGGTCTCCTCCTTACCCGGCGTGACCGATCGTCGGGTCCTGACCAGGAAGAACCCGCCAACCGCCAGGAGGGCGACGACGACGATGATGCTTACGAGCAAGGTGATGTCCATAGCGTGAACCAGTCTCCCAGAGTGTTCGACGCCTTCGCATCACGCGGGGTGGCGTGCCGTCAGGTACCGCGGTGGCGGGTGGTCCGCAGGATGAGGACGAAGAAGGGTGCGCCGAGGAACGCGGTGACCACCCCGATGGGCAGTTCCGCGGGGGCGACGATGGTGCGCGCCACGATGTCCACCGCCACCAGGAAGGCGCCGCCCGCCAGCACGGTGACGGGCAGGATCGCCCGGTAGTTGGAACCCACGAGGCGGCGCACGATGTGCGGGACGACGATGCCGACGAAGCCGATCAGGCCGCTCACCGAGACGGCGGCCGCGGTGGCAAGGGAGGCGGCGGCGATGACGACCATCCGCACGACGGCGGGGTTCAGGCCGAGGCTGACCGCCTTGTCGTCGCCCAGGGCGAGCATGTCCAGCAGGTAGCCGCAGAGCAGCAGGACGAGGAGTCCGACGACCGCGTACGGCGCGACGAGGCGGACGTCGTCCCATCCGCCCCGGCCGAGCCCGCCCAGGAGCCATGCGTAGATGCGCTGGAGCTGGTCCACGCCCATCTGCTGGACGAGGGTCTGGGCGGCGGAGAGGAACGAGGAGACGGCCACCCCCGCCAGCACCAGGGCGGCGGTGCCGCCTCCCCCGGCGGTGGAACCGAGGGCGTAGGCGGCCGTCACCCCGGCCAGGGCGCCGAAGAAGGCCGCCACGGGGACCAGGGAGCGCGGGTCGGCGGTCAGTTCCTGCCCGAAGACCATGACCATGGTGGCGCCCAGCCCGGCCCCGGACGCGGCGCCGAGGAGGAAGGGGTCGGCGAGCGGGTTTCGGAAGACGCCCTGGTAGGCACCGCCCGCCGTGGCCAGGAGCGCGCCGACCACGGCGCCCATCACCACCCGGGGCAGGCGTAGCTCCATCAGGAGCGCCTCCTGCCGGTCGGTGAGCGGTGACTCGGTGCCGAACGGCAGGAGGCTGAGCATGTGGCGGAGGGTGTCCGCCGCGGAGATCGAGGCGGCGCCAGCGGAGATGCCGAGGAGCCCGGCCGCGAACAGCGCCGCCGCGGCGCCCAGGAGCCAGCCCCACGGGACCCCGAAGCCCTTCACGCCCTGTTCCCCCCGTTGCTCCTCGTGCCGCCCGTGCCGGTACTACCGGTTGGCGGTCTCGGTGACCGCGTCCCCGACGGCCTGGGCGAAGTCGACCACGCGCGGCCCCCAGCGGGAGGCGATGTCGCCGTCGAGCACGTGGACCGACCCGGTCTCGACCGCGGAGACGGTGTCGAAGGCCGGGCGCTCGGCGACGGCCTCGGCCGCGGCCTCGTCCCCGTAGGAGAGGAAGATCAGGTCGGGGTTCTCCTCCACCACGAACTCCGCGGACAGTTGCGGGTAGTCGCCGCTCTCGTCGTCGGCGGCCTGGTCGGCGATGTTCACCAGGCCGAAGGCGTCGTAGACCTGACCGACGAAGGTGTTGGAGGTCGCGGAGTAGAGGGTGTCGTCGAGTTCCTGGTAGAAGGTCAGCTCGGCGCCCGCGAGTTCGGCGCAGGCGGCGTCGACGATCTCGGTGAACTCGCTCTCCACCCGGTCGGCCTCGGCGTCGGCCTCCTCCGTGTGGCCCGTGGCCTCGCCCAGCAGGCGGATCTGGGAGTAGACGTCCTCCATGTCGGCGGCTCCGCCCAGCACCAGGGTGGGGATGTCGACGGCGTCGAGCTGCTCCGCGGTGTCGATGGCGCTGTCGGCGAGGATGACGAGGTCGGGGTCGTACTCGCTGATCGCCTCGACGCTGGGGGTGAAGCCGCTGAGGTCCGTGGTGGGGGCCTCGTCAGGGTAGTTCGAGTACTCGTCGGCCGCCTCGACCCGATCGCCCGCCCCGATGGCGAAGAGCGTCTCGGTGTTGCTCGGTGAGAGGGAGACGATGCGTTCGGGCGCCTCTTCGAGGGTGACCTCGCCGAGCACGCCGGCCACGGTGACGGGGAAGGTTCCGTCTCCGACGGGCTCCCGGTCGGCGGCCGGCTCGGGGGCCCCGCAGTCGGCGGAGGCGGCCCCGGTCTCCTCCGTGGCGTCGGGTTCGGCGTCGGTGGTGCCGCAGGCCGTGAGGGCGAGGGTGGCGCCCAGGAGTGCGACGGGCAGTTGGCGAGCGATCCGCACGGTGCTCCTTCGGTGAGCCGGGAAGGGAGCACGGCCCGGTCGGGGACGGCCGGTCCTTCCCACGAGGACGGGTTCGTCGGGGCCGAAGAGGCGACCTGGCTCGTCCCCGCGCTCGGGCGGGGCCTCACAGTTGCGGGACAGCACCGGGTTGGGCGGCCGGATGTGGCCGCAGGACCGGATTTCGCTCGTTCGGCACCGGTCGTGCCGCCCGGAGGGTGGCACAACCCCTCCACTGTACGGGCACCCCTTCAGCCGCCGCGCGCCCGGGTTCACCTGCTCCGAGCTGCGCTTTCCGTACGGTTTCAGGGCCGGCTCCCCAAGCCGGAGGCATTCGGTACCGCGTTCCCCGATCCGAGTTTTTGTTTGGTTTCAAACTAAAAATGCTTTATGTCCAATTTATTAACTTCTGGGGCATCAGAAGAAACTCGCACCACTTGGACCTGCTGCGTGGCCATATTGAGTCTTAATGCACATTGACACCTCGATCGCACACAGCAATGATCTCGTTGCCATGCGCGCCGATTATCCGAATACGGACATCAAGCGGCGTATCCCCCGTGCGCGTACACCCGCACCCGGCGGGTCGTCGCTCCCCCGGTGTCCTGAGGCGCGCACGAGAAGGGATGTGTTGACAAGGTGGCACCCCACCGATCACGCCTGGCGCCGCTCGCCGGGCTGACACTCATTGCGGGCCTGGTCGCGGTCGCACCGGCAGGCGCCGACGAGAGCTCGGAACTCGCACCCCTCCACCCGGCACCCACGGCGGAGAACGGCGAGCTGACACACCAGGTACAGGACCTGTGGTTCATTGAACTGGAGAGCCCTCCCACCTCCAGGGGAACGGCCTCCGCACGCGTCGACGACGAGCACGAGGATTTCCGCGCCGAAGCCGAGGAGTACGGCCTGGAGTACAGCGAACGGCTGTCCTTCAGCGAGCTGTGGAACGGCGTATCCGTGGAGATGGACGACTCCCAGGTAGGTACGGCCCGGGAGATCCCCGGCGTCGCCGCGATCCACCCGGTCGTCCGCCACGAGATCCCCGAGCAGGACGAAAGCGCACCGGAGATGGACACCGCGCTCGGCATGACCGGCGCGGACGTCGTACAGAGCGAGCTCGGGCTGTCCGGTGAGGGCCTGCGGGTGGCCGTCATGGACACCGGGGTCGACTACACCCACCCCGACCTCGGCGGTTCCGGCGAGTTCCCGTCCGAGCGCGTGGTCGCCGGCCACGACTTCGTCGGCGACGACTTCAACGCCGGCGACCCGGCCAGCTCCACCCCCGCCCCCGACGACGACCCGCAGGACTGCAACGGTCACGGCACCCACGTCGCCGGCATCATCGGCGCCGAGGGCGAGGTCACCGGGGTCGCACCCGACGTGGCCTTCGGTGCCTACAAGGTGTTCGGCTGCTCCGGCTCCACCACCTCCGACATCATGGTCGCGGCCATGGAGCAGGCTCTGGCCGACGACATGGACGTGCTCAACATGAGCATCGGCTCGGCCCACTCCTGGCCCCAGTACCCGACCGCCGTCGCCTCGGACAACCTGGTCGACGAGGGCATGGTCGTGGTCGCCTCCATCGGCAACTCCGGGGACACCGGCCTCTACTCCGCGGGCGCCCCGGGTCTGGGCGCCAACGTCATCGGCGTCGCCGCCTACGACAACACCCACATCCGGGCCGCGGCCGCCGAGGCCACCCAGAGCGGCGAGACCATCGCCTACATGGAGATGGACGACGCGGTCCTGCCGCCCGGATCCGGGGAGAGCGACGAACTCGTCTACGTCGGCCGGAGCTGCTCGTCCCTGGGCGACGAACTGGAGGGCGACCCCGAGGGCAGGACGGCCCTCGTCGTCCGCGGTGACTGCACCTTCGCCGAGAAGTACGACGCCGCGGTCGACGCCGGCGCCACCGGTGTCGTGATCCACAACAACGTGCCCGGCATGTTCGCCGGAGGCGGCATCACCGACCGGGGCGCCTTCGCCGTCGGCATCTCCGCCGAAGCCGGGACCCACCTCCTCGAACTCCTGGAGGGCGACGAGCCCGTCACCCTGACCTGGACCGGTGAGCAGGCCACGGTCCCCAACCCGACCGGCGGCCTGATCAGCAGCTTCAGCTCCTACGGCATGGCCGCCGACCTGGACCTCAAGCCGGACCTGGGCGCCCCGGGCGGTCTGATCAACTCCACCTACCCGATGGCCAAGGGCGGTTACGCCACCATCAGCGGTACCTCGATGTCCTCCCCGCACGTCGCGGGCGGCGTCGCCCTGCTGCTGGAGGCCCGCCCCGAGCTCGGCGCGCACGAGGTGCGCGACGTCCTGCAGAACACCGCCGACCCGACGATGTGGTGGGGCAACCCGGACCTCGGTGTCCTGGACAACGTCCACCGTCAGGGCGCGGGCATGCTCGACCTCCCCGGCTCGATCCTGACCACCACGAGCCTGGCCCCCGGCAAGCTGGCCCTGGGCGCCACCGAGGGACCGGTGACCGAGACCGTCACCGTCTCCAACGACGGTGACCAGGCCGCCACCTACGAGATCTCGCACGAGCCCGCGCTGGGCACGCACGGCAGCACCTTCACCCCGTCCTTCAACGCGGCCTCCGCCGAGGCCTCCTTCAGCACGGACGCGGTGACCGTCGGCCCCGGCGAGTCCGTGGAGGTCGACGTGACCGTCACACCGCCCGCCCGCGACCACGAGCAGATGCTCTACGGCGGCTACGTCACGGTCACCGAGGTCGAGGGCAAGGGCGCGGGTGAGTCCCACCGCGTCCCGTACGCCGCCTACAACGGCGACTACCAGGAGATCGAGGCGATGACCCCGATCACCGACGCCAACGGCGACGTGCACGAGCTGCCGTGGCTCACCCGCATCACCGAGTGCGAGGCCTTCTCCGGCCTGGAGTGCGCCGACGACAACGGCGGCACCTTCGAGAACCGGCCCGACGGCGCCACCTACACGCTGGACTGGGTGGACGGGCTGCCCGACGTCCCGTACGTGATCGCGCACTTCGACCACCACGTGACCAAGCTGGAGATGACCGTCGTCGACGAGCGCACCGGCCGCCCGGTCCACCCGGACCGCAACGTGGCCGTGGACGTCGACTACGTCAACCGCAGCGCCACCAGCACCGCCTTCTTCAGCTACGCCTGGGACGGCACCGTGGTGGACTCCCGCGACCGCGTCAAGCCCGTGCGGGACGGCGACTACCGGCTGGAGGCCCGGGCGCTCAAGGCGCTCGGCGATCCGGACAACCCGGACCACTGGGAGACGTGGACCTCTCCGGTCATCACCATCGACCGGGGCTGAGTCCGGCCCGGTAACGGAGCGACGGGGCCGCCCTTCTCGACCGAGAGGGCGGCCCCTGCGTGTGCGGTGTCCGCCGGCCGGTCCCGCAGGAACCGGCCCCGGAAGGGCGGGCTCAGGCCGGGCGGTCGAGCTTCTGGCTGATGACCTGGGAGATACCGTCACCCTGCATGGTGACGCCGTACAGCGCGTCGGCCGACTCCATCGTGCGCTTCTGGTGCGTGATGACGATGAGCTGCGAGGACTCCCTCAGTTCCTCGAAGATCACCAGCAGACGCTGGAGGTTGGTGTCGTCCAGGGCCGCCTCCACCTCGTCCATCACGTAGAAGGGCGACGGACGGGCCTTGAAGATGGCGGCGAGGAAGGCCACCGCGGTCAGCGAACGCTCACCGCCGGAGAGCAGCGACAGCCGCTTGACCTTCTTGCCCGGCGGTCGGGCCTCCACCTCGATACCGGTGGTCAGCATGTCCTCCGGCGTGGTCAGCACCAGTTTGCCCTCACCGCCGGGGAACAGCCTGCCGAAGATCGCCGCGAACTCCCGCTCCACGTCCAGGTAGGCGGCGGAGAACACCTCCTGCACCCGGGCGTCCACCTCGGCGACGATGTCCATCAGGTCCCGGCGGGTCTTCTTGAGGTCCTCCAACTGCGCGTTGAGGAAGGCGTGCCGCTCCTCCAGCGCCGCGAACTCCTCCAGCGCGAGCGGGTTGATCTTGCCGAGCTGGTTGAGCTGGCGTTCGGCGGCCCTGAGCCGTTTGGCCTGCACCTCGCGGACGTACGGCAGCGGTACCGCCTCCTCCCCCGCGTCCACCGGCGGCGGCACCGGGACCCGGGGGCCGTACTCGGCGACCAGAGCGGGCACGTCCACACCCAGCTCCTCCACCGCCTTGGTCTCCAACTGCTCCAGGCGCATCCGGCGCTCGGCCCTGGCCACCTCGCCGCTGTGCGCGGAGCTGGTGAGCTTCTCCAGTTCCACGGACAGCTCCCGGACCCGGGCGCGCACGGTCCTGAGTTCGCCCTCGCGGGCCTCGCGTTCGGCCTCGGCGGCCACCCGCTCGCTCTCGGCCGCGGCCAGGGACACGGCGATCCGCTCCAGGGCCAACCGTGCGCTCTCCGCCACCGCCCGGGCGACGGTGGCCTGCGCGGCACGTTCGCGGCGCCGCTCGGCCTCGCGCTCCACGGCGCGGCGCTCCTCGGCGGCCTGGGCGAGCAGCGCGTCGGCCCGGCCCGCGATGGAACGGGCCCTCTCCTCGGCGGTGCGCACGGCCAGCCGGCGCTCCATCTCGGTGGCGCGGGCGCGGGAGGCCAGCGCGGCGAGCTCGTCGCGGTGGTCGGCGTCGGGCGCCTCCTCGTCGACGGCGGCGGCGATCTCCTCGGCCTCGGCCAGTTCCTCCTCCAGGCGCTCCAACTTCCGGGCGTCCTCGCCACGCGAGGCGGCGGCCTTCTCGGCGGCCGCGGCGTAGCGTTCGGACTCGGCCTCGGCGGAGCGGGCCTGTCCGCCCAGCTTGCCCAGCCGCTGCGCGGACTCGTTGCGCCTGCGGTCACTCTGCCGGCGCCGCGCCGTGACCTCCTCCGCGGCGGCGGCGATCTCGGCCCGCTCGTGTTTCTTGGCGTCCAGCTCCACGGCCACGTGCTTGGCCGCCTCGGTGGCGGCCTCCAACTGTTCGGCAGCCTCGTCGACCGCCGCCTGGACCTCCAGGAGGCTGGGCGCGGCCGCGGTACCGCCGTGGACCATCTCAGCGGCGAACACGTCACCTTCGGGGGTGACCGCGCGGACCCCGGGCAGTGCGCGGACCAGGTCACGGGCACCACGGGCGTCGGAGGCCAGGGCCACCCGGTCGAGCAGCGCGTGGACCGCGTCGGACAGGTCCTCGGGCGCGGAGACGGCGTCGGCGGCGTAGCGCACGCCGCCGGGCAGGGACGGCCAGTCGGCGCGGTCCGCGGAGGGAATGGCGCGCGCCACCACGATCCCGGCCCGCCCGGCGTCCTCGGACTTGAGGAGTTCCAGGGCCGCGATGGCGCCGGCCTCGTCGCGGACGGCGACGGCCCCCGCCGCCGCCCCGAAGGCCGCGGCGACGGCGGTCTCGTGGCCGGGATCGACCTGCACGAGGGCGGCGAGGCTGCCGAGCATGCCGGGAAGTCCGGCCTCCAGCAGGGTCCCGGCGCCGTCCTTGTGCGCCAGCCCCAGTTCGAGGGCCTCCTTGCGGGCGGCCAGCGCGGCACGCTCGCCCTCGGCGGTGCGTTCGGCGTCGCGGAGCTCGTTGAGCTCGGCGTCCACGGCCGACAGACGGCGGGTGAAACGCTCCTGGGTCTGGTCGAGCTCGGCGTCGCCCTCGTCCAGCCCGGCGGCCTCCTCGGCTGCCATCTCGTACTCGGCCTGGGCGGCGACGGCTCGTTCGGCGGCCTGCCGGGCGGCCTCCTCCAACCGGCTGATCTCGCTCTCCTGCGAGGTCAGCCGCCCCCGAAGGCTCTCCACTCCGGCACTCTTGCGGACGATGACCTCCCGGCGTTCGGCCGCGGCGCGGGAGGCGGCCTCCAGCCGGCGCTCCTCGCGGTGCAGAGCGTCCTCCGCGGCGGAGCGCTCGGTGACGCCGGCCTCCAGGACCTCGCGGGCCTCCTCCAGCCGGGTCTGGAGTTCCTCCTCCTGGGCGGCGGCCTCCTCGGCCTCCATCTCCAGTTCCTCGGGGTCGCGGCGCTGGACGACCTCGCCCTGCACCGCGACCAGGTTCCGGTGGCGTTCGGTCGCCAACCCGCGTACGGCTTCGAGGCGTTCGGTGAGCCGGGACAACGCGTGGTAGGTCTCGGTGGCCCGGGCCAGGACCGGAGCGGCGGCGGTGGCCCGCTCGTCCAGTTCGGCCTCACGGGCCTGGGCCTGGTTGAGGGAGGCCTCGGCGGCCTTCCGGTGCGCCAGGACCTCCTTCTCGTCAGCCTCCTCCTTGGCCAGCTGGTCGGTGAGGGTGACGATGTCGTCGGCGAGCAGGCGCAGCCGGGCGTCGCGCAGGTCGGCCTGGATGACGGCGGCTCTGCGGGCGAGTTCGGCCTGCCGGCCCAGGGGCTTGAGCTGGCGGCGCAGTTCGGCGGTGAGGTCGGTGACGCGGTCCAGGTTGCCCTGCATCGCGTTGAGCTTGCGGATCGCCTTCTCTTTGCGTTTGCGGTGCTTGAGGATGCCCGCCGCCTCCTCGATGAGGGCGCGGCGTTCCTCGGGCCCGGCGTGCAGGACGGTGTCCAACTGGCCCTGGCCGACGATGACGTGCATCTCGCGGCCGATGCCGGAGTCGCTGAGCAGGTCCTGGATGTCGAGCAGTCGGCAGGTGTCGCCGTTGATCGCGTACTCCGAGCCGCCGTTGCGGAACATCGTCCGCCTGATGGTGACCTCGGTGTAGTCGATCGGCAGGGCGCCGTCGGTGTTGTCGATGGTGAGGTTGACCTCGGCGCGGCCCAGCGCCTGGCGGGTGGAGGTGCCCGCGAAGATCACGTCCTCCATCTTGCCGCCGCGCAGGGACTTGGCCCCCTGTTCGCCCATCACCCAGGACAGGGCGTCGACGACGTTGGACTTGCCCGAGCCGTTGGGCCCCACCACACAGGTGATCCCGGGCTCGAAGCGCAGGGTGGTGGCCGACGCGAACGACTTGAAGCCGCGTAGCGTCAGATTCTTCAGGTACACCCGCGCCTCCCACGTCGGTCACCGTTCCTGCCACGGGCGGTCGCCACGGGGCCGACAACAAGGGTGCCACGAAGCGGTGACCGAGGGGCGGTGTTGGGAAGACCCGGGGCCGATGACCTGCACCACCGTCGGCCGGAGGCGAGCAGAGGCCCGGCGGGACTGAAGGAGGGGGGATATCCGGCGGACACGGAGGGTTGCGCAGGGGCCCGCCGGGTACAACGGTAAAGAAGCCGTAAGGGAAAGGAAAAGCGTACGGCGGATTTCCACTGGTTCCCGGTCCGCGACGACCGGGTTTCGTCAGTGATCCGGCCAGGGACGCCTGTGATGCGTTCGGCGTCCCCGTCAGTGGATCATCAGCGGATCAACGGTGTCGTGTACGGGCCACATCCCGCGACCCCACGACGGTGAAACGGAAATCAGGCGAGCGCGGGCTCGCGGTCGGTCGCGCCAGCGACGTCGGTGACGGCCATGCTGAGCTGGTCGTTCTGGGCCTGAAGACGGCTGATCTCGTCCTCAAGGTCGCGTACCCGCTTCTGGAGACGTCGCATCTCCGAGACCATACGCGGGTCGGAGCCGCCAACGTGGCCAAACAGAGCCTTCGCCATGGTGTGGGTCCTCCACAGTGAGTGACCAGTAGTGATGCGCGCGTACGTGACCCGTGTCCCTGCCGGTCCCACCTGCCGTGGGCCGACCACACGGGCAGAAGATGCGCGATGTATCTTCCAGAGTCTCACTCTGCGCGCCACTGGTCAAGATTGGATTACAACGGTCCGTAACGACCACAGCCCAGACGAAAACGCCCAGGGCATGTGGTATCGCACGGTACGAACATGATCCACCCCCGGCGGAGCCGGTACGCAGAGCCCGGAAACGGCTTGCGCGGTGGTCCGTGTGTCGCGGCGCCCGGCTACCGCTCGGCCGCGCCGCCCCACGGTCGATGCTCGGACCGCGTTACCCTTCCAGCATACTCACCGTTCGACGAAACCGTCGAAGGAACCCCCCGCCGGAGACCAGCGTTCGACCACGGAGTCCACCCGCCCGGGGGTTTCTCCGCTTCTCAGGTGCCCCAGGAGCCTCTCGCAGCCCTCCTTGGGCCCTTCCGCGACGACCTCGACCCGGCCGTCGTCCAGGTTGGTGGCGGCTCCGGTCAGACCCGACTCCAATCCCCGAGACCGCACCCACCAGCGGAAACCCACGCCCTGGACCCGTCCGCGCACCCACGCGGTCAACCGGACGGGCTCTTCCTCTTTCCTCACGGCCCCGAACTCTCCCTTACTTCACGGAGACACTTTCCTCACCGACACGCCCCGAAAGCCCTTTCGGGCACACGGTCGGACATATCGACCACTCCCGCGGGCCTCTCCGCCGGTCTGGGACCCGGGCCCGCAGGAACGCCCGCCTCAGGGACGCGGGCGCGGAGCCCGCTGGCAGCTCGGGCAGCTGAACGACGAACGGTTCATGAAGGCCTCGCGCACGATCGGTGTGCCGCAGCGCCCGCAGGGCCGGTCCCGCCGCCCGTAGGCGTTGAGCCCGCGTTCGAAGTACCCGCTCTCCCCGTTGACGTTGACGTACAGCCCGTCGAAGGTGGTGCCGCCCACCTCCAGGGCCTCGGTCATCACGTCGCTGACGTGGCCGAGCAGTTCCCTGGCCTGGTCGTTGGTCAGCCCCCGGGTGGACCGGGCCCAGTGCAGCCGCGCCCGCCAGAGCGCCTCGTCCGCGTAGATGTTACCCACGCCGCTGATCAGCGACTGGTCGAGCAGGGCCCGCTTGACCTCGGTCCGCTTGGCTCGCAGCGCCCGGACGAACGCCTCCGGGACGAAACCGGGGTCCAACGGGTCCAGGGCGATGTGGTCCACCGACGAGGGCACCTCGGCGTGCTCCCCCGCGTGGTCCACCAACAGGTGACCGAAGGTGCGCTGGTCGACGAAGCGCAGTTCGTTGCCGTCTGCCAGGGGCAGGCGCACTCGCAGGTGCCTCTCGTCCGGCTTGCCCTGCGGCTGCACCAGCATCTGCCCGCTCATCCCCAGATGGGCGAGGAGCATGTCACCGCTGTCCAGGACGAGCCACATGTACTTGCCCCGGCGACGGACCGCGGTGGGGATCTGGCCGGTCAGGCGTCCGGCGAAGTCGGCGGGGCCCGGCACGTGCCGGCGGACCGAACGCGGGTGCAGCACCTCGACGGGACCGATCCGCCGTCCCACCGCGTGCTCGCTGAGGCCGCGTCGGACGACCTCCACCTCGGGGAGCTCCGGCATTCCTCAGCCCTGCCCCTGGCCGGGGGCCTTGCCCTTGGCCTTCTCGGCGGCGTCCGCACGGGCGCGGATGGCCTTCCAGGCGGACTCGGCGGCCTGCTGTTCGGCCTCCTTCTTGCTGCGGCCCTCACCCAGGCCGTAGCTCTCCCCCGCCACCCGGACGGTGGCACGGAAGGTCTTCTGGTGGTCGGGGCCGCTCTCGTCGACGTGGTACTCGGGCACACCGAGCATCTGGGCGGCGGTGAGCTCCTGGAGGGAGGTCTTCCAGTCCAGCCCGGCGCCCAGCCCGGAGGCGGTGGCGATGAGCGGGTCGAAGAGGCGGTGCACGAACTCCGAGGCCACGTCGAGGCCGCGGTCCAGGTAGACCGCGCCGATGATGGCTTCGAGGGTGTCCGCGAGGATCGAGGACTTGTCCCGGCCCCCGGTACCCTCCTCACCCCGGCCGAGCCGGATGTAGGTGCCGATGCCCAGCCCCCGCGCGACGTCGGCGAGGGCACGCATGTTGACCACGGCGGCGCGCAGCTTGGCGAGTTGGCCCTCGGGCAGGTCCGGGTGCTTGCGGAAGAGGGTGTCGGTGACCACCAGGCCGAGCACGGAGTCGCCGAGGAACTCCAGGCGCTCGTTGGTGGGCAGACCGCCCTTCTCGTAGGCGTAGGAGCGGTGGGTCAGGGCTCGGAGCAGGATCTTGGGGTCGACCTCGACCCCGATCGCCTGATGGAACGACTTGGCTTCGGAGACGGAGAGTTGGCTGGCCACGCGAGTTCGCTTCCCTGTCGGGCGTGCCGGTGCGCGGCACGCGGAGGTGGAGGGGTCTCCGGTCCGGCCAGGACGCTCGAAAACGAGGTGATCGTCGCGGGAGCGGTCGCTCCCCCGGCGGCCACCACGATCTCGGGAGTCCGTACGGAACCCGGATCACCGGTGTTGGGGTGCCCCGGGAAGGTTTGTTCCCAGGGTTTTCCAGATCACTCTACAAAGCTCCGGGGCCGGGGGTCCCCGAGACAGCCCCTCCCCCTGACAGCGCTGCGGGGCGGACCCCTCAGTGGGTTCCGCCCCGATGCGCCTCGGGAGTACTGGATCGGATGCTGGACCCGAAGCCTGTCATCCGCGGGTTAGGCCGGGTTGGTGACCTGGCGGTTGTTGTAGGTGCCGCAGGTCGGGCACGCGATGTGGGGCTGCTTCGGGTCACGGCAGCGCGGGCAGTTGACCAGCACCGGGCGCGACGCCTTCCACTGGGAACGGCGGGTCCGGGTGTTGCTCCGCGACATCTTCCGCTTCGGGACGGCCACTTCAATCCTCCTGGGTCACCCCCGCGCGGTCGCGGGAGGTCGCTTATCTGGTCACCCCGCGCGCTGTGGCGGGGAGGGTGTGCTCCGGTCGTCAACGGTGCCCGGCGGGCACCGCGCGCGATCGGTTCACGAGCTCACTGCTGTTCGGGATCCTCCGCGATCGAGCGGAGCGCTTCCCAACGCGGGTCGACACCGTCGCCGTGACCGTGGTCGGGCCCGGCGTCGGCGAGTTTGACCCCGCACTCGGCGCACAGGCCGGGGCAGTCCGGGCCGCACAGCGGTGAGAGTGGGAGCGCGAGCACGACGGCGTCTCGGATTACCGGTCCGAGGTCGAGCAGATCGCCCTCTAGATAGTAGTCCTCATCCTCGTCGCCCGCGTCCTCGTCACTTCCGCCGCCCTCTTCCTCGTCGGCGGCGTAGCGGTACAGCTCCTGGAAGTCGGCCTCCAGCTCCTCGCTCAGGGGGTCGAGACAGCGGGAGCACTCCGCGTTGAGCCGCCCGTGGGCGGTTCCGGTGACGAGGACACCCTCCATCACCGCCTCCAGGCGCAGGTCCAGCTCGATCTCCTGCCCCTTGGGCACGCCGGCCATCGCCGTCTCGAACGCCTCGGGGACGGTCACGATTCGGTTGACGGTCCGCATCGACCCCGGCTGGCGGCCCAGCTGGCGGGTGTCGACCACGTACGGGTCGCGGGCATCTAGACGAGACAGAGTGATCGCGCTTTCAGAAGAGTTAACGGGTGCCGGGCACGCGGGCTCCGACGCGCTCGGCGTCGGTTGTCGCGGTGGTGCTGACCGGCCTGAGCGCACGCCGAAGACCGGCGACACCCATGGTCAAACCCAGATTCTACCTACCATGTCCCCGACCACCCAAATCAGCCCCCGAGGAGGGCTGCGCGGAGGCCGCCGGCGGGGCCGTCGACCCCTACCCCTGGTGGCGTTCGGCGTACTTCTCCCTGAGGCGGCCCTGGACGTAGGGCGTGACCAGACTGGAGACGTCGCCTCGGTGCTGGGCGATCTCGCGGACCAGGCTGGAGGACAGGAAGGAGTACTGGGGGTTGGCGGTCATGAAGACGGTCTCCACGCCGGAGAGCTGGTAGTTCATCTGCGCGATCTGGAGTTCGTAGTCGAAGTCGCTGACGGAGCGCAGGCTGCGGACGATCGTCTCGATGCCGTTCTCCCGACAGAAGTCGACGAGGAGCCCGTCGAACTCGCTGACCCGGACGTTGCCGAGCCCCGCGGTGCCCTCGGTGAGCATGTCGATCTTCTCGGGGACGGTGAAGAGCCCCCGCTTGTTGACGTTGTTGAGTACGGCGGCGATGACCTCGTCGTACTGTTTGGCGGCTCGTCCGATGATGTCGATGTGACCGTGGGTGACCGGGTCGAAGGAACCCGGACAGACGACTCGGCGCACGGTGGATCGCCCCTCTCAAGAACTACTCTCGGGTACCGCGATCGTAGGGGTTCACCCGTACACCAATTCGGGCAACACCCGCTTAGTGTTCTTTCCCCGGACAATTGTGTCTGTACTCACACCCAGGACGACCAGGGCCGGGTCGTCGCCACGGCACGCGCGGGTCGTCCGAACCTTCCCGCACAAAACACCGGAAACGCCCCTACCGCCGCTTCCTACCCGGCGGTGCGGGCGTACCAGAGGATCGCCTCGCCGTACCTGCGACTGCGGTCGGGCTCGATCCCCTCGGGCCAGACCGGTTCGGCACCGCGCTTGGAGCGCTCCACCACGAGGACCGCGTCCTCGGCCAGCCACCCGGGTCCGACCAGGGCGGACAACACCGAGGAGACCTCCTCGTCGGTGACCGCGTAGGGCGGGTCGGCCACCACCAGGTCGTAGGGGGCGCCGGGGTTCGCGCGCGCGAGGACCCGCTCCACCCGGTCCGCGGCCAGTTCGGCCCCCGGCAGCCGGAGAGTGGCGATGTTCTCCTTCACCACCCGGGCGGCCCTGCGGTCGGCCTCCACCAGCAGGGCGTGCGAAGCCCCGCGCGACAGGGCCTCCAGGCCGATCGCCCCGGACCCGGCGTAGAGGTCCATGACCCGGAGCCCGTCGAGGGAGCCGAGGTCGGACTGGACGGAGGCGAACAGGGCCTCGCGGGCCCGGTCGCTGGTGGGTCGGGTGGTACGGCCGTCTGGGGCGGAGATGCGCCGTCCGCCCGCGGCCCCGGCGATGATGCGGGTCATGGCACAACGGTAGTGCGGTTCAGGTCTTGTCGAGGTACTCCGCCCGCTCCTCGGGCAGCAGCGCGGCCAGCGCGTCGGCCAGGGGCGGGTGGCCCTTCAGCTCCGGGTCCCGGGCGACGAGGCGGGTGGCCTCCTCCCGGGCCCGGCCGATGAGCTCCTCGTCCCGGACCAGGGTGAGCATCCGCAGGCTCGAACGCGCCCCGGACTGCGCGTCGCCGAGCACGTCGCCCTCGCGGCGCATCTCCAGGTCGGCACGGGACAGTTCGAACCCGTCCGTGGTCGAGGCCACCGCGGCCAGCCGCTCGCGTGCGGGGGTCCCCTCCTCGGACTCGGTGACCAGCAGGCAGAGCCCGGGCAGCCGGCCCCGGCCGACCCGGCCGCGCAGCTGGTGCAGCTGCGAGATACCGAACCGGTCGGCGTCCATGACGGCCATGACCGTGGCATTGGGTACGTCCACGCCGACCTCGATGACCGTGGTGGAGACCACCACGTCGGTCCGCCCGGACGAGAGGCGGCGCATCACCGCCTCCTTGTCGTCCGGAGCCATCCGACCGTGCAGGGCCTCCACCCGCACGTCGGCCAGCGGGCCCTCCTTCAACCGGGCGAGCACCTCCAGCACCGCGAGCGGCGGGCGGGCCCCGGGCGGCGGCTCCTCCGGCGGAGCGTCGACCTCGTCACCGGCCTCTCCCCCGCCGGAGCCCTCGGAACCGTCGCCGATCCGCGGGCAGACCACGAACGCCTGGCGGCCCTGGCCCACCTCCTCCCGGATCCGCTCCCAGGCACGGGTGAGGAAGTGCGGTTTCTCGCTGGTGGGGACGATGTGGGTGGCGACGGGGGCACGCCCCGCGGGCAACTGGGTGAGGGAGACCACGTCCAGGTCCCCGTAGACCGTCATGGCGACCGTCCGCGGGATGGGTGTGGCGGTCATCACCAGTACGTGCGGCCGGCCGTTCCGGGCCTTCTCCCGCAGGGCGTCGCGCTGCTCCACCCCGAAGCGGTGCTGTTCGTCCACCACCACCAGGCCCAGGTCGGCGAAGGACACGTGCTCCTGGAGCAGGGCGTGGGTGCCCACCACGATCCCGGCCTGGCCGGAGGCGGACTCCAGCAGGGCCTCCCTGCGGGCCGCGGTGTTCATGGAACCGGTGAGCAGGGCGATACGGGTGGCGTTCTCGGCGCCGTCGAGCTGCCCGGCGCGGCCGAGCGCGCCGAGCATCGCGCTGATGGAGCGGTGGTGCTGCTGGGCGAGGACCTCGGTGGGGGCGAGCATGACGGCCTGGCCACCGGAATCCACCACCCGCAGCATCGCGCGCAGGGCCACCAGGGTCTTTCCCGCGCCCACGTCCCCCTGGAGCAGGCAGTGCATGGGGTGGGTGGCGTCGAGCCGTTCCGCCAGCCGATCGCCGACCTCGCGCTGGCCCTCGGTGAGGGTGAAGGGGAGCTGGGAGTCGAAGGCGTCGAGGAGGCCGCCGTCCGCGCCGGGGCGGGGGGTCGCGGGCAGCTCCCCGGCCTGCCGGCGGCGCTGGGCGAGGGCGAGCTGCAGGACGAAGGCCTCGTCCCACTTCAGGCGGCGCCGGGCGGTGCCGACCTCGGCCCACTCCGCGGGCCGGTGGATCCTGCGGAGCGCCTCGTGCACGCCGAGCAGCCCCTGGTCCGCGCGCAGCTCCGGAGGCAGGGGGTCGGGGATGTCCACGGCGTAGTCCAGGGCGACCCCGACCGAGCGGGCGATCGTGGCGGAGTCCAGGCCCTTGACCGCCGGGTAGACGGGGATGAGCTCGTTCGCGTAGGCGCGGGCGGCCTCGCCCTCGAGGCCGTCGTCGTCGAGGAGCACGTACTCGGGGTGGTCGAGCTGTCGGCGCCCCTTGAAGGTGGAGACCCGTCCGGAGAACATGGCCAGCCGCCCGGGGACCAGGGTGTTCTGGTGGTGGGAGCCCCGGTTGAAGAAGGTCAGGTGCAGGCGGGCGGTACCGTCGGTGACGGTGGCCTCCATCATGTCCATCCGTCGGCGCCCCTGACGGGCGGGGATGGTGCGCCGCCTGGCGTCCAGCACCTTGGCCTGCACGGTGACGTCCTCCCCCTCCCTCAGGAGGGCGAGGTCGGTGAGTTCGCCCCTGCGGTCGTAGCGGCGCGGGTAGTAGCGCAGCAGGTCGCCGAGGGTGTGCAGATCGAGTTTGTCGGCGAGTGCCTTCGCCGTCCTGCCGCCGAGTGGTCCCTTGCGCAGCGGCTCGTCCCAGGTGCTCACTGTGGTTCCCGTCCTGGCCTCGTGCATCGGTCTACGCCACGTTAGACCTCCGGTGCGACGTCCGGGGCCGAACCGGGACTGGCAACCGCCCCTCCCGGCAGGGGCGGTGGACTGTTCGCCGTTGAGTGTGCACGGGTGTGCGTGCGCGTGAACGGATCCGGCTGCGACGGTGATTTTGCGGGCGCCACACCGATGTAGTTACTATGTGTATGCGATCTGAGACGCCGGGTTTGGTGTCAGTGTTCGGGCCCCCTTGCCGCCAGCGCGATGGTCTGGGGCCTCCCGCACACCTGCGACCACGCCCACACGGCCGGATCGTGAGGAAACCGGCCTCCGGAAACGGACCACACAGGATGTGTGTCGCCGAACCGGGACCTGAGTACGCCGGGGATCCAGTGCGCCCAGGACCGTTCGGGGCGTGCGACTGAACGGGACCAATCCCGTCCAGTCCGCAGGAACGGTATACTCGTCAGAGTTCATCGCGTTTTCGCCATGCCTGCGTGGCTGATCTCGATGCTCCGGTGGGTGCGCGAGGCTTCGGCCGCACCGCGTTCCACCGTTGCGCGTACGGGTGCCTCCCAGTGGTCTGATTCCACCTTCGGGCATGTCTGCGTGTACTCTTCCACGGTTGGCGTCCTCGCCAGCCTGCCCGCCCGGCCTCTTCTGGTCGGATGACCTCTCGCGTGCGGCGACGTGCGCGATCCCGAGCACTTGAATGGAGTTACCGTGGCTTCCGTCTGCGACGTCTGCGGCAAGGGACCAGGGTTCGGTAACAGTGTTTCCCACTCGCACCGTCGCACCCGCCGCCGCTGGAACCCCAACATCCAGACCGTTCGCACCCGCGTGGGCGGCACGCCCAAGCGTGTGAACGCGTGCACCTCGTGCATCAAGGCTGGCAAGGTGGCCCGCTAGGGTCTCCCCCGCTGTCTTCGAAGAGCCCTCCGACTCCGGTCGGGGGGCCTTCTTCGTGTTTCCGGCCCCCTCTTCCACTCTTCCGCGGTGAGTGGGCCCCGCTCACAGCCGGCAGACGTGCCCGTTGAGGGAGCACCGGACGGGGCTCTGGGCGAGACCGACCGCGTCGAAGGTGAGAGAGGCCGAGGCTCCGGGTTCGAGTTGGCCCCCGACCCCGGACGGTCGGGCCAGGATCCCGTCCTCCAGGGGTTCCCAGTCAGCGTCGCGGACCTCGGTGACCTCGGCGGACTCGAAGGCCAGCGCCAGCTCCCACGTCTCGAGCCGGGTCTGTGAGGTGTTGGTGACGGTGACGCGGCCGGTGAAGCCGACCGAGGTCGTCTCCAGCACCTGGTAGACGACGGTGGTGGGTTCGGTCCCGGCCTGGACCTGCGGCCCGTCGCCGCCCTCCTCGGCGGAGGTGTCCCCGCCCTCGGGCGCCGGGGAGGCGTCATGGCTGGGTTCGGCGCCGTCCTGGCGGCCGGGGGCCTCCGTCGCGCCGGGGGTGCCGCCGAACTGGAGGTAGATCTGTGTGGTGCTGTAACCGAACAGGAGCAGCCCGAGGATCACCCCGGAGATGATGAGGACGTTGAGCAGTCTCGGGGGTTCGACCCGTTTGGGGACCGTGCTCTCGATGAGTCCGCCGATCCGCCGCAGGGCGCCGGCGTTCTCCGGTTCGCTGCGGTGGGCTCCACGACGAGGGCCGTGCCGACTAGCCATGCCGCCCCATATGCCGCCTCCCGACGCCGCTCCGCTGGCCTTCCTGCGCTCTCACCCGTCGGCTCCCGGATCAGAGGTGGTTCCTCGTGCGGACCTTCGCGGTTCCGTTTTCCAACGAGGCCGGGCGGCCGCCCGGTAGGCAGAGCTGGCCGCGTTGGCAAAGCCTAGCGTGATCGCCAAACAGGACAAATCCAAACGGGACTCACTCCTGCCGGAAATGATCCCATCCACCGCGTTCGACCACGACCCCGTCCAGGGTGACCGGGTGCTCGGAACCCTCCTCCGCGTCCCGAGGTGCCTCCGCCACGACCCCCACCGCATGCCAGTGCTCCGGGAGCCCGGTCTCCGGCGGGAAGACGGCCGCGAGCGCGTGGTCCTCTCCGCCCGACACCATCAGACGGCGGGCGGCCGCCACAGCGTTCCCCGCCGGGGCGCCCAGCACACGGACGGCCTCCAGGAGAGCGGGCTCGGGGCGGAGCGCGTCCGACTCCAGGTCGACACGGACCCCGCTCGCCCGGCAGATGTGCCCCAGGTCCTGGGCCAGGCCGTCACTGATGTCGAGCATGGCGGTCGCGCCCAGCACGGCGGCCTCGGGGCCCGCGGCGTAGGGCGGGCTCGGCCTCCGGTGCTCGGACAGGCAGTCCGCGGGGCCGTCGATCCCCCGCTCCAGCAGGGCCAGCCCGGCGGCCGAGAGGCCGAGGTGCCCGGTGTAGGCGACCACGTCCCCCGCGCGGGCCCCGTCACGGCGTACCGGCGCGCGCCCCTCCAGGTCACCGAGGGCGGTGACGGCGATGGTCAGGGTGTCCGAACCCACCATGTCGCCGCCGACCACGGCTCCCCCGGCCAGCGCGCACTCCTCGCGCACCCCGGCGGTGAACTCCTCGGCCCAGGCCAGTGGAAGGTCGGCGGGCGCGGCGAAACCGATGAGCAGCCCGGTGGGACGGGCGCCCATGGCCACGACGTCGGCGTAGTTCTGCGCCACGGCGCGGTGCCCGACGTCCCGGGCGGTGGACCACTCCCGTCTGAAGTGGCGGCCCTCGACGAGGAGGTCCGTGGTCGCGACCGTGCGCCCGTCGGGTGCGGCCACGACCGCGGCATCGTCGCCGGGGCCGAGGATTACATCGTCCGTACTGGGGAATTGGCTCGTCACACGTGTGATCAGAGCGAACTCACCAAGTCCCCCAATGGTGCTCAACACAGAGATCAGGGTACGGTGACGCTCCGGCTCAAGTGGTCCGGACCCGGCGGTCAAGCCCCACGTTCGTCATCCGTTCGTCATCAGCTGTGCCCTTCGGCCGGGGATGCGTTCGCTCGACCTCACACCCGGCACAGCACGAAGGAGAAGACACCATGGTGCAGGCGTACATCCTGATCCAGACCGAGGTCGGCCAGGCGGCAGAGGTCGCGAACCGGATCCGGGGGATCGCGGGGGTCGAGGAGGCACACGACGTCACCGGTCCCTACGATGTGATCGTTCAGGCGAAGGCCGACGACATCGACGCTCTGGGGACTCTGGTGGTGGCCCGGATCCAGCGGCTGGAGGGCATCGACCGCACGCTCACCTGCCCCATCGTCAACATCTGAAGCCGACCGGTTCGATGGAGCGGGGTTGACTGTGCGCAAGCGCTACTTCGGGGCGGCTCTGGCCGTCGCCCTGGTGACGGCCGGCTGCGGCGACCAGACCGTGCGGATACAACCGCCGGAGCCGGACGAGCGGACCGCCGAGGTCTGCGCCGCGCTGGTCGCCGACCTCCCGGACACCCTGCTCGACGCCGAACGCGCGAGTGTGCGGCCCGACTCGGAGCTCACGGCCGCCTGGGGCGACCCGCCCATCGGACTGCGGTGCGGTGTGCCCCGCCCCGCCTCCCTGCAGATGGACTCGGTTCTGCAGGAGGTCAACGGTGTGGCGTGGTTCTCCCCGCCCGAGGACGCCCCCTCCCTGCACACGGTGGTGGAGCGCGAGGCCTACGTCGAACTCACCGTGCCGCCCTCCTACGGTCCACCCGCGGCCGTGCTCGCCGAGGTGAGCGAACTGGTCGACGAGCACCTGGAGGAGCGCGCCGACAGCGGCCGGTGACCCCGCCGGATGCTCTTCCGCGCCCCGGACGGACGTGCGGGGCCGGAGGCGGTTCTCCGCCTCCGGCCCCGCTTCCGCGGCCCCGGGGACGCCGGGAGGAAGCGGGCCGGACGCCCCGCGCCTACTCCTGGTCCCCGGTTCCGGTGTCCTCGTCGTCGTCAGCGCCCTCGGAGCCGGAGTCCTCGTTCCCGGCCTCCTCGCTGTCCATTTCCGCGCCCTCAAGGGCCTCGGCGTCCTCACCCTGTTCGGCGATCTGGGCCTCGATCTCGGGAGCGGTCTCCTGGATGGCCCCCGAGCAGGCGGCGCCCGGCTCGGGAACGTCGCTGCCGCGCTCGTAGAACCGCACGTAGCGGGCGAGTTCCTCGTCGTCGGCGCTCTGAGCGGTGATCTGGCGACCCCAACTGGAGGCCACGATCGGCGCGGGCATCTCCCCGTCGTAGGGGCTGATGACCAGGTAGTCGCCGGGGTTGTAGAAGCCCTCCAGCGCCTCCACCTCCTCCTCGGGCAGCTCCGGGTCGTAGGTGATCCAGACCGCGCCGTGCTCCAGGGCGTGGACCGCGAACTCCGGCATCAGCGTGTCCGCGTAGACACCGCAGTTCTGCCAGCTACTCCAGTGCTGGCCGCCGACCGGCGGGGACTGGGCGTAGTCGACGCGCTGTCCCGTCTGGACGTGGTTGTACTCGTCGATGGCGTACTCCTGCACGCCCTGGATGTTGCGGGAGCGGAACTCCATGAAGATCGCGGTTCCCAGAAGACCCAGGACCGCGGCGGCGGCTACGCTGATCCCGGTGATCTTGAGGGCTTTGGCGCGACGTTCCTTCTTCCGCTGCTCCTCGCGCAGCGCGGCGGCGCGAGCGCGGCGCTCCTCCGCCTTCGACTTCTTGGCCACTGGGTCTCCTGGGGATGGATGTGGTCGAATAGGACTTTCCTACCCTCTACTTTGGCACCAGAGTTGTGCGATTTGACCAAGGTGGTTCCGATGGGGCATGTGACCGGCCCGGCGTCCGCGGACGCCGACGGCACCGAAGAAGCATCGAACGGGGACGGGCCGGACGGCCCCGAGGAGTCCTCCCCGGGCGGTGGGGGCGCCGCCGCGCGGGAGCGCACCGTCCCCCTCTGGATGGCCGCGACCCTGGTCGTGCTGGCACTGGTCGGCGGCTTCCTCGTGGGCCGGCCGTCCTATCCGCTCGACACCGGGGCCGACGCCGGTTTCCTGCGCGACATGAGCGCGCACCACGCCCAGGCCGTGGACATGTCGCTGATCATCATCGACAAAACCGAGGACGTCGAACTGCACACGGTGGCCACGGACATGGCCAGGACCCAGCAGGCCCAGATCGGGATGATGCAGGGCTGGCTGGCCGCGTGGGGGCTGAATTCGCGCTCGGCCGAACCCCCGATGGCCTGGATGGAGGGCCACGAGCACGGCGGCGGCGAGGGAGAGGTCCCCGAGACCATGCCGGGCCTGGCCACCAGCGAGCAACTCGTGGAGCTGAACGAGGCCGAGGGGGTGGAGGCCGAGGTGCTCTTCCTCGAACTGATGATCGCCCATCACATCGGCGGGGTCGAGATGGCCGAGGCCGAGGTGGACCTGGGCAACGAGGAACTCGTCACAAACCTCGCCCAGGGGATGATCGACGCCCAGCTGTCCGAGGTCGAGAACATGGAGCGCATGATCGAGCTCCGCGAGTAGGAGAGAAACGGCTCCACCTGCGAATACGTCGAATCTGACGCAGACGCGGCACCAAGGCGGCGCATCCCCGTTCCGGGGGTGCGCCGCTTTTGCGTGCGGGCCCCGGCGCAGGGACCACGCCGTCCGGACCCCCTCGGGCCGCCGGTACCCGGGGGGCGCCCTCCATTACGACGGCAAGTAGCACTACAGTTCGTAGTACTACCGGCAGTCGGTACCTGAGAGGCGGGCATGGAAGCTCTTGACCTGGCGAGGTGGCAGTTCGGGGTCACCACGATCTACCACTTCCTCTTCGTCCCCCTGACGATCGGCCTGTCCTTCATCGTGGCCGTGCTCCAGACCTTCTGGTACCGCACCGGACGGCACGAGTACCTCCAGGCCACCCAGTTCTTCGGCAAGCTGTTCCTGATCAACTTCGCCATGGGCGTGGTCACCGGAATCGTGCAGGAATTCCAGTTCGGTATGAACTGGAGCGAGTACTCACGCTTCGTCGGCGACGTCTTCGGGGCGCCCCTGGCCATGGAGGCCCTCCTGGCCTTCTTCCTGGAGTCCACCTTCATCGGGCTGTGGATCTTCGGCTGGCACCGGCTTCCACGCGGCATCCACCTGGCCTGCATCTGGGTGGTCGCTGTCGGCACCAACCTGTCGGCCTACTTCATCCTGGCCGCCAACGCCTGGATGCGCCGCCCGGTGGGCTACGACGTCAACCCCGAGACCGGCCGCGCCGAGCTCAACGACATCTGGGCCGTACTCAGCAACGACCAGGCCTGGTCCACCTACCTGCACACCGTCTCCGCCGCCTTCGTCACCGCCGGGCTCTTCGTGGTGGCGGTCAGCGCCTACAAGCTGTGGCGCAACACCAGGCACGACGACACCGGCGAGGCCGGCGTCACCCCGCCCGGACGGGACTTCGCACTGTTCCGCTCCACCCTCAGGACCGGCCTGGTCATCACCCTGGCCGCCGGGGCCCTCACCGTCTTCTCCGGCGACCACCAGGCCAAGCTCGCCGCCGAGTACGAGCCCATGAAGCTCGCCGCCGCCGAGGCCCTGTGGGACACCGAGGAGGGCGCCGCCTTCTCCGCCTTCGCCGTCGGCGACACCGAGGCGCGCCACAACCCCATCGACGTCACCGTCCCCAACGTCCTCAGCTTCCTGGCCACCGGCACCTTCGACGGCGAGGTGCACGGTATGAACAACCTCCAGGAGGCCTACGAGGAGTACTACGGACCTGGCGACTACATGCCCAACGTGTTCGTCGTGTACTGGTCCTTCCGGCTGATGATGGGGCTCGGGATGTTCGGGATCGCCGTCGCCGCCGTAGGCCTGTGGTGCACCCGCGGGCGCGGGCGGATGCCCAGGAGCCGGTGGTTCTACTACGCGGCCGTCGCCGCGCTGCCCGCCGCGCTGGCCGCCAACATCTTCGGATGGGTGCTCACCGAGATGGGCCGCCAGCCCTGGACGGTCCACGGCGAGCTGCTCACCGCCGCCAGCGTCTCCCCCGGGGTCGGCCTCGGAACGGTCGCCATGAGCCTGGGCCTGTTCACCGCCGTGTACGGGCTGCTGTTCGTCGTCGAGGTCGGCCTGCTCTGGAAGTACATCAAGAAGGGGCCCGCACACGTCGTTCCCGACCTGGAGAACGACGAGGACGAGTCCCGGATCCCGCACTTCAGCTACTAGGAGCCAACGACCATGGAACTGGCCGTCATCTGGTTCGCCGCCATCGCCGTCCTGTGGACCGGCTTCTTCCTCCTGGAGGGGTTCGACTTCGGGGTCGGGGTCCTCATGCCCTTCATGGGCAGGCGCCACTCCGTGGACCGCCGCGTGGCCATCAACGCCATCGGGCCGGTCTGGGACGCCAACGAGGTGTGGATGATCACCGCCGTCGGCGCCATGTTCGCCGCGTTCCCCGCCTGGTACGCGTCCGTGTTCAGCGGGTTCTACGTGCCGGTCTTCCTCGTCCTGATCGCGCTCATCGTGCGCGGGGTGGCGTTCGAGTACCGCCACAAGCGCGACAGCGACCGGTGGCGGGACTGGTGGGACCGGGCGATCTTCTTCGGCAGCGCCGTGCCCGCCTTCCTGTGGGGACTGATCTTCGCCAACCTCGTCCGGGGCGTGGCCATGGACGCCGACCACATCGTCACCGCGTCCCCGCTCGACCTGCTCAACCCGTACGCCCTGCTCGGCGGGGTGACCACCCTGGCGCTGTTCACCCTGCACGGTGCCGTCTTCCTGACCCTCAAGACCGACGGGCCGGTCCGGGTCCGCGCACGGAGGGCCGCCCTGGGCGCCGCCTGCGTCGCGGTCCCCGCCGTGACCGCCTTCCTGCTGTGGACCCAGTCCGCGCACGGCGTCCCGTGGACCCTGCCGCTCGCCCTGACCGCCGTCGCGACCCTGGTGGGCGGGGTCGCGGCGGCCCGCTTCCGCCGTGAGGGGTGGTCCTTCCTCGCCACCGCGGCGACCATCGTGCTCACGTTCGCCACGCTGCTCGGTTCGCTGTTCCCGAACGTGCTCCCGTCCACCACCGACCCGGCGTTCAGCCTGACCGTCGCCAACGCCTCCTCGGCGGACTACACGCTCACCCTGATGACCTGGGTCGCGGTGGTGTTCCTGCCACTGGTGCTGGGCTATCAGGGCTGGAGCTACTGGGTGTTTCGGCAGCGGGTCACCGGTGCACAGATCACCCGCTCCACCGTCACCACGGTCGGGGAGGAGCAGGAGCGGGCCGCCTGAACCCGCTCCCGTCTCCGGGACCCGTGCCCCCTGCCTCCCGAATCGCCCCGGGAGACGGGGGGTACGGCGTTCCCGACGGGCTCCCCGGGATACTGGGCCGACCCGCACCGTGTCCCGTGTCCCCCGCATCCGCCACGCCGGAGCCCCCTTCGGAACCGAACCCCGAGGGCCCGGTCGAGTCCCGACGCCACGAGGTACCCGCACATGAAACCGCTCGATCCGCGCCTGGTGCGCACCGCAGACGCGGTCCGGACACACCTGGCCGTCACCGTCCTCAGCGGCGTGCTGATCACCGGCCTGATCCTCACCCAGGCCTGGCTGCTCGCCCGGGTCATCACCGGGGCGTGGGCCGGGGAGGGCATGGACGCCCTCGGCTGGATGATCGCCGCGGTGGCCGCCGTCGCCCTCGCCCGCGCCCTGCTGTCCTACCTCGCCGAGGCCTCGGCACTGCACAGCGCCGCCCGCACCAAGTCGCAGCTGCGTCGCAGGCTGGTCGCGCACGTGACCGGTTCGGGCAAGGTGTGGTTGGCCGAGGGCGGCGACCGCGAGGACGGGGCGCCCAGGGCCGGTGAACTCGTCACCCTGGCCACCCGCGGCCTGGACGCCCTCGACGAGTACTTCTCCCGCTACCTGCCCCAGCTGGTACTGGCGTGCATCGTGCCGTTCGCGGTGCTGGCGGTGGTCTTCTGGGCGGACTGGATCTCCGGGATCGTCATCCTGGTGACCCTGCCGCTCATCCCGATCTTCATGGCACTGATCGGGATGCACACCCAGCAGCGCACCGAACGCCAGTGGCGACTGCTGAGCCGACTCGGCGGGCACTTCCTCGACGTCGTGGAGGGGCTGCCGACCCTGGCGGTCTTCCGCCGGGCCAAGGCACAGGCCGCCATCATCCGCGGGGTCGGCGAGGACCACCGCAAGGCGACCATGGGCACGCTGCGGATCGCGTTCCTGTCGGCCTTCGCCCTGGAACTGCTCGCCACCCTGGCGGTGGCGCTGGTCGCCGTCGAGGTGGGTCTGCGCCTGCTGGGCGGGCACATGGACTACCAGACCGCCCTCCTGGTGCTGATCCTCGCACCCGAGGCCTACCTGCCGCTGCGCGAAGTGGGTGCGCGCTTCCACGCGAGCATGGAGGGCGTGGCCGCAGCCGACCAGGTCTTCACCGAGCTGGACCGCGGACGGGACACGGCCGGGCCCGGCGGGACGGGGGACGAGGCGGCCGGTCGGGCCCCGGCCCCGACCGGTGTCCCCTCCCCCGCCGCGGCGGGCGACATCCGGTTCGAGGGGGTCGGCCTGCTCTACCCGGGCCGCGACGTCCCCGCCCTGTCCGGGCTGGACCTGACCGTGCGAGCCGGCGAACGCCTGCTGCTCACCGGGCCGAGCGGCTCCGGAAAGACCACCCTGCTCTCCCTGCTGCTGCGGCTCGGCGAACCCACCGAGGGCCGGATCAGCGTGCGGGCTCCCGGCGACGAGTGGACCCCCCTCGATCGGCTGCCCGCCGACGACTGGCGGCTCGGCATCGCCTGGGTACCGCAGCACCCCTACCTGTTCGACGTCTCCGTCGCCGACAACATCCGGCTGGGCGCCCCCGACACCGACATGGAGCGGGTCCGGGAGGCGGCACGGCTGGCCGAGGCGGACGAATTCGTGTCCGCTCTCCCCGACGGCTACGACACACTCCTGGGTGAGCGGGGTGCGCGGCTGTCCGCCGGACAGCGGCAGCGGATCGCTCTGGCCCGGGCGATGTGCCGGGACGCACCGCTGGTCCTGCTCGACGAACCCACCGCACACCTGGACCCGGAGAACGCGAAGGCGGTGCGCACCGCCGTGACCCGCCTGCTGGAGGGGCGCACCGCCGTGATCGTCGCCCACGACACCGGTTGGGCCGAGTCCGTGCTCGGGGAGAACCTGCGGACCGCCGCACTGCCGCTGCTGACCCGGGAGGCGCACCGATGAACGCCGCAACGACCGGGACCGGAGGGGACCCGACCGCCATGACCGGTGGGTTCGAGGTGGACGAGCGGGAGCGGCGCAAGGACCCGCTGCGCCGGATGATCGGGCTGGCCCGGCCCCGAGGGGGCCGGTTCGCGCTGGGTGTGCTGCTCGGCGCCGCCGCCACCGGCTCGGGTGTGGCCCTGCTCGGCGTCGCCGCCTGGATGCTGGCCACCGCCGCCGACCACCCCTCCATCACCGCGCTGAGCGTGGCGGTGGTCGCCACCCGTGCCCTGGGGGTCAGCAAGGGTGTGGCCCGTTACCTGGAGCGGCTGGTGACCCATGACGCCGCCTTCCGCACTCTCGCCGAGGTCCGGGTCCGGGTGTACGAGCGGCTGGCCGGGACCGAACCGTTCGGCCGCTTCCGCTCCGGCGACCTGGTGTCCCGTCTGGTCAACGACACCGAGGCCACCCTCGACCTGTTGGTGCGCGGGCTGGCCCCGCCGCTGGTGTCGGTGGTCACCGGCGGCGCGACCGTACTTTTCCTGACCGCGGTGTACGCGCCCGGCGGCCTGCTGCTCGCGGCAGGTCTGCTGCTCGCCGGGTTCGCGGTACCGCTGGCCGCGGCCGCCCTGGGCACCGGGCCGGGCCGCCGGGAGGCCGTGGCGCGCGGCAGGCTCTCCACCACCCTGGTCGACACCCTCCAGGGCGCACCGGACCTGGTCGCCTACGGTGCCATGGAACGCCAGGTGGCCCGGGTGTACGAGGCCGACACCGAACTCACCCGGGTGGCGGCGCGCGACGCCGCGACCCTGGGGCTGAGCGCCGGGGCGAACGCGCTCATCACCGGCCTGACCGTGTGGGGCGCGCTGTTCCTGGGCGTGCTCGCCGTGTCCGGGGGCTCGATCGGCCCGACCGCGCTGGCGGTCCTGGTGCTGACCACCCTCGCCGCCTTCGAGATCGTCGCCCCGCTGCCCGCCGTCGCGGCCAGGCTGGGGGCGATCCGGGCCGGCGGGGAGCGGTTGTTCGGGGTGCTGGACACCCCTGCGTCGGTGTCGGCGCCCGCCCGGTCCGGCCTGGAGATCGACCCGGAGGCCGACACCACGGTGCGGATCCGCGACCTTCGGGTGCGGTACGGGCCCGAGGAGCCGTGGGCACTGGACGGGGTGGACCTGGAGATCCCCGCCGGGGCGACCGTCGCGGTGGTCGGGCCGAGCGGTGCGGGCAAGAGCACGCTCGCCTCGGTCCTGCTGCGCTTCCGCGACCCGGACGGCGGCCGGGTGGAGATCGGCGGCACCGACGTCACCGACCACCCGGCCGACGAGGTACGGCGTGTGGTGTCCGGGGTTCCGCAGGACCCGCACGTGTTCGCGTCCACGCTCCGGGAGAACCTGCGGTTGGCCAGGCCGGGGGCCGGGGACGACGAGCTGTGGGCGGCGCTGCGCAGGGCACGGCTGGCCGGGGAGGTCGAGGCGATGCCCAGGGGCCTGGACACCCAGGTGGGTTCGCACGGCCTGGGGCTGAGCGGCGGGATGCGGCAGCGGCTGGCGCTGGCCAGGGCGGTGCTGGCGGGGCCGCGCGTGCTGGTGCTGGACGAGCCGACCGCGCACCTGGACCCGGACACGCGCGACGAGGTGGTCGCCGACCTGCTCGCCGCCGCCCGGGGGTTCTCCACCCTGCTCATCACCCACGACCTCACCGGCCTGGACCGGGTGGACCGGATCTACGTGGTCCGTGAGGGGAGGGTGCTGCAGTCGGGGACGTACGAGGAGCTCATCACGGAGGCCGGGTGGTTCCGCTCGGTCTCCGAGCGCTAGGGTTCGCCCGTGAGCGCTGTGAATGAGGTCTTCGGTGGTTTCGGTGTCCTGCTGCGCGGTCTGGGCATCGTGCTGCGCAAACCGCGCCTGTTCCTGTTGGGTGCGCTGCCCGCGCTGATCACGTCGCTGCTGTTCCTGGCGGCGCTGATCACCCTGGCCGTGAACCTGGCGGACCTGGTGACGTGGGCGACGCCGTTCGCCCGGGACTGGGACACCATCTGGCAGGAGCTGCTGCGCGGCGCCCTGTCCGTGGCGCTGCTTGCCGGGTCGGTCCTGGTCATGGTGGTGACGTTCACGACGGTGACCCTGGCCCTGGGCGCGCCGATCTACGACAGGATCGCCGAACTGGTCGAGCAGGAGCTCGGCGGTGCGCCCGAGGCCCCGGAGGAGACGCTGACGGCCTCGCTGATCCGGGCGGTGCGCCAGTCGGTGGTGATCGTGCTGGCCTCACTGACAGTGACGGTCTGCGCGTTCCTGATCGGGCTCGTCCCGCTGGTCGGCTGGATAGCCGGCCCCGTACTGACCGCGGTGCTGGGCGGCTGGCTGCTGGGGATCGAGCTGACCGCACCCGCTTTCGACCGGCGTGGTCTGCTGCGTATCCGCGACCGCCGCCACTCCATGGGCACCCGCCGTATGCGGACGCTGGGCTTCGCGGTCCCGACCTACTTCCTGCTGGCGATCCCGTTCGTGGCGGTGGCGGTGTTCCCGGCGGCGACGGCGGGCGGCACCATCCTCGCCCGGGAGCTGCTCCCCGGGCCCCCCGAGGGGCACCAGCCGCCCCAGGGACACCTCCACCCGGGCCAGGCGCCTCCGTGGGGACCCCAGGGGCCGCCTCCGGCTCCACCGCGGGCCTAGGGGCCCGCAGCGCCCGCGTCGAGGGGCGGACGACCGCGTGGTCGTCCGCCCCTCGTCGGTTCGGTGGTGCCGGTTTCGCCGGTCAGCGCAGTCCGGGATCGCGGCGCAGGGCGGTGGTGATCATCCGCTCCACGAGCGTCGCGTAGTCCACTCCGGTGGCACCCCACATCTGCGGGAAGGCCGAGGCCGGGGTGAAGCCGGGCATCGTGTTCAGCTCGTTGACGAGGATCCGGCCGTCCTCGGTGTAGAAGAAGTCCACCCGGGCCAGGCCCTCGCAGCCCATGGCCTCGAACACGTCGGCGGCCATCCTCCGCAGCCGCCCGGTGGCCTCCTCCGGGATCTCGGCCGGGATGGTGAGGCTGCTCGTGGACAGGTACTTGGCCTCGAAGTCGTAGAAGTCGAAGCCCTCCGCCACGTGCACCTCGGCGGGCAGGGAGACATCGGGGGTGCCGCCGTCCTCCGCCTCCAGGACTCCGCACTCGATCTCGCGGCCCACGACCTGCGCCTCGACCAGGACCTTGGGGTCGTGCTCGCGGGCGGCCTCGACCGCGGCGATCACGGCATCGGTGTCGGAGGAGTCCTTCACCCTGCTGATGCCGACGCTGCTCCCGGCGCGGGCGGGCTTGACGAACACCGTGGCGCCCAGCTCCGCGACGTCGTCCAACAGCCTCTTGCGCTCGTTGCGCCAGGTGCGCTCGGTGATGGCGACGAAGTCGCTGGTGGGAATACCGTTGCCGACCAGGAGGGCCTTCATGAAGATCTTGTCCATGGCCGCGGCGCTGGAGAAGACCCCGGCGCCCGCGTAGCGCACGCCCATCATCTCGAACAGGCCCTGGATGGTGCCGTCCTCGCCGAAGGGACCGTGCAGCAGCGGCAGCACGACGTCCACCTCGGCCAGGCGCCGGGGGCCCTGCTCCGGGGCCACGGTCATGAGCTGGCCGGCCGAGTCGAAGGGAAGCACCAGGTGGGTGCCGTCCTCGGAGACGGTCGGCAGGGCCTTGGTCGCCGCGTCGATGCGCAGGCTCTCGGGGTCACCCGAGGTCAGTACCCAGTTGCCGGTGGGGGTGATCCCGACCGGAACGACCTCGTAACGGTCCTGGTCGATGACGGACAGGACGCTGCCCGCGGTGACGCAGGAGATCTCGTGTTCGGAACTGCGTCCGCCGAATACGACGGCGACCCGAATCTTGCGCTGCTCGGACATGCTGCCTGACCCTATCTCGCCTACTGATGGAACCGGTACGGGGCGAAAAACACCCGTGTGTCACTTTCTCCCGTCGAGCGCCGCGAGGGCGTCGTCGATGAGGTCCCGGGGGTCCTCCAGACCGACGGAGAACCGTACCGCGCCCGGGGAGATGCCCGCGGCCGCCAGTTCGGCGTCGTCCATGTTCCGGTGCGAGGTGGAGGCCACGTGCCCGGCCAGCGTGTGCGTGCCCCCGAGGGAGGCGGCGATGGTGGCCACCCTGAGCCGGTCGGCGAAGGCCATGCCCTCGTCGACGCCACCACGCGGGTGGACGGTGACGACCGCTCCGTAGCGTCCCTGGTCGAAGAGCTTGCCCGCGAGCTCGTGCTCCGGGTGCGAGGCCAGCGACGGGTGGTCGACCCGCTCCACGAGGGGGTGTTCCGCCAGGGCCGCGGCGAAGGCCGCCGCGGTCTCGCACTGGCGCTGGACGCGCAGCGGCAGCGTCTCCAGGCCGCGGTGCAGCAGGTAGGCCTCGTCCGGGGCCAGGCACGGGCCCAGGTCGATCCGGGCCGAGCGGATTCGGTCGATCAGGTCGGGAGAGGCCACCGCCACACCGCCGGTGGTGTCGCTGTGCCCGCCCAGGTACTTGGTGGCGGAGTGCACCACGACGTCGGCGCCGAACTCCAGGGGGCGGCAGACCGCCGGGGAGGCGAACGTGGAGTCCACGACCAGGGCGGCGCCCGCCTCCCGGGAGATCTGCGCCAGCCCGGGCAGGTCCGACACGGTCATGGCGGGGTTGGACAGCGTCTCGGTGAAGACCACGCGGGTCTGTGGGCCGACCGCGGCGCGCACCGCGTCCAGGTCGGTGATGTCCACGAAGTCGGTGCGCACACCGAACCGGCGCATCAGCCGGTCCAGCAGCGAGTACGTGTTGCCGTAGATGGAACGGGAGGCCACCACGTGCGCTCCGGCCTCGGTGAGCGCCAGCAGCACGGTGCTGATCGCGGCCATACCGGAGGCGAAGGACTGGCCGCGCACCCGGTCCGGGAGCCCCGCACCCTCCAGTGCCGCGACCGCGTCCGCGAAGGCGTCCACGGTTGGGCTGTCGATACGGGCGTAGGAGTAGCCGTTCCGGGCGCCGGCCAGTACGTCCGCGAACCCCTGGGAGGTGTCGAAGGCGTAGGTGGTGGACCGGTGGACGGGCATCCGCATGGGGCGTTCGGCGGGAACCGGCGCCTCCGGGAGGGAGACCGCCCTGGTGTGCTCGCCCGCGCTCCCGGGACCAGGTGTGTGTGACATCGTGCTCGCTCTCAGACCCCGTAGCGCTCCGGCTTGGTGCTGCGTGACATGAACGCCACCAGCGCCTGGGCCGGGCTCAGGTCGTGGTGCATCATCTTGACGACGGACTCGGTGATCGGCATGTCGACCCCGTTGGCCCACCCGAGTTCGAGGATCGACTCGGAGGACTTGACCCCCTCGGCCGTCTGCTTGGTCTCCGCGACGACCTGTTCGAGAGTCTTGCCCGCGCCCAGTTTCTCACCGAAGGTCCGGTTCCGCGACAGCGGGGAGGAGCATGTCGCCACGAGGTCACCCATCCCGGCCAGGCCGGACAGGGTGTGCTCGTCCGCACCGAGGGTGACCGCGAGGCGGGTCGTCTCGGCCAGTCCGCGGGTGATCAGCGAGGCCTTGGTGTTGTCGCCGAAGCCCATGCCCTCGGCCACGCCGACCGCCAGGCCGATCACGTTCTTCATCGCGCCGCCGATCTCCACCCCCACGAGGTCGGTGCTGGTGTAGGGGCGGAAGTACGCCGACCGGAAGAGGTCCTGGAGCAGGACCGCGGTCTCCTCGTGCGGGCAGGCCACCACGGCGGTGGCCGGCTGGCGCTCGGCGATCTCCCGGGCCAGGTTGGGCCCGGACACCACGGCGATCCGCTCCTCGGGGAAGTCCAGGACCTCACCGACGACCTGGCTCATCCGCATGAGGCTGCCCAGCTCGACGCCCTTCATGAGGCTGACGACCACCGCGTCGGAGGGGATGTGGGGGCGCCAGGCCGCCAGGTTCTCCCGCAGGGACTGCGAGGGGACCGCGAGCACCACGACCCGGGCGCCGGACAGCGCCTCGGCCGGGTCCGTGGTGGCGCGCAGCCCCTTGTTGAGCGTGACCCCCGGGAAGTAGTCCGGGTTCTCCGAACTCTCGTTGATCGCGTCGACCACCGAGGCGCGGCGGCCCCACAGGACCACCTCGGTCCCGTGTCCCTCCGCGGTTCGCAGGTCCGCCGCGTCAGCGACGATGTTGGCGAACGTGGTCCCCCAGGACCCGCTGCCCAGTACCGCGACCTTCACTTCAGCGCCCATCTGGTCGGTCATGCCCCCGTGTTGTTCTTCCCGTTGTCGCCTTCGGTCCCGGCGTTCTCCGGCCGACCGTCCTGCTCCTCCAGGGCGCGCTCGGACCGCTTGGCCTCCGCGGCCTGCTGGCGGGCCCTCTTGAGGTCGAAGGGCTCGGCGGGCGGCTGCTCGCCGCGGATCCCGGCCTGGAGGGCGGTGATGTCGGCCATGATCGCCTTGGTCGCGTCCTCCAGGACGGTCGCGGTGAGCGGCTGGTCCCGGAAGGCGGACAGGTCCACCGGCGGGCCCGCGCTGAACTGGATCCGCTTGCGCGGGAAGAGGCTGGGCTTCTTGGACCCGTAGGGCAGGAGGTTCTGCTCGCCCCAGTGCGCGACCGGGACGACCGGCACCCCGGTGGTCAGGGCCAGCCGCGCCACACCGTTCTTGGCGGTCATCGGCCAGAGCTCGGGGTCACGGGTGCAGGTGCCCTCGGGGTAGAAGATCACCGAGGAGCCGTCCTGGGTGAGCGCCTTCTCGGCCTCGCCCAGCGCCTTGACCGCGTCGGCGCTGCCGCGTTTGATCGGGATCTGCCCGGTACTCCTGGCCACCGAACGGACCACGGGGATCTTCATGACCGCGTCCTTCATCGTGAAGGTCGGCCAGCGGCGCGCTCCGATGTAGAGGAAGTGCGCGACGGTCAGGGGGTCGGTCACCGACAGGTGGTTCGCCGCGATGATGACCCCGCCCTGGGCGGGCACGTTCTCCGTGCCCTTCCACTCGGGCTTGGTCACCATCCACAGGACGAACCGGACGATCCGGGACACGATCCACTGGACCCATCGCGATTCTCGTTGCTTGGCCACGGGACTCCTCACTTCTCGCTCCCGGCCCGGTCGGGACCACGGAAGCACAACCGACTCAGTTTAGGGTGCACTCCGCACGTGCGCTGATGCGCCGGGGGTGCGCCCGGGGCGGCCCCGGTCCGCCACACCCAGGGCGCCCGCGCCGCGCCGTACCCCGAACGCCTACCCTCGTCACTGTCGTCGCCGTATCAACGTCCCGGGGGAACCGTGACCGGCTTTGGAGAGCGCGGAGGGGCTTCGCGCGTCGGGGCGCGCTGGTCCCTGATCGTCCCAGTCAAGCACCTCGGTCTGGCCAAGACGCGACTGGCCCGGGCCGCCGGGGACCACCGGGAGGACCTGGCGCTCGCGATCGCCTGCGACACGGTGGCCGCCGCACGCTCCTGCGCGGCCGTGGGGGCGGTGTTCGCGGTGACCGACGACCCGCGCGCCCGAGCCGCGCTGTCGGACCTGGGCGCGGTGGTCGTCGGCGGCGAGCCGGGCGGCGGGCTGAACCCCGCCCTGGAGCACGGCGCGCGTGCCGCGCTCGGCCGGCTGCCGGGCTTCGGGGTGTGCGCGCTCTCGGCGGACCTGCCCGCACTGCGCCCGGCCGAACTGGCGAAGGTGCTGACGGCCGCCTCCGCCCACGGCCGGTCCTTCCTGCCGGACTCCCCGGGGGTGGGGACCACCCTGCTCGCCGCGACCCCCGGGCAGCGGCTCGACCCGGCCTTCGAGGGGGCCTCACGCGCCCGTCATCTGGCCGCTGGGGCCCGCGAACTGGTACTCCCCGGCGTGGAGTCGGTCCGCCGGGACGTGGACACTCCTGAGGATCTGACGGCCGCCCTGGCCCTCGGGGTGGGCCCGCGGACGCGGGAGCTCCTGGGGCGGGCGCCGGTGTGCGCCCGGTCCGCCCCCTGAACCCGTCCGTCGCGGGCGACCCCGTGCCCGCGGTCGCGGTCCGTCCGGGCGGGTCCGCCCCCCCGGCCCCGGACAGCACTCCGCCCGGGCTCCCTTGTGGGGAACCCGGGCGGAGTACGGCCTGCCCGCCTGGCGGCGGAGAGGCTACTTCTTGTCGCCGTTGACCAGAGCCTTGAAATCAGCGCCAGCGCGGAACTTCGGAACGAAGCTCGCGGGGACGTTGATGGTGGCGCCAGTGGCGGGGTTGCGCGCGGTGCGAGCCGCACGCTCGGACTTCTCGAAAACGCCGAAGCCCGTGATGGCGACCTTGTCGCCCGACGCCACGGTGGCCTGAATGGTCTCAAGCACAGCGTTGACCGCTTCGGTCGCGGTCTTCTTGTCTCCGAGACGGTCGGAGATCGCGTCGATCAGGTCACGCTTGTTCATAAGGTTCCTCCGGTTCCCCCTTGCTCGCACGAAATTAGGGGAAGCAGAGGCCCTTACACAAATACAAACGCCCGTGGACAAGGCGTGTCGGGCCCCTCCCGACCTGCAAGGTCACGCTCCGCAACGACCGGAGAGCAAGGGGCGGGTGCGGCAACCCAGTCCCTTTTGACCCCTTCTGTGAGCCTCAAAAGCCTACGTATAACCGGATTCCGGGCGTTGGACACGCCGTGCTTAAGGGCACAAAGACCGTAAGCGAACGCTCACGTCAAGTAAAGGTAAAATTATTCGGGATCGAGGGTGCGCTGTGTCACAACGACCCTCGATCCCGCTTCGGATCGGCGTTCCGGGGCTAGAGCGTGACCGGCTTCCAGGGCTCCCGGGTCGTCTCGAACGCACCGATCTCGTCCGTGTGACGGAGCGTCAGGGCGATGTCGTCCAGACCCTCCAGAAGCCGCCAACGGGTGTAGTCGTCCAGCTCGAACGGCTCCTGCACGCCCGGGGCGCGAACCTCGCGGTTGACCAGGTCCACCGTCACCTCGGTGGCGGGGTCGGCCTCGACCGCGTCCCAGATCCGGTCGATGACCTCCTGCGGCAGCAGAACGGTCAACAGGCCACCCTTGAGCGAGTTACCGCGGAAGATGTCGGCGAAGCGCGAGGACAGCACGGTCTTGAAGCCGTAGTTCTGCAGCGCCCACACGGCGTGCTCACGGGAGGAACCGGTACCGAAGTCCGGCCCGGCCACCAGCACGGACGCACCCTCGTACTCGGGGCGGTTGAGCACGAAGTCCGGGTCGGACTTGCGCCACTCGGCGAACAGGCCGTCCTCGAACCCGGTGCGGCTGACCCGCTTCAGGTAGACGGCGGGGATGATCTGGTCGGTGTCGACGTTGCTGGCGCGCAGCGGGACGGCCCGACCGGTGTGGACGTCGAACTTCTCCATGGGAGGACTCTCCTGACGGGGTCGGGGACTACTGGGCGTCCAGGTCGGCGGGCGAGGACAGGGTGCCGCGCACGGCGGTCGCGGCGGCGACCTGGGGCGAGACCAGGTGGGTGCGGCCGCCCCGGCCCTGGCGGCCCTCGAAGTTGCGGTTGGAGGTGGAGGCGCTGCGCTCACCGGGCTTGAGCTGGTCCGGGTTCATCCCCAGGCACATCGAGCAGCCGGCCTCGCGCCACTCGGCTCCGGCGTCCAGGAAGACCTGGCCCAGGCCTTCCTGGTTGGCCTGCTCCTTGACCCGCATGGAGCCGGGCACCACGAGCATCCGCACGCCGTCGGCGACCCTTCGGCCGCGGATGATCTCTGCGGCGGTGCGCAGGTCCTCGATCCGGCCGTTGGTGCACGAGCCGAGGAAGACCGTGTCCACCCGCACCTCGCGCATCGGCGTCCCGGCCTTCAGGTCCATGTACTTCAGGGCCTTCTCCGCGGCGGCCCGCGCGGAGGGGTCCTCGTAGGAGGCGGGGTCGGGCACCTCGGCGTCCAGCGGCACGCCCTGGCCGGGGTTGGTCCCCCAGGTGACGAACGGGCTGAGCTCGTCCGCGTCCAGGACGACCTCGGCGTCGAACTCGGCGCCCTCGTCGGTGCGCAGGCTCTTCCAGTGCTCGACCGCGGCGTCGAAGTCGGCGCCCTGCGGGGCGTGCGGGCGGCCCTGGACGTAGTCGAAGGTGGTCTGGTCCGGGGCGATCATCCCGGCGCGGGCACCCGCCTCGATGGACATGTTGCACACCGTCATGCGGGCCTCCATGGACAGGGCCTCGATGGCCTCGCCCCGGTACTCGATGACGTAGCCCTGGCCGCCGCCGGTGCCGATCTTGGCGATCACGGCGAGGATGATGTCCTTGGCGGACACACCCGGCTGGAGCGTGCCGTTGACCGTGACGGCCATGGTCCTGAACGGCTGCATCGGGAGTGTCTGGGTGGCCAGCACGTGCTCGACCTGGCTGGTGCCGATACCGAAGGCCAGGGCGCCGAACGCGCCGTGGGTGCTGGTATGACTGTCACCACAGACGACGGTCATGCCGGGCTGGGTGAGGCCGAGCTGGGGGCCGACCACGTGCACGACGCCCTGGTCGATGTCGCCCATGGGGTGCAGGCGGACGCCGAAGTCGGAGCAGTTCTTGCGCAGCGTCTCGACCTGTTTGCGGGAGACGGGGTCGGCGATGGGGGCCAGCAGGTCCGCCGTGGGGACGTTGTGGTCCTCGGTGGCGATGGTCAGGTCCGGACGGCGCACGGAGCGACCCGCCAGGCGCAGGCCCTCGAAGGCCTGCGGGCTGGTCACCTCGTGGACGAGGTGGAGGTCGATGTAGAGCAGGTCCGGCTCGCCGTCGGCACGTCGGACGACGTGCTCCTCCCAGACCTTCTCGGCCATCGTGCGTGCCATGGGCGATCGCCTCTCTCGTGTCTCGCGTCTCGGGCTCGTCTCGTGTGGTCAGCTCGTGCGGACCGCCGGCCTCGCGCACGGATGCGCGGTCGACTTGCATTCCATATTTCGAGACGGCAATATCAAGCCATGGACAACTCTAGCTCATCCAGCGGTGTCGGTGTCCTGGACAAGACGATGTCCGTCCTCGACGCCCTGGAGTCGGGGCCCGCGTCACTGGCCCAGCTGGTCCAGATCACCGGTCTGGCCCGCCCCACAGCCCACCGACTCGCCGTCGCCCTGGAGCGGCACCGCATGGTCACCAGGGACAGTCAGGGCCGGTTCGTACTCGGACCGCGCCTGGGCGAACTGTCGATAGCCACCGGCGAGGACCGGCTGCTCGCCGTGGCCTCCCCGGTCCTCGTCCAACTGCGCGACCTGACCGGCGAGAGCGCCCAGCTCTACCGCCGCCAGGGCGACCTGCGCGTGTGCGTGGCCGCGTCCGAGCGCAGCAGCGGCCTGCGCGACACCGTTCCCGTGGGCAGCGAACTGCCGATGAACGCGGGCTCTGCCGCCCAGGTACTGCTCGCCTGGGAGGACTCCGACCGCATCCGCCGCTCCCTGGTGGGCGCCCGCTTCACCGCGGCCAGCCTCGCCCAGGTGCGCCGCCGCCGCTGGGCCCAGAGCGTCGCCGAACGCGAGCAGGGGGTCGCCTCGGTCTCCGCCCCCGTGTCCGGCCCCGGCGGGCGGGTGATCGCCGCGGTGTCCGTCTCCGGCCCCATAGAGCGGCTCACCCGCTCCCCCGGCCGCATGCACTCGCAGGCCGTGGTGTCCGCCGCCGAGAAGATCAGCGAGTCCCTGCACACCTACGAGGGCGCACACTGACCCACCCGCCCCACCCGACCCGCCGATCCCCGATGCTCCTGCACGGAGGGCGGCACCCCACCACGGGGTGCCGCCCTCCGTGTCGTTTCCGTGCCGGATACCCGCCGCAAAGCACCCCGGACCGGCCCCCGTGAAAACCCGACCCCGACCGTGGACACTTACTGACAGCTTGTCTAACATGACAACATGTCTCACAAGAAAGTGACCGGAGACACATCCTCCGGGGCTGAGCTCGACGCCTTCCGTGAGCTCCAACAGCTCGCCTACCAGGCCGCCGACGACGTGGCCGCCACCCTCGAACCCGGCGTGACCGAACGCGAGGCCGCCCGGCGCATCCGCGAACACCTGGAGGCGCGCGGGGTCCAGGACTGGTTCCACACCCCTTTCGCGTGGTTCGGCGACCGCACCGCCTTCCGCAACTTCCGCGTCCCCCTCCAGTTCTTCCCGACCGGACGCAGGCTGGAGGAGGGCATGCCCTTCATCCTCGACTGCGCGCCGGTACGCGACGGCTACGTCGCCGACATCGGCTACTCCGGATACCTCGGCGAGAACCCCCTGCACGACCGCCTGATGGACGACCTGCGGGCACACCGAGGCCTCATCGTGGAGAAGGTGCGCGAGGGCCACACCCTCCAGGACGTCTACCGCGCGGTCGACGCCCTCATCCGTGAACAGGGCTATGACAACCGGCACCGGGTCTACCCCGGACGGGTGATCGCCCACCAGGTCGGCAGGGTCGAGTCCCGTCTGCCCAGGGCGATCGTCGCGGGCTTCGGGATCCGCTCCCTGCAGACCCTGTTCGGCGACCTCCTCGTCGAGCGCATGCACCACCGCTCCCCCCTGTGGGCGGACGGCGACATCTCCGCCCACCCCGCCACCCCCGGCCTGTGGGCGGTGGAACCCCACATCGGCTTCCGCGACATGGGGGTGAAGTTCGAGGAGATCCTCGTCGTCACCTCCGATGACGCCCACTGGCTCGACGAGGACCTGCCCCACGTGCGCCGCTGGGGAACCCGCTCCCCGGTCGGCGTCGGCACCAGCGAGGAGACCGCGACCGCATGACCACCGGACCACACCGCTACGTGACCGCCACCGACGGCCAGCGCCTGGCCGTCTACTCCGCCGGCGACAGGGCCGGGCCCACCCTCGTCCTCGTGCACGGCTACCCGGACAACGCCACCGTCTGGGACGCCCTCGTCGGCGAGCTCTCCGCCGACCACCACGTGGTCACCTACGACGTCCGGGGCGCCGGACGCTCCACCGCCCCCGAGGACCGCTCCGGCTACCTGCTGGGCCAACTCGCCGATGACCTGCGCACGGTCGCGGACGCCGTCAGCCCGGACCGGCCCGTGCACCTGGTCGCCCACGACTGGGGCTCCATCCAGACCTGGCACGCCGTCACCGAACCGGGGCACGCCCACCGCTTCGCCTCCTTCACCTCGGTCTCCGGGCCCGACCTGGACCACGCCGGGCACTGGCTCCGCAAGGCCCCCGACGGCCTCCGCAACGTCCTGCGCCAGGCCGTCCGCTCCAGCTACATCGGTTTCTTCGGCACCCCCGGCCTGCCCGAGGCCGCCTGGCTCACCGGGATCGGCGGCGCCGCCTTGGCCGGCCTGGAACGCATCGGCGGCGGCCACCGCGTGCCCGCCCGGCGCGCCACCCGCGACTACCTCAACGGGCTCTCCCTGTACCGCGCCAACATGTTCCGCCGCTTCACCCGGCCCGCCGGGCGCCGCACCGGCGTTCCGGTCCAGGTCCTGGCCCCCACCCACGACGCGTTCATGGTCGACCAGGTCCAGTCCAACGCCGGGCGCTGGGCGGACGACTTCCGCTTCCACCGCTTCCAGGGCGGCCACTGGTCCCTGCGCTCACGGCCCGGCCCCGTCGCCCGCCGCGTCCGCGCCCTCGTCGGGGAGATCGAGTCCGGCGCCCCGCGACCGGTCCGCAACCTCACCGCGCAACAGGCCCGACGCCACGGCGGCGCCTTCGCCGGACAGGTCGCCGTGATCACCGGGGCCGGCAGCGGCATCGGCCGGTGTCTGGCCTTCGAGCTCGCCGAACGAGGGGCGCGGATCGTCGCGGTGGACATCGACGCGCCCGCCGCCGAGCGCACCGCCGAACTCTGCGCCATGATCACACCCGGTGCCCGCGCCCAGCGGGTGGACGTCACCGACGCCGCCGCCGTGGACGGGCTCGCCGCGTGGGTGCGCGAGGAGTACGGAGTCCCCGACATGGTCGTCAACAACGCCGGGATCGGCGTGGCAGGCCCCTTCCTGGAGGCCACCACCGAGGACCTGGAACGGGTCGTCGACGTCAACCTGTGGGGCGTCGTCAACGGCGTCCGCGCCTTCGCCCCGATGATGGTCGAGAGCGGAGGCGGCGGCCGGATCGTCAACACGGCCTCCGCCGCGTCCTTCCTGCCCTCCCGCCTGTACGGCGCCTACTCGGCCACCAAGGCCGCCGTGCTGGGGCTGAGCCGCTCCCTGCGCGGAGAGCTCGCCGGGAGGGGCGTCAGCGTCACCGCGGTCTGCCCGGGCCTGATCAACACCGGGATCATCGCCAACGCCCGTGTCTCCGGCCTGGGCGAGGTGTCCGGCACCAAGGACAGACTCAACCGGCTGTACCGGCTGCGCGGCTACACCCCGGAGAAGGCGGCCCGGCGGATCGCCGACGCCCTCGAGTCCGCCCCAGAGATCGTTCCGGTGACCAGCGAGGCGCACATCGGCCTGGCCCTGTCCCGGCTCTCCCCCGCCGCGATCCGCGGCTACGCCCGCCTCGCCCCGCCCCTGTGACACCCCTCACCCCGGGCACCCCCCGCCCCACCCCCTCGCTCCCATCCAGGAGGCCGACCATGAGCAGCGACCACTCCCCCGTCCCCGGACCCGCCGTGGACGAACCCGACCGCCTCGTCCTACACGCCCGCGACGTCCAGTTCGACTGGAGCACGCTGGACCTGCACTGGATCCCGAACGAACCCTTCGCCACCCACGTCATCAACGTGCTGCACCTGCTGCTGCCCGAGGGTGAACGCTGGTTCGTGGAGGTCTTCAAGCAGGCCGTCCCGTACGTCACCGACGACGAACTCCGCGAACAGGTCCTCGGCTTCATCGGCCAGGAGGCCGTACACGCGGAGGCGCACGCGGGAGTCCTCGACCACATGGACGCGCACGGATTGGACCCACGCCCCTACGTGGAACAGATCGCCTGGCTGTTCCGCGTGGTGCTCGGCGACCGCGAACTCTCCGGCGCCCGCGAGTTCGCCTGGCTGCGGATGCGGCTCGCGGTCATCGCCGGGATCGAGCACTACACGGCCGTCCTGGGCCAGTGGGTGCTGGACGCCGACCGGCTCGACGAGGCCGGCACCGACCCCACCATGCTGGACCTGCTGCGCTGGCACGGCGCCGAGGAGGTCGAGCACCGCGCGGTCGCCTACGACCTGTACACGCATCTGGACGGCGGGTACCCGCGCCGCGCCCTCGCGATGGGGGTGGCCGCCGTGGCCCTGGCGTCCCTGTGGGTGCGCGGGGTCCGGTTCCTCATAGCCAACGACCCCTATCTGAAGGGCAGGATCGGGGGCCGCCGCCCCAGGGTCTCCTGGGCGCTCCGGGACGGGAGGCGGGGGCTCGTCCCGCACCTGGGCCGCCTGGCCCGGGCCGTCCCCGAGTACCTGCGCCGCAGGTACCACCCCTCGCACCACGGCTCCACCAGCCAGGCCGTCGCCTACCTGGCGGTCTCCCCCGCCGCGCGGGCCGCCGAGGCCGCCGAGCAGGAGGCCGCCCGGCAGGAGGGCCCCCGGTGACCGGCGGGAGCGAAGGGGTCAGGCACAGCGCCGAGTACTACGCGAACCCGCGTCCCCCGGTCGCCCTGTTCGGCCGCGGCGGTCAGCCGGACCGGTTCATGCTGGCCCTGGAGGGGCTGGCGGCGCGGCTCGAACCGCTCACCTCGCGGTGGCGGCCGGGCCACCCGTCCCCGGAGCCCGCAGGCGACCTGGCGGTCCGGGTCGCCACCGTGGAACACCCCGCGCCGGACGTCGCGGCCCTCACCCTCGTCCCCGCCGTCCCCGGCACCGTGCTTCCCCCCTGGCAGCCCGGCCACCACGTGGACGTGGTGCTGGGCGGCGGCGTGGTGCGGCAGTACTCGCTCACCGGCGACCCGGCGGACCGGTCCGGCTACCGGATCGCGGTCCGCCGGATCGAGGGCGGCACCGGATCGAGGCTGGTGCACGGACTCGCCGCGGGGGACACGGTCGGGCTGCGCGGGCCGCGCAACGCCTTCCCCTTCTCCCGGGCCGACCGGTACCTGTTCGTGGCGGGCGGCATCGGGATCACACCCATCCTGCCGATGGTCCGGGCCGCGCATGCCGCGGGCCGACAGTTCCGGCTCGTCTACACCGGCCGCGACCGGGAGAGCATGCCGTTCCGGGACGAGCTCCCCGAGGACGCGGACGTGTTCGTGCGCCCCGACGACGAGTACGGGGTCCCGGACGCCGACGAGCTCCTCACCGGGTTCACCCCGGGCACGGCCGTGTACGTGTGCGGCCCGGCACCGCTGATCAACGCCCTCCGGAGGCGGGTCCCCGGGGGGACCCCGTTCTTCTCCGAACGCTTCTCCCCGGCCCCCGTCGTGGACGGCCGCAGGTTCGAGGTGCAACTGGGCCGCTCCGGCCCGGTGCTCACCGTGCCGGAGGACGAGTCGGTACTGGACGTCGTGCGTCGGGTACGGCCGGAGACCGCCTACTCGTGCCGTCAGGGCTTCTGCGGCACCTGCCGAGTGGGCCTGCTGGCGGGCACCCCGGACCACCGCGACCGGCCCACCGGCGGCTCGCCGCGCGGCGGGGAGTTCGCCCTGTGCGTCTCCCGCGCCGAGGAGGACGAGCGGATCGTGCTGGACCTGTGAGCGCTTCCCCGAGGCGGTAGTTTCGGAGGAGGAACAGCCAGGAGCAGGCAGAGAGGGCTCGGGAGGTTACGACAACGGTGGTGTCCCACAGGGCCGACCGTCACCAGGCGCGGGTGACGGGTCCGGCGGTCCCGGCGCACCCGTCGGGAACCGGACGGCGGCCACGCCGCATGGCTCCGCACGAACGCCGCGAGGACCTGATCAGGACGGCGCTGCGCGTGTTCGCGCGGCGCCCGCCCGGTGACGTCACCCCGGAGGAGATCGCCGAGGAGGCCGACGTCTCCCGAGCCCTGGTCTACCGCTACTTCCCCAACATGGCGGAGTTGCGCAGGGCCGCGCTGGAGCAGGCCGTGTCCGAGCTCCTGCCGCGGCTGGCCCCGCCCGAGGACCTGCCCCCGCTGGAGCAGCTGCGGCTGGCCCTGCGTACCTTCGTCGACTTCGCGGACTCCTACTCGCCCTCCTACGCCGCCCTGCTGAACGGCGGCTCGATGGTGGCCACGGAGGAGACCGAAGCGGAGATCGACCGGGTCCGCCAGGGCGTGCGGAACCTGATTCTGCGGCGGGTGGGCGTCGAGGACCCCTCTCCCCGGCTGCTGATGGCCCTTCGCTGCTGGGTGGCGGCGGTGGAGACCGCGGTGATGTTCTGGCTGCGCGAGCGGGAGATGTCCCGCGACGAGCTGGCGGACTGGCTGCTCGACCAGCTGGTCGCCATGCTGGTCTCGGCGGGCGGGCCGAAGGAGGAATTGGACCGGCTGGTCGCCCAGACGGGCTGAGACCGGTGAGCGGGCCGAATTTTTCGCCGTGATCTTGCTACCAGGGGCAATTTCGGCGCCGAAGTTGCCCCTGGTAGCAAGATCACCGGGGTTTGGTCGGTTTCGGGCGCCACGGCCTCCCGAACCGGCCCCAGCGACATCCGAGGGCCCGCCGGCTCCTGGAAACGCAGAAGGCCCCACCCGGTTCGGGTGGGGCCTTCCTCACGTACTTCTCGTACCCCCGAGCGGATTCGAACCGCCGTTACCGCCTTGAGAGGGCGGCGTCCTAGGCCACTAGACGACGGGGGCCTGTTCGGTCAACAGAGGACCTTCGACCCGGGCCGGATCGCGAAACCGCGATACCCACCCGAACCGGACACCGGTGACATGCACCGGCCAGAAAGAAAGCTCCCACGGTGTGGAAGCGACTTCCCGTTGGTACCCCCGAGCGGATTCGAACCGCCGTTACCGCCTTGAGAGGGCGGCGTCCTAGGCCACTAGACGACGGGGGCGCACCTGGGTCGAAGACCCGTGCCGACCGTGGCGAACCACGGTCATGCGCTGGCCTACCAGGACTCGAACCTAGACTAACTGAACCAGAATCAGTCGTGCTGCCGATTACACCATAGGCCAATGCTTTCGGAGGACTTGGCAGCTCTTCGCTTCCCGGTCCCCCTCGGCGACGTGTTTAACTCTAGCGGACATTCTGAGTACTCGCGAACCGGAATCGGGGTGGCCGCGCCCACAGCCGGCCACCCCGACCGGGTCAGCCCTCGTCCGCGGCCTTCTCCTCGGCGCGCAGACGCTCCAGGGCGGCCTCCAGACGCGTCTGGACGCGTTCGCGGCCCAGCAGCTCCAGGGACTCGAACAGCGGTAGCCCCACGGTCCGCCCGGTGACGGCCACGCGCACCGGTGCCTGTGCCTTGCCGAGCTTCAGTCCGAGCGCGGCCCCGGTCTCCTCGGTGGCGTCCTTGAGGGAGTCCGCGGTCCACTCCAGTGCGGGGTCGGCGAAGCGCGCCAGGGCGGCCTCCACCATCTCCCTGCCGACGCCCGGCTTCATCGCCTTGCGCCAGCTCTTCTCGTCCTCCACCGGCTCCCGCAGGAACAGGAAGTCCACGTTCGGGACGATCTCGCTGAGCACCGCCACCCGGCTCTGGGCCAGCGGAGCCACGGCGGCGAAGACCGCGGGGTCGTAGTCGGCGGCGTCCCAGGGGGTGCCCTGGCCGGTCAGCCACGGCTGGCAGCGCTCGATGAAGTCCTCGACGCTCAACTGACGGATGTACTCGCCGTTGAAGGCCCGCAGCTTCTTCTCGTCGAAGAAGGCGCTGGAGCTGTTGACGTCCTGGATGCGGAACAGCGGCATCATCTCGGACCACGGCATGATCTCGCGGTCCTCGCCCGGCGCCCAGCCCAGCAGCATCAGGTAGTTGACCATCGCCTCGGCGAGGTAGCCCTCCTCCTGGTAGGACTCCAGGGCAACCTTGTCGCGGCGCTTGGACAGCTTCTTGCGCTGTTCGTTGACGATGACGGGCAGGTGCGCCCACACCGGCGGGGCCAGGTCCAGCGCCTCCCACAGCAGCTGCTGTTTGGGGGTGTTGGACAGGTGCTCCTCGCCGCGGATGACGTGGGTGATCCGCATCTCGACGTCGTCGAGCACGTTGGCCAGGACGAACAGCGGGGAGCCGTCGGCGCGGGCGATCACGAAGTCCTCGATCGAGGCGTGGTCGAACTCCACGTCGCCGCGGACCTGGTCGCGCACGACCGTGGGCCCGCCTTCGGGAACGCGGAAGCGCAGCGCGCGGCCCGGGCCCGGCTCCAGACCGCGGTCGCGGCAGAAGCCGTCATAGCCCAGGTTCGGGTTGTCGCGGCGCTCCTGCACCTGTTCGCGGGTGCAGTCGCAGTAGTAGGCGCGACCGGAGCGGTACAGCTCCTGGGCGGTCTCGCGGTGTTTGTCCACGTAGGCCGACTGGAAGTACGGGCCCTCGAAGTGCGGGTCGGCCTCGTCGATGCCGATCCAGGACATCGCGCGGATGATGCCGTCGGTCCACTCGGGACGGTTGCGGGCGGCGTCGGTGTCCTCGATGCGCAGGACCATGCGGCCCTCGGGCTGCTGTTGGGCCAGCGCCCAGTTGAAGAGCGCGGAGCGGGCGCCACCGACGTGGAACATGCCCGTGGGGGACGGGGCGAAGCGGGTACGAATCGGAGTCTCAGTCACGGACCCCAGGGTATCGGTGGCCCGGGATGACCTGTGGTAAGTCCCGGAGCGGGCGGGGGGTCAGCGGCGCCCGGGGCGACCCGGGCACCGGGACCGCCGGTCAGGTACTGGTCGGCAGCGGCCTCGGATAGGCCGGGCCCAGACCGAACTCGCGGGAGAGGGCGTCGGCGAAACCCGCGGCGATCTTCAGCTCCCCGCTGTCTGTGGGGTGGGTGCCGTCGTAGGTGTCCGAGGCGACGTCCCAGTCCTCGGCCCAGCCCAGGTCGAAGCTGACGACCGGGGACTGCTCCGTGGACATGTCCTCCGCCACGGTACGGAGCATCTCGTTGTACGCGTACACCCGCAGGGCGAAACCCTCGTCCTCGTCCGCCCGGGCGATGGGCAGCGCGCGGGCGAGGAGGATCCGGATCTCCGGGTTGGCCTCCCGGGCGCCCCCGACGTAGTCCCGCAGCAGCTGTTCCATCTCCTCGGCGGAGACCGGGAACAGCAGGTCGTTGAGGCCGATCATGGCGCACAGCACGTCCGGCCGGTGCGTCCGGACGTCATCCTCGATCGTGGTGGCGGCGTCGGCCAGGGTCCGGCCCCAGCGGGCGTTGTGGTCCTGGTCGAAGTCCGGGTCCCGGTAGTCGACCTCGTCAGGGTCGCCGTCATCGGGTTCACCGCCGGTGAGCTCAGGCGGGATGATCTGTTCGGGGGTGGCGGGCGAGGTGAAGGGCCCGACGAAGTCCAATCCCTCCACGTGGGGCTGAAGGTGGTTCCACAGGTGGAAGCGCCAGGTCCGGTCACCGTCGGAGCCGTGGGTCATGGAGTCCCCCGCCAGCATCACGCGTACCTGTGTCCGGCCGGTGTTCTCGGAGTCCGGGCCGGGATCTGCGGAGGGGCCCGGGGACGCCGGGTCGACCCTGGTGAACATCCACAGCCCGTACCCCACCAGTGCCAGGACCAGAGTGCACACGCCCGCGTAGAGAGCGGGTCGTGGGAGGCGGCTGAGTGCGGGCAACGGGTGGACCTTCCGTGGTGCGGTGTGGTGCGGGCCGGGCCCGGAACGGACCGTGCGCGGAAGCGCCCGCGCACGGTCGGCCGGGCTCAGTCCCGGGCGACCACCCTGTTGCGGATGGTGCCCAGGCGCTCCACGGTAACGGCGACCTCCTGGCCGACCTCGACGGGGCCCACACCGGCGGGTGTGCCGGTCAGGACCACGTCGCCCGGGAGCAGTGTCATGAAGGAGGTGACGTAGGAGATGATGCCCGGGATGTCGTGGAGGAACTGTGACGTACGCCCCTCCTGGCGCGTCTGGCCGTCCACGGTCGTGGTGACCGCCAGGTCCTGGGCCTCCTCGATGCTCAGGCCGGTGGTGATCCACGGCCCGATCGGGCAGAAGGAGTCGAAGCCCTTGGCCCGCGTCCACTGTTTGTCCGTCTTCTGGAGGTCGCGGGCGGTGACGTCGTTGGCCACCGTGTAGCCCAGGATCACGTCCTTGGCGCGCTCCCGGGGGACCTCGCGGCAGGGCCGGGAGATGACGATCGCCATCTCGCCCTCGAAGTCGACCCGCTCGGAGACCGAGGGGTAGAAGACCGGGTCGGCCGGCCCGGTGACCGCGGTGGACGGCTTGAGGAAGACGACCGGTTCGTCGGTGGACTCCCCCGTGATGTCCTTCATCTCCGCGACGTGGTCGGCGTAGTTCTTGCCGATGCACACCACCTTGGTGGGCAGGACCGGCGACAGCAGCCGCACGTCGGAGAGCTTGGCCCGCTCACCGGTCAGCTTGATGTCCCCCAACAGCGGGTGGCCCGTCAACCGCGCGACGAACTCCTCCCCGCTGTCCGTCTCCGTCTCGACCAGGCCGAAACCGACCTCGTCACCGGCCGCGAACCGTGCGATACGCACCTGATGCCTCCCAGCAGCCCTGCTTGACTCGCTCTTGCCGTGTGCAGCGTAACGGCGCGAAGGGCGCGACCGGACCCGGGCGGGGACGGCGCGCGGCCACCCACCGGGACGGGCCCGGGGCGCGACGGGGGGCCGGAGGGCCACGACAAACGCCCGAAGCCGGGACACACCCTCATTTCCCGGGGCGCCGCCTGGCCCGCCACGGGGGCGATCTCTGGCATGCTGGGGTTCGTTGCACCGAGCCCCCGGGAGCCGCCGTTCCGGGGGTAGGCGGCACCGCTCCCAGGTGAGCGGAGACACCGCCCAGGGTGACCGCCATGACATCCGGTCATCCCGTGGGGTCGCCTCCACCGGCCGCCCTGGCCGGAGCGGCCCCACGGCCGCCGGAAGGGGGCGGAGGCACAGCCTCCCGTACCCGGGCCGGCGGTACCACCGTCCACTGTCGAGAGGTTGAGCCTCGTGCCCGCTTCCGCTCCCCGCGCCAAGCACCGTCGGCGCCGCAGGTACCCCATGGGCCTCGCCCTGGGCCTGTGTCTGGTCTCGGGTGCCTCCGCCGTACTGATGGTCAGCGTGCCCGAAACCGACACCGCCCCGGGGTCCCCGGCGGAGACCTCGGCCACCGGCCCGGTCAGCGACGGGATCCCCGACGAGAGCGGTCGCGGACACCCCGCCACGGGGGAGGAGTCGGCCGCCGGGGCCGCCGCGGACCCGGGCAGCCCCTCCCCCAGTCCCTCGTCGGCGGAGGAGGAGACCCCGGTGCTGCTGCGCTCGGTGGAGGAGGAGGTCGACTCCGCCGACGGCGAGATCCGCGTGGTGGACGACGAGAGCGAGGTCATGGGCGAGGGCCCGCTGACCACCTTCGCGGTGGAGGTCGAGGAGGGGCTGCCCGGCGAGGACGAGGACTTCGTGGACGCCGTCGAGGAGATCCTGGGCGACCCCCGCAGCTGGGGCAACGACGGAGACCGGTCGTTCCAACGGGTGGACGGCGACGACGCCGACATCCGGGTCCTGCTCGCCGCTCCGGACACGGTCGACCGCATGTGCGCCCCGCTGAACACCAACGGGTTCGTCTCCTGCGCCAACGGCAACCGCGCCATCATCAACCAGAACCGCTGGGTGTCGGGGGTCGAGCACTTCGACGACGACCTGGAGACCTACCGGATCTACCTGATCAACCACGAGGTCGGCCACACCCTGGGCCACGGGCACGTGAACTGCCCCGGCGAGGGCGAGACCGCACCCGTGATGCAGCAGCAGACCCTGGACCTCCAGGGTTGCGAGGCCAACGGCTGGGTCCACCCCTAGGGTCCGGTCCGCCGCCGTGCCGTCACCGAGGTGGCCCCGGAGCGGACACGTCGGCGGATTTCCCGGACACGGGGGGTCTGCGCCGTGTTCCATGGAAACCGGCCCCTGTCGGACGGGGCCGTCCGCCGCCCGTGCGGGGCCCAGGTCCCCGCACGCGAGTCCGCCCCGCTCCGCGCCGGGCGAGAGAGTGAGGCCGCATGTGCGACTGCCGTGACACGCGTTCCGAGACCGTCCTGTCGGAGGTGACCCGGCGCTCCGTGTTCGGGGCCGCCGGGGGCGGGGCCCTGGTGGGGGTGGTCACCGCCTGCGGCGGAGGCGCCGACGGCGGGGCCGCGACGGACGGCGGGAACGACACCGGGGGCGGGGAAGCGGGCGACACCGAGGCGCCGGTCGCCGCCACAGACGAGGTCCCCGTGGGGGGCGGCACCATTCTCAGCGAGCACGAGGTGGTCCTCACCCAGCCCGAGGAGGGCATCTTCCGGGCCTTCTCCACCAGCTGCACCCACGAGGGCTGCCCGGTCGACCAGGTGGCCGACGGGCAGATCCAGTGCCCCTGCCACGGAAGCCGCTTCTCCGTCGAGGACGGATCCCCCGTCGAGGGCCCGGCGCAGAGCCCTCTGGAGGAGATCCCGATCCGGGTCGAGGGCGACGACATCCTCCTCGCCTGAACCGACGGACGGAGAGGGGGCCGCCGTGGAACACCACCGCGGCCCCGCGCACCGCCTGCCTCAGGTCGATCAGTCGCCCACCGACTCGTTGTACTCCCCGATGGTGCGGGCCACGCCGTCGGCCGCTTCGGACATGGCCTGCTCGGCGGGGACGTCACTGGTCAGGGCTTCCTCCCAGCCCTCCTCCGCGGCGACGCGGGCCTCGGACATCACGCCCATCATGCAGCCCGCGGTGTTCTCGTTGATCTCGGAGTCCGCAAGCTGGTCGGCCGCCACGGAGAACTGCGGGAACTCCTCGGCGCGCTCGGTGGCCTCCGGGCCGTCGTAGCCCTCGGTGTTGACCGCCAGGTACCCGGTCCCCGCGTGCCAGACCGACTGGGACTCGGGGGTCAGCAGGAACTGGACGAACTCCCAGGAGCCGCGGATCTCCTCGGGGGTGTGGCCCTCACCGTTGATCCACAGCGAGGCGCCGCCGATGATGGAGCCGCCCGGATCGTCCGCGCTGATCAGCGGGAAGTAGCCGGCTCCGACCTCGAAGTCGGACTGCTCGATGAACCCGCCCAGCGAACCGGTGGACTCCAGGGTCATCGCGGCGCGGCCGGAGGTGAACGCGGCCTGACCGTCGTCGGTGTTTCGGCCGATCTGGACCGCCAGGTCGTCCTCGATCATCTGCTCCCACCATTCGACGAGCTCGACGACCTTGGGGTCGTCGAAGAGCACCTCGGTGGCGCGGCCGTCACGGCCGTTGGCGTTGTCGCAGTACGGCACGGACGCGCGCGCCATGAACTGCTCGACGAACCACCCGTACACGGCGGCGCCGAACCCGTACTGGACCACGGTGCCGTCGTCGTCGGTGACGGTGAGCTGTTCGGCGGCCTCCCTGATCTCGTCGAGGTCGGCGGGCGGGGAGTCCGGGTCGAGCCCGGCCTCCTCGAAGGCGTCCCGGTTGACGTACATCAGCGGGGTGGAGTTGTTGAAGGGGAACGACCGCAGTTCGCCACCGACCGTGAAGTAGTTGAGCAGCGCCTCCTCGATGGGGGCGGTGTCGTAGCCGTCCTTGTCGACGAAGGACTGCGCGGGCACGGTCTGGGCGGAGTCGATCATGAACTGCGTGCCGAGGTCGTAGATCATGATCAGTTCGGCGGTCTCGCCCTGCTGGATGGCGGCGCGGTGACCGGCCAGGGCCTCGTCGTAGCCGCCCTGGAAGGATCCGGTGACCTGTACCCGGCCCTCGTTCCGGGAGTTGAACTCCTCGATCAACCCGTCCAGCACCTGGCCGTTGGTGGCGTCCATGCTGTGCCAGAACTCGACCTGGACCGCCTCGTCGAGGTTGTCCAGGACCTCCGGACCGGGGGCGGTGAGGTCTCCGCCGACGCCTTCGCCGTCACCGGAACAGGCGCTGAGGAGCAGGCCGAGGCCGGCGAGCAGCGCAGCGGCCCGAACACCGCGGCGTCTGGGGGATCGCTTCATGGTTTCTCGTCTCCACTAGGTGTCACTGGGTGTGTCGCGCCCTACTTGACCGCGCCGGCGGTGAGGCCCCGGACGATGAAGCGCTGCCCGAGGACCACGAGGGCGAGGGTGGGGATGACGGACAGGGCGGCGCCCGCGAGGACGAGGCCGGGGTTGGCCGCCTCGCCCACCTTGAGGCTGTTCAGACCGATCTGCAGGGTCTGCATCTCGGTGCTGCGGGTGATGATCAGCGGCCAGAAGTACATGTTCCAGCTGGTGATGAAGACGTACATGCCGACGGCGGTCAGGGCCGGCCTGCTCAACGGCAGCAGGATGGTCCACAGGAACCTGAGGTGTCCCATGCCGTCGATGCGCGCGGCGTCGTACAGCTCCCGGGGGAACTGTTTGAAGCTCTGGCGCAGCAGGAACGTGCCGAAGGCGTAGGCGAGGAAGGGCAGTACCAGTCCGGCGTAGGTGTCGCCCAGCCCCCACCCGGTGAGGGTGAGGTAGTTCGGGATGAAGGTCGCCTCGGCGGGGACCATCAGTGTGGACAGGAACAGTGCGAAGACGACCGCGCTGCCCCGGAAACGCAGGAACACGAACGCGTACGCGGCCAGCGCCGAGGTGAGCAACTGGCAGGCCGTGATGATCGCGGCCATGACCAGCGAGTTCGTGTACATGCGCAGGAGCGGGACCGCGTCGAGCGCGCCCTGGACGTTCTCCGGGTGGACGCCGGTGGGCAGCAGCCGGGGCGGGAAGGTGGACAGTTCCCCCGGTGCCATGAGGGTTCCCACGAACACGTAGTACACGGGGAACAGCACCGGGAGCAGGAGTGCCGCCAGGAGGGAGTACAGCAGGACCCGGCCGAGGACGGCTCCGGGACCGCGCCGGTGGCGCGTGCGGGCGCCCGGCTGCCGGGGGCGCACGGGTTGGTCGGCGGTGCCGCGGGCTGCGGCGGGCGTGCGGATCACGAGTAGTGCACCTTCCGCTCGACGGCGCCGAACTGGATCGCGGTGCACACCAGGACCACCAGCAGCAGGACGAGCGCCTGGGCGCTGGCGCGGCCGAAGTCGCTGGTTCCGTACGCGAAGGCGTCCTGGTAGATGGAGTAGACCAGGGTCGTCGTGGAACCGACCGGACCACCGGCGGTGAGGATGTGGATCTGCCCGAAGCTCTGGAGCGCGTTGATGGTGGAGATCACCACCAGGAAGAAGAGCTGGGGTCCGAGCAGCGGGACGGTGACGTTCCAGGCCAGACGCGGCCCGGTGGCCCCGTCGATACGGGCGGCCTCGTTGACCTCCCGGGGGATCGCACCGATTCCGGCGGCGAGCACCAGGACCCCGTACCCCAGGTTCATCCAGACCGTGGTGAGGGCGACCGACCACAGGGCCATCTCCTGGGAGGTCAGCCACGGGACCGGGTCCAGGCCCAGGCGGTACAGGACGCCGTTGAGCACGCTGTTCCCCGGGCTGTAGAAGACCGCGAAGATCACTGAGGCGCTGGCCACGGAGAACGCGAAGGGCAGTGCGAAGGCGCCGCGCAGGAACCTCTGGAGTGCCCCGCGGCCGCCGGCGGAGGACTCCGATCCGGTTCCTCCGACCAGGACTCCTTCCAGGAGGAGGACGATCGCGAGGGCACCGATGATCCCGGGGACGACGACGGCGAGGGTGAACACCAGTGTCGTGAGGAGGACCTGGGCGAACTCGGGCGAGGCCATCTCCGCGAAGTGGCTCAGGCCGACGAAGCGGTTGGGTTGACCGATGATGTCGTTGCCGTGCATCGACAGGTAGACGGTGCGCCCCAGCGGATAGACCAGGAAGAGCGCGAAGACCGCCACGGAGGGTCCGAGGAACCCCCAGGCGAGCAGGGTGTCCCGTCCGGGGCGGGCTCGTCGGGACCAGGACTCGGGGGATGACGGCGGTACGGAGCGGCGTCGGGCCACCCGGTCGGTGGTCACGCCGTTCCCCCCGCCCCGTCGGATGGTGGGTGAGGACACGCCCCGCAGTCTTCACGGGGCAGGTGACCTGCGGTTCGCGGTGAGGCGAACTGCGTGCCAACGCGGAGGCGCGTATCGGTTATGCCCCGCATCCGTCACCACCCGCACACAGACGACTCCAAAGTTCGCAGTATCGGGTGATCGGGGACACGCGCGCCATGGCCCCGTGGGCAGGACTGCCTTACTCACAGGCAACCCACAGTCGGGTGCTCCACAGACGGGACGCGGCCGCCCGATCCGCTGTCGGTCGGACGGCCGCGCGGCGGTACCGGGCCCGGGCTCAGCCCTGCGGGTAGCCCTGGCGCAGGAGCCCGTAGGTGATGGCCTGTTCCAGCGCGACCCAGGAGGCGTCGACGACGTTCGGCCCCACGCCCACGGTCGTCCACTCCTCGTTGCCGTCGCTGAAGCTGACCAGGATCCGGGTGATCGCGTTGGTGCCCGAGGAGCCTTCCAGGATGCGGACCTTGTAGTCGGTCAGCTCCAGTCCGGCCAGGGCCGTGTAGACGCTCTCCATCGAACTGCGCAGCGCCCGGTCCAGGGCGTTGACCGGACCGTTGCCCTCCGAGGTGGCAATGACCCGCTCGCCCTTGACCCGGAGCTTGACGGTGGCCTCGGAAAGGCTCTCGTAGTCGCTGGACAGGGGGCTGGTCCCGGCGGTCGGGCGGCGCTCGGTGATGACGCGCCAGGACTCGGTGTCGAAGTAGCGGACCGGTTCGCCGAGCTCCTCACGCAGCAGCAGCTCCAGGGAGGCGTCGGCCGCCTCGAAGCTGTAACCGGACAGTTCCAGGCCCTTGACCCGCTCCACGACCCGCCCGGACAGGGCCTTGTCGCCGGACAGGTCCAGCCCCAGCTCCTGGGCCTTGAGCTCGATCGAAGCGCGCCCGGCCATGTCGGAGACGAGCATCCGCATACGGTTGCCGACCAGTTCGGGGTCGGTGTGCTGGTAGAGGTCGGGGTCGACCTTGATGGCCGAGGCGTGCAGCCCCGCCTTGTGCGCGAAGGCCGACACCCCCACGTAGGGCTGGTGGGTGTCGGGGGCGAGGTTGACGATCTCGGCGATGGCGGTGGCCACGCGGGTCATCTCGGCCAGGCAGCCCTCGGGCAGGACCTCGTGGCCCCGCTTGAGGGTGAGCGCGCCGACCACGGAGAAGAGGTTGGCGTTGCCCACGCGCTCGCCGTAGCCGTTGGCGGTGCACTGGACGTGGGTGGCGCCCGCGTCCACCGCGGCCAGGGTGTTGGCGACCGCGCAGCCGGTGTCGTCCTGGGCGTGGATGCCCAGGCGGGCGCCGGTGGCCTCCAGCACCTCGGTGACCACCCGGGTGACGTCGGCGGGGAGCATGCCCCCGTTGGTGTCGCACAGGACGACCACGTCGGCGCCGGCGTCGGCGGCGGCCCGGACCACGGACAGGGCGTACTCGGGGTTGTGGTGGTAGCCGTCGAAGAAGTGCTCGCAGTCGACGAACACGCGCTGCCCGTGCTCGCACAGGTGCGAAACGGTGTCGGCGACCATGGCGAGGTTCTCGTCGAGGGTCGTGCGCAGGGCACGTTCGACGTGTCGGTCGTCGCTCTTGGCGACAAGAGTGACGACCGACGCGCCGCTGTCGCGCAGTGCGGCCACCTGGGGGTCGTCGGCGGCCCTCACACCGGCCCGGCGGGTCGCGCCGAAGGCGGTGAGTCGCGCGTGCTCCAGCGTGAGCTCTTGTGAAGCCCGCTGGAAGAACTCGGTGTCCTTGGGGTTGGCCCCGGGCCATCCGCCCTCGATGAACGCCACTCCGAAATCGTCGAGCAGCTTCGCGATGGCCAGCTTGTCGGAGACCCGGAGGTTGATCCCCTCGCGCTGGGCTCCGTCGCGCAGCGTGGTGTCGAAGACGTGGAAACTGTCGTTCCTCATGGGTGGAACTCCCGGTTGATGCTGTGTGTGGCGGGCCCGGCCAACAAAAAAGACCCCTCGTGGACACGAGAGGTCAGCGCGCTGGCAGGGTCCGGTTTCTTCCCTGCGGTACGCGGGAAGTCGTCAGCCAGCGCGCCCCAAAATAATGAGTACCTGGGACAGCATGCGGCCAGTGTGCCACACGGGCGGCGGAGAGACGCAGTTCGGGGCCCATATGTCTCACACTGCGAGATGAAAATTTCTTAGAACGGACAAAAGTGCAGCCCGGCACCCAGAAAGCGGTGCGGGCCGCCCAGTGGTTCCGGGCAGCCCTTCGTGCTTCGCGAGACGTGGGCCGGGGGCGGTTGTCAGGGGCTACCGGGCGTCAGGGGCCACTTCGTGGAACTCCGAGTAGTCGAACTCGGGCACCTGCACCACCACGTCGGCTTCCTCGGCCTCCCGTAGGGCGTCGAGCTCCTCCTGGGTGATCTGCGGTTCCATCGGCGGGCGCTCCTGCGGGGTGTTGAGCATCTCCTCCAGGATCTCCTCGCGGGGGTCGACCCACCCCGGGTCGCCCTCGGAGAGGGCTCCCGGGGCTCCTCCGCCGGTTTCAGGGGGCGTGGCGCCGCCCGAATCCTGTTGCCCTGAAGCCTGATCCGGGGTGTCCGCGGCGTGCTCGGCCGCCTGCTCGCCCTCGGCCTCCTCCTTGTGCTGGGGGTCCTCGGGCTCGGCGGTACCGGTCAGCGGGGTGGTACGGCGTTCGGAGGAACTCGCGTCCTCGTTCTCGGCCACGCTCCGGGCCGGGCCGGGCGGGGAGAGAGCGGCGGCCACCTCGGTGGCGGTGAAAGCCGCACCGCCCACCACCAGTCCGGCGGAGGCCACCAGGGCCACTCGGGCGGGCCAGGAGAAGGGTGTGCGGGGCGCGGTCTTCTCGTCCGCCGCGGAGGCGGCGGGTCCGTCGCTCCCGGGGACGGAGGAAGCGGTGGGTTCGGGCACGGAGGGCTCCTCGGGGGAAGGGGATGACGGGGTGCGGAGCGGGCCGGAGCAGGATATCCAGCGGGCAGGACACACGGAGGGCCGCCACCGGGTCTCGGTGGCGGCCCTTGCCGGGTCCTCGGCTCGCGTGGTTCCCAGAAGCCCGGTTTCGGGCTAGAAGCGGGTGATCCAGCCGTACTTGTCGCTGCGCAGGCCGGTCTGCAGGCCCACCAGCTCCTCGCGCAGGCGCATGGTGACCGGGCCGGGCTCGCCGTCACCGACGGTGAACTCGCCCTCGTCGCTCCTGACCCGGCCGACCGGGGTGATCACGGCCGCGGTGCCGCAGGCGAAGACCTCGGTCATCTCACCGGACTCGGCGGCCGCCTTCCACTCCTCGATCGACAGCGGCTTCTCCTCCGCCGGGATGCCCAGGTCGGGGGCGAGGGTCAGCAGCGACTCGCGGGTGATGCCCGGCAGCAGGGTGCCGGTCAGCGGGGGCGTGCGCAGGCGGGCGTTCTCCCCCTCGCCGAACACGAACCACAGGTTCATGCCGCCCATCTCCTCGACCCAGCGGTGCTCGCGGGCGTCGAGCCACACGACCTGGTCGCAGCCCTTCTCGACCGCCTGGGCCTGGGCGAGGAAGCTCGCGGCGTAGTTGCCCGCGAACTTCGCGGCCCCGGTGCCGCCCGGGGCGGCACGGGTGAAGTCCTTGGACAGCCAGACCGTCACCGGCTTGACGCCGCCGGAGAAGTAGGAGCCCACCGGCGAGGCGATGAGCAGGTAGACGTAGCTGCGCGAGGGGTTGTTGACCCCGAGGCCCACGTCGGTGGCGACCATGAACGGCCGCAGGTAGAGGCTGAAGTACTCCTTGGTCGGAACCCATTCCCCGTCGTGTTCGAGCAGGAGCTCGATCGACTTGAGGAAGAGTTCCTCGGGCAGCTCCGGCATGGCCATCCGGGCCGCGCTGCGGTTGAAGCGGGCCGCGTTGGCCTCCGGGCGGAACGAGGCCAGCGAGCCGTCGGGGTGGCGGTAGGCCTTGAGCCCCTCGAAGATCTCCTGGGCGTAGTGCAGGGAGGCCGTGGCCGGGTCCAGGCTCAGCGGACCGTACGGCTCCAGCTTGGCGTCGTGCCAGCCCTTGCCCTCCGTGTAACGGATGCTCACCATGTGGTCGGTGAACACCTGACCGAACCCGGGGTTCTCCAGCAGTGCCTCGCGCTCCTGCGGGGTCTTCCGCCGGTCGGAGAGCTGGATGTCGAACGTCAACCCAGTGGTGGTGGTGTTGTTGTTCATGTTGTCGGTGGTCCTCTCGGGTGCAACGGGTCGGCAGCGCCGCCGACCTGGGATCCAGTGTGTCGGAAGAGCGCCCCCGGTGCCAGACCGGAGCCGGACGGACAGCGGGCGCGCTGGAGTGTCTCCAGGCGCGCCCGATGGTGGTCACCGCCGGCTCCCGCCGTCGGCCGCGCCTCGAAGGGGCAGGGCCGACGGTGGTCGCGTCAGCCCTGCTCGGCTACTCGCGCGGCGAGGTCGTCGCCGATCTGGGAGGTGGAGCGGACCGCGCCGTCCTGGGCGCGGGTCTTCAGGTCCGCCGAGACCGCATCCTCGATACGGCGCGCGGCCTCGGGCACCCCCAGGTGGTCCAGCATGGTCGCGGCCGAGAGCACCGTGGCGGTCGGGTCCGCCTTGCCCTGGCCCGCGATGTCCGGAGCCGAACCGTGGACCGGCTCGAACATGCTGGGGAAGGTTTTGTCCGGGTTGATGTTACCGCTCGCGGCCAGGCCGATGCCTCCGGTGATGGCGGCGCCGATGTCGGTGATGATGTCGCCGAACAGGTTGTCGGTGACGACCACGTCGAAGCGGCCGGGCTGGTTGACGAAGAACATCGCGGCGGCGTCGACGTGGCAGTAGTCCACGCTGACCTGCGGGTACTCGGCCCCGACCTCCTTGACGGTGCGTTGCCACAGCTCGCCGGCGAAGGTGAGGACGTTGTCCTTGTGCACCAGGGTCAGCTTCTGGCGGGGGCGTTCCGCGGCCTTGGCGAAGGCGTAGCGGACCACGCGCTCGACACCGAAGCGGGTGTTCACGCTGTCCTGGGTGGCGATCTCGTGCGGGGTGCCCCTGCGCAGGACGCCGCCGGCGCCCGCGTAGGGGCCCTCGGTGCCCTCGCGCACGACCAGCATGTCGATGTCCTCGGGGGCCACGCCCGCCAGCGGGCTCTCCACCCCGGGGTAGAGGCGCACGGGGCGCAGGTTGACGTAGTGGTCGAAGTCGAACCGCAGGCGGAGCAGCAGGCCGCGCTCCAGGACCCCGCTGGGGACGGACGGGTCGCCGACCGCGCCCAGGAAGATCGCCTCGTGCCGGCGCAGTTCGGCGGCGACCGAGTCGGGCAGCGTCTCACCGGTGCGGTGCCAGAGCCTGGCGCCCAGTTCGTACTCGGTGGTCTCGATGGCCAGGTCGTACTGGGAGGACGCGGCCTCCAGCACCTTGAGGCCTTCGGCGACCACCTCGGAGCCGATCCCGTCACCGGGGATGACGGCCAGTTTCACGGTGCGCGCTGCCATACGGACTGCCTCTAACTCAGATGTGACCCCGCCATGACTTCTCAAATGGCGAGATCAGATGAACAGTAGGTGAGACAACTGTACCGGCCTCCGAGGACCGCCACCGCCGCCCCACCTCCCGTCCAGGACAAAGGGGCGCGAACCGCCCCCTAGTCGCGGCGGTTGATCGCGTCCTGGAGAGCGCGGGCGATCTCGTCCTCGGAGTCGGGCGTGGACGGGTACTCGATCATGTCGTACATGTGATCCTCCGGGTGCGGTACGTGACCGGCGGCGCGTACGAAACGGCCGCGGAGCTCAGGAAACGAGAGGCCAGACCACGGGGCCCGGTGGTCCCGGGCGGCGCGCTGGCCGCGTGGGCGGCGGTGGCCACGAAAGAGGACTACCCACCCCGGCGCGGGCCCGGTGGGGCCGGCGAAGCGGGAAACGGCGGCATCCGGCGGTGGAGCCGATGCCACTGACTCTTAGGACGACAGAATATCGGATGTCCAACTATCTGGCCAGGACATATCACATAGTGAGACTGATTTATGTTTCCTCAGTTCACAGCGGCGCAAACAAAGCGACTTAACGGACTAGTCGCCCGCGCTCACCTCCGCAGACCCCGCGTGCCGCTCCGGAGACCACAGAGCAGCAGCCACCCGCAGCGCCCCTGCGTCAGCGCCCGGATCCGCCGCTCCCACCTGTCGGACTCCTTCCGCCACCGCTCCGCGTCCCGCTCCGCCTTGCGCATCTTCCTGTGCCAGCCCTTCGGCGGCCTCTCCCCGTCCTCCTCGGCGGCGAGGACCTCGGAGCGGTCCAGCACGTGGACACCCCACAGTTCGGCCACGGCGGCGTCGCGATCCGCCGCGCCCGCTCCCAGGTGTCGTGCCCGGGCGAAGGCCGCCGTGCGCTCCAACCTCAGGGGGTGGGACCGTCCACCCGCACCCGGCACCCGGACGAGCCCGGCGCCCTCCCGGTCCGCCGCCCCCGTCAGGGCGCGCACCGCGCTCCGACTCGGGCGCACCCCGGGCGACAGCAGCAGCCTGAAGGGCACGTCCGGATCGGTCTCCGGCTCGGCCCCGGCGAAGACCACCCTCGGTTCGCACCGGTAGTTCTCGTGGATCAGCCGCACGTCCACCGCCGGATCGTCGATCGTGGCGTGCCGCCCCGGCACCACCAGCCGCCAGTCGCCCACCAGAGTGATCCGGATGTCGGCCACGTCACCGGCCAACAGCCCGTCCACTGTCTCGGTCACGTCGTCGAACCGGCGGCCGACCGTGTCGACCACCACGTCGACGAAGGGCACCTGCCAGGTCCGGCCGGGGGCCCTGCGGCGGGTGTACTGCCGGGGCAGCCGGTTCTCCACGAAGGGGCGCCGGTAGCGCGCCGCCTCCTCCCGGCGCCGCTCCGTCGTCGGCCGTCCCAGGTGCAGGCCGTGGGCCACGTGTTCGGGGACGAACACCGCGCCCCGTTGGGAGAGCCGGTACCCGAGCTCGCTGTCCTCCCCCATGACCAGGTCCGGCGACGTGCCGCCGGCGGCCTCGAACAGTTCTCGCGGCATCGAGGCCGTGGCCCCCGTGAACACCTCCCAGGCCCGGTGGCCCGCCGACCGAAGACCGTCGGTCCGCTCCAGCACCTCGGTGATCCACGCCATGTCGGCCGAGCCCTGGTCCAGGAGGTCGGCCGTCTCCGCCCGGCGCACGCGCTCGTACACCTCGGCGGGGGCGAGCCCGGTGCCCGGATCCTCGCTGTACACGACCCGGCCCATGACGACGAGGTAGTCGGCCAGGTGGTGCCAGCGCATCTGCGCCTCGACGTGTCGGCGACCGACGACCACGTCGGCGTCCAGCCGCAGCACGACCGGTGCCGTACAGGCCGCCACCCCCGTCCGCACCGCGTGCCCCGGCCCCCAACCCTCTTCCGGAGCGAGGACCAGGCGCGTGTGTTCGGGGCGGATCGGTGGCAGCCGCAGCGCCGGATCACTGCCGTCGTCCACCACCACGACCTCCATCAGGTCAGCCGGATAACTCTGCGCCGCCAACGACGCCAGGGTCAGATCCAGCTTCTCCTGCCCGCCGTAGGCCGGAATGACCACACTCACCGACAACTCGGGCCGCCACTCCCCCAACAGCGGCGGCTCCAACACCGAATAGTCGTTACGGCACAGCCTGGGTTGCCTGCCGGGCCCCATCCCCGTCGGCGCCCCGAAAACGGCCCCCGTGCCCCGTGCGTCCTTGCTCGCCATGCGCTGCCCCCGTCCTCAACCGATCATCCGGCGCAGGAGCCGGCCGGTGCGACTCCTGGTCAACCAGCGGAACCGGCCCTCCAGCCGTTCGGCCCGGGCCCGGTGCGCCTCGACCCTGGCCTGGGCCCGCTCCAACAGCACCCTCCAGTCCGGCGGGGGCTCCTCCACCTCTTCCTCCGGGGTGAACAGCACCGACTCGCCGTCGACCCAGTGCACCCCGAAGACCTCGTCCACCACGGCCTCCAGGTCGGCCTCCCCGGCCCCCAGCCGTCGGGCGCGGGCGAAGGCCGCCGTGCGCTCCAGCCGGGGCCCGCCCAGGTCGTCACCGGGCGCGGTGGCGCGTACCAGCCCCGCGTTCGCCTCGTCCGCCTTCGCGATCATCTGGCGCACCCCCTGCGGGGCCGGGGCCTGACCGGGAGCGAGCAGCAGCCGGAAGGGCACCTCCGGATCCGGTTCGGGATCGGCCTGCACGAACTCCACCCTCGGTTCGCACCGGTAGTTCTCGTGGAGGAGCCGTACGTGCACCGCCGGGTCGTCCAGGACCGCGTGCCGCCCGGGTGTCACCCGCCACCACTCGCCCACCAACCGGATCCGCAGGTCGCACACCTCACCGGTCAGCAGTGCGTCCACCGTCTCCGCCACCTCGTCGAACCGGGCCCGCGTGGCGTCGACCACCGCGTCGACCCGTGGCACCTGCCACTGCCGGCCCGGCAGGGCCCGGTGCTCCCCGATGAGGGGAAGCCTGGTCCCGACGAAGGGGCGGCGGAACCGGACTCCGTCCTCCCTGCGGCTCTCCATCTGCGGCAGGCCCAGGTGCCAGCTGCCGGCCTCCGTCTCGGGGACGAAGACCGCACCGTGCTGGGCGAACCGGTACCCCAGGTGGGTGTCCTCACCCAGAACCAGTTCGGCCGCGGCCCCACCGGACTCCTCGAAGAACGTGCGACGCACCGACCCGGTACCACCGATGAAGTAGCGGAACGCCGTGTGGCCGACGGTACGCAGACCCTTGGTCCGCCTGTAGGCGCGGCGCAGCCACTCCAGTTCCTCGCCCGGCCCATCGACCAGTGCCTCCGGCTCCCCCCGGCGCACCGCGTCGAGCACCCCGGCCGGTTCCAACTCCCCGAGCGTGTGGTCGACGCAGCGCAGATGGCCGGTGACGGCGAGGTAGTCGGCCAGATGGTGCCAGCGCATCTGCGCCTCGACGTGCTCCCGGAAGGCGATCATGTCCGCGTCGAAGAACAGCAGCACGTCGGCGTCGGAGACCGCGGCGCCGGAGTTCACCGCGTGTCCGCGCGCCCAGCCACCGGGCAGGCTCGGCACGATCCGGGTGTGCTCGGGGCGGATCGGTGGCAGCCGCAGCGCCGGATCACTGCCGTCGTCCACCACCACGACCTCCATCAGGTCAGCCGGATAACTCTGCGCCGCCAACGACGCCAGGGTCAGATCCAGCTTCTCCTGCCCGCCGTAGGCCGGAATGACCACGCCCACCGACAGCTCGGGCCGCCACTCCCCCAACAGCGGCGGCTCCAACACCGAATAGTCGTTACGGCGGATGAGCGGGCGCGGGGCGGACAGCGTCCGCACGGGGCCGCTCTGGACAAGCGTCATCGGTCGCTCCCCTGTGCTGTCGGGTCAGGTGTCGTCGTCTCCGGTGCCGTGGCGTCGGGTTCCGTGGTCGGCACGTCCCCGGGATCGGGCTCCAGCAGAGCGCTGGGCCGCCAGCCACGCCACTGGCGCTGGGGCTCCCGCAGGAAGTAGCCGGGCGCCTCGTGCCAGGTGTGGCCCGTTCTCCTGCGACGGATGACGCATCCCAGACCGTGGGTGCGGTAAATCGAACCACCCATGTCCCGTACGTCGTCGAGAAGGGCGTTGTCCTCACCGAGCCCCATCGGCCGGAAACCGCCGACCTCCTCCAGGACCGTGCGGTCGGTCAGCATCGCGGCGCCGGTCACGTGCCGGGCGAAGCGTTCGGAGGGGACCAGTCGCCGCACGGTGACGCCCAGCGGTTCCAGGTGGTGGTACTCCGTCGCACAACCGACCAGGTCGGCGCCGGAGTAGCGGCGGGCCAGCACCAGATCCGACAGGTGGTCGGGCCCGTACCAGTCGTCATCGTCCATCTTCGCCACCAACGCACCACTCGCCCGCGCGATCGCCCCGTTGAGCACCGAACCGAGAACCAGATCCTCACCCGGCTCCCACACCACGAGGGGGCGCCCGCTCCGCCGAAAGTCCGCGATCGCCTCCGCCACCCCCGGCGCGTCCGGCCCGAACCCGTGCAACGCCAGCACGACCTCCACGTCCACACCCCGCTGGCGGGCCACCTGCCGCAACGCGAACCCCACCATCTCCGGCCGCCGCGTACACAACACCACCGACACCGGAGGGTCCGGGGGCATCGGTGTGCCCCGCCGGAAGGAGAGACGACGGGCCCGCGCGTGCTGCCCGTGCAGCCGCAGCGCCGCCCGCCGCAACCGGATGCTGTGCTCCTCCCGCAGCAGTTCGTCGGCGAGTTCCTCCTCGCGCGACCAGGAGAGAAGGTCGTGGAGTTCCTCTCCCAGCGGCCGTGCCCACATCGGCGGTCGGGCGCTCACCAGGGGTATCCCCGCCGCGGCGAGTCCGGCCACCACCCGCACCGCAGCCACCGGCCCGCTGTGCCGACCCCACTCCACCCGCACCGCACGCAGATCACGCAGCGCAGCCACATCCACATCAGTCACAGCACCGTCATCCGGCACCCGCCAACGCACCCCACCGCCCACGGACAACACCCACCGGCCACCCCGCGAAACCAACCGCCCCACCTTGGGCTTCGCCGCCCTGGAGAACCCCACCGGATTCACCACCCGCTCATCCACCGCCGGAACATCCTCCACCGACAGACGGGGGGACACCACGGACCCGCTCACCGCTCCCGGCTCGCCCAGACACCGCCAGGACAGGGCGGCCACCGAACGGTCCTCCGTGTCGGACGGTGCGGGTTCCGCCGGGCTCCGAAGGCCCCCCACCAGCCCGCGTGCCAGCGCCGCCAGCACCTCGGCCGCCTCGACCGGGTCGGTGAAGGCGAACTCCCACAGCCAGCCCTCGTCCGGCAACCGGCGCGTCCGCGAGCCCAGCAGCCCCTCCCACTGCCCCAGGCCCGGCGGCGAGGGCAGGGGTGGGCCCTGGCGCGGCGCGGTTTCCAGTACGGCGACCGCGATTGCGGCTGCCTGAGGGAGCCCGCTGTTCAGGGGGACAGCCGCGCGCAGATCGGCCGGGGTCGCCGCGACGAGCACGACCAGGTCGACCGTCCGGCCCGGCCCACCGTCCGTCCCGGCTCCGCCCGGCCCCAGGTCCAGGGCCCGGACCCCGGCCGCCCGGGCCACCTCTTCGACGGCCCCGGCGGCGCCCTGCCCCACGTGGCCGACCAGGGCCGTCCGTGCTCCGTGCGCCCGCAGCGCCTCGACCAGCAGCGTCTCGATCACCGCACCGCCCCCACGGCACGGGCCCGCCCCTCGTCGAGTTCGGCCAGATCCGTCCAGGTACCGGCCGACCCGGTCGACGGCAGGTCCTCGGAGGCGGGTTCCAGCAGCGCGCTGGGCCGCCATCCCGGGAGCTGCTGCTGCCCGCACAGCCGTAGGAAGTAGCCCGCGTCGACACCCCAGGTGTGTCCGGACGCCTGGCGCCGGAGCACGTAGTTGCAGCCGTGCCCGCGGTGGATACGGCCGCCCATGCGCTGGATCGCCGCCAGCATCCGGGTGTCCTCGGCCGTGGGCACCGGCTGGAAGCCGCCCACCTCCTCCAGTGTCCGGCGGTCCGTCAGCAGGGTGCCCCCGGCGGACTTGTGATGGAGGGCCTCGGTGGTCCCGGCCAGGCGCACGGTCCGGTCGAGGGGTTCCAGGTAGACGAAGGAGGCGATGGTTCCGACCAGGTCGGCGCCGGAGTAGCGGCGGGCCAGCACCAGATCCGACAGGTGGTCGGGCCCGTACCAGTCGTCATCGTCCATCTTCGCCACCAACGCACCACTCGCCCGCGCGATCGCCCCGTTGAGCACCGAACCGAGAACCAGATCCTCACCCGGCTCCCACACCACGAGGGGGCGCCCGCTCCGCCGAAAGTCCGCGATCGCCTCCGCCACCCCCGGCGCGTCCGGCCCGAACCCGTGCAACGCCAGCACGACCTCCACGTCCACACCCCGCTGGCGGGCCACCTGCCGCAACGCGAACCCCACCATCTCCGGCCGCCGCGTACACAACACCACCGACACCGGAGGGTCCGGGGGCATCGGTGTGCCCCGCCGGAAGGAGAGACGACGGGCCCGCGCGTGCTGCCCGTGCAGCCGCAGCGCCGCCCGCCGCAACCGGATGCTGTGCTCCTCCCGCAGCTGCGGGTCAGCCATCCGCCGTTCCTCGGCGGAGGCGACGAGGTCCGACAGTTCCCCGCCCAGGCGCCGGGCCCATCCGGGCACCGGCCCGCTCACCAGGGGTATCCCCGCCGCGGCGAGTCCGGCCACCACCCGCACCGCAGCCACCGGCCCGCTGTGCCGACCCCACTCCACCCGCACCGCACGCAGATCACGCAGCGCAGCCACATCCACATCAGTCACAGCACCGTCATCCGGCACCCGCCAACGCACCCCACCGCCCACGGACAACACCCACCGGCCACCCCGCGAAACCAACCGCCCCACCTTGGGCTTCGCCGCCCTGGAGAACCCCACCGGATTCACCACCCGCTCATCCACCGCCGGAACATCCTCCACCGACAGGTCCAGCAGCGTGCCGCGCCCGGTCAACGCGCCGGGGCTGCCCAACCCCTCCCAGCTGGGTCCGGCGGCCACGGGAACGTCCGGGAACTCCTCTTGTGGCGCCGCCTGGTCCCGTCGGCCGCCCACCATTCCCTGGGCCACCGCCCGGAGGACCACCTGCACCTCCACCGGATCGGCGAAGGCGAAGGCGCACGACCACCCCCGGTCCGGCAGACGGTTCACCCTGAAGTCGAGCAGGCTCTCCCACTGCCCCAGCCCGGGGACCACCGGGAAGGGCGGTCCGCTGTGCGGGGCCGAGGCCGCGACCACCACCCTGACGTCGGTCGCCGACGGCAGGGTGCCGCTCAGGGGGACGGCCGCACGCAGATCCGCCGGGGTCGCCACGAGGACGGCGACACCCGTGACTGGATCCTCGAAGGTACGCCCGGCCGCGCTCCGCAGATCGACGACCTCGGTCCGCGGCTCCGGACGGGCGGGGCCCGCCGTACCCGCTCCGAGATGGCAGAGCAGGAGGTTCCCCGGCCCGCGGGCCCGGAGGGCCTCGGCCAGGGCCCCGTCCATCACGAGGCCGCCCGGGCGGGGACCGAAGCGCTCCCCATCACCTGGACGTCCGACACCCGTCCGCCGGGGTCCGTGCGCAGCTCGGCCACCGACTCGGCCACCGCGTCCAGCCGGTCGGCCAGGTCGTCGGCCCGGCCGAAGAGCTCGGCCCGGTTCTCGCCCGCGATCTCGGCGACCTCGCGCAGCTGCCGGTCGAAACCGCGGCGCAGCTGCCGCATCTGGACGCTGGTACGCCGGATCTGGACGGCCAGGAGCAGCACCAGCCCGCAGAGCACGGTCAGCAGCAGGAGCTGCGCCGCCGACCACACGTCGATCAGACGGTAGGCCAGCAGCAGGCCGAGCACCCCGGACACGGCGAGCACGGGAACGGTGGACAAAAGGACGTTACGCCGCCTCAGGAATCGCATTGCAAACCCCATCCATGTCGATGTGGGAACAGCGTTCCATCGAAATCGGGAACACGCTCACAGGACACGGGGAAGGCGTCGTTGTTTACCAATATCTGACCGGCCCTGGCCAGGCCAGTGCGACAACAGCGAAAGGATCGGACCCGGCAAAACGCATCGCATTCAATGCGATAAAAGCGAAAGTAGACCCTTTCCGAAAAGCGAAGAATCAGGAAAAACAAGACTTTTGCCGAAGGATCTGAAAATCCCGTGATCCCACGGCGCCACGGAGTCCGCCGACGACGTCACGGGCCGCCCGAAGGACGCGCACCGAACACACGGAGGCCCCGCACCCCACCGGCTGGTGCCGTGTGGGTCGCGGGGCCGTGCCTGTCGGAGGCTCCTAGTCCTCCAGGTCGATCTGACGGGCGATCTCCGCGTCGATCTCGGCGGAGATCGAACCGAGGATCTCGTCCGGCACCGCGGAGTCGACGGTCAGGGCGATCAGCGCCTTGCCGCCCTCCTGGTCCCGGATGACCTGCATTCCGGCGATGTTGACCTCGGCGTCGCCGAGCAGCGCGCCGACCTTGCCGACGATGCCCGGACGGTCCTCGTAGGAGAGGAAGACCATGTGCTCGTCGAGGCCGATCTCCATCGTGTAGTTGTTGATCTCCACCAGCTTCTCGGACTGGCGGGGGCCGGTCAGCGTACCCGACACGGACACGCGGGTCCCGTCGGACAGGACACCGCGCACGGAGATCAGGTTGCGCCAGTCGCTGCTGTCGTCGCTGGTGACCAGGTTGACCTCGACACCGCGCTCCTTGGCGAGCAGCGGCGCGTTCACGAAGGTCACGGTGTCCTCGACCACGTCGGTGAACACGCCCTTGAGCGCGGCCAGCTCCAGGACCTTGACGTCGTGCTGGGCGATCTCGCCGCGCACCTCGACGTCGATCCGGGCGGCGAGCGCACCGGCCAGCGAGGTGAACACCCGGCCGAGCTTCTCGGTCAGCGGCAGCCCCGGCTTGATCTCCTCCGCGACACCGGTGCCCTGCACGTTCACCGCGTCCGGAACGAACTCGCCCGACAGGGCCAGCTTCACCGACCGGGCCACCTGCGTGCCCGCTTTCTCCTGCGCCTCGGTGGTGCTCGCACCCAGGTGCGGGGCCACGACGACGTTCTCGAACTCGAACAGCGGGCTGTCCGTGGTGGGCTCCTTGGCGAACACGTCGATGCCCGCACCGGCCACCCGGCCGTCCTTGAGCGCCCGGTACAGCGCGTCCTCGTCGAGGATGCCGCCGCGTGCGGCGTTGATGACCCGAACCGAGGGCTTGACCTTGCTCAGCGCCTCGTCACCGATCAGGCCCAGGGTGTCCTTGTTCTTGGGCAGGTGGATGGTGATGAAGTCGCTTTGCTCCAACAGCTCGTCCAGCGTCACCATCTCGACGCCGATCTGCGCGGCGCGGGCGGGCTGCACGAACGGGTCGTAGGCAATGACCCTGGTACCGAAGGCCAGCAGGCGCTGGGCGACCAGGGCGCCGATCCGGCCGAGGCCGACGACACCGACGACCTTCTCGTAGAGTTCCACACCCGTGTACTTGGACCGCTTCCACTCACCGTTGATGAGGGCGTTGTGCGCGGGGGCGGTGTTGCGCGCGCTGGCGAGGAGGAGGTTGATGGCCTGCTCGGCGGCGCTGATGATGTTGGAGGTCGGGGCGTTGACGACCAGGACGCCGGCCTTGGTGGCGGCGTCGACGTCCACGTTGTCCAGGCCCACACCGGCACGGGCGACGACCTGGAGGCGGTTGGCCGCGGCGACCGCCTCCGCGTCGACCTGGGTGGCGCTGCGGACGATCAGGGCGTCGACGTCAGCCAGGGCCGGAAGCAGCTGGGACCGGTCGGCGCCGTCCACATGGCGGACCTCGAAGTCGTCTTCGAGGAGCGCGATTCCGGCGGGAGAGAGCTTTTCCGCGACGAGTACGACGGGTTTGGTCACAAAGGTTCCTTTACGGGTGGTATGACCCGTTCGCGCAGGTGGAGGCGCTGCCCGAACCGGGTCTGACGGCCGGTCAAAAGTCTACTAGCGGGGTAGGGAAGCCTGTCGGGCGGATCGGACGTAGCCGCCGCGCAAGAAGGGTCACCCTCCCCGCGAACGCCGTCGGGGCGGGGCACACGCCCCGCCCCGACGATTCTCCCACCGGCCTCGGCCGGTGGGGATGTTCCTGTCACCTCAGCCCACAGGGGGAGTGCCCCCGCTCACCTCAGCCGAAGAGGGTGTTCCTTTCCCCCTCGGCCGAAGAGGGCATTCCCGCCCTCTCAGCCACAGCAGGTGCGCCTTCCCACCCGCCTTCACCCCAGGGGGTGTTCTTTCGTTCGAGCGCCGGGGAGGGTTCTACAGGAGGAGTCAAGCCGCCAGCGAGGAACGAGCCAGGCGTAGACGAGTCCGAAGAATCCCTCCGCAAAGGCGCCGAACACGGGCCGAAGCGAAGCGGAGGCCCCAAGCAAGCAGGAACACGGTCCGAAGCGCCAGCGGAGGCCCCAAGCAAGCAGGAACACGGTCCGAAGCGCCAGCGGAGGACCCAAGCAAGCAGGAACACGGTCCGAAGCGCCAGCGGAGGACCAAAGAATTACGCCTTCAGCCAGCTCATCAGCGGACGCAGCTCGGCGCCCACCTTCTCGATCTGCTCGTTCTGCTCGGCCTCACGGCGCTTGGTGAAGGTCGGCTGACCGGCGTCGAACTCGTCCATGAGCTCCTTGGCGTAGCTGCCGTCCCGGATCTCGCCCAGGATCTTGCGCATCTCCTCGCGGGTCTGCTCGGTGATCAGGCGCGGACCGCGGGTGTAGCCGCCGTACTCGGCGTTGTCCGAGATGGACCAGTTCATCTTGGAGATGCCGCCCTCGTACATGAGGTCGACGATCAGCTTGAGCTCGTGCAGGCACTCGAAGTAGGCGATCTCCGGCTGGTAGCCCGCCTCGACCAGGGTGGCGAAACCGGCCTTGACCAGCTCCTCGGTGCCGCCGCACAGGACGACCTGCTCGCCGAAGAGGTCGGTCTCGGTCTCCTCGGTGAAGGTGGTCCTGATGACGCCGGCCTTGGTGCCGCCGATGCCCTTGGCCCACGACAGCGCCAGGTCCCAGGCCTGCCCGCTGGCGTCCTTCTCGACCGCGACCAGGCAGGGCACGCCGCGCCCGGCCTCGTACTGGCGACGGACCAGGTGGCCCGGGCCCTTGGGGGCGACCATGGCGACGTCGACACCCTCGGGGGCCTCGACGAGGCCGTAGCGGATGCTGAAGCCGTGGCCGAAGAAGAGGGCGTTGCCCGCTTCCAGGTTGGGCGCGATCTCCTGGGCGTACAGGTCGCGGTGGATGTGGTCGGGGACCAGGATCATGATGACGTCGGCCTCGCGGGTGGCCTCCGCGGGGGTGAGGACCCGCAGGCCCTCCTCCTCGGCCTTGGCGCGGCTCTTGGAGCCCTCGGCCAGACCGATCCGGACGTCCACGCCCGAGTCACGCAGCGACAGCGCGTGCGCGTGGCCCTGGCTGCCGTAACCGATCACGGCGACCTTCTTGCTCTGGATGAGCTCGAGGTCGGCGGCGTCGTCGTAGTACATCTGTGCTGCCACTTGGGGTTGCTCCTTGTTTCTCACGTTCTTCGGGGGCGGGGGGCGGGCCGTCCGGCCGTGTCCGGACAGCCTTTCAGTTCGGGCTCAGCTCGGTGCCGTTTCCGACACCTCAGGCGCTGCGGTCGACCGCCCGCAGGGAGCGGTCGGTGATCGAACGGGGTCCCCGTCCCAGGGCGACCAACCCTGACTTCACCAGTTCCCGGATACCGAAGGGTTCCAGGTTCTTGACCAGGGCATCGAGCTTCTCGGGGTCGCCGGTGGCCTCGATGACGACGACGTCCGGGCTGACGTCCACGACGTGCGCGCGGAAGAGCTCGGCCGTCTGAAGCACATGGGTGCGGCTCGACGCGTCGGCTTTGACCTTGACCAGGAGCAGCTCTCGCTGCACCGACGCGGTGGTGTCCATCTCCACGATCTTGACGACGTTGACCAGCTTGTTGAGCTGTTTGGTCACCTGCTCCAAGGGGTGGAGGTCGCAGTTGACCACGATCGTCATCCGGGACAGTCCGGTGTACTCAGTGGTGCTGACACTGAGCGAGTCGATATTGAACCCACGACGGGAGAAGAGGGCGGAGGCTCGGGTGAGGATGCCCGGAGTGTCCTCGACCAGAACGGAAAGCGTGTGACGGCTCATGGTGGTTCGGCCTTCTCCTAGTCCTGGTGTTCCCAGTTCGGCGCCATGTCGCGCGCGTACTGGATCTTGTCGTTGCTGACGCCGGGGCCGACCATGGGCCAGACCATGGCGTCGTGGTTCACGGTGAAGTCGACGACGACCGGGGCGTCGTTGATCGCCATGGCCTTCTCGATGGTCGCGTCGATGTCCTCGGGGCGCTCGCACCGCAGGCCGACGCAGCCGTACGCCTCGGCGAGCCGGACGAAGTCGGGGATGCGGACCTTCTCGTCCCTGGGCGAGGTCTGCAGGTCCGTGTTGGAGTAGCGGCCCTCGTAGAACAGGGTCTGCCACTGGCGGACCATGCCCAGGTTGCCGTTGTTGACCACCGCGACCTTGATCGGGATGCCCTCGATCGCGCAGGTGGCGAGCTCCTGGTTGGTCATCTGGAAGCAGCCGTCGCCGTCCACGGACCAGACCGTGCGGTCGGGGTCGCCGACCTTGGCGCCCAGGGCGGCCGGGACGGAGAAGCCCATGGTGCCGAGGCCGCCGGAGTTGACGAAGGAGCCGGGGCGCTCGTAGTCGATGAACTGCGCGGCCCACATCTGGTGCTGGCCGACGCCCGCGACGTAGGTGGCCTCGGGTCCGACGACCTGGCCGAGGCGCTGGATGACCGCCTGCGGGGACAGGCTGCCGTCGTCGGGGGTCTCGAAGCCCTTGGGGTAGCTGGTACGGAGCTGCTTGAGCCGGTGCCACCAGGCCTCGTAGTCGCCCTGGCGGCCCTTCTCCTGGTCGGAGCGGACGGCCACGACCAGGTCGGCGAGGACCTCACGGCAGTCGCCGACGATGGGCACGTCCGCGTGGCGGTTCTTGGAGATCTCGGCCGGGTCGATGTCGGCGTGGACGATCTTGGCGTCGGGGGCGAAGCTGTCCAGCCGGCCGGTGACGCGGTCGTCGAAGCGGGCGCCGAGGGCGACGATCAGGTCGGCCTGCTGGAGGGAGCCGACCGCGGCGACGTCGCCGTGCATTCCGGGCATGCCCACGTACTGCGGGTGGCTGTCCGGGAAGACGCCGCGGGCCATCAGCGTGGTGACGACGGGGACACCGGTGAGTTCGGCGAGGACGCGCAGTTCGGCTGCGGCCCCGGCGCGCAGGACGCCGCCACCGACGTAGAGGACCGGACGCTTGGCTTCGGCGATCATCCGGGCGGCCTCACGGACCTGCTTGCCGTGGGGCTTGGTGACCGGCCGGTAGCCGGGCAGTTCCAGGCGCTCGGGCCAGACGAAGTCGGTGACGTTCTGGAGGGCGTCCTTGGAGATGTCGACGAGCACCGGGCCGGGGCGGCCGCTGGAGGCGATGTGGAAGGCCTCAGCGATGGTGCGGGGGATGTCCCGGACGTCCTTGACCAGGAAGTTGTGCTTGGTGATCGGCATGGTGATGCCGCAGATGTCGGCTTCCTGGAAGGCGTCGGTGCCGATCATCGGGGAGGCGACCTGACCGGTGATGGCGACCATCGGAACCGAGTCCATGTGGGCGTCGGCCAGGGGCGTGACGAGGTTGGTGGCTCCGGGGCCGCTGGTGGCCATGCACACCCCGGGTCGGCCGGTGGCGTAGGCGTAGCCCTCGGCGGCGTGCCCGGCCCCCTGCTCGTGCCGCATGAGGATGTGGCGCACCTTGGCCGAGTCGTAGAGGGGGTCGTAGGCGGGGAGGATGGCGCCGCCGGGAATCCCGAAGACAGTGTCAACGCCGACGTGCTCCAGGGACCTGATCAGCGATTGGGCGCCGGTCATCTGCTCGGTCATCTCAAGATCCTTCAGCGAGGGTCCAGAGCGGTACAGCAGCTCTGGGGATGGTGGTTCCGGTTCTCGGCCTTGGTGCGGCAATAAAAAAACCCCCACCGCCCGGTGGCGGTTGAGGGGTGGCGCGCAGCAGAAGAAACTCAGTGGGCTGCGCGCCGACCAAGTACGAGAATCAGGGAGTTGCTCTGCACGTTGACAACATTGGCCGACAGAGCGGTGGCCCGTCAACCAGAACTTAATAATGTCTCACCATGTGAGACCAAAATGTCAGAATGCGGTGAGACCCTTCCAGAGAAGACCGCCCTGACCTGCACATACAGCAACAAGATCCTGGCTTCGTGTAACGCAGAACACGTTGCAGGGGTCTGACGTTTCATTCGTAAGCAGGACTTAACAGCTCATACCGGCTAGCCCTCGAAGAGTTCCTCGGCCCGCTCGATGTCGACGGACCTGCGCAACAAGGCGTCCAGCACAGCGATGTCGGTCGTACCGGTGATCCGTTCCCGAGCCGCCTCGGGTACGTCGATCCCCCGGGCCTCCAGGAACCCCAGAAGCGCCTCGACGCGTCCCTCGACGCGTCCCTCGACGCGTCCTTCCTCACGGCCCTTGGCCTCACCCTCACGGAAGGGGCGTCCGATCATCTCGGTCTTGAACTCGTAGTCCTTCAGCTTCATCAGCTTCTCCAAAGATCCGCGGGCCGTGGCCGACAGAGCCGCGATCACATAGTCAGAGTACAGCGAGGAGGACGAGTCATCGAGGCTTTTCAGGGCCATGAGCAGCGCATCCAGCGCTGCCTCGTCCTCGGTCGGGTTGTTGGCGAGACCCAGAACGGTCAGTATCGGCCGGGCGGCGGCCGCCTCCGGGTCCGTGACGGGCGTGAGGGTGTCCAGCGCCAGCACCAGTGGGCGTACCTCACCGCAGCCCAAGTCGATCGCCCCGGAGAAGTAGCTGGCCAGCCCCGAGGTGGGGGTGAGCACCAGGAGAACCACCGGACACTTCAGGCGGAGGCGGGTGTTGGCCACGTACGCGGGCCAACTGAGGAACTTGTGGTCGTCCCTGCCGTTCTGGGGTTCGACGATGATCCCCAGGACCGGAACCGGGTCCTCCCCCTTCTCCCAGGGGCGGGGCGGACGTTCGCAGACCACCACCGAGTCCGAGGTCAGGCAGTTGAGGGCCGTACTGGTGGCCTCGGCCGCGTCGCAGCGCACGCGGGTGTACTCCGGCAACGGCTTTCCAGTGATCTCCTTGAGGAGTTCGACCGCGGAACCCGGAACGTTGCGGATCAGGTCGAGAGGGAACTCGTGTTCGAGCGAAGGCATGCCGGAAAAGTAGCGAACGCACCATCATTCCCGCAGGTGAACGCCGCTATATCCGCATTGGCCCCGGATCGCCCTAGAGGTTCGCCCCGGCCTCGCCGCCGACGAGGGACTCCACACCGCTCGCGGGCATGGGGCGGGCGACCAGGAAGCCCTGGCCGTGGTCGCAGCCCATCACCCGGAGCTGCTCCAGCTGCTCGGGGCGCTCGATGCCCTCGGCGACCACCTGGACGCCCAAGTCGCGGCCGAGCTGGATGATCGTGTGCGTGAGCAGCGTGACCGTGTCATCGCGTCCCAGGTCGGCGATGAACGACGGGTCGATCTTGATGGCGTCCACGCTCAGCTCGCGCAGGTGCGCCAGGGAGGCGTACCCCATGCCGTAGTCGTCGATGGCCAGCCGCACACCCAGTTCACGCAGCTCCCCCAGGCGCTCCACCGAGTCCTCCTCGGCGTCGAGAAGGAGCTCCTCGTCGACCTCCAGGGTCAGCGCCCCCGCGGCCAGACCGGACTCGCCGAGCACGCCCTCGACCGTCTCCACGAACCGCGGCGACAGCACCTGCTTGACGGACAGGTTCACCGACAGGCCGATGTCCCAGTCCGAGACCCGCCACACGGCGACCTTCTCGCAGGCCTCCCGGAGGATCCACTCCCCCAGCGGCACGATCAGGCCCGACTCCTCGGCGGGGCCCAGGAACTCGTCCGGACCCACCGTCTCACCGTCGCGGTCCCAGCGCACCAGCGCCTCCACCGCCCGTACCTGGGAGGTCCCCAGGTCCACGATCGGCTGGTACTCCAGGTAGAACTCGCCGCCCGCCAGCGCCTCGCGCAGTCGGATCTGGAGTTCGAGCCGGGACACGACCATGTCGTGCATGTGTGCGGCGTAGACCTCCACGTTCCCGACCCCGCGCTCCTTGGCCCTGGTCATCGCCACGTCGGCGTTGCGCAGGAGTTCACCGCTGTCCGTGGCGGGTTCGGCGAAGGCCACCCCGATACTGGCGGTCAGCACGATGTCCCGGTCGGCCACCTGGAAGGGTTCGGAAGCGATCACCCGGCCCAGCCGCTCAGCCAGGTCCACCACCTGCTGGGCCCTGGGCACGTCCTCGACCAGAACCGCGAACTCGTCTCCGCCCCACCGCGCCAGGGTCGCGTTGGTGCCCAGCTCACCGCGCAGGCGCCGGGCGGCCTGGCCCAGCATGTGGTCACCGCGCACGTGGCCGGCGGAGTCGTTGACCGCCGTGAACCCGTCCAGGTCCAGGAAGATCACCGCCACGTCCCCCGGGGACTCCTCGCTGATCGCGCGGTGCGCGAGCACGTCACTGGCCCGTTCCTCCAGGTAGGCCCGGTTGGGCAGCCCGGTCACCCCGTCGTGGAAGGTCAGGTGCTGCACCTGGTCCTGCAGGGCGACCTGGGCGCTGATGTCACTGGTCGTGACCAGCAGCCGATCGGGTTCGCCCGGCTGCTCGTACAGGGAGACCGTCGAGGAGGTGTGCCGCCAGGTCCCGTCCGCGGCGCGCACCCGCAACCGCAGGTGTACCCCCTGGCTGGCGCGCTCGGTGAACAGGTCCGTGACGGCCTTGGTCCGCCCCAGGTCCTCGGGGTGGATAAGAGTGGTGACCGGAGCCGCGAGGACGTCTTCCAGCCGGTAGCCGAACGCTTCCGCAGTGCCCGGGCTCATGTAGTGGACGCCGCCGTCGCGGTCCAGTACCAGGATGACGTCGCCGCTGTTACGGGCGAGCTCGTTGAAGTGCCCCTCACGGTTGCGCACCATGCGGGCGAGCGTGGAGTTCTCCTCCAGCAACCCGATCACGCGCAGCAACAGGACCAGTACCGCGGTACCGGCGGCCAGCGGCAGCACCGGGGCGACGTCGGGCAGCCGCAGGGCCGAGACCGTGAGCACCAGCGTGGCCGCGAAGACCGCGCCCACGGCGGCGATCTCCGGGGCGAACCGGTACAGCCCGCGGCCGGTGATCCGGCGCGGGGCGGCGCCCGGCCGGTGCTCCACCAGCCAGGGCAGTGCGCCCAGCAGGCCGAAGCCGAGGAAGCGCACGGGCTGTTCGAGACCGCCCGCCACCGGTGGCCCGGTCAGGCGGGTCACCGCGCCGAGCATGTCCGATCCGGCGATGACGACGAGCGCGCCGATCGCGACGAGCACCGCGCGTCGGGTGCTGTGCGGGGACATGAAGACCAGCGGTATGAGCAGGCACAGCACCACGATGTCGGCGACCGGGTAGACCAGTGCGAAGCCGAGGAAGCCGGCCCCCTCGCCCAGCTCACGGTAGAACGGGGAGAACAGCAGGACCCACACCACCGAGAAGACCGCGGCGGCGCACACGTAGCTGTCGATGATGTGCCGTACGGCGGTACGCAGGCCCCCGGGCCAGGGGGCGAACCGGGTGAAGCCGATCACGAAGAGTGGCAGGGCCGCCAGCGCAAAAAGGTCACCCAGGGTGAGAGAGAGGACCGAGGATCCGCTGAACGACCGGGTCACGGCGTGAGTGAGACCACCCGCGCACCAGGCCAGCGCGGCCAGTCCGAGGAACCGCAGCGCCGCGGATCCGTCCGCCCCGTCCACGTGGGCGGCCCGGTCGGCACCGGTCCGCGCCCAGCGCCGCGAGGCGTACAGCAGGGATCCCCCAGCGGCTCCGGCGACCACTGCGGTGGGCCACTGCCCCATGGCGGCGGCCAGCGTGGACTCGCCCACCCGGACCAGGGTTCCCAGAAGGTAGACCAGGAAAAACGCACCCAACCCGAACAACCACAAGCGGCGTGCCCTCATACCCATCACTGGCCTCCCAGCGGGTGCGTCGCGAACCGCGCGGCCCTGGGCCGCCGTCGCGCTCTCTGCTCGAACATGGAGCACCCACCTCGTGATCACTCGAATCAGGACGCGGCGCCGTGCCGCACCGCGGGTTGCCGCCCAGGATTCTCGCGGGACCGGGACGAACGGCAGCAGGCGGATTCTGCCCGGACCGCCCACCCCCCGTGCGTGGACACCCTACGCAACCAAGGTCACACAGCGATTGAGGACCGGATGAGAGATGACGACAGAACCGTCACTCCGAGTGATCATCATGCGTTCAGGCATGGGAACGCCGCACCGCCAGGCGCCCCCCGGCTCGCGCCGGGGGGCGCCTGGCGGTGCGCTAGCCCGAAAGCTTCTCCAGAATGAGTTCCCGGGCGCGGCCGGCGTCGGCCTGCCCGCGGGTGGCCTTCATGACGGCGCCGACCAGGGCCCCGGCAGCGGCCACCTTGCCGCCCCGCACCTTGTCCGCGGCGTCGGGGTTGTTGGCGATGGCCTCGTCCACGGCGGCACCGAGGGCACCGTCGTCGCTGACGACCTTCAGACCGCGGGACTCCACGACGGCGTCGGGCTCACCCTCGCCGGCGAGGACACCCTCGACCACCTGGCGGGCCAGCTTGTTGGTGAGCGTGCCCTCGGCTACCAGGGCGATGACCCGGGCCACCTGGGCCGGGGTGATGGGCAGGGAGGCCAACTCGACCTCCTGCTCGGTGGCGCGGCGGGACAGCTCGTTCAGCCACAGCTTACGGGCCTCCGCCGAGGGCGCACCCTCGGCCACGGTCGCCTCGACCAGACCGATGGCGTCGGCGTTGACCAGGTCGCGCAGCTCGGTGTCGGAGAGGTTCCACTCGGCCTTGACCCGGGCGCGCTGGGCGGCGGGCAGCTCGGGCAGGGTGGCACGCAGCTCCTCGATCCACTCCTCGGACGGGGCGACCGGGACGAGGTCGGGGTCCGGGAAGTAGCGGTAGTCCTGGGCCTCTTCCTTGGAACGGCCGGAGGTGCTGCGGCCGAGGTTCTCCTGGAAGTGGCGGGTCTCCTGCACGACCCGCTCCCCGGCGTCGAGGACACCGGCCTGGCGCTCGATCTCCGAGCGCACGGCGCGCTCGACGGAGCGCAGGGAGTTGACGTTCTTGGTCTCGCTGCGGGTGCCCCACTCGTCGGCGCCGCGCTCGTTGATCGAGACGTTCACGTCGCAGCGCATGGAGCCCTCCTCCATGCGCACGTCGGAGATGCCGAGCGAGCGGACCAGGTCGCGCAGCTCGGCCGCGTAGGCGCGGGCGACCAGGGGCGCGAGGTCGTCGGTGCCGGTGATCGGCTTGGTGACGATCTCCAGCAGCGGGATGCCCGCGCGGTTGTAGTCGACGTTGGAGTGGCTGGCGCCGTGGATACGGCCGGTGGAGCCGCCGACGTGGGAGGACTTGCCGGTGTCCTCCTCCATGTGGACGCGCTCGATCTGCACACGGAACTCGCGGAGGCCGTCGGGTGTGTCGACGGTGACGTCGAGGTAGCCGTCGACGCAGATCGGCTCGTCGTACTGCGAGATCTGGTAGTTCTTCGGCATGTCCGGATAGAAGTAGTTCTTCCGGGCGAAACGCCCCCAGGGGGCGATGGAGCAGTTGAGCGCCAGGCCGAGCCGGATCGCGCCCTCCACGGCCTTCTCGTTCACCACCGGGAGGGAACCCGGGAAGGCGAGGCAGACCGGGCACACCTGGGTGTTGGGCTCGGCGCCGAACGCCGTGGGGCAGGGGCAGAACATCTTGGAGGCGGTACCCAGCTCGATGTGGGTCTCCAGCCCGAGCACGGGTTCGTACCTGGTCAGCGCCTGCTCATAGGCCACCGGGGTGGGGTCGCCACCGGTCTTGGCAGGGCTAGGAGTTACCGCGTGGGCCATCGCCGCAAACCCGTTTCCGTAGAGGACATACCTTCCAGGTCAGCCTACCGAGGCTGAGAGGCCCGCCGGCCCCGTTCCCGGGTGTGGCACACCTGACGGATGTTACGGCCAGTGCACGATTGGGCCGCTGTAGAGGTGTTCTACCGGTGCAGGAAGTGCCGGACCGTTAGTCTTGATTGCTCAGGAACACGATTTCGCCGGTAGGGGCTTCCGCCTCTTCCACCCATCGCACAGGAGCGCCCGAGCATGTCCGGCATACTGCGTCGGTGCGTCGCGCTGCTCACAGCCTCCGCACTGATCGGCTCACTGGCCTCAGCGCCGGCCGCAGCCGACGACTTCTCCCGAGTGGACCGCGACCCGGTCGCAGGCTCCCCCCTCGTACTCTCCGACGGGGCCGAGACCGACACGGCGCTGTTCAGCCTGCGCGTGGCCGACGAGGACTCGGTGCGTGCCTACGCGCTGGTCGTCGACGAGGAGCTGCGCCCGCGCACCGCCTACGTGGAGTCGGCGTGGGCCGACCGCCCGGGGTGGACCCGGGCCGGCGGTACCGCGGCCCCCGCGGACCGGGCCAACTGGATCGTGACCAACTCCTACCCCAACCTGGACCTGCCGGACCTGGCAACAGACTTCGGCTCGGCGGACCTGGAGGAGGCGCACGCCATCGCGGCGACCCAGGCCGCGCTGTGGAACGTGTTGGAGGGGGTGGAACTGGACCCGGACAACAACAACGAGGACGTTCTCGCCCTCTACACGCACCTGGTCGAGGGCAGTGCTGACGCCGAGGGCGGCGCTACCGCCCGTTCCCTGGAGGTTTCCCCGGCGCAGGTGGAGGTGGTCGCCCCCGAGGAGCCGCTGGGACCGCTGACGATCTCCACCCCGAGCGAGGCGCCCCTGCGGCTGTCCGTGAACGGGGCCCCGGCGTCATGGCTGGTCGACGCGGAGGGCCGGGAGGTCTCCGAGGCGTTCGACGGGGACCAGGTCTTCCTCGACGTGGACCCGTCGGTCCCGGCCGGAGTGGCCACCCTGCACGTGCGCGGCGACCGGGTTCCCCTGGAGGAGGGCCGCCTGTTCACCGGCAGGGAGGGCGTGCGGACACAACCGCTGATCACCGCGGAGGCGGGTTCGGCGACGAGTTCGACCACCGCGACGTTCACCTGGCGCCGCGAGGAGGCCGCCGAGGTCCCCGAGGTGACCGAGCCGGAGACGACCGAACCCGAGGTGCCCGAGGCGCGCGGCCGGACCTCGCCCGAACCCACGGTGGAAGGGGAGGTGACCACCCCGGAAACGGATGACCACAACAACTCCGCGGGCGGTCTGGCTTTCACCGGCACCTGGCTGTCCGGCCTGTTGGTTATCGCCGGAGCGTTGGTTGTATCTGGCCTGCTCATCCTGGTTCTGGGCCGTAAACGGCGCGACTGAACGCTTGCGAAGGACGCGTTGAAGCGCTTTCAGTTGCGCTCCAAAAGGGCACAATTTGGTCAATCTGTGAAGTGATTTTTTTCTGACCAGATCGCGGCATTTTTCGACGAAACGGGTTGGAAGCACCCACGGGGATCGCTAGTATCAGTCCAGCGTTGGCACCCACAGCGAGTAGCCCGTTCCCCTGGCACCCTGAGCCGTCCTGCGCGATCGAACCCACGTTTGCGCAGCGACGCTTCGAATGCCTCGTGGTGACCCATCGAAGACCGCAGAACACTCCATGCGGTACCGACCCCCGCAATCGCAGTGCTGTGGCCCTCGCTCTTGTTCCTCGGCTGCGCACAGCCGTGCGAACGAAAACCATCCGGTTACCCCTAGAACACACCGGGATACGACTTGAGTACTTTCTCCCTTCCCCGTACCGCCGGACGCGCTGGCTTCGCCGCCTCCGCCGCGGCGCTCCTCGCCCTCGGTCTGGCCGCTCCCGCGGCCGCCGACGAGGAGGTGGAGACCTACGAGGGTTCCGTCGAAGGCCAGTACATCGGCAACGCCGAAGAAGGCCCGACGGTCCACATGGACGGCGCCTCGGCCCCGACCAGTCTCTTCAATCTGCAGCTGAAGGACCAGGACACCGTCCTCACCACGTACTGCATCGACTTCCAGACCGACATCCGGTGGAAGGCCTGGTACAAGGAGGACGACTGGGCCAACTACCCGGGCAAGGGCGAGTTCGCCCAGCCCAGCAAGGTCCACTGGATCCTGCAGAACTCCTACCCGAACGTGAGCGCCGGCGACCTGGGCGCGGCCGCGGGTGTCGAGGGCCTGAGCGACGAGGACGCCCTGGCGGGCACCCAGGCCGCCATCTGGCACTTCAGCAACGACATGGGCCTCGGCGACGGCAACAGCGAGGCCGTCGAGAAGGTCTTCGCCTACCTGACCGAGAACGCCAAGGAGCTCCCGCAGACCGAGGAGCCCGAGGCCGCCCTGAGCATCACCCCGAACGAGGCCACCGGCGAGGCCGGCGGCACCGTGGGCGAGTTCGTCATCCAGACGAACGCCTCCGACATCCCGGTCATCCTGGGCGACGACCTCCCCGAGGGCGTCGAGCTGGTCGACGTCGAGACCGGCGAGGAAGTCGACTCCGTCAGCAACGGCGACACCGTGGGCTTCTCGGTCCCGGCCGACGCCGACGAGGGCCAGGCCTCCTTCAGCCTGGAAAGCACCTCGACGGTCGAGACCGGCCGCCTCTTCCAGGGCAAGGACCCGGACAAGCCCACCCAGACGCTGATCACCGCCGAGGGCGGCAGCACCACCGCCTCCGCCTCGGCCACCGCCTCCTGGACCGAGGGCCCGGGCGAGACCCCGCCCCCGACCGACGAGCCGTCCGAGACGGACGAGCCGTCGGACGAGCCCACCGAGCCGGAGGAGCCCACCGAGGAGCCGACCGAGCCGGGCGATGACAAGCCGACCCCGCCCAAGGACGACGAGCCGACCCTGCCGGTGACCGGTGGCGCGCTCGCCGGACTGGTAGCGGCCGGCGTGGCCGCCCTGGGCGCCGGCGGTGGAGCCATCTACCTGAGCCGCAAGCGCAAGGCAGCCGCCGGCGACAGCGAGACCGACGTCTAAGGGACCACCCCCAGACCGGTCCCGCCCAGCGGGCACTACCAGGGCCCGCCTCCGTGAAACCTCACGGAGGCGGGCCTCTGCCGTTTCCGGGAGCCGGCGCGCCCGCGCCCTGCGGCCCCGGGCAGGGAGGACACCGGAGACACGAACATCACCTCGGAGCAGACTTGGAGGCCACTGAACAAATCAGTAATATCGGTCAGGCACAAACCACTCCTGCTGTGCCATCGGACTCATCCGAGATCCGAAGCCGCTCCGGCCCCTCCCGAGCGTGCCCTCCTCCCTGCCCGCTGCCGCACTCCCCCAGGGCTGTGCGGCACAGCACACCACGACAGGACACGACGTGAAGCACTCCCCCATCACCCCCTCCGCGGGTCGCGCGGGTCTCGCACTCTCCGCCGCGGCCCTGCTGGCCTTCGGCATGGCCGCTCCGGCCGCTGCGGAGCCCGTGGAAACCTACGAGGGCTCCGTTCGCGCGCAGTACGTCGGAAGCCACGAGTCCGGCGAAACCGTCACGATGAACGTCGACACGGTCGGCACGAACCTCTTCAGGCTCCGCCTGGAGGACGGCAGCGAACTCATCACCTACTGCATCGACATCGAGACGGGCGTCCGTTCCTCCGCCTGGTACCAGGAGGGCGAATGGGCCAACTACCCGGGCAAGGGCGAGTTCGCCGAGCCCGGAAAGGTCCACTGGATCCTCCAGCACGGCTACCCGAACGTGAGCGCCGAGGACCTGGCTGAGGCCGCCAACGGCGCCAACGCGGCCCGGGTCACCGACGCCGAGGCGCTCGCCGCCACCCAGGCCGCCATCTGGCACTACAGCAACGGCGCCGACCTGAACCGCGGTCGCGGCAACGTCAAGGGGATCTACGACTACCTGGTCGAGAACGCCGAGGCCATGGCCCAGGAGCCCGCCCCGACCCTCAGCGTGACCCCGGACAGCGCCACCGGCCAGGCCGGTAACACGGTGGGTGAATTCGCCATCTCCACCAGCTCCGCCGAGGTGCCGATCGCTCTGGACGCCCCCGAGGGCGTCGAGCTGATCGACCTGTCCACCGGCGAACCGGTCGGCGAAACCGTCAACGACGGCGCCAAGGTCGGCTTCGCCGTCCCCGAGGACGCCGAGGCGGGCGAGGCCTCCTTCTCCCTGGAAACCACCGCCACCGTCCAGCAGGGCCGCCTGTTCAAGGGCGAGGACAGCCACAAGGCGACCCAGACGCTGATCACCGCCCAGGACAGCGAGGTAACCGTCGACGCGACCGCCTCCGTCGAGTGGTCCGAGGCCGACGAGCCCGCCCCGGAGCCGACCCCGGAGCCCACCCCGACGCCGGAGCCCGAGCCCACCCCGACCGACGAGCCGGACCCGAAGCCCACCCCGACCGGGGAGCCGGGCGATGACAAGCCGACCCCGCCCAAGGACGACGAGCCGACCCTGCCGGTGACCGGTGGCGCGCTCGCCGGACTGGTAGCGGCCGGCGTGGCCGCCCTGGGCGCCGGCGGTGGAGCCATCTACCTGAGCCGCAAGCGCAAGGCAGCCGCCGGCGACAGCGAGACCGACGTCTAAGGGACCACCCCCAGACCGGTCCCGCCCAGCGGGCACTACCAGGGCCCGCCTCCGTGAAACCTCACGGAGGCGGGCCTCTGCCGTTTCCGGTGGTTGGGAGCGGGAAACCCCGCTGGGGTAGAGGGGGCTGCGCGGGTGCTCCTTCAAACGGTCTGTGATTAGGCTTCAAGACCCCCCACACCACAACGGGTCTTGAACCCCAACCACAACCCCCAAACACGCGAAAGCCCCGCGCCCCCATCCGGGAGCGCGGGGCTTTCGGCGCTTACGTGCGCCGGGCCGCGTGTCCGACCACTGTCAGGCGACCGCGTACGGGCTGCGGGCGATCAGCGAACCGTCCCGCTCGGTCAGGGCGCGCTCGACGGCGGCCGCGACCCGGTAGGTGCGGTCATCGGCCAGCGGGGGCGCCATGATCTGGAAGCCGACCGGCAGGTCGTCCTCCGGGGCGAGGCCGCACGGCACCGACAGCGACGCGTTCCCGGCCAGGTTGGACGGGATGGTGCACAGGTCGGCCAGGTACATGGCCATCGGGTCCTCGGAGCGCTCGCCGATCGGGAACGCGGTGGTCGGTGTGGTCGGCGAGACCAGCACGTCCACGTTCTCGAAGGCGGCGTCGAAGTCGCGCTTGATCAGCGTGCGCACCTGCTGGGCGCTGCCGTAGTAGGCGTCGTAGTAACCGCTCGACAGGGCGTAGGTGCCCAGCATGATGCGGCGCTTGACCTCGGGGCCGAAGCCCTCGGCACGGGTGAGCGCCATGACCTCCTCGGCGCTGCGCGTGCCGTCGTCGCCGACACGCAGGCCGTAGCGCATGGCGTCGAAGCGGGCCAGGTTCGAGGAGGCCTCGCTGGGCGCGATGAGATAGTACGCCGACAGGGCGGCGTCGAAGCTCGGGCAGGACACCTCGACGACCTTGGCGCCCAGGGACTCCAGCAGCTCCACGGTCTCGCGAAAGCGCTGGCGCACGCCGGGCTGGAATCCGTCGCTGTCCAGTTCCTTGACCACGCCGACGCGCAGGCCCTCGACGTCTCCGAGGCGGGCGGCGTCCGCCACCGCGGGCACCGGAGCGTCGATGGAGGTGGAGTCGCGCGGGTCATGGCCGGAGAAGGCTTCGTGGAGCAGGGCGGCGTCCAGCACGTTGCGCGCGAACGGGCCCGGGGTGTCCAGGGAGGAGGCGAAGGCGATCATCCCGTAACGGGAGGAGCCGCCGTAGGTCGGCTTGCCGCCGACCAGGCCGCACACGGCGGCGGGCTGGCGGATGGAGCCGCCGGTGTCGGTGCCGGTGGCCAGGGGTGCCTCGAAGGCGGCCACGGCCGCGGAGGAGCCGCCGGAGGAGCCGCCGGGGATGCGTCCGGTGTCCCACGGGTTGCGGGTGAGGTGGTAGGCGGAGTTCTCCGTGGAGGAGCCCATCGCGAACTCGTCCATGTTGGTCTTGCCCAGGATGACCAACCCGGCCCCGCGCAGGCGCTCGGTGACGGTGGCGTCGTAGGGCGGCTGCCAGCCTTCGAGGATCTTGGAGGCGGCGGTGGTGGGCATGTCCTTGGTGGTGAACACGTCCTTGTGCGCGACCGGCACACCGGCGAGGGGGCCCAGGTCGGCACCGGCGGCGCGCTTGGCGTCCACCTCGCGGGCCTGGTCGAGGGCGGTCTCACGCCGCACGTGCAGGAAGGCGCCGATGTCGCCGTCGACCGACTCGATCCGGTCCAGGTAGGCGGTGGTGGCCTCCTCGGAGGAGACCTCACCCGCCTTGATGGCCGCGCCGAGGTCTGCGGCGCTGAGCCTGATGACGTCGCTCATCTACTCTTCCTCCCCAAGGATCCGCGGAACCCGGAAACGCTGGTCCTCCACCGCGGGGGCGCCGGCCAGGGCCTGCTCGGGGGTGAGGCCGGTCCTGGCCTCGTCGGGGCGGTAGACGTTGGTCAGCGGCAGGGCGTGCGAGCTCGGCGGGATGTCGCCCTGGGCGACCTCCTGCACCTTGGCCACGGCGGTGAGGATGTCACCGAGCTGGGCGGCGAGCGTGTCGAGCTCGCTCTCGTCGAGCGCCAGCCGCGACAACCGTGCGAGGTGCGCGACCTCATCGCGGGTGATGGCGGTCATCAGATGAGAACCGTTTCTTCGGCGGACGGATGATCAGCCCAATCCTATTGGCCCCAGCCCGGTCCGCGGGCCCGCTCCCCGTCACCTGAGGCCCATGACACCCGGTTCGCCGTCAATCCTGTTCAGGTCCCCGACCGAGTCGAGGCCCGCTAGTCGGGGCGGACGAGCTCGAGGTCCTCCGGGTCAGGGGTGAAGATCTCCTCGATCACCACGCCGAACACCGCTGACAGGCGCATCGCGACCTTCAACGTCGGTTCGTACCGGCCCTTCTCCAACGACACGATGGTCTGACGCGACACGTTGATCCGCTCCGCGAGCTCGGCCTGGCTCCACCGGCGTTCTGCACGCAGCACCGGCAGGCGATTGGCGATCACTCTGCCTCACCGCCCGGCTGGCGCCACACGAACACGGTGACCCACACCAGCCCCGCGGCGGCGGCAGGTACCGCGGCCGTCACCCGTGGCAGCCCGGCGAACGCCTCCAACAGCGCGTACCCGAGCCCCGCGACCACGACCACCAGCACCGTGACCATCGAGGCCCGCGCCGCGTCCTGACGTTCGACGCCCTCCGTGTCTCCGCGCAGCAGCGCCCGCACGGTCGTCGTGACCAGCACGACCAGTCCGAGGATCGCGACGACCGCCAGAACCCATCCCGTCCACGACGGCAGCGCGTCGAGCGCGTGCAACGCTCCGGCCACCACCGACGCAGCGAAGAACGCCACCGTCCCAGCGACGATCAGGACCCACTCACGCACACTTAATTTCGTCATACCCACGACTGTAAAGTGTGCTTGTCTATATGACAAGTACGCTTAACAAAAAGCCTGATGTGATGAGCGGCCTCCACTCGAGGCGGCGGGGAGGCGCACCCGTCCCCGCCCGGCGGGTACCCCGCTACAGGGCAGGACCGATCGCTAGACGGGGTACCGGTTCACGTGCGCCTCGGCCAGGGCCACACCGAGGAAGCGGAGGCGTTCGACCTCCCCGGTGGCGGCGTGAGCCGCTGGGGCGCGCGGAGCAATGTGTTACCGGTCGTGTACTTTTCGAATGCGATGGTCATCCTCGATCGCCCCCTGATCCCCGAGCCCCCTCCGGAACATTGATCGGAAGGAGCCGCGCCCGGCATTCGTGGGCGAAAAGACCTCATGAACCTCACTAAGACCCCCCAGGCCTTCGCCGTTTTCGGAGTCGTCACGAGTCTGGTGCTCACCAGCTGCTCCAACGGAAACGATTCGGACTCCCCTGCGAGCGCGGAGTCGTCCGGTACCGTTTTCGAGTTCCAGTCCGAGGGCGTCGAGCCCTCGAACGAGTTGGTCGTCCGCGTCCCCGACGATCTGCGCGAGGCAATGGGATCCGATGCGGAGGACCTCGCCGTCGACGAGATCCTGATCACCGCACGCGAGGTCGACGGCGTCGAATACTGCGCCGCGGACCTCGCCATCACGTACGGCACCGACGGTGCCGAACGGCTCCTCGAACCGAGCTCCGCCGAAGCCCGCAGAGCAGCGGAGGAGGAACGAATCATCGAGCAGATCAACGGGGCGTTGCCGGACGAGACCGTCTCGTCTATCGACGAGGCCATCGTGATTGTCGACGAGGTGATCGAGCGCGGCGTCGAAGAGGGCCGCAGCGAAAGCGACATACAGAAATCACTCTCGGTGTGGGCAGTGCCATTGTTGACCAGGGAAGTCGCCAGTCGATACGTGGATGGTGACACCGGGCAGACCATGATCGACCGCCACCTCGACTCCTTCGAAGAGCACGAGGAGCCGGAGGCCACCCGCCTGATCGGGGTGTTCGACCTCCCCAGCCCCAGTGACGGAGCCCGTCCCGTGTCGGACTTCGACGAGTCCGCACCGGAGTTCGGCTCCTACGTCAGCGACGACCTCTCCACCGTCGTCGCCGTCACCAGCGGCTGCGCCGCGTCGGCGAACGACCCGGACAACGCCATCGAGATGACACTGCCGGTCCCCGGCGAGGCGAGCGCCCAGCTTCAGCTCTCCGTGATGACCGATGGCACGATCGGAGTCACGGGCACGGTCGAGGGCTATGTGCGGGACGCAAACGGCTCGTGGATCTCCGACTGATCCGTACATCCGCACCGCACCACATCACGGCACCCCGGGAGGACCAGGCGCTCTCGGGGTGCCGTCGTCCCGACCTGCGACCAGACGCCCTCTTCACGATGAGGGCAGGACCGGTCGCTAGACCGGAGTACCGGTGTCGTGGGCGGACATCCAGGCGGGGACGTCGCGGGCCTTCATCGGCCGGGCCAGGTGGTGGCCCTGGGCGGCGTGGCAGCCGGTGTCGCGGGCGGCCTCGGCCAGGGCCCGGGTCTGTACGCCCTCGGCGGTGGTGCGCATGCCCAGGGCGTGGACCAGGGCGATGGCCCCGTGCACCACGGTGCGGCCGTTGGCGGTGCCGTCGACCAGGCGGGCGGTGAACGACCCGTGGATCTTCACCTCGTCCAGCGGCAGCCCGGCCAGCTGGGCGAGGGTGAAGTGGCCGGTGCCGAAGTCGTCCAGGGCCAGTCCCACGCCGAGGGAGCGCAGGCGTTCGACCGCCCCGGTGGTGGCGTCCAGGTCGGTGATGAGGGTCTGTTCGCTGATCTCCAGGACCAGCTGCTCGGGTGGGACGCCGTGCTCGCGCAGCGCCGCCGCGACGGTCTCGGGGAGTTCGGGGTCCAGGAGCTCTCGGACGCCCAGGTTGACCGCGACGGGAAGGGTGAGCCCCGCCTTCCGCCACTGGGCGAGGCGGGCCAGGGTGATGTCCAGGACCTGCCCGGTGAAGGCGCGGAACAGGTTGGAGTGCTCGATCACCGGCATGAACTCGTCGGGGGTGAGCAGGCCACGGTGCGGGTGGCGCCAGCGGGCCAGGGCCTCCAGGCCGATCGGCCGCTCGTCGGCCAGGGACACCTTGGGCTGGTAGTGCATCTCCAGGGCGCCGTCGGCCAGGCCCCTGCGCAGCTCGCTGTACATGCTGAGCCGTGCGGTGGAGTTGCGGTCCTTGCCGGGGTCGTAGCTCTCCACCCCGGTGCGGTCGGCCTTGGCGACGTACATGGCGACGTCGGCGCGCTGCATGAGGAGCTCGAAGTCGGGCGCGTCGTCGGGGTACAGGGCGATACCGGTGCTGACCTGGAGGTCGAAGTCCATGCCGTCCATCCGTACCGGTTCGGACAGCGCGCCCCGCAGGCGCAGGGCCACCTCGCGGGCGGACGCGGTGTCGCGCACCTGGGGCAGCAGGATCGCGAACTCGTCGCCGCCGAGCCGGGCCACCAGGTCGGCGGGGCGGACGCTGTGCGTGAGGCGACGGGCGAGGGTCTGCAGGAACCGGTCCCCGGTCGGGTGGCCGAGGGTGTCGTTGACCTCCTTGAACCGGTCCAGGTCGAGCAGGAGCAGACCGACCCGGGTGCCGCGCTGGTGCGCCTGGGCGACCTCCTGGCGGGCACGGACGGTGAGGAGTTTGCGGTTGGCCAGGCCGGTGAGTTCGTCGTGGTTGGCCTGGTGATCGCGTTTCACCGACAGCAGGGCGCTGGTGTAGAGGGCGCCGAGGGGGAAGGCGAACAGCGGGACGTAGAGCACCGAGTGGGTCATCGCGATGACGATGAGCGGGGACAGGCTGAGCAGGACCGTGTTCACGTAGACCTGCTGGCCCAGGCCCTTGAACATGACCTGCTGCAGGGGCACGCGCTCGTGCATGGCCACGGCGGACAGCACCAGGACCCGGTTGACCAGGAACGACGCCGCCCCGGCGAGGGCGATGGCGACGAGTTCTCCCCCGGCGGGCAGCCAGGGGGAGGTGACGATCCCGGGGAGTGTCAGGCGCAGCACCGCGTCGGCGGTTCCCAGGGTCAGGACGTACTGGGCGGCGTTGAAGGCGGTGCGGTGGGGCGCGTGGCGGCGGGCCGCCCCGGCGACGACGGTGGCGGCGCACTGCAGGAGGGCCGCGACGGGCAACCCGTAGAAGATGACCAGTGCGAAGGTGAAGGGCAGCGAAGTGGGCGCCCCGCTGCCGGGCGCCTGGCCGGGCATGGCGATCGGCCTCAGCTCGCCGAGGGTCACCATGCACAGCAGCACCCATACCAGGGGCTCCCCCGCCAGGTTGGCGAGCTGCTCGAGGCCGAGTTCGAGGCTGGAGAAGGCGAGCAGCGCCGCCCCGGCGGTGGTGGCGGCCGCCATGTAGAGCCAGAGCGGCGTCCCGACCCGGGGGCCGATGTCCCGGGTGCCGATGGGGTCCTTCATCAGAATCCTCATGACCGATATCCGAGATATGTCTGTGTCCATATCCGGAGCGTTGTTGCACAGCTTACGGGCTTTCGTCACCAACTGTCGCCCGACAGGAACTATCAGTTAACCCTCTTGTAAGCCGGAAAGGGCAGGGATCCGCCGGATCCCTGCCCGCGCGCCCGGACCGTCCCCCTACTCGGGCTCCTCCACGGGGTTGGTGCGGAGCTTCTCCGCGGCCTCCGGCCCCTGGGACAGCAGCACCCGGAACCCGGCCTCGTCAAGCACGGGGACGCCGAGCTTGACCGCCTTGTCGTACTTGGAACCGGGCGCGTCGCCGACCACCACGAAGCCGGTCTTCTTGGAGACCGACGCGGTGGAGCGGCCCCCGCACTCGGCGACGGCCTCCTTGGCGCCGTCCCGGGTGAACCCCTCCAGGGAACCGGTCACCACGACCGTGACGCCCTCCAGCACCCGCGACCCCGGCGCCTGCCCCTCGTCCTCCATTCGGACCCCGGCCGCCGCCCACTTGCGGACGATCTCGCTGTGCCAGTCCACCGCGAACCACTCGCGGATGGACGTGGCGATGGTCGGGCCGATCCCGTCCACCGACGCCAGCTCCTCCTCGGTGGCGCTGCGGATCGCCTCCATGGACCGGAAGTGGCGGGCCAGGTCCTCGGCGGCGCGCGGGCCGACGTGGCGGATGGACAGGGAGACCAGCACCCGCCACAGCGGCTTGCTCTTGGCCTCCTCCAGCTGCTCGAACAGCTTCTCGACGGTCTTCTTCGGCTCGCCCTTCATGTTGGCGAAGAAGGAGACGACCTTGGGTTCACCGGTCCTGGGATCGGTCTTGGGCTCGGTGGTGTCCGGGTCCAGGACGTGCGTGCGGATCGGCAGCAGCTGCTCGACGGTGAGGTCGAACAGGTCGCCCTCGTCCCTGAGCGGCGGCTCGGCGGGCTCCAGCGGCTGGGTGAGCGCGGTGGCCGCCACGTAGCCGAGCGCCTCGATGTCCAGGGCCTTGCGCCCGGCGATAAAGGCGATGCGTTCGCGCAGCTGACCGGGGCAGGAACGGGCGTTCGGGCAGCGCAGGTCGACGTCGCCCTCCTTCTGCTGGCCGAGTTCGGTGTCGCACTCGGGGCAGCGCTGCGGCATGACGAACTCGCGTTCGGAGCCGTCCCGCAGGTCCGTCACCGGGCCGACGATCTCGGGGATGACGTCGCCCGCCTTGCGCAGGACGACGGTGTCACCGATCAGCACCCCCTTGCGGGCGACCTCCTGCGCGTTGTGCAGGGTGGCGAACTCGACCTCCGAACCAGCCACCACGACCGGCTCCATCACGCCGTAGGGGGTGACCCGACCGGTGCGGCCCACGCCCACCTTGATGTCGACCAGCTTGGTGGTGACCTCCTCCGGCGGGTACTTGTACGCGATCGCCCACCGGGGCGCCCGGCTGGTGGAGCCCAGTCGGCGCTGGAGGGCGAAGTCGTCCACCTTGACGACGATGCCGTCGATCTCGTAGGCGGGGTCGTGTCGGTGCGCCTGGTAGTACGAGACGTACTCGCGGACCTCCTCCATGGTGGACACGACCCGGTAGCGGTCGCTGAGCGGCAGCCCCCACTCGCCGAGGAGCCGGTAGGTCTTCGACTGGCTGGTGAGTTTCACTTCCTCCGGCGCGCCCGCCGGGGCGTCGACACTCCACCCCCCTTCCGCCTCGCTGTACCCGGCGGGGACGTAGGCGCCGACCCCGTGCACGATCATCGACAGCGGCCGGGTCGCGGTGACCCTGGGGTCCTTCTGCCGCAGCGAGCCGGCTGCGGCGTTGCGCGGGTTGGCGAAGGGCGCGTGGCTGCCGTCCTCGGTGATGCGCCGGTTGAGTTCGGCGAAGTCCTCGACCGGCAGGAAGACCTCGCCGCGCACCTCCAGCAGTTCGGGGGCGGGCCGCACGCTCTCGTCGAGCTGTTCGGGGACCACGCCGATGGTGCGGACGTTGAGGGTGATGTCCTCACCGACCCGGCCGTCGCCCCTGGTCGCGGCCCGGATCAGGCGGCCCTTCTCATAGACCAGGTCCACGGCCAGACCGTCGATCTTGAGTTCGCACAGGTAGGCGTCGACGGGCACCTCGGCGGAGGCGCGGTCGGCCCAGGCATTCAGCTCCTCGGGGTCGAAGGCGTTGCCCAGGCTCTCCATCCGGACGAGGTGTTCGACCTCCGCGAAGTCGACGCTGATGGGCGCGCCGACCTTCTGGGTGGGCGAGTCCTGGCTGACCAGGATCGGATACCGGTCCTCGATGTCGCGCAGTTCGAGCATGAGCCGGTCGTACTCGGCGTCGGAGACGATCGGTCTGCCCAGGTAGTACCGGTAGCTGTGGTCGTCCAGCTCACGGCACAGCTCGGCGTGGCGGGCGCGTACCTCGTCGGGGACGGTGGTGTTGTCGGGCGCGCTCACAGCCTGCCTTTCATCGTTGCTTTCGCGGAGGGGCCTGTGGGGGTCCGGTGTGGAGGGGGCTACTTGCGGGGCTCGTCCCTCAGGACCCTCGCCCCGGCTCGGACGGCTTCGAGTGCCGCTCTGGCGTGCCGGGGTGAGGCCCCCGCCAGACCGCAGGTGGGTGTGGTGACCACCGCGGCCGACAGCAGGTCGGGGCTGAACCCCAGCCGGTTCCAGAGCTCGCGTACGGGGTCGACGATAGTCGCCGGGTCCGACATTCCGGGGACCTGAGCGGGCCCTGAGGGGCGGGTTCCGGCAGGGGACGCACCGGGTTCGGCGGCCGAGCCGGAGACGGGCGGGTCCGTGGCGGGGACGGTCCCCAGCAGGAAGCCGACGCCGTCCTCCACGGCGTCCCCCACCATCTCGTCGTGTGCCCGCTCCAACAGGAGCGCGTTCATGCTCAGGGCGCGGGCCCCGCTACGGCGCAGGAGGTCGATGGGAACCCCGGGCGCGCAGCAGTGCGCGGCGGGCACGGCCCCGGCCTCGGTGATCGCGGCGAAGAGCGTGCGCAGGACCGCCTCGACCTGGATCCGGTCCACGGCGGGCAGGACGCCGAGACCGCTGGCGGTGGGGAGGGAACCGAGCAGGACGGACGGCAGGGAGGGCTCGTCGATCTGCACGAGGAGCCGGGCCCCGGGGACGCGCCTGCGCACCTCGGCGATGTGCGCTAGGGCGCCCTCCAGGTGGGACTCGGCGAGGTCGCGGTGGGCGCCGGGGTCCGAGACCAGGCGCTGGCCGTTGCGGAGTTCGATCGAGGCGGCCAGGGTCCAGGGCCCGGCCAGTTGGATCTTGAGCGGCCCCTCGTAGGTGTGGGCGTGGTCGGTGAGGGCGTCGAGGTCGTAGGAGAGGAAGCTTCCGGCGCGGGCGAGGTCTCGGCCGGGGGTGTCCGCGACCCGCCAACCGGTGGGCTGGACCTCGACGGGTAGGTCGACGAGGAGGCCCGCGGTACGGCCGATCATGTCGGCACCCGCACCGCGGCCGGGGAGTTCCGGTAGGTGCGGCAGGTCGGGGAGCTCGCCGAGGACGGTACGCATCGCTTCGTCGGGGTCCTCCCCCGGCCAGGATCCGACACCGGTGGAGGACGCGACGGGCCAGGGGTAGGACTGCTGCTGTTGACTCACGTTGCCCAAGGTTAGAGCAACCGGGGACGGGCGGTGCTGCGGCCGACACGCGCCCGGGCGCCCCGCCCGGGCCCGGGTCAGGGTGTGCTGAGGACCAGGCCGTCGGGGCCGGTCTCCAGGGAGCACCGGGTGAGGTTGTCGACGACCTCGGTGGCGCCGAGCCCTTCGAGCTCGAAGCGCTCGTGGGAGGTGGCCACGGCCAGTACGTCGGCCCCGGCGGCCAGGCCCGCACGAATCCCCGCCGGGGCGTCCTCGACGACCAGGCAGCGGGCCGGGTCATGGCCGAGCCGGGCCGCGGCCCTGAAGTAGCCCTGCGGGTCGGGTTTGCCAACGGTGACGTCGTCGGCGGTGACGAGTACGCCGGGCACGGGCAGGCCCGCGGCCTCCAGACGGGCGGTCATGAGCCTGCGCGTCCCCGAGGTGACGGCGGCCCAGCGCGTGGCGGGCAGTGCGGCGAGGAGTTCGGCCGTGGCGGGGAGGGCGGTCACGCCGTCGAGGTCGGCGAGTTCGAGTTCCTCCAGCTCGGCGGTGGCCTCGGCCACCTGTTCGTCGGGTAGGAACATCGCGATGGTGTCCTCGGAGCGCCTGCCGTGGGAGACCTCCAGGATCTCGTCCGGGTCGGTGCCGTGGGCCTCGGCCCACAGGCGCCAGGTCCGTTCCACGGCACCGGTGGAGTCCACGAGTGTGCCGTCGATGTCGAACAGGACGGCGTCTACGGAGATGCGCATGGTCCCACGCTAGCGATTGGGACCCTCGGCGGTGATCCTGCCCGTGCCGCGGGTCCGGTCGGACGGCCCGGTTTCCGGCGCGGCCGCCGCCTCGGAAGCGATCGCGGCGGCTCCGGGCACGGCCCGGGGGCGGTGGGTCAGCCGGGCGCGCAGCACCAGGGCGCCGACGGCCAGCACGGCCGCCGCGATCACACCCGTCGCGGTCCACGGCGACCGGAGAAAGAGTTCCAGCCAGGTTCCGACCAGCCCGGCGATGACCGTGCCCCACAGGCCCGCCCAGGCCAGACCGCCGACGAACACGGCGGCGAAGTACCGGGGGAAGCGCATACGCACGGCCCCGGCGGAGAAGTTGATCGCCGTCTGCATGCCCACGGTGAAGAAGCTGAGCGTGACCACGGGCGCGCCATAGCGGTCGATGCGCCGTTTGGCGGCGTCCAGCTTCGGTCCGAGGCGCTCGCCCATGCGGCTGCGGGTGACACCGGCGCCCAGCCCCCGGCCGATCCAGTAGGTCGCCGGGGCCCGGAGCAGGATCACCACGAGCAGCGTGCAGTAGATGACCCAGAAGGGCTGACCCTCGAGAAACGCGAACTGCGGCATGGACCGGACCCCTTCAACACCTCGACCCCCCCAACTTTGCATTGCCTTACCTAACTTCGGCAAGGGGCGCGGGACGGAAAAGGCGTGTGGTGCGTCCTACCGCGACCGGTTCACCGTCACGCCGGAGCGCTGCGCGAACCCGCCGTGTCCGAAGCCGCCTCCCGCGAACGCGCGGTCGAGCGGATGGTCGCCGAGCCCAGCACCGTGTCACCGTCGTAGACCACCACGGCCTGGCCCGCGGCCACACCCTTGGCGGGCTCGGCCAGTCGGACCAGCAACTCCGGGCCGTCCTCGGCCTCGCGCTGCACGACCGTGGCCGGGTACACCTCGCCGTGCGCCCGCAGCTGGACGCGGCACTCGGTGGGCTCGGCGAGCGGCTCGCTGCCGCTCCACACCGGCCGGGTCCCCACGATCTCGTCCACCCGCAGCGACTCGCGCGGGCCCACCGTCACCGTGTTGTTCACCGGCTCGATGGAGAGCACGTAGCGCGGGTTCGGAGCGCCGCCCAGGCCCAGGCCCTTGCGCTGGCCGACCGTGAACGCGTGCGACCCCTTGTGGCTGCCGACCACGTTGCCGTCCTCGTCCTGGATCGGACCCGGCTTCTCGCCGAGCCGACTGTTCAGGAACCCCGCGGTGTCGCCGTCGGCGATGAAGCAGATGTCGTGGCTGTCCGGCTTGTCCGCCACCGAGAGCCCGCGCCGCTCCGCCTCCGCGCGCACCTCGTCCTTGGTGCAGTCCCCGAGCGGGAACATCGCGTGGGCGAGCTGTTCGGCGTTGAGCACACCCAGCACGTACGACTGGTCCTTGCCCTCGTCGACGCTGCGCACCAGGCGCCCGTCGAGCTTGCGGACGTGGTGGCCCGTGGCCACGGCGTCGAAGCCGAGCGCGACGGCGCGGTCGAGCACCGCCTCGAACTTGATCTTCTCATTGCAGCGCAGGCACGGGTTGGGGGTGTTGCCCGCCTCGTACTCGGCGACGAAGTCCTGGACCACCTCGCGGTCGAACTCCTCCGACATGTCCCACACGTAGAAGGGGATGCCGATGACGTCCGCGGCACGGCGGGCGTCGTGGGAGTCCTCCACGGTGCAGCAGCCCCGCGCACCGGTTCGGTAGGACTGTGGGTTCTTGGAGAGGGCCAGGTGAACGCCGGTGACGTCGTACCCCGCCTCGGCCACACGGGCCGCGGCTACCGCGGAATCGACCCCGCCGGACATGGCGGCCAGTACACGCAAAGTCATAACGCCCCCAGCCTATGCGCCCCGCGGAGGGCGGGGCCACGGCACGGTCCGCACGGGGGTGTGCTTTGGGACGCGCCCGGCCCCGGGGGGACGCGGTGGTCGTCCGGTTCTGCGAAAATCGGGGTATGGCTCTGTTCCGTCGTCGCCGCTCCGCCGGCTCCTCCGACTCCGCCGAATCCACGGCCGCCGTCACCGCGTTCTGGGACGCCTGGCCCGCCGTTCGCTCGGCCCTGGCCGACTCCGTCGAGTCCGGGACCCCCGCCCCCGCAGAGGTGTCCGAGCAGGTCTCCGCCCTGGTCAGGGAGATCCACCCCGACCTCGACTGGGAGGTGGGGCAGGCGCCCCGGCCCCAGGGCGGGCTGGACGAGTTGGACCTGTCCCCGGACGTCGACCCGGCCAAGCTCCTGGAGCAGCTCGCCGCCCTGGACGACCCGTCCGGGCTCACCGATGCGCCCTCCTACGCGATGACCCTGCGGCCCGGCCCCTCCGAGGAGGCGCGCATCCAGTCCGAGCGCTGGTTCCGGTCCGCCCCCGAGGACACCGAGTGGCGGTTCCTCCCGGTGCGCCCCGCCGACCACGAGCAGCTGGGCAGCACGGTGCGCTGGGACGACCACGAGCTGGACCTGTCCCACGTGTCGGTGTCGATGCGGGTCGACCAGGGCGCCGGCAAGATCGAGGTGGGCGTCTACCACCCCGACAACATGTTCCTGTCCGGTGAGGCCCGCCAGGGCGTGGCCGACCACGTCACGATGCTGGCGCTCGGCGAGGACGAGGTGGTGCGCTGGGTCGGGAAGGTGATGTCGCTGGACGAGCGGCCGCTGGACCCGCTCCCGCCGACCTCCATGCCCGCCGTCGCCAAGCAGATGGGCGACCTCCTCGGCGGGACCGACGGCTGGGTGACCCTGCACGGCAGGCTTCCGTTGCAGGGCCCGGTGGAGATCCTGCTCCGTCACCCGGTGACCCGCCGCGACCTGCCCGCGCTGTCCCTGTTCGTCCAGGTCCTGGTGCCCTACGCCGACGCCGACGCCGACCGGCTCCCCGAGGAGACCTCGGCGGCGGCCCTGTCCGACCTGGAGGCTCGGCTGTCCGGGATCCTCGGCGAGAACGGGGCGCTGTTCATGCAGCAGACCGCGGGCGGGCAGCGGATGTACGTCTACTACCTGGACCCGGACTCCGGTGTGCTCCCCGAGTTCGAGAACGAGCTGATGGACTGGCCCGAGGGGAAGGTGCAGCTGCGCACCCAGATGGACCCGAAGTGGCAGCAGTTCAACCTGGCCCGCCGCCCCTACGTGCGCAAACTGGGCCTCTAGTGCGGTGACCGCGGGGGCGACCGCCCCGGTCCGGGACCCGCCGACGGGTCAAGGTCGATTCGGCGGTTCGTGCATCTGGCGCCCAAGCGACAACAGGCGTAACGTGTCGTCCCCGCTCAGGAGGTTGGGGTCTGATGGACGGCGTGCTCCCGCGAACGCCCGCGGGCCGGCCCCGGGCAGCCGCGGCCGGCGCGATCCTCGTCCTGTGCCTGTTGGCCGCCCCACTGATGTCGCTGTTCCCCGTCGCTGTCTGGGACCTGACCCACACCCTGACCACGGACGGGGCCGGATACGAGTCGCTGCTGGTCGCGCCGGTGGCGGTCGGCGGCATCCTGCTGATGCTCCTCCTCTGCGCGTACTGGCTGAGGAGCGCCGGGGTGGCCCATCCGACCTCCTGCGCCTCCCTGGCGGTCGGGGTCTCGATGGCCACACCCGTGGTGATGGGTTTCCTGGCGCCCGCGTTCACCCCTCTGCCCGGCGGCCTCGTGGCGAACATCGCCGCGGTGAGCGCCCTGTTGTCGACCGCCGCGCTGGGCGTGTGCGTACTGTCCAGCCGCCCGGAGGGGCACCGCCAGCCCGGGGTTCTGCCGGGAGCGGCGGTGGCCGTCGCCGCACTGCTGGTACTGCCGTTGGCGTCCGAACACATGCGCGGCCGGTTCACCGAACAGCGGTCGCTCGCCCAGATCAACGGCTTCGAGTACACGATCGCCGTGCTGGACTCCCCGCGGTGGGTGCCGGTGCGGGTGCACGAGGTGCATGACGGCCTGCGGATGACCTACGTCCGCGACGGCGGAGCGGAGGGGGCGCCCGATGCCGAAGAACGTGGCGGGGCGGACCCGGGGTACGGGCCGGAACCGGAGGACGGCGAGGGGGCCACGGCCGTCCACGTGCTGAGCTGGACTCGGGAGCGGGCCGCCGAAGGGCTCCGCGACGACTGCGGGTTCCCCGAGGTGGAGTGCTCGCAGGAGGAGGGCCTGCTGGCCGTGTACCGGGACGCGGACGGCCGGGACGGCAGTGGCCCGAGCGAGGTTCGCACCAGGCTCGACGACGGGACCGTGGCGAGCGTGCACCCCGCCGGCTCCCTCCCCCCGAACCAGTTGTTCACCGTGGCTCGCTTCCTGCGCGCCGAACACCCCGGTGAGCGCAACACCCTGGTCGACACCGTCCTCCGGCGCTGATCCCGCTCCGGGCCCGGGCCCCGTGGCACTTGGCCGAAGCGTGTCGGCCCCGGTCATGCCAACCCCGGCCGCAGGGGCCCCTCAGCCGCCCCGGGCCGGAGCCCGCCGCCCGTGGACCGTTCGGCGTGGCCGGGGGCGCCCCCTCCGATCCCCCGCACGGGTCGGGAACGGATTCCCGGGGGTCTCGGACAACCCCGGAACCAACCTCGCAGCACTGACCTGGGATAGCGCAAACGATGGGGTTGACTCCCCTCTGTGATGGGAACTGGATCGTCCGAAACCCCTTTGCCCCCGGGGTTCCCGACACACGGTCGGGGCATACGACACGTAGGTGCGATGGGCGCGCGCGGCTCCCCCAGACCCCGGGAAGGGTGTGGCTGTTGAACTCTGGCCACGAACACGGCAACGGCACGACCGCGGACGGCAACCCCCTCGGTCCAGGCCCCAACCACTCGACCCCGAGGGGCACCCCCTCCCAGGAGGACGACTTCCACACCAGCCGAAACCCGGTGAACTGGCCGATCAGGGTGGGGTTGGTCCCGGAGCCCGCAGCACACCTGCGGCGACGCTCCCTCTCCGACGTCCTCGACGAGGCCCTCTCCTGTTTCGGCGGCCCCGCAGCGCACCAGGTCCTGTCCGGGGCCGGCGGTGTCGGCAAGACCCAGCTCGCCGCCCAGCACGCCCGTTCCCTGCGCGAACACCCCGATCCCAAACAGCGCCCGGAGGTCCTCGTCTGGGCGGACGCCGCCACCCGCGAGGGGGTGGTCTTCGCCTACGCCCAGGCCGCCCGCCAGCTCTTCGCCCGGGTCTCCGACGACGCCGAACTGGCCGCCGGGCAGTTCCTCGCCTGGCTGCACGAGCCCGTGGACGCCGAGGGCCACCGCTGGCTGGTGGTGTGGGACGACCTCACCGACCCGGCGGAGGTCGAGGACCTGTGGCCGCCACCGGGTACCGGCCACGGCCGGACGGTCGTCACCACCCGCCGTCACGACGGCACGCTCGACCCGCGCGGCCGGCGCCTGGTCACCGTGCACGGCTTCTCCGCCCCCGAGGCGCACGCTTACCTGCACGCCTCGCTGGTGGAGGCCGAGATCGAGCACACCGACGACGACCTCCGCTCCCTCACCGCCGACCTGGGCCACCTCCCCCTCGCCCTCGCCCAGGCCGTCGCGTACATGGCGGACCTGCAGCTCTCCCCCTCCGCCTACCTGGCGCTGTTCCACGAGCGCACGGCCGGGCTCGCCGACTCCTTCCCGCGCTGGGCCACCCGCTCCCCCGCTGCCGCCACCTGGGAGCTGGCCGTGGAGCGCGCCGACGCCCACCGCCCCGAGGGGGTGGCCCGCCCCCTCATGGGCCTGATCGCCCTCCTGGACTCCGCGGCCGCCCCCGAACAGGTCGTCGTCTCCCGGCCGGTCCGCAACTACCTGGGGCGCCGCACCTTCCCCGCGCGCACCCTGACCAGGCACGAGGTCCGGCTGGCGCTGGCCTCCCTGGAGCGCCTGAACCTGGTCACCCGGGACACCCCGCTTGTGATCGGCGCCCACCACCTCACCCAGCGCGCGGCCCGGGAACACACGCGCAGCCGCCCCACCCGGGAGGCGGTCCGCACCATCGCGGACGCGCTGGTGGACGTGTGGCCGGACACCGCGCGCGACTCGGCTCTGGGGCGCCGGCTGCGCTCGAACACGGCGGTGCTGCGCGAGCGGACCGCGGGCCGGGTCCGGGTGTGGAGCTGGCTGTGGGAGGAGGGCATCCACCCGGTGCTGTTCCGGGCGGGCCGCGGCCTGGACTCGTCCCGGCAGGTGGAGTGGGCAGTGACGTACTGGGAGGTGCTGGCGGAGGCGGTCGCGCACGCCCTGGACCCCGAGCACCCGGAACACCCCGGCCGGTCCGGGACACCCGTCAACGTCGACCCCCTGGCGTACTGGACCGGGGCGACCGGAGACCTGTCGCAGGCCCAGCGATTCTTCGAGGAACTGTACGAACGCCAGCTCCGGGTGCTCGGCCCGGATCACCTCGACACCCTGCGTACCCGGCACGGGCTGGCCTACCTTCGGTCCCGGGCGGGGGACACCGCCGGCGCGATCGTCCGGTACCGGCACCTGCTGTCGGACCTGGAGCGCGTGGTGGGCGCGGACCGGGTGGAGACCCTGAGCACCCGCGGCAACCTCGCGGTGTGCCGGGCCGAGGCCGGGGACCTGTCGGCGGCGGTCCAGGCATCCCAGGAACTCCTCGCCGACCAGCGCGCACACCTGGGCCCCGACCACCCGAACACCCTCAACACGCTGCACAACCTCGCCCACTGGCGCGGGGTCGCAGGGGACCCGGAGGGTGCGGTGGCGGGGCTCCGGGAGCTGGTCGCCGTCCAGGAGGACGTGCTGGGTCCGGAGCACCCGAGCACCCTGGTCAGCCGACACAACCTGGCCTGTTGGCGGGCCCGGGCCGACGACACCGGCGGCGCCGTCCGCGCGTTGGAGGACCTGGTGGAGGACCGCAGCCGGATCCAGGGTCCGGGGCACCCCGACACCCTCACCAGCCTGCGGCAGTTGGAGCGGCTGCGCCGGGAGTTCCGGGACCGCACGCGGAGCCGTCCCAGCGGGCGGGCCCCGGACGACAGCGGCGCCCGCGAGAGCGAGGCCCACGGGAACGGGAACGGCAACGGTGGAAACGGGGGTTCCCACGAGGTGGATCCCAACGATGAACCCACCGGCCCCCAGGCCCTCAACCAGTCCTGGGGTTAGGGGCGGGAGGAGGTGACAGGCCTCGGAATCGGCCGGCCGACACGGTTCGCCCTGCACGAGCGGGGCGGGCCGAGCGGGGCCCGCGTAAGTCCAGGAACCGAGGGGCCCGGCCAGGGGCCCGCGGTTCACCTGCCGTACTTGGCCTTGAGCTGGTGCGCCAGCTTCGGGTACTCCTCCAGGATCCGTTCCTGTTCGGCCACGGGCAGCAGGAAGACGGTCTTGGCCACCTCGCTGTGGTGGCGCCAGAGTTCGTCGAACTCGCTCCACTCCTGCGAACCGCGTTCCGCCCGGTACCGCAGCGACTGGTAGATGCGCCGAACCTCGGTCACGCACCCCTCGAGCCGTTCACGGCGCTGCAGCCTGGCGACGTGATCCCGGTATTTGCGGTCCCGGTCTCGCTGTCTGGGGGTCCGGCCGTCGTCCTCTTCGGGCTCAGCGCTCATCAGTGTCCGCTCTCTCAGGGGCAGGTGTTCAGGCGGGCGGTCTCTCGGGGCCCCTGGGGTTCGGGGCCCTTCTGATCTTCGCACCCCTGATGTTCTTATCCCGATTCCAGGGTTGGGAACAGAGAAAACCCGAGATCGAAGCCTGCGTGCGACCTCACGGCCGCCACTCGGGTCCGCCGTTCTCTCCCAGGGCCACACTGCCGCCGACCTCGACGTCCACGGTCACGGTGCGCGCCTGCTCGTCGAGGATCGCGTAGGTCACCGACGCCCTCCCCGGGTTGTCGGTGGTCACCTCGATGCTCGACCGACCCTCCCCCTGCACGGACCCCCTCGGGGTCAGGGACACCTCCGGCATACTCTCGATGTCCCACTCCGCGTCGCCCCGCAGCGGAAAGAAGTGTCCCGGGTCATGGTGCAGCGGGCACCGCACCGGCCTGAGCTCCGTGGTTTCCTCTGCGCAGGCGTTGATGTGATTGTGGATCTGTTCGAGGACCGCTTCCTCGGTATCGGCGCGGACGGCCCCGACGGGGAGGGCGAGCCTCGTGTCCTGGTCGGAGCGCACCGTCACCGTCTCGGAGGCCGGTTCGAACAACGGGTGCTCGTAGGTGACCGTGTAGGTACCGACCACCGCTGTCGCACGATTGGTCCCCCCGGTGACAAGCCCGGGGGCATCCGGCTCGAGAACCACCCCTCCGATGACCAGGGGACCGTTCGGCTCGTGGGGCAGCACGAGCCGACCGACCACCGCGAAGTACGAGTCCGGCAAAAGCTCCCAGTCCCGGATCCACCCCGTGTCCTCTCGGATCGTCCTCGCCGCGGCGAGCCAGCCGTCCTCCCCCTCTTCCTCTCCGAACCGGAGCTGGGTCGCGTACGGCCTGGGGGCGTTCCTCCCGTACTCCTCCCCCGGGTCGGGGTGCCAGGGGCCGGTCTCCTGTGCCTCGCCCAGAGTGATCTCCGGGAGCTCCCATCCTTCGGACAGGGTCTCGGAGGTGAGTAGACCGCGGTCGTCAGGTGCCCGGACCCCGGTGAACCACTCTTCATGCTCGTGGTCGAGATCCACCAGTCCGATCAGCTCTTCCGCGTCCCCTGACTCCAGGGCTGCCACAAGCTCCTCCACCGGTGCGCGCGGGTCGGTGGCCAAGGACGCGGGCACTCGGATCGCAGCAGCCACCACGAGCAGGAGCACCGCCCCGAGCACCACCCACCGCCGCGATCTGCGCGCCTCCGGTAGCCGCTCTCCGCACGCCACACAGAACAACGACTCCGCGCGTGCCGCGACCGCGCCGCACTCGGGGCAGAGCCTACGCGCACCCGGTCCCCGCCCCGGCAGACCCCATGACCGCCACAGCCCTCGTGGACCTCCTGGTCCCCGTGGCATGAGCGGCGCCCTCTCCGTTCTTTCCCGGATCCTCCCCGGAAGTCTTCTCATGACACCGGGGTATAGCCGCTGACCCGCCGGTACTCCTCGATCAACCCGGCTGGCCTGGTCTCCACGTGCAACGGCGGTTCCGACTGCCACCACAACCAGGCATGGCGTGGCGGCATCCGTTGGATGGCCTCCACCGGCAGCGCCGGACGGTAGACGTGGCTCAGCGAGTACTGCCGCGCCGGATCAGGGTTGATGACCGCAGACCGTCCCGGCACCCTCCCCGTCTCGGAGCCCACCACCGCTGACCGGTCAGGGAACGCGAACTCCCCTCCCCCGCCGTGCGTCGTGGCGTCCACCTGCCTCAGTTCTCCACCCCATGACGACACGTTGCGCAGGTCGGCCTCGTTGGACATCCCGCCGTAGATGATCTTGGCGGTCGTCGCGGTGAGGATCGCCTGCTGTTCGTCGTCCCCATACCGGGCACGCAGCTGGGCGAGCGACTGGGCGGCCCACAACGTGATCACGCCCCGGCCCCCGCCTTCGGAAACGAGAGCGGGCAGGCTCGGCAGTGGGGCGATGTTGGCGACCTCGTCCAACGCGAGCAGGAGCGGACTGCTCAACCGGCCGCCTTGGCGGGCAGCGACCTCGGCTGCCCGTTGGGCGATCGAGTCGACCAATCCGACGATCATCGGCGCCACCACGGCCTGGTAGTGGCTGGGCCCGACGATGAACAGGGTGGAGTTGGTGGCCAGGAAGTGGTCTATGTCCAGGTCAACAGCGGAGCAGGAGTCCAGGACCCTGGGTTCGGCGGTGGCGTCCAGGCAGTTGCGGGCCACCGAGTAGAACGAACCGCGCTCACGCTCCCCCAGCAGCCTCGTCGATTCGAGGTCGTCGGCCCATCCCGAGGCCGCGGTGGGTCGGTCCCGCAGGATCTGCGCGGGACGCCGTGTCTCCTGGGAGGCCAGCCACCGCCGCACCTCGCTCATGGGCGCCCCGGTCAGCGCGGCTGCGTGGAAGAGGGCACGCAGGATGAGCGCGGCCCCGCCCTGCCAGTGCTCTCCGTCACTCAGCCCGCCGACCGCACCGGTCATGCCCTGTACCCGCCGGAAACACACAGCAGGGTCCGCGCACCCGGCCAGCGGTGACCAGCGCATCGTGCCGAAGCCCTCGCTGTCGAAGGGGTCGTAGACGTACACCTTTCCTTCGGGCGCGGCGACCCGTCGGCGCCAGTCCCCGCAGAAGCGCAGAATGTCGCCGCGGGTGGTGGTGCTGACGGCCGGGCCCGACCAGTACAGGAGGGCGGGGATGATCACGCCCGAAGTCTTGCCGTAGCGGGGCGGGCCGACCACCCCCACGGAGTCGGCGGGCGCGGACCACACCCGCTTGTACCCGTCGGCGGGGTCCAGCCCCAGGTAGACACGGTTGCGTTCGGTGATCCGCACCGGGGGGAGCGGGGGGAGCGTGTCTGCCATGGTGTTCGTTCCTTCAGTCCTTGAGTAGCTGGGAGTCGGGGTGTTCGGCCGTGCCCAGCGGTGATCCCGGGCCGCCCCGGGCCGTTCCTGGGAGGTCGCTACGGAGGGCGCCCCGTTCCCCCGAGCCCTCCAGGAGTTCGAGCCTGAGTTCGGTGGGCGGGTGGGTGGCGAGGACGCTGTGGTCCCAGCCGTTGCGGGCGCCGTCGAAGCTTTCCCCGAGTCGGGTGAGCGCGGTGTACAGGCCGGGTCCGTAGCCTGCTCTGAGCGCCTCGGCGTCGGCACGGAGCTCGGTGCGCCGCCAGTGTCTGGCGCTGACCGGGATGACGATGATCCGGATCGTCACGGTGACACTCCACAACAGGACCCGGACGAGGGCGAGCAGGAGGGTCAGGTATACGGCGGAGGCCTGGGCCCGGTAGGTGATCTCGTGCAGCAGGAACAGCGGCCAGGCGATGCCGCGGTTCCAGGCGAGGCTGAGGGCGTCACCGTGTTTGTAGTGGGCGACCTCGTGGGCGAGGACTCCGGCGATCGCTTCGGTGTCGTAACCGAGCGCTTCGAGCAGCCCCCGGTTGACCACGATGTGGCGGATACCCGCGTGGGCGTTGGGTTCGCGGCTGTCGTCCATGAGCAGGGCGGGAACCCGGTCCACTCCCATCCGGGCGGCGGCGCGGGCGATCACCGGTTCCAGGAGTTCGGCCTCACGCCGGCTGGGGCGGCGCGCCCCGGTGATCCTGAACCGGGCGGCCTCGGCGATACGGCAGTAGAGGACGTAGACAGCGGCGATGGCCACCGCGGTGACGATCTGTCCGAGGGCGAGGCCGAGCGGATAACCGGGGCCGACGGCCCAGAGGGAGGTGAACGGCAGGAACAAGGAGAAGTAGATCATCTGCAGCGCCCCGTTGGCCGCTCCGATCAGCGCTCCGATCATCCCCCCGATCTGAGCCGCCGAGGTGGGGAGGAGGTCGGACATGCTGACGGGCATGGGCAGCACCCAGGCGAAGACCGCGTCGAACTGCCGCAGCACCCCGGGGCCGGCGATGCTGCCCGAGACCAGCCCTCCGATTCCGCCGAAGACCGCGCCGACGGCTCCGAGGAAGACGGCCAGGGGCACGTTGAACCATGCGGAGACGAGGGCGACCGCGTTCCCGATGAGGTTGTTGAGGGCCCCGGCCGGGCCACGCCTGGGCGGACGCTGCCGGGGCACACCGCCCTGCCCGGGCGTACTCGGCCGGGACGCGAAGCCTCGACGACTACCGGAGGACCCGGGCGAACCAGGATGCCCGTTCGTTCGTGGCGGCACCGGCGGACCGGCGGCCCCGCGCGGATCGGTGAACCGGGACGGCCTGCGTGACCTGTCCTCTTGGGGTGATGCGTGTTCTTCGGACGGCCAGGGCTGGCCCGCTACCCACGGTGGCACCCTCGAAGAACCGGGGTCAACGGGATCGGAGGCTGCTGGCTCCGTGTTCGCTGGTGTGGTCCGTGCCCGGAACGGCTCGGAGGAGTGGCCCGAGGTGTCGGGATCGTGTCCGCCGGGCCGGGGGCCGGAGCGGAGGAATCCACTGGGCGGTAGGGGCGGCGCGGTGTCACAGTCGGGGCACCGGACGTGGGTGGTGGACAGCCGCGCCCCGCACTGGTCGCAGTACATGGGGGACTCTCATCGGAGGGTGTCTGGTACCCGCGCCGGATCGACGAGGGGGATCGGAATGTGGTCGGGGTCGTGGCGGACGCTGGTGCAGTGGCCGAGTTCCCTCGCGAGCTCCCGCTCCAGCTGGGGCAGGTCCCGCTGCCACCAGGTGAGTGACAGGTGGGGGGTGTCGAGGCGCTCCCGGTAGGCGTGCTCCCAGCTCCGGCAGGTGTCCAGGAGCATCTGGACCACGGCGGGGTGCCGGTACCAGCAGGGGTGCAGGACGGCCGTGACGCGGGGGTGGTGGACGAGTACCCCGACCATCCAGTCCTGGAGGTCCTGTAACCGGGATCGCGCCTGTTCCGGGGCCATGTCGACCCACACCCAGCCGACGCTGTCGCTTCGGCTCTCGCCGCTCGAAGGCTGTGCCCGGTGTTGGGGTTGTCGTGCTCGGTCCTGGCCCTGGGCGGTTCGGTTCCCCTGGGTGAGGGCGAGGATCTCGTCAGCGAGCGCGTGTGTGTGGCGTTCCAGCCGATCGAGCCGGTCGAGAACGGTTCTGGTGCCCGGGGTGCTGTCGGGGGTGTCCGGGTTCGGGGTGTGGTCGGGGTTGGCGGATTCGTCGTCCATGGGGTTCACCGCTCGAACTCGAGGGCTTCACGATCAGCCCCGGGTTCGGGTTCGTCGCGTCTTCGGTCCCGGTCCTGTTCTGGCTGTTCCGCGCGGCTCTCTCGTGCTTCCCGTTCCTTCCGTGCTTCACGGATCCGTTGGAGTTTGGTGTCCAGGTCCTCGGAACCCGTGGGGAGGGGTTCGCTGTCCGTGGAGGATTCCGGAAACTGGTTCGGAACGGGTCGGTGGTCTCCCTGCCGTTGGTGGTCCGTGACCGGAGAGACTTCCGGGGGCTCAGTCCCAGGACGTTCCGGGCTCTGTTCCGCACTGGCTTGTGCCTGTCGGCGGAGTGCCTGGGCCAGGTCAGTGCCCGACCGCTCCGGAGGCTTCCGGCCCTCCGTGGCCTCTCGATGCCGGTCCTGTCTCGCTTTCGCGTCGTCCCGGGTGCTGGCCACCCGGTCCGAGATCGGTTCGGCCTCCCGGCCTGGACCTAATCGGTCCTCGTCGCTGAGGTAGGCGAAGCGGGAGTCGAAGTGTTCGATCTCAACCTGGGTGGGGGGCCGGGCACGTTCCGCAATGATGGCCTCACGCGCCCCCGGCGGATCAACCATCTGCCCGTCGGGGCCCCTGTGGTTCTCGTAGACGAGTTCGCCGTCCCGAGTGGTGACGTACATGGAGTCGACCAGCCCGCGCGATTCCAGGTGGTGGGCGACGTCCGGGATCTCGTCATAGAACCGGTCATGCGTCTCCTGCCCGACCCAGCGGCCGTGGCCTTCCCGGTCCCGCCCCTTCTGGTAACGGTCAGCGATGCCGAGTAGGCTGTTGGACTCGTGGGTCGCCACAAAGGCTGTGCTCGTGTGATAACCCTCTTCCACGAACCCTTTGACCCATCCTTCCGCCCAGTCCTTCCTCCCGAGCGGGTGGCTGGCGATGACGTCGTACTTCGTCTCACCAGCACGCAGGTGATCCATGTAGCGCCGGTGGGCATCGTCAGGGAGGTGTCGGTCCGCTACATCGTGCCCGTCGAACGCGTTCGCCCTGGCGATCTCGTCATAGCTCGGATGAATCCTGGCGTTGTCGTCCCCGTCGTAAAAAGCTGCGTGCTCCTTACCGAGTTCGTGCCACACGATCTCCTGAGTCGCAGTCTTTCCCGCTCCGGGTTGACCACCGATAATGACCGCTCTCGGTGGCTCTCCCTGGACCCGACCTGAGATCTGATCAGGTGTGATCTCCGCAAGTCTTTTCTGCACCAAAGATTCTTGCTGCTCAGCACTGAGAGACCAGTCCCGGATCACAGGTTGTGCTCGCTTCTCAAGCGTGCGACCAGCTTCGGGTACTCCTCCAAAATGCGGTCTTGTTCTTCCTCGCTCAGGTCATACAAGTTCTTGCCGACACGCATGTAGTGGTGCCACTGCCGATCGAACTCTTCCTTCTCCGATGAACCAGGTTCAGCTCGCTGGCTCAGCGAGTTGTAAACGCTCTTCACCATGCGCACGCACCGGTTGAGCTCCTCGTTGCGGTTGACCCTGGCAATGTGGTCCCGCTGTCTGCGGTCCCGATCGCGTTCCTTGGCTGTCCGCTCGCCCTCTTCTGGTGACTCACTGCTCATGGGGACTCCGATCTCCCGGGGGGACTCAGGGCATCGCTCCCGTTCCTATCCTGGTTTCGGGTGCCGGAACAGAAGAAGTTCGTCCAGTGGCCGGGAGTGGTCAACTCGACCGGCACTTCTCAGCGGACCCCAGAACGCCCCACAGGTGAGGTGCACGTTCGGCACAGGGCAGCCTCCGGGGAAGCCCGGGTGCCTGACGCCAGCCCCGCCGAACCGAAACCTCGTACGCCCACACTGTCTCCTCCGCCCAGACTGATCCCCAGGTCCAACGGCTAGCTCTCCAGAAGTGAGAGGTGCAGAGTCCCCGACGCTGCTGGCGGAGGCGGGAAACAGGACTCAGCAACGGGAGGCGTGGACGGAGCGAGGACTCAACCTGCGAGGGACAGGGCAAAGCCGCTAGCCATAAGCAGGCACGGCTCGGCCCCGCAGCCCTCCCATGGGTCGGCAGGCCCGGGCCGGGGTGCTACCCCTTCCCGTCAGCGGTGGGGCACGGGCACGTTCGACGAGCGTGTCCGGCATGAGTCGGGTGGGTGGCCCCGAGCCGGGGCCGCCCGCCCTCCGTGGTTTCGCCGCACCCGCCCCTGCGCCCGCGCTGCCGGGCGCTGTTGACGCGCGGTCGGCGGCTGCACGCGGGGAACGAGTACGGCGGTCATGGCGGTTACTACTCGCGGAGCCACGGTTCGGGGAGCGGGGACCGTTCGATGAGGGCCCGGTCCAGCCGTTCCCAGGCCCGGGCCGCCTCCCGGAGTGCCCGCCAGGCGACGACCACTCCCCCGACCTCCCGCAGGGCCTCGCTCACCGAGTCGTAGCACTGGGTGGCGTACTCGTAGGCGATACCGCGCCGCGACGGCGGCGGTGCGGGGCGTCGTGCCGCAAACCAAGCGCCCGGCAGCGGCTCACCGGACCTGATCCGGCGGTCGAGTTCGGAGAACAGCCGGTCGGCCCGTGCGAGGGTGCGGGTCGCGTGCGCCGACCGGCCCGGATGGTTGAGGATCCCCGTGATCTCCAAGACCAGCTCGTCGGTACGGCTGGCCACGACCATCTGAGGCCGGTTCGGTGCCCGGGTGGCGTAGGTGTCGGCGTTCGGAGTCCTGGTGGTCGGGATGTCAGTGGTCGAAGTTCCGGTAGCCGGAACCTGGACGTTCGGGGTGTGGGAGTGGGCATTCATGCACAGCACGTCCTCACGGCCTCGGGGAGGTTGTGGGCGTACCGGCGCACCCGCCGGGAACGGCGGCGGATCTCGGAGGCGAGCCCCCAGGCGTAACCGTAGGAGGAGGCGTGGAGGCCCCGCGTCGGGCGTGCGAGCCGTACGGGTACGGCGAGCACGGCGATGAGGGCAAGTAGGATCTGCATCGTCGTCCTGTCTGCTTCAGGTCGGCCATGGCCCCGGGGCGTGTTCCAGCACGTCGCCGGGGTTCCGCATGTTACGGATCCTTTACTGTACCTCACTGATCTTCAGTGGTCTATGGATAACCTCAAACTTCCCCGAATGACAGCTTTGAACCCCACTCCTCCAAGCTCGACACATGGACTTGCCCAGTGGATACACAGCGGACAGCGAGATCGATGACGAGGGCATGGACCCCGTGTGGCTGCAACTGGCCGCGATCCTCGTCGCGCGCATCGAAGCCGGTCAGTACCCGACGGGGAGGGCCATCCCCTCCCTGAACCAACTGCGCCAGGAGTTCGGGGTCGCACGCGGAACCATCGTCAAGGCCACGAACTATCTGGCAGAACTCGGGCGCGTACGCGCTGTTCACGGACGGGGTGTTTTCGTTCTCCCACAGGGTTGACACTTTTGCCCCACTTCAGGGCATGCGCGAACTCAGTCAACCGAAAAAAGTGGGGCGGATTCACGAGAATCCGCCCCACTCCACACCGTGGTTCCCCATAATCATTGGCGAGGGCAGGAACACCGCCCGTCGAGGGTTCTACTCCCCTCGACGGGCACCTGTGCCCTCCGCCCCGCTCTCACGAGCCCCCGAGTTCTCGCGCTGCCCGCTGCCGTCGCCGGAGACTTCAGCGGCTATGCCGTCCACACCCTGGAAAACGCCGTTTTCCTGAGCACGGAGCCGGTCCTCAAGTCGGCGCACCTGGTCGCTCAGTTGCCCGAGGTGCTCCATGACCGCGTGGTGCTGCACCAGCTCCAACTCCTGGTCCTCCTCCCAACGCCCTTCGTTGAACTCGCGCTCCATCGACGTGACGATCACACCGATCACCAGGTTCAGGATGATGAACGCGGTCAGGACGATGTACAGGACGAAGAAGAGCCAGCCGTACGGGTGCTGCTCCAGTACCGCCTCCGACACGTCGGGCCAGTTCTCCGTGGTCATCAGCAGGAACATCGTGTACAGAGAGGTCCCGAGGTCCCCGAAGAACTCCGGGACGTCCTCACCGAACAGTTGCTGCGCGAGGATCGCGGACGTGTAGACGACGATCAGCAGCAGCCCGATCACCGTGCCCATCCCCGGGACCGATTTGAAGAGCGCCCCGATGATCTGACGCATCTGCGGGACGGCGGTGACCACCCGCAGGATCCTGAGCACCCGCAGGACGCGCAGCACGGCGAAGGGCCCGGTCGCCGGAACCAGCGAAACCACGACCACCGCGAAATCGAACCAGTTCCACGCATCCTTCCAGAAACCCCCGCGCCAGGCGTACAGCTTCAGTGCCATCTCGACCACGAACAGGCCGACCACGACCCGCTCGGCCACAACGAGGTACGGAAGCGCGGAGCCCCCGTAGGTCGCCCATCCCAATATGGCGGCATTGACCAGAATCACGACAAGTATCGCGTTGGAGAACCAGCGACTCTCCACCAGTCGAGTGGCCTGATCACGCCGCAACGTCACTCCCCCTCGCATTCACGCCTTGAATGGGTACAAGGCACGCCCAAATATAGCGAAACATTTCTGGACATCCCAAAGAGTGCCATAAACCGCAGTGATTGACTTTCGGGCAGGCCCAGTACCCCCGCCAATTCTCCATCGTGCCGCCCCCGGTACGCCCGTGTCCGATTCCCACGGCGAGCCCGCCCAAACTGGTGGTATCGCCCGCAGAAGGCACGCCTGCGGACCCGCCCGAGGAGAAACGAACGGATCACCCGAACCGGCATCGCCCCGTGCGACTTCCCACACGCCCCCTGAGCCCCGGTTCCGGCCCGGCCCTATGTAGTGCCGACCGTTCCCCGGAGCCAGCCCGTCGTCCCCCGGAGAGGGCCGGGCCCGAGCCCCGGAGCCCGTGCCCGGGAAACCCCTTCACGCTGGTATCTTCTCTGCTGGCCTCGGCCGCGTTCAGCGGCTCCCGGTAGCTCCCCGAGAGTTCCCCCGAGGGCCGCCCCCACCCACCGCCCGCGACCGATGACGACCGAGGAAGAGTCATGGCGGAGTTGAAGTACTTCACCGGTTCGATGAACTCGGGCAAGAGCACGATGGCCCTCCAGGAACACCACTCACGCGGCGGCGAGGGTGTCCTGTACACGAAACAGGACCGCGCGGGCTCGGGGATCATCTCGTCCCGTCTGGGCCTGACCTCCCCCGCGATGGAGGTCGGCGACTCCCTGGACCTGTACGACGACATCGCCGACCGCAAGGCCCCCTACGTCATCTGCGACGAGGCCCAGTTCCTGTCGTACAAGCAGGTGGGGCAGTTGGCGGGGGTTGTCGACGGCATGGGCATCGACGTGTACTGCTACGGGATCCTGACCGACTTCCAGGGGCAGCTGTTCCCGGGGTCGAAGAGGCTGGTCGAGTTGGCCGACAGGATAGAGATTCTGCCGGTCTACGCGCGCTGTTGGTGCGGGAACCGGGCCACGCACAACGCCCGCGTGGTCGACGGGGTCATGATCTACAAGGGCGAGCAGGTGCACATCGGGGGCAACGAGTCATACACGACCCTGTGCCGCCACCACTTCATGGCAGGCGTGGCGTAAAACAGCAGCCAGCTACATGTCCGGCCAGGAAACACCTACTCACCATCGCCAGGAATCCAGTACGCAAAACCTTTTTTGAGAAAATTCGAGATCTTCCGGGCCTCGTTCAAAAATATACCCTCAGAGACCTGACCAGCAGCCTGATCGCCCCGGCCTTCAAAATGAATGCTATATACAGCACTTCTCGTCCGAAGCAGAGCCACATAGAGAGACTGCCCAGATTCACCAGTACCGTAGACTGAGTACGAATCTTCACCGAACGGCGACTCCACAACTGACTCAATGTTCTCAACAGCATCGGGGAGCTCAGACTTCAACTCCTCGAATCTCCCTGAGGCAATATCATTTCTATCCTCCCCAGACCCGGCGTCAATAACAGCCTCATAGGAGAAATAGAAGTCCCAGGGAGCCGAATTTCCCTCAGGCGTAATCTGCCACAAACATTCATCTTTCACGACCCGCAAGGCGCCATCCAAATCAATCTGACTTGAATCTGCGGTATCTACGTAATTCTCACCAGAGTCTTGGCGCATGGCCGTGATTGTAGTCAGCTCGTCGAGATTATCCCCACAGACATCCATCTGCCCCTCTTCGAGACTTGACCTCGGAGCTCCAATACCCTCCCTTGGAAGGCCACCTGAATCACCTTCAGTGGAAATTCCCGAAGACAAAGAACTAATGAACAGACTCAGAACACCGACGATTACGCCGAAAGCACCGAAGGCGGCGAGCGTTCCGCAACCGAAGACCGCCCCTGCGGCCTTCCAGCCATGCAGACCCTTCTTCACTGGTGCCCTGCGCTCCGGGTCTGCTTCTCTCGTGTCTGCCACGGTTAAGCCTGCGCCTCCAGCTGAGCCTTCACTTCGGGGTGCTCAAGCGGACGGGTGAAACCCACGATGTCCGCGCGATTGGGGTCATCGTACTCCCGCACGGCGATCGGCCCACAGTTGGTGCACCAGGCCTCGACCATCAGGCCGTCACCGATAACCATGGCCATATGACCGGGCCCCGGCGGTTCACCAGCACGGGTCACATCAAAGAAGACCAGGTCGCCGGGCTGTTCTTCACCCTGTGGAATCTCCGGGCCGAAATTCCACTGGTCCTGGGAAACCCGGGGCACCGTCACCCCGATGCTCTCGTAGGCCTTCATCGTCAACCCGGAGCAGTCATATCCGGCCGGTCCGGTGCCACCCCAGATATACGGCTTGCCTCGCTGGTCCAGGGCCCAGTCCACCACTGCCTGGGTCAGCTCGTCCGGGGCACGGCCGATCGGCACCCCTTGTTCATCCAGCTCGCAGAGCACCGCGGTCCGGATCGAGTCCGAGGTGTTGAAGTCCCCGCCGGCGTACCGCTCGGCCCACTCCATCACGTCGTCCACGTACCACCAGGCGTGGTTGTAACCGAAGATCGCCTGACGCACGTCGTCCGCGAGACCGTGCGCCAGCAGGTAGTCGGCAGCGGCCGGAATAGCGTCGGCCGGATCGTAGACGTTCACGATCCCGTCGCCGTTGCCGTCCACGCCGTAGCCCTCTTCCGGCCGCTCGTCCACCGGCTGGATCGGCTCCCCTCCCCAGCTGTTTCCGGCCGCCGAACCGTCGAGCGCACCGAACTGCATGGGTCCCGCCGCGCCCCAGTCGTTGTGCCCTTCCGTGATTCCCGGGCCCTCCCAGCGGCCGTGGTGCGACTCCACCTGACCCACCCCGGCCAGGATGTTCCAGGGGATCCCCCTGTCCTCCCCCACCTCCTGGTACAGCTCCAGGTAGTTCTCCGGGATGGTGTCCATGGCGTAAGCGCTGCTGTCCGGTTGGTCCGCGTCGGCGTTGGGTGCGCAGACCACACCGGAGGCCAGCCAGGAGCCCACCCGGGAGTTGTCGGTGATCGCGGGAATCACCATCAGGGTCAGAAAGACCAGGCCCCCCACCCCGACAGCGGCCAGTACGGCGACCCTGGTCAGACAGGAGCCGCTGCGCCCGTCGGGGGCGGGGGTGCGCAGAGCGGAGATCAAGGGGTCACTCCTCCCCGAACTGTCCGACGTCGGCGGGCTGGAAGTCGAAGACCGCCCAGGATCCGCCCTCCCGGACCACGGTGACGGCGAAGTCTCCCAGGTCCTCGTCGAACTCGGCGTCCCCGGTCTCGGTGATGGACTGGGCGGTGACCACGAAGGTGACGGAGTCACTGCCGAAGGTCCGGACCTCCTGGACCTCGGCACGCCCATCGGCGACCGCCTCCGCCTGGCTCATCTCCTCCCAGAAGGCCCCGGCCCGGTTCGCGTCGGAGAGCACCTCGGCGTACTCGTCGGTGGCCAGGACCTCCATCGAGGCGTAGTAGGTCTCGGGTTCCTGGGAGTAGTCGATGGTGCCGTAGGCCTCGGCGAAGGCCTGCGCGGTGGCCCCCGCCGCCTGGAACTCCGCCTCGCTGAACGGGAACCAGCCGAGGACGTCAAGGTCCTCCGCTCCTGTGGTCGGGATGGGGCTGGGCGGCACGGTGGCCAGCGCACCGGGCTCAGAGAGCGGTTCCGCCGCGCCTCGGGTCGCCCCCGGGTCACCGGGCGGGACGGTGCGTCCGTCCTCGTCGCTGCTGAATCCACCGAGGCCGAAGTAGAGCCCGAACCCGGCCAGGACTGCGATCAGGCCGATGACGACCATTCGCTGGGTGCGTTCGGGGAGAGGGTTGGGCATGGTGCTCGGTTGCCTTGTCGTCTGCTCGGTGACTCGGTCGCTAGTCGTCGTTCAGCCAGAAGGGGACGTCGCGCTTGCGGTCCCTGGTGGAGTTACCGCCCTCTCCCCAGAAGGGGGTGATGGGGGCGTCGTCCTTGCGCTTACCGGAACCGGTCAACCAACCGCCCTCTCCATCGCCACGCCTTCCGTGATCAGTGGGGGCAGGACGCGCGGGGCGCTGCGGGGCGGGACGGTCGCGCTTCTCCTTCGGACCTCCCCAGCGCGAGCGCCGGCTGCCCAGGTTCCCCTGGGCCGGGGTGTCCTCACGGCCGCCGAAAATGCCGCGTCCGGTACTGGGCTCAGGACGTTCGGCACTGGCCGCACGCGAACTGCCCGCCGCGCCACCGAACATGCCGCCGCCCGAACCGGAGCCGCCACTGTCACTACGGGTGGGGCTGCTGCCTCCCCCGTTGGTACCGAAGACCGAAGCCCAACCACTGTCGCCGGTTCCGGTGTAACCGCCGGTGGGCCTGGGCGGGATGGACCCGCTACCGCCGCCGCTGGTGTTGCCACCGCTCTTTCCGCTGAGGCTCGGAGCCTGGTCGGAGCTCCGATTGGCTCCGTTGGCTCGGCCCGCACCCGAGGTATTGGTTCGGCTGACGTTGAGCGGCGGAGCGGACTCGTTTTCACGGACACGCCCGTAACCAGCGACCCCCCGAGCACGAGTGCCATCTGCGCGGGCGCTCCCTCCCTCAGGAGCTTCTTCGACGCCTTCAACGGAACCTGCTGATACGCCCCCGCCCGCAGGGACCCCTGCGGCCGCGCCCGCGATCATCGCTCCACGGCGACGACCCCAGTTCTGGCCCTTGAGGTAGGCGACCGGCGGTAGAACCATCGAGCTCTTGTCCAGCGCCTGGCTCTGCGCGGCATCGCTGACGATCCGCGAAGTGAAGCTGTTCGCGTTAACCGAGGCGAAAAGATAGGCGAAGGTCTTCCGATAAATGAAGAGTGCCAGGGTGAAGAGGGCCAGCAGGATCATCTGCAAGCCCCAACCCAGAGTGGTTGACATGACGATGCCGTAGCTCATGACCAACAGAGCAATCAGTAGTACAACGAAGATCTGCTTTAGCAGGAAGCCGACCATCAGCTCGACCCACCGAAGCAAGACCATGCGGCCGTAACCCGGGTGGATACCGATGAGCAGGAACACCGGCGAGAGCATGAACAGCAGCATGAAGCCGATCTTCAGTACGATGAGCGCCACAGAGCCGGCGAGAATCAGCCCACCCGCGAAAATCGAGGCAAAGAGCGCCAGGGTCGCAACGCCCAATCGACTCCCTTGATCATCACCCGAGAAAAGAGGATAAACACCAGGAAAAGAGGATTCGACATTAGAAGCAATTTCTTCGTAAGACTCCTGCTTCTCAGTCATAAGAGCCTCTGGCTCTATTTCTCCATCGACAATTTGTTGCTGCTCAATTCGACTAATACCCTGAGCTGCTATCAGGTCCATAGCATGCTCTTGAGTGGCGATTTCGGCGATATCCCCGTTGCCAAACTGCCCAGCAACCCAAGGTTGACAAACCAAGCTCGACCACATCATGTCAGCGTTACGGCGCACCTGAAAATCTGACTCAGATTCCCAATCCGCCCGTTCTGGGGGCTCAGCTCCTGCTGGGCAAGATCCAGATCCACCACCATAAGGAACCTGTCCGACGACGCTGGTCACTAGCTGGGTTCCCGAGTTAACCAAAGTACTACCCAAACTCATCACCTGAGCTGGGTTAACGAGAATCCACATACCAATCGCTGTCGCGGCAACCATCCAGACGGAGGACTCAAGTGTGAGAGTCATTCTCTTGCGGATAAGCCCATACCATCCAAGCCAGATGGCTCCCAGGATCACGATTGTCGGAATGAGAGGGCGCCAGATACCCTCTCTCATTGCGACTACCACTTCTTCAACAGTTTCGGTGAAACTAGAGAGAAGCCCATCCGAAGTGGCAGCCTGATAGACAGTAATCGTCGACTGGTTGATGGTCTTGGAGAGATCCCAGGCAGAGTTCGTGATGGTCGCCTGGGCCCCCAGGCCCATTTTGTCGACACAGGACTCGGTAATCATGTGCCACTGTTGGCCAGCCGTCCCGTACTGGCCGTACATACTGGCGTCCGGCGGCATCCCGTCAGGAGATCCCTCGATGGCCGACTGGGACCGGGGTGGAACCAGCAGCCCGTCTGCGCCGCTTCCCGCGGACTCGGGCAGAGGCGCGGGGTTGCCCGAGCAGATCGGGTCAGCCTGCGCCGATGTCAGTGGTAGCAGGATGAAGGTGCTCAGCATCAGGAACGTCATCAGTAGTCGGCGCCAACCCCGCCGGTGGACGTGCTGATGCGTCATCTGCTGAGCTCCTGCGTCGTGGTTCGGGCGGGGAATCGGTTGCAGACACCAGGGCCCGGACCACGCACACACGCCACCGCACCATCCGGCGTGCGACCGCGCGCGGCCACAAGGCCCCCGCATGTCTTTACCCCATCCTCTATGGTGCGCCATCACCGGGTTGAGGGAAGGCCGCAACGCGATCGGTTTTCCGGTTGTCGCCCCAAGACTGACCGGAAGCAGGGGCACAAACCGGATAGTTCTTCCTGTTTACGCAGGTAACAGGCTTGAACGGGCGACCGGAACGCCCAAAAACCGCAAGGCCACAATTTGCTGTCCACATGCGGACTATGAGGCGCGTCACAGAACTTTTCACCTCGAAAAGTGGACATACAGCAAGCAAGTGGACTGGTACTCAGTCCCAAGTCTGCCTTCCGTGGTACCCGCAGACCCTATTGCTGGCGGGCCGAAACGGTTCGCCCTCCCGACCCTCCGCTCCGATGCCCTCCCGGAGGCATCCCGGCCGCCTCCCGGGGCGGTGCCCAGGAGGAAGTACTCCGCACCCTCACCTCCGGCTGCCCGCGAAACCGGGCGCACGGTTCGGGTGCGGACCGTACCGAACAGGCTCGGCCCCCGGAGCATCCCAGTTTCCAGAGCAAGAGCACGGGACCACCACGCCCCTCCGCCCGCCTTCCCGCACCTGCTCCCCCGCCCCCTTCCCGGATCCCGAACTCCCGGAGACGCCTTGTCCACCCACCAGAACGCCGACTCCCCCGGACCCCCAGAGCCGCTCGCCTTCGTCGCGCTCGGGGCACTGGCTCTCCTCCTGCCCTTCCTCGTCCTCCTCTTCGTCTTCATGCCGGCGTTCGTCCTCTCCTTCGTGCTCGCCTTCAAGTTCTCCGGGCCGGGCAGCTCCGAAGCGGTCCTCCCGATCGTTCTGGTGCTGGGCACAGCCGTCGTCGGGCTGGTGGTCCTGGCGGTCCTGCTGCCCTTCCTGCTGCGGCTCGCCGGATGGCCCCGACCGATGGGGACCAGCCTGCTACTGATGTTCGCGCTGTTGCCGGCACTGCTCCAGGCCCCTGCCCTGTCCATGTGGTTCGAGGGCGAACGCGGAGCAGCCCTGGGCGTGGAGATCGGCCCGGCCGAGCTGGAGATCTTCTCCCCGGGGATGCTCGGACCTGCGGGATACCTGCACCTGGCCGCGGTGGTCCTGGTCCTGTTCGCGGTGCGGTGGCGCGCCCGGGCGTCCCACGGGGCCGCAGAGCGCCGGGCGGGGTTCGGGTGGGCGTGCGCCGCGCTGGCGGTCGCCGTCCTGGTGTCGACCGCGTTCACCTTCGTCGACCTGCGGAACGACACCGCGCGGCGGATCCAGGAGTACACGGAGTCGATCGAGGGGTACCCGTACCCGCTCGCCGTACTCGACGCCCCCGGGTGGCGGCCCTGGCACCTGAAGTTCCACCACGAGCACAGCTCCTTCACCGCCGTGTACATCAACGACGACGACCTCCAACTGGAGTTGGCCACCCGGCCGGAGTACGACCCCCTGTACGAGTGCTCCGACCCCTCGGAGGGCGCGGGCCCCTCGGAGGGCACGGGTGATCACGGCAGCGGGAACTCCGACAGCCAGGAGTGCGATGAGAGCCGGGTCGAGGTGTCCGGGCTGAACGGCGGTGCCTCCGATTTCGAGGCCTTCGAGGCCCGGCTGGTCGTGTACGACCCCTACGAGGGATCTCCGGACATGGGCCACCCCGGTCTGCCTGAAGTCCGGGTGGACCTGCGGGGTGCGGGTTCTCCGGGCTACGCGGAGGCCGCAGCCGCGACGGAGGACGAGGGTTGGCCGGACTCGGGCCCCTGGAACGTGGGAGCTGACCCGGGCCCGGTGGCGATGCTGGCTCCCGCCGACAACCCCAGGGAGAGCTTCCTCCAGGGCGAGGTCGGGTTCGACATCCCCGCGTCGGAGATGCGGGAGGCAGCCGAGCACGTGCGCCTACTGGACCCCGGCGACATTGCGGCGGTGCGGGACCTGGCGGCCTCCGCCTACCTGGCCCAGTGACGCGGACCGGGGCCGGGACCGGGGGCCGGAACTGGCGGGAACAGGAGCGGAAGGACTGGGCCCGGACGGGCCTGCGGTAGGGCGGCGGCAGGGCCGGGCCCGGGCGGGACGGGGGGCAGGGACGCAGCGAAACCATTGCCCCGCCCGGCCCGCGTTCCCCCGCCCGGTTCCGGCTTGACCCTCACGCGGCGTGAGGCTCCACGATGACCGCATGAGCGAAAACTTTCCCGCATTCAGCATCAGCCCCGTCCCGGTACCAGGCCCCGACACCGCTCCCCCGGAACTGTTCCGGGGCATCTACGGCATGCCCGTGTTCCTGACCGTGCCGACCGGCGACCTGGAGGCCTCCAAAGCGTTCTGGACCGGCGGACTCGGCTTCTTCGACATCTTCTCCGTGCCCGGCCAGGTCGTCCACCTGCGCCGGTGGGCGTTCCAGGACGTCCTGCTGGTGCCGGGGGAACGCCCCGCCGAGGCGCCCGCGGTGAGCATCACCTTCTCCTGCGTGCTGAACCAGATCGACGGGATCGTGGCGGCGTGCGAGAGGGAGCTTCCCGGCTCCACCAGTGGGCCCCGGCAGATGCCGTGGAACACGGTGGACGTGGAGGTCACGACCCCGGAGAACACCCGAGTGATCATGACCGCCGCTCGCCCGTTCGACCCCGAGAGCACGGAGGCCCAGTTCCTCCGGGACTCGGGGATCGACGTCCCTGAGGGGTAGAAGGGGGGCACGGAGATGACGGTTGCCGGATGGTCTGTGTGCGGCTTGTGGGCAGCATGAGGTGGGCGGGACCTGAAGCTCCCCCGAATCCGAGTCAACCCGGTGGGGCGGGGTTGTGCCAGAGCCATGCTCCGGCCTGTGGACAACCCGCCTGCGGTGGCACGTCGGGCCTCCGGGGCGCGTCGAGCCCCAGTGCCAGATCAGGGCCCGGTGACACGTCGGCTCCCGGTGGCAGACTGGTCGGTGTGACCGACCGATCCCGCCGAGCCCGCTCAGCTCCCCCGGAGACCACTGCGGACCAGGGCCGGACGATGACCGTCGGCACGGTGGCCTCCCTCGTCGGGGTCACCGTCAGGACGCTGCACCACTGGGATGAGATCGGACTGGCCGGCCCCAGCGACCGCACCGCCGCCGGTTACCGGCTCTACACCTCCTCGGACGTCGCCCGCATCCACCGCGTGCTGGTCTACCGCGAACTCGGCGTCTCCCTCGAGGAGACCGCGCGGCTGCTGGAAGCGGACGCCGACGAGGCCACCGAGTCCCTGCTCCGGCGGCGCGACCAGCTGCGCGAACGCATCCGCAGGCTGGAGCGGATGGCGGACTCCCTGGACCGAATGGCCGAAGCCAGACAGGAGGGGATCCTGCTGTCGGCGGAGGAACAGGTCGAGATCTTCGGCGAGCACTGGCAGCCCGCCTGGGCGGCGGGGGCGCGTGAGCGGTGGGGCGACACCCGCCAGTGGGCCCAGTTCGCCGAGCGTGCCGCGGAGCGGACGGTCGAGGACTGGCAACGGATCTCGGAGAACGTCGAGGCGCTGAACGCGGACCTCGCCGAGGCCCTGCGGGCGGAAGTGGTGCCGGGAAGCGAGCGGGCGAACGCCCTGGCCGAACGGCACCGGGAATCGATGGCCGTCTACTTCGACTGCACACACTCCATGCAGGTGGTCCTGGGACGCATGAACGTGGACGAACCAGGGTTCAGGTCCCACTACGACGGCATCGAACCCGGTCTGGCGGTGTGGCTGAGCGAGGTCATCGACGCCAACGCGCGGGCGCACGGCGTGGACCCGGAGACGACGACCTGGGGGTGAGGCGACCTCCGGGCCGCAGCGCTGACCGCTATCGGTCACCCGTGGTTGGCTCCGAAGCCGCCCCAGCGGGCAGGTTTACAGTCGGAGTCCTGCTGGAACAGGTTCAAGAACGGCGGTTCCCCCTCGCTGTCGCCCCAGACGGCGGGCGGCCCCCTCCGGGCGTGACCGGCCCGGGCGGGCCCCTCGAACCGCCAGAAGGGAAGCCGCCCCATGCCGACCCCCGGCCACACCCGCATCGGCCGCTACGAACTGCGGAAGAGGCTGGGCGTCGGCGGGATGGGCACGGTCTGGCACGCCTGGGACCCCGCCCTGCGCCGGGACATCGCGGTCAAGGAGGTCCTCCTCCCCGACAACATGAGCCCGCAGGAGCGTGCCGAGGCACACGCCCGCACCATGCGCGAGGCCCAGGCGACCGCCCGGATCAGCCACAGCTCCGTCGTCACCGTCCACGACGTGCTCGAACACGAGTCGAGCCCGTGGATCGTGATGGAGCTGCTCGACGGAACCTCACTCCAGCACCGCCTCGACACCGTGGGGCCGATGCCGGTCGAACGGGTCGAGCAGGCGGCGCGTGCGCTGCTGGGCGGGTTGCGGGCCGCGCACGCGGCGGGGGTCGCGCACCGCGACGTCAAACCCGCCAACATCATGTCCACCAGCGACAACCGGACGGTGCTGACGGACTTCGGGATCGCGAACGTCGACGGGAGCACGGCGCTCACCCAGGCCGGTGTGTACATCGGTTCGCCCGAGTACATGGCGCCGGAGCGGTTCGAGGGCGCGCGGGCGCTGCCCGCCTCGGACCTGTGGAGTCTCGGGGTGACACTGTACGCGCTGTTGGAGGGGCGTTCGCCGTTCAAGCGGGACAGCATCACCGGCATGATCAGCGCGGTGCTGACCGACCCGATGCCGCCGCAGCTGACCCGGAACCAGGAGGCACGGGCCCCCGAGGGAGCGGCCCTGCGCGCGTTGATCGCGGCGCTGCTCACCCGGGACGTGGCGGCCCGGCCCGGCCCCCGGGCCGCCCTGGATCTGCTGGAGCGGGAACACCGGGCCGCGCAGCAGGATGTGCGGACGCACAGGGCGCCGCTGCCGCCGAGAGGCCCCCAGCAGCCCCAACCGCCGGGCGGACCACAGCAAACTCGGCCCCCGGGCGGACGCGGTCAGGCCCCGGCCGGCGTACCGCGGGTGTCGGGTGTGCACCGGCGGCCACCGAGCGGACCCCAGCAGCCCCAACCACCGAGCGGGCCACAGCAGCCCCAACCACCGAGCGGGCCACAGCGGCCTCAGCCTCCGAGCGGACCCCAGCGTCTCGTGTACCGGCAGGCGGTTCCCCCCGGGCCGACCGGCCCTGTTGCGGGCCCCGTAGCCGGGCCCACCGGTCGGTTCGCGGGTCCCGTTCCCGGGCAGACCCGCGGGTTCACGGGTCCCGTCCCTGGGCGGGGCGGGGCCAGCGGACCGGCACCCGGCGTCCCGATGCCCGGCGGACCGGTGCCGGTCCGGGCGGTCCCGGCCAACGCGGGCCTGCGGTTCCTGCACGGGGTCGGGCACACCGGGCCCCGCCCCGGGGCCGCGGCGGCTCCCGACCGCGGCCGCCCCGGCGGACCGGACACGGCCAAGCCCGCACCGCTGCTCACCGCCATGGTGATGCTGGGGCTCAACGCCCTCGCCCTGTTCGTGTTCACGGCCCTGGCCGCGGACCGGGCGAGCGAGGACGGGTCCGGCACCGGGTGGGGCAGCGTGGTGTTCCTGGGGCTGTGGGGGGTGGTTTCGGCCTTCGCCGCCTTCGGGCTGCTCACCCGGTCCCGGCTGGTGTACGCGCTGGTGGTGATCGTGCAGGGGATCGCGGCGGTCTCGCTGGCGATGAGCATGTTCACGGTGTTCATCCACACGCCGGAACTCATGGTGCTCTACGCGCTGATGCTGCTGTACACCCTGACCGTCGGCGGTCTCCTGCTCGTCCCCGCCTCCTCGCGCTCCTACTTCGGGCTGGGTTGACGTCAGCCCGGGCCCGTCGACGCAGGCCCGTCCGGGCCGAGGCCGGCGAGGCCGGTCACGGCGTCACGGACCCTGGCCCCGCTCTCCTCGCGGACCCGGCGGGCGGCCTCAGCGGTGTCGGCGAGCTCCGCGATCTCCGGGGAACGGACGGACAGCAGGGAGGCCTCGGCGCGCAGGTCGGCGTAGGCCGCGGTGGCGTCCAGGGCCTCCTGGCACTGCTCCCACTCGCGGTGCGCCAGGACCGCGGCGTCCACCAGCCGCCCGTACTCGACGATCTGGCCGACCCGGTCCCGGATGTGGCCCTCCACCGCGGCCAGGTGCCGGCGCTGGGGTTCGAGTGCCTCGCGTACCCGGGGTGAGGCCGCCCGCTGCCACCGCAGGACGTACCCCCGGCGCAGTTCGCGCTGTCGGGCCAGCAGGGAGGCGACCCGCCACTCCTGCTCCCGTAGGACCGACAGTCCGCGGGCGAGGTCCAGGCCGTCGGACCGGCCCAGTTCCGCCCGGGCGTCGACGACCCCGTCCACGGTCTGCTGAACCGCCGCCAGCAGTCCGTGGTCGGCGGTGCTGACGTCCTCGGGCCACAGGACCCGGTCCCGGTGGCGTTCCCTCGGAGGCTCCTTCGTCCCCGCGGTGAGGGTGTCCGCGGTGACCATGCCGACCAGCACCGCGAACAGCAGCCAGGGGGCGCCTCCGAGCGGGTCGGGCGGCAGGACGCCGAACAGCCACGGGGGAACGGACAACAGGACGGCCCCGCCCACCGCGGCACCGGCCCCGCGGACCGCCGGCGCGGCCTCCCTGCGCAGGGCCAGTGCGGTGACGTAGGCGACCAGGCTGATACTGGCGATCACCATGGCGAGATACCAACCCGCGGTGAACAGCGCCAGGAACAGGGTGAACCCGACCCCGAGCAGTTGGATGCCGCCCTCGCGCAGGCGCAGGGCGCGGCCGGCGTCCTCCCGGTCGGTGCGCGCACGGCGCGGTGCGGGGGCGTTGGCGTCTTGGAGGAGGCCCCCGCGCAGTTCCTCGGGCAGGGCGGGGTCGACGACGGGGCGCGGCCGGATGACGTCCTCACTCATGGGCGGTCCCTCGTGAGTGGTGGGTGTCGGTCGGGATGCGGGGTCGTCCGGAGAGTGGGGGAGAAGGCGTGGGGAGGGGCCGGTCGGGAAGGACCGTCCGGGGATCCGGGTCCGGGCGGTCGCCCCCGGGTCGGGGCGGGCTACGGGTCGGCTGGGGCCGGGGCACGGTACGGAAGGACGGACGACAGTCTCCTCGTTCCCCGTCCGCGGGGCGCCCGAACCCGGCTCCCCGCGCCCCTTCGGCGCCGGTGGCCCGCCCGCACCCGCCGCCCGCCCTCCCGAACCGCCGCTGAACTGCGTCTACACGAGGGGGCCGCTACTGGTCGCGGCCGTTAACGGACACCAGGGAATCTTCCGCTGGCCGCTCGCGGGTGGGGTTGGTGTCCAGCCAGCGCAACAGGTCCTCGGAGACCAGGTCGACACCGATCCGCCCGGTCCGGCCGTCGAGGTCGCGGAAGAGGCACTCCCCGTTCCCGAGGTTGCGGAGCACCGCCATGTGGTCCTCGTTGGAGTCCACCCCCAGCAGCGCCATCACGTCCGCCACCTCGTGGGCCTCGCTGGACCGGAAGGCGAACACCGAGGACAGGCAGTTGGTGACCTGCTCGTTGAGCATGTCGCCCGCGTTCTGCGACACCAGGATGAGCGCGGTGTTGCGGGACCGGCCCATCCGGGAGACCTCGGGGACGAGTTTGGCGCCCTCGGGGGTGGAGGTGACCGCCCACGCCTCGTCCAGGAAGATCGCCTTGGGCAGGCGCCGGTCGAGGCCGTTCATCAGGCGGCGGGCGAACTGGGAGACCAGGTAGAGGAGTGCGACGGACAGCCGCTGCTCGTAGGAGTAGTCGTCGCGGTTGACACCGGAGTCGGGCAGGGTGAGCCCGCCCAGGGTGAACACGGTGGTCCACCCCTCGGTGTCGATGCGCGCCTCGCCCTGGGGGTCGAAGCACAGCGAGGCCAGCCGCATCTCCGACATGGACCCCAGGACCGCCCCCAGGTTGCGGGAGGCGGCGTCCTCGGAGGAGACCAGGTGGTCGACGACCTTGGCCAGGGAGGGCTGGGGCTGGTTGGCGACCGTGGCGACCGCCTGGATCATCGCCGACTCGCGTTCCTCGCTCATCCGGGGCAGCAGCAGGCGCAGCGTCTCGGTCGCCATGGTCTTCTTGGCGGCGAGGTCGTCACCGAACGCGAAGGGGTCGAGCAGGCCGGGCTGGGCCGATCCCAGAGACATGATCCTGGCCTTGCGCCCGCGGTGCTTGAGCAGCTCCACGAGGGACTCGGCGTCGCCCTTGGGGTCGATGGCGGCGACCGTGACCCCGCGCAGCGCCAGTTGGTAGATCATCAGCAGCGCGAGGGTGGTCTTGCCGCCGCCGGGCTCGCCGGTGATGGCGATGGCCGTGGGGCGGTTGCGGGCCGCGGCGACCATCGGGTCGAAGTGCACGATGGACCGCGCCCGACCGATGGTCTCGCCGACGTAGGGGCCGACCCAGCCCCCGCCCCGGCCGTCCTCGCGGTCGCCGACGTCGACGGTCGCGGTGGGCATGCCGCCCGCGATGGTGCGCAGCGGCTGGCGCTGGGCGTAGGCGTTCAGGCGGATGCGGTCGCCCGGCAGTGACTCGTTGAACAGGGAGAACTGGTCGCCGGTGGAGTTGATGACGTCGATGCCGATGTCGCGGTAGTGCTCCACGACCGCCTCGACGTGCTGGCCGAGGAGGCGTTCGGTGGGCGCGGAGACCATGAGCCGGTGCCAGCCGTACACGAACGGCAGCCGCTCCTTGGTGATGCCGTGCTCCAGCATGCGGGCGGCATCGATCTGCTCGGCGAGCGCGATCGGCGCCTCGACCCCGGCCTCGCGGATGTGGGCGTCCATGTCGCGGGCGTGCGCGAGTTTGCGGCCGACGTCCTTGGAGGCCTTCGCCGGCGGGATGAGCTTCATCCGGAGCGAGATCTCGACGGGGAAGGGCAGCGCGTCCGCGTGGTGCAGCCAGGGCTCGCCGTCGGGGAAGGGCATGAGGTCCGGGAAGCGGGCGAACGACAGGAACGCCACGTAGGTGGACCCGGCGGGCTGTTCGAGGCGGAGCATGGAGCGGCCGTTGTGCACCACCCCGTCCACCAGCGCCTCGATCTCGCCCCGGCCCCAGGTGCGACGGCCCGCGGCGGAGGGACGGGGTTCCTCGGCGGTGCCGCTGACCGCGTGCCGGATGAGCCAGGCGACCTCGTCGGAGGTGGCGTGCCGGGCGTGCAGGGAGCTGGCGGCCAGGGCGCGGCCCAGCCGCTCGGACTGGTCGGTCCAGCGGGCGATCTCCTTGTCGTCGATCGCGTCGTCCTCGATCCCGAGGATCTGCTCGGTGCGCTGGTAGGCGCCGAAGAACTGGGAGAACAGGCCCAGGCCGGCGCCCGCGTTGCGCAGGCCCAGGCGCACGCCCAGGTAGACCTCCTTGGTCCAGAAGTCCTTGGCCCACACGTGCCGGTACATCTCGTCGAGGTAGTCGTACCAGCCGGGGCCGGCGTCGGCGGTCCCGTCCAGTCGGGTCGCCCACTGGGCGGCCGGGTAGGTGCGGTGGGCGACGCGCAGGTGCACCTCGGCGTCGTTCATCCGGATGGCGGCGAGGGCGATGGTGATGTTGGTGGCGAGCGCCTGGCGTTCCTCGGGGGTGGTGAACTCGTAGGACACCGTGGGGAGCCGGAAGTAGGCCCAGGCCTCGTTGTCGCTGAAGAGCACACGGTCGTCGAAGTAGCGGACCGCGAGGCGGGTCGCCCCACGGGTCCCCCTGGTGCCGGTCATCTGCTCGCCCTTCCTCGTGACAGCGCTGGCGGTTCCGCCCGTGAACCATCACCCATAGTGCTGCATCCGGCTGTGGCTGAGAAGCCGGGACTGTTTCGGCGCGCCAGAACCCCGGGCACTGGGCGGGCCACCGGGGTTCCGTACGGGTCCGGGAAAGACCGGACCGGAAGCAGAGCGCGGCCCGGCCCCGTACGAGGGACCGGGCCGCGTTCGTCTGCGGACGGGGGCGTCAGCGGACAGGGGCCGTCAACCGGCTGCGTCCGCTAGCAGGCGGTGTCGAGGGTGCTCTGGAGCGCGGACTCCTCGGAGAAGGTGATGGTGAGGTCGTAGACGTACTTCACGTTGATCCAGGACTTGGCGTAGTCGCAGTGGACGGCGGTGTTGGTCGGCATCCACTCCGAGGGGTCCTTGTCCCCCTTGGTGCTGTTGCTGGACGGGGTGGCCAACCACAACTGGGAGCTCGTGACGTCGTTGGCGAAGTCGGCGCGCCGGGCGGTGGACCAGTCGGCGGCGCCGGTCTTCCAGGCCTCGCTGAGCGGGACCATGTGGTCGACGCTGATGTCGCCGGGGACGTCGTACACCCACTCGTCGTCGAAGGCGCTCCACCAGCTCCCGGCGGTGGGCTGGCAGCCGGAATCGGTCACGACGCCGTGGCCGTCCCGCTGGAGCACGACCTGGCGGGCCGTGCAGGGGCTGTCGACCACGTACCAGTGCGGGAAGAGGCTTCGGTCGTAGCCGGACTGCGGACCCTTGGGGGCGACGGTGAGCGAGTTCAGCTGGGACTGGGCCGCGGAGTCGCCGGGGATGTTCGGCGCAAGGGTGTGGTCGGCGGCGGCCGGGGCGGACCAGCCGAGGACCATCGCCACCACGGCGGCGGAGACCGCGGCTGCGGCGCGAGCGAGCACCCGGGGGGCGGGGGGCCTGAGCGGAAGGGGCACTGAGTTCTCCTCTTGAGCGGGTCGAGGAAATACGGACCCCACCACTGTGGGTCGGCGAAGCCTTTCCTGCCAGTACCCGCGGGGGTAATTCCGCGTGAACCGGAGGGCACGGGGAGAGAACTCCGAAGACACGCACGGCGGCGCGTGGAGTAGCGTGCAAAGTCGCGTGCGGGAGCACGGGCAGGGACGCGCGTCCGGGCCCCCGACAGCGGTGGAAACACCCCTTGAGATTGCACCGCGAGCCGCACCAGATGCATGTGAAATAGATCACATAGACAGATGCGCCGAAGCGGCTCAGAGCCTGAGATCCGCCGCCGCAAGTGGACGACCTGGGATGATTACAAACCGACGGCGATCAGAGGGCCGGACGATCACCCTCCGCGACACCGTGCAGGTGAACACCACCGAAAGGCGGAGCGGGAGCACCGAAAACCCGCAGGCAAAGCCGCCGAGAAATATGTTTTCGCCCATATAGTATGGCTGTACTACCCAGCGGCCAGATCTGTAAACCCGCGCCGTAAAGGACGCCGGATATCCTCCCCGCGCAAGTTTGTTAAGTTCGCATGTCGTACGGAGAACCCGATTCTGAGAGGAGCACCCTCACCGAGGGGAACGGCATGACTCTGCAAATGGATCTTCCGACCGCGGACGAGTACCCGACCCGAAAGGCCACCGAACCGTCCCTGCTCTACCGCAGGGACCCCGTCGTCTGGCAGGGCTCCGAAGGAGGCCCGTTCACCTCAGGGGAACTGGAGGACTACGACCGCCGCGGCTACACACAGGTCGAGTCGATGGTGAACCCGCAGGAGGTCGAGGCCTACCGCGCCGAGCTCCGCCGACTCAGCTCCGACCCCGCGCTGCGCGCCGACGAGCGCGTGGTCGTCGAACCGTCCTCCGACGAGGTGCGTTCGGTCTTCGAGGTGCACAAGGTCAGCAAGGTCTTCAACGACCTCGTGAACGACCCGCGCCTCGTCAACCGCGCCCGCCAGATCCTCGGATCCGACGTGTACGTGCACCAGAGCCGCGTCAACTACAAGCCGGGCTTCGGCGGCGGTTCGTTCTACTGGCACTCGGACTTCGAGACCTGGCACGCCGAGGACGGCATGCCCCGCATGCGAGCGGTCAGCTTCTCCGTGGCGCTCACCGACAACTACACCCACAACGGTGCCCTGATGATCATGCCCGGGTCGCACCGGACCTTCGTGTCCTGCGTGGGCGAGACCCCGGACGACCACTACCGCTCCTCGCTGAAGAGCCAGCACGTGGGCACCCCGGACCAGGCGTCCCTGACGATGCTGGCCGACCGGCACGGCATCGACGTGCTCACCGGCTCGGCGGGCGACGTGACCGTGTTCGACTCCAACTGCATGCACGGCTCCGGCGGCAACATCACGCCCTACCCGCGCTCCAACGTGTTCATCGTGTTCAACAGCGTGGACAACGCGTGCACGAAACCGTTCAGCGCCAACGGCGCCCGCCCGGAGTTCCTCGCCGCCCGGGAGAACACACCCGTCGGCCGGTAACTCCGAACCCAACCATGATCTTGCCCCCAGTGCAGTCCTCGGTCGTCGAGCCCTGCACTACGGGCAAGATCACGGCTGTGGAGGCGACAGCACGGCGGCCCGCCCCCGGTCGGGGGCGGGCCGCCGTGTGCGTCCGGCTCAGGTGGCCGTGGAGGCAGGGGCCAGGGCGTTGACCAGAACCCCGCCCAGAGCCCCGTGGGCGCGTTTGGTGGCCGGGCGCAGGGCACCGACGTCGATCTTCGTGTACGAGGAACCCAGGTGGTCGTCCCACGGGATCCGCACGATCGCGCGGCAGCGGCCGCGGGCCACCCGCTCGGCGGCGTCCACGTCCTGGAGGCTGCGCTTGCTCACACCGTTGACCACCAGGATCGAGTTGGCCCTGAGGGCGCCGTAGCCGTTGCCGTCCAACCACTCGAAGGTCATGGAGACCGCGCGCTCGGCGTCCGCGCTGGCCGGGGCCACCAGGACGAGCCCGTCGGCCACCGGCAGGGCCCGAGCCACACCCGTGGCGGCCGGGTCCAGCAGCGTCACACCGTAGAACCCGCCGAGCAGACCGGTGAGCTGGCCGTAGTCGCGGTCGTCCAAGGTCTGGACATAGGGATCGTCCAGGGTCTGGACGACCTCCAGCCCGGTCCCGGCCCTGCCCGCGTAGGAACGCATCCGGTCGTACTCGTCCACGGAGTCGGCGTTGGCCAACAGCGCGGTGAGGGTCTCCGGGGCCTGCGCGCCGACCCTGCGGGACAAGCCGTTCGGGCCGGGGTTGACGTCGACCGCCACCACCCGGTCGTCGCGGTGCGCGGCGAGGGTGTGTCCGACCATCAGGGCGGTCACCGTCTGCCCGGCGCCACCGGTGCAGCCGAGGACGACCAGGGAGCGCGGTCCGGCCAGCGGGGTGCGCAACCGCTCGATGTCGCTGGCGGGCAGGTCCGAGCGAACCGGTGCCCCTCCCCCGGTGACGACCTTGGCCAGACGGCGCCAGCCGCGGGTACCGCCGGAGTCGGCGGCGGGCTCCTCGGCCTGCCCGGCCGACTCGGGTTCGGGCCGCTGGGAAGGTACCCCGTTGGGGGTGTCCCCCAGGCGGGCCTGTTCGCCGGTGCCGTGGTCGAGTTCCAGTTCGGGCTTGGCCGGGTCCGTGTCGACGGACGCGGGCCCGGAACCGCGGGACGGGTCGGGCTCCTCCCCCGGGGTGGGCTGGCCGAAAAGCTGGCCGATGCGCCGGGCGTTCTGGGCGACCCGGTGGAAGACCCCGTCGTGCAGGTCGTGCTCCCCCGGAGCACCCCGGGGTGCGTCCGTCGTGGTCTCCTCTGCGCCCGGAGCGGTCGGCTCCGCACCGGCCTGCGCCGCCCGGGCCTGTGGCTCGTCCTCCCCTGCGGCCGGAGAGTCCGCCGAAGCGGTCGGGGCAGTGGAGGCGGCCCGCATCGTCCGGGACAGCCGGTCGGAACGGGCCGGGGCCTCCGGTTCGGTCTCGGCCGCCGCAGGGGTCCGGCGGGCGCGGAGCGCGGCGGCCTCCGCCTCGGCTAGCTCGGCCTCGGTCCTCCTGGCCGCGGACTCGGACGCAGGCCCGGACGCGGCCCCGGAGCCGGATGCCGAGGCCGCGGGCTCGGGGGAAGCCGTCCCGGCCCCGTGTCCGGACTCGGCAGGAGCGGACGCGGTGGGTGCGGGGTCCTTACGGACCTCCGCGAAGCTCACGAGCTCACCCGTGCCGTGGTCCAGCTGGGTGGGCGGCTTGGGCCCCTCGTCCGGCTCGGCGGCGGCCCCGGCCGTACGGCGCTCGGCCTCCGCCGCCTCCTCCCGAACGGCACGTTCCCGGTCCTGCCGCTCCCGCGCCTGCTGTTCGCGGACCTCCTGTTCGCGGGCCTCGACAGCGGCCCGGCGCTCCTCGCGGAGCTCGCTGACCGCGATCACCGGGTTGTCGCGGTCCCCCACCTTGGGCTGGTCCGGGTGGCGGCGCTTACCGTCGTCGAACCACTCCGAGGGGTCCCTGCGCTCGTCCGCGCGCTCCCCTGAGGGCACGGCGTCGGCGAACTTGGGCCGCGGCGGGGCCGGGGTGTCGGCCTTGCTCAGATGCTGGTCGAGCACGGACATGTGCTCGGACCATTCCGGGCCACGCTCGGCGGGGTCCTCCTGGACGGGCTCCACCGGCATGGCCTCGTGCTCGCCGGTGCCGTGGTCCAGCTGTAGCGGCGGTTTGGCGGCACCGTCCGCAGGGACGGGGACGGGTTCGGCGTGGGAGGTCTGCGGCCCGGCCTCGGAACGGCCGATCCCGGCGTCGCCCCCCTCCTCGCGCGGCCCCCGCCCGCTCTGCTTCCGGTCCTGTTCCCCTTCCGGTGCGGCCTCCCCGGGCGTGCCGGAGGCCGGGGGCAGCCACGGCGCCGCGGACACCTCATCGGCCGCCGTGGGGCGTCCGGTGGCGGCGGCGTAGCGGGCGGCGTAGTCGGACAGGTCCGGGTAGTCGGTCCCGCCGGCGGAACCCGGCCGGCGCCCCTCCTCGTCGGCGTCGAGCGCCCACGGAGCAGCGTGCGGGCGCCCCTGGCGTCGTGTCTTCGCCGAAAGATCCGGACCGGTTCCCCCGCTGTCCGGGAGGGCCTGTCCCCGGGCCCTGGTTCTGGGCTCGGGCTGGGCCGGGCGGAGGCGTTCACGCACCGGGGCCGGTTCCGGGCCCACCTCCGCGACGGACCCCTCCTCGTCAACGGGGCGCTCACGGCGGTCCGCGAGGTCCTTGGCCACTCTGATGCCCTGGACCCGACCGCGCAGGCGGCGCGCGGCGGCGGACTCCTCGCCCGCCCCCTCCGGTACCGAGGCCGCCGCGCCCTGCTCGCGCTCGTCCGCGTCCCGCGCGGGGACGGGTGCGCCCGGGGTGACCGCGTCGGCGAGTTCGGCGCTGCTCATGGCGCCCGTCTCGCTGGCGGCGTAGGCGCTCTTGGAAGTCAGTCCGAGGGGGGTGTGGCCGGAGGAGGCACGCAGCTGGGCGAACCACGCGTCGCGGTCGCGCTGCTCGTCCTCCTCGGTGACGTAGAGCGGTTCGTCGAAGCCCTCACCGGTGTCGTCGTCGGCCTCGGGCAGATTCCGTCCCGGCCCCCGGCCCCCGTCGGTACCGTCGTCACCGGTTCGTCCACCGTGGTGTCCGCCTCCGTCGGGGCCGGAGCCGTCAGCGCCGGGTTCCGCCCCCAGGGCGAAGCCGAAGTAGTTGAGGAAACGGCGGCCCACCCCGGAGCGGGCACGGTCCTCGTGCTCGGGGGTGTCGGCGGCCGGCGCCCGGTGCCCGAACCCGTCCTGCTGCTCCGCCACGGCACCGTCCTGCCCGATCGGGTCGGTGCCGTGGCCGACCCGGCCGTGCCCGCCCACAGCGGCGGCGGCAACGGCCGGGACCCTCTGGGCGAAGGTGTACTCACGCACGGGGGTGTACTCGACGGAGTCGTCGGGGTCGGGGGTCGGGCGGGACACGGGTTCGGCCACGGGGTCCGGCTCGGGGGCGGGGCGGGGCGCGGCGCCGACGGGCACACCGCGCAGCGGCGGCGCGGCCTCGGGGTCGGCGCGCAGACCGCTGCCTCCCGTGGCCGGCTGCTCCTGCGCGGCCGATTCCTGATCCGCGTCATCGGAGACGGCGGCGAGCCCCTGACCGGCGGCCTCCTCCGCCTGGACGCGACGGGCCGCGCTCCGGGTCAGGGGCAGGGGCCCGGCGTCGGGGTCCCGGTGCCACACCCGGGCCGAGACCCGGGCCTCGGCGGGCTCGTACTCGGGAGCCAGCCGGGTGTAGACGCGAGCCTCGACGAGGAAGCGCGCCTGCGAGATGAGCAGTTCGGTGAGGCGTTTCCCTTCGACCACCGGTCGGGTGGCCAGCACGGTGATCACGCCCGGCGGAACGACCCACAGCACCAGGTGCCAGCCGTTGCCGAAGTCGAACGGGGCGTTGAGGATGCTCAGCAGCACCACCCACAGCGCGAACACGCCCAGGGCGACCCCGAAGGTACCCACCGGGAGCGGCATGGGCAGCCGGAAATCGTAGAGCTTGTACAGCCGCTTCTCGATACGCCAGATGTTGGTGTACGTGGGCAGATCCACGTTTCCGGCCTCCCTCGCCTATTCCGTCGATACGCCCATCGCTCGGGCGAGCGCCACGGCGATGACCTCGATGATGCCGGGGACGTAGAAGACGATCCCGATGAAGATCGCCAGGATGATGAACTGCATGAAGCGGGTGATCTCCCTGGTGAACAGGAAGAAGATCGCCACGATGGACACGATGACGAGGAAGAGCGGCCCGAAGAAGCCGCGCAGGAAGTCCGCGAGTCCACCGGTGTCGGGGGCGTTCTCCGCGGGGGTGGTCCCGTTCGCGAGGGAGGTCGGGTCGGCGCTGCCGAGGGCCGTCATGGTGTCGGCCGCGGCGGACAACAGGGGGAGCATGTCAGGCGCCTTCCTCCGCTGTCGGTGCTGGTGTGCACATGGTTTCTCTCGTCTCCTTGCCTACGGGCCCCGTCACCGTCCGGTCACTCGCCGAACGAGTGCGGGGCGCCCTGGATGTCACGCACGTACCACTCGTTGCCGGAGTCGACGATCGTGACCAGGTAGTTCTGCACCACCTGACCGGTCTCGCCCGCGCCGTCGTCGGAGTCGGCGGAGGGCAGGGACCAGACCACGGTGGTCGCCACCTGTCGTACGTCATCATCCCCGGTCGAGGACTGGGATGGCACCGTCAGATCGGACAGTTCGTGGAATTCCAGACTGTTCGCCGGAAGCGGGGTGATTGTGGCACCCGGTTCCACGTAGCGATCGAGGTGACCGGGCTCCTGCGCGTAGGCCTCGAAGAAGCCGGGGAGCACCTCCCAGAGCTGGTCGGCGACCTGCGGGTCCTCCTCGAACGAGGAGCCCGCGGGCAGCTCGGCCAGGTCGGGTTCGGCGAGCAGGGCGGGGCGGCCGGAGAGGACGAGGGAGTCGCCGTCGCTGTAGACCGGCACCTGGAGACTCATGGTTTCGCCGTTGACGTCGGCGCGGACGACCACGAGGGCGTTGTACTCGTCGCTGACGTCGACGGCGACCACGGTCAGGTTGTCCCCGGTGAGGCTGTCCGCGGGGACGTTGAGCCCTCCCGCCTCGCCCTCGGGGACGAAGGCGGCCAGGGCGGCCTGTCGGGCTTCGGGGTCGGAGGTGTCGAGGTAGGTCTCGGCGAAGCGCAGCGCGAAGGCGGCCGCGGCGGTCTCGGGGAAGTCGACCGTTTCGGCGGTCTCGGGTTCCGCCGAGGAGGTGGGGAGGGAGAAACCGTTTCGGACGGGGAACCAGATGCCGTTGAAGATGACGACGATGATGAACGCCCACAGCAGGACGCGCCCCACGCCGACCCACCAGCGCCCGCCGGCGCCGGCGCGCGGCCTGCGGGGAGGCGGAGCGTCGAGTTCGCGGTCGGTGTCGTCCGCCCGGTCACGCACCGCGGTGTCGCGCCGCGACGTCTTGGCCATCCCCGCCTCCTCCACACAGTGACGCGCCGGCTGGTAAGCCGACGCCCGAACATCATCGCGCCGTCGCCGACGCTTCCGTCATGCCCTTGTCTACCCCATCCCTATAGTGAGGCATTGTGCGGGTTGGGAGCCGCCAGGACGAGTCCGCGTTTCCCCGTCGGGTGCACATTGTCCCCCATGGAAGAACTTCGCAAAAAGCGCAGAATATGGCAATGCGCCACTGAACTCACCCTATGGCTGTGCACGTCAGCGTATTTCTGGCCAGACCGTAAAGGGGTTAGTCACCGTTCGGAGAGCAAGACCTGTCCCCGGAGGACAGGAAAACGTTGACCGGATGTAACCGGGATCTCCCCGAAGGTATCCGCCGCCGCGACCGGCCGACGGCCGAACCGCTAACGTGGGGACATGACCGCGCTGCCCGAATGGATGCGTCCGCCCCGGGAGGAAGGCTGGTTCGCGGAGGACCTGGACCACCTCCCGGAGGCCCCCCGGCACACCGAGCTCATCGACGGAGCACTCGTCTTCATGATGTCCCCCCAGCGCTCCTGGCACGGCCGTCTGGTCACCGGACTGACCACCGCACTGACGGACCAGGCTCCCCGGGGCGTCGAGATCGAACGGGAGATGACCGTCCGGCTCGACGCGCGCAACCGGCCCGAACCCGACCTCCTGGCCACCAGCGCCCCTTACGAGCCCGATCGCACGTGGTACGCCCCCGAGGACGTCCTGCTGGTCGTCGAGGTCGTCTCACCCGAGTCCGCCCACCGGGACCGGACGGTCAAGCTCCGCAAGTACGCGGAGGCCGGGATCCCCCACTACTGGTGCGTCGAGGAGGAGAACGGGGTCCCGGTCGCCCACGTCTACGAACTCGACGGGCCCACGGGCGCCTACGCCCCGGCGGGTATCTTCCGGGGCACGCTCCAACGGCCCCTGCCCTTCGACCTCGACCTGGACCTGGCCGGGCTCCTGCCCCGACGCCGGACCTGACCGGCGGTTCAGCCGGTACCGGGCTGCGGGAACGACGGTGCCCCGGCGTAGGGTTCCAGGCATGGAACAACGGCTCCCCCCGCTTACTCCGCGCGTGCGCGACGTCGTCGCCGCTGCGCACCACGACGGGACAGAGGGCTTCGAGCACCGCCCCGCCCCGTGCCGCACCGCACTCCCTGCGGTGCCGGGCACGCGGAACAGGGCGCCGGAAGGCCGGTGACGAGACCGTGAGCGGTAGGAACGGATCCGTCCGGCGCAAGGTGGGCAGGGCGCACCCGGCCCGGCGGATGGAGCGGGTGTTCGGGTACGGCGCTCTGGCGGGGCTGGGGCTGTTGCTGCTGAGCATCCCGATCGGCATCGTGACCAACCTGGTCACCGGCGAACTCGAAAGCCCGGTGTTCCTGGTGCCGCTCGGCCTGGGAACCGTACTTGCCTGCGCGGGCTGGGTCATGTGGGGCTCGTGGTCGGCGACGCTGGACCGGTACACCGAACCCCTGAGCACCACGGCGAAGCTCACCCTCGCCGGCACCACCGCGACCGTCCTGAGCGTGCTGCTGTTCATGGGCGCCGGAATCCCCGTGGTCATGTACGCCGACGCCGGCCCTCCGCCGGGGTGGGTGATCCCCACCGTGATCGGTATCGGCGGCACGGGGGTATTCCTGTTCACCGCCACCCTCGTCGGCGCGGCCGTCTACGGAGGCGTCGCGCTGGGCGGGCCGCGCTGGTGGTGGGTGGGGGTACTCCTGTCCGCAGGCATCGCGGCGACCAGCGCCGGTTGGGCGGTCGGGCACGTGCCGACCGCCGTGCTGGGTGCGCTCAGCCTGGTGGGGGCGATCGTCGGCTACCGCCGAGCGCTGAAGTCCGGCCTCCGGAAGGGCAGGCCGGACGCCGTGGAGGCGGACGACCACCGCCGGGGGCGCGGCCGGTGACCCCGGGCCGAACGAGCGGGTAGGGGACACGGCCCCTCGTGAACGGTTCGGGGCACACGCTCACCCCTTGACGCCGGTCCCCGGTGCGGTGACCGTAGGGCTTCACCGGACTCGTCCCCCTGGTCCGCACCGGCAATATTTCCGGTCAGCCCATTAGACTGGCCTCATGGCGAAGCACCCGATCACCCGACTCGACGCATTCGCGTTCGGCCCCTTCCGCGATATCAGTGTGGATCTCGCTCCCGGATTGAACGTGATCGTCGGTGACAACGCGACGGGGAAGTCGCAACTGCTCAAACTTCTTTATACCGGCACGAAGTCACTGCACGAAGCCGAAGTACTGACGAAGAAGGAACTCAGTTCAGCGATCGCGTCGAAGCTGGTCGGCACCTTTCGCCCCGAGAGTCTGGGACGGCTCTGCCGCCGCGTCCAGGGGACCGAAAGGACGAACGTCAGCATGAAGTACTCGGGGATCCGTGAACCGCTCAGCTTTTCCTTCTCCTCGAAGGCGACGCGCGAGGTGGTCATGGACCAGGTGCCGCATCGGCCGTTGGAAGACGAGCCGGTCTTCCTCCCCTCTCATGAACTGCTCTCGCTCGCCGCCACATTCGTCGCCCTGTACAACACCAGGGAGACCCCGTTCGAAGAGACGTGGAGGGACACTGCGGAACTCCTGCAGCGACCGGCCCTTCTCGGGCCCAAGGGGAAACGCGCCAACACGATCCTCAAACCGTTCTCCGACCTCCTCCAGGGCGGAACCGTCTTCGAGAGGGACGGGCGGTTCTTCCTCAAACAACCCGGTATCGGGAATCTTGAGGCCCCCCTCCTGGCGGAAGGCCATCGGAAACTCGCCATGATCGTCAGGCTCATCGCCTCCGGGGTCCTCCTGGAGGGGGGTTACCTGTTCTGGGACGAGCCCGAGGCCAACCTCAACCCCAGGTCACAAAGGGCGGTGGCGCACGCTCTGATCCATTTGGCCTCGCAGGGCTCCCAGATCTTCGTAGCGACCCACAGCATGTTCCTCCTACGCGAACTGCAGATGTCCTCCGGCGACGTCGCCCCCCGCTACATCGGACTGGAACGGCGTCGAAGCGACAACGAGAACGTAGCCGCCGCCGAAGTGACGGCACAGGCGAGTGACGATCTCGACGAACTCGATTTCATCGCCGCCCTCGAAGCAGAGGCCGAGCAGTCCGATCGCTACCTCGCTTGGTAACCCGCCATGACCACCCGTGAAATATGCGTGGACGGGACCTACTTCACGTTCCCGGACGGCTGGCAGGTCGACGTTTTCGACGAGTGGCCGCAGTTCCGCAAGGCAGCAGGAGCGCTGAGCCTCAAAGGCTGCGACGTCCTCGCCCTCGACAACGATGATCTGTGGATCATCGAGGTGAAGGACTACACCTACGCAAATGCGGAGCAACCACCGGATCTCGCCAAAACGGTGGCTCTGAAAGCGGCCGGAACGATGGCATTGCTCTACTCCCTCGCCCGAACGAACGCGGACAGCAGTGCCAGGGACTTCGCGATCAGGTGCGCCTCGAGCACACGGATCCACCTAGCGCTGCACATCGACGTGAAGGACGGGGGGCGGCGGCAGAGACAGATCAAGCCGGTGCTTTCACCGGTACTGAACAAACTCCGGCATTACCAGAAGGCGCTCGGTCTGCACAAAGCACACGTCACCTCGACGCTCGCACCGAGTGCCTCCACACCGTGGACCGCCCGTAGGGACCCCGCGACACGGGCCGTTCACGTGGACCGCTGAGGTCTCCGGGCAATCGTTGCGACACGAGGGGCGGACCGAACCGGTCGGGCCGCCCCTCGTGTGCATGTGTGGATTCGACGGGTCAGACGTTGAAGCGGAACTCCACCACGTCGCCGTCGGCCATCACGTAGTCCTTGCCCTCGATGCGGACCTTGCCCGCGGAGCGGGCGGACTGCATGTCCCCGGCCTCGACCAGGTCGTCGTAGGAGACCACCTCGGCCTTGATGAAGCCGCGCTGGAAGTCGGTGTGGATGACGCCGGCCGCCTCGGGGGCGGTGGCGCCCTGCTCGATCGTCCAGGCGCGGGCCTCCTTGGGCCCGGCGGTCAGGTAGGTCTGCAGACCCAGGGTGGAGAAGCCGACCCGGGCCAACTGGGCCAGGCCGGACTCGGTCTGGCCGAGGGACTCCAGCAGCTCCTGCGCCTCGTCCTCCTCCAGCTCGGCCAGCTCCGCCTCGATCTTGGCGTCGAGGAAGATGGCCTCGGCCGGGGCGACCAGGTCCTGGAGCTTGGTGCGCAGGGCCTCGTCGGCGAGCTCGTCGCTGTCGAGGTTGAACACGTAGATGAACGGCTTGACGGTGAGCAGGCTCAGCTCACGCAGCCGGTCCAGGTCGACGTCCTTGGCCTGGGACAGGGAGACGCCCTCGTTGAGGATCTCCTGCGCGGCCTGGGCGGCCTTGAGCAGCTCCTGGGCGTTCTTGTCCTTGGCGTTGCGCTTGGCGTCCTTCTCCAGGCGCGGAACGGCCTTCTCCAGGGTCTGGAGGTCGGCGAGGATCAGCTCGGTGTTGATGGTCTCGATGTCGCGGGAGGGCTCGACGTCACCGTCGACGTGTGTGACGTCGGCGTCCTCGAAGGCCCGGATGACCTGGCAGATGGCGTCGCTCTCGCGGATGTTGGCGAGGAACTTGTTGCCCAGGCCCTCGCCGGTGGAGGCGCCGCGCACGATGCCCGCGATGTCGACGAAGTCCACCGTCGCCGGCAGGATCTTCGCCGAGCCGAAGATCTCGGCCAGCTTCGCGAGCCGGGCATCGGGCACGCCCACGACTCCGACATTGGGCTCGATGGTCGCGAACGGATAGTTCGCGGCCAGAGCGTCGTTCTTGGTCAGCGCGTTGAAGAGGGTGGACTTGCCAACGTTGGGCAGGCCGACGATCCCGATAGACAGACTCACAAGGTCAGAGTCTATGCGGACCAAGGGGGCGGCCGGTCCGTCCCCGTCGGAAAGCAGACGCGGGTGCGAAAACACAGCCGGCGAAACCCAATCACCGAAACACAGTGCACTCATGACACTACCCAGAGTAGGTTCGGTGTGCGGCCGGGCTCCAGGGGCGGGAACCGGGCACACACCTGCGGGCCACAGGAACGCGCCCGAGGGGCGACGGAGCGTTCGCCGCCCCGGCAGCAGCCACCACGGCACCGTTCTTTGGGGGAAGACACTGTGGTCCAAGACCAGCTGCGCGCGTTCGTGCACCGATACCCGATCGTGCGCTTCGCCACCCGGAAGATCCGCGTCCACCTGCCCAGACGCTTCGGCGGCCTGGACCCGTCCAGGGTTCCGCCATGGAACCGCCGCTTCCGCCTGGACCTGCCCCGGCCCGCGGACGACCGGCGCAGGGTCGGCCCGGACACACTCACCCTCCAACTGCCCGGAGACCTGACGGTCCCCCGGCGACTGGCCGCCTCGGGCCTGTCCAGACACGAACCCGGCAGCCTCGCCAGCTTCATGGCGATCCTCGACCACACCCGCCCCGGCGCGGTCCTGGACATCGGTGCGGGCGTGGGGGTGTACTCGATGCTGGCGGCCGCGCGCTCCCGCTGCCCCGTCTTCGCCTTCGAGCCCACCCCGGAGCTCGCCTCCGCCGCACGGTCCGTCTCGGCCTCCGCCGACCTGGGCTTCAGCGTCGTGGACCTGGCCCTGAGCAACCACAACGGCACCGGACACCTGCGCCGGGCCCTGCACAACGACATGTGCAACCGGCTCGTGCGCACCGCCCGGCTGGGGTTCGCGCACATCACCGTGCGCACGACCACCTTGTCGCGCTGGAACGAGACCGCCGCCACCTACCCGACCGTGGTGAAGATCGACACCGCCGGAACCGAACCGGACGTGGTCGCCGGGGGCCTGGAAGTCCTGCGGCGCTACCGCCCCTGGGTGATGACCAAGGTGCGACCCGACCGGGGAGTGGAGGAGCGCCTGATGGCCCTCCTCGACCCGCTGGAGTACCGGTGGTTCCCGATCAGCGGCGCCCCGCCCTACGAGGCCCGCACCGAGATCTCCGGCAGGGCGTCCCCCGCCTGGGAACGGATGTGGATGCTCGCGCCGGAGGAACCGTCGAGCGAGTTCTGGGATTCGGTCACCGTGTGGCGCGAGGCCCTGGACAAGTGTCGGAGCGGACCCGCCTGATTCCCGGGGGCGCGGCCTATCCGCTCGGCCCGCACGTGTCGGGACCGGCTCAGATCCAGCCGTCCAGGGCGGTGAGCAGCCCCGGGAGGTCGTCACGGTGGATGCAGTGCCCGGCCCCTTCCACCGTGCGGACGGTGAAGCCGCGGTCGACCAGGGTGCGGGCGCCCTCGGGCCCGACCGGCGAGCCCACCCCCGCGACCACCGCGAGTGAGGGCACCTCGGCGGTTTTGGGGAAGTTGTCCAGCCCGGCGACCTGTTCGGCCACCCAGGTGTGGAAGTCCGGGTCGGCGGCGGCGAAACCCTCCAGCTCGATCCGTACGTCCTCGTCGCTCCACGACGGATGGAGTTCGCGTACCCGGGCGGCGTCGGCGGTGGCGTACGCCCGACGTATGCGTTCCGCGGTCCCCTCGGGCAGGGGCGGGACGCGAAAGGCCGGGTCCACGTAGACGGCCCGGGCCGGGCGCAGGTGCTCCAGCGCCAGGGACACGGCCACGCAGCCGATGGAGTGGCCCATGACCAGGTCGGCTCCGGCGGGCAGCGTGTCGACGAGGTCCTGGCGGAGCGCCTCCGTGGAGTACTCGCCGCGCGGGCTGTCGCCGTGCCCGCGCAGGTCCACCCCGACGACCCGGTAGCCGCGGCGGACGAGTTCGTCCTCCACGGCGTGCCAGGTGCGGTGCAGGGCCGATCCGCCGTGCACGAGGAGTGCGGTGCGGTCTCCGTCTCCGCTGGTATGGGTGGCGAGGCGCATGTGGGGCCTTTCTCCGGGGGCCGCGGATGTCACGGGGGTTCCGGAAAGCGTGAGTCTTCGGCTCCGCCCCGGCAACCCCCGCCGGTGGCCGGTTCCGGTCAGGGGTCGGGTGCCGGCGGGCCCGCCCCGGCCCGCGGTCTCCGAGCCGCCCGGGGTCCTGCGCGTTGACGACACGGGACGACCGTGGATTGAGAACATGGCGCCATGGATGCCCTCGCACTCGTACTCACGCTCCTGATCGGTCTGGCGGTCGGCACCGCCCTCGGATGGACGCTCGCCCGGGGCCGTGGCGCCGAGGCCCGAGCGGACGCCCGAGCGGCCCAGGAGCGCGCCGCCTACGTGGAGGAACAGCTCGCGGACCGGTTCCGGGCTCTGTCCGCGCAGGCCCTGGATCAGACCAACCAGCGTTTCCTCGAACTCGCCGAGGGGCGGCTCCGGGCCGTGAGCGCCGAGGCCGGGAGCGATCTGGACGAGCGGCGGCGGGCCGTGGAGCGGATGGTGGAACCGTTGACGGCGACTCTGGACCGGGTGGAGACGCAGTTGAGGGAGGTCGACGCCGGGCGGGCCGCCGCGCACGCGGAGCTGGCCAAGCAGGTCGAGTACGTGCGTGAGGGCTCGGATCGCCTGCGGGACCAGACGCAGTCGCTGGTGACGGCGCTGCGCAGGCCGGAGGCGCGCGGCCGGTGGGGTGAGCTGCAGTTGCGTCGGGTGGCGGAGCTGGCCGGGATGGCCGCGCACTGCGATTTCGAGGAGCAGGCGGTGTCCGGGTCGCAGCGACCGGACATGGTGGTGCGGTTGGCGGGCGGCAAGAACATCGTCGTGGACTCCAAGGTCCCGTTGGCCGCGTATCTGGACGCGGTCGAGGCCGGAGAGGGGCCCGGGACGCGGGACAGGCTGCGGGCGCACGCCAGGCACGTGCGCACCCACGTGGACCAACTGGCGGCCAAGTCGTACTGGGCGGCCTTCACTCCCGCGCCCGAGTTCGTGGTGCTGTTCATCCCCGGTGAGGCATTCCTGGCCCCGGCGTTGGAGTACGACCCGGAGCTGCTGGAGTACGCGATGGGGCGACGGGTGCACATCGCGACACCGACCACGCTGATCTCACTCCTGCGGACGGCGCAGTACGCGTGGCAGCAGGAGGCACTGAGCGAGAACGCCCGCGAAGTGTTCGACCTGGGCAAACAGTTGCACGCACGGTTGTCGAAGCTGGGCGGGCACGTGGAGGGGCTGGGCCGGGCGCTGAACCGGACGGTGGGCGCCTACAACCAGACCGTGGGGTCGCTGGAGAGCCGGGTGCTGGTGACCGCGCGCAAGTTCGGGGAGCTGGGTCTGGTCGAGGGCGATCTGGGGCGACCCTCGGGTGTGGAGGAGCGCCCGCGTACGGTGACGGCACCGGAGTTCACCGAACCCGCGTCGGTCGAATCGGATATGTCGGAACTCGGAATCACGGGCACCGCTGGTTTCGACGGTATTCGGCATGGGGGTAACGGCCACAACGGTTCGACCCAAAAGAAACACGGTGAGACCGTTCACGGAGAGTGACTTAACGGTCAACCGTCCGGAACCGGCCAGAACCAGCCGGGGAGATCCCGGCGTCCAAGGGGTGGAAGCCGCGTTCACCCCGGAAGGGGCAAGTGGCCGAAATGACGACACGATCCCAGGAAAGACCCCCGAACATTCACGAGAAGTGACACACTAAACACTGTGAGTAACAAACTTGGGAGGCGCACGACCATGCCCCCGCGCAAGACGGACGGTCCGGAGCCCGGACAGGCCCCGTACTTCGTGCGGTCCAGCGGTCGCAGCCGGGAGGCACCCAGCGCGGACAGGACGGCACGCAGGCAACCGAACACGGCCCCGGCGGCTCCCCGGCGCCCACCCCGGCTGACCGGGCGCGGCGGGGTACTGCTGATCGTCGTGTTCAGCTTCACCGGAACCATGATCGCCCACCTGGCCTCCGTGACCACCGCCCCGGGCCTGGCCTTCACCCTCGCCTGCCTGGTCACCGCGTCCCTCGTCCGGCCCAGTGACCTGCTGTCGCTGTCGGTGAGCCCGCCGATCGCCTACTTCGCCGCCGTGGTCGCCGCCGAGAGCCTGCTGGCTCTGGGCAACGAGGGCTTCGCCCGCGTGCTCATCCTGGGCCTGGCCTCCCGGCTGGCCGAGGTCGCGCCGTGGCTGTTCCTGGGCACGGCGCTGGTCCTGGTCATCGCGGTCTTCCGCGGTCTGCCCGGCAACCTGCGCACCCTCGGCGACGAGCTCAACGGCCGCGAATAGCCCCGCGACGTTCCGGGGCCCGAAGTCGGGCCGCCGGGGTCAGAAGGGCGCGTCGGCGTCCTCGGGCTCGTCGCCCCGCCGCTCGTCCATGGCGGCGGCCAGCTTGGCGCGAGCACCCTCCAGCCAGCGCTCACAGATCCGGGCCAGTTCCTCGCCGCGCTCCCACAGCGCCAGGGACTCCTGGAGGGTGAGGCCGCCCGACTCCAGTTTGCGGACGACGTTGTTCAACTCCTCCCGGCTCTCCTCGTAGCTCAGTTCCGGGGCCTCACTCGTGTCGGCCATACCTACTCCCCCTCGGGCTGTGCGGTGTCGGTCTCGGTGCCGGTCTTCCTCGCGGTACCAGCCTTCTTCGCGGTGCCGGCCTTCTTCGCGGTGCCGGCCTTCTTCGCGGTACCGGTGTCCTTGGCGGCACCGGCCTTCTTCGCGGTACCACCCTTCCCTGCGGCACCGGTCCTCCCGGTTGCGGCGGACCCGCGCGGGCCGGCCTTCTCCGCCGGTGCGGGCTCCGCGGCCGCCCCGACCACCGCGGTCTCCTCCTCGCTGTCCACGGAGTCGACAGTGGTCCTGAGTCCGTCCTCCGCGAAGCGCAGTCGCAGGACCTCCCCCACCTCGGGCTCGGTCGCCGAACGGACTACCGAGCCGTCCTCGCGCTGCACGATGGCGTAACCGCGCGCCAGAGTGGTGGCCGGGGACAGGGCGTGCAGCCGGGCCTCGGTGTGGCCGAGACCGTCGGTGGCGCGGTCCAGCGAGACGGTCAGGCTCCGCCGGGCCCGGTCGCGCAGCTCCAGGACCTGCTCGGTGAGCCGCTCCGTCTCCCGAACCGGGTCGGCCAGGACCGGGCGGGCCCGGATGCCCGACAACCAGGTGAGCTCCCGGTCGAGCCCGCCGCCGATGACCCTGCGGCCGCGGTCGCGGAGCTGACGGATGATCTCCAGCTGCTCTCCCACGTCCGGGACGGTGCGCTTGGCGGCGTCGGTGGGGGTGGAGGCCCGCACGTCCGCCACGTGGTCCAGCAGGGGCGCGTCCTGCTCGTGACCGATCGCGCTGACCACCGGGGTGGCCGCGGCGGCGACGGCGCGGACCAGGGCCTCGTCGGAGAAGGGCAGCAGGTCCTCCATGGAACCCCCGCCCCGGGCGATGACGATGACGTCGACCTCGGGGCGCGAGTCCAGTTCGTGCAGTGCCTCGATCACCTCACGGGTGGCACGCTCGCCCTGGACCGCCACCTGGCGCACCTCGAAACGCACGGCGGGCCACCGACGGCGGCTGTTCTCCAGCACGTCGCGCTCGGCGGCCGAGTCACGACCGCAGACCAGGCCGACGGTGTTGGGCAGGAACGGCAGCGGGCGCTTGCGGGCCGGATCGAACACGCCCTCGGCGGTCAGGGTGCGCCGCAGCTGTTCCAGACGGGCCAGGAGTTCACCGATACCGACGTGCCGGATCTCCCTGGCCCTCAGCGAGAAGGTGCCCTTGAGCTGGTAGAAGTCGGGCTTGGCGTGCATGACCACGCGGTCTCCGGGCCCCGGGGCCGGTTCCTGCCTGCGTAGGACGGAGGTCTCGCAGATCACCCGGATGGAGGCGTTGGCGACCGGGTCGCGCAGGGTCAGGTAGGACATGCGGCCGCGCGAGTTCAGCTCGGCGATCTGGCCCTCGACCCAGATGGCGCCCAGCCGGTCGATCCAGCCGCCGACCGCTTGGAGTACGACCCTGACCGGTTGCGGTGACTCCGCGGAACTCTCCATGCCCATGGCTCCAGAGCCTAGGCCAGGGTGGTGACAGTTCCGGGCAGGAGAGGCCGCGCGGCCCCGGAACCGGGCCCAGCGGAGTCGACCGGGCCGCCGGCCCCGGCGCCGGGCGTGCTCCACGGAGCACGCCGCGGCGCGCTCAGGCCCCGGCCTCGAGCTTGGCGATGCGGTTGTCGTACATCTTCACGAACTCGGGGCGGCCCTGGTGCGCGACCTCGTAGGCGCGCAGGTCGCGGACCTGATCGATGGTGAGCTTGCGCAGGCGGGCACGGACGGAGGGCAGGGTGAGCTCGTCGTAGGTGGGCACGGCCAGGTCCTCGGCGGCGGGGGCGGCCCCCTTGCGGACCTTCTCCAGGACCTCGTCGCTGGCGACCCTGGTGTGCGCCTCGGCGGCCTCGATCTCCTCGGCCAGAGCGGAGCCGTCCTCGGGAACGTCGGCGGTGGCCGGGGCGGAGGGGCCTTCCCTGCGCTCCTCGACCAGCCTGGCGGCCTCGGCGGCGGTGGACCCGGCCTCCTCCTCGGCTCCGTCCCCGGGCCGCGGCCCGTCGGACTGTGCGGCCTCGGCGGCGGTGGCCCCGACAGCAGTGGCACCGGTGTCAGGAGCGGCCTCGGACTCGGCGGGAGCCTCCTCCTTCTTCTCCTCCTTCTCCACGGGGGTCTCGGTCTTCTCCGAAGGAGCCTCAGTGGCGGCGTCGGCGGCCGCGGCCGGGGCCTCGGTGCTGTCCGCCGTCTCCGCGGTCTCCGCCGTGGGGGTCTCGTCCTTCTTGTCCTGCACGGTCGTGACGACCGGGTCCTTGCGCCCGAAGATGCCCTTGAAAAGGGAGGTCAGCTTCGTGACGATGGTCGGGTTCGACATAGGACGGGGGCTCCTGATGCTCTCGGCGTTGGGCCGGCGGCGCGCGTCCAGCAAACCAGGCAAGGCCGAGTTGAGGGCGAACCGCCTCATAACAGATGCGATGGTGAACCAGGATAGAGGAGGGATTACCAGCATGAGCGGGTGGGAAGTGAACGATTTCGCCACTTCGCAGCCCGGCCGGGAGCATTCCGTTGCCCTGCCGTCACCTGCCTGTGGCCTTACCGATAGGTGAACCCCCGACAGGTGCCCTATCCCACACCCGGACGCACAGCCCGAGATCACACCTAGGATGTGTCCCATGAGTGCGATGACGACTGCCACGAACCAACGCCGTGTGCTACTCGCCAACCCCCGGGGTTACTGCGCCGGTGTCGACCGGGCGGTCATCACCGTCGAGAAGGCCCTGGAGCAGTACGGCGCCCCGATCTACGTGCGCAAGCAGATCGTGCACAACACCCATGTCGTACGCACCCTGGAGGAACGCGGCGCGATCTTCGTCGAGGAGACCGAGGAGGTGCCCGAGGGCGCCATCGTCGTCTTCTCCGCCCACGGCGTCTCGCCGGCCGTCCACGAACAGGCCGAGCGGCGCCGGCTCAAGACCATCGACGCCACCTGCCCGCTGGTCACCAAGGTGCACAAGGAAGCCCAGCGCTTCGCCGGCCAGGACCGCGACATCATCCTCATCGGCCACAACGGCCACGAGGAGGTCGAGGGCACCAGCGGCCACGCACCCGAGCACATCCAGGTCGTGGAGAGCCCGGAGGAGGTCGACAAGGTCGAGGTCCGCGACCCGGACAACGTCTCCTGGCTGTCCCAGACCACCCTGTCGGTGGACGAGACCAACCAGACCGTGGACGCGCTCCGGAAGAAGTTCCCGAACCTGCTCGCGCCGCCCAGCGACGACATCTGCTACGCCACCTCCAACCGCCAGGAGGCCGTCAAGGCGATGGCGCCCGAGTGCGAGCTCGTGATCGTGGTCGGCTCCGACAACTCCTCGAACTCCGTGCGGCTGGTCGAGGTGGCCCTGGACGCCGGTGCGGACGCCTCGTACCTGATCGACAACGCCACCCTGATGGAAGAGGCGTGGCTGGAGGGCGTCACCACGGTGGGTGTGACCAGCGGCGCCTCGGTGCCCGACATCCTGGTCCGGGAGCTGCTGGACAAGCTGGCCGGTTACGGCTTCGGCTCGGTCAGCCCGGTGACGACCGCCGACGAGACCCTCACCTTCTCGCTGCCCAAGGAGCTGCGCCGCGACCTGCGCGCGGAGTAGGGCCGGGCCGCGAACGACGAAACGATGACGGGGCCTCGGAGGGCCGCCCCTTTTCGGGGGGGCGCCTCCGGGGCCCCGACGCGTGTGGGGTGCCTCGGCGTTCGGGTGCCCGGGACCCCCGGGCCGCCGGATACCCGGGGCGGTCAGGAGTCGGTGTCCTCCGACCCGCTCTCCCCGACGGTGTCGTCACCGTCTCCGGAGCCTTCGCTGCTGGCGGAGTCCTCGTCCGAACCCGCTCCGGCCGCCTCGCCTCCGTCGGCCTCCTCGGCCTCCCGGGCCGGGAAGGTCTCCAGGTGCTCGGCCAGAACGGCGAACTCGTCGACGGAGGTACTACCGGAGATCACCAGGGTCCGGTCCTCCTCGCGCAGCACCAGGGCTCCCCAGTCCTCGGACTCCAGGTGCTCCCACTCCTGACCGCCGACCATGACGGTGCCGACCGGCTCGGCGTCCTTGACCTGGTCCTCCACCACGTCGTCAGGGTCCCTGTCGCTCTGGGTCAGCCTGGCGTGGCTGTCCTGCGGGGTGGCGAACCCGACGGTCCACTCGACCGGGCCGGTCAGGTCCAGGGTGGAACTGGTGGGCGTCCATCCCTCCGGGAGGTCCTCGGAGGGCGCCGTCACCGGGTAGTCGGCGGCGTCCCGGAGCACCTCGATGTCCGGGCGGTACTCCACGGTGGGGATGTGTTCACCCGATCGGGTGGAGACCACGAACACCATCACCAGGAGGATCACGACGACGACCCCGAGGGAGATGGCGTAGTTCTTGAAGGTGGCGTTGGCCCGGCTGTATGCACTCATGACAGTGTCCAGCTTGCCCCAGACCCCGGCCCGCTTCGACCGGGGGTGCGGTTAGGGCACGTGAGCGGGGCCTCGCCCCGCCGCGGGCCCGGGACGCGAACCCGCCGGGAGCTCAGTCCCGGAGGCGGTTGCGGGGCTCGAGTTCGGTGAGCAGACCGGTGATCTCGTCGGCCAGCCGGTGGGCGTCGGCATCATCGCGACGAACGACCTCGGCGACGGCGAGGAGCATGGAACCGCTCACCACGATCAGCAGTGCCTCGTCCACGGGCTCGTCCGCCTTGCGGAACAGGGCCACGTTGCGGTCGGTCCACTGGGTGAGCCGGGACCGCAGCTGGTAGTCGAACCCGGGAGGTCCGTCCCCGCTGAAGAACAACCGGGCAGTCTCCCGCTCCTCGATACAGCCGAGGAGGTAGGCGTGCGCCGCGATGTTCATCAGCCGTGTGGGATCACTCTCACCGCTGGCCCGTGCCTCGCGGACCGCCTGGTGCGTGCGCTCCTGCTGCCGCTGCTGGAACTCCTCGTACAGGGCGATGTACAGATCCGCCTTGCCGGTGAAGTGGTGGTAGAGGCTGCCGACACTGGCCCCCGCGACCGAGACGACCTCGCTCACACCGGCCTTCGCGAAGCCCACGGTGCGGAACACCTGGGCCGCGGCCTTCAGCAGGGCACTGCGGGTGGCCGCGCCCCGCGGCGAGACCCGCGCGGGCTTGTCCGTCTTGTCCACTGTCACGCCCTCACTCCTGTCCGGGTCCCCGCCAGCGTAGACCGTAACGCCCCCGCCGCGGTCGCCCTCCCCCACAGGGCCCGTGACGACCGGGGCTCACCTCGGGTGACTACCCTAAGAGGTGAACTCCACCCTGTTCCCGACGGAAGGTGTCACGTCCATGTCGCAGCCCAGTGGTCAGCCCGCGCAAGCCCCGGCGCCCGACCGCAACCTCGCGCTGGAACTGGTCCGCGTGACCGAGACCGCCGCGCTCGCCGCGGCCCGCTGGGTCGGTAAGGGTGACAAGCTCGGCGCCGACGGCGCCGCGGTGCGGGGCATGCGCCACATGATCAGCACCGTGTCGATGAACGGCACCGTGGTGATCGGCGAGGGTGAGAAGGACAACGCCCCCATGCTCTACAACGGCGAGCGCGTCGGTGACGGCGGCGGCCACGAGTGGGACGTGGCGGTCGACCCGATCGACGGCACCACCCTCACCGCCATGGGCATGCCCAACGCCATCGCCGTGATCGCGATGAGCCCGCGCAACACCATGTTCGACCCGTCCGCGGTGTTCTACATGGAGAAGCTGGCCACCGGCCCCGAAGCCGCCGACGTGGTGGACATCGCCGCCTCGCCCGCGGACAACATCCGCGCCGTGGCCCGCGCCAAGGGCAAGTCTCCGCAGGACGTCACGGTCGTGATCCTGGACCGTCCGCGCCACAAGCAGATCGTGCAGGACGTACGCGACGCGGGGGCCCGGATCAAGTTCATCAGCGACGGCGACGTGGCCGGCGCCATCATGGCCGCCCGTCCCGGAACCGGTGTCGACCTGATGCTGGGCATCGGCGGCACGCCCGAGGGCATCATCACGGCGTGCGCGATGAAGTGCCTGGGCGGGGTCATCCAGGGCCGTCTGTGGCCCAAGGACGACGAGGAGCGGCAGAAGGCGGTCGACGCGGGCCACGACCTGAACCGCGTGCTGTACACCGACGACCTCGTGTCCTCGGACGACGTGTTCTTCGCCGCGACCGGTATCACCGAGGGCGAGCTGGTCGGCGGGGTCCGGTACGAGTCCACCGGCGCGACCACCGACTCACTGGTCATGCGCGGCCGCAGCGGCACCGTGCGCCAGGTCCGGAGCGAGCACCGCCTGACCAAGCTCTCCGCCTACAGCGGTGTCGACCTCACCTCCGCCCCGGAGTAGAACCCCTCCCCCTCTGCGCGGCCCGCACCCGGTGCCCGAAGCCCACGGCGCCCCGCCCCAACCGGCGGGGCGCCGTGGCACGCGGACCCAGAACCGTCCTCGTGTGTGCGAACCACCCGGGTCACCACGGCATCAGACCCATCACTGGCCCCGCGGCCGCGCCTGTCCCGTGAACACCCTCGTCGGAGGTCCGATGTCCTATCCAGATCCCCAGCAGCAGCCCCAGTGGCAGCCGCCGCAGCAGCCTGGGCAGCCCGGTCAGGGATTCCCGCCGCAGCAGGGGCCCGGGCAGCCGCACTTCGCCCCGCCGCCGGGGCCCGGAGCGCAGTACCCGGGCCCCGGCGGCCTGCACCCCAACAACCCGGGTGCCCCCATGGGCCCCGGAGGACCGGCTGGACCCATGGGCCCCGGCGGCCCCGGGCAACCGCCCTACGGCGGCCAGTACTCCGGCGGCCAGGTGCCGCCGTCCGGTGGCGGAGGGGGCCGCAAGTGGCTGATCCCCACGGCCGCCGCTGCCGCCCTCGTGGTCATGGGCGGCACCCTGTGGGCAGCGGCGTCCCTGGTCGACTTCGGTGGTCCGCAACCCGAGTCGGTCCTGCCCGGCAACTCCGTCGCCTTCGCCAAGATGGACCTGGACATCGACGGGTCCCAGGTCATGGATCTGCTCCAGTTCTCCTCGAAACTCCCCGACGAGGTCACCGAGGAGACCGGTGAGGTCGAGGAGGACACTTCGGGCGTCTTCGCCGAGATGTTCGCGGACACCTTCGACGTGGAGCAGGCCGAGGTCGAGGAGTGGATCGGGCAGAAGGGCGGGATCTCCGTCTGGCCGGCTTCGGACCCCGAGGCCGAGGCCGCGGACGGTATGGCCGCCATGGTGGCGTTGGCCGTCGAGGACCCCGAGGCGGCAGAGGCGCAGTTCAGCGAGATCAGCGGCTCCGAGGACCTGTACTACGAGCTGGCCGACGACTTCATGGTCTTCACCGACAGCGAAGCCGGTCTCAACGAGTACCGGGAGCAGATGTCGGCCCACGGCGACCTGGAGGGAAGCGACACCTACAGCGGCGATCTCCAGGGCGTGCCCAACGGCAGCATCGCCCTGGGCTGGGTGGACTTCGGCGCGCTCAGCCAGGCGACCGGGCTCGACGAGGAGTTCGCCGCCGAATTCGGCACCGGGGCCCAGAGCCTGGAGGGCCGGGCGACCGCCTCCATGCGGGTGGACGGCGACTACCTCGAGGCCAGGATGGACGTGTTCGGCTTCGAGGTCGAGAACGAGGACCTGGCCTGGCTCGCCGACGCCCCCGGCGCGAGCGTGGACGCCATGGGCGGCCTGTCGGAGGACTCCGTGATGGCCTTCGGCGGCAGCGGCCTGGACGAGGCCCTGAGCACCGCGTGGGAGGACGGGCTCCCGTTCGTCGGGCAGCGTGAGATCTCGGAGGCGGAGTCGTTCTTCAACTCCCTCGGCGCCCCCCTGCCGGACGGGTTCACCTCCCTGCTGGGCACCTCCACGGCCCTGGGCCTGGGCAACTTCGACCCGGACGGGTTCACCGAGCCGTCCTTCGAGTACCGCGCGGTCGACGGCGACCAGAGCGCGGTCGAGGGGTTCGTCGACGAGATCGCCAACGACCCCTACTCCTCCTCCCCCGTCCCCGACGTGGGCACGGACGGCGACACCGTGGTGGTCACCTACGGGGACGGCGGTTCCTCGGCCCGGCTGGGCGAGGACGAGGTCTTCCAGCAGACCATGCAGGATCTTGACGACGCGGTGATGGCCGGGTACTTCGACCTGCGCCAGGTCCTGAGCCGGGACGAGGTGGAGGCCCCGGACCAGTGGGGCGCGGTCGGCATGGGGCTGAGCGTCGTCGACGGCGGCGAGCGCGCCGTGGTCGAGCTGCGCTGGGCGCCCAGCGGCGGCCGGTAGCCGGTAACCGGTAACCGGACAAGCGTGTCGACGGCGCGGGAGGGTTCGCCCCTCCCGCGCCGTCGCGTTTCGGTCTGCCGGGCGCGCTGTGCGGCCGATCGCGTTGGGCGGCGGGGTGGGCACCCGTCCCGCTGCCCGGGCCCCGGGTCGACGCGCTAGTTCACGACCCGGCGCCGCATCTGGAAGGAGGCGAGGTTCCACATCAGCGCGACGAAGACCAGCAGGACGCCGACGTGGACCAGCACCGCGAGGACGTCCAGCCCGCCGAAGACGGAGCCGCGGATCAGTTCGACGGCGTGGTAGAGCGGGTTGACCATGGCGGCGGTCTGGACCCAGCCGGGCAGTTCGGTGAGCGGGAAGAACGTGCCCGCGACGAGGAACAGCGGGGTGAACAGGCCGCTGAACACGTAGTCCATGGAGCGCACCGAGGAGATCACCGCCGAGATCCAGATACCGAAGAGCGCGAAGGCGAACCCGGCGAGGAAGGCGATGAACGGGACCAGCAGCATCCCGGGGCCGGGCCGGAGTCCGAAGCCGATCGCGACCAACAGCGGTACACAGCCGTAGACCCCCGACCGCAGGGCCAGCCAGAGCGCCTCCCCGGTGACGAGTTCGCGCACGTCGACGGGGGCGGCCAGGATGCCCTCGTAGGTGTGCAGGAAGCGGCGCTTGATGAAGGTGTTGATGACGGCCGGCATCATCGACTGGAACATGACCGACACCGCGACGATGCCGGTGCCGAGGAAGTCGATGTAGCTGTATCCGGCGAGGGTCCCGATGAGGGCGCCCATGCCGAAGCCGAAGCAGAGCAGGTAGAGGGTGGGCTCGACCACGGCGGCGAAGGTCGTGGCCCGCCAGGACTGCCCGTACAGGATCCATTCCCGGGCGACCACGCCCATGACGGCGTCGGCCTCGAAGCGTCCCGGTCGGGCGTGCCGTTCCGGCCGGGCGTCGTCGCGGCGTTGTGACAGGCTCATTCCACAGACTCCCCGGTCAGGGTGACGAACACGTCCTCGAGGTTGCTGGCCCGGCGCTCGGGGGCGCCCAACCGCTCCCGGACCGACTCCGGGATCTCCTCGGCCCGCAGTACGGACAGAGTGGTCCCGGTACGGCGTGTGGTGAAGCCGTGCCCGTTGACCAGGCGTTCCATTTCGGCCATCCCTTCGCCGTCGGGGGTGTACTCCTCGACGGTGGAGCCCGCGTACTTGGCGACCAGGTCCACGGGGGCTCCCCGCTCGATGACGCGGCCGCGGGCCATGAGGGCGACCTCGTCGGAGAGGCGTTCGGCCTCCTCGATGTAGTGGGTGGACATGAGGACGGTGGCGCCCTCGTCGCGCAGGGCGGAGATGACCCCCCACAGCTCCTGGCGCACCTGCGGATCCAGCCCGACGGTGGGTTCGTCCATGAGGACCAGCTCGGGCCGGTGCAGGAGGGCGCGGACGATGAGCAGGCGGCGGCGCATACCGCCGGAGAGGTTGTCGACGGGGGTGTCCCCGCGGTCGCTGAGCTGGGCCAGGCGCAGGGTGCGGGCGATGGCCTCGCGGCGCCGGGAGCGAGGAACCCGGTAGAGGAACGAGAACATCCGGAGGTTCTGTTCGACCGTGAGTTCCTCGTCGAGGTTGTCGTGCTGGGGGACGACGCCCATGCGGGCCCGGGCCCACTTGGACTCGGCGGGGACCTCGTGACCGAGGATGCTGATGGTGCCCTCGTCGGCGATGGACTGGGCGGTGAGCATCTTCATGGTGGTGGACTTGCCCGCACCGTTGGGCCCGAGCAGGCCGAGGACGATGCCCTGGGGCACCTCCAGGTCGAGGCCGTCAACGGCGGTGAGCGAGCCGAAACGCTTGACGACGCCGCTCAGGTGCAGGGCCGGTACGGCGGATGGGGCCCGGGAGGTCATGGCAGCGCTCCCGGGGACGGCCCGTCCGGGCTCTGGTGTGGTCATGGGAACACGTTAGGCAGCGGGTCGGACGTTTTTCCAACGGTTTTCGCTGCGGCGCGGTCGCGCCGCTCTGCGCTGGGCCCGGTCTGTCCACAGTCGGAGAAAACCCGTTGCGTCCGCGCCCGCGCCGTACCTAACGTCGAGAAGTCGGATCCACACACGTGACCGGGGCGGAGACGCCCCGAAAAGGGATGGGTGAGTATGCCCCGGACTGCGCCGAGCGCGCCTCACAACCGCGAGGGCCTCCGCCTGCCCCGAAACCCTTCGGCCGCCTGAGCGGACCCCGCCCACGTCGAGAACCGCTCGGCGCTCTTGCTGTTGACCTCTTACTCTCTCCAGCAAGGAGTCCCCGGGTTGTCCTTCACCGACCCCGACACCACCGAGAACACCCGCCCCACCGCCTTCCGCTGTGTGCTCTGCGGCCTGGCCGTGCCCGCCACGGGTCCCGAGGGCCCGCAGCGCGGCCACTGCCCGAGCTGCCTGAGCTCCCGGCACGTCCACGACCAGGTCGGGGGCGGCGCCTCCGACTGCGAGGGGCGCATGACGCCCATCTCCGTGGTCGTCCCGCGCGACCACCGGTGGAGACTCGTGCACCGCTGCGTCCGCTGTGACGAGTTGTCCGAGAGCGCCGTCGCCGCGGACGACAACCCGCTCGTCCTCATGCGGATCGCCGTACGGCCGCTCGCCGAACCGCCCTTCCCGCTGGAACTGCTCGGGGAGGTGTGAGCGTGGGACGGCGCAACAACGACCGGCGGACCCAGCACAGACGGCAGCGCCCCAAGGCCGTCCTGCGGGCCCGCGGCGAGCGGGGCCGCCGCTTCGAGCCGACCGCGGAGTCCTTCCGCTGCACCGGATGCCGGCTCGACGTTCCCGTGCGGGCGGTGGGCACCGCGCACCGCAACCACTGCCCGCACTGCCTCACCAGCCTGCACGTGGACGCGCGGGTCCCCGGCGACCGGGCCGCCGACTGCCGCGGCCGGATGGTGGCGGCCGGTGTCAGCGCGCGGCCGGACGGCGAGTGGTTGGTCATCCACCGCTGCCTGTCGTGCGGCGAACTCAGCGCCAACCGGATCGCGGGCGACGACAACGCCCGCGCCCTGGTGCGGATCGCGGTGCGTCCGCTTTCGGCCTCCGCCGCGACCAGACGGGCACTGGTCCACCTGTGACCGGAAACGGCCGCGGGACCGGGTCCGCCCGGGCCCGCGGCCCCACCCCCCGTGACTGCTCCTCCTCTAGGCTTACGAGCGTGAGTGAGGATGTCTCCCCCGCCCGGATGAGGGCCTCGAACAGTGACCGTGAACGCGTCAGCGAGGTACTCCGCGCCGCCGTCACCGACGGCCGCCTCGACATGGAGGAGTTCGAGGAGCGCCTGAACCGGGCGCAGGAGGCCAGGACCCTCGGTGAGCTCCCGGCGATCACCGCCGACCTCCTGCCCCCGCAGGAGCAGCCCATCCGGGTCGACAGCGAGCCGATGGTCAGCTGGTTCACCACGCTCACCCGCAGGGGGCGGTGGGTCGCGCTCCCCGACGAGCAGGCCGGAGCGGTCGTCGGACGCACCGAGATCGACATGCGCCAGGCCCTGCTCACACACAACCACCACCGGATGACGGTCAGCACGTTCTTCGGCCGCGTCGTCATCGACGTCCCCGAGGGGGTGGAGGTGCGCATCAGGGGCTGGTCCTTCCTGGGCAGACGCAGCACCAACGCCCGTCGCAGCACCATGTCCGACCCGCCGGTCCTGGAGATCGACGGGTTCTGCCTGTTCGGCACCGTGCGCGTACGTGCCCCCAGGCGCCGCCTCTTCCTGGGCCGACGGCGCACCCGCCCGCAGATCAACCGCTGACCCTCCCCTGCGCCGCCTGTGACCTGGACCGATGTCAACATGACACGTGCAACACCGTGAAGTGCGGGTGAGGTGCGCTGTGCTCTGCCGCGTCTGGCAGGCTTTAGGTCACAGGTTTTCCCAGGAAAGACGGGTTGCAATGAGTGAGTTCCGTATCGAGCACGACTCGATGGGTGAGGTCAGGGTCCCGGCCGAGGCCAAGTGGCGGGCCCAGACCCAGCGTGCCGTCGAGAACTTCCCGATCTCGGGCCAGGGTCTGGAGAACGCCCACATCGCGGCGCTCGGCCAGATCAAGGCCGCGGCCGCCAAGGTCAACGCCGAGCTCGGTGTGATCGGAGACGACCTCGGCAAGGCCATCCGTGAGGCTGCCCTGGAGGTCGCCGGCGGCAAGTGGAACGACGAGTTCCCGATCGACGTCTTCCAGACCGGTTCGGGCACCTCCAGCAACATGAACACCAACGAGGTCGTGGCGACCGTCGCCAAGGAGCGCACCGGCCTCGACGTTCACCCGAACGACCACGTGAACGCCTCGCAGTCGTCCAACGACGTGTTCCCGTCCTCCATCCACATCGCCGCCACCTCGGCCGTGCAGAACGAGCTGATCCCGGCGCTGCGCCACCTGGAGGGTGAGCTCACCCGCAAGTCCGTCGAGTTCGCCTCGGTCGTCAAGAGCGGCCGCACCCACCTGATGGACGCCACTCCGGTCACCCTGGGCCAGGAGTTCGCCGGGTTCGCCGCGCAGGTCCGCTACGGGGTCGAGCGCCTGGAGGCCGTCCTTCCGCGCGTGGCCGAGCTCCCCCTGGGCGGCACCGCCGTCGGTACCGGCATCAACACCCCCGAGGGCTTCTCCGCCCGGGTCATCGCCGAGATCGCCGCCAACACCGGCCTGCCGCTGAGCGAGGCCCGCGACCACTTCGAGGCGCAGGGCGCCCGGGACGGTCTGGTCGAGCTCTCCGGGCAGCTGCGGACCATCGCGGTCGGCTACTGCAAGATCGCCAACGACATCCGTTGGATGGGCTCGGGCCCGACCACCGGGCTGTCCGAGATCTTCCTGCCCGACCTGCAGCCCGGTTCGTCGATCATGCCGGGCAAGGTCAACCCGGTCCTGTGCGAGGCCATGCTCCAGGTCTCCTCGCAGGTCGTCGGCAACGACGCCGCGGTGGCCTTCGGCGGTGCCTCCGGCAGCTTCGAGCTCAACGTCCAGCTGCCGATGATCGCGCGCAACGTGCTCGAGTCGATCCGCCTGCTGGCCAACGTCTCCACGGTCTTCGCCGACCGCTGCGTGGCCGGAATCAGGGCCAACGAGGAGCAGTGCCGCACCTACGCGGAGTCCTCCCCCTCGATCGTCACGCCGCTCAACCGGTACATCGGCTACGAAGAGGCCGCCAAGGTCGCCAAGCAGTCGCTGGCCGAGAAGAAGACCATCCGCGAGGTCGTGCTGGAGCGCGGCTACATCGAGGACGGCAAGCTCACCGAGGAGCAGCTCGACGCAGCTCTCGACGTCCTCAAGATGACCAACTCCCAGTAGTAGTCACCGGCGCCGGGGCACCTCGCGGACGCGGGGTGCCCCTTCGCGCGCGATCCCGCCCCCGATCCTGTTCCGTGCCCCACACGACAGGACCCCCCCGCACAGAGCCCGCTCCGAGAGGGCGACAGATGCCGAGCAACAACCACCCCACCATCGCGAACCGCTACGTCCTGCGCCGGGAACTCGGCCGCGGCGGCATGGGCATCGTCTGGGAAGCTCACGACACCGCCCTGGACCGGGTCGTGGCGATCAAGCAGGTCCTCCTGCCCGGCCACTTCACCGCCGCCGAACGTGCCCACGCCCACGCCCGCGTCCGCCGCGAGGCCCGGTCGGCCGCACGGATCAACCACCCCACGGTCATCACCATCCACGACGTGTTCGAGTTCGAGCACGACCCCTGGGTGGTCATGGAACTCGTCGACGGCGACTCCCTCCAGGACCTGCTCGCCGAGACCGGGGCCCTGCCACCGGACAGAGTCGCCGGCATCGCCGAGTCCCTGCTCCAGGCCGTGCGCGCCGCCGACACGGCCGGGGTCCTGCACCGCGACATCAAGCCGGGCAACATCATGATGTCCGCCGACGGGCGGGTCGTCCTCACCGACTTCGGTATCGCCACCATGGAGGGCGGACCGAGCATCACCCGCACCGGAGCACTGGTCGGCTCACCCGAGTACATGCCGCCCGAGCGGCTGGAGGGCGGCCCGGCCGAGCACCGGGGCGACCTGTGGAGCATCGGCGTGACGCTCTACGCCGCCGTGGAAGGGGTCTCCCCCTTCCGCCGCGACTCCATCACCGCCGCGATCGCCGCGGTCATCTCCGCCCCGCTCCCGTCCATGGCACGGGCCGGGTGGCTGGAGCCGGTGATCACCGGCCTGCTGGAGCGCGACCCCGACCGGCGGCTCACCGCCGACCAGGCCCTGGAACTACTACGGCGCTGCCGTGACGGAAGCGGGCAGGGCTCTCCTCCGAGCCGTAGGCGCGGAACCCCGGCGCGTGGCAGGCGCAGGTCCGGTGGCCGCAAGGCCGCGGACCGGCGCAGGGGTTCCAGGAAGACCGTGATGGCGCTGGGCGCGAGCGCGCTGGCGGTCCTGGCCGTCGGAACCACCGTGGTCGTGCTGTCCCTGCCCTCCGGCAACAGCGGCGGTCCCGCAGCCTCCACCACCTCCGAGTGCGGGATGGGAACCTTCGACGCCGAAGCCGACCTGGACGGCGGCACCTGGACGTCGCGCCAGGGCGGCGACGTCGTGTACGAGGGCGGTGACATGCTCCAGGCGATGCGCGCGGCGGTCGACAGCCTGGACCCGCAGCGCACGGAACAGCAGAGCGTGGCCGTGCGCGGGTCCGGCGTGATGCCCGCCGACACCTCCCTCGACCTGCCCAGCCACACCTCGCTGGAGGTCTGCGGCACCATCGACGTCACCGGTGACTCCACCGGCGACAGCGCCGCCGTGCGGATCCGCGACGCCCGGGACGTCTCCGTCCCCCATCTGTCCCTGACCGGGGCACCCAACTTCGGGGTCCACGTCCGGACCTCGCAGGACGTACACCTCGGACAGGTCGACCTACGACTGTCCGGCGGCCTCGGCGTGCGCGTCGACAGCCGTGACGACGACTCGGTCCGCCAGGCGCGCGACATCCGCATCGACGACGTCCACGTCTCCGGCACCAGCGACCACGGTGTGGAGACCTCCGGAGTCGATGGGCTCACCATCGGCACGGTCACCGCCCGGAACACCGGCTCTTCGGGGCTGATGCTCAACGACACCGTCAACGCCACCGTCGGCAGTGTCGATGCCGAGGGGGCCGGCACCGGGACCGGGTACGCGGCCCTGCGCATGGCCAACCGCAGCGGCCACCTGAACGGCGGTTACGAGACCAACATCCGAGTGGACGAGGTCCGCGCGCGCGGTGGCGGCCGCGGGATCTTCTGCCTCTCCGAGAGCGGCGGCGCCGTGATCGAGAACGTGGACATCGCCGAAACCGGCAACAACGCCGTCCTGTTCGAGAACTGCCACAACGTCAGCGTCAGGGGCGGAACCGTTGCCGGTCCGGGGGGTATCCGACTCGCCGCCCGCTCGGAGTTCGCCAACACCTCCGACATCACCTTCGAGGACCTGACCCTGATCGACACCCAGATCGTCGAGAACCCCTGCGGTGTGAACACGAGCGTCCGCGACCTCACCTGGCAGAACAGCCAGGACAACACCTGCTGATCCGGGCGCGTCCGGGTTCGACCCCCGGTGTCCCCGGCATCGGTGAACCGTTCGGGAAAGACGGGAGGCGGACCCGAGATCGGAATCCGATCCCGGGTCCGCCTCCCGTGGTCCGGAGGGGCCGACCGCCTAGTACCAGCCCACGGACTGGGAGTGGGCCCAGGCCTCGCAGGGGGTGCCGTAGCGGCCCTTGATGTAGTCGATGCCCCAGGCGATCTGGGTGGCCGGGTTGGTCTGCCAGTCAGAACCGTGGGAGGCCATCTTGCTGCCGGGAAGCGACTGCGGAATGCCATAGGCACCGGAACTCGGGTTCTGGGCCGTGTGGTTCCAGTTGCTCTCCTTCTCCCACAGGGGCTCGAGGCAGCCGTCGAACTGGTCGGAGCCCCAGCCCTGTTCCGCCACCATCTGACGGGCGATGCCCTTGGCGTCACCCGTGAACTCGGGCGTCTCCTCCGGCTCCTCCTCTTCCTCCTCTTCCTCCTCGATGTCGCTCCCGGTGGCCTGGGCGCTGCGCACCCCTTCGCCACTGGCAGCGTCACGCTGGGCCTGCGCGTCCATGCGCAGGTCCTGGAGTTCCTCTTCGGTCAGCGGTTCCGATGCGGCGAAGAACTCATCGCCTTCGGTCTCGTCGGTGTCGGTCGCGGGTTCCTCGGACTGCGGCACGGCGGCGCTGGCCGCCATGTCCGGTTCCACACCGTCGTCCGCGAAGGCGGAGACGGCGAACGTCGCGCCGGCGACCAGGGTGGCCGCACCGACCGCCGCGGTACTGCGCAGCGACATTCGGTTGAGTAGCACGGTCGCCTTTCCCAAAAGGGGGGTTATTGGCAGGGAAAAAACTATTAATACCAGTTGTTCGCCTGGGAGTGGGACCAGGCGCCGCACGGGTCCCCGTAGCGGCCCTTGATGTAGTCGATGCCCCAGGCGATCTGGGTGGCCGGGTTGGTCTGCCAGTCAGAACCGTGGGAGGCCATCTTGCTGCCGGGAAGCGACTGCGGAATGCCATAGGCACCGGAACTCGGGTTCTGGGCCGTGTGGTTCCAGTTGCTCTCCTTCTCCCACAGGGGCTCGAGGCAGCCGTCGAACTGGTCGGAGCCCCAACCCTCGTCGAGGACCATCTGCAGGGCGATCTCCTTGGCGGAGCCCGCGGGGACGGGGGCACCGCCACCCGAGGAACCGGAACCGCTGTCGGAGGAACCCCCGGCGGTTTCGCCGGAGGCCTCCTCGGGCTCGGGTTCGGGCTCGGGCTCAGCGATCTCCGAACCGCTGCCGCTCGCGGACTGCACAGCCTCCTCGGCCGCGGCCAGCACCCCGTCCCGGTTCTGCTCGCGCCGGTTCTCGCGCTCGGTGTCGTCGACCGCGGGCGGGCTCGCGAAGAACTCGTCCTCCGATGCCTGCGGTGCCTCCGTCGGCTCCGGGAGCGTTGCGACGGAGGCGGCCTGCCGGGGGTCGAGTTCGTCCGTCTCCGCGAAGGCCGAGACCGTGAACATGCCGCCCGCGACCAGTGCGGCGGCTCCGACAGCACTCATCTGGCGCAGTGAGATCCGGTTGAGTAGCAAGATCGCCCTTTCACGTTGGCGCACGCGGACCCGCCCGGGGGTGTTCACGTGGTGTGGGTGGCCGCCGTCGGACCGTGTGGCCCGTCAAGGTGCCGCGGAGGGGACGGAGGTGCTGTTCGACCGACCGCGGAGCGGGGCTCCCACACGGGAGGGGGTTGCGAACTGTTCTTGGTTGAGTATGCGCAGGTGTGTATACGTGCGCATAAGTGGTTTCTGGCGTGATAGTGGTTTTGCTGGTGTCACGCCGATGCGGTTACCGTGGGTGTGCGATCCGGAACACCCGGTGTGGTGTCGGTGTTACGGACCCCCTTGCCACCAGTGCGATGACCCGGGGCCTCCCGTGCACTTGTGGCCACACCCCATGACCGGGTCACCGGCCTCCCGGGATCGGACCAGGCACGGGATGCGTGTCGCCGCCCCGGGGCCGAGTACGCCGGGACCAGTGCGCCCAAGGCCGTTCGGGGCCCGAGGCTGAACGGGAACACTCCCGACCAGTCCACAGGAACGGTTCTCAGTGCAGCGAACTCAGCCTGCACCATCGTCACGGTAAAGTAACGCCAGTTTTACTATGCCCTGACTCACATCACGGAATGTAGGCATGTCGCGTGCCTCTGACCTGCATTCCGACACTAAGGGTAAATAGCGCGTCAATGCCGAACAGGTCTTTGTCACCCCCGCCCCAAGTGTTCGGGGAGAGCAGGGCCATGGCCCCGGCAGTACTCGCCCCACTCCGGCGCGGGTCCGCGCCCGGGCATAGGAGTATCTGAGTATCCGTACCGATGCGCCGGGTCCGGACAGCGGGGAGCATGGGCACCATGAACGCCCAAGGACTCCCACACCCCCCGCCGGGAGCACCGCGACACTGTCCGGACTGCCAGGTGGCGCTCACCCGCTCCGCTCCCTGGTGCCAGCACTGCGGGCTGGCCCTGGTCGGACCGACCGCGCAACGCCTGTGGTGGATCGACTCCGAACTGCGGGCGCTGCGCGGGCGCGAGCGCGTGCTGGCCCGGGAACGCCCCGGCGTGCTGGCCCAGCTGCGCCGGGAGTCCGAGGCGCGTTCCCGCTCCGAGGGCCCCGAGCACCCCGCCCCCGCTCCGGCTCGGGCCCCGGCCCCCGCGCCGAACCCCGCACCGGAACGGCACGCCGCGCCCGCGAACGCCGCCGGGGCCGTAGCTCCGCCCGATCCCGCCGGGCCCGGGCACGACGGGGCGTCCCGGACCGCCGCCGCCCACCAGGGCCGGCCCGGACAGCCCGAGCCCGGTCCGGCACCGGGCGGGGAGGTCAGCCGACGCTCGGCCCAGAACGTCATCCTCGCCCTCGGCGGTCTCCTCGTCGGCATCGCCGCCCTGGTCTTCGCCATCTGGACCTGGAGCGACATGGGCACCGGCGCCCGTGCCGCCGTGCTCGGCCTGACCACCCTGGCCTTCGCCGTCCTGGCCCGCCCGCTGTACCGGCGCGGGCTGCACGCCACCGCCGAGACCTTCGGCTCCGTGGCCGCCGGGCTGCTCTGCGTGGACGCACTCGCCCTGTGGCTGCTGAGCGACCGACTCACCAACGGCCCCGGGTACACCGGTGCGGCCCTCACCGTGATCAGTGCGCTCCTGGTGCTCTACCCGGCCCTGGTGCCGCTCCGCTCGCCCCGGATCCTGGCCGCCCTGTTCGCCCAGCCGGTTCCGGTGCTGCTGGTCATCGCGCTACCCACCGACGGGAACCCCGGCTGGCTGCTGGCCGTGCTCGCCGCCACCGCACTCGTCGACGGGATGGTCGTCCGCCGGCTCGGCGCCCCCCGCCGGGGCGTACCGGTCCGGACCCTGCACGTGTCGGCCCTCATCCTGTGGGGTCTGGCCCTGGCCGTCACCGGTGTGGTCGTGCTCGCCAGCACCTCCTCCTCCGGTTCCGATCCGCTGGGCTGGTGGTCACTGGCCACCACCCTGCTGCTGTCCGGGGCCACCGGTCTCCTGCTGGACCGCTGGCGGGGCCCGGGACGAACCGGCCCGGGGCAGGCCGCCACGCCCCGTGCCCTCTCCGTGTACGCCGTCATCGGCCTGGGCGCCCTGGCACTGGTGCCGCTGGTCGCCGGCCCCGCGCACCTGCCGGTGCTGCCCCGCCTGCCGGTCCTGCCGTGGAGCCTCGAACCGGCCGCGATGGCCGCTCCCGCCGTGGAACTCCTCCAACTGGACCGAGCGAGCACACTGCCGCCGCTGAACCTCGTGTACCTGGCCGGGATCCTGGTCGCCACAGGACTCGCCCTCGGCACGGTCCGGTTGCTGCGCCGCTCCGCCCTGTCCGTCACGCTCTCCCTGACCGCACCGACCACGCTCCTCGCCCTCCCCCTGCTCCTCGGCCTGCCGCAGGCCGTGGCGGCCGTGTGGGCTCTGGTGGTCGGCGGCTGCCTGGTCCTGGGTTCGGCGGTACTGCGCAGGTGGGCGGGCTCGGTCCCGGTGGTCACCGGGACGCTGACCCTGGTGACCGGCCTGGTCTGGGCGCTGCCCGAGCGGTACACGACCCTGGCCTGCCTGCTGTTGCCGGCCGTCACCGCGCTGGTCTGCGCGGCCGGGGCGCGCCGGTTCACGGAGCCGGGGCGCAGCCCCGCACCGGGCGGCCGCGCCGCGACCCTCTACATGGGAAGCGTCCTGCTCTGGGGGTTGTCCCTGCTGCTCGGTACCGCCTACCTGCTCGGGAATCGGGGTGCGGACGGCACCGTTCAGGCCCAGTGGTGGCTGCTGACCGGTGCCGTGCTGCTGTGCGGGACGACCGCGCTGCTACTCAGCCGGGTGCGGGCCCCGTCCCCGCTCTCGGTGTCCTCCCCCGGACAGGACCGGGCCGCCGACCCGCGCCCGCTGTTCACCCTCGCGGGCCTGGCCCTGCTCCCCGGGGCACCGCTCCTGGCCCTGCCCGAACGCTCACCCGCCCTGACACTGTTCTCCCCGCGCGCCTCCTGGTCGGAGCCGGCCGAGGCGATGTGGGGACCGGTGAACACCGTGCTCGGCCTTCCCGGGCAACCCGGAGTCCTCTCCGCGGTGGGTTCGGCCCTCGGCGTCCTACTGGTGGGCGCGCTGGTGACGGGCCTGGTGGCGTTGATCGACCGCCGTTGGCTCCCGGCCGCGCTGGCACTGACCGTGCCGCCGGCACTGGTCCCGCTGCCGGTACTGGCGGGGGCGCCGTTCGCCGCGGCGGTCGTGTGGACACTGCTCGTGGGCGCCGCACTGTTCCTGTGGGCGTCCCGCCTCCGGCCGGGCGTCGCCTGGTTGCCCGGGGTCACCGGCCTGGCCACGATGCTGCTCGCCCTGGCCTGGTCCCTGCCCCAACAGCACACCACGCTGCTCGCACTGCTCCTGGCCGCGACGGTGGTCCTGTTCTCCGCACTGGCCCACCGCAACGCCTCCGCCGCCCCGGCCCGCTCCGACACGGTCTCCACAGCCGCCATCGTGTACGGGCTGACCATCGTCGCCTGGAGCGCGATCCTCGCCTTCGGGTTCACCGCACTGGTCGCCTCCGCGACCGCCGGAGCCCCCGGCCAGGCCCCGTCGTGGCTGCTCAGCGCGACCGCCCTTCTCCTCGGTGCGACCGCACTGGTACTCGGCCGCACCCGCGGGGAAGGGGCGCCGAGCCCGTTCGGCATCGCGGCCCTACTCCTGCTGGCCGCCGTGCCGCTGGTCGCGGGGCCGCGCGGCCTCCCCACCGTGCCGGCGCTCACCCAAGCCCGAGGCGTCTTCGAGGCACCGGCCTCCGCAATGCTGGAACCCGCACGCACCTTCGTCGGACTCCCGGTCCCAGCCGACACCCTGACCGCCCTGGCGGCCGCCGCCGGGCTGCTGATCGCAGGGGTCCTGTCCCTGGGCGCGGTGCTGCTCCTGGACCGCAGACTGCTGGCCCCCACCATCGCCCTGGTCGGCCCGCTCACCCTGGTCCCGCTGCCGGTACTGGCGGGCGCGCCGTTCGCCGCGGCGGTCGTGTGGACACTGCTCGTGGGCGCCGCACTGTTCCTGTGGGCGTCCAGGCTGCGCAACCCCGACGCCTGGTTGCCCGGGGTCACCGGCCTGGCCACGATGCTGCTCGCCCTGGCCTGGTCCCTGCCCCAACAGCACACCACGCTGGTCACACTGCTCCTGGCCGCGACGGTCGTGGCGCTCTCCGCACTGGCACGCCGACGCCTCTCCCCCGCCGACGGGGCCCCACCCGTGTCCCTCGCCGAGGAACGCCTCCTGGCGCAGCTCACCTACGGACTGACGGCCATCGCGTGGGGCGCGATCCTCGCCTTCGGGTTCACCGCACTGGTCGCCTCCGCGACCGCCGGAGCCCCCGGCCAGATCCCGTGGTGGTTGCTCGGCGCAGCCACCCTCCTCCTCGGTGCGACCGCACTGGTGCTCGGCCGGCCCGGCGGGGGAAGGGCACCGGAACCAGTCGTGTCGGGCGGACCTGCCCCGTTCAGCGTGGCGGGACTGTTCCTGCTCGCCGCCGTGCCACTGGTGGTGGGTCCCCACGGCCTCCCCGCCCTCGCCGCCTTCTCACGAACCCATTCCCTCCACGAAGCACCGCTCTCCGCGCTCCTGGAGCCCGCGCACGTGTTCGTCGGACTGCCCGCCCCCGCCGACACCCTGAGCATGTTCACCGTCCCGCTCGGGCTCCTGACCGCCGGAACGCTGACCCTGGGCACGGTCCTGCTCCTGGACCGCAGGCTGCTGCTCCCGGCAGCGGCACTGGTCGCCCCGCTCACCCTGATAGCGCTACCGGTGGCGCTGGGCGCACCCTTCCTCGCCACCCTGGTGTGGGACCTCGCGGTCGGTGCCCTGCTGTTGACCGGGGCTGCACTGCTCCGCGGGGACCGGACCTCATGGATGCCGTGGCTGACCGGGCTGTACACCCTCGCGCTGGCACTGAGCTGGGCGCTCTCGGAGCGCTACAGCACCGTGGGGGTTCTGCTGGCGGCCGCCGTGATCATGTCGGTCAGCGCCGCCCCGGCCCGGACCCGGTTCGTGGCGACGGCCTCCACCTCGGCCGCCACGGCCGCCACGGGCGCCTTCTCCCTCACCTTGCTGCTGGCCCTGGACGCCCCGGTCGAGTACGCGGCCTTCGGCCCCATCGTGGTGGCCGCCGCCGTCGCCGCGGTCGCCCCTCGTCTACGCGGTCCACTCGTGGCCGCCGCCGAGGTTCCCGCCGCGCTGTGGGCTGCCGCAGCCCTACTGCTCACGGTCCTCTCCCCGGCCCGCCCGGAACTGGTGGCGGTGGCCCTGGGCTCGGTCGGCGTGGTGAGCCTGGCCAGCGCGGTCAGGCCGGACCGCCGATGGCTCGCGGTGGTCGGCGGCCTGCTGATGCTCCTCGCCCTGTGGACCGCGCTCGCCGCATGGGACGTCAGCATCCCCGAGGCGTACACGGTGCCGCCCGCGATCGCCTTCCTGGTCATCGGTTGGGAATGGTCGCGCAAGGCCGACCCGGCCCCGTCCAGTTGGCTGACCCACGGCGGCGGACTGGCCCTCCTGCTCGGGCCCACGGTGTGGCAGGTACTCATCTCCGACGACACGCTCTGGCGGCTCCCGGCCGTACTCGCGACCGGCCTGACCGTCACCCTGTGGGGGCTGCGCCAACGCCGCCAGGCGGCCCTGGTCCTCGGCGGCCTCACCCTGCTCACCACATCGCTGCGCGCCTTCGGACCGCCCCTGTGGGAACTGACCCGGCTGATGCCCAACTGGCTTCCGTTCGCGGTCATCGGCCTGATGCTGCTGTACATCGGTGCCCGGTACGAAGCCAGCCTGGCCCGGCTGCGCCAGGTCGGAAAACTGCTGTCCCAGATGCGGTAGAGGGTGGGTTGTGGTTGGGGGTTTGGGGAACCCGTTGTGGTGCGGGGACTGCGTGGGTGCGGAAGACCCCCTGTGGTGCGGGGGGTTCCCCAACCCCCGGCTACAACTCAGTGCGCCCGCCCACTGGGTGTGGGCGGGCGCACGTGTACGGGTCAGGGCAAGCACCCAGCAACCGGCGCCCAGCGCTTAGTTCTCCAGCATCTCCGTGACGAGTGCGGCGATGGGTGAGCGCTCGGAGCGGGTCAGGGTCACGTGGGAGAACAGCGGGTGGCCCTTGAGCTTCTCGATCACCGCGACGACCCCGTCGTGGCGCCCCACCCGCAGGTTGTCGCGCTGGGCGATGTCGTGGGTGAGCACCACCCGCGAGTTCTCACCCAGCCGGGACAGCACGGTCAACAGCACACCGCGTTCCAGGGACTGGGCCTCGTCGACGATGACGAAGGCGTCGTGCAGCGAACGCCCCCGGATGTGCGTGAGCGGCAGGACCTCCAGCATCCCGCGGTCCATGATCTCCTCGACGACGTCCTCGCTGGTCACCGCGGACAGGGTGTCGTACACGGCCTGGCCCCAGGGCGTCATCTTGTCGTTCTCGCTGCCGGGCAGGTAGCCGAGCTCCTGGCCGCCCACCGCGTACAGGGGACGGAACACCATCACCTTGCGGTGCTGACCGCGTTCCAGGACGGCCTCCAGTCCGGCGCACAGCGCCAGCGCCGACTTCCCGGTGCCCGCGCGGCCGCCCAGGGAGACGATGCCGACATCGGGGTCGGTGAGCAGGTCCAGGGCGACCCGTTGTTCGGCGCTGCGCCCCTTCAGACCGAACACGTCCCGGTCCCCGCGCACCACCTTCACCGACTTGTCCGCCTGGACCCGGCCCAGCGCCTTGCCCTGTTCGGAGACCAGCACCAGACCGGTGTGGCAGGGCAGGTCCCTGGCCTCCTCGATCTCGCTCTCCCCGGCGGAGAACAGTTCGCCGATGTTGTGGGCGGGCACGTCCAGTTCCGCCATCCCGGTCCATCCGTGCTCGATGGCGAGCTCGGCCCGGTACTCGTCGGCGGGGAGGCCGATCGAGGAGGCCTTGATCCGCATCGGCAGATCCTTGCTCACCAGGACCACGGAGTCCTCCTCGGCGCGCTCCTCCTGGATGTTGCGGGCCACCGTCAGGATCCGGGTGTCGTTGTCGCCGAGCCGGAAGCCCGCCGGAAGGATCGCCGGATCGCTGTGGTTGAGCTCCACCCGCAACGTACCGCCCTGTTCGTTCACCGGAACGGCGACGTCCAGACGGCCGTAGGAGACCCTGAGGTCGTCCAGTCGGCGCAGTGCGTCGCGCGCGAAGTACCCGAGTTCCGGGTGGTGACGCTTGCTCTCCAACTCGGTGATCACCACCACGGGGATGACGACCTCGTGCTCGGCGAACCTGGCCATGGCCATCGGGTCGGCGAGCAGGACGCTGGTGTCGAGCACGTAGACGCGCGTGCCCTCTCCTACCTCCGCTCGGGGGGTGCTGGGGGGCTGGATGTCACGGCGATCGGTCGAGGAACTAGCCACTCGTTCTCCCCTTGGGCACCACGGGGGTGCCCTGCTGTCACGGGATCATGGAGGACCGGGACCAGGCCCACGAGGGCCGGCTCCGGCCCTCCTCGCTGAAGTTCCGCTGTGACGCCGAAGTTCAATGAGACGGGGCCTCCCGAACGGGTGGACGAACACCACCCGCTGTTTCCGACGCTACGCGCCCAGGAGCCCGTTTGCCAGAGCCCGCACCCAGCACCCGATGAACACCGCGTTACGAACCTGCCGTCGACAGACACGGCACGCTCCGCGGAACGGGTGCGGGAGGGGGGACCGGATCGGGGGTCAGGAGCCGAAGCGCCGGTTGCGCGCGCCGTAGGAGCGCAGTGCACGTAGGAAGTCCACCCTGCGGAAGGCAGGCCAGAAGACCTCACAGAAGTAGAACTCCGAGTGCACGCTCTGCCACAGCATGAAACCCGAGAGGCGCTGCTCGCCCGAGGTTCGGATGAGCAGGTCGGGATCGGGTTGTCCGCGCGTGTAGAGATGCCGAGCGATGTCCTCGATGTCCAGGCGCTCTGCCAACTCCTGGATATCCGTGCCCTTGGCCGCCTCCTCGTGCAGGAGGGACCGAACCGCGTCAGCGATCTCACGTCTACCTCCATACCCGACGGCGACGTTGACAACCAGGCCCGGGTTACCGGATGTGGCCTCCTCCGCCTCCTTCAGGGCACGGGCGGTCGAGTCGGGCAGGACGTCGAGCGCCCCCACGGGCCGGGTGTTCCACCCCTCCTCGCGCAGTCGGGCGATGGTCTCCTCGATGATGCGCACCAACGGGCCGAGCTCGGTCTCGTCACGGGTGAGGTTGTCGGTGGAGAGCATCCACAGGGTGACGACCTGCACACCGATCTCGTTGCACCACCCGAGCACCTCGAAGATCTTGTTCGCGCCGGCCTGGTGACCTTGCTCGGCGCCCGGGAGGCCGCTGCTCTTGGCCCAGCGCCGGTTGCCGTCCATGGCCACACCGACGTGCCTGGGAATCTCCTGACTGGTCAGGCGGCGTTCGAGCCGCCGTTCGTACAGCCAGTACAGGGGGTCACGGAGCCCCATTGGCGGAACCTCTCAGAGCTTGATCAGAAGACGGCGCACTCCTGTGGCGGATGTGCCGACGGGGATGCCTCCAGAGTAGTTCGCCCGGGGACGTCACGTCACGGCGAGCGACTTCCGCACGTGCTTACGGCCCTGGTGGATACGGGACTTCACGGTCCCCAGCGCGAGGTTGAGCTCCGAGGCGATCTCGTTGTAGTCCATCTGGCACAGGTCCCGGAGCACCAGCGGCGCCACCAGGTTGGGGCGGTCCTTCTCCAGCTGGTCGAGGGCCTCCAGCAGGTCGATCCGCGAACCGGCAATGACGCTGGTCGTGCGCGGGTCGCGCTGGTGCGGCATCCGCTCGGCCTCGGTGGGGAACTCGGCGGAGCGGCGCTTCATGGAGCGGTAGGTCTGCCGGGCCGAGTTGGACACCACGGTGTACAGCCACGTGGTGAACAGGGAGTCGCCCTTGAAACTGTCGATCTTGCGGGCCACGCGCAGGAGGGCATCCTGGCACGCCTCCTCCGCGTCCTGGCGGTAGGGCAGGAAACGCGCGCAACGGCGCAGCACCTCGGGTTGGATACGCCTGAGCAGATCGTCCAGGGCCACGGCGTCACCGTGTTTGGCCCGTCGGGCGAGCTCCTCCAGTTCCTCGTCGACGTTGCTCGCCACCCTGCGCCGGGGTGCGGGGGTCTCCTCGTGGTCCGAGTGGTCACTACTACTCATGGCTCATCTCTTCCTGGCTTGCGACAGACGTCCGGTCCGTCCACACGGACGCGTGCGCGCCCGCTCCGAGAGGGTCACACGTCAATTGGACGCCCACGGGTCCCGTTCGGCTCCGACCTCACGAATCCTCACCTTCGCCGCTCCGCCATTCGCATGACGCGACCGGGCCCGAAGACTCCTCCAGTTTCCATGCCCCGAAGGGGACGGCACCACCCGGAGAGGGGATCATATCCACGGAAGTCAACGTGAAGGCGCAGATGGTGTATTAGTGGGCAACGAACGCGTATTAACCCCCAACAGACCGAGGCGGAAATGAGCCAACCGGAGGCCTTCGGACGTTACCGCGTCATCCGGCGCCTGGGTTCCGGTTCCTTCGCCACAGTCTGGCTGGCGCAGGACGATCTGCTGAACTACCCGGTGGCCATCAAGGTACTCGCCGAGAACTGGGCGCACCAGATGGACATCCAGCACAGGTTCCTGGAGGAGGCGCGGATCCTCCGCCAGACCGACTCCACCTGGCTGGTCGCGGTCCACGACGTCGACGTGCTGCCCGACGGCCGCCCGTACATGGTGATGACCTACGCCGACCAGGGCAGCGTCGCCGACCTCGTCCACCGAGGCCAGCTGCCCCTGGACGAGGCGCTCCGGCTGCTCACGGAGATCGGCCAGGGCATCACCGTGCTGCACGGGCACGGCACGATCCACCGGGACATCAAACCGTCGAACGTACTGCTGCAGTCCTCCCCTGTCGGCCAGCGCGTCCTGGTCGCCGACCTCGGTTTCGCGAAGTCCATCGACGAGGCCTCCGGCTTCACCGCGGCCGCCGGGACGCCCGGCTACATGTCGCCCGAGCAGAGCATTCCCGGCGGTGACCTGGACGTCCGCTCCGACGTGTACTCGCTGGGGGCCGTCGCCTACGAACTCATCACCGGCCGCCCGCCCTCGCGTCCGCCGGTTCGCGTCGCACCTGGCCGGATCCGGCCAGGTTTGCCGCCCGCGCTCGACGAGCTGATCCTGTCCGCGCTGTCGGTGGACCGGGAGAGCCGCCCCGCCGACGCCAAGACGTTCACCGACCGGGTCAGGGCGATCCGTATGGCGCCCAACCCCCCAGAGAACACGTCCTGGTGGAACCGCTACCGGATGCCCTGGCAGCGGGCGGGCGCCCTCGTCATGGCCTGCGGGCTTCTCGCCACCGTGGTGACCGCGTCCTTCGGCGCACCCGGGGTCTCCCTGGCCTCGGTCCGCAACACCACGGAGGAGATGCGGGTCGGCGTCCCCGCGGCGTGGGCCCGCGAATTCCACAGTGGCCAGGAGGCCCGCCCCGCCCTCGCCGCGGCCGGGGCGGGCCCGGGGCTGCTCGCCGCCACCGACGCCGACGACTGGCACTCCACCGACGTCCCCTCGTACGGGGTGTACGCCACGGTGGTGCCCGGCACCCCGGACCTGCGCGGTGTCGCCGACACCGAACCCTGCGCGGGTGCACCGGAGGAACGCGGCTTCCACAGCGACGGCTGGGAGGGCATGGTCTGGGAGTGGCCCGAGTGCAACGGCAACGGGGCGTACAGCACCGTGGCCGTGCACCCTCCGGGCACCCCCAGGACCGTGTACCTGGAGATCCGCCAGCCCGAGTACCGCCCGGACGTGGTGGACGAGATCATCGAGAAGGTCGAATTGCGTTAGGGGGTCCCGGTCAGCTGGGCCCTGAGCTCCTCCGGGGTGGTGACGGGGAGCTTGCAGACGAACCCCTCGCAGACGTAGGCGGTGGCCCGCCCCCCGACCGGTGCGCGCCCCTCCAACAGGGGCACTCCCCCGCTGTCACGGCCGTCCCCCCGGGACAGCACGGTCCCCAGAGGCGCCCACCGCAGCACCGTACGCACCAGCTCCTCGGTCTCCGGTGCGCCCGGCTCCCCCACCACGGCGACCGCACGCGGACCGGTGAGCAGGGCCTCACCCGCGGCCAGCCCCCACCCGGCGAAGCGGGGTGCCTTCTCCGCGAGCAGCGGCACCACCGCGAGGGCGCCCTCCGCGGCGGCGCGGTGGCGTTCGCTTCCGGTCAGTGCCGCGTACGACAGCAGTGCCGAGGCGGCGGCGAACCGGCCGGAGGGGGTGGCGTTGTCCGTGGGGTCCTGGGGGCGGCTGAAAAGCCTCTCCGCGTCGTCGGCGGTGTCGTAGAACCCGCCCTCCTCGTCGCCGAAGTGGTCCAGGACTGTGTCCAGCAGCCCTCCGGCCTCCCGCACGTAACGGGCCTGTCCGGTCACACCGTGCAGGGCGATCAGCCCTTCGGCGAGGTCGGCGTAATCCTCCAGGACGCCGTCGCTGGGGCCGGGGCGGCCGTCCCTGGAGGTGCGTACCAGGCGCCCGTGCCGCAGGTGGGTGCCCAGGACCAGGTCGGCGGCCTCGCGGGCCGCGGTGATCCACTCGGGCCGCTCCAGCAGCGCGCCCGCCTCGGCCAGCGCAGCGACCGCCAGACCGTTCCAGGCGGCGACCACCTTGTCGTCGCGGGCGGGCGGCACCCGGCCCTCGCGGGCGGCGAGCAGGGCGGCGCGCACACGGTCGTAGCGTTCGGGGTCGTCGGGGTCCTCTCGGAGCTGAAGCACCGAGGAGCCGCGTTCGAAGGTGCCCGCCTCGGTCACCCCGAACAGCTCCGCGGCCCAGGCGCCGTCCTCCTCCCCCAGAACCTCGTTCAGTTGGGCGGGGGACCACACGTAGTAGATGCCCTCCTCCCCCTCGCTGTCGGCGTCCAGCGCCGAGGCGAAACCGCCCTCGGGTGTGCGCAGGTCGCGCAGCATCCAGTCCGCGGTCTCCTGGACGACGCGCAGCAGCAGCTCCCTGCCCGCGGCGGCCTCCGGGTCCCCGCCCGCCGGTTGCCGGGCCATCCGGGTGTAGGCGCGCAGCAGCAGGGCGTTGTCGTAGAGCATCTTCTCGAAGTGCGGGACCACCCACTCGCGGTCCACCGAGTAGCGCGCGAACCCGCCGCCGATCTGGTCGTACATTCCGCCCCGGGCCATCGCCACAGCGGTGCCGCCCGCCATCAGTGCGGCGGGTGTGGGCTCGTCGGCGGTCTGGAACGGGAGGGTACGTTCGTGCTGCGCGGTGAGGAAGGACAGCAGCATCGACGGCGGAAACTTCGGCTCGTCGCCGAAGCCGCCGTTGGCGGTGTCGTAGTCACGGATCAACGCCTGCACGGCGAGGTCCAGGTCGGCCGCGGTGGGCGGGGGCGAGGACGCCAGGCGGCGCGGAGCCCCGAGCGCCTCCACCACCCTCCTGCCCTGGTCCAGCAGGTCGGCACGCTTGTCCCGCCAGGCGTTCGCGACGCCTTCGAGCAGCCGCCGGAAGTGGTCGCGCGGGAAGTAGGTGCCGCAGTAGAACGGGGCACCGTCCGGGGTGGTGAACACGGTCATGGGCCAGCCGCCCTGGCCGGTCATGGCCTGGGTCGCCTCCATGTACACGGCGTCGACGTCGGGACGCTCCTCCCGGTCGACCTTGACGTTGACGAACAGGGAGTTCATCAGGCTCGCGGTGGCGGGGTCCTCGAAGGACTCGTGGGCCATGACGTGGCACCAGTGGCAGGCGGCGTAACCGACGGAGACGAGGAGGGGCACGTCGCGGCGGCGGGCCTCCGCGAAGGCCTCCTCGCCCCAGGGCCACCACTCCACAGGGTTTTCGGCGTGCTGCAACAGGTACGGGCTGGTCGCGTCGCTCAGGCGGTTGGACATACCCCCACTCTGCCGGCCGGCCGCACGCCGCACCGTGCGGCCGCCCCGGGGGATGCCGGGGCGGCCGGACTCGGTCTATCCCTTGGCGGAGGGGTCCTGCTCCGGGGTCGCCGCGGTGTCCGCTGCGGCGACCGTCTCCCGTCCGTCCCCGTCCGCGGCCCCGGCGGGCCCGAACTCCTCGGCGCGCGCCGAGACGCCGCGCAGCTTGCCCACGAGGCTCCTCATCAGGAAGTACAGACACACACCGATCGCGAAGATGGCGAGGAAGCCCAGCACACCGGGGGTGACGGTGTCCTTGTCCAACGCGAAGTCCCCGGCGAGCACCGTGGCGGACGTGAGAAGGATGTTCATGCCGTTCATACTCTCATTGCCTCGCGCACACCCGCGAAGAGGTCCTTCTCCGGGACCTCGGTGTCCACCAGGGAGCGGACGAGGTGGTAGTCCTCGGTCGGCCACGCCTCGGCCACGACCTCGTTGGGCACGGCGAACCAGAAGCCGTCCGGGTCGATCTGCGTGGCGTGGGCCCTGAGCGCCGCGTGCGCGGTGTCGAAGTGCTCACTGCAGTGCACGCGGGTGGTGATCTCCCAGCGCGGCCGGTCCCGCTTCCTGATCCGCTCGGTCCACTCCGCGAAGGGGTTGTCCAGACCGCGTTCGGCGAGGATCTCGGCGAGTGCCTCGAAGCGCTCCGGCGGGAAGGAGACGAAGTAGTACAGCTTGAGGGGCTGCCAGGGGTCCCCCGCCTCGGGGTAGGCGTCCGGCTCGGCGGCGGCGTCGAAGGCGTGCATCGACACCTTGTGGGTCATGATGTGGTCGGGGTGGGGGTAACCGCCGTTCTCGTCGTAGGTGAGCACGACGTGCGGGCGGAACCGGCGGATCGCCGCCACCAGGGGTTCGGCGGCCTCCTCCACCGGCAGGGTCGCGAAGCAGCCCTCCGGCAGCGGGGGCAGCGGGTCGCCCTCGGGGAGTCCGGAGTCGACGAAACCGGCGAACTCCTGTTCCACACCGAGGATCTCGCGGGCTCGTCTCATCTCCTCGCGACGGACCTCGGCGATGTTCTCGCGGATCTCGGGGCGTTCCATCGCGGGGTTGAGGATGTCACCGCGTTCACCACCGGTCATGGTGACGACCAGCACTTCCGCGCCCTCTTGGACGTAACGCGCCATGGTGGCCGCGCCCTTGCTGGACTCGTCATCGGGATGGGCATGAACGGCCATAAGCCGCAGGCGCTCGGACAACGAAGGCTTCTCCTTGGCTCGGTCGACAGCCGCTGGACGCGGCTGTCCGCCGCCGCCCCGGTGCGCGGCGCGGACGACTCACGTGCGGGCCGCGTAGGGGGGCTGTCAGGTCGGGGATATCTTAGACAACACCGTCCCCTTGCTCGGAGATTCCCAATGTCAGCGACCCCGGAAGATGATGCCGTGAACAGTGCCGACACCGCGCCAGCGCTACGCAAGCGCCACGGCAACGGGCCCGTCTTCTTCGTCGTCGCGACCGTCTTCGCGGTGGCCGTCACCATCGGCTGGGGGTACTCGGTGATGAGCTACAGCGGGCTGGGCGGTGGCGTGTACCACCAGGTGATCTCGGTGTCCGCGCCCTCCGGGAGCGAGGCCCGGATCTCCTTCGAGGTGAACAGCAGGGAAGGGGCGGAGTGCCTGCTGCAGGCGCTCGACGACCAGATGGTCCTCGTGGGCGAGGAGAAGGTCGATGTGGAGAGCGGGAACCGCATGGTCAACAGGACCGTTGAAACGGTTCGTCAGGCTTCCACGGTAGAAGTGGCCTCGTGCAGGGAACAAGGTTCGCAGGACTGATCCACCGAACCCTCCCCTGGACGGTACCGGAACCGGAGCGGAACCCCCGGGAACAAGGGCACCGATGCGCGGTCGCGCACGGTGATATTCTCGTAAGTTCAGCTCTGGCCGCCTGGTGGCCTTTGCTACTAGTACACAAGGAGTTCCCGTGACCCAGACCCGCGATGACAACGTCACCTGGCTCACCCAGGAGGCGTACGACCGGCTCAAGGGAGAGCTGGACCACCTGTCGGGGAGTGGGCGTATCGAGATCGCGGAGAAGATCGAGGCCGCCCGGGAAGAGGGTGACCTGAAGGAGAACGGCGGCTACCACGCCGCCAAGGAGGAACAGGGCAAGATGGAGGCCCGCATCCTCCAGCTCACCGAGATCCTGCGCACCGCGCGGGTCGGCGAAGCGCCCCGCACCGAAGGCGTGGTCGGCCCCGGCATGACCATCACCGTCAGGTTCGACGGCGACGACGAGGAGGTCACCTTCCTGCTCGCCTCACGTGAGGAGAGCGGCTCCCCCATCGACGTGTACTCCCCCAAGTCCCCGCTCGGCTCCGCCATCAACGGCAAGCGCGTGGGTGAGACCGTCAGCTACAACCTGCCCAACGGCAAGAGCCTCGGTGTCGAGATCATAGAGGCGGTTCCCTACAGCGGTATGTGACCCACCGCTGCACGGCCGTTCGGCGGGCCGGGACCGAAGCACGACAGGGGCGGCTGCGGCCGCCCCTGTCGTATGCGCGGTACCCGGCGACCGTGTGCCCTGGGTAACCTGCTCTTGTCCCCGCTCTCCACGACCTCGTCCCCCCAGGAACTGGCGGCCGCATGTCCTCGCCCCACTGGAACCCCCACCACCCCCACCAGGGAGGTCAGCCCCCGCACGCCGGGGGATGGTCCTACGGTGGGCCACCGATTCCCGCGCCCGTTCCCCCCGGCCCGGGGGCTCCCGGCGGCCCGTGGCCCGGCCCCCCGACGGCCGGTTTCGGCGTCAGGCTTCTCGCCCGGCTGATCGACTACGTCCTCGCCTTCGTCACGGCGGCGGCGTTCTTCTTCGTCATGGCCGTCGTGACCGTGCTGCTGACCGGGAACACGGAGACCACCGACGCCGAGGGTGAGCTCTGGGCGTACCTGTTCGTCTTCGGCTGGGGCGTGCTGCTGTTCTTCTACGACTGGCTCTACCTGGTCACCTGGGGCCGCACCCTCGGCAAGATGATGGTGGGCATCAAGGTGGTGAGCGCCTCGGGCGGGGGCAGGCTCAGCCAGGGCCAGGCGGTGGGCCGCTCCGCCTTCTTCTGTCTGCCGCAGTCCCTGCCCTGTGTGGGCCACCTGTTCTCGACCGCGGAGTCCATGGCCATGCTGGGTGACACACGCGGGCGCGCCCTGCACGACCGGGTGGCGGGCACCCTGGTGATCCGCACCCGCCCCTAGCGGACTCCGGGGCGGTCCTACCCCTGCCCGGCCCGCGCCCCCTCGGCGGCCTTCGCGGCCTCCGCGTCCCCCACGCACTCGGGGGCGTCCTCCCCTCCGTCGGCGAAGGCTGCCGGAACGTAGTGCCCCGCACCGATGCGGTACCACACGTCGGTGGTACCGGAGGGGCCCGTGGCCTCGTCCCCGGTGGTCCGGCAGGCCACGTCCACGTTGGCCTTGTGGGCGGCGAGCCCCACGGTGTCGTGGGCCGTTCCCGGTCCGTCCCGGACGATCACCGGGTCCACCTGGGTGGCCGTGACCATCTCAGCGCGGGCCCGGTACTCGGCGGTCCACAGGTAGTCGACCTGTACCCAGCCGTTGGTGGGCAGTTGGAGGCCCTCGTTGAAGGCGCCGTCGGCGAGGTCGATGCCCGCGGGGTTGCGCACCCGGCGCCCGAACCCGTCCAGGCCGCTGTTGTGGTTCTCGGTGTAGGCGGCCTGGGCCTGGGGCCTGCCGCGGTCCAGGTCGCGCCAGGACTCACGGTCGTCGTTCCAGTGGTCGTCGGTGATGTTCCAGGGGCCCACGTCCCACACGGGCAGGTAGGCGCAACGCGGTTCGTGGTTATCGGTGTCGCCGACCGCCTCGGGGCCCAGTTCACCGGTGCTGCACACCCGGACGGTGTACTCGCCGCCGCCCCGGTTGGCGAGCCCCCGGCGGGAGGGCAGGGCGGCGAAGTGGTCGTCGGGGCGGACCGTGTGCCCGTTCGCGGTGGTGTTGCCGACCAGTCCGATCCGGGTGGCGAAGAGCCGCGCGGAGAAGGGTTGCGGTACGTCGTCGCCAGCCGCGGGGCCCTGCGAACCCTCCGCGCCCTCCTCCGTCTCATCCGTCTCCTGCGAACCACCGCCGTCCGAGTCACCGACGGACGGCGAACCCTCGACCGGACGGACCCGCACGTCGGTGACTGCGACCTCCGTCTCCCCGGGCGCCGATTCGACCCCGATCCGCAACTGGACCTCGATGACCGCCTCCGTCAGGGTTACCCGGCCGCCGCCGGGAGTCGTGGGAGACCACTCGGTCCACATCCCGTCGGCGCGCACACCTCGGGCTTCGGTGAGCACCTCCTCCGCGTCCCCGGTGGTGCGCACGTCCACGTCGAGGGTGTCGGTGGGCTCCTCCAGCGCCTGTTCGGGGAAGACCGCCAGGCCGGTGCGGCGTGCGGCGGGGTCCAGGCGCGGCGATGCACCCAGGGCGGAGGCCCCGGCGGTTTCCAGGCGCAGCGCGCCGGAGTCCAGGGCCAGGCCGACCCGGTCGGTCGAGGCCAGGTCCTGTTCCAGCCAGGAGGAGTCGGCCAGGGCCGCCGTGGGTGTTGCCAGCGGGGCCAGCAGTGCGAACGCCCCCAGTGCCGCGAGGGACGTGGTCGTGCGCCGGTTGTCGGCCATCGTTCCTTCTCTCACCAAACACACAAAGTGACAATATCCGTCACTCTTAGTAATAACCCTGGTGTGGGCACACTCAAGGAGCTTGTGGCGAGTGTTGGCGATCCGACGGTAAAAGTCCGACTCGGGGACGTTCGCGACCGTTTTCGACCCTCTCTTCCGCGGTGATCTTGCTACCAGGGGCGATTTCGGCGCCGAAGTTGCCCCTGGTAGCAAGATCACCGGGGTTTGGCCGACCCGGAGCAGCGGATGCTCAGGGGGCGAAGGCCAGCAGGCAGGCGGTGAAGCCGTGCACATGGTTCACCCCGGAGACCGGGCCGATCTCCCCCACCCCGAAGAACCCCGTCACCGGCCCCACCCCGAGGATCCTCCGGACCGCCAGGACGTCGTGGTCCGCCTGAGCGAACAGCGTCGCGCCCCGGCCGTTGCAGGAGAAGAGCAGTCCCGCGCCCACGGCGTGCTCGGCGCCGAACTCGGACAGTTTGCGGGCCAGGTCCTCGTCGGCGGTACCGGCGTCACGGACCTGGAAGCGGACCGTCTGCCCGACCTCCACCATGTCGTCGATGGTGAGCGCCCCCAGGTCGGGGTCGGCGCCGCTGAGCGTACGGATGAGGAAGTCGCCCTGCTCGTGGTGGTCGGCGTACTCGTCCATCGCGATGCCGATGTGCAGCCCGCGCTCGGCCAGTTCGCGGTCCTCCTCGGGGAGCTCCTCCACCAGGCTCTCCAGTTTCTCGTAGGCGTTGGCCCCGGCCAGCTCCAGCACCAGGTTGCCCTCGGCCTTGGTGACGGTCATGCTCGGGCCGACCGGGCGGCAGCCCTGACTGACCACCGTGCCGAGCACCCCGTCCCCGCCGATCAGCACGCCGATGGCTCCGTTCGGCGCCACGTCACCGTCACAGAACAGCCGTACCGAGTCCTCGCCGCGCATACCGTCGGCCATCCCGCCGACCAGCGGCAGGCCGTCCAGGGCCGCGGTGGTCTCCCGGACGAACGCCTGGGTGGGGAACTCGTAGGGGTTGGCGAGCAGGATCCCCGCCTGGTCCCGCGGGGTCGGCTCGCGCATGCCCACGACCGCCAGCTGGTCGGCCTCGATGACGGTGTCCAACTGGAACGGGGTCAACTCGACCCCGGGCAGGCGTGCGCTCCACACGCTCACCGCGCCCTGGTCCTGCACCCCGCGACCGCCGCCGATCACACCGGTGGCGCTGCACCCCAGCGTGACCGCGTCCCCGGCCAGCTCCATGACCCGTTTACCGGCGAGTGTGACCTCCTCCGGGTCCGCACCGCTGACGAAGAAGCAGACCAGGTCGGCGGGGCCGTCCATCTGCTCCAGGGCCTGCAGGACGGCACGTTCGGCCGCGTTCACGAGGTCGGCCCCCGTCGTCAGAGCATCGCCGAACCTAACCACCAGCTGCCACCCCCGCCTTCACCGGCCACCGGGGCCGGGCCTGGGAACCTTGCCGTCCCATTCTTCCATCCGAACTCCAAACAGGGGCTTTCCTCCAGCTGGCCCCTCAAACGCCCCCACCTCTAGACTCCTGCCTGTGACCCACGCCGTCTCCCCGCCGAGCGGGCTCCCGCGCACACGCGCCGCGCTGCGCGAGTCCGGCCACGTCCACCGCTCCACGGCCGCCGAGATCCGGGAGAACCTCCTGGCCCGCATGGCCTCGGGCCGACCCCGGTTCCCCGGTGTGCACGGCTTCGACGACACCGTGCTGCCCCAGCTGGAACGGGCTCTGTTGGCCGGACACGACGTCGTCCTGCTGGGCGAGCGCGGCCAGGGCAAGACCCGGCTGATCCGCACGATCGCCGGGCTGCTCGACGAGTGGTCGCCCGCCGTCGCCGGATGCCCGGTCAACGACCACCCCTACGCTCCGATCTGCCCTTCCTGTGTGCGCCGCAGCGCGACCGAGGGGGACGACCTCCCGGTGGTCTGGCGGCACCGCGACGAGCGCTACGGCGAGAAGCTGGCCACCCCCGACACCGGCACCTCGGAGCTGATCGGCGACGTGGACCCGGCCAGGCTCGCCGAGGGGCGTTCGCTCGGCGACCCCGAGACGGTGCACTTCGGCCTGCTGCCCCGCGCCAACCGCGGCGTGTTCTGCGTGAACGAACTGCCCGACCTGCCCGCCCGCGCCCAGGTGGCCCTGTTCAACGTGTTGGCCGAACGCGACCTCCAGGTGCGCGGGTACACCCTGCGCCTGCCCCTGGACCTGCTGCTCGTGGCCAGCGCCAACCCCGAGGACTACACGAGCAGGGGCCGTATCGTCACCCCGCTCAAGGACCGTTTCGGCGCCCAGGTGCGCACCCACTACCCGCCCGACCTCGAAGACGAGCTCTCCCTGGTCCGGCAGGAGGCGCACCTGCCCGCCGGTACGACCGTCCCCTCGCACCTGGTGGAGGCGGTCGCCCGCTTCACCCGGCTCGTCCGCTCCTCCAACCGGGTGGACCAGCGCTCGGGCGTGTCCGTGCGCTTCTGCGTGGCCGCGGCCGAGACCGTGGCCGCCTCGGCGCTGCGCCGGGCCGCGCTGATCGGCGAAGAGGTGCCGGTGGCCCGGGTCTGCGACCTTTCCGGGGTGGCCGAGCCCCTCCTGGGCAAGGTCGAGTTCGAGACGGGGGCCGAGGGGCGTGAGGCGTCGATCCTGGAAACCCTGCTGCGCCGGGCGGTCGCGGAGACCTTCCGGGCCCGCCTGGGCGGGGCCGACCTGGAACCACTCAGCGACCGGTTCGCCGGCGGCGCCACCGTGGAGAGCGGAGACCTGGTCGGCGCGGCCGAACTCCTGCGCAGGGTCGGTACGGTGCCCGGACTGGCCGGGCTGATCGAACGGGCGGCGCCGGAGGCGTCGGACGGCCCGCCCACCCCGGGGCTGGCCGCCGCGGTGGTGGAGTTCGCCCTGGAAGGCCTGTACCTGGAGCGCCGGCTGTCCAAGGACACGGCCCCCGACGGGGGTGTCTACCGCTTCTGATGCGATTCCGGTACCGGGCGTACACGGGCGGCCCCGACCCGCTGGCCGAACCCGATCTCCCTCCCGAGGAGGCGGTGCGGGCGGCCGCCGAGCTGTTGACCCTGGTCACCGGGGCACGCTCAGGCGATACGCTCCCGGAGGAGGCACTGGAGGCCCTGGCCGGAGCCGAGGACGCCCTGAGCCGTTACGCGGACGGCGACCGGGCCGCGGCGGACGGGGTGGACGCCGGGTTGCTCCGTGGGCTCCTCGGAGCCGCCGCACGCGGTCCCCTGGAGCGCCTGGACGCTGTGGACCACGAGCTGTCCCCGCGTGAACTGCGCAGACTTGGCGAGGCCGCGCTGGCGGAGATCGAGTCGGCGCGGCGGGCCGCACCCGGAGGGCACCGGGGCGGTGAGGGCGCCGGCGGGGAGCCCACCGGCGCCGCGGTACCCCACGACGGCCTCGACCGGGCCCTGGACCCCGTTGAGACTCTGCGCGAGGCGATCGTGCGACGGGCGGCGCAGGGCGGGATCCCTGGGGACGGCCATGGCTCCGGGGGCGCGGACGCGCTGCGCCCCGAGGACGTCCGGTACGCGGAGACCGAACCCGCGGGGGCCGCCGCCGTGTGCCTGCTCGTGGACCTGTCCCACTCGATGGTGACCCGCGACCTGCACGAGGCCGCGGTGCGCACCGCGTTGGCCCTGCACACCCTGGTGCGCACCCGGTACCCCGAGGACCGGGTCCTGCTGATCGGCTTCGGAGACCGGGCCCGCACGATGACCCCCGCCGACCTGGTCGGGCACGACTGGCGGCGGACACCGGGCACCAACCTCCAGCACGCCCTGCACCTGGCGCGGCGGTATCTGCGCCGCCACCGGGGGTTGCGGCCGGTGGTGCTGGTCGTCACCGACGGCGAGCCCACCGCGCACCTGGGCGAGGACGGCGACGCGCGGTTCTCCTGGCCGCCGACACCGCGCACGGTGGAGCTCACCGCGGCCGAACTCGACTCCGTCCTGGGTGAGGGCGCCGAGGCCACGTTCTTCCTGCTCTCCGAGGAACCCGGGCTGCGCGCCTTCCGGGAGCTCCTCGAACGCCGCCGGGGCGTGCGCGTGCTGCACGCCGACGGCGGGACGCTGGGACCGCTGGTCGTCGACCGCTACCTGCGGCGGCACTGAGCCGGTCGCGCGTTCGCACCGGGCCCCGGACGGTCAGTGCTCGAAGATGCTCAGGTCAGTGTCCACCACCGGCAGGTTCTCGGGGGCGTCGCCGCCCGTGTAGAGGAGCTGGTGGCGGTTGGCCGGCATGAACGTCTCGGTGAAGCGCAACGGGCGCTGTCCCTGGTAGGACACCCGTTCCTGGACGAGCAGGGGGGTGCCGGGGCCCAGTCCGAACGCGTCGGCCTCCTCCTGGGAGGGCATGCGCGCGCCCACGAGGTCCCGGTTCCACTCCTCGTGGAAGCCGAGCGCGCGCAGGGCCCCGGCGATGCCGCCCGCCAGGTGCTCCGGGGTCATGAGCGCCGTGTTGTTGGCGATGCTGAAGGGGAAGTAGGTGATCTGGGTCTGCCACAGGCCGCCGTCGACGAGGTGTTCGGAGGCGCGGATCACGACGAGCCCGGCGTTCGGGCTCTGCTGTTCGGGGCCGTTGATCAACCGTTTGGCCACACGCGGGCGCATGGTGTCCAGGCTGACCCTGACCCTCTCGTCGACGTCGCCGTGGCCGGCCTGCCTCAGGCGGGAGCTGTAGCCCGACTCGAGGCTGCCGGGATCGCCGTCCGCGGTGACCGGTTCCGCCAGGTGGGTGATCGGCTGGTGGTTCGCGACGAACGCGCCCCGCCCGACCTGGATGGCGATCCGGCCCTCGTCCTGGAGGATGCGCATGCCCAGACGCGCGGTGGCACGGGAGACGTCGAGCTCCTCGGCGAGCTCCTCCTCGCCCGGAAGCCGTTCTCCCGGCCGGTAGGCGCCTCTGGCCAGCGCGTCCCGCAGGTAGTCGGCGACCACGGTCTTCTTCGTCGTGCTCATGGTCTGGTCAGTCCCGGTGGTAGGCCGTGAGGTCGCCGTGCTCGAACTGGTAGCGGATGCTGTGTCCCGCGTGCACGGTGTGCACCAGTCGGATGGGGCGGTCCTGCGAGTAGTCGGTCCGGTTGACGTTCAGCACCGGAACTCCCGGGGGGAGTTCGAGCTGGGAGGCCTCCTGGGGCGTGGGCATCCGGGTCTCCAGCTCGTCCACGTACCCGACCTGGCGGTGGCCGTGTTCCAGGAGCACGGCCAAGGCGCTCTCCACGTCCTCGGGCACCATGAGCGGGGTGGACTGGACGAGGTCCATCGGGTAATAGGCGGAGCTGATCGAGCCGGAGCGCTCCCCGGAGAAGCGGTGCATGCGCCGAACCACCGTCATCTCGCCCTCAGGGACGCGCAGACGGCTGGCGATGTCGGGTGTGGCGCCGAGGAGCTGGAGCTCCTCCAGGGTCAGGCCGCTCATGTTGGACTCGTTGAGCCCGTCGGGGCCGCCCTTGGTACGGGTCGCGTAGAAGGTCTCGGGGACCACGTCCTGCACGAAGTGCCCGCGTCCGGGCCTGCTGACGATGAGCCCCTGGTTGCGCAGCATGCCCAGCGCCAGGCGGATCGTGTTGCGGGAGGCCTCGAACCGGTCCTCCAGCTGCTTCTCCGAGGGGAGTTGCCCGCCCAGGGGCAGGCTTCGCTCCTGGATCTCCCGTCGCAGCACTCGGGCGATCTGTCGGTATCTGCTTTCTGCCCGCATAAGTCCGCCCTCTGGGGGGTACAAGACCAACAACTTAGCTTGTACCAACAAGCTGAGTGGTACACCAGTCAAACAGGTACAACCGGTTTCGTTGAACCCATCTTAGTTGAAGGACGCTCCCGGTACAGGACGGCTCCACCGTCTGGGCACCGGAGACGGAGAACACGAACCCCGGGGCCGATCCCGCCCCACCCGACAGCAGAAACCGGACCTCATGCGACACACCCCGCCGCCCCCTCGAACGACCGGGGGGCCGATCAGGACCTGACCGCCCACCACCACAGAGGACCCGCCATGGAAACCACGTTCGTCATCCTCTCGTTCGCCGGGCTCGTACTCATGGGGCTCGCCACGGGGCTCTTGCTCACCGTCTCCATCGGTATCCGGCGGCAGGACAGCCGCGGCAGCTACCGTTCCCTGCGCAGGGGCGGCAACGACAGCGCCCTGGACCGCTCCGGCCGGGCCGTCTGCGGCCTGCGCTTCCGCGAGGACCGGAGCGAACTCCCGGACCAGAGCCGCACGCCCACCGCGGTCTGATCCGGACGAGGGCGCGGACCGGACGGACCGCGGCCCCGCACGGCACCGATGCGAGGCCGCGACGGGCCCGGCAGAGCGGCCGGGGAGCCCGCGCGGCGGCGCCGCACGGCCCCCGAGACCTCCGCGGAATCAGCCCTCCAGTGCCTGCAGCAGGTCCGCGACCAGATCGTCGCCGGACTCGATACCCACGGAGATCCGCACCAGATCGGCCGGAACCTCCAGCGGGGAACCCGCGGTCGACGCGTGTGTCATCCGCCCGGGGTGCTCGATGAGGGACTCCACCCCGCCCAGGGACTCGCCCAGGGTGAAGATCCTGGTCCGCTCACACAGCTCCAGAGCGGCCTTCTCCCCATCGCGCAGAGCGAAGGAGACCATCCCACCGAAGGACCGCATCTGCCGCTCGGCGATCTTGTGGCCCGGGTGGGAGTCCAGCCCCGGGTAGTAGACGCGCCGCACCGCGGGGTGGGCCTCCAGGGCGGCCACGACGCGCTCGGCGTTCTCGCTGTGGCGGTCCATCCGCACCCCCAGGGTCTTGGCCCCGCGCAGAGTCAGCCAGGAGTCGAAGGGACCCGGGACGGCGCCCATGGTGTTCTGGTGGAAGGCCAGCCGCTCCCCCAGCTCGGCGTCGGACACGACCAGCGCTCCCCCGACCACGTCGGAGTGCCCGCCGACGTACTTGGTGGTGGAGTGCACGACCACGTCGGCGCCCAGTGTGAGCGGCTGCTGGAGGTAGGGGGAGGCGAACGTGTTGTCGACGACGTGCAGGGCCCCCGCGTCGTGGGCGATCTGCGCGACCGTCTCGATGTCGGTGATGCCCAGCAGCGGGTTGGTGGGCGTCTCCGTCCACACCACCCTGGTGTTGGGGCGCACGGCCTCACGGACGGCGTCGACGTCGGTCTGGTCGACCGCGTCCCAGCTGACGCCCCAGCGCTCGACCACCTTGGAGATCAGACGGAAGGTGCCCCCGTAGGCGTCGCCGGGGATGATGACGTGGTCGCCGGGGGAGAGCACCGTGCGCAGCAGGGTGTCCTCGGCCGCCATTCCGGAGGCGAAGGCCAGGCCGCGCGCTCCGGACTCCAGGGCCGCCAGGCACTCCTCCAGCGCGGTGCGCGTGGGGTTGGCGGTACGGGAGTACTCGTATCCCTGTCGCATCCCGCCCACGCCGTCCTGGGCGTAGGTACTCGTCTGGTAGATCGGCACAACCACGGCACCGGTGCCGGCGTCCGGCTCCTGCCCCGCGTGGATGGCCAGCGTTTCAAACCCGTCGAACTTCATGTGGCCACAATAGTGCCCGTGGGCCGCCCCGAACCCGTTGTCAACAGGGAGGTCTCAGGATCCGGACAGGGATCAGGCCGGCGGGAAACGGGTGGACGAACCCGGCTCCGGGGGGTCGGCGGGCACCTCGGGCGGCAGTCCGGTCACGGGGGTGGGGACGCGGGTGGGCGTCCCGGTCTCGCGCAGCGGCGGGTCCCAGCCCAGTTCGGGGTCGTGGGTGCGCACGACCTTGCCGGGGATGCCCGCGATGATCGCGTGGTCGGGGTACGTGCCGGGCCGGACCACGGTCCCGGCAGCGACCACGGAGTTCCTCCCCAGGTGGACGCCGGGCAGGATCACGCTGTTGGCACCGAGCCAACTGCCGGCGCCGATGCTCACCGGGTCGTCCACCGGCCACTGGAGACCGACGGGGATCTCGGTGTTGGCGTAGGCGTGGTTCTGGTCGGTGATGTAGACGTAGGGGCCCGTGTAGACGTGGTCGCCGATGTCCACGGACCGGTGGGCGACGATGTGCGACCCCCGGCCGATGGCGCAGCCGGAGCCGATCCGCACGACCGTGCCCTCGCCGAGGTCGTAGTCGGGCCCCATCCCGGCCGCCAGGGTCATGTCCCCGCCCAGGACGGTGTGCACGCCGATCTCGATCCACGGCTCCCCGTAGAGCGTGGCCGTGGGGAAGGCGATCGCCGATCCGGCGCCGAAGCGCGCGAACTTCCGGGCGGCCTTGGAGCCGGCTCGGATCTCCGCGTGGCTCCGTGCGTACGACCAGACGGAGCGAATCATCCAGGACAAAAGCCGCGACACGCCTGCACCCACTTATTACCCGGCAGTAACACTGATATCGAACATTAGCAGTGTCCGAGTATGCGGCACCGTGTCCGGTAAGCGAACAGCGGGGCCCGAACGACGCTCGGTACGGGCGCCGTCCGGGCCGTGGGGCGGGTCTCAGCCCGAGAGGTGGGCCAGCAGGTCCTGCCTGGTGAGAATCCCCACCGGCTTGCCGTCGCGCAGCACCACCAGGGCCCCGGAGGTGCGCAGCAGGCGGACGCAGTCGCTGACCGGGGTGCCCGTGCCGACCGTGGCCAACGGCTTGCCCATGTGCGTCTCCACCAGGTCGTCCAGCTCGGCGCGACCGTCGAAGAGGGCGTCCAGGAGATCGCGCTCGGCGATGGAGCCGACCACCTCGGCCGCCATGACCGGAGGCTCCTCCTTCATCACCGGCAGCTGGGAGACGCCGTACTCGCGCATGATCGCCACGGCGGTGCCGACGGTCTCGTCGGGGTGGCTGTGCACGAAGTCGGGCATCTCGCCCTCCTTGTCCGCGAGCACCTGGCCGGCCGTGGCCTCCTCGGTCTCGGCGGACAGGAAACCGTAGTCGGCCATCCACTCGTCGTTGAAGATCTTGCCGAGGTAGCCGCGGCCGCCGTCCGGCAGCAGGACCACGATGACGTCGTCGGGTCCCGCGTCCCGGGCCACCCGCAGGGCCGCCTCGACCGCCAGGCCGCAGGAACCGCCCACCAGGAGGCCCTCCTCCTTGGCCAGGCGGCGGGTCATCAGGAACGAGTCCTTGTCGCTGACCGCCACGATGTCGTCGCAGATCGCCGTGTCGTAGGTGCCGGGCCAGATGTCCTCGCCCACGCCCTCGACCAGATACGGGCGGCCGCTGCCGCCCGAGTACACCGAACCCTCGGGGTCGGCTCCGACGACCTGCACGCCGCCCTTGGAGACCTCCTTGAGGTACCTGCCGGTACCGCTGATGGTGCCGCCGGTGCCGATACCCGACACGAAGTGGGTGATCCGGCCCTCGGTCTGGTCCCAGATCTCCGGACCCGTCGAGTGGTAGTGCGACTCCGGGTTGTTCTCGTTCTCGTACTGGTTGGGCTTCCAGGCGCCGGGGATCTCGGCGGCCAACCGGTCGGAGACCGAGTAGTAGGAATCGGGGTGCTCGGGAGCGACCGTGGTCGGGCAGACCACGACCTCCGCGCCGTAGGCCCGCAGTACCGACAGCTTGTCCGGGCCGACCTTGTCCGGGCAGACGAAGACGCAGCGGTAGCCCTTCTCCTGCGCGACCAGGGCCAGACCGATGCCGGTGTTGCCGGAGGTGGGTTCGACGATCGTGCCACCCGGCTTGAGCTCACCGCTCTTCTCGGCGGCCTCCACCATCCGCAGCGCGATGCGGTCCTTCACCGAACCGCCCGGGTTGAAGTACTCGACCTTCGCCAGGATCGTGGGGGCCAACCCCTCGGAGACCTTCCGAAGACGGACCAGCGGGGTGTCCCCGACCAGGTCGATGAGTGAGTCGTGTACCCGCAACTTCGCTCCTTCGCATAGTGGCGACCGGGTCTTCGGCCCGCCGGTGTCGCTTCCCCGGTGACACCCGGGGCAGGTGGGACCGGTCCGGTCCCCCACATCCTGACTCTAACCTCACCAACCAGCGTATTCGCCGCGCCAGCAGGCGGTGTGGACCGGTCCGCTCCGTGCCCGAAAAGCTCGTTTTCGGTGTCCTCGGGGCCCGGATTGTCTGCCGCCGGGGTGCGTGACCCGGAAGTTCCCCGCCGGTAACGTCGGGTGGGAGTGTTCCGTGGGCGTCCCGGGCGGGCACGGGCCGGCGACGGCCCCGGGAGCGGCCCGGAGGAACCCGGCCCACAGCGGTCCGCCTCCGGGCGGGCCCGACGCTTCGGGGAGTACCGATGCTGCGAGCCGTCCGAGCGCGGCGTATCGCCGCCGCCACCGCGTTCGGCGGGGGCGGACTCACACTCGTGGGCGGGGGCACCGTGGCCCTGCTCTACCTCCAGGCGAAGTTGGCCAAGAACGCGATCGGGCACACCGACTGGCGGCGCCCGAAGGCGGACGGGACCTACGGTGACGGCGAGGGGCCGCCACTGCGGCTCCTCATGCTGGGCGACTCCACCGCCGCCGGTTTCGCGGTGGCCCAGGCCCGGCAGACCCCCGGGGCGCTCCTCGCCGCCGGGATCGCGGCCGCGGCCGACCGGCCCGTCCGGCTGCGGTGCACCGCCACCCCCGGGGCCACCTCCGCGGACCTGGCGGCACAGGTGGAGCGGTCCGGGGCCACCCTGCCTGGATCGGGCTACGACGTCGCGGTGGTCTTCATCGGAGCCAATGACGTCATCCGCCGGGTCCGCCCCAACGACGCGGTGGCCGCGCTCCGGGACGCCACCCGGGGCCTGGTCGGCCTGGGCACCCCCGTGGTCGTGGCGACCTGTCCCGACCTCGGCACCGTACGCCCCATCGGCTGGCCGCTGCGCTCGGTCGCGCGGCGGGCCTCCCGACAGCTGGCGGCCGCGCAGACCATCGCGGTGACGGAGGTCGGCGGCCGGACGGTCTCACTGAGCGACATCCTTGCCGAGGATTTTCGGTCAGATCCAGTTTCCATGTTTGGGCCCGACCGTTTTCATCCGTCAGCTCGCGGGTACGCACAGGCCGCGTTCGCCGTGCTGCCCTCCGCCTGCGCGGCCCTGGGCCTGCTCCCCGAACTCGACGAGGGCGAACGCACCAGGGGCGTCCTGCCCGTCGACCGCGCCGCGGTGGTAGCCGCGCAAACTCCGGGTACGGAGGTCTCGCGGGCCGCTGACCAGGCACCCGCCGGGACCCGGGGCAGCTGGGCCGCGCTCGTCCGCGGCCCCTTCCGGCCCCGGGCCGCACGGCGGTCCGCACCCTCCGGCACCATCTCCGACGACGGCACACGCCAGGACTCGCCAAGGCCGACCCCGGGTGGCGCCGGAGAGCACCGGACGGGTTAACTGGTCAGTAACAAGTCTTGCCGTGACCCGAACAAGGACGAGGAACATGCCCGAAGCAGTCATCGTCGCCACCGCGCGCTCCCCGATCGGCCGAGCCTTCAAGGGCTCCCTGAAGGACATGCGCCCGGACGACCTGACCACCCAGATCGTCGGCGCGGCCCTGGCCAAGGTCCCCGGGCTCGACCCGAAGAGCATCGACGACCTCATGCTCGGCTGCGGCCTGCCCGGCGGTGAGCAGGGCTTCAACATGGCCCGCATCGTCGCCGTGCAGCTCGGCCTGGACACCGTCCCGGGCACCACCATCACCCGGTACTGCTCCTCTTCCCTCCAGACCACCCGGATGGCCTACCACGCCATCAAGGCGGGCGAGGGAGACGTGTTCGTCTCCGCGGGTGTGGAGACCGTCAGCCGCTTCATCAACGGCAACAGCGACAACCCGCAGAACCAGAACCCGCTCTTCGCCGACGCCACGGCGCGCACCGAGAAGCGCAAGGAGGGCGGCCAGGGCACCTGGACCGACCCGCGCGAGGACGGCAACCTGCCCGACGCCTACATCGAGATGGGCCAGACCGCGGAGAACGTCGCCGAGATCACCGGCGTCTCCCGCCAGCGCCAGGACGAGTTCGCCGTCCGCTCGCAGAACCTCGCCGAGAAGTCCCTCGACAACGGCTTCTGGGAGCGCGAGATCACCCCGGTGACCCTGCCCGACGGCACCGTGGTCAGCACCGACGACGGCATCCGCCGCGGCACCACCTACGAGAAGGTCTCCCAGCTCAAGCCGGTGTTCCGTCCCGACGGCACCGTCACCGCGGGCAACGCCTGCCCGCTGAACGACGGCGCCTCCGCCCTGGTCATCATGAGCGACACCAAGGCCAAGCAGCTGGGGATCACCCCGCTGGCCCGCATCGTCTCCACCGGTGTGACCGGCCTGAACCCCGAGATCATGGGCCTGGGCCCGGTCGAGGCCTCCAAGCAGGCCCTGGCCCGCGCCAACATGGCGATCGGCGACATCGACCTCGCCGAGATCAACGAGGCCTTCGCCGCCCAGGTGCTGCCCTCCGCCGACCAGCTGGGCATCGACATCGACAGCCAGCTGAACGTCAACGGCGGCGCCATCGCCGTCGGCCACCCGTTCGGCAGCACCGGTGCCCGCATCACCGGCACACTGATCAACGGCCTCCAGTTCCACGACAAGACCTTCGGTCTGGAGACCATGTGCGTCGGCGGTGGCCAGGGCATGGCCGCCGTCTTCGAGCGCCTCAGCTAGGCGCTCCCCGCCCTCGGTCGGACCGAGCAGGCAGGCGAGGGGTCCCGGGCACCGCCCGGGGCCCCTTTCTCCGTGTCCGGGCCCGTTCCGGGTGGTTCGCGAACAGTGTTCCCCGCCCGCCGGAACACGTGCGGACCGCCGTGGCCGCGATCCGGTTCGGCTACGGAGGGGGCGGGGGGAAACGTTCTCGCACGGCCAAGGTAAAAGCTGGTGACCGGGGCTTGTCCAGAAGGTGATCCTGATGCAGGGTCGCAGGTAAGTGCCACACACCGAACGCACTGCGGAGGTGCCTATGTCGGTAACCCACTCGCCGGAGATCCACGCAAAGCTCATCGAACGCATCCCGGCCGTCACCGGCCGCGGACTCCACGAGTGGTTCGACTCGCTCGACAGGGGCCCCGGACTCCTGCGCACCGCGGACCGGTCGTACTGGCTGGCTGACGAGTACGACCTCACCCACGGCTACGCCCAGGCCATCGTCACCGAGTACGACCGCCGCCGCAGGAACCGCTCCATCCCGGCACCACGCCGGGAGACCTCCTGACCGCCGAACTCCCGACCTGACCGACCGCCGACGACGGCGGAGGGGCCGCCCCCGGGAGAACCCGGGCGACGGCCCCTCGTCGCGCGAAGGTACGCCTGGAAGGCGCGTGTGCGCGAGGCTACTCCGCGAACATCGTCTTGATGATCCAGAGCAGGCGCAGGATCTCGATGTACAGCCAGACCAGGGAGACGGTCAGACCGAAGGCGAACTGCCAGGCGAACTTGTTCGGGATACCGGCATTGACGCCCTCCTCGATGCCACGGAACTCGATGGCCAGGGTCAGGGCGGCCAGGACCACGAACACGATGCCCACGCCCAGACCCAGCCAGGTGGGCTCACGCAGACCGATGCCACCGGCGATGAAGAAGCTGAGCACGAAGTTGACCAGCATCAACGCGGCCGCGCCGAGCACGGCGTAGGAGACGGCCTTGACGAAACCGTCGGTCACCTTGATGACGCGGAACTTGTACAGCGCGAGCATCACGGCGAACACCGCGACGGTGCCGATCACGGCCTGGGAGACCAGCGAGGTCCCGGCCGAGGCGTCACCCATCTGGATGGAGAGCATGTTGCCGAGCAGGGCCGAGAGACCGCCGACGAGCAGGCCCTCCAGCCCCGCGTAGACCAGGATGGCGACCGGGTTGGTGATCTGCTTGAAGGCGATCACCAGACCCATGACGAGCCCGCCGAGCATGCCCAGGATCATCAGGCCCAGGGCCAGGCCCGGGTTGGCCGAGAAGAGGAAGTAGTTGATGACGCCGAAAAGGGCGACGACGCCCAGGGTCATACCCGTGCGCACGACGACGTCGTCGATGGTCATCGGCTGGTCGCCGGTGGCCTGCTGGGGGTAGCCCTGCTGGGGGTAGGTCTGCTGACCGTAGGGCTGCGACGGGTACGGCTGTCCGTAACCCTGCTGCCCGTAACCGGGTTGACCGTAGCCCTGCTGGGGACCGGACTGCTGTTGTAGCGCCCGCTTGAGGACGGGGTTGGAACTCCGCATCCGCATGTCTAGTAAAGGCCTTTCACGCGTGGATTGCTGCCCACAAGGTAACGTACGGCTCTGGTCACCGGTTCCGCCGCCCAGGTCACCGTTGCGAAACGGCTTCGAGTCCTCCCCGGTCGCATGCCCCGGCCGTGACGTCGGTCACGTTTCGCGAAAACGGAAAGGGGTCCACACCCGTGTCAGGCGGTGCGGACCCCTCGCGCGGGCCGGGGCGCGTCCGACGGACACGCCCCGGCGGACGAACCTCAGTTGCGGGTCATCAGAGAACGCGCGAGGAAGAGCATGTTGGCCGGGCGCTCCGCCAGGCGGCGCATGTAGTAGCCGTACCACTCGTCGCCGTAGGGGACATAGACGCGCATGCGCTTGCCCTCAGCGGCCAGGCGGACCTGCTCGCCGTCCCGGATGCCGTACAGCATCTGGTACTCGTAGTCGTCCGCGCCGCGGCCGTTGGCAGCGGCCAGTTCACCCGCGATGGTGACCATACGCGGATCGTGCGAGGCGACCATCGGGTAGCCCTCGCCCGCCATGAGGACGCGCAGCGCCCGCACGTAGGCCTTGTCCACCTCGTGCTTGTCCCGGAAGGCCACGGACTCGGGCTCGTCGTAGGCGCCCTTGCACAGACGCACACGCGAACCGGCACCGCTGAGGTCGCGGCAGTCGGCCTCGGTACGGCGCAGATAGGCCTGGAGCACCGCGCCCACGAACGGGAAGTCCTCGCGCAGCTCGCCCAGGATGCCCAGCGTGGAGTCGACGGTGGTGTGGTCCTCCATGTCGAGGGTCACCGTGGTGCCGACCGCCTTGGCGGCCTCGGCGATCCGGCGCGCGTTGTCCAGCGCGATCTTCTCGCCGTCCTGGTTCAGGAACTGGCCCACGGCGGAGAGCTTGACCGACACCTCGACCCGGTCGCCCAGGCCGGCCTCGCCCAGGGCCGCGAGCAGGTCCTGGTAGGCGGTCACCGTGGCGGTGGCCTGTGCCAGGTCCGCGGTGTCCTCACCCAGGAAGTCCAGGGTGGCGTACCGGTCCCTGGCGAGTTCCTCGACGGCCGGAAGAGCCTCGTCCAGGGTGGACCCCGCGACGAAGCGGGAGACCATGGCCCGGGTCATGGGAGTGCGCTCGACGATCTTGCGGCAGGTCGCGGACCTGGCGGCGAGCAGCAGGGGTTTACGAAGCATGGAGACCTCGAAGAAGACGTGCGCGAGCCGGTGGGCTGGCGCGGACGATGGGCGCGACCGGTGTGCCGACCGCGCCGGTGGGTTCCTCGGGGGGTAGGCGAGCGCCCCGCCGGATCCCGGGGGCGCGCTCCCCGGGGACCCGTCCCCGGGCCCTCGGGCACCGGGGAGCGGGCCCCGCGGTGGCGGCGCGCCCCTCAGGACGGAGGAGGGGGCGCCGCCGGCGACTACCCCTGGTGGGGGTAGGAGGAGTTCGTCGGCGCGACGAAGGTCTCCTTGATGGCGCGCGGGCTGGCCCAACGGGACAGGTTCTGGGCGGAACCTGCCTTGTCGTTGGTGCCGGAGGCACGAGCGCCGCCGAAGGGCTGCTGACCGACGATGGAGCCGGTCGGGCGGTCGTTGACGTAGAAGTTGCCGGCGGTGAAGCGCAGGGCCTCGGTCGCCTTGGCCACCGCGGCGCGGTCGTTGGCCAGGACGGCGCCGGTCAGGGCGTAGGCGGAGCCCTCGTCGACGACCTTGAGGATCTCGTCGTACTTGTCGTCCTCGTAGACGTGGACGGCGATGATCGGACCGAAGTACTCGGTACGGAACACGTCGTTGGTCGGGTCCGTGCCCTCGATGATGGTCGGACGCACGAAGTAGCCGACCGAGTCGTCGGCGGTGCCGCCGGCGATGATGTCCAGGGTCGGGTCGGACTTGGCGTCCTCCAGGACCTTGGCCAGCTTGTCGAAGGAGCGGCGGTCGATGACGGCGCCGATGAAGTTCGACAGGTCGGTGACGTCGCCCATGCTCAGGGCCTCGGTCTCGGCGACCAGGTCGTCGCGCATCCTCTCCCAGACGGACCGGGCGACGAAGGCGCGCGAGGCGGCGGAGCACTTCTGGCCCTGGTACTCGAAGGCGCCGCGCACGATCGCGGTGCGCAGGATCTCCGGGTCGGCGGAGGAGTGGGCGACGATGAAGTCCTTGCCACCGGTCTCACCCACGATGCGCGGGTAGGAGCGGTAGTTGGAGATGTTCTCGCCGACGCTCTTCCACAGGTGCTGGAAGGTCTTGGTCGAACCGGTGAAGTGCACACCGGCCAGCTCCGGGTCGTTCAGGGCGATGTCCGAGACGGCCAGGCCGTCACCGGTGACCATGTTGATGACGCCGGGAGGCATGCCGGCCTCCTCCAGCAGGCGCATGGTCAGCTCGGCCGCGAACTGCTGCGTCGGGGACGGCTTCCACACGACCACGTTGCCCATGAGGGCCGGGGCGGTGGGCAGGTTGCCCGCGATGGCGGTGAAGTTGAAGGGGGTGATCGCGTAGACGAACCCCTCCAGCGGACGCTGCTCCATGCGGTTCCACACGCCGCGGACGCTCAGGGGCTGCTGCTCCATGAGCTGGCGGGCGTAGGAGACGTTGAAGCGCCAGAAGTCGATGAGCTCACAGGCCGAGTCGATCTCCGCCTGCTGGATGGTCTTCGACTGGCCGAGCATGGTGGCCGCGTTGATCGTGGCGCGCCAGGGGCCGGCGAGCAGCTCGGCGGCGCGGAGGATGATCGCGGCGCGGTCGTCGAAGGACATGGCGCGCCAGGCCGGGGCGGCGGCCTTCGCCGCGGCGATGGCGTCACGGGCGTCCTGGTGGGTGGCGTTGCGCATGGTGCCCAGGACGGAGGCGTGGTTGTGCGGCTGGACGGCGTCGATCGGCTCGCCGCCGCCCATGCGGCTCTCGCCGTTGATGCGCATCGGCAGGTCGATGCTCTCGCGGCCGAGCTCGTCGAGTTTGGCGACGAGCTCGGCGCGCTCGGCGCTCCCGGGCGCGTAGGTGAGAACGGGTTCGTTCACCGGCAGCGGGACGTTGGTCACGGCGTCCATGGGCACCTCCCTGAAAAGAATGTCCCTGAACGAGCAGGGTCTGGCTGATTCAACAGTCCCAGAACAGGCCCCGCCAGACCTTGTGGGGCGGGCCACTCTTTGCCAGCCTTATTTGTCCGGTAGGACAAAATCAGACACGGACGAACAATCACGCCCCGGCTTCCCGCCCCGGCCGCTCCAGTAGTGTCGGTCCCCGGACACGACCGGTGAGGAACGACGTCATGCCTGTTCAACCAGGATCACAGGACGAAGAGGTAGCGGGCCTGCCGCTGCGCCGCCTCCTTCTGGCCCTCGGCGACCCCATCGTGGACGTTGCGGCGGCCCCCGACGGACTTGATGTCCAGGTGAACAATGTCGTCATCATCGACCCCGAGGACCGGGTCGAGGCCCGGGAGGGGGACCTGGTCCTGCTCATCGGGGTCCGGGGCGGGGCCGCCCGGCGCCTGGTGCGCATGCTGGCCGGGCAGGGCGCGGCGGCCGTCGCGGTCAAGGCCGGCGGGCACTCCCCACCCGAGGAGACGCTCCCGCCCTCCGGTGACCAGCGGCACCGGCCGCCCAGGTCCGGCGCCGCCGACGAACTGCGGGCCCTGCGCACCGAGGCCCAGGAGAGCGGGGTCGCGCTTTTGGCGGTCCGGCCCGAGGTGCGCTGGGACCAGCTCCAGTCGGTGTGCCAGAGCATCGTGGACGACGCCCGGCTGACCGCCTCCGAGGACCTGGGCGAGGCCACCGGCGACCTGTTCTCCATGGCGCAGACGATCGCACAGCTCACCGGGGGCCTGGTCAGTATCGAGGACTCCGCGAGCCGGGTACTGGCCTACTCCAGCGGCGCCGAGGTGGACGAGCTGAGGCGGCTGTCGGTGCTGGGCCGTCAGGGCCCCGAGTCCTACCTCGCGCTGTTGCGGCAGTGGGGCGTGTTCACCAAGCTGCGGGCGGGCGAGGAGGTCGTCCGGGTCGAGGAGCACCCCGAGCTCGGTATCCGCCGCCGTCTGGCGGTCGGAATCCACGCCGGACGCCAGCCGCTGGGCGCGATCTGGGTGCAGGAGGGGTCCCAGCCCCTGGCCCGGCACGCCGAGGAGGCCCTGCTGGGCGCCGCCCGCACCACCGCACTCCAGATGATCCGGCAGCGCACCCAGACCAGCGCCGGGCTGCGGCTGCGCGAGGACCTGCTGTCCAGCCTTTTGGAGGGGCGGATCGACGCGAGCGCACTCGCCGACACCGTCGAGGTGCACACCGACCGGGCCGCACTGGTGGTCGCCTTCTCCCTGAGCGGTTCCGCGGTCGAGGCCGCCGAGCCCGAGGGCGCCCAGCCCCAGGGGCGGCCCGACCGCCCCGCCCGGGAGCTGCGCCGCCGACAGCTCATCGACCTGGTGTCCGTGCACACGGCCGCCTACCGGCGCAGTTCACTGGTGACCGAGCTCGGCGGACGCGTGTACGTGCTGCTGCCTGATCTGGCCCGAGGACCGGGAAAGGAGGGGTGGCGGGGGGTCGAGCACTCGGTGCTGGCGCTGACCCGCAAGACGGTGGCGGCCGCACGGGCCGCGCTGGGGTCGCACGTGCAGGCGGCGGTGGGTTCGCTGGTGGAACGGTTGGCGGACGTGCCCGAGTCCCGCGCGGAGGCGGACCGGGTTCTCGACGCCATGGGCCGTGACCTGGATCGGGACACCGACTGGGAGGTGGCGACCATCTCCGACGTGCGCTCCCGGGTGCTGATCAGCGAAACCCTCGCGCACCTGCGTGCGGATCCGTCCCTGCGCGACCCACGGGTGATCCGTCTGATCGAGTACGACCAGGCGGGCGGCGCGGATCTGGTGCACTCGCTGCTGGCGTACCTGGAGGCCTTCGGTGACGCGCGGGCCGCGGCCGAACGACTGCACATCCACCCGAACACACTCCGCTACCGGGTCCGCCGCGCGGCGGCCGTGAGCGGCATTGACCTGGGTGACCCCGGTGAGCGCCTGTTCACTCAGCTCCAACTGCTGATGGAGCAGCACTGACGGGCCGAACGGCCCGCGAACCCCGTCCCAGCCGAATGAGATCTGGGTTCCTCTATTGGCGGTGATCTTGCTACCAGGGGCTATTTCGGCGCCGATTTCGCCCCTGGTAGCAAGATCATCGCGATTGGGAGGGTTTTGGAAGCAGCGGGCACCCTGCTGAACGGGTTTCGGACGCTGCAGGGGTCCCTCAGACCTGTCAGCCCCTCCGAACCGGCGGCAAACACCGGCCCCAGGGGTCTCCTGATCGGCTCACCTCAGCCACAGGGAGTGCCCCTGCCCGCTCACCTTCGCCCCAGGGGGTGTTCTTTCGTTCGGGCGCGGGAGCCCGGGTTTCAGTAGACACAGTGCAAGACGAGTCAAGCCGCCGGCAGGGACGGGCACCGCGCCGTAGGCGTCCGTTGAGGGTGGTGGCGGGCGACGGGTGGGCGAGCCAGGCGCAGACGAGGATGCTGTGCCTGCTACAACCCGAACACCTCCCCTCAGGCGCCCGAACACGGTCCGAAGCGAAGCGGAGGACCAAAGCAAGCACTAAAAAGTACCCCCGGTCGGACTCGAACCGACACTTGTGACCCTTTTAGGGGGCCTGCCTCTTCCATTGGGCTACGAGGGCACGCCCATCATACCGGCCGGGCCGATTGCCCACTTTGGATCAGCTTGGCCGGATGGGGACACGAAACGACCGGCTTCCAGTGGAAACCGGTCGTTTCGCGGATGTGACGGCGATTCAGCGGCGGGTGGGCGGCGCCGCGGGCGTCGGATCAGCTGACCCTGCGAAGGTGGCCGTTCTCGACCTGGGGCTGGCTGGCCTCCTCGAAGGCCTGGCGCGGCTCGGACATCTCCGGGAGCGCGGCGAAGTCGCGGCGCAGGAAGAAGGCGAGCGTCCAGTCCGAGAGGACCCGCAGCTTGCGGTTGAAGGTGGGCACCGCGAGCAGGTGGTAGGAGCGGTGCGCGTACCAGGCCAGGCGGCCGTTCAGCTTGATCTTGCCGAACAGCTGGGCCGCGCCCATGTGCAGGCCGAGCCCGGCCACCGCGCCGAGGTTCTTGTGCCGGTAGGCCTTGAGCTTGCCGTTGCGCAGGGTCGCGATGACATTGTCGGCGAGCACCGGCGCCTGGCGGACGGCGTTCTGGGCGTTGGGCGGGTAGTAGCCGCCGTTGCCGTCGGGGACCTGGGCGTTGTCGCCGCCGGCGAAGACGTTGTCCGTGCCGTTGACGGTGAGGTACTCGCTGGTGTCGACGTGGCCCTTGGGGCCGAGGGGCAGGTTGCTGGCGGAGACGACCGGGCTGGGCTTGACGCCCGCGGTCCACACCAGGGTGCCGGCCTCGAACTCGCTGCCGTCGCTGAGCTTGATGCGCTGGTCGGTGGCGGATTCGAGGAAGGTCTCGAGCCGCACGTCGATGCCGCGGCGGCGGAGCTGGTTGAGGGCCTTGCCGCCGACCTCGGGACCGACCTCGGGCAGGATCTTGTCCGCGGCCTCGATGAGGTAGAAGTTCACGTCCTCGAGGTCGATCGAGGGGTGCAGACGAACCGCGTCGCGGACCATGTCCTCCAGCTCGGCGATGGCCTCGGCACCGGCGAAACCGCCGCCGACGAACACGAAGTTCAGCGCCTTGGCGCGGACCTCCCTGTCGTTGGTGGAGTCAGCGATGGCCAGCTGGTTGAGCACGTGGTTGCGCAGGTAGGCCGCCTCTTCGACGGTCTTGATGCCGACGCCCCACTCGGCCAGGCCCGGGATGGGCAGGGTGCGGGAGACCGCTCCGGCCGCCATCACCAGGTAGTCGTAGTGGAGGGTCTCGGGCTCGCCTGCGTTGGGCTCGTAGCGGACCGTGTTGTCGGCGTGGTCGATGCGCACGACGCGGCCGCCCAGCACGCGAACCCGGTTGAAGACCTTGCGCAGCGGGACCACGACGTTGCGCGGGGAGATGTTGCCCGCGGCCGTCTCGGGCAGGAACGGCTGATAGGTCATGTAGGAGTTCGGGTCGATGACGGTGATACGGGCTTCACCGGACCCGAGCTTCTTCTCCAGCCGCCTCGCGGTGTACATCCCGAGGTAACCGCCGCCGACGATGAGGATGTGCGGGATCTCCGCCTCGTCCCCGCCACCGTGTACCAGCCGGTAGTTCCTGCTCTCGGTCATCGCATTTCCGCCCTAACGGTTGTTCTGTGGCGCCCTTGCCTCAAGGGCCGCGAAGGCTGTCACGGTCTTCGGTCCCCCCGTGCCGTGGTTTTGGCCCCGACTCGAAGGCTGCTTGTGCATTCTTTCACAAGCATCTACCGACAGGAAGGTTCACATCCACCCACCTTCCGACCACCCCCACGTGCACACAAAGGAAGTTTTTGCAGGTCAAAATGGTTGTGAATGCTTTCACAAGGGCCATACGGGTGATGCGTCTCACCTGGAAGCCCAGGGCGGACCTCCCCAAAGGACCCCTCAGGGGTGCCCGAAGTGCTCTTTTGGGAGGTTACGCCCTGGTTGACACTAGTTTGACCCGGTTACTCCGGCGCGATGAGGCTCCACGCGACACCGTCGAGGATGTCGTGCTCACTCGCCGTGAAGTGGTCCGCGCCGGTGCGCGCGAGCACACGGGAAAGCACCAGGGCGCCCGCACCGATGACGTCGACCCGCCCCGGGTGCATCACGCCGATCTCCGCCCGCTCCGCGTGCCGCGAGGCCAACAGGTCCCCGGTGATCCGCTCCAGCTCCGTGGCCGAGACCCGGGTGTGGTGGATGCGCTCGGAGTCGTACTCGGGCAGGTCCAGCGCGATCCCGGCGACCGTGGTCGCGGTCCCGGCCACGCACACCACCGAACCGGCCTCCCGCAGCGGGACGACCTTCTCCACCTCGTCCAGAGCGGCCTCGATGTCGACCGTGGCCGCCTCGACCTGCTCCTTCGTCGGCGGGTCGGTACGCAGGTGGCGCTCGGTCATGCGCACACAGCCCACATTCACCGACAGGGACGCACGCACCAGCTCCTCGTCCTCGCCCAGGCCCCCCAGCACGAACTCCGTGGACCCGCCACCGATGTCGACCACCAGGAAGGGCGGGGTGAAATCGCCGGCCCCTCCCTCCGCGGCCTCGGCCTCCAGTTCCGCGGTGGCGCCCACGAAGGACAGCTCGGCCTCGTCCAGACCGGTGACCACCTCGGGCTCCACGCCCAGGATGCCGCGGACGCCGTCCACGAACTCCTGTCGGTTGCCCGCGTCCCGGGTCGCGCTGGTCGCGACCATCCGCACCCCGTCCGGGCCCAACGGGATCCCGTGCGCCTCGATCGCCTCGGCGTAACCGCGCAGCGCCTCGAAGGTACGTTCCAGGGCCTGGGGCGCGAACACACCGGTCTCGTCGACGCCCTCGCCCAGCCGCACGACCTCCATCCGCCGGTCGGCGTCGACCACCTGGACCTCGTCACCGTCCAGCAGGACGACGTCGGCGATCAGGAGCCTGATCGAGTTGGTTCCGCAATCGATCGCCGCGACACCGCTCATGAAACGTCCGTCCCTTCAGCGCCCTCAGGGGCGTTCTCGTCCACGCACACACAGGGGCCCTTCGCCCACCACTCGGGGAGTTCCGTCAGCGCCTCGGCGCCGAACGGGTTGGTCCCCGGCGCAGCCAGCTCGTGGCCGACCAGCGCGTGCAGGCACTTGACCCGGGAGGGCATACCCCCGGTGCTCTGCATACCCTCGGGCAGTGGCTCCAGCCCGTCGGCCCGCGCCTGCTCGGCCCGCTCCTCCAGGTAGGACTCATGAGCCCTGGTGTAGGCGGCCCGGAGGTCTGGATCCCCGCCCAGGCGCTCCTGCATCTGGCGCATCAGGCCGTCGTTCTCCAGCCGGCCGATGGCCGAGGCGGCGCGCGGACACGTCAGGTAGTACAGCGTCGGGAAAGGGGTGCCGTCCTCCAGGCGCGGGGCGGTCTTCACCACGTCGGGAAGACCGCAGGGGCAGCGGTGCGCGACGGCACGCACCCCGCGCGGCGGACGGCCCAGTTGGAGTTCGATCGCGGCGAGGTCCCTCTCGGAAGCGGGACCGCCGTCGGTGTGCCCCGGAACGGGCTGATCTGCGGAAGTCATGACCAACACAGCATAGGCCCACCCGCGGTCCGACCCCGCACCCTCGCCCTCACCGGACCGGCCTTCGGCACGACCCCGCCCCCGTCATCGACAGGGCGGTCCGGACGACGGGTCAGAGCCCGTCATCGGGTTCGGGGCGGTCCGCCTCCTCGACCGAACGCCACAGCTGGGTGAACCACGGCTCGTCGGGTGCGGCCGGATCGGCCTCGTCCTCGGCCTCCGACTCGGGGCGGATGACGATGTAGGCGGTCTCGTCGGGGTACTGGTAGTGCAGGCGTGCCCGTGCCTCGCGCTCCACGTACTCCTCGTCGCTGAGCGCCTCCTCGCGTTCCTGGAGGTGGGCGACGTTCTCCTGCATACGGGCGCGCTCGTCCTGGAGCTGGGCGATCTGGGACCGCTGCATGACGTACTCCCGCAGCGGATACGCCAGGCTCAGCGCGATCACGCAGACGACGAGGGCGAGGATCGCCGCCCGACTGGTGAGCATGGGCCGCACCCTGGGGGTGCGGCCCTCACCCGCGTTCCTCGTGTCCGCTTTCGCGGCACCGGGGGCGCCGCGCCTGGCAGCGGCCTTCACCGGCCTGTCGGCTTTGGCCGTCTTCTTGGCCTTTGTGGGCTGCTGTTTGGTTTCGCGGGACACTGGGGCAGACTAGCCGCGCTTGGCGAACCTCGGGAAGGCCGACACGCCCGCGTAGACGGCGGCGTCGTCCAGTTCCTCCTCGATACGCAGCAGCTGGTTGTACTTGGCGACACGCTCGCTGCGCGCGGGGGCACCGGTCTTGATCTGCCCGGCGTTGGTGGCCACCGCGATGTCGGCGATGGTCGTGTCCTCGGTCTCACCGGAACGGTGGCTGATCATCGCCGTGTAACCGCTGCGCTGGGCGAGGGAGACCGCGTCCAGGGTCTCGGTGAGGGTGCCGATCTGGTTGACCTTCACCAGGAGCGAGTTCGCGGTGTCGGCGAGGATGCCGCGCTGGAGCCGCTCCGGGTTGGTGACGAACAGGTCGTCGCCGACCAGCTGGACCCGGTCGCCGAGCTGCTCGGTGAGCTTCTTCCAGCCGTCCCAGTCCTCCTCGTCGAGGGGGTCCTCGATGGAGACCAGCGGGTAGGCGTCGACGAGCTCCGCGTAGTAGGCGGCCATCTCCTCGGCGGTGCGGGTCTGGCCCTCGAAGGAGTACACCCCGTCGGAGAACAGCTCGCTGGCGGCCACGTCCAGGGCCAGGGCGATGTCGGTACCGACCTTGTACCCGGCCTTCTCGATCGCCTCGACGATCAGGTCCAGGGCGGCCCGGTTGCTGTCCAGGTTGGGGGCGAAGCCGCCCTCGTCACCGACACCGGTGCCCAGGCCGTGCGCCTTCAGGACCGACTTCAGGGAGTGGTAGACCTCGGTGCCCCAGCGCAGGGCCTCGGAGAAGGTCGGCGCGCCGACGGGCGCGACCATGAACTCCTGGATGTCGACGTTGCTGTCGGCGTGCGCACCGCCGTTGAGGATGTTCATCATCGGCACGGGCAGGACGTGCGCGTTGGGGCCGCCGATGTAGCGGAACAGGGGCAGCCCGGCCTCCTCGGCGGCGGCCTTGGCCACGGCCAGGGAGGTGCCCAGGATGGCGTTGGCGCCGATCCGGGACTTGTCCGGGGTACCGTCCAGGTCGATGAGCGCACGGTCGATGATGCGCTGCTCGTCGGGCGTGTGGCCGAGCAGCTCGTCGGCGATCTCGTCGTTGACGGCGGTGACCGCCTTGGTCACGCCCTTGCCGCCGTAGCGGTCGCCGCCGTCGCGCAGTTCGACGGCCTCGAACCTTCCGGTGGAGGCACCGCTGGGGACACCCGCGCGGGTAATGGTCCCGTCGTCGAGCAGAACCTCGACCTCGACTGTCGGGTTGCCCCGGGAGTCAAGGATCTCCCGCGCCTGTACTGACTCGATGGACGCCACGATCTCTCCGTCTCTTCGGTGTCTGGGCCCACACGTTCCGGACCCGGACACGAGACTAGCGACCCGTACCCCGGCCGGTGGACCCCGCCCTGCCGGATTGGTCTAGTCCATACCGGACATTCCACTTCCACGGACCGCGGGTGCGGGGCCCCGGATCCCTTCGGGGGGCGGCCGGGACGCCCCGGGCCCGTCCCAAACCGAACCGCCCGGAACCGGCCGTTCCGCTTGAACCCGCCCCGCCCGTGCCTATAGTTCCAACTACGGGCCATGTCCCACCCCCGCACAGAAGCTCCGGCCCTCGCGCGAACGGTAAGAGGACAAGCATGGCCAATCCGCAGACCGACCCGACAGACGGGACCCTGCGCCCGGTGCGCCGAAGACGCGCCGAACTCACCCTCCTCCTGGCCTCGATCGGGGTGACCGCCGCCGCACTGCTCTTCGCCTCCGTGTCCGTCACCGACGGGATCGACTCCCGCGCCGTGGTCTACACGCTGACGCTCGGAGCGGGGGCGCTCGGCCTGCACGTCCTGCTGCGCTTCGTGGCGCCCTACGCGGACCCGGTCCTGCTCCCGGTGGCCACGGCGCTGAGCGGGCTCGGAACCACCATGATCTGGGCGCTCCAGATGACCCGCGACAACGACCCCGGCAACGGCGAGGCCGACCGCCAACTGCTGTGGACCCTGCTCGGCATGGGGTTGTGCGCGGCCGCGGTGCTGTTCGTACGGCACCCCCGCCGCCTGACCATGTACACCTACCTGATCGCGCTGTGCGCGCTGGTCCTGCTCCTGCTTCCGCTGTCACCGCTGGGCCACGAGGTGCTCGGCGCCCGGCGGTGGATCATGATCGGCCCCTTCACCATGCAGCCCTCGGAGTTCGCGAAGGTACTGCTGGTGGTCTTCCTGGCCTCCTACCTCGGCCGCCAACGCGACGTCATGGCCCTGGTCACCCGCACCTTCCGGATCGGCGGGGTGAAGGTGTTCAGCGCGCCCCGCGCCCGCGACCTGGCACCGATGGCCGTGGGCTGGGGCATCGCGGTCCTGCTCCTGGTCGGCACCAAGGACCTGGGCACCTCCCTGCTGCTGTTCGGCACCTTCCTGGCGGTGCTCTACGCGGCCACCGCGCGCAAGTCCTGGGTGCTCATCGGACTGCTGGCCTTCTCCGCCGCCGCCTACGTGGCCTACCTGCTGTTCGGGCACGTACAGAACCGGGTGCGGATCTGGCTGGACGCCTTCGACCCGGAGGTCTACCACAGCGACGGCGGCAGCTTCCAGGTGGTGGAGGGGCTGATCGCCCTGGCCTACGGGGGGCTCCTGGGCACCGGCTTCCACGACGGCGAGATACAGAACCTCTTCGCCGCCGACAGCGACCTGATCCTGGTCTCGGTCGGTGAGAAGCTCGGCCTGACCGGGCTGCTGGCGGTACTGGTGCTGCTGTTCCTGTTCGCCCAGCGCGCCCTGCGGATCGCGTTGGGCTGCCGGGACGTGTTCCTCAAGCTCACCGCGTTCGGCTACGGCTTCATCACCGCGTTCAACGTGTTCATCGTGCTGGGCGGCGCCACCCTGATCATCCCGCTCACCGGTATGACCACGCCGTTCCTGTCGGCGGGCGGGTCCGCGCTGATGGCCAACTGGCTGATCGTGGGCCTGCTGCTGACCATCAGCGAGACCGCCCGCCGACCCCAGGAGTCGTTCAGCGCGGGGCTGGCGCCCAGCGACCCCTCCACCGAGGTGATCAACGTGCGCGACCTCCCCGAGAGCGTCCGGGACCGCCGGCAGTCCCCTCCCGCTCCCTGAGGGCCCCGGGAGGCGAGGGGGCCGGGGGTCACTCCCCGGTCTTCGACCAGTACCCGCGCCACTCCCCCTCGGTGAGCTCGCGGGGCTCGCGGCCGGGCATGACCGGCTACGGACGCTCCGGGTTCTCCCGGACGCGCTCGGGGTAGGACGCGAAGGAACCCCCCTTCGTTCAGGAGATCCCCATGGCCACGTGCTCCATGTGCAACGGTGAGGGAACTGTGGTGATCAACTCCGACGGTGACGGTAGCGGCGGTAGCTGGACCCATCAGGAAGTCGTCACCTGCTCGGGCTGTAAGGGGACGGGCGAGAAGTGACGATGGAAGACCTCTCGGCGCTCCACACCGAATTGGTGGAGCGTCTCGACACGACCGACACGATCCGACAGGCGTTCGCCGACCACCCCCGGCACCGGTTCATCCCCGACATGATCTGGCCCGACGCGACCGGACTGCCGCTGTACCGAACAGCCGACCCCGGCCGATGGGCGCGCCTGGTCTACGGCTCCGACGCGGTCACCACCCAGGCGAACGACGGCGGGAGCGGACCTCGCAACGAACCCAGTTCGTCCTCGTCGGCCCCCCAGGTCATGGCGGACATGCTCGCCGCGGCCGGAGTCGGGGAAGGCATGCGGGTGCTGGAGGTCGGCACCGGCACGGGATGGAACGCCGCGATCCTCTCCTCCCTGGTCGGTGCGAAGGGGTCCGTCACCAGCGTGGAGATCGACCCTGGTGTGGCGGCCCTGGCCAGGGAGCGCCTCGGAGGGACGGGGGTCACCGTTCGTACCGCCGCCCAGCCACCCGAGGGTGAGGTCTTCGACGCGGTGATCGCGACCTGCGCGGCCACCCGGATACCCGCCGGGTGGCTCGCCGCGGCAGAGCCGGGCGCGCGGATCGTGCTCCCCTGGAGCCCCCACCCAGCCGCGCACAGCACGCCGATCGTTGCCATGACGAGGAGCGATACCGACGCGACCGGGCCATTCGTGCGGGAGGCCGCATTCATGCGGGACCGTACCCAGCGCGCGGGCGATCTTCCGTTTCCCGGCCTCGGTCGGCCGCCGACGCCCTTGGCGGACTTCCCGGTCGGATCGGTCGAGCTGATCGGCTCGGGGATGATGACCCGACTCATGCTCATGCTGCCCGGGGTGCGTCTCGGCACGGGGGTCCGACCCTTCCGGGGCGGTCACGGCCGGATCGTGTGGACGGGCGCGGGCGAGGCGTGGGCCTACGTCTGGCCGGATGGCACGGTGACCGGTGGTGGCGACCGCGACCTGGCCGCCGAGTTGGCCGATGCCTACCGGTTGCTGAGGAAGGCCGACCTTCCGGCGCTGGGCGCCTTCTCGTTGGAGGCCGGTGCCGAGCGCGATTCCTACCGGGTCGTGTACGGCACGGTCGGCCGGAGCTGGAACCACCCGGTCACGTTCTGAGCCTGGGGCCGGTCCGGGACCGGACCTCCCCGAGCTGAATCCGCTCCGATCTGGGACCGGCTGTCAGCTCGGAGGGTTGGTCACGGTCAGCACGTCCCGGCAGTGGCGGCAGGTCGCCGTCCGGACACGGGGTGCCGAGGGATCGGGTGGATCGGGAACGTAGTCGTGGGTCCTACCGGGTACGCACCTGGGCATGTGGCCTCGCCGGAGAGGTGGGTGCCTCCGCCCGGGTGGGGCGGAGGCACCGTGGCCGTGTGAGCCGCACGGCCGAGGGGTGGATCGGGGCCCGGCCCGGTAGGCCGTCCTACCGGGTCGGGGGGTCGAGTGTCTCCCCCAGCAGGCGCTGAACTCGGGCAACGGGGTCACCGGGGTCAGGACTACGGCGGGGCTCGATGATCGCGCGGCCGATGATGTCGACCGCCCGCAGCGGAGCTTCGGTCGTGGAGCCGGAAAGGCTCGCGCCGGCTCTTCGGCCGGGGGTCATGCGCGCGTCTCCAGGGGGCTTCGCCACCTCAGCGGCTGGGGGTTCGGGTCGCGGCTTGCGCCTCGGGCGACCCGTTCGACAGTGCCGAACCGGGTGAGGTAGACGGGGTGACCGTAGATGTCGGGCCCGGCGTAGGAGACCGGTGACCGGTGCAGGTGCGCGAGCTTTCGCAGGACGGTCACGCTGCCCACCTCGCGGACGTCGCAGACGGTGCGGCGCTTCACCCGGCCACCGCCGCCACGGCGTAGGTCAGGGGGAGCTGACCGATGCGCCGGTCGAGCAGGTCCAGACCGGCGCAGGGGTCACCGCTGTCGCGGGCCAGGGTGACCGCGTCACGGACCGCCTGGAAGCGGTCCTGTTCCAGGGCGGTACGGCGGATCGTGTCGATCGAGTCGGCGGCAGGGGGCAGGGTGAGCGCTTCGGTGATGGCGTCGAGCAGGTCTGCGGTGGTGGTGTCGAAAGCCATCAGGCCACCTCCGGGAGGCGTCGGAGCCCGTCCAGGACCCGGTGCAGGAGGGGGAGAAGGGGGCGCCGGGGCACCGGAACGGTGGGACCGCCCGGACGCGGCCGGGGCTGAGGGTGCTCGGAGAGCAGCCGGACGCACGCGGCCGGGGCGGGCATGGCGAACCGCCGCACCCGAGAAGCCCGCCGCCGGGGGCGGTCCGGCCGCAGGACGGCCCTCACGCCGGAGAGTGGGGGCCAGCCCCGAGAGGTAGAGTCGTTCACGTCAGCGCTCCTTACAAGCGTTGGCCAACGCCCCGGACGTTCCCGCGTCGCGGGGCACCTTCATCTGAGACCCAAGTCTCTCTCTGCCACACACAAAAAACAAGTCGTTTTAGAAAACTTCGCCAAACGACTTTGTTAAACAACTCTCCCCGGGGGCCTGTGGCATCCTTTGACCCATGGCAAACAGGCGCACACCGGCCCCTACAGCCCCCACGGTCGCCCGATGGCTGCTCGCGAAAGAGCTCCGACGCCTCCGAGGTGACAGGCAGTTCACCGCTGTGGTCAAAGCGGTCAAGACGCAACCGTCCTCGCTAGCCCGGTGGGAGTCCGGCCGAGCGGATGGACAGGTCCCTTCGATTAACAGCCTCGATCGCCTGCTCGCCCACTACCAAGTGAGCGAGGAGGAGACGGCTCTCCTCATGGACCTTCGCAGCGTGGCAAAGACTCCCGGGTGGTGGCAGAGCCATGAGGTGGAGAAGCACTACGGCACGTTGATCGGGCTTGAGGCAGCCGCCTCGGACATGTCCACCTACCAAGTCCAGCTGATCCCGGGTCTGCTCCAGACCGAGGACTACGCCCGATCTGTCATCACCGCAGGCGCCGCCTCATGGCGAGGCACAGATGAAGAGATCGAAGACCTCGTCAGGGTGCGCATGAGGCGGCAAGAGGACTGGATCAGTCGCGGGGCTCCTCACCTGTGGGCCATCGTTGGCGAGGCCGCAGTCAGGCAGGCTGTGGGAGGGCCGGGTGTGATGCGCGACCAACTGGCCCACCTCCTAGACTTGAGCCACAGACAAACCCGCATCACCCTGCAAGTTCTGCCGTACTCTGCCGGAAGCCACACGGCAATGGAAATGGCCTGCTTTGCGGTGCTGGACGTGGAGGAAGCGGAGTTGTCGACCGTGTACGTGGAGGGTCCCACCGCGAACCTGTTCCTGGACTCGCCGGAAGACCTCACCCGCTACCGGCGAATCTTCGAGCACCTACGCAAGTCAGCTCTCGGCACGGTGGACACCCGGGCCCTCTTGACCGATGTAATGGAAGGCTTCACCGATGACACCCCTTGAGTTCCGCACCTCCTCCTACTCCGGGAGCCAGGGCGACTGTGTCGAAGTCGCCTATCTGCCGGGCGAGCACCTGGTCCGCGACACCAAGAACCGCGCCGCCGGACATCTCGCATTCGTCGGCCCCGAATGGGCCGCTTTCCTGTCAGTCGCCCAGAACGACCAGAAGTAGGCTCAGCTGAACAGCCCCGGACGTCGGTCCGGGGCTGTCGGTGTTTCGCGGTCATTCGCTGGTCTGCGACCAGTACTCGCGCCACTCCCCCTCGGTGAGCTCACGCGGCTCACGGCCATCCGCCCGCGCGGCCTCCTCCGCCGCTCGGACCCGGGCGTCGAAACGGCGCGCGGCCAACCGAAGATCGGTCTCGGCGTCCCGGCCCTGGTCCCGCTCGGCGGCGACCGCCGCGAACAGCTCCCCGCCCTCGGCCCCGTCATCACCCACCAGGTCGGCGGGAAAGCCGTTGCGCACGGCCCGCTTCTGGAGCTCGTAGGCGAGCAGCACCGCGGGTTGCGCGAAGGGCACCCCGTCCAGCACCGAGGTCTCACCGCTGCCGCCGTCGGCCTTCGCCTTCTCCGCGCGCTCGGCCGCCTTGATGGCCTCCCAGTTCGACCACACCTCGTCGGTTCCGGACACCGCCACCCCGCCGAACACGTGCGGGTGACGCCGGGTCATCTTGTCGATGATGGCGTCGGCGACGTCGTCCACGGTGAAACGCGCCGGATCGCCCTCGGGGCGCTCGGCACCGATCGCGGCGTGGAAGACCACCTGGAGCAGGACGTCGCCGAGCTCCTCACGCAGCTGCGGGTAGTCACCGTCCTCAATGGTCTCCAGGGTCTCGTAGGACTCCTGGATCAGGTACTTGGCCAGGGACTCGTGGGTCTGGGAACTGTCCCAGGGGCACTCCCGACGCAGCGTCTCCATGACCTCCACCAGGCGCAGCACCCGGTGCCCGGGCGCCGGGGCGCCCCGCCCGTCAGGGCCGACCGCCCCCTCCGCGGCCTCGACCGCACCGTCCGGGTTCGACGCTTCGCTCATGTCAGTCCTCACTCACGTGCTGGTCGGCGGCGGGGAGCCAGCCGCCCTCGCGCAGGGCAGCCATCACCCGGGCCACGGACTCGGCGGGGTCCGCGTCCACGGTGTCGACCACCAGGTCGGCGTCGACCGGCTCCTCGTAGGGGTCGGAGATCCCGGTGAACTCGGGGATCTCCCCCGCCCGCGCCTTGGCGTACAGGCCCTTGCGGTCGCGGGCCTCACACTCCTCCAGGGGGGTGGCCACGTGCACCAGGAAGAAGTCCCCGAACTCCTCCACCATGGCACGCACCTCGGCCCGGCCGACGGCGTACGGCGCGATCGGCGCGCACACGGCCACCCCGCCGTGCCGGGTGATCTCCGAGGCGACGTAGCCGATACGGCGAATGTTGAGCTCGCGGTCCTCCCGGGAGAAGGTCAGCCCCTTGGAGAGCATGCGGCGCACCACGTCGCCGTCGAGCAGGGTCACCGTGCGCCCGGAACGGCGGATACCGTCGCACACCCCCTGGGCGATGGTGGACTTCCCCGAACCCGACAGGCCGGTGAACAGCAGGGTGAGGCCACGTTCGGTGCGCGCCGGGCGCAGCCGGGCCAGTTCGGCACCGACCCGGGCCGGAGTGAACCAGGAGGGCAGTTCACGGCCGTGCGCCAGCTCCGCCTCGACCTGTGCGTCGGGCAGCTCCCCGAGCGCGGCCCGGGGGTCGACGTGCGTCCGGGGTTTCCAGAGCTCCTGTTCGGTGTCGTACCGCCAGGGTTCGGGATCCAGGACGGTCAGCGGCGGCTCGAGCGCCATCACCCGTTCGGTCTCGGGCACCTGCTCCCCGGCCTCGGCCAGCAGGTGGGTGGCCCCGTAGGCGGCGGCGACGTGGGCGGCCAGGGCGACGTCGCGTTCGGTCCACGCGCCGCCGAGCCTTCCGGCCGAGCGCGCCTGGGAACGGGGCAGGGTGACCACGACGAACGAGCTGCGGGGCAGCAGCGGTTCGGCGGCCAGTACCGCGGCGGCCAGGCCCTCGTCGTGCAGGCCGGTGTCGATGATGACCAGGATCTCGGTGCGTTCCCCGTCACTGCCCAGGGCCTCGGCCTCGGCACGGATCTGGTGCAGGGCCCGGTGGTGCAGGGGCCGGTCGGTGACCACGGCGAGCAGGGGCTGGTCCGCGCAGGGTTCGAGGCCGCGCTGGGCGCGCACCTCGGCGGGGGTGGGGCGCAGTTCCCGCAGCACCCCGTACGTGGGCGGACGCAGCAGGCTGACGTCTCCGGCCAGATGGTGTCGGGTCACCGCGGCACCGCTCTCCCCGGTGCCCTCCCGCGACTCCCAGCTCTCCCGTACCGCCAGCTCCGCCAGGGGGGCTCCCTCCAGATCGGTGAGGGTGAGCCGTTCCTCTCCCACCAGCTCCTCCGGTACCTCCAGGGTGACCGGAACCGGCCAGGGCCGACCGTCGGGCAACCGCCCCCGGTCCGCCACCGACACCGCCTCCTCCCGGGTCATGAACCCGGGCAGCGGGTAGGCGCCGCTGAGGATGAGCTCCAGGTGGGCGAGACCGTCCGGACCTGGGGCGAAGACCGGAGCGGCCCGCCGGCCGGTGTCCTCGACCGACCCGCTCCCCTGCCTGTGGGCACTCACCACGCGCTTCCTCTCCTCTGGCTGTCCACTCGGATCCGTCAACTCGGATCCGGCCGCGAAATGCGTGCGCCCAGCGTATGCCCGACAGGGGTCCCGGCCCGTCGGCACGGCGACCGATCCGGAATAGAGCCTGTTCGGAACGGGTTCCCATGAACACGACCCGCCCGTGTCTCCGGACACGGGGGCCGTCGCACCGGTTCCGAACCGCCGACCCCGCGAACCCGGCCCGCACCCGACGGGCGGACTGGATAAGCTGAGGGGAGCCGGGTGACCCGGGCCCTTCTGCCACGGCCGCCCGCACCGTCACCGCCCACGTACGGACCGCCCCCAGCGACCCGCGGGGCGGCGGCGACCGTGCCCGCCGCACACACGCGGGTGCCGGTGCCGGGGCACATCACGGAGGGGACCGCGGCTGCAACCGCCTCGCCACCGCACGAACCGCAGGACGCGACGCCTGAACCGGACCACTCCCATTTTCTGGTGCTATGAGCCTCATTGGACTTCTCGCCGACGTCTCCAAGGACCCGGCACTGCACAGCGCGATCGAGACCGCCCGAAGCGGCCGCGATCCCCATCTCGACCTCGTCGCCCCGGCGGCGCTGCGCCCCTTCATGGTGGGGGCGCTGGCCGCCGACGCGCCCGTGGGCGCCGAACGGCCGGTACTCGCCGTCACCGCCACCGAGCGGGAGGCCGCCGACCTGACCGACGCGCTCGGCTCACTGCTGCCCGCGGACTCGGTCGCGCTCTTCCCCGCCTGGGAGACCCTGCCGCACGAACGGCTCTCCCCCCGTTCGGACACCGTGGGCCAGCGCCTGGCGGTACTGCGCCGACTGGCGCACCCGGACCCCTCCGACCCGCTCACCAGCCCGCTGCGGGTGGTGGTGGCCCCGGTCCGCAGCGTCCTGCAGCCGCTGGTCGCCGGGCTCGGGGACCTGGAACCGGTCCGGATCCGGCCCGGTGACGAGATCGCCATGGAGGACGTGGTCAGCGCCCTGACCAACACCGGCTACGCCCGCGTGGACCTGGTGGACAAACGCGGCGACATGGCCGTACGCGGCGGCATCCTGGACGTCTTCCCGCCCACCGAGGAACACCCGCTCCGGTTGGAGTTCTGGGGCGACACCGTCGACGACATCCGCTACTTCCAGGTCGCCGACCAGCGCTCCATCACCCCTGTCGAGGGCGACGGCACCGGCCCGCGCACCAGCGCCGCCTCCGGCCTGTTCGCGCCGCCGTGCCGGGAACTGCTGCTCACCGAAACCGTCCGCGAACGCGCCCGGGCCCTGGCCGCCGAGCACCCCTCGCTGGCCGAGGTCCTCAGCAAGATCGCCGACGGTGTGTCGGTCGAGGGCATGGAGGCCTTCGCGCCGGTACTCGCCGAGCGCATGGAGCCCTTCCTGGCCCACCTGCCCACGAACGCCATGGTGGTGGGCTGCGACCCCGAGCGGATCCGCGCCCGGGCCGTGGAACTGGAGGCCACCAGCGCAGAGTTCCTGGACGCTTCCTGGATCAACGCCGCGTCCGGCGGAGAGGCCCCCATCGACCTGGGCGAATCCGCCTACATGTCGATCTCCGAACTGCGTGCGAACGCCGCGGACCTGGGCCTGCCCTGGTGGGGGCTGACACCGTTCAGCTCCGGCGAGGACAAGGGCCCGGCCGAGGAGGACGACGCGGTCGTGGTGGGCGCGGTGCCCGCCGACTCCTACCGCGGCGACACCGAGCGCGCCCTGGCCGACGTCAAGGGCTGGCTGCACGACAACTGGAGCGTCGTGCTGGTCACCCAGGGACACGGCCCCGCCGAACGCCTGGTCGCGATGCTGCGCGACGCCGGGCTGGGTGCGACCCTCACCGACGACCTGGCCGAAGCGCCCAAGGAGGCGATCGCCACCGTCACCACCGGGCTGGTCGACCACGGGTTCCTGCTGCGGTCGGTGCACACGGTGGTGCTCACCGAGACCGACCTGGCGGGCCAGAAGTCCTCCACCCGCGACATGCGCCGGATGCCCAGCCGCCGCAAGGGCACGGTCGACCCGCTCCAGCTCAAACCCGGTGACTACGTCGTGCACGAACAGCACGGCGTGGGCCGGTACCTGGAGATGGTGAGCCGGCAGATCCAGGGCGCCACCCGCGAGTACCTGCTCATCGAGTACGCGCCGTCCAAGCGCGGACAGCCCGGCGACCGCCTGTTCGTGCCGACCGAGCAGCTCGGCGAGGTCACCCGGTACGTGGGCGGTGAGGCACCGACGCTGTCCAAGATGGGCGGCGCCGAGTGGACCAAGGCGAAGAGCCGGGCCCGCAAGGTCGTCCGCGAGATCGCCGGGGACCTCATCCGGCTGTACTCGGCACGGCAGGCCTCGCCCGGGCACGCCTTCGGCCCGGACACCCCGTGGCAGCACGAACTGGAGGACGCCTTCCCGTACGTGGAGACGCCCGACCAGCTGGCCGCGATCGACGAGGTCAAGAAGGACATGTCGAAATCGGTCCCGATGGACCGGCTGATCTGCGGCGACGTGGGTTACGGCAAGACCGAGGTGGCGGTGCGCGCCGCGTTCAAGGCGGTCCAGGACGGCAAACAGGTCGCCCTGCTGGTACCCACCACCCTGCTGGTCCAGCAGCACCTGTCGACCTTCACCGAGCGTTACGCCTCCTTCCCCGTCACCGTCAAACCGATGTCGCGGTTCCAGACCGACGGCGAGGTCGAGGCGACCCGGGAGGGGTTGCGCACCGGCGAGGTCGACGTGGTCATCGGCACGCACCGGCTGCTGTCGGCCGAGACCCGGTTCAAGGAACTGGGCCTGATCATCATCGACGAGGAGCAGCGCTTCGGCGTCGAGCACAAGGAGGCCCTGAAGCGGCTGCGCACCCAGGTGGACGTGCTGTCGATGTCGGCCACACCCATCCCGCGCACCCTGGAGATGGGTCTGACCGGCATCCGTGAGATGACCACGATCCTCACCCCGCCGGAGGAACGCCACCCGGTGCTCACCTTCGTGGGGCCCTACGAGGAGAAGCAGATCACCGCGGCGATCCGGCGCGAGCTCATGCGCGAGGGCCAGGTGTTCTTCGTGCACAACCGGGTGGCTTCCATCGACAAGGTCGCGGCGTCCATCAAACGCATGGTGCCCGAGGCCCGGGTGGCGTACGCGCACGGCCAGATGAACGAGCAGCAGCTCGAGAAGGTCATGGTCGACTTCTGGGAGAAGAACTACGACGTCCTGGTCTCCACGACCATCGTCGAGTCCGGTCTGGACGTGCCCAACGCCAACACGCTGATCATCGACCGCGCCGACACCTACGGCCTGTCCCAGCTGCACCAGCTGCGCGGCCGGGTGGGCCGTGGCCGCGACCGCGCCTACGCGTACTTCCTGTACCCGCCGGAGAAGCCGCTGACCGAGACCGCCTACGAGCGGCTGGCGACGGTGGCCCAGCACACCGAGATGGGCGCGGGCATGTACGTGGCGATGAAGGACCTGGAGATCCGGGGCGCGGGCAACATCCTGGGCGCGGAGCAGTCCGGGACGATCGCGGGCGTGGGCTTCGACCTGTACGTGCGCATGGTCGGTGAGGCCGTGGCCGAGCTCAAGGGGGACCCGGAGGCGGCCGCCGAGGTCGAGACCAAGGTCGAACTGCCGATCAACGCGCACATCCCGCACGACTACGTGCCGGGCGAGCGGCTGCGCCTGCAGTCCTACAAGCGGATCGCGAGCGTCGCCAGCGAGGAGGACATCCTCGCCGCCCACGAGGAGCTCACCGACCGGTACGGCCCCCCGCCGCAGCCGGTGGACAACCTCATGGCGGTGGCGCGGTTCCGGGTGCTGGCCAAGTCCGCCGGGCTGGCGGACGTGGTCATGCAGGGCAACCAGATCCGGTTCTCCCCGGTGGAGCTGCGCGAGTCCCAGGAGTTGCGGCTGCGGCGGATGTACCCCAAGTCCATCCGGAAGGAGGCCACCAGGACCCTCCTGGTCCCGGTCCCCAAGGCCGGCGGGCTGGGCGGCAAGCCGCTGCGCGACCTGGAACTGCTCAAGTGGTGCACCGACCTGGTGAACGCGATCTTCGAGCCGGACAAGCGCCGGGCCCAGCCGAAGGGCGAGTAGCCGGGTGAGGGCCCGGGCGGAGGGCACGGTCTTCGGGCCGTGCCCTCCACCCGTGTCGGTGGCGCGAACCGTGCGCTTGGAACCGCCACGAAACGGGCATGGTGCACCAGGAGGCCCCCATGACTTCGAGACACGCCCCCGAAGAACAGCGAACGTCGACAGAACGCACGAAAACCCTTCCCGCAGCGGGCGCGGCCGTGCTCGTGGGCGCGGCCGCACTGCTGGGCTGGTCCTCCTGGGAGGCGGCGGTCCCCGATCCCCTCGCGCACAGGATCTTCCTCCTCGCCTGCCTGGTGGCGGTCGGGGTACTGGCCCTGCGCCTGGTCGCCCCCGTGCCGGGCCGGACGGTCCTGGCCGTGACCCTGGGCGCCCTGGTCGGAGCGGCCGTGGGCACCACACCGTGGCAGGGGCTGGCCGAGGTGTTCTGGTACCAGCTGTGGTGGTCCGTCCCAATCGCCGTCGGCCTGGCCCTCGTGCTGCGGGCGCCGTCCGCCCCCTCCGCCGGGACCTGAGCCGCTCCCGCCACCCGGGGCGCGGCTGGACTGCCCGCCATGTCGAGACAGCGCGCTCCCCGGGCCGACCCGAGCGGACGCGGTTCCCGGTGGGCCGGCGCGGCCTGCCTGCTCCTGGGCGCCGTGCTCGGACTCGCCTCGCCGGCGCCGCTCCTGCCCCGAACACGCCGCCGATCCGCCGAACCCCGACAGCCCTCCGCCCGCGCCCCGTCACCGGGCATGACCCCCAGGCAGCGGCGCCGGGCACGCAAGCACCGCAACCGGGCGGCCGGTCGCCGCTGCCCCCTCAGCCGTTCCGGTCCGGCTCCTCCGGCGCCGTCGCCTCGTAGGTGATGCCGTACATCTCCTCCTCGGCTTCCTCGTCGGCCCTACGGCGCCACCAGCCGCCGCCCTCGGCCCGCTTCTCCGTGCGCCGCTGGGACCGGAGCTCCCGGCGGGCCTCCCTGCGTGCCCGCCGCTCGGCGGCCCTGTCCTGTCTGCGGGCCTGCCGTGCCCGCTTCAGCTCGGCCCTGCGCTCGACAATGGTCTGCTCCCGTGGCTGCTGGACCGGTTCCTCCTCGCGGGGGCGCAGCGCCGTGACCGTGGCCAACCCCTTGCCCACCGGCACGTCCTCGGGCAGCTCCACCACCGGCTGGGAGGGAACGGGACGCTCCGCTCCGACCTCCTCCCGCCGGGTGGCGGCCTCCCGGGACAGCTTGCGCGTGTACCACCAGTTCGCGATCCACGCCGCTACCGCCGCGGCCACACCCACCTCCAGGGCGGCCACCAGGCCGACCTGCCAGGCCGAGGGGCCCATCTCGGTGAGCCGCCGGGCGCCCAGCGACCCGCCCGCCAGTCCTGCCAACGCCGCGCAGAGCATCCCCGTGGTCACACCGCACACGAAACCCCACAGGGGCGCCGCCTCACTGACCACGTCCGGTGCGCTGCGCTGGGTCAGTACTCCGCCGATCGCGCCCGCCGCGAACGGCACCGCCAGCGCGGCCAGGGACAGCGCCGGGGCGGCCCCGTTCTCGGGCAGTGCCGCGAGCATCGGCAGCGAGGGCAACGCGCCCACCGACACCCCGGTCGGTGCGACCTCCGTCCCCCCGCCCATGGCGAAACCGGGCCCGAGCGCGTAACAGACCGCGAAGACCACCGCGTTGGGCAGGTAGGCCAACTGGACGATCAGCAGGAGCGCACCGCCGACCACCCCGGGGGCGAGCATGTGCGTGGCGTCGATCGCCTCGGGCAGGCTCACCGCCAGTGCCACCAGGAACAGCACCAGCCCTCCGGCCAACAGGACCCCCGTCGAGACGAGCATGCCCACCAGGAGTGACCGGGAGCGGGCGGGCATCAGGTCGAGCAGGTCGTGGACGGCCACCCCCTTCTCCCGCATGAGCTGGCGGAGCACCCCCAGCCCGCCGGCGAGGAACGCGATCACGAACCCCATCAGGAGGGCGCGCGGCATGCTCGGAACGACCTCGTCGGTCCGCGCGAGCAGCGCGAGCGTGCCGGCGATCGCCGCGTAGGGTCCGGCGATCGCCAGTGCCGCCCGGTAGACGTGGCGCAGGCGCCCGATCTCACAGTTGCGGGCCAGCCAGTGCCCGAACCGGTACAGCACCAGTCCCGGCAGCAGCACCAACCCCAGTGGGAGCAGGCTGATCTGTCCCTCCGCGATCGAGAAGGACACGTGATGTCCCACCAGCCAGGCCAGGACGGCACCGCGCAGCAGGTCGGCGATGTCCTCACCGAAGGTGTCGTGGGGGGCGGCGACCCAACCGATCATGGTGAGGGTGACGATCACCGCCAGCCCGATGCCCGCGGCAGAGGCGGCGGCGATCCCCCCGGTGGAGTAGACCGGGCGGGGCGCACCCTGGGGAGCGGGGGCGGCGCCGCTGCGGGACGGGCGGCCTCTGGCAGGGGGAGTTCCTGGCGTACTCACCCGACTTATGCTGCCAGGGACCGGAATGCTCCGTGGTATCCCGGCCGCGCGTGTCGTGTCCGCATCGGCCGTGCCCCGGCTCCGTGCGGAACCGGCAGCAAACGCGATACGTCGTAAGATGAGAGCCCGGTCACCCCCGCACGAAGGACACCATATGGGAGAGCTCGAACCCGACCACCGCTACCGTCTGTCCGACACCGAACGCGACGAGGCGCTCGGAAACCTGCGGTTGGCGTTCGAGGAGGGGCGGCTGGACACCGAGGAGCACGAGCGCCGGACGGACGCGGCACTCCGGGCGGTCAGCAACACCGGTCTGGTCCCGCTCTTCGAGGACCTGCCGCGCAGACTGGTCCCCAGCGCCGTCACCGCACCCGAACCGGTCGGCCCGGCTCCGGCCACCGACTCCCCCGCCGTCCCCGGGCCGCGGGAGGGCGAGGTCGCCGAGAGCGCCTCGGAGTCGTCCGCACCGGCCAAACGCGAAGGCCGCGGCCCCAACATGAACGGCCTGATCTTCCTCGGCGGGTTCTTCTTCATCCTGTGGGGGATCCCCGCGATCGCCAGCGGCAGCGCCGGCGCCCTGATCGGCTGGGCGATCTTCATGGTGGTGTTCATGGTCCCCGCCGTCACCGTCGCCACGGTGCAGGGCCTGCGCCGACGCGCGGAGAACCGCCCCGAGATCGAGGAGTGACCCGGCCGCTCCGTCGAAGCGACCGGCCGGCGGCCAACACACGAAAACGGCTCCGCCCCGCCTACCGGTGATCCGGTGGCGGGGCGGAGCCGTTCGCGAACGACAGCCCGAGAGCGTGGTGCCCCTGGGACTAGAAGAGCTCGCGCGCCAGGTTGGCGGTCTCGCTCGGGGTCTTGCCGACCTTGACGCCGGCGGCCTCGAGGGCCTCCTTCTTGGCGGCGGCCGTGCCGGAGGAACCGGAGACGATGGCGCCGGCGTGGCCCATGGTCTTGCCCTCCGGGGCGGTGAAGCCCGCGACGTAGCCGACGACCGGCTTGGTCACGTTCTCCTTGATGAACGCGGCCGCGCGCTCCTCGGCGTCGCCACCGATCTCACCGATCATCACGATCACGTCGGTGTCCGGGTCGGCCTCGAAGGCCGCCAGGGCGTCGATGTGCGTGGTGCCGATGATCGGGTCGCCACCGATGCCGACGGCGGACGAGAAGCCGATGTCGCGCAGCTCGTACATCATCTGGTAGGTGAGCGTGCCCGACTTCGAGACCAGGCCGATACGGCCCGGCTTGGTGATGTCGGCCGGGATGATGCCGGCGTTGGACTGGCCCGGGGTGATCAGACCGGGGCAGTTCGGGCCGATGATCCGGGTCTTGTTGCCCTTGGAACCGGCGTAGGCCCAGAAGGCGGCGGTGTCGTGGACCGGAATGCCCTCGGTGATCACGACGGCCAGACCGATCTCGGCGTCGATCGCCTCGATGACGGCGTCCTTGGAGAACTTCGGCGGAACGAAGATCACGGTGACGTCGGCGCCGGTGGCGGCCATGCCGTCGGCGACCGAGCCGAAGACCGGGACCTCGTTGCCGTCGAAGTCGACCTTCTGGCCGGCCTTGCGCGGGTTCACGCCACCGACGATGTTGGTGCCCGACGCGAGCATGCGACGGGTGTGCTTGGTGCCCTCAGAGCCGGTCATGCCCTGGACCAGCACCTTGCTGTCCTTGTTCAGGAAGATAGCCATGGTGTTTTCGTCCCCTACTTCGCCGCGAGCTCGGCGGCCTGAGCGGCAGCGCCGTCCATCGTGTCGACCCGTCGAACGGCCGGGTGGGCGCGCTCGTCGAGGATCTGGCGGCCCAGCTCGGCGTTGTTGCCGTCCAGTCGGACGACCAGCGGCTTGCTGACGTCGTCACCGCGCTTCTCCAGCAGCTCCAGCGCCTGCACGATGCCGTTGGCCACGGCGTCGCAGGCGGTGATGCCACCGAAGACGTTGACGAACACGCTCTTGACGGCGGGGTCGCCCAGGATGATCTCCAGGCCGTTCGCCATGACCTCGGCCGAGGCACCGCCACCGATGTCGAGGAAGTTGGCGGGCTTGACCCCGCCGTGGTTCTCACCGGCGTAGGCGACCACGTCCAGCGTCGACATGACCAGACCGGCACCGTTACCGATGATGCCGACCTCGCCGTCGAGCTTGACGTAGTTGAGGCCCTTGGCCTTGGCGGCGACCTCGAGCGGGTCACCCTCCGCGGCGAAGGTCAGGCTCTCCAGGTCCTGGCGGAACTCGGCGTTCTCGTCCAGGGTCACCTTGCCGTCGAGGGCGACGACCCGGCCGTCCTTGGTCAGGATGAGCGGGTTCACCTCCGCGAGGGTGGCGTCCTTGCCGACGAAGGCGTCCCAGAGCTTGGTGATGATCTCCGTGGCACCCGCGACGGCGGCCTCGGGCAGCTTGCCCGCCTTGACGATCTCCGCGGCGACGTCGGCCGGGGCGCCCTTGAGGGCGTCGATCGAGATCTTCGCTACGGCGTCGGGGTTGGTCTCGGCGACCTCCTCGATCTCCACGCCGCCCTCTTTGGAGCAGATGGCGAGGAAGTCGCGGTTGGCGCGGTCGAGCAGGAAGGAGAAGTAGTACTCCTCGGCGATGTCACTCGCCTCCTCGACCAGGACACGGTGGACCGTGTGGCCCTTGATGTCCATGCCGAGGATCTGCTCGGCCTTGGCCTGGGCGTCCTCGGGGTCGTCGGCGACCTTGACGCCGCCGGCCTTACCGCGGCCACCGGTCTTGACCTGGGCCTTCACGACGACGCGGGGCTTGCCCGCGGCGGCGAACTCATCAGCGATGGCACGCGCCTCAGCGGCCGTGCTCGCCACCTTCCCCTGGGGTACGGGAACCCCGTACTCTGCGAAGAGTTGCTTCGCCTGGTATTCGAACAGGTCCACGAGGGTCCGTCCTTGTAACTCGCTGGCTCAAGTGTGTACCGGGGTGGCGTGTCCGGATCGGCGGTGACGTACTGAACAGGTGTCACACGACGCAAACCCCGCTGGGGTTGAGCCGCCTACTCAAGATCGAGATCGCCGCGGCGTTGCCACCCGCGACATGCGAAAGCTTAGTCGCCCGCGATCCGGCCGCCGGACACCGGGGCGGCGTTGCTCCGGCGGGTCAGGGCCCAAAAGCCGCTCATGCGGCACCGGAACGGTCCCCGCGTGGGAATTTATGTGACCAGTGACACCCCGGATAACACCGTTCCCGGGCACTTTCGCCCCGCATCGGACTTCTACCGGGGTGCGACGAACGTCACGGTGCCCTCAGGCCGCGTGCGCGGGCCGGATGTTCTCGCGCACCCACTCCGCGATCTCCGCGGTGGGTGCCCCCGGTGTGAAGATCCTGGCGACACCCATCTCCTCCAGCTCCGCGATGTCGGAGTCGGGGATGATCCCCCCGCCGAACACCCGGATATCGGTGGCGTCGTTCTCCCGCAGCAGCTCCATGACCCGGCCGAACATGGTCATGTGGGCGCCCGAGAGCACCGACAGCCCGATGGCGTCCGCGTCCTCCTGCAGAGCCGCCGCCACGATCATCTCGGGCGTCTGGCGCAGACCGGTGTAGATGACCTCCACCCCCGCGTCCCGCAGGACCCGGGCGACGATCTTCACGCCCCGGTCGTGCCCGTCCAGTCCCGGCTTCGCGACGACGACCCGTGCTGCGGCCTCGGCCATGGCGTACCCCTCACTACGTTCCCCCGTACGCACCCGGCGCCCCTTGTGAGGGCCTCCCGGACACCCGGAGTGGAGATGATGAACTCGTGTGAAGAGTAACGCAGGTCACTTGCGGATGCCGGGCGCGGGTGCGGGTATCTTCCCAGACATGGACGACCACGTGACCGGTTTCGAGCAGACCAGCACCGAAGACCTGCGCGAACGCGCCGTGGAGCTGGCACGGCAACGGTGGGACGTACGTTTCTTCTGGCGGCTGTTGGGCCTGATCCCCGCCGCGGAGGCCGTCGCGGGCAACATGGACGCCAGCGAGGCCAGCGTCGCCCAGGCGTCCGGCTTCCTCTACGAGGCGCTCTCCTCCGAGAACGACCCCGAGGTGCAGGAAGCGCTCCGCCCCGTCTACATCCAATACCTGGAGGAGCACGGCGGAGACGAGGAACCGGAAAGGGATCGAGCACAGGACTGACCCCCTCGACCGCCATGTCCGAAAACCGCCAGCGCCGGGGCGCCTCCATCGGTGAACATGGTGGTCGTGATGGACGACGAGCAGCGCTACCGCGCGGTACACAGCAGGGACGCCCGCTTCGACGGGGTCTTCTACACCGCCGTGCGCACCACGGGCATCTACTGCCGCCCCAGCTGTCCTGCGGTGACCCCGCGCAGGGAGAACGTCCGCTTCTACCGGACCGCGGCCGCCGCGCAGGAGTCGGGGTTCCGCGCCTGTAAGCGGTGCCGCCCGGACACCGTGCCCGGGTCCCCCGAATGGAACGTGCGTGCCGACGTGGTGGGCCGGGCCGTGCGGCTCATCCACGACGGCGCCGTCGACCGGGGCGGCGTGGGTGCGCTCGCCGACGCCCTCGGCTACAGCGAGCGCCAGCTGAACCGGCTGCTCAGCGCCGAGGTCGGCGCGGGGCCACTGGCCCTGGCCCGGACCGAACGCGCACACACCGCCCGCGTCCTCGTGGAGACCACGGACATGCCGATGGCGGACGCCGCCTTCGCGTCCGGGTTCGCGAGTGTGCGGCAGTTCAACGAGACCATGCGCGCGGTGTTCGACCGCTCCCCGTCCCAGATGCGGGCCGCGGCGGGCCGGGGCGGCGGCACGCACGCCGCCCCGAGCTCGATCGTGCTGCGGCTGCCCTACCGGGGTCGGATCGACCTGGGCGGGATGCTGTCCTTCCTCGGCGACCGTGCCGTCCCGGGGGTGGAGGAGTACTCCGGCGGCGTGTACCGGCGGACGCTGCGGTTGCCGCACGGGCCCGCCGTCGCCGAACTCTCCCCGGGCCCCGGGCACGTGCTGTGCCGACTGCGGCTGACCGAACCGCGCGACCTGTCCAGCGCCGTGCGCCGCTGCCGGAGCCTGCTGGACCTGGACGCCGATCCGCAGGCAGTCGAGGAGGTGCTCGGCCCGGACCCCGTGCTGGGCCCGGTCCTGCGACGGCATCCGGGGGTGCGCGCCCCGGGGCACGTGGACCCGGCGGAGCTGGCGGTCCGGGCTGTCCTGGGCCAACAGGTCTCGGTCCGGGCCGCGCGTACTCTGGCGGGGCGCCTGGTGACCCGGTTCGGAGAGCGGCTTCGGACGCCGGACGGCGGGCTCACCCATATGTTCCCCACCTCCGAGGCCCTGGCCGCCGCCGACCCCTCCGACCTGTCCATCCCCGTTGCCCGGGGCCGGGCCCTGGTAGCTGTGACGGAGGCGATCGCCTCCGGACGGGTGGTTCTGGGGCCGGGCTGCGACCGCGACGAGGCGGAGCGGCGCCTGGTGGAACTGCGCGGGATCGGCCCGTGGACCGCCGGGTACGTGCGGATGCGCGGCCTCGGGGACCCGGACGTGTTCCTGTCCACCGACCTCGGCGTACGCCAGGCCCTGGACCGGGCGGCCGCGGCGAACCGCGAGACCCGGGCTTGGAGCCCGTGGCGTTCGTACGCCACCCATCTGCTCTGGGCCTCGCTCAACGAAGAACAGCACCGAGAGGAATCAGGATGAACACCGAACTCCCGCTGGATCTGCCCCAGGCACCAGCCGCCCCACCGAGGCGCACCGCGACACCGTTCCGCGAACCGCTGCCGGGGCCGACCCGCTACACCACGGTGGACTCCCCGCTGGGCGAACTGCTGCTGCACGGCGACGGCGAGGCCCTGGGCGGAGTGCTGACCCCGCCCAGGGAGGGCGTCGAACGGTCGGTCCCCCAGGACTGGGTGGCCGAGGCGAAACCGTTCGCCGAGGCGGCCCGGCAGCTGGCCGCGTACTTCGCCGGGGAGCTCCGGGAGTTCGACCTCCCCCTCGCCCCGGCCGGGACCCCCTGGCAGCTTCGGGTGTGGCGGGCGCTGACCACCATCCCGTACGGGGAGACCGCCGGTTACGGCCAGCTCGCCGAGGAACTGGGCAAGCCGACGGCCTCCCGAGCGGTGGGCACGGCCAACGGCCGGAACCCGATCAGCGTCATCGTCCCCTGCCACCGGGTCATCGGCGCCAACGGAAGCCTGACGGGCTACGCGGGCGGGCTGGAGCGCAAGGAGTACCTGCTGACCCTGGAGCGGGCGGGCCGGGGAGCGTGACCGAAGCGTGTTGGGCACAGGAGCGGGCGGGGCAGGGCGCATGAACTTCGGGTTGCCCCCCTTGTCGGGGAATGAGCCCGTGCTTACTCTGCGGTAGCAACAATCAAAGGTTGTGTTCAGACCCCCGCTCGCTCGACTCCCCCAGGAGAAGCGTTGACACCACCCGCCCCCGCACCTCGACGTGCCTCGTTCCTGCCCTTCGCGGTAACCGCCGCGACGGCACTCCTCGTCTCGGCCACCGTCACCCCCGCGGCTGCCCAGACCCCGACGCAGCCGCTCAGCGCCGCCGACAACGTGGAGGTCCTCGGTCTCGACGAGGACCTGCCGGCCGCCTTCGGCGCGGTCCCCGCCGAGGAGTCCCTGGCCGACTCCGTTATCGAGGACGTCCTCGACCTCCGCGCCACCGAACTCTCCACCCTCGACGCCCAGGACCGCGACGTCCGGGTCGACGTCAGGGAGGCCACCGACGAGGCGGCCTTCGGCGTCGCCATCGTCACCGCCCCCGAGGTCGAGGGCGAGGATCCCTACGCCTGGCTGTTCGCCGCGGAACTCGACGGCTCCGTTTGGTCCGTGGGACTTGAGGGCACCGAGGAGTTCTCCGAGATCCTCGCCGACTCCTCGCTCCTGGACACCGAGGAACGCGAAACCGTCGCCGCGTCCGCCGATCCCAACCGGATCTCCGCCATGGCCTACACCGGCGTCGGTCTGCCATTCTCGATCGGCACGTCCATGGTGATGACCGGCGGTCCTCACGGTTTCAGCGGCGGCCCTCCGTACAGCTCCGTGGACTTCGCCGGCGGCAACGGCCAGGCCCGTGCGGCCCGGGGCGGCTACGCCTACTCCCTGTGTGACGGCTGGACCCGGGTCATCCACGACAACGGGTACTCCACGGACTACTACCACCTGGAGAACTACCAGTGGTTGCCGGGTAACAACGTCGGCACCGGCCACTACCTCGGCACCCAGGGCAACAGCGTCTGCGCCGGCGGTTCCAGCACCGGGGCCCACATCCACTTCGCCCTGCGCGGTTACACCGACCCGAACGCCGCAGGCTGGTACGTGGCACTGAACGGCCTGACCCTGGGCGGCTGGACCTTCGTCGAGGGCGCGGCCTACGGCGGCTACGCCTACCGGAACGGCGTCGGCACCGTCTACCCGGGCGGCTGGATGTACAACTACGGCTTCTAAAGCCTCCCCCTGGGGTGCCGCACTGCCCAGCCACCAGCACCCCAGGGGCCCAACCCGCTGTTTGAAGCCGCACCCGCGCAGACCCCCGCACCCCCACCACGGTGATCTTGCTACCAGAAGCAATGTCGGCGCCGAGGTTGCTTCTGGTAGCAAGATCACCGCAAAAAAGAGGAGCCGAACCCACCCACCCGGAAAAACCCCTCCAAGCCACCCCCGGGAGGGCCGGCCCCCAGCCAGCAACCCCGCTTTCCCCAACCAACAACCCCGCTTTTCACATGTTCACAAACCACCACAAAAAAAGAAGAGAGAGAAGCCCGCACCAGCGAACCCCTCCCCCTTCTTCTCAAGAAAAACCGTGGCAGCGACCTACTCTCCCACCCCACCACAGGGCAGTACCATCAGCGCAAGGAGACTTAACGACCGGGTTCGGAATGAGACCGAGTGTGACCCTCCTGCTACAACCACCACGGAAACCTAACACCCACAACCACCACTCAACCCCAAAAAAGAGGGAACGATGACCACGAGCAAGCTTCGTGTGAATACAGTGTGCGCGAACATCCAATTATCTGCAGCGGACAAGCCCTCGGCCTATTAGTACCGGTCAGCTCCACCCCTCACAAGGCTTCCACACCCGGCCTATCAACCCTGTCGTCTACAGGGAGCCTTACCCTCTCCAGGAGGCAGGAGACCTCATCTCGAAGCAAGCTTCCCGCTTAGATGCTTTCAGCGGTTATCTCTCCCGAACGTAGCCAACCAGCCATGCCCTTGGCAGGACAACTGGCACACCAGAGGTTCGTCCGTCCCGGTCCTCTCGTACTAGGGACAGCCCTTCTCAAGTCTCCAACGCGCACAGCGGATAGGGACCGAACTGTCTCACGACGTTCTAAACCCAGCTCGCGTGCCGCTTTAATGGGCGAACAGCCCAACCCTTGGGACCAACTCCAGCCCCAGGATGCGACGAGCCGACATCGAGGTGCCAAACCATCCCGTCGATATGGACTCTTGGGGAAGATCAGCCTGTTATCCCCGGGGTACCTTTTAGCCGTTGAGCGACACCGCTTCCACACGCCGGTGCCGGATCACTAGTCCCAGCTTTCGCTCCTGCTCGACACGTCCGTCTCACAGTCAAGCTCCCTTGTGCACTTACACTCAACACCTGATTACCAACCAGGCTGAGGGAACCTTTGGGCGCCTCCGTTACTCTTTGGGAGGCAACCGCCCCAGTTAAACTACCCACCAGACACTGTCCCCGAACCGGATCACGGTCCAAAGTTAGATGCCCGAAACAGTCAGAGTGGTATTTCACCAACGCCTCCACCGCCACTAGCGTGACGACTTCACCGGCTCCCACCTATCCTACACAAACCATCCCAAACACCAATGTCAAGCTATAGTGAAGGTCCCGGGGTCTTTCCGTCCTGCTGCGCGAAACGAGCATCTTTACTCGTAGTGCAATTTCACCGGGCCCATGGTTGAGACAGTGGGGAAGTCGTTACGCCATTCGTGCAGGTCGGAACTTACCCGACAAGGAATTTCGCTACCTTAGGATGGTTATAGTTACCACCGCCGTTTACTGGCGCTTAGATTCCTAGCTTCGCCGGGGCGAACCCCAACTAACCAGTCCTCTTAACGTTCCAGCACCGGGCAGGCGTCAGTCCGTATACAGCGTCTTACGACTTCGCACGGACCTGTGTTTTTAATAAACAGTCGCTTCCCCCCGCTATCTGCGACCCCACCCAGCTCAGGCCGTAAAGACCGTCACCAGACAGGGCTCCCCTTCTCCCAAAGTTACGGGGACAATTTGCCGAGTTCCTTAACCATGGTTCACCCGAACGCCTCGGTATTCTCTACCTGACCACCTGCGTCGGTTTAGGGTACTGGCCACACACGAACTCGCTAGAGGCTTTTCTCGACAGCATGGGATCACTCACTTCACCAAAAACGGCTCGGCATCACGTCTCAGCCTCAACGAGAGGCGGATTTACCTACCCCTCGGCCTACACGCTTACCCCCGGACAACCACCGCCGGGTAGAGCTACCCTCCTGCGTCACCCCATCACTTACCTACTACAAGCTCGGGTCCCAGACCAGATACAAACAATCTCCCGAAGGATTTTGAAAGATCCGGCGTGGTTAGCATCACCTGATTCAGTATTGGACGCTCATGCACGGGTACGGGAATATCAACCCGTTATCCATCGACTACGCCTGTCGGCCTCGCCTTAGGTCCAGACTCACCCTGGGCGGATTAACCTGCCCCAGGAACCCTTAGTCAATCGGCGGCAACGTTTCTCACGTTGCTTTCGCTACTCATGCCTGCATTCTCACTCGCACACCCTCCACCACACGATCACTCGGCAGCTTCACTGGATGCACGACGCTCCCCTACCAACCCAGCCCTCAACGGGCTGAACTTCACAGCTTCGGCGGTGTACTTAAGCCCCGCTACATTATCGGCGCAGAACCACTTGACCAGTGAGCTATTACGCACTCTTTAAAGGATGGCTGCTTCTAAGCCAACCTCCTGGTTGTCTGGGCAACTCCACAACCTTTCCCACTTAGCACACGCTTAGGGGCCTTAGCTGATGATCTGGGCTGTTTCCCTCTCGACTACGAAGCTTATCCCCCGCAGTCTCACTGCCACGCTTCACTTCACCGGCATTCGGAGTTTGTCTGACGTCAGTAACCTTGTCGGGCCCATCAGCCAAACAGTAGCTCTACCTCCAGCAAGAAACACGTGACGCTGCACCTAAATGCATTTCGGGGAGAACCAGCTATCACGGAGTTTGATTGGCCTTTCACCCCTACCCACACCTCATCCCCCAGATTTTCAACTCTGGTGGGTTCGGGCCTCCACGAGGTCTTACCCCCGCTTCACCCTGGACATGGGTAGATCACTCCGCTTCGGGTCCACAGCATGCGACTCAACCGCCCTATTCAGACTCGGTTTCCCTACGGCTACCCCACCCGGGTTAACCTTGCCACACACCATGACTCGCAGGCTCATTCTTCAAAAGGCACGCCATCACCAGGAACAAGTCCCAGCTCTGACGGCTTGACAGCACACGGTTTCAGGTACTATTTCACGACCCCTCACCGGGGCACTTTTCACCTTTCCCTCACGGTACTAGTGCACTATCGGTCATCAGGACGTATTTTGGCTTAGCAGGTGGTCCTGCCAGATTCACACGGAATTTCTCGGGCTCCGCGCTACTCGGGAACACACCAACACCTAGACTCTTCCTTCACCTACGGGACTCTCACCCACTCCGGTACCGCTTCCCAACGGATTCAGCTAGAAGAACCATCAGCGCTCCAGGCCGACAGACCTGGAAAGATGCACCCCACAACCCCGCACACGCAACGACTGCCGTCTATCACACGCATACGGTTTAGCCTCTTCCCCGTTCGCTCACCACTACTAGGAGAATCACTGTTGTTTACTCTTCCTACGGGTACTGAGATGTTTCACTTCCCCGCGTCACCACCAACTACCCTATACATTCAGGTAGCGGCAACCCGACACAACTCGGGCTAGGTTTCCCCATTCGGACACCCGCGGATCAAAGCTCGGTTGACAGCTCCCCGCGGCCTATCGTGGCCTCCCACGTCCTTCATCGGCGCCTGATGCCAAGGCATCCACCGTGTGCCACTATCACTTGGCCACTACAGATAATAAGATGCTCGCGCACACTATTCACAAGTCAAAACACCCACCACAAACTCCCCTACCTCACACCACAACCACCAACCCGAAACAACGGGCCCGCGGCGTGGGAGTTACTGGAGGTGGCATCGGGAAACCAACCCACAAGGGATTGCTTCCTCAGATACCCAACAGCGCGCCCCCGGTGCTTCTAGTCACCAGAGGTATGAGTCCGATTCTCTTCAGCCACTCCCGAACACCTGCCGGCCATCAAGACCAGCACGCTCGGGTCCACTTTCGAGTCCGACCAACGATAGGAAAAAGTTGGCCTTCAAAAGACTCCTTAGAAAGGAGGTGATCCAGCCGCACCTTCCGGTACGGCTACCTTGTTACGACTTCGTCCCAATCGCCAGCCCCACCTTCACTCATTCCCTCCCCGAAGGGTTAGGCCACAAGTTTCGGGTGTTGCCGACTTTCATGACGTGACGGGCGGTGTGTACAAGGCCCGGGAACGTATTCACCGCGGCGTTGCTGATCCGCGATTACTAGCGACTCCACCTTCATGGGGTCGAGTTGCAGACCCCAATCCGAACTGAGACCGGCTTTAAGGGATTCGCTCCACCTTACGGTATCGCACGCCCATTGTACCGGCCATTGTAGCATGTTTGCAGCCCAAGACATAAGGGGCATGATGACTTGACGTCGTCCCCACCTTCCTCCGAGTTGACCCCGGCAGTCTCCCATGAGTCCCCACCATTACGTGCTGGCAACATGGAACAAGGGTTGCGCTCGTTGCGGGACTTAACCCAACATCTCACGACACGAGCTGACGACAGCCATGCACCACCTGTCACCCACCAACTAAATGACCCTGTATCTCTACAGGTCCACGGGTGATGTCAAACCTTGGTAAGGTTCTTCGCGTTGCGTCGAATTAAGCAACATGCTCCGCCGCTTGTGCGGGCCCCCGTCAATTCCTTTGAGTTTTAGCCTTGCGGCCGTACTCCCCAGGCGGGGCGCTTAATGCGTTAGCTACGGCGCGGAAACCGTGGAAAGTCCCCACACCTAGCGCCCAACGTTTACGGCATGGACTACCAGGGTATCTAATCCTGTTCGCTCCCCATGCTTTCGCTCCTCAGCGTCAGGTAAGGCCCAGAGACCCGCCTTCGCCACCGGTGTTCCTCCTGATATCTGCGCATTTCACCGCTACACCAGGAATTCCAGTCTCCCCTACCTACCTCTAGCATGCCCGTATCCACTGCAGAACCGGGGTTAAGCCCCGGTCTTTCACAGCAGACGCGACACGCCGCCTACGAGCTCTTTACGCCCAATAATTCCGGACAACGCTCGGACCCTACGTATTACCGCGGCTGCTGGCACGTAGTTAGCCGGTCCTTATTCCCCACCTACCGTCAACCCCGAGAGAACCCGGGGCCTGCGTTGGTGGTAAAAGAGGTTTACAACCCGAAGGCCGTCATCCCCCACGCGGCGTCGCTGCATCAGGCTTTCGCCCATTGTGCAATATTCCCCACTGCTGCCTCCCGCAGGAGTCTGGGCCGTGTCTCAGTCCCAGTGTGGCCGGTCGCCCTCTCAGGCCGGCTACCCGTAATCGCCTTGGTAGGCCTTTACCCCACCAACAAGCTGATAGGCCGCGAGCCCATCCCTGACCGATAAAACTTTCCACACACCACCAGGAGATGGTGTGTCATATCCGGTATTAGACGGCGTTTCCACCGCTTATCCCGGAGTCAGGGGCAGGTTGCTCACGTGTTACTCACCCGTTCGCCGCTCGTGTACCCCGAAGGGCCTTACCGCTCGACTTGCATGTGTTAAGCACGCCGCCAGCGTTCGTCCTGAGCCAGGATCAAACTCTCCATAAAGGTCCTGCAACCCTACCCGGCGACCCGAGGGTCTGCCTGGGACGGGTAAACCTAGAAGAAATCCTGACCAACCAACTCGCGTTGGTTAATCAAAGGAACCCTACGCACCGTGGTGCGTCGGGGCCAAAACAAACATGGCTTAAAGAAAATCAAACACGCGCTGTTGAGTTCTCAAGAAACAATCGCTTTTCCCGTACAAGCTCCGGAACGTGTGTTCCGGTTGCTCTTCCGTGGAAGGCTTTGTCGCGGTCCGGCCGCTGTTGCGGCTTTCTCGCTGTGTTGTGTCTTTACTTTATCAGGTGTTCCGCGCCCCGCCAAATCGGCGGTTTGTGTCTTTCCTGATCGGGGTAAAGCCCGTGTGCTCCGTTTGCCTTTGCGTTTCCGCCGTGTTGGCTTCCACTGGGCTTTTGAAGCGACTCTCCGAAGTTTACATGCCCCGAGCACCGCTCGAACCACCGTGTTTCGAAAAGAGGTGGACCGGCCCGCCCGCGGAAGAAACCGCGTTCGTCTCGCTCGGTCTTCCCCAACTCTACCCCCGGGCCGGAGTGCTCGTGACGGGTTCGGCGAAACTCCCCGGTGCCGTGGCTTACACACCGTCCCGTGCCCACCGCCGGCCCCACCGGCCCCCGCCGGCGTCACCAGCCCTACCGGCCGCGCCGACCCCGTCCGACCACCCCGGACGAGCGGTCAGAGCTTCTCGATGGGCGCGTACTTGACGAGCAGGTCCTTCTCCCCGATGTCGGCCCCGAAGTCGATCCGGGCCTTGGTCCGGTCACCGGCACCGTCGACCAGCTCGACCCGGCCCATCCCGAAGGAGTCGTGGTTGACCAGGTCGCCGACGCTCAGTGTGGGCGCCTCCTTGGCGGCCTTCGCCCTCCCGCCGCCGAACGTGCTCCCGAAACCACCGGAACCACCGCCGAAGCCACCACCCGAACGACCGCCGATGGTGCGGCTGGGCGGAGCCGCGAGAGTGGACTCGGCCCGCCGCCAGTCGACCAGTGCCGATGGGATCTCGTCCAGGAACCGGGAGGCCGGGTTGTAGGAGGGCGTCCCCCAGGCGCTGCGCACCGCGGCCCGGCTGACGTACAGGCGTTCCTGCGCCCGCGTGATGCCCACGTAGGCCAGGCGCCGCTCCTCCTCCAGTTGGGTCTTGTCCCCCAGGGTGCGGGTGTGCGGAAAGACGCCGTCCTCCATGCCGCTGAGGAAGACCGCAGGGAACTCCAGCCCCTTGGCGGCGTGCAGGGTCATCAGCGTGACCACGCCGCCCTCGTCGTCCTCGTCGGGGATCTGGTCGGTGTCGGCGACCAGCGCGATGCGCTCCAGGAAGTCGACCAGCGTCGGTTCACCGGGGTCGATGCCCTGGTTCTCCTCACCCTCCAGGTCCGCCTCGTCCTGCAGGAGCGTGGCGAAGGTGTGCTCGAACTCCCGGGCGAGGTCGACGAACTCCTCCAGGTTCTCCACCCGGCTCTCGTCCTGGAGGTCCTTGGACTCGGTCAACTCCGACAGGTACCCGGTCCTGCTCAGCACCGTCTCGACAATCTCCGCCGGGGTGCTGCCCGGGACGGTCTCGGCGAGCTCGTCCAGCAGGGCGGTGAAGTTCCTGATCGCCTTCGCCGAACGGGTCGCCAGGCCCGGGGCCTCGTCGACACGGCGTAGTGCCCCGGCGAACGAGATCCGCTCCCGGGCCGCCAGCAGCTCGATGGATTCCTCCGCGCGGGCCCCGATACCGCGCTTGGGCACGTTGAGGATGCGGCGCAGGCTGACCGTGTCCTCGGGGTTGGCCAGTACCCGCAGGTAGGCGAGGATGTCGCGGATCTCCTTGCGCTCGTAGAAGCGCACGCCGCCGACGATCTTGTACGGCAGCCCGGTCCGGATGAAGACGTCCTCGAACACACGCGACTGCGCGTTGGTCCGGTAGAACACCGCGACCTGCCCCGGCCGGACCACGCCCTCATCGGTGAGCCGGTCGATCTCCCCGACCACGAACGCGGCCTCGTCGTGCTCGTTGTCGGCGACGTACCCGATGATCTTCGGGCCCTCGCCCTGTTCCGACCACAGGTTCTTGGCCGGGCGCCCCTCGTTGCGGTCGATGACCGTGTTGGCGGCGGAGAGGATGTTCTGGGTGGAGCGGTAGTTCTGCTCCAGCAGGATGGTGCGCGCGTTCGGGAAGTCGCGCTCGAACTCCAGGATGTTACGGATGGTCGCGCCCCGGAAGGCGTAGATCGACTGGTCGGCGTCGCCCACCACGCACAGTTCGGCGGGCGGGACCACGCTGGTGTCGGAGTCCTCGGCCGCACCGACGAGTTCACGGACGAACACGTACTGGGCGTGGTTGGTGTCCTGGTACTCGTCGACCATGACGTGCCGGAACCGGCGCCGGTAGTACTCGGCGACGTCAGGGAACATCTGGAACAGGTTGACCGTGATCATGATCAGGTCGTCGAAGTCCATGGCGCCGGCCTCGTGGAGGCGGCGCTGGTACAGCCGGTAGGCCTCGGCGAGCTTCTTCTCCTGCTCGTTCTGGGCCTGTTCGGAGAAGGTGTCGTAGTCGACGAGCTCGTTCTTGAGGTTGGACACCTGGAAGCTGAAGGACCGGGGCGGGAAACGCTTGGGGTCCAGGTCCAGCTCCTTGCACACCAACTGCATGAGGCGCTGGGAGTCCGCGGCGTCATAGATGGTGAAGCTGCTGGGGTAACCCAGCCGGTGCGCCTCCCGGCGCAGGATGCGCACGCACGCCGAGTGGAAGGTCATCGTCCACATGGTGTTGGCCGCACGGGTGCCGAGGAGGGCCTCGATGCGCTCCTTCATCTCGGCAGCGGCCTTGTTGGTGAAGGTGATCGCGAGGATCTCCCCCGGGCGCACCCCGCGTTCGGCCATCAGGTGGGCGATGCGGTGGGTGAGGACACGGGTCTTGCCCGAGCCCGCGCCCGCCACGATCAGGAGCGGTGAGCCGGCGTGGGTGACGGCGTCGCGCTGGGGACCGTTCAGACCTTCGAGAAGCTGTTCTTGGGAGGACACGCCTACCAGGTTACGGCCGACCGGCGACATGCCCGTCCACGTCCGGTGCCGAGTGCGCCTTAGGCTGTTTTCACACCAGTCGAGTCCTTTGCTTCGCTGGTCCGTGTCCTTTATCGGGGGGAGATTGGTCTTGGCTGACCGGGAGTCCATGCGTGTGTTCGTCGACTGCGATCCGGGGATCGACGACGCTGTCGCGCTCGCCTACCTGGCCGCGCGGTCGGAGGTGGAAATCGTCGGAATCGGTGCGGTGTTCGGCAACAACGCCGTCGACGTGACCGCTCAGAACGCACTGCGCCTGCTCGACCTGTACGACCGCCCGGACGTGCCGGTGGCGGTGGGCGCCGCCCGGCCGCTGGTGCAGGAGCCGCGCCTGGCCGGGCACGTGCACGGCGGCAACGGCCTGGGCGACATCAAACTTCCCGAACCCGTGCGCGCGCCGGTACCGGAGACCGCCGCCGAGCTGCTCGTGCGGCTGGTGCGGGAGAACCCGGGCGAGATCGACGTGCTGGCCGTGGGCCCGCTGACCAACCTGGCGCTCGCGCTCGGGCTGGAGCCGCGTCTGCCGGCACTGGTGCGGCGGCTGGTGGTGATGGGCGGCGCCGTCGAGGTGCCCGGGAACGTGTCCTCGCACGCCGAGGCCAACATCGCCAACGACCCGGAGGCGGCCGAGGCCGTGTTCGCGGCCGGGTTCGACCTGGACCTCGTCGCGTTGGACATCACCATGAGGACGGTGGCCACCGGCTCCTGGCTGGACCGGCTCAAGGAGGTCCCCGGGACGCGCGCGCAGAAGACGTCCGCGTTCCTGGACTTCTACGCCGAGTTCTACCGGGGCATCTTCGGGGTGCGCCAGTGCGCGATGCACGACCCGCTGGCCGCGGCGGTGCTGGTGGACCCGCACCTGGTCACCGAGGCGTTCGACGCTCCGCTCCGGGTGGAGCTGGCCGGGGCGCTGACCCGCGGCATGACCGTGGCCGACCGGCGGCTGCGCCCCGGGCAGGACGAACGCCGTCCGGCGCGCGTGGTCACCGGGGTGCGTGAGGACGAGTTCCTGGACCGGATGCTCGACTCTCTGCGCTGACGCCCGCTCCGGTCCGTGCTCCGGACCGCACCGCACAGCCGAAACGGCCGCTCCCGAGGGGGCGGCCGTTCGCGTCTGCGGGGTGCCGGGGTGTCAGACCAGGCGGCGGGCGGTGGCCCAGCGGCTCAGCTCGTGACGGTTGGACAGCTGGAGCTTGCGCAGCACCGAGGAGACGTGCGTCTCTACCGTCTTGACCGAGATGAACAGCTCCTTGGCGACCTCCTTGTACGCGTAGCCGCGAGCGATGTGCCTCAGGACCTCGCGTTCGCGCTGGGTGAGGCGGTCGAGCTCGGGGTCGACCGGGGGTGCGTCGGTGGCGGAGAAGGCGTCGAGCACGAAACCGGCCAGGCGCGGGGAGAACACGGCGTCCCCGTCGGCGACCCGGACGATGGCGTCGGCCAGTTCCCTGCCGGAGATGGTCTTGGTGACGTAGCCGCGGGCGCCGCCACGCACCACGCCGATGACGTCCTCGGCCGCGTCGGAGACCGACAGCGCCAGGAACCGGATCTGCGGGTGCCTGGCGAGGACGCGCCGGAGCACCTCCACTCCCCCGCCGCCGGGCAGGTGGACGTCGAGGAGCACGAGGTCGGGGAGGGTCTCTCCGATGACGTGCACCGCGCTGTCAACGTCCCCGGCCTCGCCGATGACGTTGACAGCGTCACCGAGCTCGCCGCGTACCCCGCTGCGGAACAACCGGTGGTCGTCCACGATCACGACGCGGGGTACCGCCGCCTTGTCACTGAGGTTCGTGCTCTCTTCTCCCACACCTGGACCCTACCCACGGAACACCTCGGGAGGGTAGCCGCCCGCTGTCCGTATCCGGACTCCCCGCCCGGTCGGAGCCGCCGCCGGTACCGCTCCGTGTCCCGGCGGGCACGGAGGACCACATCCGCGGAGGGCTACATCTGCGGGATGCGCGGCATCCGGAGCTGAACCTCCGTGCCCTCGCCCGGTTCGGTGCGGATGCGGGCCGAACCGCCGTGGCGTTCCATCCGGCCGATGATGGAGCCGCGCACGCCCATCCGGTCCTCGGGGATGTCGCCGAGGTCGAACCCGGCGCCCCGGTCGCGGACGAACACGAGGACCTCTTCCTCCTCGACCTCGCCGAACACCGAGATGCTGTCGCTCCCGGCGTACTTGGAAGCGTTGACCATGGCCTCGCGGGCGGCGCGGAGCATCGCGCTGACGCCGTCGTCGATGGGGGCGTCGCCGACGCACACCACCTCGATCGGCACGCCGTGCTCCTCCTCGACCTCGGCGGCCACCCGTTCCAACCCGGGGGACACGGTGGTCTCGGCGTCGGCGGGGCGCTGGTAGAGCCAACTGCGCAGGGCCCGTTCCTGGACCCGGGCCAGGCGCTGGACCTCGCGCGGGTCGTCGGCGCGGCGCTGGATGAGGGTGAGGGTGTGCAGCACGGAGTCGTGGATGTGCGCGGCGAGTTCGGCGCGCTCGGCGTTGCGGATGCGCTCGCGGCGTTCGGAGTCGCGTTCGCGGATGAGCCCGATGATCCAGGGGGCGACGATCAGCGAGATCCCGGCGATGAGGGTGAACGCGAAGGTGAGTCCGGCCCGGGCCTCCTGGAGCTGCTGTTGGAAGACCAGGAAGCCGATGACCCCGACGACGACGAGCAGGATGCCCGCGGTGGTGCGCATGATGCTCTTGGGGCGCGAACGGCTGACGGTGCTGTTCATCCACTCGTCGCGTTCGGCGGGGTTGGCCTGTTGCCACAGGATGGTGGCCCCGAGCGCACCGAAGATGACGAACCACAGCAGGGGGTCGAAGACGCCGCCGAAGACCAGGAAGAGCATGCCCAGCGCGGCGGCGAGGCCGACGTAGGCGATGAGCTGCGAGATGTCGCGGCCCCGGCGTCGGGCGTCCTCGGTCCGCCCGGGGCCCTCCTCGGTCACCTCCTCCTGGGGCACGAGGAAGTACAGGGCCGCGTAGACGGCCACCCCGATACCGCCGACGGCGAGGGCCATGAACGCCAGCCGGACCACGAGCGGGTCCAGGCCCAGGTGCCGGGCCAGGCCCGAGGCGACACCGCCGAGGAGTCTGCCGTCGACCGCCCGGGTGAACCGCGGGGTCTCCACGGCTGTCGTTGGCACCGCCCGATCACCGCTCTCGTCTGTGGCACGCCGGGGTCGTCCCGGCGCGCGCGTGGGACTGGATGGTTTCCAGCATGCCCTGTGCGACCCCCGTGGGGCATCGGGGGCGTGCCCCTGGTCCTGCCCTGGTGTCCCGGTCAGGGTGGGTTCAGGGTCGTCCCGGATTCCCCCGACGACGCACCGGAGGCCACGATGGTTCCATGAGGAAAGTGTGGTGATCGACTATGACCGACGGTGAGGAGCCGACGGGGCCCGACGGGGGGACCGGCCCTGTGTCGGGCGCTTCGGCCGCGGACGTCCCCGGCGGGGCCGCCGGGCCCGAGCTGCGCCGCGACGACGAGCGGCGGGCCCTGGCCGGTGTGTGCGCCGGGTTGGGCGCGTACACGCGGGTCGATCCGGTGGTCTGGCGCGCCGCGTTCGTGCTGACGGCGTTCGGCGGCGGTACGGGGCTGGTGCTGTACACCGCGGCGTGGATGCTGATGCGCGACCCCCAGGGCGGGCCGGCGACCTTCGAGCAGATGCTGAACCGGGGCATCCCACCACACGCGGTACTGAAGCTGCTGACGGTGGGCCTGGCCGGGGCGACGGCGCTCAGCCTGGTGGGCGGGTTCAGCTGGGGGACGATGGTCCTGGCGATCCCGCTGGTCCTGGGGCTGCTGACCGCCCGGAACCGGGGGGTGGACCTGCGCACCTCGTTGCTGGCGCTCCGCTCGGACCTGGCCGCGCACGAGCCCCCTCCCGCCGGGCCGGTACCGCAACCGGTACCCGCCTACTACAACCCGGCCCAGCCGTGGGCCTCGGCTCCGCAGGGGCCGGTGGACCTGGCGGTGGTGTCGGAGCGCACGTCACTCGGCACGGAGGACGGCGGGGACGACGGCGAGGAGGACGAGCCCGACGACGGCGGTGTCGAGGACGGCGGAGGCGGGACCCGCGGCGGCTGCGGCGAGCGGAGCGCACGGGGGGCCAGGCGCTCCCCCCTCGCCTCGCACGCGCTGTGGACCGTGGTGGCCGTGGCCGTCGTGTGGGCGTTCTCGGCTCCTCACCTGGGTCCGCCCCTGTCCGGGGCGTCGACCGCCGAGCTCCTGTTCGGCCCGGAGTTCGGTGTCTACTTCACGGCGACCGCGGTGGCGGTGGTCGGACTGTTCTCACTGATCGGCACCTGGGCCGGCAACCCGCGCGGACTGATGTTCCTCGGCTGCCTGGCGGTGACGGCCTCCGTCCTGGTGGCCTCGACCGACGTCACCGGGCTGCGGTACGGCGAGAGGGTGTGGCAGCCCGCCACGCTCGCCGAGGCGGGCTCCGAGGACCTGCGGCTGCACGTGGGTGCGGGCACGCTGGACCTGGGCGACCTCGCCACCGGACTCCCGCCGGGGGAGACGGTGGACGTCGCGGTCAGGGTGGACGCGGGCGAGCTGGTCCTGGTGGTGCCCGAGGACGCACGCACCAACGTGACCTCGCAGGTCGGGCTCGGCGCGATCGAGTCCCCCGCCCCGGAGGGCGGGAGCGGTGAACGCCACGGTTGGTCCCTCGGCTACGAGGAGACCTTCGAGCCGACGGCTCCCCCGGGGTCCGCCGGTGACGGCGGGGGTTCCGGGGAGAGCACCGGGAACGAAGAGACGGAGGAGTCCGCTGAGGGGTCCGGAGACGATACGGACCAGGACGGGGTGCCCGTGATCAACGTGCGCACCGACGTGGTGGTCGGGAAGGTGGAGGTGCGGCATGGCCAAGCGCAGAACTGACTGGGGTTCGCTCGTCGCGGGGCTGCTGTTCCTCGGGCTCGCGGTCGCCTTCGTCGTCCGGGGCAGCGGTTCGTGGGAGTTCGACGTGATGTGGTTGCTGCCGGTACTCGCGTTGGGCCTGGGTGTGGCCGGAGTGGCCCGGGCGCTGTTCCGGTCCAGGGCCCGTGAGTCCGGGGGATCCGCGTCCCCGCCGGAGCGGGACTGACCGCTCCCGCGCCCGGCCCGGCCTACCCCGGTCGGTGCTCGGCGATGGCGGCGAACTCCTCGATGCCCAGGGACTCGCCCCGCGCCCTGGGGTCCACCCCGGCGGCGCGCAGGGCCTCCTCGGCCGCGGGGGCCGAGCCCGCCCAGCCGGCCAGGGCGGCGCGCAGGGTCTTCCGGCGCTGGGCGAAGGCCGCGTCGATCACCCTGAAGACCTCCTCGCGAGGGACCTCGGTGCTCGGCTGGGGCCGGCGGACCAGCTCCACCAGCCCGGAGTCGACGTTGGGGGCCGGCCAGAAGACATTGCGTCCGACCGTCCCGGCGCGACGCGCGGCCGCGTACCAGGCGACCTTCGCGGAGGGCACGCCGTAGATGCGGCCACCGGGTGTGGCGGTGATCCGGTCGGCGACCTCGGACTGCACCATGACCAGGACCCGCTCCAGGGCGGGGAGGAGTTCGAGCAGGTGCAGCAGGACGGGCACGGAGACGTTGTAGGGCAGGTTGGCCACGAGCGCGGTGGGTGCGGGCCCGGGGAGCTCGGTGATACGCATGGCGTCGCCGGGGACCACGGTGAGCCGGTCGGCGAGGTCGGGTGCGTGGTCGGCGACGGTCCCGGGCAGCGCCTCGGCCAGTGCCGGATCGATCTCGATCGCCGTGACCCGGCGGACGTGCGGGAGCAGGGCGAGGGTGAGCGAGCCGAGCCCGGGCCCCACCTCGACGACCACGTCGTCGGCGCCCACGCCCGCGACGCGGACGATGCGGCGGACGGTGCCGTGGTCGATGACGAAGTTCTGGCCCAGGGTCTTGGTGGGCCTGACACCGAACCGCTCGGCGAGCGCCCGCACGTTGGCGGGGGTGAGCAGGCGGGAACGGTCGTCGGGGTCGGGTGCGGGTGTCTGTGTCACCCACACATCTTGCCGGCCGCCGCCCACCTGCTCGTCCGCCCCGGGGGGACCGGTCGGTCGGGTGGACCGCCGGGCTCAGTCGAAGAGGTGGACCCCGCAGTGCGGCCACTGACTCTGCCAGTTCCCGCCGACCGCGTCGTAGAGCTGCTGTGCGCGCCGGGTCTGTTCGGCCGGGCCGGCCTCGGAGGGCAGGCCGCTGCCGCCGACGGACGCCCAGGTGCTGGTGCTGAACTGGTAGAGGCCGTAGTAGCCGCCCGCGGAGTTGACCGCCGCGGGGTCGCCGCCGGACTCGCACTCGGCGAGCCCGGCCCAGTCGAGGCCGGCCGCCCCGCCTCCGGCCGGGGACGGGGCGGAGACGTCCTCCTCGACCTTGGTGCCGATCTCCACCAGGCCCTGCACGGGCTCGGTGACGACCTCCTCGGCCAGTTCGTGCTCGACCTCCTCCCCGTGGCGCAGGACCAGGGCGGTGGTCACCTCCTTGAGCCCGTCCTCGGGTTCGGTGACGACCTCGCGTTCGCCCTCGGGGAGGTCGGGGTTCTCCCGTTCCACGGTCTGTGCCTCGATGACGATCTCCTCCGTCTCGGGTGTGCCGAGGACGGGCACCACCCGGACGACCATGTCGGGTTCGGCGGGCTCGTCGGGTTCGGGGGAGACGATGTCGTGTTCGCCGGGCTCGATCCCGGCGGAGTCGAGGACGTCCTGGACGGTTCCGCCGGTGGTGCGCGTCTCGGAGCGGACCGTGTCGTACATGACGACCATGCGGGGTGCGCGCTCGGCGCTGACGGAGAGGCCGTCCTCGGGGACGGGGGTGTCGTGGCCCCGGGAGAGCTCGACGCCCTCCGGGTCGAGCCCGATCTGGTGGAGGGCCTCGCCGAGGGTGGCGGCGTTCACCCGGTGGACGTGCTCGTGGCCGTCGAGGTCGATGGTGACCGCACGCGGGGATCGGACGATGACGTGGTCTCCGCTACTGACGGGGGTGTCGGGGGCGGGTGCGACGGCGTCGTGTTCGCCGAGCTGGATCCCGGCGGAGTCGAGGACGTCCTGGACGGTCCCGCCGAAGGTGCTGACCTGGGTCTGCGCACCGTCGGCGTCCAGGGTGACGTTCTTCTCCACGGCCATGGCGGTACCGCCGCCCGCCGCGACGAGTCCGGCGACCGCGGCCGCCAGGAGGAGGAGCGGGGGCGGGGACGGACGGGAGCGTTGGTGCCTCCTGGAGCGACGGGCGCCCCCGTTCCTCCCGGTTTTTGCGGACATGACTTCTGCACCCTTCTGCGCGGAAGGACTGATCGTGTGTGGGAATTCCGGGGGGCGCTCCCGTTGCGGAGCGTTCACGCCCCCGGAGGTGTCGTCGCTGTTCGGGCATGGCGCGCACGGGGAGAGCGAGTGGCCGTTCGGCCATCCGGCAGCTGAACAGGGTCACATTAACACCACCCCTGGAAATGCTTTTGTCTTTGACCAAAAACCATTTACTGACAAAATCCCCGAAGGTGATCTTTTCCCTTTCTCCGTCACCAGCCGGGGGGCGGCCTGGCGGCGGCGGGGCCTACCCTGCACAATGAACCGAACGTCGTTCTAGTAAGCCTGAGCCCCGGAGGCACCATGGGACCCCTCAACGGAATCCGCGTCGTCGAGTTCACCGGGATCGGCCCGGCGCCGATGGCCGGGATGCTCCTGGCCGACCTGGGCGCCAGCGTCATCCGGATCGACCGCCCGCAGGCGGCGAAGGCCATGCGCGCGGGCTCCGCCGGGCCGCACATGAGCGAGGGGCGCCCCGTACTGGGCGTCGACCTCAAGTCGGAGGAGGGCCTGGCCCGCGCACGCGAACTCGTCTCACGGGCCGACGTCCTCCTGGAGGGCTTCCGACCCGGGGTGATGGAGCGCCGAGGGCTCGGCCCCGACGACTGCCTGGAGCTCAACCCCCGCCTGGTGTACGCGCGCGTGACCGGCTGGGGACAGGAGGGCCCGCTGGCCCACACCGCCGGGCACGACATGAACTACGTGTCCGTGAACGGGGCCCTGCACTCGATCGGCCGGGCGGGAGGCCCCCCGGTCCCCCCGATCAACCTGCTCGGTGACTTCGCCGGCGGCACGATGTTCGCGGTCACCGGTGTCCTCGCCGCCCTCCTGGAGCGGCAGGGCTCCGGACGCGGCCAGGTCGTCGACGCCGCCATGGTCGACGGCAGCGCCCTGCTGATGTCGATGGTGCTGGAGGACCGGGCACGCGGTTCGTGGAGCGACGAACGCGGCACCAACTACCTCGACACCGGGGCCCCCTGGTACGACGTCTACGAGTGCGCCGACGGCGGGCACGTGTCCGTCGGCTGCATCGAGCCGCAGTTCTACGCCGCGTTCCTGGAGGGCACCGGGCTGGTCGGCGAGGACCTGCCCGAGCAGTGGGACCAGGCGGGCTGGCCCCGGCTGCGCGAGCGCTTCGCCGAGGTGCTGCGCACGCGCACCCGCGACGAGTGGGGCGCGGTCTTCGAGGGCACCGACGCCTGCGTGATGCCGGTCCTGTCCCCGGAGGAGGCACCCGACCACCCGCACGTGCGGGCCCGCGGGGCGCTCGTCCGGGAGGGCGGACGGGTCCTGCCCGGCCCGGCCCCGCGGTTCGACCGCACCCCCGGCGGCGTCACCAGGGGCCGCCCCCTGCCCGACGCCGACGAGACCCTGCGGGAGTGGGGCCTGGCCCCCTGACCGCTCCCCCGGCCGCGCCCTGGGCGCTCCCCCCGGAACGCGCCACGCGGTTCCGGCGCCTGGACGCGTTCGCGACCCCGCGTCCGGAATCGCCGTTTTCCCCGCTCAGAGCCGCCTGATCACTAGTGTGGGCGGCCGAGGCGATCACGCGATCAGAGGGGGCCGCCATGTCACCGAGTCGACGGCTCTGCCTACGCCCGGGAGTGCGCCTGTACGCCCTCCTGTTGGCAGCCGCGGTCCTGGTGTGCACGGCCCCCGCCGCGGCGGGGGCCGTGAGCGCGCCCGGGGCCGACCCCGACATCACCCGCTCCGGCCCCGTGGTCCTGGTGGGCGTCCCCGGCCTGCTGTGGGAGGACGTCACCCCCGAGCGCACGCCCACTCTGTGGGAACTGGCCGAGGTCGGCGCGATCGGTAACGTGTCGATCCGCACCGCCACCTCCCGCACCTGCCCCACGGACGGTTGGCTCTCGGTCTCCGCCGGGCAGCGCGCCCTGGCCGAGCGCGATCGCTTCACCGTGTGCGAAGCGGCTCCGGAGCCGGTCGTGGACGGCTCGGGGGCGGCCGTGCCCGGGTACGGGTCCTACATCGAGCAGAACGCGGGGGCGCCCTTCGCCGCACCGGTCGGCATGCTCGGCCAGACCGTGCGCGACCGGGGCGGCCTCACCCTGGCCGCCGGTCCGGGCGCAGCGCTGGGAGCCGCCGACGAGTCGGGCAGGGTCGACCACTACGTGGACACCGTGCGCGAGCTCACCCCGGAACGGCTCCGAGGCGTGTCCCTGGCCGTGGTCGAACTGCCCGAACTCACCCGCCTGTACCCCGAGCTCCCGGCCGGGCGGGGGGCGGACGGGCGGGGGCCCGCCGAACCCGATCCCGACGAATCCGATCCCGACGTGCCCGAATGGGAGCGTGACGAGGCCCTGGAGAGGATCGACTCCCGGCTGGCCGCCCTCACCGGACTCCTGCCGGACGGCGCCTCCCTGACGGTGGTCGGAGTCTCCATGGACACCGGCCCCTCACAGTTGACCGTGGCGATGAGCGGGACGAAGACCGACGGGGAGGTGACGGGCCCCGGAGCGTACCTGGCCTCGGAGTCGACGCGGCGCCCCGGTCTGGTGGCGCTGACCGACACGAGTGTGACCGTGCTGGCCGCCCTGGGCGTGCGCCCGGCCGAGCCCACCGGAGGCCGGGTCTGGCAGCTGGGCGAACGCCCGGGGGACATCGAGGAGGCCGTCGACCGGCTGGTGGCCTTCAACACCGCCGCCGTGGTCGTGGGTTCCGCCGTCCCCGGGTTCTTCAGCGGCCTGGTCGCACTCCAACTGCTCATCTACGCGGCGGCCGCCTACGCGCTGCACCGGTACTCCGACTGCGAGCGGGGGAAGCGGGCCCTGGTGCTGTCGGTGACCAGGGTCGTGGCCTTGGCGGGTGCGGCCTTCCCGGTGGCGAGCTATCTGGCCAACCTGATCCCGTGGTGGACGGCGACCACCCCGCCGCTGGCGCTGTTGGCCTCGGTGCTGGCCGCGGACGCCCTGGTGGTGGTCCTGGCCGTCGCGGGCCCGTGGCGGAGGAGCATCCTCGGCCCGATGACGGTGGTGGCCGGCGCGACCACCGTCGTGCTCTTCCTCGATCTCTGCTTCGGCGCGAACCTCCAGATGAACTCGCCCACCGGGTACTCGCCGATCGTGGCCGGCCGGTTCTACGGGATCGGCAACATCGCCTTCGCCACCTTCGCGACCGGCATGCTCATGGCGGTCGCGGGCGTCGCCCACGTGCTGATCTCCCGGGGCAGACGGCGCGCGGCGGTCGTCACGGCCCTGGTCGTCGGGGCGGCCTCGGTGCTGATCGTCGGCTGGCCGGGGTTGGGCACCGACTTCGGCGGGGTCATCGCCCTGATCCCCGGGCTGGCGGTGACCACCATGATGATCGCGGGGGTGCGGATCACCCCGGTGCGTCTGGCCGTGGTGGGCGTGTCCGCGGTCACGGCCATCTCCGTGCTGGCCTGGATGGACTACCTGAGGCCGGTGGCGGAGCGGAGCCACTTCGGCGCGTTCGCGACCCAGGTGGTGAACGGGGAGGCCGGAACCGTGCTTGCCCGCAAACTGGGCGCGATGTTGGGCACCCTGGGCAACTGGCACCTGACCCTGTTGGCCGCCGGGGCCCTGCTGTTCCTCTTCGCAGTCCTCAACCGGCCGGGGAACTGGCGGATCGGGGCGCTCCAGCGGGCCTACGAGTACGCTCCGACCCTCCGCGCGGGTCTGACCGGATCCCTGGTGACCGCGCTGGTGGGCTTCGCCGCCAACGACTCGGGGGTGGCCATCCCCGCCCTGGCCCTGACCGTGGCGGTGCCGCTCACCCTCTCCGCCTGTGTCTGGGCCCTCCAGCAGCGCGACCAGGAGCCGGCTCCGGAACCCGAGCGGATCGGGCATGCACAGCCGATGTGACCCATACCTCACCACTCCCGGGAAAGGTAGGCCGCACGGGCACGACCCGGCGTCTCTCACGTCACGAAACGGCCACGGCGCTGTGGTAAAGTCCGAGGCTGGACGACCTCGGTGACTCAGAACCCGGTGCCGCGACAGGGCACACGGGGGGTCGAACCGGAGGGGACGACCGGCCCAGCCACACTCCCCGCCGACACCCACCGGGGAATGCCCGCCGCCGTAGGCGGGTTCTCACGAGCAGAGGGCCGGACACGGCACCCGAGCCTCCGGCGGAACCGCCGGGCGCGGGGGCAACGCACTCCAGTCCCCGAACCCTCGAACGCCGTCATCATCGATGACACGCACAGCACCAGGAACTTTCGACGCAGTTCGACGCGTTCCTCAAGGTGCCGTGCTTTTCCGAGCAAACCAGGCGAGAAAGGCGTTTCCTCCCCCGGTTTCCAGCCCGGGGCACCACGCAAGGAACTAGATGAACCATCAGCTTGGCTCACGCGGTAACGCAACCAACGCACCGGTCACCACGCGTCCCCGGTGGGGCGACGCGCGGCCTGCCTCGCCGACCCACCGGGCACGGCCCGAGTACGCCGGAGTCGCAATGCCCGACCTGACCATCTCCTCCACCCTGCACGAGTCCGGACGCGTCCTGGCCCTGGACGGGGAGATCGACATGGCCACCGAGACCCGCTTCCAGGAGGCGGTCACGGAGGCGTTGACCACACAGCCCTTCGGCCGTGTCGTGCTGGACTGCTCCGATCTGCGGTTCATCGACTCCAGTGGGCTGCGCGTGCTCATCCGCGCGCTCAAGGCCGCCAAGGAGCAGCAGGCCCTCCTGGTGATCGCCGCGCCCGTGCCGCGGGTGGTACAGACCCTGCGTGTGACCGCGCTGGACACCCGGATCCCGGTGTACCCCTCGGTCTCCCAGGCGCTGGCCGCACCGCAGGCCGCGAACTAGCCCCGGGCGGCACGCCCCGAGCAGCACACGAAGGCCCCGCGTCGGCACGCGGGGCCCGTCGTCGTGTCCGGGGCCGGCTCCGGGTCCGGAAGAGCACCGGGCTCAGAAGAACAGCATCCACACGCCCAGCGCGGTGACGGCCACGTTCACCAGCAGGAACACCATCACCCAGAAGGTGCCCGGCAGGCCGGTGAGGCGTGCCAGCTGATCCGCGTCGGAGTGCGGTGAGGGGTTGCGTACGCGCTGCGACTGGAGCTCGATGACCGGGCGCACCCCGGCGAAGAGCAGGAACCAGATGAACAGGTAGGCGAAGGCCGCCTGGACCTCGTGCGGGGTGAACCAGCTGACGCCGAAGACCACCGCCCCGGTGACCACGATCGACAGCGCGCCGTAGAAGTTGCGGATCATCAGCAGCATGGCGGCGAGCACGACGATGCTCAACCACAGCAGCGCGGTGATACGCCCCGACATCAGCATGAGGATGCCGAGCAGTCCGATCACGGTCGGGGCGACATATCCCGCGAAGACCGTGAGGATCATGCCGATGCCCGTGGGCCTGCCCCGGGAGACCGTCACACCGGACGTGTCCGAATGCAACCGGATCCCGGTGAGCTGACGCCCGCTGAGCAGGGCGACGAGGGCGTGCCCGCCCTCGTGGGCGATGGTGACGACGTTGCGCGCCACCCGCCACGGCGGGCCCAGCAGGACGGCTGCCAGGGCGACCACCGCCGTCGTGACGACGATCCACTGCTCCGGGTCGGGTTGGACGGACAGTACGTCCTGCCACACGTCACCCAAGCTCGTTCCCACCACTGGACTCCCGACTCCCTGCGTCGACCGGACTGCCGTCAGCGGGCCCGCTCAGCCGGCACCGCGGCGTCCGGGAGGCGCGGAGAACACGGGCCCCTGCCGAACTTTAGGGCATTTCGGAGGGTGCCGTGTCGGGCGGTCGGCCGGGGTCCGGTCCGAAAACTCTCCCTGTTTCGGAAGCGATGAACTGGCCAAACAAACACACCCCACCTACAGTCACGACTGTAAGTAGCAACACGACTACAAAGAGCAAGGATTTCGTGTGAAACGCTTCGCCGCTCTCAGCCTCATGACCCTGGCCACCGGCGCCGCCGTGGCCATGGCCGCCTCCCCCGCCGCCGCGGGCGGGGGGTACGAGGGCTACGACGGGTACGACCACGCCCACCGCACCGTGGCCGAGCAGGGCCACGAGTACGGGTACGGCTACTGGCCCGAGAAGGACCGGGACACGGGTTGGAGTAGGGGTTACCACGGCTACTACTGACCTCCCGGTACCGGGCCCGTCCACGGGTCCGGCCGGAGGCTCCGGGCCCCGGTCGTGTGACCGGGGCCCGGACGCGTGGGGGACGACTGGCGCGGCGCCCGCCGGGGGGGCGGGCCCCGTCAGGCCGCTCCGGCCTCCGCCGCCGCCCGGAGGCGCTCCAGCGTCCGCTCGATGCCCCGGGCGTTGCGCGCCGGGGCACCGCTCAGCACGTAGAGGGCCGCCTGCCCCCGCGAGTAGTCGAAGGTCTCGGTGACGAGGGTCCCTCCCCCGGCCAGCTCCTCGAACTCGTAGCGCCAGCGGTGCGACCCGACGTGCCGCCAGGCGATGAGCCGTCCCTCCTCGAACTCCACCACCCGGTTGGTCATCCGATAGGGAAGCCCGAGCATCCTCATGTCCATACCGAACTCGGAGCCCAACTCCAGCCGCTCCGGGCCGAAGTGCGCCTGCTGGACGGTGCCCGACCCGTCGAACACGGGGTGCTGGGAGGGCGCGGCGACGAGGTCGAAGATGCTCTTGGCCGGAGCGTCGACGACAACGCTCCGAGCCACCATGTGTTTGGCCATGACCGCATCATGTCACCGCTCCCCGCACCGCCCTCACCGGGGCCGACGGGTGCCGTTGGGACCGCTCACTCCCGCACGGCGTGCCGCTCCACCCCGGCCAGCGCGCCGTCCGATGACACGTGCACGACCCAGAAGGACCCCTTGCGCAGGCTGCGCTGCTGGGACAGCGGTGCGCCCAACAGGGTGAGCGCCTCGGTCATCAGTTGGGGTACCAGTTCGCCGTGCGTGCACACCACGGTGGGCAGCCTCTCCGCCAGGATCCGCCCGAACGCCTCCTTGGCTTCCTCCACCTCGTACCCCTTCCCTTCACGGCCCACCGTGAAGGCGCGTTCGGTACGCATCGCAACGTCGCACTCGACCGTGTAGGGGAGGAGGGACTCGGTACAGCGCGCCGCCGACGAGGACACCGCGCGGGGCCGGCCGTAGGCGGCCAGCACCCGGGGCAGGGCCAACGCGTCGGCCCTGCCGGTCCCGTCGAGCGGGCGCAGCAGGTCGTCGCCGTTCCAGGCCCGCTTCTCCCCCGCCGAGAGGTGGCGTAGCAGGACCACCGGAAAGGTCCGGGCCGGTCCGGCCCGGAAGTTGTCGAGGACCCGGACGTCGTGGTCGTAGGTGAGCCGTTCGCGGGCCGCCCCGACGGGCACCCACTCCACGGCCTCCACCTCCTCGTTGGGTTCGTAGTCGATGGTCCCGCCCGGTTGGGCCGGGGTGGCCGCCCACCATTCCACCTGCTTGGGCCAACCGTCCTTGAGATAGCGCTGCGGCGGCAGGCGGCGCCCCATCACGGGGGTCAGCCCGGTTTCCTCCTCCACCTCCCGGACCGCGCCGGTGACGGGGTGCTCCCCGTTCTTGAGCTTGCCCTTGGGCAGGGTCCAGTCGTCGCGGTCCGGACGGCGGATGAGGACGACCTCCCGACCCTGGGAGGAGTCTCGCCAGAGCACCGCCCCGGCTGCCCGGATCGGCTCCAGGTAACCGCCCACCGCCGTGTCTCTCGGGGGGAAGGCACTGGTCACTCGGATGTCGGAGCCGAAGGTTCCGGTCCCGGATTCATGGGTGTTCACCCGTCCACCACTCTCAGGTGCCGGTCGCCCCGCAGGGTGTCCTGGAGGTCGACCAGCGGTTGTCCCTCCTCGTCATGGGTGACCCGTTTCCACGTGCCGTCGGGTTCGAGTCGCCAGGAGGAGGTCTTGTCGGACATCGCCAGGTCCATGATGCCCACCAAACGGCGGCACTGCTCGGGTTCGGCGATCCGGACCAGCGCCTCCACCCGCCGGTCGAGGTTGCGGGGCATCAGGTCCGCGCTGCCGATCCACACCCTGGGCCGCCAGCCGTTGGCGAAGACGAAGACCCGCGAGTGTTCGAGGAAGCGTCCGAGAATGCTGCGCACCCGGATGTTCTCGGACAGCCCCGGAACCCCGGCGCGCAGCACGCAGCTGCCCCGTACCCACAGGTCGACGCTGACCCCTGCCTGCGAGGCGCGGTAGAGGGCGTCGATGACAGCCTCGTCGACCAGGGAGTTCACCTTGATACGGATGCGGGCGGGCTCCCCCTTGAGACTGTTCTCGATCTCGGTGTCGATCTGCTGGAGCAGCCCCTTGCGCAAGGCCGCGGGGGCGGTCAGCAGCCTGCGGTAGTGCTTCTTGCGGGAGAAGCCGGTGAGGCTGTTGAACAGTTCGCTGACGTCCTCGCCGACCTCGGAGTCGGCACTGAACAGACCGAAGTCCTCGTAGATGCGCGCGGTGCTCGGGTTGTAGTTCCCGGTGCCGACGTGGCAGTAGCGGCGCAACAGCCCGTCGTCGTCCTTGCGGATGACCATGGACAGCTTGCAGTGGGTCTTGAGGCCGACGACCCCGTAGACCACGTGGCAGCCCGCGCGTTCGAGCTTGCGGGCCCACTGAATGTTGTTCTGTTCGTCGAAGCGGGCCTTGACCTCGACCAGGACCACGACCTCCTTGCCCCCTCGGGCGGCCTCGATGAGCGACTCCACGATGGGGGAGTCCCCGCTGGTGCGGTACAGGGTCTGCTTGATCGCCACGACCTTCGGGTCGGCCGAGGCCAGCTCCAGGAAGCGCTCCGTGGTGGTGGCGAAGGACTCGTAGGGGTGGTGGACCAGGATCTCGCGTTCCCGGATGGCCGCGAACAGGTCGCCGGAGGTCAGGGCGCGCGGTTCGACCGGGACCATGGGCGGGTACCGCAGTTCGGGTCGGTCGGTGTCGGCGATCTGGGTGAGGCCGGCCAGGTTGAGCGGGCCGGGGACTCGGTAGATCTCCTCCTCCTCCGCGCCCAGCTCCTCGCGGAGGATCGACAGCACCTCGTCACTGATGGTCTGCTCCACCTCCAGGCGCACGAGCGGGCCGAACCGGCGGCGCAGGAGCTCGTTCTCCAGCGACTGGACGAGGTCGTCGGTCTCGTCCTCGTCGACCTCCAGGTCCGCGTTGCGGGTGACCCGGAAGGCGTGGTGTTCGACCACCTGGATGCCCTCGAAGAGCTGGGGCAGGTGCGCGGCGATGATGTCCTCGACCGGCACGAAGCGGCCGCCACCGTGTGTGGTGAGTTCGATGAACCGGGGCAGCGAACTGGGTACCTTGACCCGGGCGAACATGTGCCGTTCGTCGTGCGGGTCCCGGACGGTGACGGCGAGGTTGAGCGAACGCCCGGAGATGTAGGGGAAGGGGTGCGCCGAGTCGACCGCGAACGGGGTCACCAGCGGGTAGATGGACCGGCGGAAGTAGCCGTGCAGGTACTCGCGTTCGGCGGTGTCCAGTTCGTTCCACCGGACGATGCGGATGCCCTCCTCGGCCAGGGCGGGGGCGACGCTGTCCTCGAAGCAGGATGTCTGGCGCCGCATGAGTTCGTGCGTGAACAGGGAGATGCGTTCGAGGAGGTCCCGCGGGTGGTGACCGCTGGCCGAGGCGACGGACAGCCCCGTGGCCAGACGGCGTTTGAGCCCGGCGACCCGGACCATGAAGAACTCGTCCAGGTTGCTGGCGAAGATGGCGAGGAAACGGGCCCGTTCGAGCAGCGGGATGTCCTCGTCCTCGGCGAGTTCGAGCACCCGCTGGTTGAAGCGGAGCCAACCCTCCTCCCGGTCCATGAACCTGTCGGCGGGCAGTTCCGCGGTGCCGGGGCCCGCTGGCGTTGACGCTGATTCCGTGCTCACAGTGGGCAGACTCCCCCTTTTTCATGACCACCCGGTGACAACCCCATGAGGGGAAAATGACCGAAACGCGACCGCTATGGGGCTTGTCTACCCATGTCCTGCGCTCCCTCCGCGGATGCCGGAAAAATTTTCCGCACGGGGCGCCGGCGCGCCGCGGTCGGACGGGGTGCGCCCAGCCGGGCGCGCACTGCGGGAGCACACCGTCCGACCTGCTCCGACGGGCCCCTTAGCGGGCGATCCCGACCTGGAGGTCCGGCGGAAGGATGAGGACGAACATCACCACGCGCATGAGGACGTTGATCCACGTGTTGCGGAAGCACGCCCACAGGTAGCCGTAGAGCAGGCTCGCGGCGCCGTAGGTGAGCAGGGCCAGCCCCGTGTCGTGCACGAGGTCGTGACCGGGAAGCTGGGAGACGGCGTCGTAGGGCTGAATGAGCGCGTAGGTCACCGCGAACACCACCGAGGTCACCGTGATGCCGCCCCACCGGCCCAGGAGCAGTTCCAGCCGGGTCTGCATCATGCCGCGAAAGAAGATCTCCTCGCACCCCGCGATCACGGCGAAGGCCACCAGCATCGCGTACAGGGCCAGCGAGGGTTCGGGCAGTCCGATGTGCGGCAGGATCAGGTAGCCGATCAGCCCGACCGAGACGGCCACGGGGATCAGCCCGAGCCAGCGCCAGGGCTCGACCGCCTTCAACGCGATCGACGGCATGGCCGTGCCCTTGCCCTCGACGGTGATCCCCGAGCGGTCCAGAAGCAGCAGCGGGATCGCGAACAGGAACAGCAGCCTGGACACCAGGGCGACCGACATCGCCAGGTCCGGAGCGATCCCCGTCTCGGCTCCGTAGAAGGCGAAGAGCATCGACAGTAAGACCATCGAAACCACGAAACCGGCCAGCAGGAGCACCATCCAGCCCAGCTCCCGGTAGAGCGGATGGCCGTCCATGGCGGCGACGATCCGCCGGTCGAGCTCCTCGCGGCGGCCGAACGCCTGGACGAGCCCCCAGGCCATCACTCCGCCGATGGCCATCGGGAGCCAGGAGATGAGAAGCAGCACGGCCGAGTCGCCGAAGACGTCCTCCCGCAGGCCGGGATGGGCGAACAGCGTCCCCGCGATCAGGGCCGCGGCGAAGGCGGCCCCCCAGGCGAGCCCCCATCTTCGCACCATGGTCACAAGAGTCCCCCCTGTCTCAGAACACACATTCTGCCCCAGGGAAAACTAAAAGCGACTTAATGGCTACGGTATGTCGTCACCCGGTCGTCGGGCCGATCACGACCCGCGCGCACGGGCGAGGGCGTCGGCCGGGTCGCCGCGGCGACCCGGCCGACGCCCTCGCGAAGGTGTCACGGCCCGGGTACGGGAAGGGTCAGTGGCCGTTCTCCAGGACCGACTTGAGGAAGGACTTGGTCCGCTCCTCCTGAGGGTCGCCGAAGATCTGGTCGGGGTGACCCTCCTCGGCGATCTGGCCCTTGTCGAACATCAGGACGCGGTGCGACACGTCCCGGGCGAAGCCCATCTCGTGGGTCACGCACAGCATCGTGATGTCGGTGGTCTCGGCGACCTCGCGCAGCACGTCCAGCACGCCCGCGACCAGCTCCGGGTCCAGGGCCGAGGTGACCTCGTCCAGGAGCAGGATCTCCGGTCGCATCGCCAGCGCGCGGGCGATCGCCACGCGCTGCTGCTGGCCGCCGGAGAGCTGGGTCGGGTGGGCGTCGATCTTGTCGCCCAGCCCCACCAGGTCCAACAGTTCCTGGGCGCGCTCGCTGGCCTCGTCCCTGCTCAGGCCCAGGACGTGGACCGGCGCCTCCATGATGTTCTTACGAACCGTCATGTTGGGGAACAGGTTGAACTGCTGGAACACCATGCCGATGCGCTTGCGCTTCTGGCGCAGGTAGCTCTCGCCGGCCGGCACCAGATCACCGCCCCTGGGCATGTGGCTGAAGGGCTCACCGTCGATCCAGATGTGGCCCTCGGTGATCTTCTCCAGCGTCATCAGCAGCCGCAGGATCGTGGTCTTGCCCGACCCGCTCGGCCCGATGAGCGTCACGCGCTCGCCGGGGGCGACCGAGAAGTCGAGGTGGTCCAGGACCGTGAGGTCGCCGAACCGCTTGACCACCTGGTCGAAGACGATCAGCTTGTCCTCTGCGGACCCGCCCTCGACACCCGGTGCCGTCGTGTTCTCGGGGGTATCAGACGGCGGCATATCGCTTCTCCAGTCGTCGGATAGCAATCGCGGAGGGGATGCTCACCAGGAGGAACAGGAAGCCGACCATGGTGAACGCCTCCACGTAACGGAAGCTGGCGCTGCCGACCTGCTGGGCCATCGCCAGCAGCTCGACCACACCGATGGCGAAGAGCAAGGGGGTGTCCTTGAACATCGCGATGAGGTAGTTGCCCAGTGCCGGAATGACCTTCCGGATGGCCTGGGGCAGCACGATGGCCCCCCAGGTCCGGGTGACGGGCAGGCTCAGCGCCTTGGACGCCTCCCACTGGCCCTTGGCCACGCCCTCGATGCCCGAGCGGTACACCTCCGCGGTGTAGGCCGCGTAGTGCACGCCCAGGACGACGACACCGATGGTGAACACCGAGACGGTGGAAGGAGCCAGCGCGAAGACGAACACCAACTGGATCACGAGGGGCGTCGTTCGGATGAACTCCATCAGGAAGTGCACGATCGCTCCGAGGAACGGCGCCCGGCGGACCACCGCGATGAGCAGCCCGAGGGCCAACGCGATGACGTAACCGAGCACGGTCGCCTGGATCGTGACCAGCAGGCCGCTCAGCAGGTCGGGCATGACCCGACCGGTGAACTCGAAGTCCCAGAAGCCGTTCACTTGGCCACCCCCACCTTCGTACCGACCGCCGGGGGTCGCAGCAGCCCGATGAGCCCGCCGCCGGACGGCGGGGTCCTACCCAGCCTGTGGTTGGCCCGGCGTTCGAGCAGCCGTACGCCGAAGATCAGGGCCTGGGCGACCAGGTAGTAGAGCGCGAAGGCCACCAGGAAGACCGGGATCGTCTCCCCGGAGAGGCGGCGGAGGTCGTCGGCCACCCAGGAGAGGTCGTGCAGCCCCACGAGGTAGACCACGGCCGTGGCCTTCATCAGCTCCACGACGAGGTTGCCGAACGTGGGCAGCATCTGCGCCCACGCCTGGGGCAGAACGACCAGGCGCATGCGCTGCGGCCAGGACATGTTCAGGGAGACGGTCGCCTCGACCTGTGCCTTGGGCACGGCGTTGATCGAGGAGCGCACCACCTCGGCACCGTAGGCGCCGACGTTCAGGCCCAGCGCCAGGATCGCGGCGAACAGGTCGTCCAGCTGGAAACCGGTCGCCACCGGCAGGGCGTAGATGAACCAGTACATCACCACCAGCGCCGCGATGCCCCGGAACACCTCCACGTACACCGTGGCGATGGCCCGGGGCAGCCAGTGGCTCACCGTGCCCAGGATTCCGAAGAACATGGCCAGGACGAAGGCCAGGACGATCCCACCGAGCGTGAGCTGAATCGTGAGCCACGCGCCCTCGAGGAAGCGCGGCCACTGTTCGATCAGGAACTCCACGCCGGATCAGCCTTCGCAGAGTTCAGCGGTGGTGGCGTCGTCGGGGAGGTCGGCCTCGGTGAAGCCCCACTCCTCTCCGAGCTCCAGCAGACGGCCGCTTTCCTTGAACTCCGCGATGACCCGGTTGATCTCCGAGAGCAGTTCCTCGTCCTCCTGGCGGACGCAGAGCCCGCCCCAGCCCTTCTCCTCCTTGCCGTCCATCACGGGGTAGAAGGGCTCGGTGACGGTGTACTCGTCCTCCTTCTCGTGCTCGATCAGCAGGTAGGTGTGGGACACCGCCAGCATGGAGACCGCGTCGACACGGCCGGACTGCAGCAGCTCGAAGCCGCGGGTCTGGTCCGGGATGAGTTCGAGCTGGTCCTCGGGCACGCCGAAGTACTCGGCGTAGGTCTGCTCCACCGAACCGTTGAGCACGGCGAGCGTGAGGTCGGGGTTGTCGGCGAAGTCCTCGAAGTGCTGGATGTCGTGGGGGTTGTCCTTTTCCACCAGGAACGCCTCGGGGGACGTCGCGGTCGGTTCGCTGAACGCGACCTGTTCGCAGCGCTCGGGGGTGATGAACACACCGGCGGCGATGACGTCGTAACGGTTGGCCTGGAGGCCGGGGATCAGGCCGTCCCAGGAGGTCGCCGAGGCCTGGATCTCCGGGATGCCCAGCTCCTCGAAAACGGCTCGGGCCACCGCCGGGGACTGTCCGGCCGCCTCACCGGTGGAGTCGACGAAACCGAAGGGCACCTCGTTGGCGAGGGCCACCGCCACGAAGCCCTGTTCACGCAGACGCTCGAGGGTGGACTGGCCCTCCTCGCCGTCGGCACCGACGGAGTCGTCGACCCGGCTGCACGCTGCGAGGCCGGCCGTGGCGAGGCCGATGCCTCCCAGTCGGAGGGCGTCTCGACGTCCCCAGGTGCCCCGCCGACGCGCTGGTCCCTGATTCTTCACGACTGCTCCTCGAAAACTCGCGAGAGCGGAGCCTTCGCCCGAAGGACACAGGGCGAGGGCGCCGCGTATTCGGATGGTGGATTCGCCTCGTGCGGGCGCTTCCGCGGTGCGGTGCCGCGATCCTGGCCGCCGCCCGGGTGCTCGGGACGACGGCGCTGGTACGGGGTTCTCCCTCCCCGTGCGCGCTCTGCAGTAACTGAACAGGTTTAGTCCGTTATGCACTGGTTATGAGTCATGTCTCGTCCGGCGACCCGATGACGCACCCTCCGCGAGCTGGTCACCTGCACTTGGTGACTTTGGGTCCCCGTGTCCGCCACCCAGGGATTCCCACCCCGGGAAGCCGAACGGGCGGGGCCCGGACACCCGGACCCCGCCCGTTCGATCGACACTCCGTGCCCGAGGGGCTACACGGTGGCGTCCTCCTCGACGACCAGCGGGTAGACGCCGTTCTCGTCGTGGACCTCGCGCCCGGTGACGGGCGGGTTGAAGACGCACAGCACGCGGAAGTCCGTCTTGGGCCGGACCGTGTGCTTCTCGTGGCCGTTGAGCAGGTAGAGGGTGCCCGGGGTGATGATGTGCTTCTCCCCGGTCTCCTCGTTGGTCAGCTCGGCCTCGCCCTCGATGCAGTGCACGAGCTCGACGTGGTTGGCGTACCAGAACGTCGATTCGGTGCCCGCGTACAGCACGGTCTCGTGGAAGGAGAAGCCCACCTTCTCCTTGGCCAGGACGATCCGACGGCTGCGCCAGTTCTCGGTCTTGATGTCGGCGTCGGTCTCGCTGATCTCGTCCAGACTGCGAACGATCACTTGGGTCTCCTTAGCGTGCTGATGCGCTGGGTATGCGCTGGTTACAAGGTACGGGGCCGACCGACACCCCCGGTAGGGGTGCCGACCGGCCCCGAAGTCCTCGGTGGACGGTCTCCCGTGCGCCTAGGAGCTCTTGGCTCCCTTGACGGCGGCGCGGGCCGCGTCGGCCATGATGTCCAGGCCGGTGGTCAGCTCCTCATCCGTCGCGGTGAGCGGCGGGAGCAGCTTGGCGACCTCGTCCTCGGGACCGGAGGTCTCGAGGAGCAGGCCGCGGTCGAAGGACTCGGCGGCGACCTTCTTGGCGAGGCCGCCCTCGGCGTCGAAGGCCAGACCGCGGGCCAGACCGCGACCGCGCACGTGCGCGCCGAAGTCGGCGTGCTCGGCGGCCATCTCGGCGAGACGGGCCTCGACCATGTCGCCCTTGGCCCTGGTCGCGTCGGAGAAGGCGTCGTCGCTCCAGAAGCGGCGCAGGGCCTCGGCACCGGTCACCATGGCGGGGTTGAAGCCGCGGAAGGTGCCGTTGTGCTCGCCCGGCTCCCAGACGTCCAGCTCGCGCTTGAACAGCGTGAGAGCCATCGGCAGGCCGTAACCGCTGATGGACTTGGACAGGGTGACGATGTCCGGGGTGATGCCGGCCTCTTCGAAGCTGAAGAACTTGCCGGTACGGCCGCAGCCCATCTGGATGTCGTCCAGGATCAGCAGGATGCCGTACTCCTGGCAGAGCTCGGAGAGCCCGCGGAGCCACTCGGCGCTGGCGACGTTGATGCCGCCCTCGCCCTGGATGGCCTCGACGATCACGGCCGCCGGGGCGTCCAGACCACTGCCGCTGTCCTCGAGGAGGCTGCGCAGCCACAGGAAGTCCGGGGTCTTGCCGTCGAGGTAGTTGTCGAACGGCATGGTCGCCACGTGGTCGAGCGGCACGCCGGCGCCGCCCCGCTTCATGGAGTTACCGGTGACGGCCAGGGCGCCCAGGGTCATGCCGTGGAAGCCGTTGGTGAAGTTGATGATGGTCTGGCGACCGGTGTACTTACGGGCCAGCTTGAGCGCGGCCTCGACCGCGTTGTTGCCCGCGGGGCCGGGGAACTGGACCTTGTAGTCCAGGTCCCTCGGTTTGAGGATGACGTCCTCGAACGTTTTCAGGAACTCGCGTTTGGCCGTGCTGTACGCGTCGAGGCTGTGGACGATCCGGTCGTCCGTCAGGTACTCGATCAGCGAGGTTTTCAGCTCGGGGTTGTTGTGGCCGTAGTTGAGCGATCCGGCCCCGGCAAAGAAGTCGAGGTAGGGCTTGCCCGACTCGTCGTAGACGTGACTGCCGACAGCCTTGTCGAAGACGACAGGCCAGTTCCGGCAGTATCCGCGGACTTCGGACTCGAGGCGCTGGAAGGTCTCCATCGTGATGTTCCTTGGTTCCTTTCCCCAACTTCGTGGGCTCATGGCTTAGACGAGGGGTGGGTCAGGATCGAGTTCGATCCGGTGCGGACGGTCAGTCGTCGGTTTCGGGCTGCGGGCCGAAGGGCCCGATGCGGACGAGGTCCTCGGGCTCGTGGGGCTCCTCGCCGGCCTTCGGGAAGTGCTCCTCGCCGAAGAGCGGGCTCCAGACGGCCTCGGTGCCCCTGCTCCGCGCGAATGAGGCGAAGAGGGCCCGGGAGGCTTCGTTGTCGGGAGTGACGGTCGCTTCGAGGTACTGAAGACCCTGCTCGGCGAAGGTGTCGCCGATGAAGTCGAGCATCCGGCGGGCGAGCCGCTGACCCCGGTACGCGGAGTCGACGGCCACCTGCCAGAGGAAGTACGTGTCCGGGCTGTCGGGACGGACGTAACCGGTGACGTAGGCCGCCACCCGGCCGTCGGTGTCCCGCGCCACGACGCTGGTCGCGGCGAAGTCCCGGCACCAGAGCGTATAGGCGTACGGAGAGTTGATGTCCATCCCCGTCTCGCCGGCCAACCGCCACATGTGTGGCCCGTCCTCCGGGGAGGGGTGCGTCAGGCGCACGCCCTCACGGCCCGCGGCCTCTGCGGTCTGGGAGCTCACGGCCCCGCCTTCAGTTCGGTCGCGTGCTTGGAGGTTCGTTCGTAGATGTGGCACGTCGATCGAATTTAGCGAACGAAGGTCAAATACGTTTCAGCGAGATTCCGCGCAGATGTTTCAAAGGATTCAGATCGGGTAGGACTCGTTCATTTAGCAGCTTGAGGCCACTCTGACCCGGGCTCACAGGTGACGCGCAGTAGCGGTCATCCGGGCCGCTCACGCCCTGCCCATCAGGGGGTTCGGCCCCGCGGACGGGGGCGTGCGACCCGGGGTCCGGACACATCCGCCGATGGGCCGCCGACAGCCGTCAGGGTCAAACATAGAGCCTCAACGAGCAATATTAAGCGTGCGTTAAGTCACATCAATTCGGTGGAAACCTCGCGACATAACGCGTGATCGCGACCCCTCGCACGTCACACGCTACGCCCGCCTCCCCTCGGAAGCACCCGTGCGCAGGAGATTCCGCCGATTCTCGGGCGATGCACCGGGACGCCGCCCCGCCCCGGACCCGCCCGAGGCAAGGGGACACGGGCCCAAGCCACAGTCGAACGTCCTTGATGAATCGCCGATTTTGCAGCAGACTCTGTGTAGTACGACCTCATGTAGTACTACAATTAGTCGCACCGCTGAGCCGAAACCCGACAGGTCCCACACCCCGGGACGGCAGCGCGGCCACGAACTTCGCTGACCCGCCGTGGGACCACGGTGAGGACCACTGACCAGGGATCGGAGGCGCCCCCGTGAACCGCCTGTACCACGAGAGCGAGGACTGGGTCGAGCAGGGGAACTGCCGCTCCTACGACCCGGAGATCTTCTTCCCGGTGAGCAGCACCGGGATCGGCCGCACCGACACGGAGCAGGCCCTGGCCGTCTGCCGCAGCTGTACTGTTCGCCCGGAATGCCTGCGGTGGGCCCTTCGCGCCGGTGAAGCTCACGGAGTCTGGGGTGGCACCACCCCGGAGCAGCGCCGCTACATGCGTCGCGAGCTGGTACCCGCGGGATAGGTCGGGAGAGGGCCCGCCGGGTGCGTGAGGGATCGCACCCGGCGGGCCCTCCTCCGCTCCCCGGGCCCAGGCTCCGAGACGGACGAGCCGGTTCTCACGTCCGGAGATCTTGCGGCCCCCGGGGGCACGATCTAGGTTCACTACCGTGCGACCCGCTCACGGCACGCTCCGCCTCATCCGCACGGCACTTCTGGCCGGTGCGTGCACGGGGCTGGCCTGGGTCGGACACAACCTCTGGGCCTCCGGCCCCGCCGGAGCCGGAGGCTTCCTCCTGGCCACGGTGTTCCTCTTCGCCATCCTGTGGCGGTTCACCCGCCTCATGCGGGGCTTCGGCGACATCTTCGCCGTGCTGGCCCTGGCCCAACTCGCCCTGCACCTGCTCCTCCAGGGTGCGGCGGAACCCGAACTCCTGGCGCTCGCACCCGGAACCGACCACAGCGGACACGGCCTGCTCCACGCCTTCGGTCTCGCACCGGGAATGCTGTTCGCACACCTGTGGGCGGCCCTGCTCGCCGCCGCGCTGCTGGCCCGCGGAGAGTCCGCGCTCTGGTCGCTGGCGAGTGCCGTGTTCCGAGCCCTGCCGCGGCTCCTGGGCGCCCCCGAGCTCGCGTTCGCGGCGCCCGGGCAGGCGCTCACCGCGCCTGTGCCCACCGCTCCCCCTCCCCCCGTACCGTCGACGCACGGACCCCGCGGGCCTCCCGGTTCGTCCGCGCTCCGCCTCGACCCGCACCCGGGCCCCGACCGGTCCCGGACCACCGACGCGGACCAGACGAGGAACCCGGACCGGCACGGACGACCCCGTGTCCTCCGGGTGTGAACCGCATCCGAACGGCCTGAGAGAAGACCATGAGAAAGTCCCGTACCGCCGCCCTGATCGCCCCCTTCGCCGCTGCGGCCCTGCTGCTGGCGCCCTCCCCCGCGCTCGCCCACGACGTGCTCACCGGTTCCGACCCCGAGGACGGCGACACCCTCGACGCCATCCCCGAAGAGGTGGTCCTGTCCTTCAACAACGCCCCGATGGAGGGTGGCAGCGGCAGTGCCGTCGTCGTGACCGGACCCGACGGAGCGGAGAAGCAGGAGGGCGACCTGGCCTTCGACGGCACCGACGTGTCCGTGGGACTGGAGCCGCTGGAGGAGGCCGGTGAGTACACCATCGCCTTCCGCGTGGTCTCCTCCGACGGCCACCCCATCCAGGACACCCTGACCTTCTCGGTGACCGAGGAGGCCGTCGCGGCCGCCGCACCGGAGGAGACCGAGGAGGAGGCACCCGCCGACGGCACCGAGGAGACCGGGGAGGCCGAGGAGAGCCCGGTCGACGAATACCCGGTCGCGGCCGAGGAGGACGCGTCGGAGAGCGGGAGCTCCCCGCTGATGGTCCTGGCCGGCATCGTCGTGGCGCTCGCCGCCATCGGCGCCGTCGTGCTGGTCGTGGTGCGCATGCGCAACCGCCCCGGCTCGGGCGGGGGTTCGGCCCGCGACTAGGCACGGACGGCGTCCACCGACGGACACCCGCGAACGACGGAGGGGCCCGCACGTTTCGGCGTGCGGGCCCCTCCCGGGTTCGTCGTGTGCCGTGTCAGCGGCGCCGGGCCAGCAGGATGCTGATGTTGTCCTTGCCGCCCGCTTCCATCGCGGCCTGCCAGAGGGCGTGCACGGCCGCCTCGTCACTGCCCGCCTCGGCGATCATCCGCTCCATCTCCTCGGGCAGCACCAGGTCCGACAGGCCGTCACTGCACATGAGCCAGGCGCTGGGGTCCGCGGCCTCGTCCCGGCCCACGTGGGGGACCATCGAACCGCCCGAGCTGCCGCCCAGGGACTGGGTGATGAAGTTGGTGGTGACGGGGCGTCCGTCCTCGGAGGGCGGAAGCGCGGGGGAGTCGTCCTCGGAGAGCTGGCGCAGGTGGCGGCCCTCCAGGCGGTAGGTGCGGGAGTCACCCACGTTGAACCAGAAGTTGCCGTCGCTGTTGAGCAGGACCCCGGCGACGGTGGTCCCCATGCCGGAGAACTCGGTGTGCTGGAGGGCGTGGTCCTTGATCTCCTCGTCGATGTTGCTGAGGAGCTGGGCGATCTCCTCCGGACCGTTGAGGCGCGGCCCCATCTCGGCCATCCGGTGCACCGCGTGCTCGGAGGCGATCTCTCCCGCTGCCTGGCCGCCGATACCGTCCGCGACCGCCAGGATGACCGGTTCGCTCACCGGCAGTACGCAGCGGACCGGGGAGGTCATGTTCGCACTGGCGACGGTGAGCGCACCCATGACCACGGAGTCCTCGTTGGCGGGGCGGATAGCGCCCCGGTGCGTGAGGGCCGTGACAATGACTTCCCCACCAGCGACACCCATACGCCCTTCCTCCCGTTTCATCGGCCGTGGCCGGTTGCCCGGCGCCAGGCGCCGGGTCTTTGGTCGAGTCCCGTACAACGTCTGGATTCTGCAACCGTACCGAGCCACTGCCGGAGTCGGTCAAAATCCGCGTACATCATGGCGGAAAACACCCGGATATGCAGTTCCTGCACCGGTTTTCGCCGCCAAAAGTGTTGTGGCCGTTGGGCCTGGGGCGTGTGTTGTGCCGTCGTCCGCTTCCGCTCCGACAGTAGCGGTGCCGGGACCCGGCCGACAGGGTCTGGCTCCATGTTCGGTCAAGGCGCAGTACAGAGGGCCGGTCCCAAGGGGTGGCCGGACCGGCGCCGGGGCCCCGGGGCGGTGGATTCGGTGCCGGTGACGGCCCGGACCCACGTTGTCGGCTCGCTCACCGTCTGGCAGAATAGGACCCGTTGGGTGTCTAAGACGCAGACACACACGGCCCCGCCCCACGCGTGATCCTCGGTTCCCCAGGCACGCCCGGTGGCTCGATTCCTCCTTCGACGGTCGTTTGGTGTGGTCTTGTCGTGCGTCGTTCCCCTCTCCTTCACTCTCCGGTACCCGCCGTCCGCACACTTCGCGTGCGTGCGGTACCCAGTGCTGCCCGGCGCCCCCCTCCACCGGTTCGCGGCCCCTCTCCCCCGCACCCCTGAGCCCCCGTGCCCCACCGTCCGGAACCCGGCGGTCCGGTGCCCGTCCACGGCATCGGCCTAGGACCAACGCACACAGTCCCGCCCGGTTGGATTCCGATTCCCCGCTCCGGAGTCCCCCGGGCCCATCCACAACGGACACCACGGCGGTGTCCAAGGAGTTCAGCCCAGTGAAGATCGCCATGGTCGCCGAACACGCCAACCCCCTACCCGCCCACCGGGGCGAACCGGCCTGCCCCGCGAGCCTGCACGTGTGCGCCCTGTCCCGCCAGCTCGCCAAACGCGGTCACAGGGTGACCGTCTACGCACGCCGCAGCGACCCCGAACAGCCCGACGGCCGCACCCGCATGGCCCGCGGCGTCTCCGTCGCCTACCTGGACGCCGGGCCGGCCCGGCCGCTCTCCGAGGACGAGCAGGCCGAACACACCGGGGCCTTCGGTACCGCGCTCGCCGCCGTCCTCGACGAGGACACCCCGGACGTCCTGCACGCCGTCGGCTGGACCAGCGGACTGGCCGCCCTGCACGCCCAGGCGCACAGCGAGAAGGACCAGAGCGGTACCCCCCTCGTCCAGACCTTCCACTCCCTCAACGCCAGCGAACAGCGCTCCGGCCTCACCCACCGGCCCGACCGCGCCCGCATGGAGACGATCCTGGCATCCCGGGCCGACCACGTCCTGGTCAACTCCACCGACCAACAGGGCGAACTCGCCCGCCTCGGTGTGCCCCGCCACCACGTGAGCGTCGTGCCGTTCGGGGTCGACACCGACCACTTCAGCGTCGAGGGCAGCGCCTCCGCCGAACCCTGGCAGGCCCGCCGCGAGGAGCGGCCCCGCCTGGTCTCCGTGACCTCCCTGACCGAGGCCGGGGGCGCCCAACGCCTGGTCGAGGCGATGACCCGGCTGCCCGAGGCCGAACTGCTGCTCGTCTCCACCGCGGACGACCAGGACGTCGCCATCGACGAGAACGCACGGCGGATCGAACTGTTCGCCAAGGAGGCCGGGGTCGACGACCGAGTGCACCTGACCGGCCCGGCGGAACGCAAGGAGCTCCCCCGCCTGCTGCGCTCGGCCGACGTCTACGTCTCCGCCACCGCCTACGACCCCTACGGCGGTGCCGTGCTGGAGGCCATGGCCTGCGGTCTGCCCGTGGTGGCCACGGCGACCGGAGCGGTCCCCGGTGCGGTGCTGCACCGCACCAGCGGCGTACTCATGCGTTTCGGCCGTCCCGACGAGGTCGCCCGTTCCGTGCGCGCCGTCCTGAACACGCCCACCATGAGCACCGCCTACGGCATCGCCGCCGTGGACCGCGCACGGTCCCGGTTCACCTGGCAGCGCATCGCCGTGGAGACCGAACTCGCCTACCGGCGTTCCCGTCCGCAGCAGGCCGAACGCGACGACACCGAGGAGGAGGAGACCGACCTCCTCCTGTCCGGAGTCGTGAACTGAACGGGCTCCCCCACTGATGACGTTCGAACACCAGGGCCTGCTCTTCCGCCGGGAGAGACGGTTCCACGAGGTGGCCGGAGAGCGGTTGCGGTCGGCCGTACGCGAGGACGCGCACACCGTGCTCGCCGTCGCCGACCCCGCCGCTCTCCTGGAGGCGCTCACCCCACACGAGCGCGGCCGGGTGCACGTGGTCGACCGGGGTGCCCTCTACGACGCCCCCGGCCGCACCATGGCCGCCCTGCACCGCCTGGCCCTGGTCCACGACCCCGTGCCGGTCAGCGTGGTCGCCGAACCGCCGCTCTTCGGTGGTGCGTTGGAACGACGTGAGTGGCACCGGTTGGAGTCGGTGCTGAGCACGGCACTGGCCCCGGTCCGGATGCGGCTGCTGTGCGTGCACGACGAACGCCCTCTGGGGCCGGGCGCCCGCTCCGCGGTCCGTGCCACCCACCCGGCGCTGGTGGAGGCGGACGGCCCGCACCCCAACCCGGTCTACCTGGGTGTCCAGGCCTTCGGCCGCCTTCCCCGGACGCCGGAGCCGCTTGCCGTGCAGGGGCCCGTCCACGGCCTGGAGATCGGCCAGTCGCTCCCCCGCCTGCGCGGCGAGCTCACGGCGCTCGGCACCACCCTCGGGCTGGCCCCGGACCGGCTGGACGGCCTGGTGGTGGCGGTGAACGAACTCGCCGCCAACGTGCTCGAACATGGGGCGGGCAAGGGGAGCGTGAGCGTGTGGCGGGCGGCGGACCGGTGGGTGTGCGACGTCTTCGACGAGCGGGGCGGCCTCTGCGACCCGCTGACCGGGTACCGTCCCGCCGACGGCCTCCGCTCGCGCGGCTACGGGCTGTGGATCACCCGGCAGACCTGCGACTACCTGGAGATCTGCGGGGGCGGTGAGGGTTCGCTGGTACGGCTGCACTTCCTCGACGAGCAGGCGAGGCTGGACCGCAGGGCGCGGCTGGAGCGGCAGGCGCGGTTCACATCCTGAGGGTCTCCACCGCGGTACCGGTACTCGCGCTGATCGGGATGACCTGGTCGATCCCCGCGATCACGAACAGGCGGTTCACCTGCTGCTGAGGTTCGGCGACGATGAGGCCCAGCCCCAGGTCGCGGGCCTGCCGGAAAGCCGAGACCAGAACGCCGATGCAGCGGGAGTCGCAGAAGCCCACCTTGGCGAGATCGACCACCACCCCCGTCGGGAGGGGGGCCGTCAGGACCCCGTCCAGGGCCTGCGCGAGCGCGGGCGAGGTGACCGCGTCCATCTCCCCCACGGGTGTCACGACGACGACGCCATCCTCGCGGCGGATCGAGATGTCTGACGTCACGCTCGGCTCTCCTTGTCGTTCGCCTGCCCCGGGGCGGCGGCCCCGGGCGGACCGACCGCCGTCGCTCACGGCGACGGCCCCGAGCCCTCATCATGACGGCTCCCGGTCACACTCGGGACTCAGCCCGAATCAGCCCCGGCACCGGTGCTCAGCGACCGTCCGCCCGTGGTCCCCGCAACCGCTGTGACCGCTGCGGCCCGGTGTTCTGCTCCACCAGGTCCCGAGCCACGTCCACGACCTTCTTCCGGTTGCGCTGGGCCACCTCCCGCAGGGCGGCGAAGGCGGTGTCCGCGTCACAGCCGCGCGCGTGCATGATGATCCCCTTGGCCTGGTCGATCACGGTGCGCGCGGACATGGCGCGGCGCATGTGGGCGGACTCGCGGGCCGCGTCGGCCTGGCGGCCCGCCGTGTGCAGGGCCATCGCCGCGTGCTCGGCGAGCAGCGCGGTGAGCTGGGTGACGACCACCTCGTCGAAGGCGTCGGCCCGGCCGGAGTGCACCCCGAAGGTGAGGATCCGGTCCTCGTCGCCGTCGCCGTCCCCGGGGAGTTTGCTGGGTTGGGTGACCGAGGAGCGATCACCGCACTGGACCGCCATGCTCGTGTACCGGGGCCAGCGGTGCTCGCGCAGCACGTCGGCGACCCGGACCTGGCGCATCTCGCGAACCGCCTCCACGGTGGGGCCCTGGTCGGTCGTGTACTGGTGCTCCAGCGCCTCGGAGAGATCAGCGTGTGACGCTCCGTAGTCGGTGACCACGTGGCGGATGGCCCCGTCCGCACCGACCACCTCACGCCAGACCACCACCAGGGCGGCCGAGCACCCCGGGACGCCCAGGGCAGCGGCCCTGCTCATCTGATCCAGGGCGCGTTCGAGGGTGGTGTTCTCCGTCTGCCCCAGCGCGGCGATGTCACGCGCAAGGTGTTCGATCCACACCGTCCGAACCTCCTCCAGACGTCCCGGGTTCCAGCACCAAAGGTAACCTTCGGGAGACCCTCGACCGGACGACAGTCAGCTTCGGCCGGAAGACATCGGAGACAACCGTGTCAGGCCCCGACCGCACGGGTACTGGCAAGACGCCCTCGAAGATGACCGGGAGACCGTGAGCGTGCCGGAGAACCTCGCCGATCTGCAACGCGAGATCGCTGCTCTGAGTGAACGCATAGCCGCGTTGAGCGACACGCACGCCATGTACCCCGACGACGCCCAGGGCACCGCCGAGGCGGCCCTGGCCGAACTGGAGTACGCCGAACGCCTGCTGGGGTCGGTCGGCGGCGAGTTGGCCCGCGCCCACAGTGAGCCGCCCGGACCGCGAAGGCCCGCGGAGGACGGGGACCGCGTCCTGCTGCGCGCCGTCTTCGGCGAACTCAGCGTGCCGGTGGTCCTGCTGGACCACGACGGCTACATCCGCAGGATCAACAACGCCGGAGCCAACCAGCTGGGCAGCGCCCCCGGCTACCTCACCGGAAAGCCCTTCTCCCACTTCGTCGACCTGCGCAAACGGGCGGCCATGCAGTCGTGGCTGGCCGCCGTGCTGCGCGGGGACGGCCCCGCCAACCTGGAGTCGCGGCTGGCCCAGCGCGGTTGGGCGGAGGACGTGCACCTGACCCTCACCCGCCTGGAACTGCCCACCGAGGCACAGCCGCTGGTCCTGGTCGCGATGTCGCCGCCCATGAACGGCACGGAGGAGGAGGGCCCCGCCCCGTTGGAGGCGGAGGTGGAGGACCAGGTCGTGGTGCTGGCCGCCAGGCGGTTGGACGTGCTGACCCGGATGACCAGGCTCCTGCTCCGCGGCACCACACCGACCAAGGGGCTCGCACTGACCGAGGCGGCCGACCTGCTGGCCGACTCGTACGCGGACTGGGTGATCATCGACGTCCGCGACCTGCCCGGGGACCCCGAGGCGGCTCGCCGCGCAGCCGTGGTCGGCCCGGCAGACGCACCCGCGGGCCAGCGCGAGGAGGTCGCCGGGCTCACCCCCGGGGACTCCGACATTCCGGGCGAGGTGCTGGGGAGGGGTCAGTCGCTGCTGTTCCCGCTCATCGAGGACGAGACGGTCCTCGGTCGAACCGGGGCGGGGGCACCGCTGCTCTCCGTGCTCGGTGCGGGTTCACTGCTGTGCGTGCCGCTGCGGGGCAGCCGGGGCGTACGCGGCGCGCTCACCCTGATCCGCCGCAGCAACCGGGGGAGTTTCCGCCTCGCCGACCTGGGCCTCATCGAGGAGATCGGCGAGCACATCGGCCTCGCCCTGCCGCCCCGGCCCTGAGCTGTGTCTGCTCGGGGCCGAAGCGCCAGCGGAGGCCCGAAATAAGCGCTAAACCTACTCCTCGGGGCCGTGCAGGGTGTCGACCAGGGTGGACAGCCGGGAGGCGGAGCGGTCGACACGGCGGACGGCGTCCACCAGCGGCTGGTCGACCTCCTGGTAGTTGTCCACGATGTGCTCGCGCAGCGAGGCCAGGTCGGACTGGACCTGGCGGGAGCGCTGGGCGAGCTGTTCGGCGAGGACCCTGCCGGGTTCGCCGGTCTCCTGGCCGAGGACGCGCTGGAGCGACCTGGCCTGCTCACGCATCTGCGCCTTGAGCTGGTGCAGCTCCACGAACACCTCGACCTTGGAGCGCAGCACCCACGGGTCGAACGGCTTGATCAGGAAGTCCACCGCGCGCGAGGAGTAGCCGCGGAAGACCTGGTGCCGGTCGACCTCCTGGGCGGTCAGGAAGATGATCGGCACGTCCTTGGTCTTCTCGCGCTGCTTGATGTGCGCGGCGGTCTCGTATCCGTCCATGCCGGGCATGATCACGTCGAGCAGGATGACCGCGAAGTCGGTGCCCAGAAGGTGCTTCAGTGCCTCCTCACCGGAGTTGGCCCGGACCAGGTTCTGGTCGAGAGAGGTGAGGGCCGCCTCCAAAGCGATGAGGTTTTCGTCGCGGTCGTCGACGAGGAGGATGTTGGCCTTCTGAGTCACTGCTTGCTACTCCGAGTCTTCGGTCGGGGTGCTACCGGTGCTGCCAGCGGCCCCGTTCGCTTCGCTGTCGTCCCTGGTACCGCTGTGGGGTTCGTCGCCCGTGGCGCCATTGTGCCCGCCCGGGGGCGCCGCCGTCTCACCGGCCTGCGCATCGTCCGCCGCGGCACCGGCCCGGGTCTCCTCCGGTCCGGCCGTGAGCCACCTGCGCATCACGTCCAGGAGGTGATCGAGGTCGACCGGTTTGGTCACGTAGTCGGTGGCACCCGCCGCGAGGCTGCGCTCCCGGTCACCCTGCATGGCCTTGGCCGTCAGGGAGATGATCGGCAGGTCCTCGAACTGGGGCATCTCCCGGATGCGCTGGGTGGTCTGGTTGCCGTCCAGTTCGGGCATCATCACGTCCATCAGGACGAGTGAGATGTCCTCGTTGGCCTCGAGTTTCTCGATCCCCGTGTGGCCGTTGTCAGCGTAGAGGACCTCCAACCCCTGGGCTTCGAGCGCACTGGTCAGCGCGAACACGTTGCGCACGTCGTCGTCGACGATGAGCACGCGCTGGCCGGCGAGGACGGCACTCCGCTCCGGGTCGGGCCGGGCCTCCGCGGTCTCCTGGGACGACTCGTCCTCTGCGGGCTCGGGCGCCTTGAGCACCTGCACCATCGGCAGCGGTTCCTCGGGCTCCCCGGAGTCGGTCAGCGCGGCCACGACCGCGTCGAAGTCCTCGTCGGGCAGGTCGAGGTCGTGGTCGAGGTCGGTCAGCGGCTCGTGCTCGCCGCGGCCCGTCTCCAGCGCGGGGACCGGTTCCATGGCGGAGAGCGCCTCGGCCGCCTCCCCCGCGTCGTCGGGCAGCCGCACCGGGATCAGCAGGGTGAAGGTCGAACCCTGGTTGGCCACGCTCTGCACCCGGATCTCACCGCCGAGCAGGCGGGCGAAGCTCCGGCTGATGGACAGGCCCAGGCCGGTACCGCCGAAGCGCCGGGACGTCCCGCCGTCGCCCTGGTGGAAGGCCTCGAAGATCACCTGGAGCTTGTCCTCGGCGATCCCGATGCCGGTGTCGGCGACCGTGAACGCGATGACCTCCTCGTTCTCCACGAACATGTCGAGGTCGGTGTCCTCCAGCGCCCAGGCGGGCTCGATGAGCAGCCGGACCTCGCCCTGCGGGGTGAACTTGACCGCGTTGGAGAGCAGGTTGCGCAGGATCTGTTGGAGGCGCTGTTCGTCGGTCCACAGCGTGCCGGGGATGTCCGGGGACACGTCCACCGCGAACGCCAGCCCCTGCTCACCGGTGATCGGGCGGAAGGTGGCCTCCACGTAGTCGACGAGCTGTGCGATCGAGACCTCGCTGGGCTGCACCTCGGCGCGGCCCGCCTCCACCTTGGACAGGTCGAGGATCTCGTCGATGAGCAGCAGCAGGTCGCTGCCGGCCTTGTGGATGGTCTGGGCGAACTCGACCTGCTTGGCGGACAGGTTCTGCTCGGCGTTGTCGGCGAGCAGCCGGGCCAGGATCAGCAGGCTGTTGAGCGGAGTGCGCAGCTCGTGCGACATGTTCGCCAGGAACTCGGACTTGTACTTGGACGAGACCTGGAGCTGGTGCGCACGCTCCTCCAGGGCGTTGCGGGAACGCTGGATCTGCTGGTTCTGGAGTTCGATCGCGCGGTTCTGGTTGGCCAGCTGGGTGGCCTTCTGGCGCAGTTCCGCGTTCTTGCCCCGCAACTCCTCCTGCTGGCGCTGGAGCTCGTTGGAGCGCTCGCGCAGCTGGCTGGTGAGCTGCTGGGACTGTTCGAGCAGGTGCTCGGTGCGGTTGTTGGCCAGGATGGTGTTGATCGTGGTGCCGAGGAGGGCGACCAGCTGGCGGAGGAAGTTCTTGTGGATCTCGCGGAACTCCTCGTAGGAGGCGAACTCCACGACGCCGAGCGAGCGCCCCTCAGTCACGATGGGAAGGATGTACAGGTTGCGCGGCGCGGCGGCGCCCAACCCCGACTCGACCGTGACGTAGCCGGGCGGGATGTTGGAGATCTGCTGTTCGACCTGCTGGGACAGGGCCTCCCCGGCCAGACCGACACCCATGCGGATGCGTCGGCGCTCCTCCGAGGGTTGGAAGCCGAAGCCCGCGTAGAGGCGGAAGATGTCCTCGTGGTCCTGGTCCTCGGGCAGGTAGCAGGCGCCGTGCTGGGCGTCGATCAGCGGCGTCACCTCGGTCATGATCAGGCGGGCGAGCTCGTTCAGGTCGCGGTGGCCCTGGATGTGACCGGAGATGCGGGCCAGGTTGGACTTGAGCCAGTCGGCGTCGCGCTGGTCGGCGGTGGTCTCGCGCAGGTTGGACACCATCAGGTTGATGTTGTCCTTGAGCTGTTCCATCTCACCGCGGGTGTCGACCTGGATGTTGCGGGTCAGGTCGCCCTTGGCGACGGCGTTGGCGACCTCGGCGATCGCGCGCACCTGTGTGGTGAGGTTGCCCGCCAGGCCGTTCACGCTGTCGGTGAGCTGCTTCCAGGTGCCGGTGACGCCCTCGACCTTGGCCTGGCCGCCCAGCTGCCCCTGGCTGCCCACCTCGTGGGCGACCCGGGTGACCTCGGTGGCGAAGGCCGACAGCTGGTCCACCATCGTGTTCACCGTCGTCTTCACCTCCAGGATCTCGCCCTGGGCGTTGACGTCGATCTTCTTGGTCAGATCGCCCGCGGCGACCGCGGTCGTGACCTCGGAGATGTTGCGCACCTGCGTGGTGAGGTTGTGCGACATCGAGTTCACGTTCTCGGTGAGATCGTTCCAGATGCCCGAGACGCCCTTGACGCTGGCGCGGCCGCCCAGCTTGCCCTCGGTACCCACCTCACGGGCCACCCGGGTCACCTCGTCGGCGAACGCGGACAACTGGTCCACCATCACGTTGATGGTGTCCTTCAGCTCCAGCATCTCGCCCTTGGCGTTGACGGTGACCTTCTTGGTCAGGTCACCGGCGGCGACCGCCCGCGTGACCATGGAGATCTGCCGTACCTGGTAGGTCAGGTTGTTGGCCATCGAGTTGACGTTGTCGGTCAGGTCCTTCCAGACCCCGGACACGTCGCGCACGTGGGCCTGACCGGCCAGCTTGCCCTCGGTACCGACCTCGCGGGCCACCCTGGTGACCTCGTCGGCGAAGGTCGAGAGCTGGTCCACCATCTTGTTGATGGTGTCCTTCATGTCGAGCATCTCGCCCTGGGCGTCGACCGTGATCTTCTTGCTCAGGTCGCCCTTGGCGACCGCGGTCGTCACCTGGGAGATGTTGCGGACCTGGTAGGTGAGGCTGTTGGCCATCGAGTTGACGTTGTCGGTCAGGTCCTTCCAAATGCCCGACACGCCCTTGACGTTGGCGCGGCCACCCAGCTTGCCCTCGGTACCCACCTCACGGGCCACCCTGGTGACCTCGTCGGCCAGGGAGTCGAGCTGGTCGACCATCGTGTTCACGGTGTTCTTCAGGGCCAGCATCTCGCCCTGGACGTCCACCTCGACCTTGCGGGTCAGGTCGCCCCGGGCCACCGCCGTGGTCACCTTGGAGATGTCGCGGACCTGGTTGGTCAGGTTGTCCGCCATCGAGTTCACGTTGTCCGTGAGGTTCTTCCAGATGCCCTGGACCCCCCGGACGTTGGCGCGGCCACCCAGCTTGCCCTCGGTACCCACCTCACGGGCCACCCGGGTCACCTCGTCGGCGAACGTGGAGAGCTGGTCCACCATCGTGTTGAAGGTGTCCTTGAGCTCCAGCATCTCGCCCTGGACGTCGATGGTGATCTTCTTGCTCAGGTCACCCCGGGCGACGGCGGTCGTGACGGTGGAGATGTCACGGACCTGGAGGGTGAGGCGGGAGGCCATCTGGTTGACGGACTCGGTGACCTCGCGCCAGGCACCGGAGACGTCCTCGACCCGGGCGCTGCCGCCCAGCTTGCCCTCGGTACCCACCTCACGGGCCACCCGGGTGACCTCCTCGGTGAAGCCGCTCATCTGGTCGGCCATCCGGTTCACCGTGTTGGCCAGGCGCAGCAGGTCGCCCTTGAGCTCGCCGCGGCGGCCCTCGGTCGAGGCCCTGCGGTTCAGTTCACCCTCGGCGACCGAGTCCAGGACGCGGGCGACGTCGGTGACGGGCTCGGCGACCTCGTCCAGGAGGACGTTCAGCGCTCTGGCGCTGTTGCCCCAGGCTCCCCTGGCGGGGTGGACGTTGACCCGCTCGTTGAGCCTGCCCTCGTCGCGCACCACGTCGCCGACCCGCTGGAGCTCGGTACTGAGCTGTTCGCTGTGGTCGATCACCTCGTTGAACACCGAGGTGATCTCGCGGAGCTTGCCGCTGCCCCGCGACCTGAGCCGGACGCTGAAGTCACCGTCGCGCATCCGGTACAGGGCACTCAGAATCTCGTCGAGCTGGTCGTCGGCCAGTTCCGTGACCGCCTCGGGCATGAAACCCCTCCTCAATCCCGCACGCCATCTCGGCTACCGGACCCGCACGCCTCGACCGGGCCGACCCACGCCGGGGCGGCCCCGCACGAACCGCACGCACGGGACACGGGGGCGCACGCGTAGCCACGGGCACCCTTGGTGACACTCCGTCACGCTACCGCCGCGAAGTACCACCCGAAAGAAGCGGATGTGTCGTCTTACACTAACCGGCCGCGCCACCGAGCACAGGAGGGTTCGCCATGTTGGGCACGGGAGGGTCGGCCGTACCGGTCTCCTGCCCGCTGTCGGGGCCCGCCAAGCCCGCCCGCCCCGGGAGCACGCGAACCGTGGTTCGGGAGGGAACGCGGCGACCAGGTGGGCGGCACGCGTATCGTGGCAGTGGCCACTACTCCCACACCCGCGCCCAGTGACGAAGGACACCGACGGCTTGGCAGCACAAGACGCGTTGAAGGTCGCTCGACGAGAGTTCCCCCCTGCTCCCGAGACCGCGGCGGCCGCCCGAGAGTTCGTGCACGACACCCTGCTGACCTGGGGTGTGCCCGACCCCTTCGACGACATCATCCTTCTGGTCAGCGAACTGGTCACCAACGCCGTCATCCACGCGGACTCGGCGCTGGAGGTGGCCGTGCGCCGCTCGGAGGGTTCGACCGAGGTCATGGTCACCGACTCCGCACCCGAGCGCGCCGTCCCGCAGGCCGGCCCGCTGGCCGTGGACACCTCGCCCTCCAGCGGGGACGAGCGCAACGGCGGCCTGGGGCTGGCCCTGGCGTCGGCCATCGCCTCCAGCTGGGGTGTCAGCTACGGGCGCAACGACAAGGCCGTGTGGTTCCGCATCGAGGACAGCGCCGGGGCGCACCCGTCGTTGGAGTCCCCTCCGGTGCGCAAGGGCCCCTCCCGTGCCGTGCGCCCGCCCGTGTGGTCGGCGCTGGACGCGGCGCTGAGCTCCCGGTTGTCCCTGCCCCAACTGCTGGAACGCACCGTGGAGTACGCGACCTCGGCGCTGAGCGGGGACGCCGCCTACATCGCGCTGGCCACCTCGGACGAGACCATGTGGGAGGTGCGCTCGGCGGTCGGCCTGACCGGCGGGGCGCCCTGGCGACCGCTGCGGGTGCGAACCGAGGAGATCTTTCCGTCCGCCGCGCCCGAGCCCGGACCGGTGATCAACGACGACCTGATGATCGCCCGTGCCACCCGGGGTGCCCTGGCCAGGGCCGGGATGCGCTCCCTGGTGACGGCTCCGCTGATCGTGGACGGCCGGGTGACGGGGCTGCTCGGGGTGGCCTCCGCCCGGGCCCGGCACTTCGGTCCGGGGGCGGCCAAACGGCTCCAGGAGGGCGCGGACCTGATCGCGCTACCGGTGGAGCGGTCCCGGCTGGCCGAGGTCGAGCTGAGCCGCCGTGCCTCGCTGAGCTTCCTGGCCGAGGCCAGTGACCTGCTCGCGGGCACCCTGGACGAGCGGATGACGGGTGCGCTGGCCGCGCAGCTGATCACCTCCCGCCTGGGCCGCTGGTGCGCCATCCACACCATCAACGAGCTGGGGCTCTCCAAGCTGACCCACGTGGTGCACGGCGACGAGAACCTCAGCGACATCCTGCGTTCGCTGCTGACCGCCCTGCCTCCGCGCGAGCAGCGTGAACCGGGGCCGTTGTGGACGCACGAGGAGCTGGTCCGGGAGGGGCTGGACGAGCAGCTCACCGGAATGATCGCCCGGGGCCCAGCGATCAGTGTCCCGCTGGTGGCGCACGGCAGGGCGCTGGGCCAGATGACGATCGGCAAGAACGAGTCGGACGACTTCACCCGTGAGGAGGCCGACGTCGCCGACGACCTCAGCCGCCGGGTGGCCTCGGCGATGGAGAACGCGCGGCTGCACGAGCGGCACACGGCGATGAGCACGGCCCTGCAGCGCAGCCTCCTCCCGGCCAAGGACAAGGAGCCGGTGATCCCCGGTGTGGACCACGCGGTCTACTACCGTCCCTCGGACGAGCGCAGCGAGGTGGGCGGCGACTTCTACGACGTGTTCTCCGCCAGCGGGCGCTGGTGCTTCGCCATCGGTGACGTGTGCGGTACCGGACCGGAGGCCGCCGCGGTCACCGGCCTGGCCCGGCACACCCTGCGTGCGCTGGCCAGGGAGGGCTTCACCCCGGCGCACATCATGCAGCGGCTGAACCTGGCGATCCTGGACGAGAACACCTCGACCCGGTTCCTGACCATGCTGTACGGGGAGATGACCCCGGCCACGGACGAGGCCGGAGGCATGCGGGTGCGCATGGTCTGTGCCGGGCACCCGCTGCCGCTGCGCCTCAACCAGAAGGGCGAGGTGCAGGCGTTCGGCAGCTCCCAGCCGCTGCTGGGCGCGTTCGAGGACGTGGGGTTCAGCACGGAGAGCGTGGACATCCGTCCCGGCGAGGTGGTGCTCGCGGTGACCGACGGCGTCACCGAGCGGCGCAGCGGTTCGGACATGCTCGGCGACGAGGGGTTGGAGAAGATCTTCTCCCATGCGGCCGGCCTGACCGCCCAGGCGGTGATCAGCCGGATCGACCGCGAACTGGAGGAGTACGCCCCGGGCGGCAACGTCGACGACACCGCGATGCTGGTGCTGCGCTTCCTGTAGGGCGGTGCTCACCGGGCCCGGTGGCGATGGTGCCCGCCGGCCCGCGGCCGGGCGTCCCGGCACGGAAACCGGGGCTCCGAAGCGCTCCGAAGCCCCCGGTCCCGTTTGGTCACGGGCGCCCTCAGCAGGCGTTCCGCGTCAGTTCAGCACCTCTGAGGGGTCAACGCAGCGGACCGCACGCGGCCGGGTTGGTGGCCTCCATCGGCAGGTCCGGGTCCAGGTCGCTGGGGCCCAGGACGTCACCGTAGGTGCCGTCGCCGTCGTAGTCGATGCCGTGGATGACGATGACCGCGTTGCCCGCCCGGATCGCGTCCGCCGCGGCGTCGCTCAGTTCGAGGGTGCGGTCGTAGGAAACGCTTCCCTCCGGGGCCGTGGGGAAGCGGTCGACGGCGAGGCCGCTGGCGGCGCTGGTGTCCCCCTCGGTGGTGAGGGAGGTCTCGACCCCGCCGTAGGCGTCGATGCCGTCCAGGGTGCTCAGCGCCCGCCGACCGTTGTGGATGCCGGCGTCGTAGTCGGTGGGGCACTCGCCGCGCCCTCCGACGTGGATGTGCTGCGCGTGCGGGTGCCCGGCGAGGACGTCGTCGACGTGGATCCGGATCCGCGCGTCGTTGTCGGCCAGCCACACCTGTGCCGTGCCCGCGGCGTCGGAGTTGTTGACCGTGACCGGGTCGAGCCGAGCCGTGTACTTCTCGACGCCGTGGTAGCCGGACCAGTCGTCGGCCTGAGCTGTCGCGGCCATCATCGGAAGGGCGACGGCCGTCGCCGCCATCACGCTGGCGATGCTTCGGGCGTGCAGCATGGGACCTTCTCACCTAGAGGAAGTTACTATTAGTGAGTATCCAGATACGAAGAGATATGGCAAGGACATCGACCCCGCCCCGGCCCCAAACCGGTCAGAGCCAGCCCATGTCCTGGGCGGTGCGGATGGCGGCCATCCGGTTCTCGGACCCGGTCTTGCCGATGGCGTTGGACAGGTAGTTGCGCACCGTGCCCTCGGTGAGGTGCAGGCTCCTGGCGATACGAGCCACGGTGGCCCCGTCGGCGGCAGCGCGCAGGACCTCGGCCTCACGGTCGGTGAGCGGACTCTCCCCGCCGACCATCGCGGCGGCGGCGAGTTCGGTGTCGATGTAACGGCCGCCGCCGTGAACCTTGCGGATGGCCCCGGCGAGCTGCTCGACGGGGGCGTCCTTGGCGAGGAAGCCGCGGGCGCCCGAGGCCAGGGCGCGGCGCAGGTAACCGGGTCGGCCGAAGCTGGTGAGGATGACGACCCCGCAGTCGGGCGCACGCTCGCGCAGCTCGGCGGCGGCATCCAGGCCCGTGGCACCCGGCATCTCGATGTCCAGGACGGCGACGGCCGCGCCGTGTTCGACGACGGTGTCCACCACCTGGTCGCCACGGCCGACCTCGGCGACGACCTCCAGGTCGTCCTCCAGGCCGAGGAGCGCGGCGATCGCTCCGCGCACCAGGTGTTCGTCGTCGGCGAGAACGAGCTTGATCACGGGGCCTTCCCTGTCGTACCGCGTCCTGGGACCGCGGGCACGGTATGGTTCCGGACATTGTGTCGCATAAGACCCGGATTCGCGCGGGAATCCGGGTAGGACGGAGCGCGTTCACGTCTGCGGGAGCGCGACCGGCCAGGGGCGGAGCGAACTCGAAACCACGCTGTATCGGGCTCTCACCCTGTTCTAACCCACGCGCCCCAAGATGAAGCATGTCAGTACATCGTCCCGCAAGCCGGAGGATGAGTTGCACCCCAACGACCCGAGTGACGGTCCGGAGACCGGTGCGAGAGCCGAGCACGGCGACGCCGAGCACGGTCGTGCCGGGTCCGGTGCCACCGACCGCCCCAACGACACCGAGGCGGCCCCCGGCCGAGGCCCCCTCGCCGACGACGGCCCCGCGGTGAACGACACGCCCGCGGCGAACGGCGATGGCGACCGCGCCGCCGAGCAGGCGGCACAGCCCTCCCCGAGCACCCCCGAGGCGCCCGGGGACCGGCCCGCTCCGCGTTTCTCCCCGCCCGAGGGCGCCGAGCCCGGATGGGCGACCGGCCCCAACGACACCGACCGGGCCTCCTATGTCTTCCCCGGCCCCGAAGGCCACACCGGGGGCTCGCCGCCCTTCCCCGGGGCCCAGGGGCAGGGCGGCCCCCAGCCCGGGGCCCACGGTGCCCAGCACGGTCCCCACGGCGCCCCGCAGGGACCGCACACCGCGGCCTTCGCGTCCGCGGGTCACGGCGGCCGGCCCGGCCAGCAGCACGCCTTCGGCGGTCCCGCCGGCCCCCACGTGCCCGGTACCGGGCACCAGCCGACCGGCTCCCACCAGATGGGCCCGTTCGGACAGCAGCCCTACGGCCAGTTCGGCCAGGGCCCCTTCCCCGACCGGCCCCAGGAAGCGCGCAGGAAGCGCGGCATGGGCAAGGTCGTGGGCATCGCGGCGGCGACCGCTCTGGTCACGAGCCTGATCGTGGGTCCGGCGGCCGCGTTGGGCACCGCCTACCTCCTGCCCGACGGGCCGAGCTCGCCGGTCAGCTCGCTCACCGGTGAACAGGGAACGAGCGCCACCGAGGGGGCCGTGGGCGAGGTCGCCGAGCAGGTCCTGCCCAGCGTGGTCTCCCTCCAGGCCGGATCCGGCGGCGGCAGCGGAGTCATCATCTCCTCCGACGGACAGATCCTCACCAACTCGCACGTGGTGGAGGCGGCCCAGGGCGGCCCCCTCCAGGTGCGGTTCAACGACGGGAGCGCGGCGGAGGCGGAGGTGCTCGGTTCCGACCCGGTCTCCGACATCGCCGTGGTCCAGGTCCAGGGCCGCAACGACCTCACCCCGGCCACACTCGGCGACTCCGACCAGGTCGGCGTGGGCGGCGACGTGGTGGCGATCGGTTCGCCGCTCGGCCTGTCCGGCACGGTGACCGCGGGTGTGGTGAGCGCGCTGAACCGCCCGGTGAACACCGGGGTGACCGAGACCGGTGAATCCCAGACGTCGACGGTGATCAACGCGATCCAGACCGACGCCGCGATCAACCCCGGCAACTCCGGCGGCCCGCTGGTGAACATGGCCGGCGAGGTCGTCGGCATCAACACCGCCATCGCCGGCCTGTCCCAGGAGAGCGGTTCGGTGGGTCTGGGCTTCGCCATCCCGATCAACCAGGTCCAGCCCATCGCCGAACAGCTGATCGAGGACGGCAGCGCGAGCTACCCCGCCATCCAGGCCACCATCGCGCCCAGCCGGGTCGGCGGAGCCGAGATCATGGGGCTGACCGAGGGCGGTGCCGCCGACGAGGCGGGCCTGGAGGTCGGTGACGTGGTGGTGTCCGTGAACGGTGAGAGCGTGTCCTCAGCCGACCAGCTGATCGCGCAGATCCGCGCCCACCAGCCCGGCGACGAGCTCACCCTGGGCGTGCTGTCCGGCGGCAGCGGTTCACCGGAGGACGTCGAGGTGACGCTCGGCGAGCAGAGCGCGAGCTCCGCCGAGGAGGAGACCTCGGAGGTCGAGGAGGACTGACGGGGGCGTCTTCCGCCACGGTTCCTCGAAACGTGAACGGGGGCGGGTCGGCCGGCGGGCCGGTCCGCCCCCGCCCTCGTGCGCTGCCCCGTACCGGTCGTCGCGCCCTCGGCCGGCCCCCCTGAACAGTCACCTGCATCGCCCGGGCAGACACGGAGAGCGTTCCCCTGGGCTCCGTGTGCTGTACCGCCGGTCGCCTCGACGTCACCGGGAGGTCGGCGGCGGTCCACGACCGTGGACCACACTCGGGGTGGTCCGCGCCGGACCGGAGCACGGGCCGGCCGCTCGACGCCCCCAGGAGAACCGGTATGTCCACGTCCTTCGCCACCCGGTCCCCGGCCGTCCCCCGCGCCCCGGGCAGGAGCGGCGGGGGGCGGCCCGCCCGGGTGCTCATCGGCACCGACACCTACCCGCCCGACGTGAACGGCGCCGCCTACTTCACCGCGCGGCTCGCCCGCGGCCTGGCAGGGCGCGGAGCCGACGTGCACGTCCTGTGCCCTTCCCCCGACGGCCGACCGCACGTGGCGGAGCGGGACGGGGTGGTCGAGCACCGGTTGCGCTCCCTGCCGTCCCTGGCCCACGAGAGCGTGCGCCTGGCCCTGCCGCCCGGGGTGCGCGGCCACCTGAACCGTCTCCTGGACCGGCTGCGCCCGGACGCCGTGCACATCCAGAACCACTTCCTGGTCGGCCGGATGCTCGCCGGCGCCGCACGTGTCCACGGCATCCCGGTGGTGGCCACCAACCACTTCATGCCCGAGAACCTCTTCGACCCGATGCGGGTACCCGAGGCCCTGCGCCCGCACGCGGCCCGGCTGGCCTGGTGGGACCTGGCCCGGGTGCTCTCCCGGGCCGAACACGTGACCACGCCTACCCCCGCCGCCGCCGAACTCCTGGCCGCCCGGGGGTTCGCGCGGCCGGTGGAGCCGGTCTCCTGCGGCATCGACCTGGTGCGCTTCCGGCCGTTCCCCGAGGGCGCCCCGGCAACGGAGCGGCGCCGTACCCGCGCCCGGCTGGGCGTACCCGAGCGCACGACGATGCTGTTCGTGGGCCGATTGGACGAGGAGAAACACGCCGACGAACTGGTCCGGGCCGTGGCGCGCACCCGCGGCGTCCAGCTGGTGCTGGCCGGGCACGGCGCGCACCGGGCCAGGCTGGCGGAGCTGGCCCGGACCGAGGGGGTAGCCGACCGGGTGGTGTTCCTCGGGTTCGTGCCCCATCGGGACCTGCCCGACGTGTACCGGTGCGCGGACGTGTTCACCATCGCGGGCACCGCCGAACTCCAGAGCATCGCCACACTGGAGGCCATGGCCAGCGGGCTGCCGGTGGTGGCCGCCGACGCGATGGCGCTGCCCCACCTGGTGGAGGAGGGCCGCAACGGCTACCTGTACCCGCCGGGCCGCCCCGGCGAGCTCGCGGCACGGGTGGACGCGGTGGTCGCCGAGGAGACGGAGCGGGTCCGGATGGGCGCGCACAGCCGGGCGATGGCGGCCCGGCACCGCCTGGAGGACTCCCTGGAACGCTTCGAGCGGATCTACCTGAACGCCGCCGTCGGCGCCCGGCCCTGACCGGCCCGGTCCGCCGGGCCGCGCCCCCTCCCCACGGGCGGCGCGGGGCCTGCGTTCCCCCGCTCTAGGTGGCCGTCGGGTCCTGGCCGGGTGGCACAGGTGGGGCGGGCGGGCCGGGCGCGGGTTCGTCCCGGGGCGGGCGGTGGACGGGCAGGTGGAGGCCGATCACGGTGCCGCCGCCGTCGCGGTTGCGGGCCCACACCCGGCCGCCGTGCGCGTGGGCGATCTCCTTGACCATGGCCAGACCCAGGCCGGATCCGGGCAGACTGCGGGCCACGGTGGCCCGGAAGAACCGCTCGAAGAGGTGGTCGATCTCCTCCGGGTCCACGCCCGGGCCGCGGTCCAGCACCTCCACCGAGCCGTCACGGACCCGGATCTCGATCGGCGCGCTCCCGTCGGGGTCGAACTTCGCGGAGTTCTCCACCGGGTTGGCCAGGGCCCGCTCCAAGGCACCCGGGCGTCCCCAGACGAGGCTGTCGTCCGCGTCCACCAGGATCTCCCGACCGGTGCGGCGACGGCTCCGGGCCGCCACTCGTTCGGCGACGTCGGCGAGGGCGACCGCGCTCGGCGACTCGTCCTCGTGGTTGCCGGTGGCCAGCCCGACCAGTTCGTTGACCAGGTCGGTGAGTTCCCGGGTCTCACCCTGGAGGTCGTCGATGAGTCGTTGGCGACCCTCGGGGCTGAGCCGGTCCACCCGGCCGAGCACCTGCACGTTGGTGCGCAGGCTGGTGAGCGGGGTCCGCAACTCGTGTGCGGCGTCCTGTACCAGGCGGCGCTGTTCGTCCTTGGAACGGGCCAGACGGGCCAGCATCGCGTTGAAGGCACTGCCGAGGCGACCCACCTCGTCGTTGCCCGGCTCCTCCGGCGCTCCGTGCCGGCCGTTCCCCTCCCGGTCCCCGCTACCGGTGCCGGCGGTGCCGTCCCGGTCCGGGGTGACCGGATCCAGGCGGCCGGTGGAGCTGACGTACTCGGCGGCGTCGGTGAGCCGGACCAGGCGACCGGTGATCCGGTGGCCGACCAACCACCCCACCGAGGCCGCGCACAGGGCGACGAACAACCCCACCCACAGGATCTGGGTGGCCAGCCGCCCGACCATCTGCTCGATCGGCGACAGCCGCTGCAGGAGCTGGATCGCGCCGCGCCCGTCCCCCAGCGAGACCGTGCCCACCCGGTACTTTTGACCGTGGACCTGCTGCTCGCGGGTGTCGACGACACCGGCCTCCTCGTCCCGGGCGACCTCCAGGTCGGCGTCGGTGGGGTGGAAGGAGGAGAGTTCGTGGCGGTTGGCGAGCAACCGGGCCCAGGTGCCGTCCGAGGCGAGGACCTGCGCGTCCAGGCTGCCCGGGGCCAGGAAGGTGAAGGTGCTGCTGTCCGGGGCGTTCTGGTTGTTCTCCGCGGAGACCACGAGCTGCCGGGACAGGTTCTGCACGGCGGCGTCGAACTCGCTCTCGGCGTCCGCCCGGATGAGCGCGGCCGCGGTGCTGTAGGCGAGGGTGCCCACCAGGGCGATCGTGACCGCCGCGACCAGCGCGAACAGTACCGCGAACCGGGTTCCCAGCCGCCACCCGCCCGGGTGCAGCAGGACACCGCCGCGAAACGCGTTCATCCGGCTCACCCCTGGGGACGCAGCGTGTACCCGACGCCCCGGACCGTCTGGATCAGCGGCGGGCCGCCATCCTCCAGTTTGCGGCGCAGGTAGCTGATGTAGACCGCGAGGTTCTTGGACTCGGGCCCGAAGTCGTAACCCCAGATGCGGTCGTAGATGGTGGCGTGGTCCAGAACGATCCCGGCGTTGCGCATGAGAAGTTCGAGCAGGTCGAACTCGGTCTTGGACAGCTCGATCTCGCGTTCGCCCCGCCAGACCCGGCGGGCCCGGGTGTCCAGGAGGAGCTCTCCCACCCGCAGCGGCCCCTCACCCGCCTCCCCCGTCACGGGCGCGGCGCGGCGCAGCAGGGCACGCAGCCGGGCGAGGAGTTCGTCGAGCTCGAAGGGTTTGGCGAGGTAGTCGTCGGCACCGGCGTCCAGGCCCGCCACCCTGTCGGGGGTCTCCACCCGTGCGGTGAGCATGAGGATGGGGGTCCTGTCGCCCTCCGCCCGCAGGACGCGGGCAACGCCGAGGCCGTCGACCCCGGGCATCATGACGTCGAGGACGAGCAGGTCGACGGGGTCGGCGTGGACGGAGGCCAGCGCCTGGACTCCGTCCGCCGCCGTCCGCACCGTGTACCCCTCCAGCTGGAGTGCGCGTTCCAGGGACTCCCTGATGGCCCGGTCGTCGTCGGCGACCAGGACGGTGGCGGTGCTTTCCATGGCCCCCATGTTCTCCCACCCGGGTGAGAGGCCGGTAAGAGGCGGGCCGGAACGGTACTTGACCTTCTCCATACCCTCTCCGTGCCCGCCCGGGCGGGCACCCCGGGAGGATTCCCCGGTCAGGCGTCCGGGTCGAAGGTACGTGTCCGGGAGAGGCCGGCCGCACGGCCCTTGCCCGCCACGACCAGCGCCATCTTCCGGGACGCCTCGTCGAGCATCTCCTCGCCGAGCATCACGGCGCCCCGCCGGTCCACCGTGGTGGCGTGCGCGTAGGCGTCCAGGATCAGCTCGGCGTGGTCGTAGTCCTCCTGGGAGGGCGCGAAGACCTCGTTGGCCGCCTCCACCTGGAGCGGGTGCAGCACCCACTTGCCGTCGAAGCCGAGGGCCGCGGTGCGCCTGGCCGCCCGGCGGAACGCGTCGACGTCGCGGATCTGGAGGTAGGGGCCGTCGACGGCCTGGAGCCCGTGGGCCCGGGCGGCCACGAGGATGCGCATGAGGACGTGGTGGTAGGCGTCCCCGGTGTCGTAGCCGGGCGGCTGTTCCCCCACCACCAGGCCCTTCATGTTGATCGAGGCCATGAAGTCAGCGGGCCCGTAGACGAGTGTCTCCAGGCGGGGTGAGGCGGCGGCGATCCCGTCGACGTTCACCAGGCCCCTGGCGTCCTCGATCTGTGCCTCGATACCGATCCGGCCGACCGGCAGGTCCACGGCCCGTTCGATCTGGGTGAGGAGGGTGTCCAACCAGTGCACGTCCCGGGCGGCGGTCACCTTGGGCAGTACGAGGGTGTCCAGGTGGGCCCCGGCCCCCTCGACCACGGTGATGACGTCGCGGTAGGCCCACTCGGTGGAGACGTCGTTGACGCGCACCGAACGGACCTTGCCGTCCCAACCGCCGTCGTTGAGCGCCTTCACCACGTTCTCGCGGGCGGGCTCCTTCTCCGAGGGCGCCACCGCGTCCTCCAGGTCCAGGAAGAACGCGTCCGCGTCCAGCCCCCGGGCCTTCTCCACGAACCGGGGGTTGGACCCCGGCACCGCGAGTACCGACCGCCGTGACCTGAGCTCACCCATCGTCGTACCGCTCCCCTGTTGTCGCTGGTCGTACCGCGGGCCCCGGGGCCCGCGCGCCCCATCATCGCACCGGGCGGTGCATAGAGTGTGGCCTGGGACGGGGAACCGCACCGTCCCGGAGATCCACACGGGGAGTGCACATGGCAGCGACGCTGCACCCGACCAGCACCCACTGGGGCAGCTACCAGGTCGAGGTCGAGAACGACCGGGTGGTCGGGGTCCGCCCCGACCCGGAGGACCCCGCGCCCGCCCCCGTCATGGGCAACACCCCCCGGGCCCAGCACCACCGCACCCGTGTGGCCCGCCCCGCCGTGCGCCGCCGGTGGCTGGAGCACGGGCCCGGCCCCGACCCGTTCCGGGGCGAGACCGGGGACTCCTACGTGGAGGTGGAGTGGTCCACGGTGCTGGACCTGCTCGCCCGTGAGCTGGACCGGGTGCGCACCGAGCACGGCAACACCGCGATCTACGGGGGCTCCTACGGCTGGGGCAGCGCGGGCCGGATCCACCACGCGCAGAGCCAGCTGCACCGCTTCCTCAACACCATCGGCGGGTACACACGGTCCCGGACCACGTACAGCCACGGCGCCCTGGAGGTGCTGTTCCCGCGCATCATCGGCACGCCCGCCGCGAACCGGCTGCTCAGCCGGGTCCCCTCCTGGGAACGCATCCGCGAGCACACCGAGCTGCTGGTGAGCTTCGGCGGGCTACGGGTGTCCAACACCTGGACGACCTCGGGCGGCCGGGCGGCGCAGACCGCGGGCCCTGCGATGCGTGCGGCCTCGGACTCCGGGGTGGAGTTCGTGTCGGTGTCCCCGCTGCGCGACGACACCGCCGCCGAGGTCGATTCCGCGTGGGTCTCGCTGAGACCGGGCACCGACACGGCGGTGATGCTGGCCCTGATGCACGTGCTGTTCAGTGAGGGGCTGGCCGACACCGCCTTCCTCGACCGCTACACCGTCGGCGCCGACCGGCTGCGCGCCTACGTGACGGGCGTCCGGGACGAGCGCGGCGAACCCGGCGGGGTCGAGCACTCCCCCGAGTGGGCCGAACGCGTGAGCGGGGTGCCCGCCGCCGACCTGCGGGCGCTGGCCCGGCGGATGGCCGGGAAGCGCACCCTGGTGAACGTCGGCTGGTCCGTGCAGCGCGCCCGGTACGGGGAGCAGCCGCTGTGGGCCGGGTTGGCGCTGGCGTGCTGCCTCGGACAGGTGGGGCTTCCCGGTGCGGGGTTCGCCTCGGGGTACGGGTCCATGGGCAACTACGGCGGCGGTGCGACCCCGCTGGGGCTGCCGCGTATGCCGCAGGGCAACAACCCGGTGAACTCGTTCATCCCGGTGGCCAAGGTGTCCGACATGCTGCTGCACCCCGGGCGGCCCTACGACTACGACGGTGAGCGCCGCCGTTACCCCGACATCAGACTGGTGTACTGGGCGGGCGGCAACCCCTTCCACCACCACCAGGACCTGCCCCGATTGACCAGGGCCTTCGCACGCCCGGACACCGTGGTGGTGCACGAGACCCACTGGACGGCGACCGCCCGGCACGCCGACATCGTGATCCCCGCGACCACCGCGCTGGAGCGCGACGACATGGCCGCCAGCCACGGCGACCTGGCCCTGCGCGCGATGCCTCGGGCGGTGTCCCCGCACGGGCTGGCCCGCGACGAGTACGACACCTACACCGACCTCGCCGATCGGCTGGGCGTGCGCGAGGAGTTCACCGAGGGGCGGAGCAGCCGCGACTGGATGCGGGTGGCCTACGAGCGGTGGCGCGCCCTGCTGGCCCGCAAGGACCTGGAGGTCCCCGGCTTCGACGAGTTCTGGGAACGCGGTCGGATCGAGATGCCCGCACGGGTCGAGGACGAGACCCACCTGGGCGAGTTCCGCCAGGACCCGGAGACGAACGCGCTGCGGACACCGAGCGGGCGGATCGAGCTGTACTCGGAGACCATCGCCTCCTTCGGCTACGAGGACTGCCCGGGCCACCCGGTGTGGCTGGCCGGACCGGCGGTGACCGGTGGGGACGGGACGGACCGTGCTCCGGACGGCGGTGACCGGCCACTGGTGCTGATCGCCAACCAGCCCTCCGGAAGGCTGCACAGCCAACAGGACATGGGCGGGTACAGCACCTCCCAGAAGGTCGGCGACCGCGCCCCGCTGAGGATGCACCCGCGGGACGCCGAGACCGCCGGGGTGAGGGCGGGCGACGTGGTGCGGGTGCAGGGACCGAGCGGTTCGTGCCTGGCGGGGCTGGTGGTCAGCGACGCCCTCAGGCCCGGTGTGGTGCAGCTGTCGACCGGCGCCTGGTACGACCCCTCGGGTGCGGACGTCACCTGCGCGCACGGCAACCCGAACGCCCTCGCCGAGGACGTGGGGACGTCCTCGCTGGCCCAGGGCTGCACCGGGCAGCTGGTGCGGGTCCGGGTGGAGCCCTATGCGGGCGCCCCGCCGAGGGTGCGCGCCTTCGACCCCCCCGAGGGTGTTCGGCCGCTCGGGGACTGATCTGACTCACCTTGGCGTCACATCATGGGCATCATTCAGACCGGTCATTACAATGACCATTATGGAGACCATTCCGATCACCGAGGCCAAGGCAAAGATCGCCGAACTCGCCGACCGGGCTCAGCGCGAGCACGCCGACTACACCTTCACCAAGAACGGTCGTCCGGCTGTCGTCATGATGTCCGTGACTCAGTACGAGTCACTGATGGAGACACTGAGTATCCTGTCCGACCCTGAAGCACGTGCGGACCTGGCCGAGTCCGATGGCTCCGAGGAGTTCACCACCGAGGAGGAGATGGCCGAACTCATGCGTGACCGGCTGCACCGGGAATCAGCTGCGTGAGGGTCGTTTACCAGAGCGCCGCGAGCCGGGTCCTGACCGAGGAGCTTCCCGAAGCGATCGCCTCGGCTGCTTACGAGTTCATCATCGGCCCGCTCAGCAACAACCCCTGGCGTGTGGGCAAACCACTCGAACAACCCTTCGCTGGACTGCACACCGCGAGACGGGGGACCTACCGGATCGTCTACAGGATCGACCCGGGCAAGGAAGTGATCGAAATCCACTCCCTTCGTCACCGCCGCGACGCCTACCGAGCCTGAGGCCACCGCTCGCGACGGCGTGTCAACGGCTGATGAGGCGGTTCACCCGCCGAGGCAGGGCCATTCCGGCGAACCCCAGGAGCGCGTACCCCACCTGGCCCGGGGCCAGCATGCCCAGGACGGCCCCGGTGTTGGCGGTGGGCGACCGGAGGAACTCGCCCATCCTCGGGTGGGCGTGCGGGACCGCGTTGCCCATGGTGAGCAGGCTGAGCACCGCCAGACCGGTGAGCGCCGTCCACACCGTCGCGGCGGTGTCCGCCTGGGCGGCCCAGCCGTAGAAGAGTTCGACCGCCCGCACCGCGTAGGCGGGAACACCGCCGGGTCCGGGGTCCGGGGCGGCACCGGCGCCGGGCCCCGCCGTGGCGAGCAGCACCGCGGCGGCCACGACGCCGCCGGTCCCGGCCAGACCGATGCGGCGAGCCAGGTCCCGGGCGTTGTGGGCGAGCTCCTCCTGGGAGGGGTAGCGGCGCCGGCTCTTCCCGCGCGAGCGGGCCTCGCCCATGGCGTTGGCCCGGCGCCACCGCAGGAACCGCAGGGCGTCGCACAGCGCACCGGGCCCCTGTTTGGCGGCCATCGTGGCCGTGGCGGACTCGTGCACGACCGTGGTGAGGGCCGTGGCGAAGGTGACCGGAAGGTCCACCCAGGACAGCGCGATCCGGCGGAAGAGCGGGGCGATGTCCGCGGGGATGCGCACGCGCATGGCCACCGACCTGCCGTGCGCCCACCGGCGCAGCCCCGGCAGCGGTGCCCGGCCGGGGAGCGGGGGCGTGGTCTCGGCCGCCGCTCCGATCAACCGGTAGTCCATGGCGACCGCGAACACCAGGGCGATCAGCAGCAGCCACGGGGTGAGCGCACCGCCGCCGAACACGCCGTACACGAAGGTGGAGACCGGGTCGAGGCGGGCCCCGGCGGCTCGGGCGTTCGTCTGGAGGTGCTCCAGGAACACCAGGGCGGTGGCCAGGACCGGCAGCAGCCACAGCCAGCCCCCGTACCGGCGGCCGACAACGGCCAGGCCGAGGGTGGCGCCGATGAGACCGGTGACGACGGCGTGCCCGGAGAAGACCGCGGAGGCCGAACCCGTCGGCCCGGGGGCGGCGCTCCCACCGGCCGGGAAGAGTCCGCCGCCCTGTTGGACCGCCCCCGCACCCGTGTCCGCCGGGGCGAAGAGGGCGACCCCGTTGAGCAGTTGTTCGGCCAGCTGGAAACCGGCCCCGGCGGCAGCGGCCAGCAGCAGGAAGTCGACCGCGGACAGGCGGCGCAGCCGGTGCCGGGCCAGGAGCGCCAGGAACAGCAGCGGAGCGAGTTTGCCCAGTTCCTCCACGGTGACCGCGACGTAGGTCTGGCTGAACACGTGCTGGACGTCCAGCCCGAGAGCACCGCTGACCAGGGCGGAGAGGAGTGCGGTCGGCCACATCAGCAGGGCGCCGAGTGCGCTCACCCTCAGGAGGGTAGCGAACGAGACGGTCCGGGACCTGGCCAGCAGCGCCAACTGGAACAGCAGCCAGAACGTGAGGACCAGGGCCGGCAGGGCGACGCCCAGGGCCGGGACGGCCAGGGGGGCCAGCAGCAGGGTCCCGAACATGAGCCAGCACCACGTGCCGCGCAGTCCGCGCAGGAACCGGACCGGGCCGGGGGTGCGTTCACGGGCGCGTTCGACTCTGCGGGCGAGGCGTTCGGCCAGGTCGGGTCCGGGCCCGCGGGGCAGGCGGGAGTGCCGGGCACCGGGCTCGACACAGTGGTGCTGCTGGGCGGCCCGCACCAGTTCGGGCCGGTTCCCCTCCCGGGCCCGCACCGCGAAGTCCGCCCGGGCCTGCGGGATGTCCGGACCGACGATCTCCCGCACGAAGTCGGCCGGGCCCGCGGCGACGGTGAGCTCGCTGGCGGCGACCAGGACCGCGGCGGAGAAGTCCTCGACGCAGACGAGGAAGTCGGTGGGTTCGGGCCCCCAGCCGCGGATGAGGTCGATGAGGGTGCCGGTGTCGAGGGGTACTTCGGTGACCGGGTCGTAGGAGAACTCGGCCCGGGTGCGGCAGACCAGGAGGCGGTCCACGCCCATGGCCCTCCCGGCCGCGACGATCCCGCGGATCAGGTTGCGGTCGCGGGGAACCACGAAGGGGGTGGTGACCTTGCCCCCGGCGCCGACCCACTGGGGGTCGAACTCGGTGGCGCCGGCACAGACGCGCAGCACGAGGTCGCGCGCGAGCATCGCCTGTTCTTCCATGGACTTCCTCGTGCCGGGGGGCTGAGTACACGGGGCCCGCGCCCGGCGTCGTCCGGGTGCCGGGCGGCCCCGCACGAGCATAACGGCGGAGGGGTCCGGCGGAACATGCGCGTTCGTGGCTTGTGGCCGCTTTGGCGCCCGGGGTCAGGGAGCGGTTCCCGAAGCGGCCGGTGAGACGGTTCCGTGCGGTTCCCTGGAGGGGCGCGGGCCCGCCCCGAAGGCGTCCCCGCACAGCTGCACGAAGTGGCGCAGCACCGGCAGCGACAGGACCCAACCGGTCATCGCCCACCCCAGGTGGAGGTGGTCCATGGCGCGCGCCAGGGCGGCGACCCCGCTCCACCTGTCCCCCGCCCCGTTCTCGTAGGTGAGCCGGTAGAGCACCTCGGGGTGTTCGGCGGCCGGGCGCATGGTCAGCGCCGTGGGCCCGCGTGCCGCCACCCAGCTGCCCAGGGTTCGGCACATACCGCAGTCCATCGCGACGTACAGGGTCCCCGGGGTCCGTCCGGCCCAGGGGCGCCACCGGGGCAGCCACGGGCGCACCCCGGCACGGTAGGCGTCCCAGTCCCGGCCGAACCGTACGCGCAGCTGCCCGCCCTCGTGCCAGGAGGCGAACCCGGCCCCGTAGCCCAGTGCCACCAGAGCGCCCAGCAACAGCGGCGGGTACAGGGCCCCGGCCAGCAGGTAGACCAGCACGATGGTGAGCTGCATGGGGTTGCGCACGTAGGCGTAGGGGCCGCTGGTGACCAGGCGGGCGGGCGGGTCGTAGGGCAGCGGGGTCCCGTTGCCCACCGCCGCGAACTCACGTGCCGCCGCCAGCCCCGGCAGGCAGGCCAGGGCGAGGACCTGCGCACCGGCGGTGAGGACCTCGGGGGACGCCTCCCACGGGGCCCAGGGCTCCCGCAACGCTTCGGGCGCCCACCCGGCGAACGCGTCCAGCGCGCTCGGCACGGCTGGCGCGGTGGCCAGCGCGCACACCGGCAGCACGAACCCCAGCCCGAAGGCGAGCACCGCCTGTGCCCACATCCGGGCGCGGACCAGTTGGCGGTGCCGGGTCCAGAAGGCCAGCATCAGCGCGGGGATCAGGCAGAACGACGCACCGAGGATCTCTCCGAGCAGCCAGAGCCGTCCCAGGACCACCACCGGTTCGGCCAACGGCATGAGGATCACGTCCAGCCACACCAGCAGACCGGTGACGAGCGGGACCGGCAGCAGCCGGAGCAGGAGCGCGGGCAGGGCTCCCCACAGCAGCACCCAGGCGAGCAGCAGGTCGACCGGCGTCCCCAGCCACACGGCGCCCTCGGCGTGGAAGGACCACCAGCCCGCGTGCTGTGCGACCAGGTTCAGCGGGACGAGGGTGAGCAGCGCCCAGCCGGAGGCCACGATCATCGAGGCGGTCTCCTTCTGGCTCGGGGCCCGCCACAGGCACAGCCCGAGGAGCACCGCGAGCGGGAGGAGCAGGCCCACGCCCCGCACGAGCAGGGCGGACAGTTCCGGGACGGCCTCCGGAGCGGGTACGGCGGCGGGGGTCGCCCCGGGAGGGAGCGCGAGGACGAGTTCGGGGATCAAGGCCGGACCCCCTGCCGCGGCGTGTCCGACGGGGGCGTGTCCGCGGCCTCGGCGAGCGGTTCCCCGGCGGCCGTGCCGAAGGTCCCGGCGAGGTACTCGGCGGCCAGGCCCGTGGCGTAGGACTGCACGGGGCCGAAGTACCAGGAGGGGTCGTAGGTCCGCTCGTACTCGATCTCCCAGGACAGACGGGTCCCCTCGCCCTCCTGCCGCCAGGTGGCCACGGCGCGCTCCATGTCCATCCAGTTGGCGAAGGCGGTGTCGGTGGTGACCTCGAAGACGACCCGGCCCCCGTCGGGGCGCACCTCGCTCTCGACGACCTCCAGTTCCATGCGGCGCGGGGTGGGTTCATCGCCGATGGCCAGGGTGCGGCGCGGGGTGAAGCGGACGAGGCGGGTGTCCCCCGGTTCGAGGCCCTCACCGACCGCCTCGACCGGCTCGGGGAACGGTACGGCGCGCAGGAGGAGCGCCTGCGGGGGGCCGTACTCGGGCGGGGCCGCGAGGGCGTCGGCGATCTCGCCGGGGGCGGCCTCGACCAGCACCGAGCCCTGGCCGCCGCTCTCGCGCGGCAGCAGGGAGAACCCGCCCACCCCCTCCAGCGTGAGGGCGAACAGGACCGGGACCGCGACCAGCGCGTTCGGGTGGCGCTCGTCGGACCGCAGCAGTGCGGCACCCGTCCAGGTGACCAGGGCGACCACCCCGTAGATGAGCGGTGCGGAGATGACCAGGCAGACCAGGCCCTCACCGAGCAGCGGCCCGGCCAGCAGCAGGCCCAGGGTGGTGACGGCCATGGCGGCACCGACCGCGCTGTGGACCCGGCAGCACAGGACGACGAGCAGGGCCAGGAGGGCGGGCAGTCCGACGTAGAACAGGGCGGTCTGGTCCAGGCCGCCGAAGCGGGTCACCCGTACGGCGAGCAGGGCGGCGAAGGCCAGGAGCACGATCCCGGCCAGGAGCCACCGGGCTCCGGAGATCCTCGGTGCTTCGGAACGCCGTCTGACGAACGCGGGTGCGGCGCGGCGGCCCGCGGCGTAGAGCTCGGCCGCCTCCCGGTCGGAGGTGCCGGGTTCCTGGTCGTCGGGGTTCTCGGGCGGTTCGGATGGCTGCGCCATGGAGTCTCCTTGTCGCGCGGTACCGCGAAGATCCTTGCTCGACCGATTAAAGCATACGATTTAATCAGTCGATTAAACCGTATGATGAAGCACGAACCGAGGGAGGGCCATGACAAAGAGCGGCGGCGGAGTCCGCAAGAGCAGCACGCAGACCAAGGAACGTCTCATCACGGCGGCGGGCGAGATCCTGCGCGAGGAGGGGTACACCGGTGCGTCGGCCCGGGCGATCGCCACCCGGGCCGATGCCAATTCGGCGCTGGTCTTCTACCACTTCGGCGGGGTCGACCAGCTGCTGCTCGCCGCGCTGGACCGGTCCAGTACCGAGCGGATGGCCATGTACCGGGAGCTCGCGGGGCAGGCGCGCACCCTGGAGGAGCTGGTCGAGGTCGCCACCCGCATCTACCGCACCGACCTGGAGCGCGGCTACATCGCCGAGTTCTCCGAACTGGTCGCGGCCGCGGTCACCGAACCGGAGCTGCGCGAGGAGATCAACCGGCGCTCGCAGCCGTGGATCGACTTCATCGCCGGAGAGTGGGAGCGTGTGCTCGGCGGATCCCCCCTGGGGATGCTGCTGCCCGCCCGCGAGGTCGCCTACGCGGCGATCGCCTTCTACCTGGGGGTCAACCTGTTCTCGGTCCTGGACGAGGACCGGAGCCGGACCGAGGCCGTGTTCGACCTGGCCGGGACCCTCGCCCCGCGTGCCAAGCTGCTGACGCTCCGCCTGCCGGGGCGCGGCGCCAAGACCAAGGAGGACCAGTGAGCATCGACGTCGCCGAGGGAATCGAGTTCCCCGACACCTCCGACGGCAACCGCTGGGTCGCCGGAGCCGTGATCACCGACGGCCGGGGCAACGCGTTCACCCAGCGCCGCTCGGCCACCCGGAAGGTGTTCCCGCACTGCTGGGACATCGTGGGCGGGCACGTCGAGGAGGGCGAGGGCATGCTCGACGCCCTGGCCCGCGAGATCCATGAGGAGACCGGGTGGCGGCTGTCCTCGGTGGAGGCGGAGCTGTACCGGCTGGACTGGGACCCGGGCGACGGGGTGACCCGCCGCGAGGTCGACTACCTGGTCCGGGTCGACGGCGACCTGGCCGACCCGACTCTGGAGGCCGAGAAGCACACCGAGTTCATGTGGGTCGACGAGACCAGGGTGCACCTGCTGCGCGACGCCCGCGACCCCGGCGACTACTTCATCACCGACATCGTCCGGAAGGGACTCGAGGCCGCCCGCGCCCTGGCCTGACCTGGCGGCCCGGCGCTCCGACCGAGTCCGCCGGGCCGTCGAGATCGGGTCGGGGTCAGGTCCATCATCGAGCCAGGCGCACCTCGGTGGGGTCGGCCGCGTCCCACTCGATCTCGACGCTGCCCCTCTCGACCAGCGCGTCCATGCCCAGGAGTTCGGTTTCGACACGATCCCGGTACACCATCCCGTCGTACTCGAACAGCACGACCAGGTAGCCCTGGCAGGAGGAACCCTGCTGTGGAGTGCAGTCCTGCCCGACGATCTCCGCCTCGCCCCGGACGACACGCTCCTCCGGGACCGTGACCTCGGGGTAAGCCAGGTGGAGGGCCAGCAGGGTGGACATCACGGCCGCCAGGACGACCAGTGCGGTGATCCGCCCGGTGTAGTCGGGCAACAGCCGGAAGGGAGCCGGCGGAACCGTGACCGGGGCCAGATCGGCCTGACGGTAAAGGGCGGCCATCAGCAGCAGCGGGCCGAAAGCCAGCGGGGGCGCCGCCAGCAGTATGAGCCCCTCCGTCACGAACAGGCCCGCCACGAGGGCCGCCACCGCGAGGAGGAGCAGCAACACCCCGGGGACAGCACGGACGGCCACCTGCCTGCGCAGCCCCGCGCCACCCCGCTCCGGCCCCTTGACCAGGGTGCGCGCCCGCCGCCAGAACCAACTGGCCCGCGTACCGAGGCGGTGCCAGAGGCCGAACACCGCAAGCAGCGCGGGCGGCACCAGCAGGAGCGGTATCCACCACGACCAGCCGTAGCCGTATCCGCTGATCATGGCTTTCTCCGGGGCGTCCACCAGGTGTCTGACCTCCACCCGAGTCGGGTCTCCGGGACGGTACTCGCCCCGGACCCGAACGAGTTCCTCCTGTGCCCGGAGCGGTTCCGGACCGGGCCGGAGGCTCACCACCGGTGTGCCGTGGTCGACCATGACCACCTCGGCTTCGGTGACCTGTGTCGGCCGGAGCTCCAGGGAGAGCCGTTCCACCAGGGGCGCCGCCAGCACCAACAGAAGGAACGCGAGCGGAACGCCGAGCAGCCCGGCCAGGATCGCCCCGAAACATCCGGGGCCGCCCTCCCTCTTCCGACTGCGGTCCTGGGCGAGACGCTGGGTGAACTCCACGAAGCCGGGCGGCAGTTCCTGGCGGCGGTCCGCCTCCGGCCCCGCCGGTCCGTGTTCCCCGGAGGGTGGTCGCGGTGCATCACTTCTCCCAACGGACGTCGGAGGGGTCGGCAGGGTCCCAGCTCACCGGCGCCTCGGCGGCCCGGATCAGTTCCTCGGCGGTCTCCGACTTCCCGAGGGGGAACGTGCTCCGGTACAGCAGCCCGTCCGCCTCGTACTCGACGGTGAGGCGGTAGGTGCAGGAGCGCCCCTGGGAGGCGCACCGGTAGTCCACCACCTCCGCCGTGCCGTGTTCACGGGCGCCGTCCGGGACGACCACCGGCGCCAGGGCGAGGAGCAGGACGGAGACCGCCGGAACCGGCACCACGAGGACCGCCGCCAGGTACGGCACCCAATGCGGAACCGGCCGGAACACGCGGGGCGGACGGCGCAGGGGCGCGTGTTCGGCATGGCGGTACAGAGCCCGGACCCCGAGGCCCAGCCCGTACACCACCAGTGCCGCCCCGACCCCGCACAGCCACAGCGGTGTGCCGTCGGCGACCAGGTCCGCGCGGTCGGACCGGAGCAGCGGCAGGGCGTACAGTCCCGTACCCGCCGCCACGAGCGCCCCGCCCGGGACCGCCCACGGCAGCGAACGCCGCCACGGGGGGGTCCTGCCCCGGAGTCCCCCAGCGCAGGACCCGGACCCGGCGACGGAACCAGCCCGCCCGGACCCCGCCCCGGTGCTGGAGGAGCAGCACGCCCAGCAGCAGAAGACCGGCCGGGACCGTCCAGGGCCACAGCGGCCACCTGTAGTCGGCGAGGGCGACCTGCTCGGGTTCCTCGGGCAGGTGGACGACGGTCCGGGTGAGCGGGTCCCCGGAAGTGTGCCGTCCCCGGGCGGGCGCGATCACCCCGGCACCGTTCGCGGCGGTGAACCGCACCACCGGCTCACCGTGGTCGACCGCGATGACCTCCGCCTCGACCGCCACCCCGTCCAGGGCGAAGGCGGCCCGGTGGACCAGTTCCTCCGTGGCGTGGAAGGCCCCCGCCCCGACCAGTACGCCGAGAACCGCGACGCACAGCCGGACCACGGCCGGGTACCGGTCCCTGGCGGGCGGTCGGGGCGACAGCGAACGCCGGTGCGACTCCAGCTCGCGCGCGAAGTCATTGAAGCCGGGGGGCAGGGGGACGCGATTCACGGGGGATGCCTTCCACACGAAGGGACGGGAACGGCCGGGGGAGGCACGGCCGAAACCTGGATCGGGCCAGATCAGGCCGGTCTTCCGGCCCGGTCACTCACGGGCGAACCGCAGCACGGAGGGTCGGATGCGGCTCCACTCCACCCGGACGGTCTGCGCCGCCTCGTACTCCTCGCTGTCGGAACAGGCGATCTCGATCCGTTCCCGGTACGGCAGGCCGTCGGCCTCGTACACCACGTGGACCCATCCCCTGCACCCGCCCTTCCCGTTGGAGCGAGTGACCTCGGCGACCGGCAGTTCGGCCGTGGTCGAGTCCGCCAGGGCGATCTGGTCCCGGACCGTGTGCACGCCGAAGCCGACGGGTAGAGCGAGGAACCCCGCCAGGACGAGGCCCAGCAGCGCCACGAACTCGCTGTCGGCCGGCAGGAGGCGGATCGGAGCGGGGGCGCGCGGGGCCGGAGCGAGTTCGGCGTGGCGGAGGAGGGCCTTCCCGGCCAGGACCGCACCGAACGACGCCAGGACCGTCGCCGGGACGAACCAGACATACAGCTCTGACGTCGAAACCAGCTCCACCGCTCCCGCAGCCGCGAAGGGCGCCGTGTAGAGCTCGACCGACGCGGCCAGGGCGAGGGCTGCCGGGGCCGCGAACAGGCCGACCGGCAACCACGGGGCATGTCCCGGGCCGGGGGGTTCCACCGGCCGCGGACGAGCGGTCGGACTCGTGGGCCTTCCGGCGCCGCCGGTGCCGGCCCGACCGGAGTCCGCCGCCCCCGAAGTACAGGTATCCCCCCGTGGCCAGCACCAGAACAACCGGCACCAGGAACCACGGAAGCCACACATGGCCCTCCAGCACCGCCCGCTGGGGGGCATCCACCAGGTACAGCACGACCACCTCGCGAGGGTCGCCGTGCGCGAAGGGACCGGGAAGTTCCTTCTCGTACCGCTCCCCGCCCGGGTACTGAAGGAGACCACCGGCTCCCCGTACTCGACACCGACCACGGTGCCCGGTACGGCCGCCGACTCCGTCGCGAACGCGGCCCGGGTCAGTTCGTTGTGCACGACGAAGCCGACCCCCAGACCCGCGAACCCCCCGAAGAGCAGCAGCAGGAAGAGCGCCACCAGGACACCCCTGACCCGGCGCGCCCGACCCCTCCCCGCGGCGGGTTCCGACGCGGGCACGGGAAGAGGGGGCGGAGAGTAACCGCGCTCCCCTATCTTCTTGATCTGCCACTCCGGGGTGGGCCTGGGCCGGTTCGACCTACGCCGTCTGGCCACCGGAGCCCCCTCAGGCCGGGGAAGCGCGGAACGTGGCGCCGCCCCCGGCGGTCGGGGGACGCGCCGTGGTGCGCGAGGTGCATGGGGGACGCCTGTCTGGCCGCGAGCGTGGGCTCGGATCGTGCGGTTCTCGGCCGCTCACCCTAGCCAGCTCAGGTCACGTCCCGGCCACCCGCGGGTGGCTCCTGGGCTGCTCCGGCCCTTCCCGCGAAGAGGGACCCGGGGCGTGTCAGGCGCCCGGGAAAGAGACCTTGGTCGCTGCACGTCGCACCTCGACCACCGCGAGAGGCAGTGCCTCCAACAGGTCCGAGGCGCTGATCGGCGCACCGTCCCGCGCCAGCTCCGCCGCACGCCCGTGCAGGTAGGCGGCGCATATCGCGGCCTCCCAGGCCGGCAGCCCGGAGGCCAGCAAAGCCCCCGCAGCACCCGAGAGCACGTCCCCCGAACCTGCCGTCGCCAGCAGCGGTGTACCCGTCGGGTTGACCGCTGCCGGGGTGCCGGGGTGCGCGATCACCGTCGTGGACCCCTTCAGCAGCACGGTCGCCCCGTACAGCGACGCCGCCCTGGTGACGTGTTCGAGCCTGCGTGCCTCGATCTCGACCCGATCGGCGTCCGACAGCAGCCGGGACAGCTCCCCGGCGTGCGGGGTGAGCAGGGTGTGCGCCGTGCGTCGGCGCACCAGCTCGGCGAGGGAGGCGCTGCCCGCCAGCAGGGTGAGCGCGTCCGCGTCGAGCAGTACCGGGCACTCGCTCTCCAGCACCGCCCGCAGCTCCTCGGCGTTGGCGGGGTCGGTGCCCCGGCCGGAACCGACCACCGCCGCCGAGACCCGGCCCGGCCCCAGGTCGGTACTGTTCAGCGGATCCAGGTTCAGCCCCACCGTCTCGGGCCAGCGCGCGATCACCTGCGCGAGGACGTCCTCGCCGCCCCCGTAGCGGACCATGCCCACCCCCGTGCGCAGGGCGCCCCCCACACACAGGACCGCGGCGCCCCGGTACTGGTCGGACCCGGCGCGCACGGCCAGCACGCCCCGACGGTACTTGTCGTCCTCGGCCGCGAGGGGCGGGAGGAGGCGGGCGACGTCCACAACCTGTGGACAGACCAGGTCGGCACCGGGCAGTTCCGGAGCCAGACCGATGTCGACGAGGTGCACCCGACCCGCCCGCTCCGCGCCCGGATCAACGAACAGGCCGGGCTTGTAGGTACCGAAGGTGACCGTGGCGTCCGCGCGCACCGCGTGCCCGGCCACCTCCCCCGTGTCCGCGTCCACCCCGCTCGGCAGGTCGACCGCCAGCACCGGGGCAGGAGAGTTCGAGGCGAGGGAGGCGAGCGCGGCGAAGGGTTCGCGCAGCCCGCCGCGGCCACCGATGCCGAGGAGGCCGTCGACGACAAGGTCCGTTTCGAACAACGCCGCCTCCACCTCCTCCGGGAGCGGAACGCCGAGGGACTCGGGGAACGCGGCGTCCCCGCCCCCGACCACCCGGCCACCCGCCGCACGCAGGGCCGCCAGACCGCCCGGGTGGGTGCGGCTCCCGGCGAGCACAGCACGCACGAACGCACCGCGGGCGGCCAGGTCCGCCCCCGCGAAGAGCGCGTCGCCACCGTTGTCACCGCCGCCGACCAGCAGTGTGACCCTCGACCCGTAGACCCTGGGCAGCATGCGGGAGCAGTGGACGGCCAGGCCCATGGCGGCGCGACGCATGAGCGCACCTTCGGGCAGTCGGCTCATGAGGGCCTGTTCGGCCGTACGGACAACACTGACGACATGGGCGGAGCGCACCGGTCACCTCCGAGGGGCGGGGTCGGGCCTCCCATCGTGGCGCATCCGGTTCGGAACACACCCGCACCGCCACGCACACCCACCTCCAAGATCCGGGTGCTTTCCGGCGTATCCGCGGTTCGGAGCACTCCCCAGCCCCGAAGAGGACCGCAGCATCCACAGAACATTAATCACTTTCGACTCATATAGCCCGTTGTCACGGGTTCACCACATAGAGAAGTCTTCGCTGGGGACAATAGGTGTATGCCTCGACCGAGCAAATACGTATCCAGGTCCGATCTGGGCTGGGGCACCTCCCCCGCCTCCCGAGCCAACCCCCGCTCCGGTCTCGTCATCCACTACGACAGCGTGAACCAGGGACTCTCCGGCAAGAACCACTCCGCCTGCCTGACCTACTGGCGCAACACCCGTGCGTTCCACACCGGCCCCTCCCGGGGCTGGGCGGACATCGGTTACTGCGTGGACGAGGAGACGGAGGTCCTCACCGAGAACGGCTGGCGGTCGTTCCGTCAGGTCCGCGCGGGCGACACCGCGCTCACCCTCGACCACACGACCGGGACCTCCCAGTGGCAGCCGATCCAGGCCGTCAACGTCTTCCCGGCCACCGAACGCACCCTGATCCGCGTGGAGGGCCGCTCACACTCCTCCCTGACCACCCCGCGCCACCGCTGGCCCGTGACACGCGCCCCCCACACCAGACACGACGCCGAACACCCCCGGTCCGGGGAACACTGGGCGACGACGGAAACACTCACCGCCCGGGACATGATCAGAGTCGCAGCCCCCTGCGACCACCTGCCGGACGAACCCAAGTGGCCCCACGACCTGGTCGAAGAAGTAGCCAGAGCATGGGCCGGCAGGGCGAAGCCGAGCCCCCGCCTGCGAGAGCACCTCACGGAAGGGGTTCCCCACCACTCGTTCCTCCGAGCCCTGACCCGGGAGCAACTGGCCCTGCTCGCCGATCCCGAGAGGCACGTCCCGGACCGGGCCTCGGCCGAGGCCCTCCAGTTCGCCGCCGTGCTGGCCGGACGGGCCGCGCACCTGCACCACGACGAACACGGCTGGACCATGGCACCCGACCACCGCGCCCTCCTGCCGGTCAACCGCGACAAGGACGGCCTGACCCTCCGCGAGGAAACCTACGGCGGGCACATCTGGTGTCCCACCACCCCCAACGGCACCTGGCTGGCCCGGCGTCGGGGGACGGTGTACTTCACCGGCAACTCCTTCATGGCCTGCCCGCACGGGTACGTCATCGAGGGGCGCGGGCTGTACCGCACCCAGGCGGCGCAGCCTGGCGGGAACTCATCGCACTACTCCTGCACCCTGGCGACCGGTCCGACCGACGCCATCACCCCCGAGCAGATCAACGCGGTCCGGGTGCTGCGGCAGTGGCTGATGGAGCCCGACACCTCCATCGCCGGGGCCGTACTGGGACACCGCGACTTCATCTCCACCTCCTGCCCTGGTGACAGGGCCTACCAGCTCGTTCAGGACGGAACATTCACGCAGCCCCCCGGGGCCGTCACGGAAGGACTCGACTTGCTCGGACTCAAGGAAGGCGACGGCATCCCCACCCCCTCCGAGGGGGTCAAGGCCGTCCAGAGGCTGATCGTGGCCGCCGGTTTCGGTGAGCACCTGGAGCCCTACGGGGTCGATGGCCAGTGGGGTAAGGGCACCAGCGCAGGCCTGCTCGCGGCCCGGCACTACGTGGGATCGGGCGTCTCCTCGATCAAGTCCATGACCGGCGAGTCCTACGCCCAGCTCATCCGGGCGTGCGCCCGGCGGGAGGCGGAGCGGGCGGTGAAGGGACTGGACAGCCCCGACAGCGGGGGTGACGGTTCGCTGCCCGGCACGGAGACCGTCGACGTGTCCGGCCAGCTCACCATCGAGCGGTAGGACCGACACCTCCACCCGCCGTGCACTCCCAAGCAACAGCGCCCCAGGGGGTTGGACACGCACGGACGCGAGTCCCCTTCACCCCTGGGGGCTTTGCCGCACTTGTCAGGCTTCCGCGCCCCAGGGGGTCGTGAACCTCCGCTGTGCGCTGTTGTCAGGCGGGCGGTGCAAACCCCCTCAACCCCAGGGGGTCACAGAACGTGCACCTGGTTTACCCTCCCCCGGTGGTGGGGGTTGGCCGGAGCGCGGTGGGCGGCGCCCGGACACAGGGGTTTTCGCCAGGGCTGGGGACACGCATCTCTGGAACACATCAGTGATCCAGGGGGGTTGGCGAGCCACGGGCCTCGCCCTTTTCCAGATCCAGTCGTAGAAAGATCAAGCACGTCCCGCGAGGTGCGTAGCGGCCTCCGAGTACGCCCTACACCAGCCCCCACAGGACTCAGCCGGACGAACACCGGGCCCAGACCACCCCAGGGGGGTGTCCTGAACCCCCACCACAGACCGATGGAAGGCACCACCCGGGCAGACCCCCGCACCACAACGGGTCCTGAACCCCAACCACACACCCCCGTACAGGCTGAGTACGAGGCAGTACATCCGGGGTACTACAGTCTGTCGTAGTTTGGTTCGGTCCGCTGACATGGGCGGACATGCGTGGTGTGCGAGTGGAGGAAGCGTGGTCGACTGGCTGACCATGGCCATTCAGATGGCGTCGTTGGCGATGGCCGTGTGGTGCCTCATCTCGACCTTCCGCGACCAGCCCATGCTGGTCCCGCACCTGATCGGCGTGGGTGTCCTGTGGCTGCTGGTGCTTGGGCAGGTCGGTGCGACCGTGGTGACCATGATCGGCGGCGAACGCCCCGACGAGGTGGTCATGTTCGTGTCCTATCTCGCGACCGTGGTGCTGCTGCCCCCCGCCTGTGCCGTGTGGGGGTTCATGGAGCGCACCAAGTGGGGCCCGGCGGTGATCGCCTTCGCCTGTCTGATCCTTCCGGTGCTGATGGTCCGTATCGAGCAGCTGTGGAGCCCTGTTGTCTGAGACACCGGAAACCGGGCCCGTCGCCGACCGCACTCTGCGCACCGGCCCCGGAAGAGTGCTGGTCGCGGTGTACGCGGTGTTCGCTCTCGCCGCGACCGCGCGCGGAAGCTACCAGCTGGTGACGCGTTTCGAGGAGGCTCCCGTGGCGTACGGCCTGTCCGTGCTCGCCGGGGTGGTCTACCTGATCGCCGCCGTCGGCCTGGCCCGTGCGGGGCGCACCTCTCGGATGGTGGCCCTGGTCTCGGTGTCCGTGGAGATGGCCGGGGTGCTCGTGGTGGGCACGCTGAGCGTGTTCGCGTCCGGGGTGTTCCCGGACGACACCGTGTGGTCCGGTTTCGGCAACGGCTATCTGTTCATTCCACTGGTACTGCCCGTCCTCGGCCTGTGGTGGATCCTGCACGTCCACCGCCTGGACCGCGAGGCACAGACCACCGGGGCCTGACCCCGGGCCTGACCTCCGGTCGAACCACCACTGAGGGTCGGGGCACGGCGACCCTCCGGTTCCGCGGTCACTAGGCTGTCGCCATGTCCGATCAGACGCTGTCCCTGCCGGTGGCCGTTTCGGCCGCCTGGCTCCGTGAGCACCTCGACGAGGTCGTTCTCGTCGACTCCCGTTGGTACCTGGACGGCCGATCCGGCCGTGAGGCCTACCTGAGCGGCCACATTCCCGGCGCCGTGCACGCCGACGTGGATGCCGACCTCGCCGCGCCCGCCAGCCCGGAGGGCGGACGCCACCCGCTCCCGGCCGCCGCCGACCTCGCCCGCACCCTGGGCCGTCTCGGCATCGGCGACCACTCCCGCGTGGTCGTCTACGACGACGCGAACGGTTCCGTGGCCGCGCGCCTGGTATGGATGCTCCGTATCCTCGGCACCTCAGCGGCCTTTCTCGACGGCGGTCTCCGGACCTGGACCGGTGAGCTGGAGGAGGGGGAGGCCACGGTTGCCCCGGTGCACCGCACCGCGCTCCCCTGGCCCGCCGACCGCCTGGTGGACACCGAGGCCCTCCAGAGTGAGCTGGCCGCCCCGGATCGGCTCCTGTTGGACGCCCGCGTCCACGGACGTTTCACCGGTGAGCAGCCTGCGCCCGTCGACGCCCGGGCCGGACACATCCCCGGTGCTCGCAGCGCCGAGTGGCCCGCGAACCTGACCTCGGACGGTCTGCTCGCCGCCCCCGACGTCCTGCGCGAGCGTTTCGCAGCCCTCGGCGCGGATTCCGCGCACACGGTCACCGCCTACTGCGGTTCGGGGGTGACCGCCTGCCACGATCTCCTCGCCCTGGAGCACGCGGGCTTCAGCAACACCCGTCTGTACCCGGGGTCGTGGAGCCGGTGGGGAGGGGACGACTCCCTACCGCTGGAGACCGGGGACACCCAGAACTGACCGGCCGCTCCCTGCTCCGCCCGCGCCCCAGCAACCACTGCCGCCCACACCCAGCAACCGCCACAGCCACAGCCACTCGAACACTCGACGCCCCGCCGGGGCTCGCGCTGTCAGCGCGGACCGCGGCGGGGTTTCGCTACGTTCCCCGGGCCTGCCCCCGCTCCACCAACCGGCCGCCGCCCCGCAAACCCGACCCCACTCCACCAACCTGGCCCCGCTCCTGACCCCACCCCGCTTCCGGCCTTTTTCCCGGCCCGCCAAACCGTCGTCACACAGACCGTTCCCGGTCCCGGCAACCGCCTAGGCTGGGAGGAGGCACAGGTCCGAAAAGACTGAAAGACCCGAAAGCTCCCAAAAAGTGGATGGCCTCATCAGAGATGGCATCATCCGAAAAGAGCAGGTGCTTCAACAGTCCACCACTGGGAAAAGTTCCCGTCAGCACCGTGCTGACCTGACCTGATCCGGCCAGAACCGGAACCGGATCCCCCGAGCCGGCGTCAGACAGAGCAGTAGGATCGCCCGGCCCCAACAGACAACGTGCTTCACCGCGAAACGAGGAACACTGGTGATCGAACTCCTGCTGCTACTGCTTCTCATCGTCGGGATCGTGATCGGAGTCATGATCTACAAGCAGCGCTCCCGCACCCGGAACCCGAAGCAGGACGCGCCCCCGCCGCCACAGGACCCCTTCGCCGCGTCCTCCACCACGGACACCGCCGGTGACCCCCGCAACATCAAGGCGGGGGACATGATCGACTGGGGCACCGAGCGGACCTGGATCCGCGGCACCCTGCGCCTGTCCGAGGGCGGCTACGTCTGGTCCGAGCACTTCCTGGAGGTCGAGGGCGGCAAGCGCTGGCTCTCGGTCGAGGAGGACCCGGACCTCGAACTGGCCCTGTGGACCGGTCGCCCGGACCTGACCATGGTCCCCCAGGGCAAGACCATCGAGCTCGAGGGCGTCACCTACAGGCTGGAGGAGAAGGGCTCCGGCTCCTACCGCTCCGAAGGCACCACCGGTCTCAAGGCCCAGGGCGGCATGGACTACGCGGACTACGAGTCCGCGGACGGTCAGCTGCTCGCCTTCGAGCGTTTCGACCACGGTAGCTGGGAGGTCAGCACCGGCACCAAGATCGCCGCGGGTACCTTCACGATCTTCCCCGGGAGCTGATCCCGGTATGCGTGCGAGCATCAGCACCCCCTTCGTCGACACCAAGGCCGACGACCTGGTCTGGACCCTGAACCACCCGTTGGTCGAGCCCCTGGCGACCCGGACCGTCGAGGTGCCGGGTTTCGGGGTGGAGCTCCGGGTCCTCGGAGCCTCACACCAGGTCGTCCTGCGGTCTGCGTCCGACGGCGGGAAGCTGGTGGAGACGGTCGCCTGCCTGCCGGGGGTTCCCGGCGGGCTTCCCGGCCGCGCCGGGCACCCTCTGCCTGGGGTGGGCGACTACCGCTTCGACTCCGTCGTCGAGTCGTTGCCTCGCCACGAACTCGCCCTCCGGGTCGCGGAGATCCATGAGGAGACCTCCGACTCCCCCAGCGGGCTGCTCGTCGCCTTCCCCGGTGATCCGTTGGCGATCACCGCGCTGCACCTGACCTCTGGCAGCGGGGCGTCCCTGCGCTGGCGTACCTGGCACGCCTACCCGCAGAGCAACGAACTGGTGACGACGACCACAACCCTGACTTCCTGAGGAGGCCGACATGGCCAAGAGCAAAGCCCTTGAAGCACACGCTCCACGACGCAGAATCGCCGCGGTCGGCGGCGCCGTCACCGTGCTGCTCCTTCTCTCGGCGTGTTCGAACGGCAACAACAGCGCTGACTGCGAGCCCCGCGCCAGTGCGACCGCCACCCCTTCGAGCACACCGACCCCGGGGAGCTTCACCAACTCCTCGTACCGCAACACGCCCAGCCCGACACCGACCGACGACTGCGACAACCGCAACGGCAACGGCAACAGCGGTGGCGGCGGCGGAATCTTCTTCTTCGGGGGCGGCGGAGGCGGCGGTTCCAACAGCAACGGCAGCGGAAGCAACAACCGCGGCGGCGGGTCCGGCTTCGGCAAGTAGGGCAAGTAGTCTGCCGTGTCGGGGGACGGGCTCGTTTCCGCAGTCCACACCCACCGACGCCCCAACCATCCCGACACGGACGAGGCCATGAACGAGATCCTCAGCAGCTCCCTTTCCGCCCTGGGTTACGGCGTGGTCGGCACAGTCGTCATGCTGCTCGGCTACCTGATCACCGACCTGCTCACCCCCGGCAAGCTGCACCAGCTGATCTGGGAGGACCGCAACCCGAACGCGATCCTGCTGGTGTCCGCGAACACTCTCGGAGCCGCGGTCGTGGTCGTCTCAGCGATCATGTCCAGCTACTCCGAGCTGGGCCTGGTCCCCGGACTGGTCTCCACGGCGGTCTTCGGGCTCATCGGCCTGGTGGTGATGGCCCTGTCGTTCCTGCTGATCGACCTGCTGACCCCCACGAAGATCAGCCACATCGTCAGCAACGCCGAGTGGCACCCGGCGACCTGGGTCAGCGCGACCGCGCACCTGTCGATCGCGCTGGTCGTGGCCGCCGCCATCTCCTAGGGCCCGGAGGCACCGGGACTCCTGGGGCGCCCACCCCGGGCACCCGGTTTCCGGGCCGACGGCTCCCGGGGGACCGGTCCGGCGGACCGGCCCCGCACTTCCTCGAGAAAGCAGTACCTTGACCGAGACCACGGCCCACTCGCGGCCCCGACTCCCGGTGCCCGCGCGCGCGGCCCGGTTCTTCATCCTGTTGGCGGTGTTCATCTGCGCCGCCTGCGGCCTGGTGTACGAGCTGGCACTGGTGGCGATCGGCAGCTACCTGCTCGGCGACACCATCACGCAGGCCTCAGTGGTCCTGTCGGTCATGGTGTTCGCCATGGGTGTGGGTTCGCTGCTGTCCAAGCGGTACCAGGCCCGCCCCGCACTGTCGTTCGCCGTGGTGGAAGGCCTGCTGTCGTTGGTCGGCGGCCTGTCGGTCCTGCTGCTGTACGGGTCCTTCGCCTGGTTGTCCGTAAACGCCTACCAGCCCACGCTGGTGCTGCTGGCGTTCGTCATCGGCACCCTCATCGGCATCGAGATCCCGCTGCTGATGACGCTCATCCAGCGCATCCGCAAGCAGGAGGCCTCCGAGGCGGTCGCGGACCTGTTCGCCGCCGACTACGTGGGCGGTCTGATCGGCGGACTGGCCTTCCCGTTCCTGCTGCTGCCGTTGCTGGGTCTGCCCAAGGGCGCTCTGATGGTGGGGCTGCTGAACGCGGTCATCGGTGTCGCGGTGGTGCTGTGGCTGTTCCGCACGGATCTGACCAGGCTCGCCTACGTGGGGTTGAGCGCGGGGCTGACGTTCATCGTCGTCGTGCTGGGGCTGGCCTACTACTTCGCCGAGCACTTCGAGGTGGACGCCCGGCAGGCCATGTACCGGGACCCGATCGCGTACGCGGAGCGCAGCGAGTACCAGGAGATCGTGCTCACGCAGTCCCTGGACGGCCGGGACGTGCGCATGTTCCTCAACGGGTCCCTCCAGTTCTCCACACTGGACGAGTACCGGTACCACGAGTCGCTCATCCACCCGGCGATGGACGGCCCGCGCGAGGACGTGCTGGTCCTGGGCGGCGGGGACGGCCTGGCCATCCGGGAGCTGCTGCGCTACGACGACGTCGACTCGGTGACCCTCGTGGACCTGGACCCGGCCGTGATCGAGCTGGCCTCCACCCATCCGGTGCTCCGCGAGCTCAACGACGACTCCTTCCAGGACCCGCGGGTGGACGTCGTCAACGCCGACGCGTTCCAGTGGCTGCGTGACAACCCGGACAACTTCGACGTGGTCATCGCGGACCTTCCGGACGGCACCGACGTGGGTACCTCGAAGCTGTACACCATCGAGTTCTACGCGCTGTTGGAACAGGCCCTGAATCCCGACGGGCGGGTGGTGGTGCAGGCCGGTTCACCGTTCTTCGCCCCGGACGCCTACTGGAGCGTGAGCGACTCGCTGGAGGAGGCCGGGATCGCGGTCACCCCGTACAACGTGGACGTCCCGACCTTCGGCAACTGGGGTTTCTACCTGGGGGCCTCCGAGCGGGAATCGGATCGGGCACCGGAGCTGACACTGCCGGACGATGCCCCCGAGCTGCGCTTTCTGGACGACGCCCTGCTGTCGGCGGCTCTGGTGTTCCCGAAGGACCGGCAGGAGGGCGATGTCCGCTCCTCCACGCTGATGCATCCGCGGATCATCGGCTACCACCAGGACCGCCAGGCCTGGCGGGGTTACTGAGTTCCGGATCGTACGCACCCGGACACACCGATGGCGCCCGTACCGCCGGTACGGGCGCCATCGGTGTCAGACACCGCGCGACCTGGGATCTTGGGCCAGTGGGCGGCCACGCGGTGGTTTCGGCCGGGGGCGGGCCCGCGGGGGGAGCGGGTCACCTTCGTCGGCTCCCCCGCGGCCCGACGCCCATCCTCACCCCGGCCGGGCGGACGGCGTGCACGCCACGCCGTCCGCATCACCCCGGATGACAACCCTTGACACGGACTTGCCGCCCCTTGCCGGAAACGGATGCTTTTCGTCCGGGCGCACCCGAGTGGCCGGACCGGGGGACCTGCCCGGCTCGGGGCGGGCAACGGCCCGCCCCGGCGGAACCGGTCCGGCCGACTGTCGGAGCCCGCGTTCCCACCATCTCCAGAACAGTGCGGCCGACGGCGTTCGGTGTGCTTCTGGGGGTCTCGATCCGTCCTCTCCCCGTTGGTAGGGTCAGCTCGCCTCAGGGTCCGCGAAACGGCGCCGGGACCGGAGCTCGGACCGAAGGAGAGCGGTAGGAGATGATCAGAGCCAAGGGTTACATGGGCAACTCGGTGACGTTCGACGGTGAGTGGGTGACCATCGACCGGAAGGGCCTGAGTGCCCTGTTCATGGGGGGCAAGCAGATCCGCCTGCACGTCAGCACCATTGCACAGGTCCGGTTCAAGGGCTCCGATCTGCAGAAGAACGGGTACATCGAGTTCGTCCACGAGGAGCACGGCGACCGGAAGTCCCGGAAGCGGGTTCGCCGACAGCAGGTCTTCGACCCCAAGATGTCCGTGTACTTCCTGCGCAAGCACCAGGCCGACTTCGAGGAACTGCACGCGGCGGTTCTCCGTGCCGCGCAGACGGGCCCTTCGGAGGCCGCCACGGCGAGCCTGCCGGAGCAGATCGGCCAGCTCCAGAAGCTGTTCCAACAGGGGGCGCTCAACCAGGAGCAGTACGACCAGGCTGTCGCGAAGCTCACCGGAGGCTGATCCGCGCCCGGACCCCGAGCACCTCCCCATAACTCATCCCCGGACCCTGTCCCGGTACCGGGGCGGGCAACGGCCGCGGACGGCCCTCACCCCTGTTCCGAGCGCTCCAGGGCCGCCAGGGCGGTGACCGCGCCCAGTTCCCAGCAGTCCTGCCTGGCCTCCGTTCCGGGACGGCCGGTGACGGCGACCGGGGGCCGGTGCCGGCTCCACCCCATGCCCTTGGTGATCGACTCCACCGCGCGTACCGCACCCGAGGTGTCGTTGTCCCCGTGCACGTAGAGCGAGTACGGCAGTCCCCGCGTGTCGGTCTGTACGGGGTAGTACACCGTGTCGAAGAAGTGCTTCAGGGCACCGGACATGTAGCCGATGTTGACCGGGGTCCCCAGCACCACCGCGTCGGCTTCCAGAAGGTCCGCGGCGGTTGCGACCAGGGCCGCCCTGGCCCGTACCTGGACCCCTTCGATATCGTCGGTGCGGGCACCGTCGAGCACCGCTTCCAGAAGTTCCTGTGTGGCAGGGGAGACAGTGTGGTGAACGATGAGCAGTCGTGCCATACACCCACACTAGGCAGTGCTCCCTCCGGAACCGACGGCCCCTCGACGGCGTCGGAAGAACTGGCGTTGCAAGCCACCTGACCTCGGGCGACCCCGGACGCCCGCACTGACGGGCGCAGAGTTCAGCCGTCCCTACGGCCCGGTCACACGCTCCCGTCCCCAGCAGAAACCGTGGAAGAAAGCCAAGGGCCGCATGAATCAGCCTCCGCACGACCCCTACCAAGGTCCTCCGCCGGGGACGCCTCCACACGACCCCTACCAAGGTCCTCCCCCGGGGACGCCCCCGACCGGAGGCCAACCACCGATGGGCCCACCGCCTCCCGGGTGGGCGCCCCCAGGAGGCGGCCAACCGCCGATGGGCCCGCCCCCTCCCGGAGGCCCCTACGGCGGCCCGCCCCAGGGCGGTGATCCCTACGGCGGTCAGTACGGTCCTCCCCAGGGCGGCGACCCCTACGGTGGTGTTCCCTACGGAGGCCAGTACGGTCCTCCCCAGGGCGGCGACCCCTACGGCGGCCAGTACGGTCCCGACCCGTATGGCGGCCAGTACGGCGCCCCCTACGGCCAGCCCGCTCCCAGGAAGGGGACCTCCCCCTGGCTGTGGGTGAGCCTCGGATGCGGCGGGATCTTCGTCATCGGTCTCGTCCTGGTCCTGCTGCTCTTCTTCGTCTTCGCTGAGGTCGAGGACGACAGCACCGGTGGCAGCGCCGGTGGCAGCGCCGACCAGTCCAACTCGGACATGCCAGGCCTCGGCGAGGAGGTCGCGCACGACGGCCTGCTCTTCACCGTGACCGAGGTCGAGACCGGCCTGTCCGAGGTCGAGGGCCGGCGGGCGACCGGTGAGTACGTCGTCGTGCACCTGGAAGTCGGAACCGACGACGCCCTCTTCCCGCTGTTCTGGCGGGACGAACAGCACCTGTACACGGAGACCGGCACCCAGATCGAGGAGGACTACGAGGCCACCGGTGCCTACGACGACACCGAGATGAGTGTGCTCGTGCCGCAGGAGGGCACCGTGAGCACGGCGATCGTCTTCGACGTGGACGACCCCGACGAGCTCTCCCACATCGGTCTGAGCGCGGAGACCTACGGCGGCAACGAGGTCGAGATCGACATCACCGGCTGATCCGGTCCCCGCCGACCGGACCGGAGCGACCCCTCCGGTCCGGTCGGCGCAGGGGCGGATCCCGCTCAGGGGCCGTCGGGGCACCACTCCCGGCGGCCCTCCGGCATGTGTGCCCGCCTCCGGAATTCTCGCTGGCCCAGCAGCGAAACCTGCCTTTCCTCTGAATCAACACCGCCGCGCAAAGGGCATTTATTCCCAGGGCCACGAATGCGAAAGTGTCAACCCATTCGCGTTCCCCCTGCCGGATTTCGGATATCGACCTGCCGTTCACCTCTTGTCCGGGGTGCGACCGCTACAGCGCGCCAACCCGCTCGCGCCCAGGTACCGGCCTGTGCCCGACGGCCCCACCGTCACCACGGGAGGGTGGACAACCCGAACACCGGGTTCGCGCCCGACGCCATCGTGGACCGGTTCTGCCCGGTCGGAACGGTTGCGGAGCACGTGGAGAAACTGGAGCAACTGCGCGCCGCGGGCGTGGACCAGTTCGCGGTCCACGCGATGCACGACGACGTCGACGGGGTCATCGACGCCTACGGCCGGGACGTCGCCCCGACCCTGGCCCCGGCCGCCCCAGGCTGGGACACACGACCGCGCGGCCGGTAGCCGACGGGCACCGGCCGGGGCCGCGGTGCCGACGTACCGCGTCATCGCGCGGGGCATGACGTGCGAAGATGTTCGACGGCCTGGCACCGTTCCGGATATTTCGGATCTTTCGCCGGGCTCCGCCCGCGCAGGCCCAGTGCCGCGTCCGCGCGGACCGCTCCCCCGCCAGCCCCACTGAAACGCAGGTGTCCCGTGTCCACAGTGCCCTCCACACCCGAGCCGCCCCTGCCCGAACCGCCATCCCAGATCATCCACTCCGACGGCCGTGTGTCGATGCCCGAGGGCACCGCCCCCGCCCGGGGCCCGTTCGTCAACGACGACCTCCAGCCCCTCCCCGTATCGAGGCGGACCTGGGGCACCGGGAGCTTCACCGCGCTGTGGGTGAGCATGTCGGTCAGCATCCCCGCGTGGACGCTGGCGAGCGGCCTGATCGCGGCCGGGCTGGACTGGCGCCAGGCCATGGTCACCATCGTCCTGGGCAACCTCATCGTGCTGCTGCCGATGGTGCTGACCGGCCATGCCGGCGCCAGGTACGGCATTCCGTTCCCCGTGTTCGCCCGGTCCTCCTTCGGTCTGCGCGGCGCCAACCTGCCCGCCCTGCTGCGCGGCGCGGTGGCCTGCGGTTGGTTCGGGATCCAGACCTGGATCGGCGGTCAGGGTGTGCACGTCCTGACCGGTCGGCTGTTCGGGGACGGCTGGGTCGACGCCACGGAGGTCGGCGGCAACCCGTGGACGCTGTGGCTGTCCTTCGGCCTCTTCTGGCTGGCCCAGGTCGCGATCATCCTCTGGGGCATGGAGGGTGTGCGCAGGGTCCAGGTGTGGGCCGCCCCGCTGATGGCCGTCGGCGGTGTAGCCCTGCTGGTGTGGATGGCGGTCGAGGCGGGCGGCTTCGGCCCGATGCTCGCCGTCGAGGGCGGAACGGACTGGGGTCCGTCCTTCTGGGCGCTGTTCTTCCCCTCCCTGATGGCCGTGGTCGGCTACTGGGCGACCCTGACCCTGAACATCAGCGACTTCACCCGCTTCTCCTCCTCCCAGCGCGCGCAGGTGGTGGGCCAGTCCCTGGGCCTGCCCACGACCATGACGCTGTTCTCACTGATCGCGGTCATGGTGACCGCCGGCACCGCGTCCGTCTACGGTGAGCCGATCTGGAACCCGATCCACGTCGTGGACAGGATGGAGAGCGGGATCGGGCTGCTCTTCGCGATCTTCGTGGTCCTGCTGGCGACGGTCTCCACCAACGTCGCGGCCAACCTGGTCGGCCCCGCCTACGACCTGGCCAACCTCAAACCCAGCTGGATCAGCTTCCGTACCGGAGCGATCCTCACCTGCTTCCTCGGGGTGCTCATCTTCCCCTGGAAGCTCATCGAGGACGAGAACGTGTACGTCTTCACCTGGCTGGGCACCGTCGGCGGACTGCTGGGCGCGGTGGCGGGCATCCTACTCGCCGACTACTGGCTGCTGCGCCGCACCCACATCAACCTGCCCGCCCTGTACACGCGCGGATCCGAGTACTGGTACTCCGGCGGCTGGAACTGGCGCGCCCTGGCCGCCTTCGGAACGGGTGCGCTGCTGGCCGTGGGCGGCTCGAACTCACCCGAGGGCGAGGGCCCCTTCCCGGCCGGAGGGCTCATCCCGCCGCTGGCCCCGCTGTCCGACTACGGGTGGCTGGTCGGTCTGCTCAGCGCGCTGCTGGTGCACTGGGCGCTGGGCCGCCTCCTCCCGGACCCGAGACAGCGGGCCGCCGAGGAAGAGGCCACCGACCGGTCGGCAGACCCCGTCGCCTGACCCCGGGACGCGTCCCCGGGCGCCGCGCGGCAGTGTTCGCCGCGCGGCGCCTTTTCCCGGCCTTGCCCGGTTGAGGCGTGTGTCGAGGTCGGGAGTTTCCCTCCTCCTGTATGAACGCTGCAGAGAGCGCCGCTCACCGCACATGAGCGAAGTCTGCGGCAAAGAGTGCATCGGCCAAGAAGAAGCTGAACACCGGGGACCTCGCGCAGGTCGTTCACCGCCCTGGCGAGCAACGAGCGGGCCGACCGTTGAAAAACACACCGTTCCCGCAGATCAAAAAGTTATACAAGTAGACTGTTCACACGGTACAGACCAACACCGAGAGACCGCGCGGGGCAGCAGGGTGGCGGGTCCCGGCCCCTCGGGATCCTCTGGCCCGCCCCGCCGGACGCCGTGAGAAGCCGCCTGGACTACGACGCAGGGCACGGGCGCCATAACGCAGAGAGCACATCGTGACTACTGTTACGAGAGCTCTGCCCAACACCTCGGTTCCCGTGAAGTAAAATCATGGTGCCGATCTAGGCCCTCTACCACCTACACGTGCGCAGAAGCCTCTCGCTGGGCGTGGCGCAGGGTGAGAGGCCACGGCCCCACTTCTCAGCCCACCACGGGGTAACCCGCGCCCGGATGCAACCACAGAGAGGGACTGCCAGCATGAGTCTGCGTTCCCGCATTGATCGCTTCAGATCCCGAACCGTCCAGGACAAGAAGCGAAACGTCATCGAGCTTCTCTGGCGTCAGGGCAAGGCTGACAGGCGTCGGGCCCTGCTCTCCGGCGACAAAGGGCTACGCATGGCCAAGGTCGGCGACCAGGTTCTCCCCGCACGCGTCGTCAACGGCTTCACCGCCCAGGACAGCGCTGTCGACAACCTGGAGTTCGTGACCTCAGCTCTGGAAGCAGCGGGCATCTCCTTCTTCCTGGTGCCGGGAATGAGCCGCATCCGTTACTCCGTCGGCCTCGACGAGAACGACAGATCAGCCTTCCTCCTCTCACTCCTGCGTCAGCAGAGAACGAGCGCGGTCTACATCGCCAGACCCAACAAGGGCAACAAGTTCATGCACAGCATGATCTGTGCTGACGGAGCCGTCTCCCCTGCCGTGGCCGAGGCGAGCGTTCTGCGCGTGGGAGAGATCCGGCTGAGTCCTGCGGGACAGTTGCTGGCAGGCCCCGAACTCGGCTGTGACGTGGAGTTCTGGCAGGACGGTGGCCAGCTGCTCGCCTCCCCCGAAGGGGAACAGCGTCTCGCCGGCGTGCAGCCACAGGCGTCGGAGGAGGTCTTCGCCGAATCCCTGGTCGCGCCCCGCCAGAACCGAATCGCCGACGTTCTGCCAAAGAGCGAGCGGAAACCCACAACGCTGCGGGTACGCGACCGGGAAGTCCCCACGTACGAGGCGTTGACCCAGGTCACCGCTGACGACGTCGACTTTCCGATCGACGTGGTCTACACCTGGGTGGACGGTAACGAACCGGAGCTGCGAGCCAAGCGGGCACGCTACAAGGGTGAGATCGCGGAAATCCTGGACAAGGAGACCAACGACTCGCGCTACACGAGCCATGACGAGCTGAAGTACTCACTGCGCTCGCTGGAGATGTACGCGCCCTTCGTCCGGAACGTGTACATCGTGACCGACGGCCAGACGCCGGCCTGGTTGGACACCTCACAGGACCGTGTCCGGGTCGTGGACCACCGGGACATCTTCCCCGACGGGGTGCTCCCGGTGTTCAACTCACACGCGATCGAGACCCGGCTGCACCACATCCCGGGGCTTTCCGAACACTATCTGTACTTGAACGACGACGTCTTCTTCGGTCGTCCGATCACACCTCAGCACTTCTTCTACGGCAACGGTCTCGTCAAAGTCCCCGTTTCACCACTCAAGATCGGCCTCGGGGAAGCGCACGGGAACGAGACCGCCACCAACTCGGCGAGCAAGAACGTGCGACACCTGCTCGAGCGCGTGCACGGCCGGTTCACCACGAACAACTTCATGCACACACCGATGCCCCAACGCAGAGACGTTCTGTTGGAGCTGGAGAAGATGTTCCCCGAGGAGCTCGACCAGACCATGCGGTCGCGTTTCCGCTCACCCGCGGACATCGCGCTGACAGCACCCATGCACCATTATCAGACCATGCTGACCGGGCGTGGCATTCCCGGGCGCTTCAGTTTTCGCTACGTCAACGTGAGCAGGGAGGACGCGGACGCTCGACTGGCGGACATCCAGGCCACTCAACGCTTCGACTTCTTCTGTCTGAACGAAGTGGACGTTCCCGAAGACGCGCGGGACGCAGTCCACCAGCGTATGGTCTCCTTCCTCGACCGGTACTTCCCCTTCCCCAGCTCGGTGGAGAAGCAGTCGACCTGACCCGGTTCTCCAGGACCGGGCTTGGAGGTAGTGCCCAACTGGCTGCTGGGTTGGACTCCTCCGTCCCTCACCCCCCCGGGGGGGTGAGGGACGTGTGCCTCACGCCCCGTGTTCCACCTCGGGGACCTCGCGTGCGGCGACGAGGTAGCACGCCGTCGCGCTCGATGGGAGCGGACTCGCCCTGCCGGTGCGCCTGGAGCGTCTTTGGTGCGTTGGCCGAGCACCCGAAGCGGACATTCTTGAGCTGCCCGGACGTGGTCCGGACGGACACAGTCTGCTGGTCGTACCGCCGGCTCAGTCGGGTAGCCGGGACGCATCACCGCGTCCCGGCCTCCTCAGAGCTGTGCGTGAGCCTCTCACCGCACACGGCTCAAGCAGGCCTCGCGGGCCGCTGTTCGACCTTCCGGGACGCTGCGGGGTACCGCGTCGGGTCTGTGTGCAGTTGTTCCTGCGCGAGGAAGGTGAGGTGACGGGAGAGCGTAGAGGGCCCTCCCGTCGGGAACCCGGTCGGTTCGGTGGTCGGCACCCGAGCCGTCCGATCGGTACCGTTCCGTCACGGCTCCGTACGCACGAGCAGGACGTCTCCCACCGCACGCTCCCCTTCGGAGGGCACACCAGTCAGAATCGTCTCGCCTTCCACGACCATGCTCACGCTGCCGCCGCCATCCAGGGCAACGGCGTCACGGGCTCCGAGGTCGCGCATCAGTCCGGCGGCCTCGTGCAGGGCAAGCCCGTCGCTGATTCCAGGGGTACGCCCTGAAGAAGCGAGCAGCATCACCTGGCCGCGATCATCCACACCCATGAGCATGCGGGGGGAGCGCCGCAGGGCCCAGCTGTACGCGAAGGAGGCGTCCTGCGGGTGGACCAGGCCATCGGCCTCGGCATCGATTTCGACCCGCCCGTCGCGCAGCAGGCGGGGGCCCGCGTTAACAACGCTCACCTCCCGCCCCTCCCATTCCAAGGGGGTTCCGGTGCCGGTCTCACTGACCACCCTGTCGACGGACAAACGGGTTCCCACCCGGGCGTGCTCCTCCAGCCAGGCAGCACCCTCACCGATACCCTGCAATGTGTATCCGCCGGAGGGGACGGTCGTCCCGGGTTCGTGAAGACCGGACACCGTGAAAGTACTGTCCAAGACAGCTTCAAGCCCCGCGACCTCTGGTGTCGTCCCCTGGAGGGCGTCACTGAACAGGACGAGTTCGTGGTCGTCGGTGCAGGTGAAATCATGGAGCGGCAGTTCTGTCGGAAGGTCGCCCCCGACACCTCCGCAGTTGCGGATCAGCCCTGGAACGCGGTTTATCCCGTCGATCTCACGTCTGGCGCTCCCCGCTGTGACGGTGATGTGCGTGGAAAGTTCAGTGAAGCGCGGCAGGAGCCCCTGTTCTTCCAGGACCAACGAAATTCGGCCATTGGTCGCTTCGGAGTGCAGTTCTCCCCCGTAGATACCTATACCGGCGGGCGCTCCGATGATCCCATCGTCGTCCAGCATGACGAAGAAACCGGCGTTAACAGCAAGAACCGCATCGGTGGCAGCGACTGTGTCAGCCACCGTGGACCTACCGTTGATCGCCTGCCCGTATTCGGCCTCAATGCTTCCTGACATGACGTTGGGATCGATGACAGCCAATACAGCTTGCAGCATCAAATCCGAACTATCGTGTTCAGAACCACTCCATTCAGCAACCGCGTCCCACCCTTCTTCGGAGAGTGTGAGCGCCCGACTCCGGGCAGCTTTCTCTTCTGAATAAAATTCGTCCAGAAGCACCCGCCAACCGAGAGGGTTTCCCGAGGAGACATATCCTTCCGGCCACAGAACTTCGGAAGCGGATGCGATAATCCCCTGAGAACTCAGTTCCGTTACCGTAGCCAACGCCTTCGCCTCGGACATGATCAGCTGAGGCCCAGTCCGGCCTGCCGCACGGACCGCCACGGACCACTGTCCTTCCCCCTCCTTGATAAACCCTTCGTAGAGTTCCAGTCCCGGAACCACAGTTCTGCCGGACCACTCCCCCGGGGCCAGCAGTGTGGAATCTGCGACAGTCTTCCCACCGGCGATGGCATCGCTCGTGAAACCATCGCCACCGCAGGAGGCCAGAACAACGGCCGAGACAGCTGCGCCCAGGTACCGCAACCAGCGTTTTCCAGCGACTGGAAGAGACGGTTCCGTGCAGCGGGAACGCTTCATCCCTGTTTCAGCAGCCGGTGAGGCATACGCAGTGTTCGGCGGAACTCGCTTCATGGGTCGGCGTACCTCACCTTCGGCTGTACCAGACCGCGTCCACACAGTGCACTGAGGCGGAACGGTCCAACTGATGGTAAACCCCGGTTCCGGGGAACGGCGGGAAGCGGCGCGCACTCCGTGTCCGCCCCCGGACCGGTGAACCCGGGGGCGTCATACCCGTGCGGTCGGTGCCTCCACCGCTTGAGGTCACGGACTTCGACCACGCTGCACTCTCGGCGGGCGGGGGGCTCGGTGCGATGAGCGGCGCGGCCGTCTGCGGCTGTCGGTCACACCGTTGGCGCGGTGGCGATCGGCCCGGCGTGGGGCGGTGCTCCCGGTCCGGATCGGGCCGAAGGGGTGCGGTAAGCGATGGGCAGCGGCTTGGCCGGACCGGGCCCCGATACTCGCTGCGCCGGCCCGCGCCCGGATCACACCCCTGCGTCACCGTCCCGGAACGCTCGACGGGTGATCCCCCGTTGCCGAGCCGTCCCTCGGGACACGACTCCACGAACGCAACTCCAGCAGTACATCAGCTCGGCAAACGTCCACCAGGACCAGCCGGCGTTTCAGACGCACCCCCGGATCCGTCCAACTCCCAGGGCGCGGGGAATGGAAAGTACTCCTGGAGGAATCTATTGATCATCAGATGATACTCTTCCACCTTCTCTGCAGGTGAATCCACATCGTTCACACAGAAGAAATCCTGGGCACGCTTTTTGCGCAACTTCTCCAGCAGAACATGAGCTCGGGGTTGAGCAATATCGACATAGATCATTCTGAAGTCACCAGGAACGGCACCACCCGAGAACATCTCGTTCTGGTGGACCAGGGAAGCCGTCTGGATATCTGAAGTAGATCTGAAACGAGACCTCGTAGTAGCTGCGAACGCCTCACTGTAGGCCTCTTCAGCCGCAAGCACCGCGGAACGGCGGAACGGGTGAGGAACATGCTTGAACTTGTTGACGGTGAACCGTCCGTGCACTTCAGCCAGAAGGGCGCGCACATTTTTGCCCGCCGAGTTCGGAGCAGGTTCCTCGGAGCGAGGTTTGCCGGCACCGACCTTGAACGGGGAGACGGGAACACGAGTGATCCGGTCACCGAAGAAGAAGTGCTGAGGTGTCACCGGACGGCCGACGAAGACATCGTCATTGAGGTAGAGGTAGTGCTCGGACAGGCCGGGGATGTGGTGCAGACGGGTCTCGATAGCGTGCGAGTTGAAGACCGGAAGGGCATCCTCCGGGAAGATCTCGCGATGGGATACCACCCGGACCCGATCCTGATCGGTGTCCAACCACTCCGGGACCTGGTCATCGGTGACAATGTATATGTTGCGCACGAAGGGCGCGTACATCCAAACGGAACGCAAGGAGTACCTCAGCTCGTCATAGCTGGTGTACCGGGACTCGCCATACTCGCGCTCCGCGATCTCAACCTCTTCGGCGGAGAGAAACCTTTTCCTCTTTTCCCTGAGCTTCTCATCGCCGCCGTCGACCCATGTGTAAACCACATCGATGGGGAACTGGACGTCCTCTGCGGTAACGTGGGTGAATATCTCGAATGTTTGAATCTCTTTTTTTCCCACGCTCACCCACGCAGGCTTCTGTTCGTCCAGAGGGAGGACGTCTGCTATGCGATTATGCCGCGGCGCGACAATCGACTCTCGAAGCACGTCTTCAGAATCCTGGGAACGGATCCGAGATATTTCTGCCCGCCCCTCACCGGAGTCAAGGATCTCGGCACCTTCCCGCCAGAACTCGATGTCACAGGCAACTTCAGCGCCGTAGAGCACCTGTCCGGTCGGCCCCAGAACCATCTCTCCGAGCCGAATGGTACTCGCGGACGACAAGCCTGGGGGCAGGGAGGGATCAGAGAGCAACGCAGGCTGGTCCGCACCCTTGATCCCCAACGGAAAAGCGGCGAACACCGCCTTGCTCCTGTGGTGTTCCCGCAGCGCGCTCAACACACGGGTGCGTTCCCGGACGTTGACGCCGACAGTGTGGCGCACCCGGGACTCGGAGGGCACGAGAAAGTAGGAGACCCCCAGCAGGTCCAGGACATCGGAGACCAGGAACAGGTTCCGCGCGGCCGCATCATCACCACCGAGACCGGGTAGCACTCGGCCGACCAACTCCTGCCCACCGAAACGAACCGGCATCAAGGATGCGTCCGATGCGGCCAGAGCTCGGCGGGAAGGAGCGGCCCTCCTGCCTCGGCGACGCTCCTCGAGCGACCGCTGATAACGCGTGGCGCGGTTGCGGAGCCGCTGCGGCAAGGAGCTCACGTTCTCCTCCCGCGTCGGTGAAAGGCACCAAGGGCCCAAAAATATCCCATGTCTGCAAAATTACCACCACAAAAGGGGTGTACTTTGCGCCGAGGGGAGCCCCGTAGAGCGAACCGAAGGCACCCCGGGCTTTCCGGAGGACAGTGAGTGGTCACGGTTCGGCATCGTCCGGGCCGGACGGCCATTTTCGATATGGAACAGCGCGGACGCGGCGCGGTGCTCGCACCGATGCGCCGGGGACCAGGCCTGAAGGTGGTTGCGAACAGGGAGTTCGCGCGGATCATACCGCACACCCCAGATGGGCTCGTTGTAGGCATCGTGATCCTCAGTCGGGTCCGGCCGCCGGTTTCTTGACGGGACGGCGCACGGTGGGGCCGAGGTTCTCACCGCCCGGAGCGGCGGGGACGAGCAGACCCTCGTCGACCCGCGCCGCCCCGCGTGCGGGCAACAGGTCGTCGGCGGTCTTGACGCGGACTGGTCGTGTTCACGTCCAGGGCGCGCGTTCGAGACCGAAAGCGGCCAACCGTTCGGGGTGGACGGGCCCGGATACCGCCGCTGTGGTGTTCGTGCTTGCCCGAGCAGCAAAGACCGGCCCGGTCGGCGCGCAACACGGTCCGACCGGCCCGGTCCCGGCCTCACGGCCCCGGGCCTGTTCCGGCCAGGGGGGATCCGCAGCCGGTGCGTTGCTGCCTTCGCAGGGTGGATGCGGGCGTGCTGGAAGCAACCGCGTTGTCGGCGACCGGTCGGGGGCGCGTGTGGTGTTCAGCAACCGCACAGGACGGGGACGGCCCGCGCGGAGGGGACCAGCACCGCTCGGACCTGGCGTCCGCATTCTCGGCCCGTACCGGGCTCCAGCTCCGACCCGATAATCAAGCGCCAATCGGGTTCAGCAGTCACCCAAGCATCCCAGATCTTTTCTCAGCCCGAAATAACATACGAACGGACACTGCTGAGTTCCACACCTACCCAGGGCACAGGCGCGCATGACCTACGTCTCACTCGCGATATCAGAAAAAACGAAGAAATATCCTTTCCGTATCGGCTGCGCATCAAGGGCATGCGAGGTGGAGGTTCGGGTGCTTCGGGGTTCTCATACTTAAGTTGCACCGAGATTCATTGGTGTGCCACCCCGACCCGTTACCGAAGCCAAGGTCGTACCCCGTGCCCGTTCCCGCTCGCGTTCGTGTCGGCAACGTGGTCGGCAGCCCCGTCCACAGAACCGACCGTGGCGGACGTCGTGCCGACATCGAAGGTCTGCGCGCAGTCGCCGCTCTACTGATCGCCGTCTACCACATCTGGTTCGGCACCATCTCCGGTGGTGTCGACGTCTTCCTGGTCCTCACCGGCTTCCTCATCACCGGATCACTGGTCCGCGCGATCGAACGCGACGGGCGTATCGCCCTCGGCGCCTTCTGGAGCAGGCTGGCCAAGCGGCTCCTCCCCGCCGCGGCGGTGGTACTCGGTGCGGTCCTGGCAGGCGCCTACCTGTTCCTGCCGCGTTCTCGATGGGCCGACGTCATCGCCGAAGTGCAGGCGTCAGCACTGCACTACGGAAACTGGCACCTGGCGAACAACGCTGTCGACTACCTCGCACAGAACAACGAGGCCAGTCCCGTCCAACACTTCTGGTCCCTGGCCGTCCAGTGGCAGTTCTACCTGGCGTGGCCGTTGCTCGTCGCGCTGGCCGGGTTCATCGCGTTCTCCCTGAGCCTCAAAGTCCGACACGTGGCGCTGGGCGTGGTGGCCACGGCCCTGGCGGTGTCCTTCGGCTACTCCCTGTGGATCACCTCGTCGGAACCGGTGTGGGCCTACTTCGACACAGGCGCCCGCCTGTGGGAGTTCGCTTTGGGTGGAACGCTCGCGCTGACACTGCCCTGGCTGCGGATCCCCCGAAGCTGGCGTATCGTCCTGGGATGGTCGGGCTTCACCGCACTTGTCGCATGTGGATTCCTGATCGGAGACACGCTCGCCTTTCCCGGCTACGCCTCGCTGTGGCCGACGCTGGCCACAGCGTCGATCATCATCGCCGGAGCCGGTGACACGAGCCCGCTCGCGGTCGGTCGCTTGCTGGCCTGGCGCCCACTGACCTGGTTGGGCGCACACGCCTACACGCTCTTCCTGTGGCACTGGCCGGTGCTGGTCATCTACCTGGAGCTGACCGGCCAGGTGCGCCCCTCCCTGAGCGGCGGCTTCTTCGTTCTGGGCATCTCCTTCGCCGCAGCACTGGCCACCAGCTGGATCATCGACGGCGGGATCACACGCCTCACACGCGAGCACAGGGGACCTTCCTGGTCTCTGGCCGCCGGGAGCAGCTTCATCATTCCCGTCCTGATCGCCAGCGCCCTCTGGGACGGTTCGATCGAGCAACAGAGCGAGGCCCGCGCAACGCTCAGTTCCGACCCCGCTGCTTATCCGGGTGCGGCCGTGCTCCTGGACCCCGAGTTGGCCGAGAGCCTGCCCACGCTCCCGGTCTATCCCGACACCACGACCGTCGGCCGGGACACCGTTGGCCAAACCGAACAGTGCAACGCTCTGGGGCTCGACACCGAGCTGGTCAGCTGCGAGTTCGGCGATCCGGAGTCCGACTACACGATCGCCATGGTGGGCAGCTCCCACGTGCGTCACTGGTTCCAGGCCCTGGAGACACTGAGCGACCACCACGGCTGGCGTCTGGTCACGATCACCAAGAACTCCTGCCAGTTCAGCGCCGCGACTCAGTACCGTCGCAGCGGCGAAGTGTTCGCCCAGTGCAACGACTGGAACGAGGAAGCAATGGCGATGCTCACCGAACTCCGGCCGGAGGCAGTGTTCGGTCTGGCCACTCTGACAAGCAACGAACCTGACTCCGAGGAGCACGTCCCCGAGGGTTTCGTTGAGCGATGGAACGAGTTGGACGCCCTCGGCATCAAGGTGGCCGCGGTCAGGGACACTCCTCGCTTCGGCTTCCGGGTACCCGAGTGCCTGGACCGCAACGACCGCCTGGAATGCGCGGGGGAGAAGTCCGCCTCCATGGCCGAAACCTCGCCACACCTCGAACTCGAGGACGTCCCCAGCAACACTCGTTTTCTGGACATGACCGAATACCTGTGCCAGGGAGAAACCTGCCCCGGTGTCATCGGCAATCAAATGGTCTTCTACGACACGGACCACTTCTCTTATTCCTTTTCGCAGTCCCTGTCCTTCGTGATGGAACCGCATTTGCTGGAAGCCCTGGATCATGAACCACCCCAAGAGGAACCCAGGCTGAGCGAGTTGCCGATACTCGATCAGCTAGGACCCAAGTCGGGCCCTTGAAGCCACTCAATCGAAAACCAAATGACGCCAAATAAATCCCGACGACCTGCGTGCCGAAACGGTTTTCATATTAACTCGACAACATGATCACCGCGCGGCGACAGCCGCTTCTTTCCTCTCGGCGGTTGCCCTGTCACGGGATCGCTGTTCCTGGCACGACTGTCGTACTGGGCGTGGAAAGCGAAAGGCGCACCTGCTTCGTGGTGTCCTGAACCGGACTGGTCAGGAGAGTTCGCCCCGGCGGCCGCGTTCGAGGAGGTCGTGCAGGCGCTCCACCCAGTCGTCGTGCCCGGGCGGATGGAAGTGGTTGCGCTCCCCCCACTCCCGGATGGGGCGCCGGAAGCGGGTGGCCCGCACATCGGCCAGGGTGCCGAACAGGCCACTGTCCTCGAAGACGGCGTTGCCCTGTGCGGCACCCACGCCGAAGTCCGTGAGGACGAGGGAGGGCACTCTGCGCGCGAGGGCCTCCAGCACGGCCGCCGAACCCACCGCGACGAGGCCGCGGGCCCGGTCCAGCTGCGCGGACAGGTGTCCGGACCGGAAGAACAGCGCGCGCCCGTCGGCCCGCCCGGACACAACCAGGGAGCGCCAGGCCTCCAGGTGGGGGCCGCCGCCGGTCTCCTGCCCCAGGTGCACGACCACCTCCAGGTCGGGGCGGTTCCCGGCCAGGGTCGCCAGAGCGAGGAGAGCGCGCTGACGGCCCCGCTCGGTGTCCGGGGCCCCGGGGCGGGCCGCGTACACCACCCGGTCCCGCCTGACCGCCTCAGCGGGGTCCCGGCGTCCCAGCGGCAGGCTCGCCAGACCCACCTCCCCCCTCATCCCGAGTTTCTCGCCCAGGGTCGTGTACTCGGCGACCTCGCGGTGGCTGTGCGCCACGAGCAGATCGACCCGTGAGCGGTGCAGCCACTCCCCCTCGACCGCGGGCACGGCGAGCGGTTGCAGCGCGGAGACCACCAGGGGCCGGTAACGGCGGACCACCGAGCGCAGTGACCAGGACAGGGCCTCCACCACCGGACCGGCGCAGTTGAGCACGACGGTGTCGGGACGGCGGCGCCAGACGAGTCTGCGGACCTGGCGCGGGGAGAGGACCGGGATCCGCAGGCCCGCCTGCCCGGTGCCCTCGGTCGCGTGGCGGACGCGGGCCGGAGGGGGTGTGCTCTCGGAGCGGACGACGGCCATCCCCACGGCGTTCCCCGGGCCGGAGAGCCGGTCGAGCATCGCGGCGCAGAGCCCGACCCGTTCGGTGGAGTCGGCCACCGCGAGGACCGTGATCGGGCCGGTCCGAGCGCCGGGCCGGCTCCATGGGGGCGTGAGGGACACGAAGCCGTCTCCTTGGCTTTCGGGGTGGACACCCCCAGGCTACACACGGAGAGTAGGCACTCGGGAACGCACCGTCCGACCCTCTGGTGGGAACGGCGACGGCGGCCGCCCCGGGGGACGGCCGCCGTGTGGTGCGTGGTGCGCGGAGGAGCTACTCGCCCTTCCACACGGGGGCGCGCTTCTCGGCGAAGGCCGCCGCCCCCTCCATGGCGTCCTGGCTGACGAACACCGGGCCCGCCAGTTCGTTCTGCCGGTCCCACATCTGCTCGGTGGACCAGTCGTCGGAGGCCTGGATGATCTCCTTGGAGACCTTCAGGGCCAGCGGACCGTTCGGCGTGATGCGGGAGGCGAGGGCCCTGGCCCCCTCCAGCGCACCGCCGCTCTCGGTGACCTGGTTGACCAGGCCCAGGTCCGCGAGGCGCCCGGCGTCGACGAAGTCGCCGGTGAGGGCGAACTCCATCGCGATGTTGCGCGGGATGCGGTGGTGGAGGCGCAGCAGGCCGCCGGCTCCGGCGACCAGGCCGCGCTTGACCTCGGGGATGCCGAACCTGGCGTCCTCGGCGGCCACCACCAGGTCACAGGCGAGCACCGCCTCGAAACCACCGGCGAGGGCGTACCCCTCGACCGCGGCGATCAGCGGCTTCTTCGGGCCGCGCTCGGCGAAACCGCCGAACCCGCGGCCCTCGACCACCGGGACCTCGCCCTTCATGAAGGCCTTGAGGTCCATCCCGGCGCAGAAGGTGCCGCCGGCGCCGGTGATGATCGCGACGTTGACGTCCTTGCGGGCGTCGACGTCGTCGAGGGCCTCGGCGATCCGGGCCGCGACCGCGGCGTTGACCGCGTTCTTGGCCTTGGGACGGTTGATGGTGATGACGGCGACGCCGTCCTCAGCCGTGTAGAGAACCTCGTCGGACACGGTGTCCTCCTACTTGGGGGGCATTCGGAGGGCGCCGTCGATGCGGACGACCTCGCCGTTGACGTAGCTGACCTCGAGGAGGGTCCGGGCGAGCTTGCCGAACTCCTCGGCGGTACCCAGACGCTTGGGGAAGGGCACCGGAGCGGCGAGCTTCTGCTTGAACTCCTCCGAGCCCGGGCCGTCGCCGTAGATGGGCGTCTCCAGGATGCCGGGGGCGAGGGTGTTCACGGTGACGCCGACGGCGGCGAGGTCACGCGCAGCCGGGAGGGTCATGCCGATCACGCCGCCCTTGGAGGAGGAGTACGCGATCTGACCGATCTGGCCCTCGATGCCCGCGAGGGAGGCGGTGTTGAGGATGGAGCCGCGCTCACCGTCCTCGTTGACCGGCTCGGTCTTGGCGATCTCGGCCGCCGCCAGACGGAGCACGTTGAACGTGCCGATCAGGTTGACCTGGATGACCTTCTGGTAGCTGTCCAGGTCGTGCGGGTTGCCGTTCCGGTCGACCGTGCGGGTGGCCCAGCCGATACCGGCGCAGGAGACCGCGACGCGGAAGGGCTTGCCGGTGTCCGCGGCGGCCTGGACGGCGGCCTTGACCTGGTCCTCCTGGGAGACATCGGTGGAGACGAAGACGCCACCGATCTCCTTGGCGATCGCTTCGCCGCGCTCGGCGTTCAGGTCGGCGATGACGACGGTGGCACCGGCGGAGGCGAGTTCCTTGGCGGTGGCCTCACCGAGGCCACTCGCGCCGCCCGAGACAAGGGCGGAGATTCCGTTGAGATCCATGTGCCGCACTCTACCGAGGATGTGACCCACACACTAGAACCGGGTTCGGTTAATCGTGGGTAATGCTGTGGCCGGCACTTCGGGGAGCCCGGAGCGGGTATGGGGAAACCGCCCCACTCCGTCGTCACGCAGCGCTACGTTCCCCTCATGCGAAGAACAGCGACACTAGAGTGGGCTCAGGAATCGACCCAGGAGGATTCGATGGCCGAGCCGCTCCCCGACTGGTTCCTCACCCCGCCCGGGGGTTGGACCGCCGACGACATGGACAACCTTCCACCGGGTGCCCCCCGGATGGAACTCATCGACGGAGCGCTCGTCTTGCTTTCCCCCCAGACCCGGTTCCACTCACAAGTCATGCGCCGCCTGGCAAACGAGTTGGAGGAGGCAGCGCCAAAAGGAATTGATGTCCTGCTGGAGATGACGATGAAACTCGGCAAGCACCAGCGTCCGGAGCCCGACATCCTCGTCTACGGGTTCGAAGAGGGTGCTGACGACCACCTCGACTGGTACCGGGCCACCCACGTTCCGCCCGAGGACGTGCTCATCGCCGTCGAGATCGTCTCGGAGGAGTCCCAGGACCTGGACCGGACGACCAAGCCGTTGAAGTACGCGGCCGCCGGTATCCCGCACTTCTGGCGGATCGAACGCGAACAGGACGGACCCGCGGTCCACGTGTTCGAGCTCGACGGGGTCCGGGACCCCAGGTACGTTCCGATCACCATCGCCCGGGAACGCCTCAAGCTGGACGTCCCCTTCCCGGTCGACATCGACGTGAGAGCGCTGACCGGCCGGCGTTAGACGTCACCGCCGCAGGGCCCTGCCCAGGCGCTGCTGCCTGCGGCGCCCCCGCCACCTCGGCAGGGCCTCCCGCGCCAGGTCGGCGGCGCCGATCACCCCCGCCTCGTTGCCCAGGGCAGCGGCCACCACGCGCGCCTGCGGCCGGTAGCCCCGGCCGGTCAGCACCTTGCCGAACGCGTTCCTCGCCGGGCCCAGCAACAGCTCGCCCGCCTCGGAGACGCCTCCCCCGATCACGAACAGCTCGGGGTCGAAGGCGGCGGCCAGGTTGGCCAGGCCCGACCCCAGCCAGCCGCCCGCCTCCTCCAGCAGCTCCCGGCAGGCCGGATCCCCCTTGCGGGCCAGCTCGCTCACCAGCGCTCCGGTGATCAGACCCGGGTCACCGCCGACCGCCTGGCTCAGTGCCCCGGCCACCGGCGACTCCGCCGCCACCAGCTCCCGCGCCTCCCGGGTGAGCGCGTTGCCGCTGGCGTACTGCTCCCAGCACCCCCGGTTCCCGCACTCGCAGCGGTGACCGCCCGGGACCACCGTCATGTGCCCGAACTCGCCCGCGATCCCGTAACGGCCACGGCGCAGCCGACCGTCCAGCACGATCGCGCCGCCGATGCCCGTGCCCAGGTTCACGACCACCACGTCGTCCACACCCTGGCCGGAGCCGGCGCGCACCTCGGCCCAGGCGGAGGCGTTGGCGTCGTTCTCCACGACCACGGGCAGCCCCAGCCGCAGCGACAGCGCGTCCCGGATCGGTTCCTGGCGCCAGGACAGGTGCGGGGCGAACAGCACCCGGGAGCGCCGCTCGTCGACAAACCCGGCCGCGCCCACCCCCACCGCCCGGACCGCGAACTCCCGGCGCAGTTCCGACACGACCGACACGATCGTGTCCTCCACCACCGAAGGACTCTTGCTCCGCTCCGGCGTCTGGGTGCGCAGGCGCGCCAGCACCCGTCCGCCGGGGGTGACCACGCCTGCGGCGACCTTGGTCCCGCCGATGTCCACACCGATCGTCAGGGAGTGCCCGTACCGCACATCCGTCGCCATTCCAGCTCCGCTCCACCGCACCGCGTACACACGAGAACGCGCACCCGGGCCGCTCTGTGCCCGGATGCGCGCGAAAACCGGAAAAGTCCCCCGGAGGAGGACAGGCCGGAAGGAACCCTAGCCGAGGGCGGAACGCACCACCCCGGCCAGGCGCTCGGCCACGGCGGCGGCCTGCTCCTGTTCGGGGGCCTCCACCATGACCCGGACCTTCGGTTCGGTCCCGCTGGGCCGGATCAGCACCCGGCCGGTCTCGCCCAGCTCGGCCTCGGCGGCACGGACCGCCTCGGCCAGTTCCTCGGACTCGGCGGCGCGGTCCCTGTCGACGTCGGGAACGTTGATGAGGATCTGCGGAAGCCGGGTCATCACCTTGGCCAGTTCGGCCAGGCCCTGCTTGTGGTGGGCCATGGCGGACAGCAGGTGCAGACCGGTCAGCAGACCGTCCCCGGTGGTGGCGTGGTCGAGCAGGATCACGTGGCCGGACTGCTCGCCGCCCAGGCCGAACCCGCCGCGCTTCATCTCCTCCAGCACGTACCGGTCGCCGACCGCGGTCTCCACCACGGTGATGCCCTCACGGGCCATCGCCAGTTTCAACCCCAGGTTGGACATGACCGTCACCACGAGGGTGTCCTCGGCGAGCCTGCCGGCCTCCTTGGCCTCGGTCGCCAGGATCGCGAGGATCTGGTCGCCGTCCACGACGTCACCGTCGGCGTCCACCGCCAGGCAGCGGTCGGCGTCGCCGTCGTTGGCGATACCGGCGTCGGCACCGTGCAGGCGCACCGCCTCCTGCAGGGCCGCCAGGTTCGTCGAGCCGCAGCCCTGGTTGATGTTGTACCCGTCGGGCCGGTCCCCGATCGCGATGACCTCGGCGCCCGCCCGGCGCAGCGCCTCGGGAGCGACGGTGCTGGCCGAGCCGTGGGCGCAGTCCATCACGACCTTGAGCCCCTTGAGGCTGTGCGGAAGGGAGTCCAGGACGTGCCGGGTGTACAGCTCGGCTCCGTCGCGGGACTCGGTGACTCGGCCGACCGCGTCGCCCACGGCAGGGGTCGAGGGGACGCCGAGCATGCCCTCGATCTCCTCCTCCAGGGCGTCCTCCAGCTTCTGGCCGCCCTTGGCGAAGAACTTGATCCCGTTGTCCGGGGCCGGGTTGTGGCTCGCGGAGAGCATCACACCGAAGTCGGCTTCCAGCGCCCCGGTCAGGTAGGCGACGGCCGGGGTCGGAAGCACCCCGACCTTCACGACGTCCACACCGGTACTGGCCAGACCGGCGACGACCGCGGCCTCCAGGAACTCCCCGGACGCGCGGGGGTCGCGGCCCACGACCGCGCGCGGTCGGCGGTTCCCCTCCGTCCCGGCCAGGACCCGCGCCCCGGCGATGGACAGTTCCAGGGTGAGTGCAGCGGTCAGGTCGCGTCCCGCGAGACCACGGACGCCGTCTGTTCCGAACAGCTGAGCCACAGGCGACAACCCCTTTCAGAAGCGGCGCCGGATGACCCCGGCGCCGGGAAAGTTCAGCGTGGCGGAGAAAGCCACCGGAAAAAACGAAGGCCCGTACGCCGCCCCGGATATCAGGGGCGACGTACGGGCCAAAGCTCAGCCGAGCAGGTGCCGGCGCATGAGCATTAACGCTTGGAGAACTGCGGGGCCTTGCGCGCCTTCTTGAGACCGGCCTTCTTCCGCTCGACCTCACGGTCGTCACGGGTGAGGAAACCGGCCTTCTTCAGGGTCGGGCGGTTGTTCTCGGCGTCCAGGGACGCCAGGGCCCGGGCGATGCCGTGACGCAGGGCGCCGGCCTGACCGCTGGTGCCGCCGCCGTCCAGACGGGCGAAGACGTCGTAGGCGCCATCGAACCCGAGGGAGACGAAGGGGTCGTTGACGGTCTGCTGGTGGACCTTGTCCGGGAAGTAGGCATCAAGCGGCTTGCCGTTGATCTTCCACTCGCCGGAACCAGGGGCGATGCGAACGCGGGCGACGGCCTGCTTACGACGACCGGTACCGGCGCTGGGGCCGGACGCGGTGGGGACGTAGGCGGCGGTCGTCTCTTCCGACTCGCTGGTGAACTCGGAGGGGAACTCCTCCGGGTTGTCGGCGATTTCCTGCTCGACGTTCTCGATGCCGGTGGGCTCGACCACGGTTATCCTCGTGCTTCCTGTAAAAGTCTGCGAACGCCTAGGCGGGCTGCTCGATCTTGGTGATTTCGAACGGAACCGGCTGCTGGGCCTGGTGCGGGTGCTCCGCGCCGGCGTACACCTTGAGCTTCTTGGCCATCTGACGGCCGAGGGAGCCGTTGGGCAGCATCCCCTTGATGGCCTTCTCGATGGCCCGCTCGGGGTTCTTCTCCAGCAGGTCGGCGTACGCGATCGAACGCAGGCCGCCGGGGTAACCGGAGTGCCGGTAGGCGCGCTTCTGCTCCAGCTTCTTACCGGTCAGCGCGACCTTGTCGGCGTTCACGACGATCACGAAGTCGCCGGTGTCGATGTGGGGCGCGTAGTAGGGCTTGTGCTTGCCCCGAAGCAGCGTGGCAACCTGGCTCGCCATACGCCCGAGCACAAGGTCGGTAGCGTCGACAACGTGCCACTGACGCTGGACATCGCTTGGTTTGGGGCTGTATGTGCGCACGATCGTTTGCCTTCGCTCTTCAGTCGGCTGCCCCATCCCGAACGGGATGGTGGACTCGTATTACGGAACACCCCAACGGGTGCGGGGCCGGGAACAGACCCCGCGGGTGCGGGGCTGTTACTTTGGCCGGATGTCCCATGTCCAATCAGGACGACCCGGTCGTGAGTGCGCAGACGATGGTGCGTGGATCGGCACCCAGCTTCGGGAGTTTGGGGCCCACGGCAACTCAACGCACAACGACGAAATATCCTACCCGTCCACCCTAACGCAGGTCAAAGCGAGCGCCGGGCCGACCGATGGGATCGCCTGGCGGGAAAGCGCCGGGACGGGTTCACATCCGTGACCTCTCCGCCTTTTATTATGCCCGTTGTCAGGAGTGCTTCGTCCTGCTCCCGCCCGCGCGTTGGTTACCCTTGCACCGAAAGGCCGGTCTCCGCCCGGCACCACGGGCGAAGACGTGAACCTTGGAGACGCCCGTCACGGTCGACCGAACGCGCCGAACCAGCACGGACGCCACAGCGCGGACCAGGCCACGGGCCCGGCGAGCCGCGGTCCAGTCCCACCCTCAGAGCCTTCGGAGACTCCTATCAGTACCCATCCGAACCAGCCCCAGTACGGCCCAGACGGACGACCTCTCCAGCCGGGGGCCGGTGACGGCCAGGACCTGCTCGGTTCGCCCCCACAGCCTGAGGGCCAGCATCCCACACCGGACCCGCAGCGACCGTACGGCGCGCCCGCCGGTGGCCCCTCGGGCCCGCAGCCGCCGCAGTACCCGAGCGGCCCGCAGTCCCCCCAGGGCTTCCCCCCGCAGGGGCAGCACCCCCAGGCACCCCGCCACCAGATCCCCCCCGGCCCGCAGAGCGGACCGCAGGTCCCACCGGCTCCGCAGAGCGGACCGCAGCTTCCACCGCACGCCGCCCCCAGCGGCCCGCGCGCTCCGCTGCCGCCCAACGGCCCCGGGCAGGGCGGGCCCCTGCCCGGCGGACCGACCGGCGGCCGCCCCGGAATGGGACATGTCACCCAGAGTGGGCCGAACTACCCCCAGGGCGGCCCCCACCCGGCCCCTCCCGGCCCGGGTCGCCCCGACCCCGGCCAGGCCCCTCCCCCCGGCGTACCGGGGACCGGGCCGCAGAGCGCTCCGCTGCCGCCGCACATGCAGGGCCGTCCGCCCCAGGCGCCTTCCGGTCACCCCCAGGGGACGCCCGGTCCGGCCCAGGGCCCGCTCGGGACGCCCCAGGGTCCCCCCGGCCCGATGCAGGGCGTGCCCACCGGCGGTCAGCCCCCGATGCACCACCAGGGGCCCGGCCGGCCGAACACCCTCCCGCCCGGTGCCCCCGCCGTCCCGCCCCACGGCGGCCAGGGCGCACCCGGTCTGCCCCCGACCGGCGCCCCCGCCATGCCGCCGAACAGTGGTCCCGGCACACCCCCGCCCCCGGCTCCCCAGGGCTACCAGCCACCCCCCGCGCCACCCCGGCCCGAGGACGAGCCCGTCTTCCCCGTGGACGCCATGGGCGCGACCCAGAACCTGAACGCGGTCCCCGGCCCCGGCGCAGCCGCCGGTGACCGACCGCTGTACCGGGACGAGGTCCCCGAGGACGCCGGGGCCGACACCGCGCAGTTCGACGTCCAGGGCGTCCAGGACTACGACGACTACGACGATTACGACGACCAGTACCCGCAGCGCCCCTCGAACCGGCGCGGACTCCTCATGGGCGCGGGCTTCGTCGCCCTGCTCGTGGTGGCCGGCGGCGGGGCCTTCTACTTCGCCAGCGGCGGCTTCGGCTCCGGCGGAACCAACGCCGTCACCGTCGCCGACGAGGGCAGCGACCAGAGGGCCCTCACCCCGGACACGCTGTTCCCCGCCGAATTGGAGATCGACGGCCAGGGCACGTTCAGCCGCGTGGCCGTCGACGACAGCGAGGACTGCGCCACCGGTACCCACGGCGACTACGGTCAGGTCCTCACCGACAACGACTGCCGCCAGCTGGTGCGGGCCTCCTACCTGAGCGAGGACCAGAACCACGCCGTCACCGTCGGGATCGCGGCCATGCCCAGCGACGCCGAGGCCGAGACGGCCCTGGGCGCGCAGGACCTGGTCGGCGCCCAGTGGTTCGCCGGGCTGCCCGGTGAGGAGGGCTCCCCCGCCGAACGTCTGGGCTACTCGGGCGGACACGGCAGCAGCGGCCAGTGGGGCCGCTACCTCCTCTTCTCCCTGTCCGCGAACAGCGACGGCAGCGACGACGACTCCGACGGGGAGGGGGCCGGGGCCACCGAACTGCGCGACATCGGTGAGGGCTTCATCGAAACAGCCCACGAGGCGCTCGCCGAGGACCGCGCCTGACCCGCGCACGGCGGCGGCGCCGGTTCCGGGCCACTGATCGTGGCCCGGAACCGGCGCCGCTCGCAGTCGGGCTCCGCCCGGCCCCGTGGGGCCTGTGGGCGCACCCCGCGCCCCGGCCCCGTGCGCCTCACCCCGAGTGCCCCCTGCACGGCAGCTCACGCACCCGCCGGGTGCGGACGGCGCGCTCCGCCAGTTCCTCGTCGGGCGGGTAGCGCACCTCCTCGAGGCTCAGCCCCTGAGGGCCGACCACGTGCACCGAGGAGTCGCGTACAGCGGTGCCCAGGACCCGGCCGGGCCACTCGACGTCCCTGCGCCCGTCGCCCACCGCCAGGAGGGCCCCCACGAGCGCGCGCACCATGTTGTGGCAGAACGCGTCGGCCTGGATCGTCCCGGCGATCAGGTGTTCGTCCTCGCGCACCCACTCCAGGCGCAACAGCTCCCGGATGGTCGTGGCGCCCTCGCGCTTCTTACAGAAGGCCGCGAAGTCGTGCTCGCCGACCAGCAGTGCGGCGGCCTCGTTCATCCGGCCCACGTCCACCGGGTGCCGGTGCCACAGCACGTCCCTGCGACGCAGCGGGTCCACCCCGTAGGGAGCGTCGCTGACCCGGTACACGTAACGGCGGAACAGCGGGGAGAAACGCGCGTCGAACCCCGCGGGCGCGACTCGGACGGCGCTCACCCGGACGTCCTTCGGAAGCACCCCGGCGAGCCTGCGCAGGATCCGCTCACCCTCGCTCTCCCAGGCGGCGACCGGAACGTCCACCTGGGCCACCTGGCCACGAGCGTGCACCCCCGCGTCCGTGCGCCCGGCGCACGTCACCGAGGCCTCCGGCAACCGGAGCACCTTCGCCAGGGCCGCCTCCAGCTCCCCCTGCACGGTGCGCCGGGTCGGCTGGGCGGCCCAACCCGAGAAGTCGGTGCCGTCGTAGGCGATGTCCAGCCGCAGCCGGACGGTCGTGTCGTTCTCGTCCATCCCCACCCCGATCAGGTAGCCGGGTGCCGCAGGCCCCGGGAAAAGGAAAGTGCCCGACCCCCGCGGGGGTCGGGCACTCGTCGAGCGTGTCGTGCGGGCCGGAGCCCGGCACGTCAGCCCTACTTGCTCTCAGAGCTCTCCTCGGTGGCCTCGGGGGCCTCCGCGGCGGTGTCCTCGGCCTTGGCCTCGGCGGGCTCCTCGACGGGAGCGGACGCCGGGGCGGCGGGGGCGCTCAGCGCCTCAACCAGCTCGATGACCGCCATCGGGGCGTTGTCGCCCTTGCGCGGACCGATCTTGGTGATACGGGTGTAACCACCGGGGCGGTTCTCGAAGCGCGGGCCGATCTCGGTGAAGAGCTCGTGCACGACGGCCTTGTCCGTGATCTTGGTCAGGACCTGGCGGCGGGCGTGCAGGTCACCGCGCTTGCCGAGGGTGATGAGCTTCTCGGCGTACGGACGCAGGCGCTTGGCCTTGGCCTCCGTGGTGCGGATGCGGCCGTGCTGGAACAGCGAGGTGGCAAGGTTCGCCAGGATGTGCCGCTCGTGAGCGGGCCCGGAACCCAGACGGGCGCCCTTGGTAGGCGTGGGCATGGTGTCGTTCTCCTAGTGATGCGGTCCACGGCCGCACTCGGCCGGGGACCATTGGGCGACGAAGGTCAGTACTGCTCCGTCTCGACGAAGGAGTCACCCTCGTCGTCCTCGGAGCCGTAGGAGTCGGCCGCAGTGCTGGGGTCGAATCCGGGCGGGGAGTCCTTCAGGGACAGGCCCATGTCGATGAGCTTCTGCTTGACCTCATCGATGGACTTGGCACCGAAGTTGCGGATGTCCAACAGGTCCTGCTCGGAGCGGGCAACCAGCTCACCAACGCTGTGGATGCCCTCCCGCTTGAGGCAGTTGTAGGACCGGACCGTGAGGTTGAGGTCCTCGATCGGCAGCGCCAGGTCCGCCGCGAGAGCGGCGTCCGTGGGCGACGGGCCCATGTCGATGCCCTCGGCGTCGACGTTGAGCTCACGCGCCAGACCGAACAGCTCGACCAGGGTCTTGCCCGCGCTGGCCACGGCGTCACGGGGACGGATGGCCGGCTTGGTCTCGATGTCGACGATCAGGCGGTCGAAGTCGGTGCGCTGCTCGACTCGGGTGGCCTCGACCTTGTAGGTCACACGCAGCACCGGCGAGTAGATGGAGTCGATCGGGATCCGACCGATCTCCTGGCCCTGCTGCTTGTTCTGCGTCGCGGAGACGTAACCGCGGCCGCGCTCGACCGTCAGCTCCATCTCCAGCTTGCCCTTACCGTTCAGCGTGGCGAGGTGCAGGTCGGGGTTGTGCACCTCGACACCCGCCGGCGGAGCGATGTCCGCGGCGGTCACCACGCCGGGGCCCTGCTTGCGCAGGTACATCAGAACCGGCTCGTCGTGCTCGGAGCTGACGACCAGGCCCTTGAGGTTGAGGATCATCTCGGTGACGTCCTCCTTGACACCGGGCACGGTGGTGAACTCGTGCTCGACGCCCTCGATGCGGATGCTGGTCACAGCCGCACCGGGGATGGAGGACAGCAGGGTACGCCGAAGCGAGTTACCGATGGTGTAACCGAAGCCCGGCTCCAGCGGCTCGATGACAAACCTCGAGCGCAGGTCCGAGACGACTTCCTCGGCGAGCGTGGGACGCTGTGCGATCAACATGGTCCGTGTTTTCCCTTCCACATGGCCGTCCGCTATATGACGGCCACCGGATGGGCACCCCCGGAGCGGTGGTGCCCTCTACTCGGATTCCTACCCTGCCCGCGCGGCCCCCATCCGGGGCCGCGGCGGGCGCACCAACGGGGCGCCCGCGCGGTAGGAGGCGCGGACGCCGGTGCCGATCAGACGCGGCGGCGCTTCGGCGGGCGGCAGCCGTTGTGCGGAACCGGGGTGACGTCCTGGATGGAACCCACCTCGAGGCCGGTCGCCTGGAGCGAACGGATGGCGGTCTCCCGACCCGAACCCGGACCCTTCACGAAGACGTCGACCTTGCGGACGCCGTGCTCCTGGGCGCGACGGGCAGCGGCCTCGGCGGCCATCTGCGCGGCGTACGGGGTGGACTTACGCGACCCCTTGAAGCCGACCTGTCCCGAACTGGCCCAAGCGATCACCGCACCGGTGGGGTCGGTGATGCTCACAACCGTGTTGTTGAACGTGCTCTTGATGTGAGCGTGCCCGTGGGCAATGTTCTTCTTTTCCTTGCGGCGCACCTTGCGCGCGGCACCCTGACGGCCCTTAGGCGGCATGAGCGAAACTCCCAGAGATCATCGGTCCGTGTGTGTCTTCTCGGACGCGGTTGACAGGTCCGAGTCGGACTACTTCTTGCCGGCCTTCTTCTTGCCGGCCACGGTCTTCTTCTTGCCCTTGCGGGTACGGGCGTTGGTCTGCGTGCGCTGACCACGGACCGGGAGGCCACGACGGTGGCGGATGCCCTGGTAGCTCCCGATCTCCATCTTGCGACGGATGTCGGCCTGGACCTCGCGTCGCAGGTCACCCTCGACCTGGTAGTTGGCGTCGATCCACTCGCGCAGCTTGACCAGGTCCTCTTCGGACATCTGGTAGACGCGGGTGTTCCCGTCGACACCGGTGTTCTTCAGCGTTTCGAGGGCGCGGGTACGGCCAACCCCGAAAACGTAAGTGAGAGCGATCTCCACCCGCTTGTCGCGGGGGAGGTCAACGCCGGCAATACGTGCCATGTGGGCGAGACTCCATCCATGCATGTGCGGAGGTCTGACCCGTTCCATCCTCTCGTCGCCCAATCGACGAGGCCCCGGCCTCCGACCGGGGGTTCTCCCCCGCGCGTCCTCGACGGCGGGAGATCGGAACAGGTTTTCGTTGTTTCACTTGCCCGGCGGGGAGATACTCCCCTGCCGGGTCCTCGCTGTGCGGAAGCCGCGGCGAGCGGACCGGGGTGACTAACCCTGGCGCTGCTTGTGGCGCGGGTCCGAGCAAATGACCATGATCCGTCCGTTACGACGGATCACGCGGCACTTCGCGCAGATCTTCTTCACGCTCGGCTTGACCTTCATGGTGACTCCGAACTCATCACATCACCAGTCTTGGGCCGTGCGGCCCCTGACGGGCTACTTGTAGCGGTAAACGATGCGCCCGCGCGTGAGGTCGTACGGGCTCAGCTCCACGACGACCCGGTCGTCGGGGAGAATACGGATGTAGTTCATCCGCATCTTGCCGCTGATGTGGGCAAGGACCGTGTGCTTGTTGTCGAGCTCTACCTTGAACATAGCGTTGGGTAGCGACTCGACAACGGAACCCTCGATCTCGATGGCGCCGTCTTTCTTCGCCATGTCCTCCACGCCTCGCTCATCAATTGGTTGATCATGACAACCCGACGCGACCCCAGTGGCCTCGCATGACACGAAGGCTCCGGCGATCGCGGTGGACCGGATCGCCAAAGCCGAAACACACTGGAAGCTCGGGCCAACTGCAAGAGAGCGTACGCCTGTGGAATGACGTGGCACAAAGAAGGCAGACTGACCCAACAGCCCGCGTATGGGCAGTGTCAGTCTATCCCCTTCGGACAAGTACTCCTAACCGGAGGACGCAGCAGCCTACACCGTCCGCGGCTCGGGCCTGACCGGACGGCGACCTCCCCGCTGACCCCGTCGGGGCCTCACCATACAACACGGGTGCGGGGCGTGCCGTTCCCTCAGCTCTCGCCCTGCCCGCGCTGGGCGGCGAGCACACCGAAGGTGACCACCGACATCAGGATCCCCCAGGGGCCGAGCACCCACAGGAACCAGGGGTAGTCGGCACCGGTCGTGAAGTAGAGGATCAGCCAGATGGAGAAGCACAGGATGTTCACGCCCCCGTAGAGGACCCACGGAACCATGAGTGCCGGGTCGCGCATCCGCAGGGGCGGCACCGAGCTGTCGGAGACGGCGACCCGGCCGATGTCGGCCAGGTCCCGTTCGGGGAGGTCGGTGGTGACCCTCGCCAGCTCGTCCACGGTCCTGGCGCGGTAGACCTCGCCGAGGCGTTCGGTGAACTCCTCGTGGTCGAGCCGGCCCTGCGCGAAGTGCTCCTGGAGCAACTGCGCGACACGGTCGCGTTCGGAGTCGGACGAACGCATCGACGGCGCCGGATCGGACACTGCGCACACCTCGCCTCTACAGCCGTGAGTGGTCGCATCCCCGCCCCGCCCGGTCACCGGAGGGGCCGGGAGACGGGCCCGCCGTCACCAGGTCGGTTGGACGAACCCCATACGGGATATTTTATCGCGGTTCGACTCGCGCGCGGTCAGCACCATCGGGCCGTCCGCGGTGATCGCGACGGTGTGCTCGAAGTGGGCGGCGCGGCCGCCGTCCCGGGTGACGACGGTCCAGCCGTCGTCGAGCTCCACCACATCGTGCCCGCCGAGCGTGGTCATCGGCTCGATCGCCAGGCACATGCCCTCGACCAGCCGCATGCCGCGGCCCTTCTTGCCGTAGTTCAGCACGTGCGGGTCCATGTGCATCTCGGTCCCGATGCCGTGGCCGCCGTACTCGCGTACGTTGCCGTAGTCACCGTTGGCGCGGATGTGGCCGCCGATCGCGTGGCCGATGTCCCCCAGGCGCATGCCCGGGCGCATCTGCGCGATCCCCTGCCACATGGACTCCTCGCACACGTCCATCATCGCGAGGTCCTCGGGGCGGCCCTCGCCGACCGCGATGGTGACCGCGGAGTCGCCGTGCCAGCCGTCGAGGATGGCACCGCAGTCGACGGAGATGATGTCACCCTCGGCCAGGGTGCGCTCGGCACTCGGGATACCGTGCACGACCTCCTCGTTCACCGAGGCGCAGATCGAACCGGGGAAGCCGTGGTAGCCCTTGAAGGAGGGGACGGCCCCGGCGTCCCGGATGACCTTCTCCGCGACCGCGTCCAGTTCGAGGGTGGACACTCCGGGCCGCACCGCGGCCCGGAGGGTGTCCAGGGCGCGGGCCACGACCTGGCCCGCCGCCCTCATCTTGGCGATCTGCTCCGGCGTCTTGATCTGCACGCCCGGATCCGCCTTTCGAAACATCAGGCCGCCGACCGCTTCTCGGCGATGGCGGCCTTCGCGCGGGCCGTCACCTCCGCCACGGGTCCCGTGGCGGCGATGGTGGCCAGCAGGCCTTCCCCGGCGTAGAACTCCACCAGCGGCGCGGTCTGCTCACGGTAGACCTTCAGGCGGTGCCTGATGGTCTCCTCGCGATCGTCCTCGCGCTGGTACAGCTCGGCGCCCTCGTTGTCGCACTTGCCCTCGCTGCGCGGGGCGTCGTACTCGACGTGGTACACCCGGCCGCACTCGGGGCAGGAACGGCGCCCCGAGAGGCGCTTGACGACCTCTTCCTCGTCGACCCTCAACTCCAGGACGACGTCCAGGCCGCTGCCCAGGTCGGAGAGCATCCCCTTGAGGGTCTGCGCCTGGGGGACGTTGCGGGGGAAACCGTCGAGGAGGAAGCCCTCCGCCGCGTCGTCCTGGGCCAGTCGGTCCTTGACCATGGCGTTCGTGACCTCGTCGGGGACGAGGTCGCCACGGTCCATGAACTCCTTGGCCTTCTTGCCGAGTTCCGTACCACCGCTGACGTTGGCCCGGAAGATGTCACCCGTGGACACCTTCGGTACCGACAGCTCTTCCGCGAGGATCTGGGCCTGGGTGCCCTTACCGGCCCCAGGCGGCCCCACCAATACTGCACGCATTTATCGCAGAAAACCTTCGTAGTTCCTCTGCTGGAGGTGACTCTCGATCTGCTTCACCGTGTCCAGCCCGACACCCACCATGATCAGGATGCTCGTCCCGCCGAAGGGGAAGTTCATGTCGGCGCCGGTGGCACCGAGAGCAACCATGGGCAGGAGAGCGATCACACCCAGGTACAGAGAGCCGGGGGTCGTCAGTCGAGTCAAGACGTAGTCGAGGTACTCGGCGGTCGGACGCCCTGGTCGGATACCCGGGATGAACCCACCGTACTTCTTCATGTTGTCGGCGACCTCAGTGGGGTTGAAGGTAATCGCCACATAGAAGAACGCGAACCCGATGATCATGACGAAGAAGGTCGCCATGTAGATGGGGTGGGTGCCCGTGAGGAAGTAGGTCTGGAAGAACTGGGCCACCGGGTGGGTGGAGTCCTGGCCGATCAGACCGACGACCAACTGCGGGAGGTACAGCAGCGAGGAGGCGAAGATCACGGGGATGATGCCCGCCTGGTTGACCTTCAGGGGGATGTAGGTCGAGCTGCCGCCGTACATACGGCGGCCGACCATTCGCTTCGCGTACTGGACCGGGATGCGGCGCTGGGCCTGCTCCATGAACACCACGGCGGTGATCAGGGCCAGACCGGCGATGCAGATGATGATGAAGATCCAGATCGACCGCTCCTCGTACATCCCCATGATCGAGGCGGGGAACATCGCGATGACCTGGGTGAAGATCAGCAGGGACATACCGTTGCCGACACCGCGCTCGGTGATCAGCTCACCCATCCACATGATGATCGCGGTACCCGCGGTCATCACGAAGACGATCGTCACCATGGTGATGATGTCCTGGTTGGGCATGTACGTCGACGGGGAGATCGAGTTCTGGAAGAGGGCGCCGGTGCGGGCCATGGCCACGATCGAGGTGGCCTGGAGCACGGCGAGCATGAGAGTCAGATAGCGGGTGTATTGGGTGATCTTGCTCTGTCCGGCCTGGCCCTCCTTCTTGAGGGCCTCCAGACGGGGGATCACCACCGTGAGCAGGTTGATGATGATGCTCGCGGTGATGTACGGCATGACCCCGAGCGCGAACACCGCAAGTTGCAGCAGCGCGCCGCCGCTGAACAGGTTCACCAGGGCGTAGACACCGGATTGGTCCTGCGCGGTGATGAACTCCATCTGGTCCCGGATCGCCGCCGAGTCGATGCCCGGAGCGGGAATCACCGAACCCAGCCGGAAGATCGTCAGGATGAACAGTGTGAACAGCAGCTTATTGCGCAGGTCGGGCGTGCGGAATGCACGAACGAACGCACCTAGCACGTCTCCTCCTGCGCGGCTTCGGCGGCGGAACGGGTTCCAGACATCGCGGCCGATCCTGAATCGTCGTAGAACGTCAGCACCGGGCCTGTCGCCCGGTGCTCGGAAGTACTCACATTACGTCAAGCGGGGAGCTCAAACAGATGGCACTGTAACAGTCATCACCCGACGAAGGGGTTCGTGAGGCATAACGATCAACACTCACAACACATAAGGGCGCCCGCCAGCAGGCCCTTCTCGGACCTACTGGGCGGGCGCCCCCAGTGCGCATCGTAGGGAAAACCCTACAGCTCGGTGACAGTGCCGCCGGCGGCGGTGATCTTCTCCTTCGCCGAGCCGGAGAACGCGTTCGCGCTCACCTGCACGGCGACGGTGATCTCACCCGTGCCCAGCACCTTGACGGGCTGGTTCTTGCGAACCGCGCCCTTGGCGACCAGGCCCTCGACGGTGACCTCGCCACCCTCGGGGTAGAGCTCGCTCAGCCGGTCCAGGTTGACGACCTGGTAGGTCCTCTTGAACCGGGCGTTGCTGAAGCCCTTGAGCTTCGGGATCCGGCGGATGAGGGGCATCTGCCCACCCTCGAAACCGGGCCGAACGGTGTTACGAGCCTTCGTGCCCTTGGTGCCGCGACCAGCCGTCTTGCCCTTGGAAGCCTCGCCGCGACCCTTGCGGATCTTGGCCTTGTTGGCACCCGGGGCGGGACGCAGGTGGTGCAGCTTGAGCAGCTCGTCGGGGTTGTAGTCGCTCATTCTGCGACCTCCTCGACAGTGACGAGGTGCGAGACGATCGTGATCTGCCCGCGAACCTCAGGGCGGTCCTCACGGACGGTGGACTTACCGATCCGGCCCAGGCCCAGCGACTGGAGAGCAGCGTGCTGCTTCACCTTGCCGCCGATCTTGGAACGGGTCTGCGTGATCTTGATCTTGGCCATGATCAGGCTCCTGCCTTCGCCTCAGAGCGAGCGCGCAGCATGGCAGCCGGGGCCACATCCTCGATCGGCAGACCACGGCGGGCCGCGATCTCCTCAGGCTGGTTGAGGCCCTTGAGCGCCGCCACCGTGGCGTGCACGATGTTCAGCGGGTTGGACGAACCGAGCGACTTGCTCAGGATGTCGTGAATGCCGGCGCACTCCAGGACGGCGCGCACGGGACCACCGGCGATAACACCGGTACCCGGAGCGGCCGGACGGAGCAGGACGACGCCGGCGGCTTCCTCGCCCTGGACCCGGTGCGTGATCGTGCCCTGGATGCGGGGGACGCGGAAGAAGTTCTTCTTCGCCTCCTCGACACCCTTGGCGATCGCGGCCGGAACTTCCTTGGCCTTGCCGTAACCGACACCCACCATGCCGTTGCCGTCTCCGACGACGACGAGCGCGGTGAAGGAGAAGCGACGGCCGCCCTTGACGACCTTCGCGACCCGGTTGATGGTCACGACCTTCTCGATGTAGGAGACACCCTTGTCTGCGGCGCCGCCGCGGCGATCGTCACGGCGATCACGCCGCTCGCCACCGGCGCCGCGCCGCGGTGCTGCAGCCATCAGTGGTTCCTCTTCTCGTGGTTGTTCTTCGCCAGTACAGAGGTCATCGAACTAGAACTCCAGACCGCCCTCGCGCGCCGCGTCGGCGAGCTTGGCGATACGACCGGCGTAGCGGTTACCGCCACGGTCGAAAACGACCGCGGTGATACCGGCGTCCTTCGCGCGCTGCGCGACGAGCTCACCGACCTTGACGGACTTGTCGGACTTGGTGCCCTCGGCGCCACGCACGTCGGTCTCAACGCTGGAGGCGGCGACCAGGGTGTGACCCCTCGTGTCGTCGATCACCTGCGCGACGATGTGCTTGGAGGAGCGGAACACAGCCAGGCGGGGACGCTCGGCGGTGCCCACGACCCTCTTGCGCACGCGGAACTGGCGGCGCTTACGAGCGGTGGTGGCCTTCGCGGTGCGCTTGCGGCTCACGGTGATGCCCATGCCTACTTACCAGCCTTTCCGGCCTTGCGGCGGATGTGCTCACCCTTGTACCGCACGCCCTTGGCCTTGTACGGGTCAGGCTTGCGCAGACCGCGGATGTTCGCGGCGACCTGGCCCACCAGCTGCTTGTCGATGCCCTCGACGTGGAGGAGGGTCGGCTTCTCCACGCGGAAGGTGATGCCCTGCGGGGGTTCCACGACGACCGGGTGGCTGTAGCCCAGCGAGAACTCCAGGTTGGAGCCGCGGGCCTGGACGCGGTAACCCACACCGTGGATCTCCAGCGTCTTGGCGTAACCCTTGGAGACACCCTCGACGAGGTTCGCGATCAGTGCGCGGGTCAGCCCGTGCAGCGACCGGTTCTCCGGCTTGTCGTCGGGACGCACCACCGTGACGATGCCGTCCTCGAAGGAGGCGGTGATCGGCTCGGCGATCGTGTGCTTCAGTTCGCCCTTCGGCCCCTTGACAGTGACGTCTTGCCCGTTAATCGTGACTTCGACGCCCTTGGGGACCGAGAGCGGCAGTCGACCGATTCGCGACATGCTTCAGTCTCTCCCTATTACCAGACGTAAGCGAGGACTTCGCCGCCCACGCCACGCTTCTTGGCCTGCTTGTCAGTCATCAGGCCACCGGACGTCGAAATGATCGCCACACCGAGGCCACCCAGCACGCGCGGGAGGTTCTCCTTCTTCGCGTACACCCGCAGACCGGGCTTGGAAACCCGGCGGATGCCCGCGATGGAACGCTCTCGGGTGGGGCCGTACTTCAGGTCCAGGACGAGGTTCTGGCCCACAGGGGCCTCCTCGGTCCGCCATCCCTGAATGAAACCCTCCTGCTGGAGGATCTCGGCGATGTGCGCCTTGATCTTGGAATACGGCATCGTCACGGTGTCGTGGTACGCCGAATTCGCGTTACGCAGACGCGTCAGCATGTCTGCGATCGGGTCGGTCATCGTCATGGCCGGCTGGCCCTTCCTCACCGCGGTTTCCGAGTGCGGGCTTTCCCAGAGCCTGCCTCCCTGAAGGGTTGCCCCCCGGGAGTGCACAAACGGACCTTCGGCGTGGTCGTGGGCACCGCGGTCCCTCTCGGGACTGCCGTGCCCTGATGGTTGGATGTTGCTGGACCGCGCACCGCCCGGTGGCGGCGGCGGACACTGCTATGAGCTACCAAGCAGGTGGTGGCTCGGGGGGCCGACCGCGCTGTGCGCAGGGTCGGCCCCGCCGGGAACTACCAGCTCGACTTGGTGATGCCGGGCAGCTCGCCCCGGTGCGCCATCTCGCGGAAGCAGATACGGCACAGGCCGAACTTCCGGAAGACGGCACGCGGACGGCCGCACCGCGAGCATCGAGTATACGCACGAACGCCGAACTTCGGCTTCCGCTGCGCCTTCGCAATCAGGGACTTCTTAGCCATCTGTGGTAACCCCTCAGGCTTCCTTGAACGGGAAACCGAGCCGCTTGAGCAGGCTGCGGCCTTGTTCGTCGCTGGTCGCCGTCGTGACAACCGTGATGTCCATCCCACGCTGACGGTCGACCTTGTCCGGGTCGATCTCGTGGAACATGACCTGTTCGGTCAGACCGAACGTGTAGTTGCCGTTCCCGTCGAACTGCTTCGGGGAAAGGCCACGGAAGTCCCGAATCCGGGGCAGGGCCAGCGAGAGCATCCGGTCGAGGAACTCCCACATCCGGTCGCCGCGCAGCGTGACGCTGGCGCCGATCGGCTGTCCCTCGCGCAGCTTGAACTGCGCGATGGAGTTCTTGGCCCGGTTGATCTTCGGCTTCTGGCCGGTGATCGCCGACAGGTCGGCGATCGCGCCCTGGATCAGCTTCGCGTCACGAGCCGCCTCGCCCACGCCCATGTTGACCACGATCTTCGTGAGACCGGGGATCTGCATGACGTTGGCGATGTCGAACTCGTCCTTGAGGCCCGCAGCGATCTCGTTGCGGTACTTCTCCTTGAGCCGCGGCATCGGAGGTGCGGTGATGTCGTTGGTAACCGTCATCAGATGTCCTTACCGGTGCGGCGGGAGACCCGAACCTTGGTTCCGTCTTCCTCGAAGCGGTAGCCGACCCGAGCGGCCTTACCGTCCTCCGCGAGCGCAACGTTGCTCACGTGGATGGGGGCCTCCTTGGTGACGACCTCGCCCTGCTGGCCGCCCGCCGGGTTGGCCTTCCTGTGCTTCTTGACCAGGTTGACGCCCTCGACGATGACACGGTCGTCCTTCGGCATGGCCTTGACGACCTTGCCGGTGGCACCCTTGTCCTTGCCGGCGAGAACGATGACCTCGTCGCCAGATTTGATCTTCATCGCTTAGAGCACCTCCGGCGCCAGCGAAATGATGCGCATGTACTTCTTGTCACGCAGCTCACGGCCGACCGGGCCGAAGATGCGGGTGCCTCGCGGGTCCCCACCGTCCTTGATGAGCACGGCAGCGTTCTCATCGAAGCGGATGTAGGAGCCGTCGGGCCGGCGGCGCTCCTTAGCGGTGCGCACGACAACGGCCTTGACGACGTCGCCCTTCTTGACTCCAGCGCCAGGCAGGGCGTCCTTCACCGTGGCGACGATAGTGTCGCCGATCCCGGCGTAGCGCCGACCCGAGCCACCGAGAACACGGATGGTAAGGATCTCCTTGGCACCCGTGTTGTCGGCGACCTTGAGTCGCGACTCCTGCTGAATCACGTCTGCTCCTGATGTGATGCGTGCGGTCCACTGCCGCACGGCTAGGTGGTCTCACCCCTCGCGTCGGCGGCCGACAACGTGTGTCGGCCGCCGACAGGCTGGGGTTACTTAGCCTTCTCCAGGATCTCCACGACGCGCCAACGCTTCGTCGCGGAGAGCGGCCGGGTCTCCATCATGCGGACCCGGTCGCCGACGCCAGCGGAGTTCGCCTCGTCATGGGCCTTGTACTTGGTCGTCCTACGGATGACCTTGCCGTACAGGGCGTGCTTGACGCGGTCCTCAACCTCGACAACGACGGTCTTGTCCATCTTGTCGCTGACGACGTAGCCCTCGCGCACCTTGCGGTAGTTGCGCGTCGCGGTCTGGTTCTCACTCATTCGGCTGCTTCCTTCGTCTCCTCAGCCGACTCACCAGACAGCGGGACGATGCCCAGCTCGTGCTCGCGCAGGACCGTGTAGATCCGCGCGATCTCGCGCTTGACAGTGCGCAGACGGCTGTGGTTGTCGAGCTGACCGGTGGCGGCCTGGAAGCGGAGGTTGAAGAGCTCTTCCTTGGCTTCCTTGAGCTTAGTGACCAGGTCCTCGACGGACTGGTCGCGCAGCTCGTGGGCAGTCACGGACTTTGCCACTACTCCCACACCTCCCGCTTAACAAACTTGCACTTCATCGGGAGCTTGTGCATCGCACGGCGCAGGGCCTCCTTGGCCACGGCCTCGGGCACGCCCGACAGCTCGAACATCACACGCCCGGGCTTGACCGGCGCGACCCACCACTCGGGCGAACCCTTACCGGAACCCATACGGACCTCGGCGGGCTTCTTCGTCAGCGGACGGTCCGGGAAGATGTTGATCCACACCTTGCCGCCACGCTTGATGTGACGCGTCATGGCGATACGAGCGGACTCGATCTGACGGTTCGTCACGTAGGCCGACTCCAGAGCCTGGATGCCGTACTCGCCGAAGTTGATCGACGTGCCACCCTTGGCCTTGCCGCGCAGGTCCGGGTGGTGCTGCTTGCGGTACTTGACCTTACGAGGAATAAGCACGGGTCAGCTCCCCTCGGTCTTCGGGGCCTCGGCCGAAGCACCAGCCTTGGCCTCGGTGTTCGGGCCACCAGCGGCGCCGCCACGGCGACGACGCTGCGGACGCTCACGACGCTGGCCGCCGCCGGCGGTGCGCTGGGCGGCCTGGGCCGCCTCGCGCTCGGCGCGGGTCACAGGGGCGTCGCCCTTGTAGATCCACACCTTGACGCCGATGCGACCGAACGTCGTCCGGGCCTCGAAGAAGCCGTAGTCGATGTCGGCGCGCAGCGTGTGCAGCGGGACCCGGCCCTCGCGGTAGAACTCCGAGCGGGACATCTCAGCCCCACCCAGGCGGCCACCGCACTGGATCCGGATGCCCTTGGCACCGCTCTTCATCGCGCTCTGCATGGCCTTGCGCATCGCGCGGCGGAAGGCCACGCGGCTGCTCAGCTGCTCAGCGACGCCCTGGGCGACGAGCTGCGCGTCGATCTCGGGGTTCTTCACCTCGAAGACGTTCAGCTGCACCTGCTTGCCGGTGAGCTTCTCCAGGTCCGTACGGATCCGGTCGGCCTCGACGCCGCGGCGGCCGATGACGATGCCCGGCCGGGCGGTGTAGACGTCCACGCGGACACGGTCACGGGTGCGCTCGATCTCGACCTTGGAGATGCCCGCGCGCTCCATGCCACGGGTCAGCATCCGACGGATCGCGACGTCTTCCTTGACGTAGTCCTTGTAAGACTTGTCGGCGTACCAGCGGCTCTTGAAGTCGGTGGTGATGCCGAGGCGGAACCCGTGCGGGTTTACCTTCTGCCCCACTATCGGGTCCTTTCCTTCGTCTTGGACGAGGCGCCCGAGTTCTCAGCGACGACCACGGTGATGTGGCTCGTACGCTTCGTGACCCGGAAAGCCCGGCCGAAGCCTCGGGGGCGAATGCGCTTCAGGGTCGGACCCTCGTCCACCCACACGCGCTCGACCACCAGGGTCTCGCGGTCCAGCTTGTCGTTGTGCTCAGCGTTGGCGATGGCGCTTGCCAGCACCTTGCCAACAGGCTCGCTAGCCGACTGGGGCGCGAACCGGAGCACCGCCTGTGCCTCGTCAGCGGGCAACCCGCGAATAAGGTCCGCCACCCGGCGAGCCTTCCGGGGCGTAACGCGGACGAACCGCGCCTGTGCCCTCGTTCCCATCGCTTTTCCCTCGCTCACGGAAATTCATTCCCCACTCACCGTGGAGAAAATGGTTCTTACAACTGCTGCAACCGCTAACGGCGGCTACGGCGGTCTTCCTTGACGTGGCTACGGAAAGTACGCGTGGGAGCGAACTCACCGAGCTTGTGGCCGACCATCGACTCCGACACGAACACCGGAACGTGCTTGCGTCCGTCGTGGACGGCGATCGTGTGACCGATCATCTCCGGGACGATCATGGACCGCCGGGACCACGTCTTGATGACGTTCTTGGTCCCCTTCTCGTTCTGGACTTCCACCTTCTTGATGAGGTGGTCGTCGACGAAGGGACCCTTCTTAAGGCTACGTGGCATCAGACGTGCTCCTTACCGCTTCTTCTTACCGCTACGCCGACGCCGCACGATCAGCTTGTCGCTGGCCTTGTTCTTGGTCCGGGTCCGGCCTTCCTTCTTGCCCCAGGGGCTGACCGGGTGACGACCACCGGAGGTCTTGCCCTCACCACCACCGTGCGGGTGGTCGACCGGGTTCATGACCACACCACGGACGGTCGGGCGCTTGCCCTTCCACCGCGAGCGGCCGGCCTTGCCCCAGTTGATGTTGGACTGCTCGGCGTTGCCGACCTGGCCAACCGTGGCGCGGCAGGAGATCTCGACCATGCGCATCTCACCGGAGGGCATACGCAACGTGGCGTAGCCGCCCTCCTTGGCGAGGAGCTGGATCTGCGACCCCGCGGAACGGCCCAGCTTGGCACCGCCACCCGGCTTCAGCTCGACCGCGTGCACGAACGTACCCGTGGGGATGTTGCGCAGCGGGAGGCAGTTGCCCGGCTTGATGTCGGACTGGGGGCCGTTCTCGACCTTGTCACCCTGCTTGAGGCCGGCGGGCGCCAGAATGTAGCGCTTCTCACCGTCCACGTAGTGCAGCAGGGCAATGCGAGCAGTGCGGTTGGGGTCGTACTCGATGTGAGCGACCTTGGCCGGCACGCCGTCCTTGTCGTGACGACGGAAGTCGATCACGCGGTAGGCGCGCTTGTGGCCACCACCCTGGTGACGAGCGGTGATCCGGCCGTGGCCGTTACGACCGCCCTTGGAGTGAAGCGGACGAACCAGGGACTTCTCCGGCTCCGAGCGCGTGATTTCGACGAAGTCGCTCACGCTGGAGCCGCGACGACCCGGCGTCGTCGGCTTGTACTTACGAATGCCCATCTTCTTCGCGCATTCCTTTACGTATTGCTTGGTGTGTAGCGGTCAGACCCTGAGAAGGTCAGACACCGAAGATGTCGATCCGCTGGCCGTCGGCCACGCTGACGATCGCGCGCTTGGTGTCGGGACGCTTCCCGAAACCGAAACGGGTCCGCTTGCGCTTACCCTTCCGGTTGATCGTGTTCACGTTCGTGACCTTCACCTCGAAGATCTTCTCGATCGCGATCTTGATCTGGGTCTTGTTGGCGTCGGGGCGAACGATGAACGTGTACTTGTTCTCGTCCATGAGCCCGTAGCTCTTCTCGGAGATCACCGGCTCGACGATGATGTCCCGGTGGTCGGCGATCCTCACTGGTCGTCCTCCTCGGACTCAGCGGCCTTCGAGGTACCGGCCGCGTGGGCCAGGAACTCGGCGTAGCCCGCCTCGGTGAAGACCACGTCGTCCGCGTACAGGACGTCGTAGGTGTTCACCTGGTCCGCGTCGAGGATGTGCACCTCTTCGAGGTTGCGCAGGGCGCGCCGGTTGTGCTCGTCCTCGCGGGCCAGGACGACGAGAACCTTGTCGGACTCGGTGACCTGGCGCAGCGCCTTCAGAGCGTTCTGCGTGAGCTTGGCGTCCGCGTCCTCGGCCACGAACTGGCTGACGACGTGGATACGGCCGTGGTTGGCCCGGTCGGAGAGGGCACCGCGCAGGGCGGCGGCCTTCATCTTCTTCGGGGTCCGCTGGCTGTAGTCACGCGGCTGGGGACCGTGAACGGTGCCACCACCGGTGTACTGCGGGGCGCGGATCGAGCCCTGACGGGCGCGACCGGTTCCCTTCTGGCGGTAGGGCTTCTTGCCACCGCCGCGGACGTCGCCGCGGGTCTTGGTGGCGTGGGTGCCCTGCCGACCGGCAGCCAGCTGGCCGTTCACGACCTGGTGGATCAGCGGAATGCTGACCTGCTGGGCGAAGACGGACTCGGGAAGCTCCACGCTGCCCTTGGAACCGCCTTCAGGGTTCTTGACCTCGATCTGGGCCATGGCTTACTTGTCCCCCTTCACAGCGGTGCGGACGAGCACCAGACCGCCGTTGGGACCGGGCACAGCACCCTTGACCAGGATGAGGCCCTTCTCCGCGTCCACGGAGTGGACGGTCAGGTTCTGGATGGTCTTGCGCACGTTGCCCATGCGCCCGGCCATCCGCATGCCCTTGAAAACGCGGCCGGGAGTGGCGCAGCCGCCGATGGAACCGGGCGAGCGGTGCTTGCGCTGGGTGCCGTGCGTGGCGGAGAGACCACGGAAACCGTGGCGCTTCATCACACCGGCGAAGCCCTTGCCCTTGCTCTTGCCCGTGATGTCGACCTTCTGGCCGATCTCGAACGAGGCGGCGTCGACCTCCTGGCCGAGCTGGTACTCGGAGGCGTCGGTGGTGCGCACCTCGACGTAGTGACGGCGCGGGGTCAGGTCGTTCGCGCGAAGGTAGTCGCCGAGAGGCTTGTTGACCTTGCGCGGGTTGATCTGCCCGTAGCCGAGCTGGATGGCGGAGTAGCCATCGGTGTCCGGAGTCCGGATGCGGCTCACGACGCACGGACCGGCCTTCAGGACGGTTACCGGCACCATCTTGCCGGCGTCGTCGAAGACCTGGGTCATGCCGAGCTTTTCGCCCAGAACTCCCTTGATCTGCTTGGTGGCCATGTCTGTGCGTCCTTAAAGCTTGATCTCGATGTCAACGCCAGCCGGCAGGTCGAGACGCATAAGCGAGTCGACCGTCTTCGGTGTGGGGTCGATGATGTCGATCAGCCGCTTGTGGGTGCGCATCTCGAAGTGCTCGCGCGAGTCCTTGTACTTGTGCGGCGATCGGATGACGCAGTAAACGTTCTTCTCCGTCGGCAGCGGCACCGGGCCCGCGACCTGTGCGCCAGTTCGCGTCACAGTCTCAACGATCTTGCGCGCCGAGCTGTCGATGACCTCGTGGTCATAGGCCTTTAGCCGAATGCGGATCTTTTGTCCCGCCATGTGGCCTGTTCGTCCTTCGCTTCAGTGTCCGTAACGGTGAGCTGTCCCGGTCACAGACGCCCAGGCCCGTCGGCGAATCCGCCGGCGTGTTCGGCCGTGAGCCCCTATTCCCTTGAGAAACCGCAACAGGGCTTGCCCCTGCGGTGCGTCACCGTCACAGAGCCCGATGACGTCTTGTCAGTGTGGTGGGTGGGCCGCGGTGAGGCGGCCCACCCACCACGTCGGGGCGGCTCCTCAGGGGGCCACCCCAACGTGTGTGCTACTTGATGATCTTCGTGACGCGACCCGCGCCCACGGTCCGGCCACCCTCACGGATGGCGAACTTCAGGCCCTCTTCCATCGCGACCGGCTGGATCAGCACGACGGACATCTCGGTGTTGTCACCGGGCATGACCATCTCGGTGCCCTCCGGCAGCGTCACGACGCCGGTGACGTCGGTGGTGCGGAAGTAGAACTGCGGGCGGTAGTTGTTGAAGAACGGCGTGTGGCGGCCACCCTCGTCCTTGGACAGGATGACGACCTGGCCCTCGAACTCGGTGTGCGGGGTGGTCGTGCCGGGCTTGATCACGACCTGGCCGCGCTCGACGTCCTCGCGCTTGATGCCGCGCAGGAGCAGACCGACGTTGTCGCCGGCCTGGCCCTGGTCGAGCAGCTTGCGGAACATCTCAACACCGGTGACGGTGGTGGTCTGCTTGTCTTCCTTGATACCGACGATGTCAACGGTCTCGTTGACGTTGACGATACCGCGCTCGATACGACCGGTGACGACGGTGCCGCGACCGGTGATCGAGAAGACGTCCTCGATCGGCATCAGGAAGGGCTTGTCGGTGTCACGCTCGGGCTCCGGAATGAAGCTGTCGACCGTGCCCATGAGCTCCAGGACGGCCTTGCCCCACTCGGCGTCGCCCTCGAGCGCCTTCAGAGCCGAGACCTTGGTGACGGGAACGTCGTCGCCGGGGAACTCGTACTCGCTGAGCAGCTCACGGACCTCGAGCTCGACGAGCTCGAAGATCTCCTCGTCGTCCACCATGTCGGCCTTGTTCAGGGCGACGACGATGGCGGGGACGCCGACCTGGCGGGCCAGGAGCACGTGCTCCTTGGTCTGCGGCATCGGGCCGTCGGTGGCGGCCACGACCAGGATCGCGCCGTCCATCTGCGCGGCACCCGTGATCATGTTCTTCACGTAGTCCGCGTGGCCGGGGCAGTCGACGTGAGCGTAGTGACGCTCGGTCGTCTGGTACTCGACGTGGGCGACGGAGATGGTGATACCGCGCTCGCGCTCCTCAGGAGCGTTGTCGATGTCCTCGAACGGGGTGAACGGGTTCAGCTCCGGGTACGCGTCGTGCAGCACCTTGGTGATGGCTGCGGTCAGCGTGGTCTTGCCGTGGTCAATGTGACCGATGGTGCCGATGTTGACGTGCGGCTTAGTCCGCTCGAACTTTTCCTTCGCCACTGGAAGTCTCCTAGACGTACAGAACTATCTGACTGTGGTCCAACCCGCGGTTGCGGGAACAGCCTGGTTACGTGTTCGCGACTATTCGCCGCGAACCTTCGCCACAATTTCTTGGGCGACAGCGGACGGAACCTCCGCGTAGGAGTCGAACACCATCGAGTAGTTGGCTCGACCCTGCGTACGGCTGCGCAGGTCACCCACGTAGCCGAACATTTCCGAAAGGGGCACCTGGGCCTTGACGAGCCGGACACCGGAACGCTCGTCCATGGACTGGATCTGTCCACGGCGGGAGTTCAGGTCACCGATGACGTCACCCATGTACTCCTCGGGCGTGGTGACCTCGACGGCCATGACCGGCTCGAGCAGCGCAGGCTTCGCGAGCCTGACGGCCTCCTTGAAGGCCATCGAACCAGCGGTCTTGAACGCCATCTCGGAGGAGTCGACGTCGTGGTACTGGCCGTCCTGCAGCGTCACCTTGATGCCGACGAGCGGGTAGTGCGCGAGCACACCCAGCTCAGCGGCCTCCTGGCAGCCCGCGTCGACCGACGGGATGTACTCCCGCGGGATGCGGCCACCGGTGACGGAGTTGACGAACTCGTAACCCGACGCGTCGCCCTCTTCGGCCACGAGCGGCTCGAGGTCGATCTTGACCTTGGCGAACTGGCCCGACCCACCGGTCTGCTTCTTGTGGGTGTAGACGTGGCCTTCGACCTTCTTGCGAATGGTCTCGCGGTAGGCCACCTGGGGCTTACCGATGTTCGCCTCGACCTTGAACTCGTCGCGCATGCGGTTGACCAGCACCTCGAGGTGCAGCTCACCCATGCCGGAGATCACGGTCTGGCCGGTCTGCTCGTCCGAGGCCACCTGGAAGGAGGGGTCCTCGTCGGCCAGACGCTGGATCGCGATGCCCAGCTTCTCCTGGTCGCTCTTGGTCTTGGGCTCGATGGCCACCTCGATGACCGGAGCCGGGAAGGTCATGGACTCCAGGACGATCGGCGAGCCCTGCTCGCAGAGCGTCTCACCGGTCGTGGTGTCCTTCAGGCCCATGACCGCGACGATGTCGCCCGCGCCCGCCTCGGGGATCTCCTCACGCTTGTTGGAGTGCATGCGGTAGATCTTGCCGATGCGCTCCTTGCGGCCCTTCAGGCTGTTCAGAACCTGGGTACCGGCGGTGAGGACACCCGAGTAGATGCGCACGTAGGTGAGCTTGCCCAGGTGCGGGTCGCTCATGATCTTGAAGACCAGTGCGGACATCGGCTCGTCCACGCTCGGCTTGCGCTCGAGCTTGGTCTCCTCGCTCTCGTCCTTGGGGTCGTGGCCCTCGATGGCGTCCACGTCCAGGGGCGAGGGGAGGTAGGCGGTGACCGCGTCGAGCAGGGGCTGGACGCCCTTGTTCTTGAAGGCGGTGCCGCAGACCACGGGGACGGCGGTGCCGGCGATGGTGGCGCGACGGATCGCGGTCACCAGCTGCTCCTCGGTGGGCTCCTGGCCCTCCAGGTACAGCTCCATGATCTCGTCGTCGGCCTCGGCCAGCGTCTCGATGAAGGAGTCGCGGGCCTCGCGGGCGGCGTCCGTGTGGGTCTCGGGGATGTCGACCGTGTCGTACATCTCGCCGAGCTTGGCCTCGTCGTTCCAGACGTAGGCCTTCATCTTCACGAGGTCGATGACGCCCTGGAAGTCGCTCTCGGCGCCGATGTTCAGCTGGATCGGCATGGCGTTCGCGCCGAGGCGCTCACGGAACATGTCGACACAGCGCTGGAACTCCGCGCCGATCTTGTCCATCTTGTTGACGAAGCAGATCCGGGGGACCTTGTAACGGTCGGCCTGGCGCCAGACCTGCTCCGACTGGGGTTCGACGCCTTCCTTGGCGTCGAACACCGCGACGGCACCGTCGAGCACACGCAGCGACCGCTCGACCTCGACCGTGAAGTCGACGTGGCCAGGCGTGTCGATGATGTTGATGGTGTAGTCGTCCCAGTGGGTGGTGGTAGCAGCCGAGGTAATGGTGATACCCCGCTCCTGCTCCTCCTTCATCCAGTCCATGGTGGCAGCGCCATCGTGGACCTCGCCCACCTTGTGGGTCACACCGGTGTAGTAGAGGATCCGCTCGGTCGTCGTGGTTTTGCCCGCGTCGATGTGGGCCATGATGCCGATGTTGCGGACCTTGGCCAGGTCAAGCAAAGTCTTAGCCATGAGGCTCGTCTTCCCTAGGTCTCAAGGAATCGATTCGCCGCGGGATTACCAGCGGTAGTGGGCGAAGGCCTTGTTCGACTCGGCCATCTTGTGCGTGTCCTCACGCTTCTTGACAGCCGCGCCCAGACCGTTGCTGGCGTCAACCAGCTCGTTCATCAGACGCTCCGTCATGGTCTTCTCACGACGCTTGCGCGAGAAGTCGACCAGCCAGCGCAGGGCCAGCGTGGTGGACCGGGAGGCGCGAACCTCGACCGGCACCTGGTAGGTCGCGCCACCGACACGGCGGCTGCGGACCTCCAGCGCGGGCTTGATGTTGTCCAGGGCTCGCTTGAGGACGACGAGCGGGTCCTGACCGGTCTTCTCACGGGCGCCTTCGAGGGCGTCGTAGACGACGCTCTGTGCGATGGAGCGCTTGCCGTCGAGGAGCACCTTGTTGATGAGTGCGGTGACGAGCGGCGAGCCGTAAACCGGGTCGGTGATGAGCTGGCGCTTCGGCGCCGGGCCCTTGCGCGGCATGCTTACTTCTCCTTCTTGGCGCCGTAGTGGCTACGGGCCTGCTTGCGGCCCCGGACACCCTGGGTGTCGAGCGAACCGCGGACAATTCGGTAGCGGACGCCCGGCAGGTCCTTCACTCGACCGCCACGAACCAGCACGATGCTGTGCTCCTGGAGGTTGTGACCAATGCCGGGAATGTAGGCCGTGACCTCGATGCCGCTGCTCAGCTTGACGCGAGCGACCTTACGCAGAGCGGAGTTCGGCTTCTTCGGCGTAGTGGTGTAGACACGCGTGCACACACCACGACGCTGCGGACTCCCCTTCAGCGCCGGGGTCTTGTTCTTTGCGACCTTGTCCTGTCGGCCCTTGCGGACCAGCTGCTGGATGGTGGGCACCGCGTCTCCGTCTTCCTCGTGACCTACGCCGGTTCTCGTAGCCGATATCGCTATTGACCTGCTGAATTTCCCGAAACTCCCCGACCCCCGGGGTCGGGCGTGTCGCACTTTTTCCCACGCATGGCAGATGGCGCACACCCGGCCGTAAGGCCGATTCACAGGAGGGGGTTCACATGCGCCGCGCGCCTTGCGTCCGTCCTGTGGAGGACTGGGGCGCCGCACACGCACGTGTGACCCGTCGACTCACGGGCACAATCACACAGGCTACCGCTTACCGAACAGGCGGTCAAAACGGTGTGCGACATGGCGAGACAAGCGGAACCGGATCTCGCGTAGCCGTGGGTCACCCCTAGTCTACGCGCTTCCAGACTCGTTTCGCCCATGTTTTCCCGCCGGGGGGCGGGCGGAGGGCCGCAAAAGGGCAACGGCCGCTCCCAGGGGGCCAATTGTCCCCCGGAAGCGGCCGAGAAGCTACAGCGCGAACCAGATCGCGACGGAGATCACCGTCACCAGGATGCCGATGACCGCGAAGACGGTGCCGGTGGTGATCAGCCCCAGCCCGTCGAGTGTGCCGCGCGACTCACGGATCGCCCTCTTGGCCTTGGGGCCGGTGACGAACAGCGCCAGGACCGCGGTGATCACACCGAGCCCCGGGAGCAGCGAGGCCACACCCAGCCACAGGGTCAGGTTCGCCCCGGGTTCGGTGTCGGCCAGGAAGTCGACGCTGTCGTACCCGGGGTAGGCGTCGCCCACGTCCCCGCCCAGGGGCGCGTCGTCGAAGCCCGGGAAGTCCGCGGCGATCCGGTCCCGGCGCCGCCGGGACTGCCTGGGCCGTTCCGGCATCCCGTAGTCCGCCGGAGTGAAGCCGTCCTCGTAGTCCGACTCCTCCTCACCGGCCTCGTCCTCGGCGGCGCGTTCCCGAAGGGCCCGGTCCACGGGCGGCGGCACCGCCCCCAGGTCGGAGGGGACCCCGGGCGCCACCGGCCCCTGTTCCTCCGGCGGACCGTCGAGTCCGTCACCGGCCCGGTCGTGGACCAGGTCCTCGTAACCGTCCTCGTCCCCGTACCCGCCGTATTCGACGCCCTCGTCGAACCGGTCGTCGTCCACGTCCTCGTAGGCCCGGTCCCGGTAACCGTCCCCGCCGGAGGCGGCGCCGCGCTCGTCGTAGCCCAGCTCGTCGTAGCCCCGGGGTTCCTCCCGGTCCCAGGAGCCCCGGGTCCCGGTGGACCAGTCCTGCCGGACCCCGTCGTCGAGGCCGCCGGGATCGGCGGGCCCGTCGAAGGAGGGTGCCGTGAACATCTGGGTGGAGCCATCGCCACCGCGCCAGGAGTCGTCCTCGGCAGCGGCGGCGGAGCCGCCCCAGGAGGGCTGGTCCAAGGGGTGTTCGTCCGGGGCCGACCGGCCCCACGAGGCCTCCTCTGCCGGCGGCGCGTCCCAGGAGAGCTCGTCCCGCGCGGGTGCGTCCCACGGGCGCTCGTCCCACCCCTGGCCGGGGCGCTCGTCCCACCCCTGGCCGGGGCGTTCGTCCCACCCCTGGCCGGAGTCGGGTCCGTACTCCTCCTCCGTGCCCGGGTCCTCCTTGGCCCTGGCCCGCGACTGCATGTCGGCGATGGCCGCCAGCGGGTCCTCGGAGGTGGCCACGGCCGCGGACAGCTCGCCCGTGTCGGGGCCGCCGTCCCACTCCCCCGCGGTTTCCCCGGCGGGGGCGGCGCTCCACTCGGTGTCAGCGCCCCAGTCGGTGTAGGAGGGCTCCTCCGGGGCCGTGTCGCGGCGGCGGCGCTCGGCGTCACGGACCACGTCGGGCAGGCGGGGGTCGTCGCGGTCGAAGGCCCAGGTGTTCCCACTCCCGCCGCCGATCCCGCCCTGGTCGGCGGAGACCGCTTCGGGCGAGGGCGCGGAGAGCTCGTCCTCGTACCCTCCGGTCCGGTCGCGGGTGTACCGGTCGCGCACCGGGGACTCGTCGAGCGGCGGTACAGGCCGGGGTGAGAGCTCGTCGTCGTACCGGTCAACGCCGTAGGAGGGGGCGGGGGCCGGGTCGCTCCACTCCCGGGTGGTCGGCTCGGCCCAGGGCTCGGTGGTGCCCGCGCCCCTCCAGGCGTCCCCGCTGTCCGGTGTCGGGCTCCAGCTGTCCAGGCCGCCGGTGCCCTGCCACTGTCGCGGCTGGTCCCGGTCGGGCTCGGGCCTCCAGGCATCCCCGGCCGATCCCGCCCAGGTGTCCTGCACGGGCTCCGGGGCCGGCGGTTCGACCGCGGGGGCGGGCTCGGGCTCCGCGGCCGCCTGCGGCGCCCAGGAGTCCTCGATCGGAGCGGTCCAGGCGTCCCGCGCGGGTTCGGGGGCCGGCGGCTCCGCTCCCCACGGTCGCGTGGCCGCGGTGGGCTCCTCCGCCGCCCGGCCGCCGCCCTCCGCCGGGGGTGCCTCGGCCGCCCAGGTGTCGTTCACCGTTCGGGGTGCCTCGGCCGCCCACGGCTGCGCAGCCGGAGCGGCCGTGTCCGCTGCCAAGGACGGTTCGGCCCCGGCTTCCCCTGCGGGTCGGCTCCCTCGTGCGAGGGACTCCTCGGGCTCCTCCTCGGCGGGCCGGGCGGCCCACGAGTCGTTCCCGGACGCCGCCCAGCTGTCGTGGGCGGGTTCAGCGGGTTCGGAGCCCTCCGGCGGTAGCGGGACCTCGGCGCTGGCGGCGATACCCGGGTAGCCGCCGGTCGCGGCGCTCTCCCGGGCCTCCGTCGGGCCCTCGGTCTCCGCGGAACTCCCGGCCCGCGAGGGCCCCTCCGGCTCAGGGAACCCCCCGGGCGCACCCAGCGGGTCGCTCTCCCCCGGGATCCGGGTGACCGGCTGGTAGGCCGCGCTCCCCGCACCCGGGTAGGAGATCCCCGGAACGTACGGGGGCTCCCCGCCGTAGGTCGGCGGGGTCTCCTTCGGGGTCGCGGGCGGACCGCCCAGAGCGTCCGGGTAGGGCTCCACCATGGCCGGACGCGAGGCGCTCAGCCCGGCGTAACCCCCGCTGTCCGGGAAGACCGCGCCACCGGCGGGGGCGTCGTCGCCCTCCCCGGTGCCTTCCTCGCCCTCCAGGGGGTCCTGGTACTCCGACTGTGTGCGATAGCGGTTCTCACTGGGCTTGAACCACGAGTCCGCGTCCTGCTCGGACGCCCGGTTCCCCGGTGCGTCGCCCCCGTTATCAGTCACTTGCCTGCTCTCCCGCCAGCGCCGTAGCGCCCTCTCCCCGTCCACACAGCGGTGTGCGGACCGACAACGACGAAACGGCGGCGGGGCCACCCCCGGTGTGGGGGTGGCTGACCGCCGCCGTCAGCTCAGCCAACGTTCAGGTTGACGCTTACCGGTTGTACGGCCCGAAGTCGTACTCCTCCAGGGGAACGGCCTCTCCCGATCCCTGACCGAAGGTGTACTCGCTGGGCTCCTCGTAACCGGAGACCGAGTACATCGAGGCCTTGGCCTCCTCGGTCGGCTCCACCCGGACGTTGCGGTACTGCGGAATTCCGGTACCGGCCGGGATGAGCTTACCGATGATGACGTTCTCCTTGAGGCCGAGCAGCGGGTCGCTCTTGCCGTGGATCGCGTTCTCGGTCAGCACGCGGGTGGTCTCCTGGAAGGAGGCCGCCGACAGCCAGGACTCCGTGGCCAGCGAGGCCTTGGTGATACCCAGCAGTACCGGACGTCCGGCGGCCGGCTGGCCGCCTTCGGACACGACGCGTCGGTTGATCCGCTCGAACTTGGGCCGCTCGACCATCTCACCGGGCAGCAGCTCGGTGTCGCCCGACTCCAGGATGTTCACGCGCTTGAGCATCTGGCGGACGATGATCTCGATGTGCTTGTCGTGGATGGACACACCCTGCGACTTGTACACCTCCTGGACCTCCGACACGAGGTGCTGCTGCACCGCGCGCGGGCCCTGGATGCGAAGCACCTCGTGCGGGTTGATCGCACCCTGGATGAGCTGCTGGCCGACCTTGACGTGGTCGCCGTCGCCCACCAGGAGCTGCGCACGCATCGGGACCGGGTAGGCGATCTCGTCCGTGCCGTCGTCGGGGATGACGACGATCTTGCGGCTCTTCTCGGTGTCGTCGATCCGGATCCGGCCCTCCATCTCGGAGATCGGAGCCATACCCTTGGGGATACGGGCCTCGAAGAGCTCCTGGACACGGGGCAGACCGTGGGTGATGTCCTGACCGGCCGAACCACCCATGTGGAAGGTACGCATGGTCAGCTGGGTGCCGGGCTCACCGATGGACTGGGCCGCGATGATACCGATCGCCTCACCGACGTCCACCGGCTTACCGGTCGCCATGGAGCGGCCGTAGCAGGTGGTGCAGACACCGATCTTCGCCTCACAGGTCAGCGACGAGCGGATGCGCACGCGGGTGACCCCGTGGGCGACGAGCTTGTCGATGTTCTGCTCGGAGGTGTCGGACAGCGCCGGGAGCACGAGGTTGCCCTCGGGGTCCAGCGTGTCCTCGGCGATCGTCCGACCGAAACCGGTGTTCTCGACGTTGTGCTTGCGCACGACGACGCCGGCGGCGTTCTTCTCGCCGATCTCGTGCCAGAGCGAACGGTCGGTGCCGCAGTCGATCTCACGGACGATGACGTCCTGCGCGACGTCCACCAGACGCCGGGTCAGGTAACCCGAGTCGGCGGTACGCAGGGCGGTGTCGGCCAGACCCTTGCGCTGACCGTGCGTGGAGATGAAGTACTCCAGCACGGACAGGCCCTCACGGTAGGAGGACTTGATCGGACGCGGGATCGTCTCACCCTTGGTGTTGGAGACCAGACCACGGATACCGGCGATCTGGCGCACCTGCATCGGGTTACCACGCGCACCGGACTGGACCATCATCCACACCGGGTTGTCGGCGGGGAAGTTGTCCTCCATGTTCTTGGCGACCTCGGCCGTGGCCTGGGTCCACACCTCGGTGAGCTCCTGACGGCGCTCGTCGTCGGTGATCAGACCGCGGTCGTACTCGCGCTGGATCTTGTCGGCCTTGCCCTCGTAGCCGCTGAGGATCTCGGCCTTGCGCGGAGGCGCGACGACGTCCTCGATACCGATGGTCAGACCGGACCGGGTGGCCCAGCGGTAACCGGCGTCCTTCAGGGCGTCCAGGGTCGTGGCGACCTGGACCTTGGGGTAGTTCTCGGCGAGGTCGTTGACCAGGACCGAGACCTGCTTCTTGCCCACCTGGAAGTTGACGTAGGGGTAGTCCACCGGGGTGGCCTCGTTGAAGAGGTACCGGCCCAGGGTGGTCTCCAGGACGTAGACGTCGCCCTGCTCCCAGCCCTCCGGCGGCGTCCAGTCCTTGGGCGCGGGAGCGCCGTCGGCGATACGCAGCCGGATCCTGGCCTGCAGGTCCAGGTCGCCCAGGTCGTAGGCCATGATGGCCTCGGCCGGGGAACGGAAGGCACGGTCCTCGCCCCTGGCCCCGGGCTTCTCCGTCGTCAGGTAGTACAGACCGATGATCATGTCCTGGGTGGGCATGGTCACGGGCTTGCCGTCGGACGGCTTGAGGATGTTGTTGGTGGCGAGCATCAGCAGCCGCGCCTCGGCCTGGGCCTCGGCGGACAGCGGCAGGTGCACGGCCATCTGGTCACCGTCGAAGTCGGCGTTGAACGCCGTGCACACGAGCGGGTGGATCTGGATGGCCTTGCCCTCGACCAGCTGCGGCTCGAAGGCCTGGATGCCCAGACGGTGCAGCGTGGGAGCACGGTTCAGCAGAACCGGGTGCTCGGTGATGACCTCTTCGAGGACGTCCCACACGACCGGACGGGACCGCTCCACCATGCGCTTGGCGCTCTTGATGTTCTGCGCGTGGTTCAGGTCGACCAGGCGCTTCATCACGAACGGCTTGAAGAGCTCCAGGGCCATCTGCTTGGGCAGACCGCACTGGTGCAGCTTGAGCTGCGGGCCGACGACGATGACCGAACGGCCGGAGTAGTCGACTCGCTTACCGAGCAGGTTCTGCCGGAAACGGCCCTGCTTGCCCTTGAGCATGTCGGACAGCGACTTGAGCGGACGGTTACCGGGACCGGTGACCGGGCGGCCGCGGCGGCCGTTGTCGAACAGCGCGTCGACGGCCTCCTGCAGCATCCGCTTCTCGTTGTTGACGATGATCTCGGGCGCGCCGAGGTCCAGAAGCCGCTTGAGGCGGTTGTTCCGGTTGATGACGCGGCGGTACAGGTCGTTGAGGTCGGAGGTCGCGAAGCGGCCACCGTCCAGCTGCACCATCGGACGCAGGTCCGGCGGAATGACCGGGATGCAGTCCAGCACCATGCCCATGGGGCTGTTGGTGGTGTTGAGGAACGCCGAGACGACCTTGAGCCGCTTCAGGGCGCGAGCCTTCTTCTGGCCCTTGCCGGTGCGGATGGTCTCCCGGAGCTTCTCCGCCTCCTCGTCCAGCTCGAAGTTGGACAGGCGGTCCTGGATGGCCTGGGCGCCCATGCCGCCGCGGAAGTACTTCCCGAAGCGGTCCCGCATCTCGCGGTAGAGCATCTCGTCGCCCTCGAGGTCCTGGACCTTGAGGTTCTTGAAACGGCTCCACACCTCGTCGAGGCGGTCGATCTCGCGCTGGGCGCGGTCGCGCAGCTGGCGCATCTCACGCTCGGCGCCCTCGCGCACCTTGCGGCGCGCGTCGCCCTTGGCGCCCTGCTCCTCCAGCTCGGCCAGGTCGGCCTCGAGCTTGCGGTGGCGCTCCTCGATGGTGGAGTCGCGGCGCTGCTCCAGGTGCTGCTTCTCGACCGAGATCCGGGCCTCCAGCGACTGGAGGTCGCGCTCACGGGCCTCGGTGTCCACCCACGTGACCATGTAGGCGGCGAAGTAGATGATCTTCTCGAGATCCTTCGGCGCCAGGTCCAGCAGGTAGCCCAGCCGGGAGGGCACGCCCTTGAAGTACCAGATGTGCGTGACGGGGGCGGCCAGTTCGATGTGGCCCATCCGCTCCCGGCGCACCTTGGCACGGGTCACCTCGACGCCGCAGCGCTCACAGATGATGCCCTTGAAGCGGACGCGCTTGTACTTGCCGCAGTAGCACTCCCAGTCCCGGGTCGGACCGAAGATCTTCTCGCAGAAGAGTCCGTCCTTCTCGGGCTTGAGGGTGCGGTAGTTGATGGTTTCGGGCTTCTTGACCTCGCCGTGCGACCACTGGCGAATGTCGTCGGCGGTGGCGAGGCCAATCCGCAGCTCGTCGAAGAAGTTGACGTCGAGCACTTAATTCGTCCCCTGCTCTCGGATTCCGCGGAAGTTAGACCTCTTCGACACTGCTCGGCTCTCGCCTGCCCAGGTCGATTCCCAGTTCTTCCGCGGCGCGGAAGACGTCCTCGTCACTGTCCCGCATCTCGATGGACATACCGTCACTGGACAGCACCTCCACGTTCAGACAGAGCGACTGCATCTCCTTGATGAGCACCTTGAAGGACTCAGGGATACCCGGCTCAGGGATGTTCTCGCCCTTGACGATGGCCTCGTAGACCTTGACGCGACCCACCACGTCGTCGGACTTGATGGTGAGCAGCTCCTGGAGCGCGTAGGCGGCACCGTAGGCCTCCAGCGCCCAGACCTCCATCTCACCGAAGCGCTGACCGCCGAACTGCGCCTTACCGCCCAGCGGCTGCTGGGTGATCATGGAGTACGGACCGGTGGAGCGGGCGTGGATCTTGTCGTCCACGAGGTGGTGGAGCTTCAGGATGTACTTGTAGCCGACGGAGATCGGCTCCGCGAAGGGCTCACCGGTACGGCCGTCGAACAGACGGGCCTTGCCGTCGGTGTTGATGAGGCGGTCGCCGTCCTTGTTCGGGCGGACCGACTGGATGAGGCCGCTGAGCTCGTCACCGTGCAGACCGTCGAAGACCGGCGTGGCCACACGCGAGTTCGGGTCGACCTCGGCGGCGCCGATCGCGTGCAGCGACTTCTGCCACTCCTCCTCGACACCCTCCACCAGCCAGCCGTTCTTGGCCAGCCAGCCCAGGTGGACCTCCAGTACCTGACCGACGTTCATTCGGCCGGGGACGCCCAGCGGGTTGAGGATGATGTCGACGGGGGTGCCGTCCTCCAGGAAGGGCATGTCCTCCTGGGGCAGGATCTTCGAGATGACGCCCTTGTTGCCGTGACGCCCGGCGAGCTTGTCACCGTCGGTGATCTTGCGCTTCTGGGCCACGTAGACGCGGACCATCTCGTTGACGCCGGGGGCGAGCTCGTCGCCCTCGTCGCGGCTGAACACCCGGACGCCGATGACCTTGCCGGTCTCGCCGTGCGGCACCTTCAGGGAGGTGTCGCGGACCTCGCGGGCCTTCTCGCCGAAGATGGCGCGGAGCAGGCGCTCCTCCGGGGTCAGCTCGGTCTCGCCCTTGGGCGTGACCTTGCCGACGAGGATGTCGCCGTCGACGACCTCGGCACCGATGCGGATGATGCCCCGGTCGTCGAGGTCGGCCAGGACCTCCTCGCTGACGTTGGGGATCTCGCGGGTGATCTCCTCCGGGCCCAGCTTGGTGTCGCGGGCGTCGACCTCGTGCTCCTCGATGTGGATCGAGGAGAGGACGTCGTCCTGCACCAGGCGCTGGGAGAGGATGATCGCGTCCTCGTAGTTGTGGCCCTCCCAGGACATGTACGCCACGAGGAGGTTCTTGCCCAGCGACATCTCGCCCTGGTCCGTGGAGGGACCGTCGGCGAGGACCTGCTTGGCCTCGATCCGCTGCCCCTCGTACACGATGGGGCGCTGGTTGAAGCAGGTGCCCTGGTTGGAGCGCTGGAACTTGCCCATCCGGTACGTCTTGCGGGTGCCGTCGTCGGCCATCACCGTGACGTAGTCGGCGGTGACGTCCTCGACCACGCCGGCCTTCTCCGCGACGATGACCTCACCGGCGTCGGTGGCGGCACGGTACTCCATGCCGGTGCCGACGAAGGGCGACTCGGCGCGGAGCAGCGGCACGGCCTGGCGCTGCATGTTGGAGCCCATGAGCGCGCGGTTGGCGTCGTCGTGCTCCAGGAACGGGATCATGGCGGTGGCGACCGACACCATCTGGCGCGGCGACACGTCCATGTAGTCGACCTCGTCGGTGCTGACCTGCTCGAACTCTCCGCCCTTACGGCGGACGAGCACGCCGGCCTCGGCGAAGGTGCCGTCCGGGTTCATCGGCGTGTTCGCCTGCGCGATGACGTAGAGGTCCTCCTCGTCCGCGGTGAGGTAGTCGACGTGGTCGGAGATGCGACCGTCGATGACCTTGCGGTACGGGGTCTCCACGAAACCGAAGGAGTTCACGCGGCCGTAGGCGGCCAGCGAGCCGATCAGACCGATGTTCGGTCCCTCGGGCGTCTCGATCGGGCACATGCGGCCGTAGTGGGACGGGTGGACGTCCCGGACCTCGAAGCCCGCGCGCTCACGGGACAGACCGCCCGGACCCAGCGCCGAGAGGCGGCGCTTGTGGGTCAGGCCCGCGAGCGGGTTGGTCTGGTCCATGAACTGGGACAGCTGCGAGGTGCCGAAGAACTCCTTGATGGAGGCCACGACGGGGCGGATGTTGATCAGGGTCTGCGGCGTGATCGCCTCGACGTCCTGGGTGGTCATCCGCTCACGGACGACGCGCTCCATCCGGGCCAGGCCCAGACGGACCTGGTTCTGGATGAGCTCGCCGACGGTGCGCAGGCGGCGGTTGCCGAAGTGGTCGATGTCGTCGGTCTCGACCGGACGGGGACCGAGGGTGGTCTCCTTCTCGACCTCGCCCGCGTGCAGGCGGACCAGGTAGTCGATGGTGGAGACGATGTCCTCTTCGGTGAGGGTGCCCTGCGTGAAGTCGGTGTCCAGACCGAGCTTCTTGTTGATCTTGTAGCGACCGACCTTGGCCAGGTCGTAGCGCTTGGGGTTGAAGTACAGGTTCTCCAACAGCGCCTGGGCCGACTCCTTCGTGGGCGGCTCTCCGGGGCGCAGCTTGCGGTAGATGTCCAGCAGCGCGTCGTCGGTGCCCGCTGTGGGGTCCTTCTCCAGGGTGTTGCGGATCGACTCGTACTGGCCGAAGCGCTCCAGGATCTGGTCGGTCGTCCAGCCCAGCGCCTTGAGCAGGACGGTGACGCCCTGCTTGCGCTTGCGGTCGATGCGGACGCCGACGAAGTCGCGCTTGTCGACCTCGAACTCCAGCCAGGCGCCGCGGGACGGGATGACCTTGCAGCCGAACAGGTCCTTGTCCGAGGTCTTGTCGACGGACTTGTCGAAGTAGACACCCGGGGAACGGACCAGCTGGGAGACGACTACGCGCTCGGTACCGTTGATGATGAAGGTGCCCTTGACGGTCATGAGCGGGAAGTCGCCCATGAACACCGTCTGGCTCTTGATCTCACCGGTGTCGTTGTTGATGAACTCCGCCGTGACGAACATCGGGGCGGAGTACGTCATGTCCTTGTCCTTGCACTCCTCCTCGGAGTACTTGGGCGGCTCGAACCGATGGTCGCGGAACGACAGCGACATCGTGCCCGAGAAGTCCTCGATCGGACTGATCTCCTCGAAGATCTCTTCGAGACCGGACTGCTCCGGAACGTCCTTGCGGCCGGCGTTACGGGCCGTCTCGACCCGGGTCTTCCACGTGTCGTTGCCCAGCAGCCAGTCGAACGACTCGGTCTGCAGGGCCAGAAGGTTGGGAACCTCGAGGGGCTCCTGGATACGGGCGAAAGAAACGCGGTGCGGACCAAGGGCGTTAGCGGAGGCGTTGCGCGAGGCTGCCAACAGGGGTCCTTCCGAAGGCTTGTGGCGGTTGAAGCGCGCACGCCAGACGATCCGTCACGAGAAGTACCGCCGCAACGCGGTTGAGACGGTCACATCGATCGGGTTCGGGCTTTCCGGATCCAGCGAAATGGGATGGCGGAAACCGAACACCGATACAGGGATCACCAAAGGGCAGCGCAAAAGAGCAGTGTAGCCGAACACCACACCGCTGTCCACTCACGGTCCACAACGCCACTCACGACACCGGCAGGATCACCCGTGGAGGGCGATCCGTCAAGCCCGCCCCTCGTGCACCGGCGCCCCTGTCGGGGGGACTCCGGCCCGGGTTCCGACCGACGGCGGAGCCGACGGCCATCCCCGGGGGGGAGGCCCTGGACCATCAGGGTGAAACAGCGCGCCTGCCCTGGCCCCTCGGGGGATGTGAGCCAACGGACACCCGGAAAGGTTCCCCCGCCCAAGGCGGGTAAACACTCTCCCCGTGCCCCGTCAAGATTCCCGGGACGGGAGGTTATCGCGTCCAGGGGACAGTTCGCACACGCGGGCTCGGCGGATTCCGCCCCGGACCGCCCCAGCTTCGCACACCACCCGGCGCACGGCAGGTCAGACACGGCGCCGTTCATGACATACGGGACGTCGGACCGCGCGCTCGACGGACGTTCGGCCCCCGTTTCCGGCCGGCGGGCCCGGGGTCGTCGGCGGCGCGGATCCCCCGGCACCGTTCCGCCCCGCGCCCGGAGGGGGCGTCAGCCCTCCCAGGACACAGGAAAGCGGCCGCCCCTCCCGGAGGAGGGACGGCCGCTTCACGCAGACCAGCGGGCATCTGGGGCCCGCGGAGGACTACTTGAGGGTGACGGAGGCGCCAGCGCCCTCAAGGGCGGCCTTGGCCTTGTCCGCGGCCTCCTTGCTGACGCCCTCGAGGAGCGGCTTCGGGGCGTTGTCGACGAGGTCCTTGGCCTCCTTGAGACCCAGGCTCGTGAGGCCGCGGACCTCCTTGATGACCTGGATCTTCTTGTCGCCAGGGCCCTCGAGGATGACGTCGAACTCGCTCTGCTCCTCGGCCTCCTCGGCGGCGCCGCCACCGGCGGGGCCGGCAGCGACGACGGCGGCCGGGGCGGCGGCGGTGACGTCGAACTTGTCCTCGAACAGCTTCACGAACTCGGAGAGCTCGAGGAGGGTCATCTCCTCGAACGCGGCAAGCAGGTCCTCGTTGCTGAGCTTCGCCATGGTGCGATCTCTCTTTCTCTAACGACACGCGCGCCCGACGGCGCATCGTGCGAGCCAGTGGCCGGGCGCCGTCGGCACCCGCCGTGGTTCATGGGGTTTAAGCGGCTTCCTCGGAACGCTTGTCCGCCAGGGCCTGCGCGAGACGCACAGTCTTGGACGGGAGCGCCTGGAAGACGGCGGCGGCCTGGCCCTGCTTGGCCTTGAGCGCACCGGCCAGCTTCGAGAGGAGAACCTCTCGGGACTCCAGATCGGCCAGCTTGGTGACGTCCTCGGCGCTCATCGACTTACCGTCGATGAGACCGCCCTTGATCACCAGGGGCGAGTTCGCCTTCGCGAAGTCACGCAGACCCTTGGCGGCCTCGACGACGTCCCCGCGGACGAAGGCGATGGCGGACGGGCCTTCGAGCAGATCAACGATCTGCTCGTCGACTCCGGCCTCCTTGACCGCGAGCTTGGTCAGCGTGTTCTTGACGATGCGAAAACGCGCTGTCTGACCGAGGCTGTTACGCAGTTCAGTGATCTGCGCAACAGTGAGCCCCCGGTATTGGGTCAGCACGGCGCCGTTCGACTCACGGAACTCGTCCGAGAGTTCGGCGACCGCGGCTGCCTTGTCCGGCCTCGCCATGGGACTCCTTCCAACAGTGAACGCTGGTTGGTTCCCAAGGACTCCACGATCGGCGTCAGCACGAGAAAAAGCCCCGAGCGCGAGGCGCACGGGGCACGACCGCGTTCTCAGAGCGTGGCTTGCACGCACCGGAACGGGAAAGCTCTGGTGACACCTGCGCGGGCGCCCATCAACGGGTCCTTGGGTCACCCGAGCGGGTGACGACCAGCGGTCTTCGGCAATTACCAATGCTAACGGACGAATGGGGGTGCTCGTCCAATCGGGGCCGCACGCGGAGGTGATCCACGCCTCATCCTCCCGGCCCCGATCCGCTCTCCGGGAGGCCGAGGAGGAGGCGGCATCACCGTTCTGTGAGGAACGGATACCGATCACGCCCACCGACGGAACGCGATACCGGGAATGTCCGTCGAAGATGAGAACATCGAGTCACAGTTGACGGGCGCCCCCCGCTCTCCGACGCGCCCCGCTTCCCCCATCGAAGAAAGTGAACACTTCTCTTGAAGACCCGTACCCCGGCCTTCCTGGCCGCCGGTTCCCTGTCCCTGGCCCTCGCCCTCACCGCCTGCGGCAGCGACGCAGCCGAGGAGGAGACGACCGAGGCCGCCGCGGAGGAGGGGTAGGGCGACGACAAGAAGAGCACCATCGAGGACCTGCTCAGCAGCCTCGGGGGCAACACCGACGAGGTCACCAACTACACCCTCACCCTCGACATGACGACGCCCGACCCCGACATGGGCGAGATCACGATCGGCATGGTCTACGAGGTGATGGACGACCCCGAGGCCGTCCAGACCACCATCAGCATGCCGTTCGTCGGCGAGATGATGTTCGAGATGATGTCCCTGGGCGGCGAGCTGCCCGCCGACGTCACCGCCGAGGACCTGGGCACCGGCACCGTCATCACCGAGGAGGGCCAGGAGCCGCTGGTCGCGAACCCGTACGGCCTCGAGGGCGATGCCCCCTGGATCCGCGGCGGCCTGGGCCAGATGGAGCAGGACCCGAACGACGTCTTCGACATCGATTCGCTGCCGGATCTCGCCGGGGCCCTGGCCGAAGTCGACCAGGCCGAGGAGACCGGGACCGAGGAGATCGACGGCGTCGAGACCACGGTCGTCCAGGGCACCATGACCGCCGAGGACCTGGACGGGCTCACCCCCGAGCAGACCGGTGTGCTCGAGAAGCTGATGGGCGGCGAGGTCGCCGGGTCCCTGGACACCACCCTGTGGATCGACGACGACGGCTTCCCGATGCGGACGGAGTTGTCCGACGACGAGGCCGACGTCTCGATGGAGTTCTCCGCCATCGACTCGACCTCCTTCGAGATGCCCGCCGAGGACCAGATCGGCACCGCGTAACCGCACACACCGCGTAACCGCATACGCCGACGGCCCCCGTCTCCGCGAGGAGGCGGGGGCCGTCCGCTGCCCCGGGACAGGGGCCCGGACAACAGGAAGGCCCCGGCCCGCCGGCTCGCCGTCCGGGGACGGCGGCGGTCGGGGCCGGGGCCCGCAGGATCAAGCAGGCGTGTCAGGCCTCGAGCGGAATGCTCGGACCCATCGTGGTGGTGACCACGGCCTTCTTGATGTAGCGACCCTTGGCGGCGGACGGCTTGAGGCGGTTGACCTCGTCGATCGCGGCCTTGTAGTTCTCCAGCAGCTTGGGCTCCTCGAAGGAGACCTTGCCGATGATGAAGTGCAGGTTCCCGTGGCGGTCCACGCGGAACTCGATCTTGCCGCCCTTGATGTCGGTCACGGCCTTGGCCACGTCCGGGGTGACGGTGCCCGTCTTGGGGTTGGGCATGAGGCCGCGCGGACCGAGCACGCGGCCGAGGCGGCCGACCTTGCCCATGAGGTCCGGGGTGGCCACGACGGCGTCGAAGTCGAGGAAGCCGTTCTGGACCCTCTCTACCAGCTCGTCGTCACCGACGATGTCGGCGCCAGCGGCACGAGCCTGCTCGGCACGCTCACCGGTCGCGAAGACCAGGACCCGAGCGGTCTTGCCGGTGCCGTTCGGCAGGTTCACGGTGCCGCGGACCATCTGGTCGGCCTTGCGCGGGTCGACGCCCAGGCGCAGGGCGACCTCGACGGTCGCGTCGAACTTGACCTTGGTGGTCTCCTTGGCCAGCTTCACGGCCTCGGCGGGGCTGTAGAGCCGGTCGCGGTCCACCAGGTTCTCGGCTTTGCGGTGGTTCTTGCTGCGCTTCACGCTGTTCTCCTAAGGGAACGTGTGGTCCTAGGGCCAGCGCCTGGCCCTGCCACTGTGGTTCTTGCCGTCGAGCGGCCCCGAGGGGGAGCTACTTGACCTCGATGCCCATCGAGCGGGCGGTACCGGTGACGATCTTGGCCGCGGCCTCGATGTCGTCGGTGTTGAGGTCGGGCAGCTTGGTCTGCGCGATCTCACGGACCTGGTCGGCGCTGATCGAACCGGCGGTGGTGCGGCCCGGGTCGGTGGCGGCCTTGTCCAGACCGGCGGCCTTGAGGATCAGCTTCGGCGCCGGGGGCGTCTTGGTGATGAAGCTGAAGGAGCGGTCCTCGTAGATGGAGATCTCGACGGGGATGACGCTGCCGCGCTGGGCCTCCGTAGCAGCGTTGTACTGCTTGCAGAAGTCCATGATGTTGACGCCGTGCGGACCGAGGGCGGTACCGACGGGCGGCGCCGGGGTCGCCTGACCGGCGGGGAGCTGCACCTTGACGAGTGCGGCAAGTTTCTTCTTCGGAGGCATATCGGGTCCTTTGCCTGATCTGCGTTGTGTGCCGGCCCCTGCCTCCCTGACGGCACCGCGGGGTCACGGGACCACGGCGGAACCGCTGCCGAAGGAGGCTGCCCGCGTTCGGGTACGGGGTACCCGGGCGCGGAGTCACGGCCCGTCGGGACCGGACGGGCCGGAGCGTGTCCCGCCTGGGCGAGGCACGCGACAGTGGGTCCGCCCATCACGGGGCGGACCCACCAAGTCTACGTCGCCCGGACAGTGGTCCGGGCGGGTTGTGGGGAAGACCCCACGGGGTCAGATCTTGGCGACCTGGTTGAAGGAGAGCTCCACCGGGGTCTCACGGCCGAAGATCGACACCAGCACCTTGAGCTTCTGGGTGTCGGCGTTGATCTCGCTGACGGTGGCGGGCAGGGTCGCGAACGGACCCTCCATGACCGTGACGGACTCGCCGACGTCGTAGGCCACGTCGGAGCGGGCCTCGCCGCCGCCGGAACCCTTGACCTGCTGGGTCTGCTCCGGCTCCTCCTCCGGCTCGGGGGCCAGGAGCTTGGCCACCTCGGTGAGGCTCAGCGGGGCGGGCTTGTTGGACAGGCCCACGAAACCGGTGACACCGGGGGTGTTGCGGATGGCCGACCAGGACTCGTCGGTCAGGTCCATGCGGACCAGGACGTAGCCGGGCAGGACCTTCTCGGTGACCTGCTGGCGCTTGCCGCTCTTGACCTCGGTGACCTCGTGCTCGGGCACCTCGACCTGGAAGATGTACTCCTCCATGTTGAGGGACTGGGTGCGGCTCTCGACGTTGGCCTTGACCCGCTTCTCGTAACCCGCGTAGGTGTGCACGACGTACCAGTCGCCGGGCAGCAGGACGAGCTCGTTCTTGTACTCCTCGACGGGGTCGAGGCGGGGCAGCTCGGGCTCGGCCTCGGCTTCGTCGGATTCGGTTCCGTCGGCAGCCTCAGCGTCGTCGGCCTCGGCGTCAGCGGCCTCGTCGGTGCTCTCAGCGGCCTCTTCGGCCAGCTCCGGGCTGTCGGCGTCGGTCTGCTCGACCGTTTCCTCGGACAGCTCGCCCGCCAGGCCGGTCTCTTCCGCCGACGACTGATCCGGCTCCTCTTCGGGGAAGTCGTCAGAGGTCAGTGGGGACTCGGACACGGCTGCTCTTTCTCTCGTCGGATTCGCTAGTGCGTGCGACGCACACCGAACAGGCCGTGCGTCGAACCCAGTTCTGCCAGCTTACGGTCTTTCCGGGCGACGCGGGACCAACGCGCGGACGAGCGGGGGCGGGGTGGCCGCGAAAACGGGCCACCGCCAAGGGAACCCGCGGGGTTCCCGGAGGCGCGGTCTGGGGGCTCCTAGGCGCCCGCGGGACGGCCGAAGGTGCTGTAGAGCCAGGTCACGGCCTCGCCGAAGGCGAAGTCGAGAAGGGAGACATAAGCGAGGACGATCACGACGAACACCAACACGACGATGGTGTAGGTGACGAGTTCCTTGCGCGTGGGCCAGCGGACCTTGCGCAGTTCTCCGACGACCTGCTTGGTGAACGTCACCGGACCGGTACGACGCTTCGGCTCCTTGTCGGGCTTGGCGTCGGCGTCAGTCTGAGTCACCTGGGGTCCTTAGGGTCGCGGGCTGCTTCGTATCCCCGTAGTTCCGTTGTCTCCGTGGCGGGGCGACGATGAACGCCACCCCGTACCACGTGCGGACTTGCAGGGCAGGAGGGACTCGAACCCCCAACCGCCGGTTTTGGAGACCGGTGCTCTGCCAATTGAGCCACTGCCCTTGAGCGGAAACTGCGCTCCCCACCATAGCCGGTTCTGAGTGCTGTCGCACACCCTCAGTGGTGTGACACCTGCATAACGACGAACCGACGCGAACGAGTGTACGCCCTCCACGCCGCTCTGGCCAAACCGTTGACCGCAGGCCCGACCGGGTGTCCGGGCTCCGGGCCCGGCACCCTCCGGGAACCTCGTCCGGCGGACCGGGGCCTTCCCCCGCCACCGGCCCCGGAGCACACATGACAACATAGGAGCATGACTGACCGACCCCGTATCTCTGCACGTATCAGCGCCATCTCCGAGTCCGCCACCCTCGCGGTGGACGCCAAGGCCAAGGCCATGAAGGCGGAGGGCCGTCCCGTCATCGGCTTCGGCGCGGGTGAACCGGACTTCCCGACCCCCGACTACATCGTCGAGGCCGCGGTGGCCGCGGCCCGTGAGCCGCGCTTCCACCGCTACACCCCCGCCGGCGGTCTTCCCGAGCTGAAGAAGGCCATCGCGGAGAAGACCAGGCGCGACTCCGGTTACGAGGTGGAGCCGGCCCAGGTCCTGGTGACCAACGGCGGGAAGCAGGCCATCTACGAGGCCTTCGCCGCCATGCTGGACCCGGGTGACGAGGTCATCGTCATCGCCCCGTACTGGACCACCTACCCCGAGTCGATCAAGCTCGCCGGCGGTGTCCCGGTCTTCGTCGTGACCGACGAGAGCACCGGCTACATGGCCAACGTCGAGCAGCTCGAGGCCGCGCGCACCGACCGCACCAAGGTGCTGGTGTTCGTCTCCCCGTCGAACCCGACCGGTGCCGTCTACCCGCGCGAGCAGGTCCGCGCCATCGGCCGCTGGGCCGACGAGCACGGCCTGTGGGTGCTGACCGACGAGATCTACGAGCACCTGGTCTACGGCGACGCCGAGTTCTCCTCGCTGCCCGTCGAGGTCCCCGAGATCGCGGACCGCACCGTCATCGTCAACGGCGTCGCCAAGACGTACGCGATGACCGGCTGGCGCGTGGGGTGGATCATCGGCCCGAAGGACGTCGTCAAGGCGGCGAGCAACCTCCAGTCGCACGCCACCTCGAACGTCGCGAACGTGTCGCAGGCCGCCGCCCTGGCCGCCGTCTCCGGCGACCTCACCGCGGTCGAGGAGATGAAGAAGGCCTTCGACCGCCGCCGCAGGACCATCGTGCGGATGCTCAACGAGATCGACGGCGTCCTCTGCCCCGTTCCCGAGGGCGCGTTCTACGCCTACCCGTCGGTGAAGGGCGTCCTGGGCAAGGAGATCCGCGGACGCAAGCCGCAGACCTCCACCGAGCTCGCCGAGGTCATCCTGGAGGAGGCCGAGGTCGCCGTGGTGCCCGGTGAGGCCTTCGGCACCCCCGGCTACCTGCGCCTGTCCTACGCACTCAGCGACGAGGACCTGGCCGAGGGAGTGAGCCGTATCCAGAAGCTGTTGGCCGAGGCGAAGTAGCCCCGCCCCTGTCGACGACGAACGCGCCCCGGGTCATCGTCCCGGGGCGCGTTCGTCTCATGTGGTGTTGGCCATTCCCGGCGCGATGGGTGCCCTTCATGCGGCAGGCTTACGTCATGGAGACACCGACCACCGCTCGCCGACTGGACCGGCTGCCCAAAGCACATCTGCACCTGCACTTCACCGGCTCGATGCGCCACGACACCCTGGTGGAGCTCGCCGCGGAGCGGGGCGTGCACCTGCCCCAGGCCCTGGCCGAGGAGTGGCCGCCCAAGCTGAGGGCCACGGACGAACGGGGCTGGTTCCGCTTCCAGCGCCTCTACGACATCGCCCGGTCCGTGCTGAGAAAGCCCGAGGACATCTACCGCCTGCTGCGGGAGACGGCCGAGGACGAGAGAGCCGCCGGTTCCCGCTGGCTGGAGATCCAGGTCGACCCCAGCGGCTACGCGGCGCTCTTCGACGGGCTGACCGCGACCCTGGAACTGATCCTGGACGCCGCCCGCGTGGCCGAGCGCGACACCGGGGTGTCCATCGGCCTGATGGTGGCCGCCAACCGGACCAGGCATCCGCTGGACGCCCGGGCGCTGGCCCGGCTGGCCCGGCAGTACACGGGCAGGGGCGTGGTCTCGTTCGGGTTGAACAACGACGAGCGCCGGGGGCGCGCCCGTGAGTTCGAGGCGGCGTTCCGGATCGCCAGGCGGGCCGGGCTGCTCTCGACTCCGCACGGCGGGGAGCTGAACGGGCCCCGGAGCGTGCGCGAGTGCCTGGACGAGCTGGCCGCGGACCGGATCGGCCACGGGGTCCGGGCCGTGGAGGACCCGTACCTGCTGGAGCGGATCGCCACCCAGGAGGTGACCCTGGAGGTGTGTCCGACCTCCAACGTGAGCCTGGGGGTGTTCGAGGAGCTCGACCACGTGCCGCTGCGCAGGCTGTATCAGGCCGGGGCGCCGATCGCCCTGGGCACCGACGACCCGCTGTTGTTCGGCCCCAGGCTGGTGGAGCAGTACCAGATCGCCCGCGAGGTCTTCGGGTTCTCCGACACCGAGTTGGCCGACCTGGCCCGTATGTCCGTCCGGGGCGCGGGTGCTCCCGACTCCCTGAAGAAGGAACTGCTGGCCGGGGTGGACGACTGGCTGGCGGGCGAGCCGGAGCCGGTCGAGGGCTGAGCCCGCGCCCCGAACCGGCGACGCGGGCGCCCCGTGTGCTCCTCCTTCCGCGCCCCGGTTCCGACGGCGGTGCGGGGCAGGGGGCTCTGTCGGCCGACCCTGCCCCGGCGGTCCGGACGGGTCAGCCCTTGTCGACGGGCAGACCGGCCCCCACCCAGTCCTCGATGCCCTCGCGATACTTGTGGACCCGGGTGTAGCCGAGTCCCTCCAGGGCGGTCGAAACGGCCTGGCTGTTGCCGCACGCGGGGTTGGAGCAGTACACGGCGATGAGGGCGTCCCGGTCGGGGAGCAGTCCGGCCGCCCTGTCCGCGACCTCGTCCGCGGTCAGCGGGAGCGCGCCGGGCAGGTGCTGCTGCTCGTAGTAGGCGCCGCCCAGGGCGTCCAGGACGGTCACGGTGCCGTCGTCGATGTGCTTCCTGAGTTCGTCTCGGCTGATCAGCGCTGTCATGCCACTCTCCCTGCCGGACCGTGGCCCGGCCTCCACAAAAATCGGACCGAAGTCCGCTTATGACCGCGAGCTTAACCGGACTCAAGTCCGCTTGTCTAGTAGGATGGTGCCCGTGAACGACGAACTGCTCCAGGTCCTGCGCCGGCCGCCCCAGGAGCGCGCCGACGCCGCCCGCAACCGGACCCGCCTGCTGGAGGCCGCGGCCCGGCTCTTCGCGGAGGGGGGTGTGGAGGCCCTGACCGTCGACGCGGTCGCCCAGGCTGCCGGTGTGGGCAAGGGGACGGTCTTTCGCCGGTTCGGCGACAAGTCCGGCCTGGTGGCCGCCCTCCTGGACCAGCGCGAACGCGAACTCCAAGAGGCGATCATCTTCGGTGGTCCGCCCCTGGGGCCCGGGGCGCCCGCACGCGAGCGGGCCCTGGCCTTCTTCGACGCCTACCTGGGTTACCTGGCCGACCACCTGGACCTGGTCCGGCTGTCGGAGACCGCCGCGCCGGGCGCCCGCTTCCGCATCGGCGCCTACGCGTTCTGGCACCGGCACCTGGCGGGCCTGTGCGCGCACAGGCCCGATCCCGACCACCTCGCCCATCTGCTCCTGGGGATGGTCGCCGCGGACCTCAACGCCGAACTGCTCAGACAGGGCCTGGGGTGGGACCGGATCCGCGCGGGGGTCGCCTCGGCCGTCGACGCCCTGGTCGGTCCCTCGTCACCGGAGGCCTCCTGAAGGGGGGGCGGACGCACGCAGGGGCCGGGGGAGCCCCGGAACCGAAGGAGCGCGTGTCGGCCTCCGGCCTGCCCGGCCGGTTCCGGCCGCTGTCAGCAGGGGTGACCGTGCGGTGCGGCGGGCATGGGAGAGGAAGCGCGTCCGACCTCTCAGCGGTCGACGCACGGGTGGCTGGAGGCCCCTATGCCCATTCCCCTCATCGCCTGGGCCGTCGTGGCGGGCGGTGCCGCCGTCACCACCTACGTGGTGCGCAGGATGTCGAAGGACGAGGACTTCGCCCAGCGGGTCCGCGAGATCAGGAGCGCCGCGGGCGAGGTCGCGGGGCAGGTCGCGGGCGAACTCGCCAGCGGTGCGGTGAGCATGATCGAGGTGGCTGAACTCCTGGACATGGAGGAACAGGTCGCCATGCGGCACATCGACAAGATGGCCGAGAAGGCGGGGGACGAGGAGTGGAAGCGCTTCACGACCTCCCTGGAGACCTGGACGACCACCCCTGACGTGAGCGAGGAGACCAGGGCCCTGGCCGGGCGCCTACGCCTGTACGCGGAGCGCGCGAGGTGAGCGGATAGTCCCGCCCGGGACCGTGTGGGGCCCGCCCGGAACGGACGCCGTTCTCCGGCCGGGCCCCTGCAGGTCCGGCGACCGCAGGGACCGGGGCGAGGGCTCAGGCGAGGAGCATCCAGGCGCCCTGGGCGAGCATGGCCGCGCCCGCGGCGAAGAACAGCACCGCGGCCCCGATCTGGATGGCCCTCTCCGGGAGCTTCTTGCCGAGTACGGCCCCCAGGGCGATGGCGATCGCGTCGGCGGCGACCATGCCGATCGTGGAACCGATCCACACCGGGAGCCAGTGGTGCTGCGTGCCGACGGTGATGGTGGCGAGCATGGTCTTGTCACCGAGCTCGGCGACGAGGAAGACCACGAAGACCGTCATGAAGCCCGAGCGGATCCGGCGAGAGGCGGCACGCTCCTCGTCCTTGGCGGTCATCTCGTCGCCGCGCAGGGTCCAGGCACCGAAGAGCAGGAACGCGATGCCGGCGGTGAGGGTGAGCCAGTCGGTGGGGATCGCGGCACCGAGGAACTCGGCCAGGAAGACGCTGCCCAGATGGACCGCCGCGGTGGCGGCGGTGATGCCCAGGAGCACCGTGAGGACCCGGTGGCGGGTCGCCAGCGACATCGCGACGAGTTGGGTCTTGTCGCCCATTTCGGCGACGAAGATGGCGAAGGCGCTCACACCGAGGCCGACCATAAAAGCTGACATGCGCTGCTCCCGCTGTCCGTGATGGGCAGAAGGAGGCGGAGGACGCCCCTTCAACCCGGTCGTTTCCTACCGGGTCAAAGGTCTCGTCCGCCCCGGGCACCGAGGGGCTTGCGCTCCGCTCTGCTGCGCTCGACCGGGCTCACACGGCCGGGGCTCCGGGCCCAGTATGTCGACCGTGCGGATTGGGGACTACTCCCCTTCGACACCGAAGACATTACCAGAACCATTTTTCATTGCAATTTATTGCCCTGTCGAATTCATTCGGCAACCTCGCCTGAAAAATGTGTTTGGCGCACCCAACTCAATTCTTCGCCCTTTTGTGCCTGCTGGGTGGGGATCACAGGCAACACCCCAGGTCAACCCCGGAGTCCCCTCATGCGTCACACTTCAGAGACCACTCCCATCCCCCACCCGAGGAGAGTCCCCCATGCGCAGGAACCCGTCAGCAGCCGTCGGAGCAGTAGTGGCAACACTCCTCGTGGCCGCATGTTCAGGACACAGCTACGACCAGGACGAGCACCGCGAAACCATCGAGGCCTACGGCGTCAACGTCCGGGACATGGACTCGGTCACCGAGACGTTCGAGTCGGCCTGCGGCACCGAGGACCCCCAGGCCTGGACCGACGACTACATGAATCAGGGCAGCGACGCCGGACTGCTGATCGTCGGTGTCGAGCAGATGTGCCCGGACCGGGCCGGGGAGTTCGAACAGGCGCTCGAGAAGCACGGCTGGTAGCCGACCGGAGCCCGGCACGGCCCCCGGCCAGGGGGCGCGGGGGCGGCCGGTGCGCCCCGACGGTCACCGCACCGGGGACTGATCACCGCCCTAGAGGCTGACGCCCACCATGACCGGTTCGTTGACCAGGCGCACGCCGAAGGCCTCCTCGACCCCGGCCCGTACCTCTCGGGCCAGGTCCAGCAGGTCAGCGGTACTGGCGCCACCGGGGTTGGTCAGGGCTAGCGTGTGCTTGCCGGAGATCCGCGCGGGACCCGCCCCGTAACCCTTGGCGAACCCGGCCCGGTCGATCAGCCAGGCCGCGGACAGCTTCACGTTGCCTTCGGGGTCGGGGTGCCCGGGGACCTCGGCGTCGGCCCCCAGGCGCGCGGCGGCGCGCTCGCGGAAGACCGCGTACTCCTCCGGTGCCAGGACCGGGTTGGTGAAGAAGGAACCAGCGCTGCGGGTGTCGGGGTCGGCCGGGTCCAGCACCATGCCCTTTCCCCGGCGCAGCCCCAGGACGACCTCCCGGGCCCGGGCCAGCGGGACCCGCTCCCCCGCCGCCACGCCCATGGTGCGGGCGACCTCGGCGTAGCGGACCGGGCGACTCAGACCGCCCCTGCGGAGCTCGAAGACGACCTCGCACACCACGTACCGGTCGCGCCCCTTGAAGACGCTGTCCCGGTAGGTGAACCCGCAGTCGGCGTTGGACATCGTGACCAGTTCACCGGTGGTGCGGTCCAGGGCCAACACCTCCCGGACGGTCTGGCTGACGTCCTGGCCGTAGGCGCCGACGTTCTGGATGGGGGTGGACCCCACCCGGCCGGGGATGCCGGAGAGGAACTCGATGCCGTTGAGGCCCTCCGCGACGGCCCGGCCGACCAGGGGATCCCACTCCACACCCGCGTCCGCCCGCAGCAGGACGACCTCCTCACCGGTCTCCGGGTCGGTTCCGGCCTCGGTCAGCGTGACGCCCTGGGAGGCCACCAGGACCACGGTGCCGGGGAACCCGTCGTCGGCCACCACCAGGTTGCTGCCGCCGCCGAGCACGAGAACGCGCTCACCGTCCCGGTCGGCCCCGGTGACGAGCCGGACCAGCTCGTCGGTGCTGTCAGCGGTGAGAAAGGCCTTGGCGGGGCCGCCCAGGCCGAGTGTGGTGTGGTCGGCGAGCATCGTGGACACGGGCATACCTCTGGTGGAGAGAACGAACGCGGGCGCGGGGCGGGGCGGCTCAGGGGAGGCGGACGACCGCAGAGGCCTTGGCGAGGACCTTGGCGCCGCCGGAGCGGGCGGTCAGCAGCACCGTGACGGTGCCGTCCTCGTTCTTGGCCTTGACCTTGCCGGCCACGGTGATCTCGGCACCCTCATCATCGTCGGGCACCACCACGGGGGCGGAGAAGCGCACCGAGTAGTCGACGAGGCTGCCGGGGTCACCGGTCCAGTCGGTGATGACCCGGCCGGCCTCGGCCATGGTGAACATGCCGTGCGCGATCACGTCGGGCAGGCCGACGGACTTGGCGAAGCGCTCGTTCCAGTGGATGGGGTTGAAGTCACCCGAGGCACCCGCGTAGCGAACCAGGTCCAGGCGGGTGACCGGGAAGGTCCGCTCGGGGATCTGGGTTCCGACCTCGACGTCGGCGTGGCTGATCCTGCTCATCTTTCTTCCCCGCTTCCTAGGAACCCCGGACGACGAGCATCATGCCCGCCGTCACCACGTGCTCGCCGTCGGCCGCCTCCGCCACCGTCTCCAGGGTGAGCAGTTCGTTGCCGCCCAGTGCCTTGATGTCGGTGATACGGGTAAGAGTGGTCAGGACGTCACCCGCGCGGAGCGGGCGGCTGTAGTGGAAGCTCTGGTCGCCGTGGACCACCCGGGAGAAGTCCACCCCCAGGTCGGGGTCGGCGATGGCCAGGGCCGACCCGGCCATCCCGAGGATCACCGGGAAGGTGGGCGGGGCGATGACGTCGGGGTACCCCATGGCCTTGGCCGAGGCCCGGTCCAGGTAGACCGGGTTGAGGTCGTTGATCGCCTCGGCGAACTCGCGGATCTTGCCGCGGGTCACCTCGTAGGCCTCGGGCGCGGGGTACTCCCGGCCGAGGTAGTCAGGGTTGATCGCCACGCTCTGCCTCTCCTGTGCACTGTGCGGCCGCACGGGGCCGGCCATAACAAAAGCCCGGTGAGCGATGGGCTCACCGGGCTGGAGTCTACGAGAAACCGACCGCTCCCCGCCTGGGGCGAACGGACCTTCGAGAACCTAGCGGGTCTCGCGGTGGTCGTTGTGCTTGCGGCAGTTCGGGCAGAACTTCTTGATCGTGAGACGGTCGGGGGTGTTCCGACGGTTCTTGCGCGTGATGTAGTTCCGGTGATTGCACTCCTGGCAGGCCAGGGTGATCTTCGGCCTCACGTCTGTGGCAGCCACTTCGGAGTGCCTTTCTCGCTGGAGACATTACCTAGGCGCAGTTGAACACTGCTGCAGACCCACGACGACCCCTGAGTTCTCTGTCTCAGGGGTCAGCGGGTTGGTAGCGGGGGCCGGACTTGAACCGACGACACAGCGATTATGAGCCGCTTGCTCTACCGACTGAGCTACCCCGCCCCGGATCGGACGGGAGTCGATCCAGTTCGGAACACTCCCGGCCCAGGCCGGTGACGTTCCACCGGCCACCCACCTGAGTGGACCGGAACCTCATCAAGTGGTGGAGCCCCTTTACGGAATCGAACCGTAGACCTTCTCCTTACCATGGAGACGCTCTGCCGACTGAGCTAAAGGGGCGCGCTGTGGGGCTTTCTCTCGTCCGCCCCGGGGGCGTTGCCCCCTTGCGCTGGTCATGACTATACAGGGATCTGGGGGTGGTCTGCCAAATCGAATACCCGGGGCCGCCCCGGCAACCCCGCCCCAGCGCTCCACCTCCCCGCCACGCAAGCACGAAAGCCCAGTTCAGAGCAGCTTCCCCAAGCACGGGAAGCTTCCCGGGAAGAGCCTGGAAAGAGGCCGAATGTGACGCCGTGCACCCCCGTGGGGGCAGCTGTGCGCCCTCCGGGGGCCGCCGGGGTCACGAAGCGCCCTCGGCTAGCCAGACGTTGGACATCGCGTCGCGGTTGATCGTGCGGATGTCCGCGGGCAGGCCCAGCCGGCGCAGGGCGTCGGACAGCCTGGTGTCGTGGGTGAACACGATGAGCTGCCGGTGCCGTCCCACCTCCGCCAGTACCGAGGCCAACCCCTCGACCGTCTCCGTGTCCATCGCCTGGACCGGATCGTCGAGCAGCAGGAAACCGAACGGGTTGCCCTCCACCAGCGTGCGCGGCAGACAGATGGACAGCGCCAGGGCCTGGAACTCGCCCTGGCTGAGCAGCCCCGGCGCGCTCGTCTGGTCGGCCACACCGTCCACGGCCACGTCCACCTCGACCCGTCGGCGGGCCCCGCGACCGATCAGTCGCATGCCCTGGAGGTCGATGTGGCGTTCCTGGCGCAGCCGGAACCACACCTGCTCGGCCTGGTTGGCCACCGGCCCCAGCCGCTCCGCCCGCACCCCGCGGGCGTAGTCGGCCAGCCAGTTCAGCGCCGTCTCGGCGGCGCCCAGTGCCTCGCCGGCGGCCACTGCCTCCCGGGCCTCCTCCAACCAGCCGGAGAGGCGGTCGGCCAGGTCGGCCCAGCCGCCCGTGGGGTCCTCCAGCCGTTCGGCGGCGTCCCGCCGCGCGCTGACCGCCGCGGCCCGGAGCCTGCGGCCCACCGTCTCGATGTGCTCGGCGAGCTCCCCGAGATCGTCGATGTCCGCGCCCGACTCCCAGAGCGCCCACACCTGGCCGAGCTCGCTGTCCGGCGGCAGCCATCCCGGTGTGGGCGAGAGCAGGAAGCGTGCCTGGCCCCGGGCGGCCTCGGCCCGCTCGTAGGCGGCCGAGGCGCTGGCCGCCTGGGGGCGCAGGGCGCGCAGCTGCGCGTTGGCCCGGCGCACCCAGTCGGGGCCCAGCGCCCCGGTGGCGGAGCAGGTGGGGCAGGTGGTCTCGGTGGGGTGGCGTTTGTGGTGTTCCAGGGCCTGTTCCAGGAGCTGGACCACACCGTGCGCGTGGTCGCCCTTGGTTCCGGCGGCCATCGCCAGCTCCATGGCGGCGCCGCGCAGCTCGTTGACGACGTCGCTGATGAGCGCGCGTTCGGGCACGGAGAGGCGGCGCAGGCGGCGCAGGACCACGTGCAGGGCTGGGTCGCTGGGGCCGTCGTCGGCGGCCAGGCGGCGCAGGGCCTCCAGGTCCGTGCTGGGCGCGGAGAGGAGCTGGACGGCCTGGACGGCCCGGGGGTCGTCGGAGGCGCCGAGCGCCTCCAGGAGGGGGCGCACCTCCCTGGAGGGGCGGTCGCGCCGCCGGACCAGGCCGTCGCAGACCTTGGCCAGGCGGCGTTCGGCCTCGGCCAGCCCGGTGAGTCCGAGCAGGGCGGTGAGGGTGTCGTAGAGCTCGGCGGCGCGGCCGGTCACGGTGCGGCCGAGTTCGTCGTAGGACAGGAAGGGTCGGTAGCGGACGAGGTTCTCGCCCCAGTCGAGGGTGCGCAGCGGGGAGATCTCACCGTCGGGGTGGACCACCTCGCCGCGCGCCGAGCGCACGCTCTCCCCCGTCCAGCGGCGGCTGATCCGGGTGGGGCCGCTGTCGCCGGCGATGTGGATGTCGACGGTCGCCTCGGTGCGCTCGTCGTAGTGCAGGTTGCGCCAGCCGTCGCGCCAGCCGGTGGGCATGGCGTCCCAGCGGGGGTTGCGGCCGGTCAGCGCCGCCTCCGCGGCTTCGGCGAAACTGGACTTGCCGGAGCCGTTGCGGCCGACGATCACGGTCAGTCCGGGCCCCGGGGGGAAGGTGAGTTCCGCGGGACGCCCGATCCCGCGGAAGCCCTGGACGCGGATACCGGTGAGATAGGCCCGGCGCACCCGCCCGGGCGGCGGCCCCGAGGGCCCGGCCGGCACCGTCTCGGGGATGTGCTCGCCGCGCAGGAGGGCCTCCAGCGCGTCCTCGCCCCAGAGTGCCGCGTTGACCCAGGCCCTGGCCCGGGACGGCATCCCCGAGCGCGCCAGGGCTTCCAGGAGGGCCGTCGCGGTGGGGTCGTCGGTCTGGGCTGCGGCCCCGTGGCCGTCCCGTCCTGCGTGCGTGTCCGCCTCGGGTATCCGAGTCACCTTCGCCACCCCGCTCCGTTCTCGAACCTGCACCAGCAGAGTAGGACAGGACGGGAGGAAGTGCGCTGGTGATGCGCACAACCGCTACACCCCGACGAGCCTCCTCCTACTACCGTCCCAGGTGAAGTGCAGCGTCGCGATCCCCGGGACGTTGGGGTCGCGCAGACACTCGTAGATGTTCAGGCTCGGCACGCTCGCGAAGCAGCCCCAGACGCGTTCGGACGTCAGGACGAAGTCCAGGTCCAGTTCGACCAGCAGGCCGAGCAGGCGCCCATGGGTGGGTTCGTCGACCTTGGCGAAGGCGTCGTCCAACAGGATGAGGCGCGGCGCCCACGGTGCCCGGACCGCCAGGGCGTCGAACTGCGCGGCGGCCGCGGCGAACAGCACCAGGTAGGCGACCACGCGCTGCTCGCCCTGGCTGAGGGCGGTGCGGTGGCCCAGGCGGCGCTCGTCCCCGGCGGAGTCGGTGACGTAGACGGTGAAGGTGAACCAGGAGCGGTAGTCGAGGGCGGCGCGCAGCTGGGCCCCGCCGGTGGCGGTCGGGTCCAGTCGGCGGATCGCCTCGATACAGCGGCGCAGGGCGTCGCGCAGCCGGGTGGTCTGGACGCGGGTGCGCTCCTCGGCCGGGGTGGCCAGCAGCGGGACGACCGCCTCGATGTCGGCCCCGGCGTCGGGTGCCAGGCTCCAGTCCAGGCGCACCCCGAGCCCCGCGGACGTGGTGACGTCCTTGAGGACGTCGTTCATGGTCGCGATGAGGGCGCGGGCCTCGTCGATCTGGCGGGAGAGGTGTCCGGCGAGCTCACCGAGCAGGTGGCGCTCGAAGGCCTCCTCCTCGGCGAGGGCGACGGTCTCCTCGGCTCGGACGACGGCCCCGGCGACGCGTTCGGCGTAGGCGGTGACGTCGTGGGCCCCGTCCTCGTCGTGGACGGTGAGGCGTTTGACGCCGCGCGGCTCGGTGAGTTCGGTGCGGGTCTGGGACAGGCCCACGGAGGCGAGGAGGCGGTGCAGCTCCTCGCGACTGCCGAGGATGGCGCTGTCGTCGACCTCGTCGACGTCCTCCTGCGCTGCCAGACCCTCCTCCAGCTGGCCGACGAAGGAGGCCAGCAGGGCCAGGCGCTCGTCGGGCCCGGACGCCTCGGCCTCCGTCCGCCCGTTGACGGACTCCAGGTAGCGGGCCAGGGGCGCGTCCTGCGCGGCGCAGTCCTCCAGCCCGGCGGCGCGGAGCAGGACGGCGTCGGGGACGGTGTCCTCGGCCCCGGTGACGGCCTTGCTGCCGGGATCGCCGACGGTGGTGACCGAGGAGACCAGGGTCCGCCCTGCGGCCAGGGCCCGGCGGACCTGCTCGGCGCGTTCGGCGGTGGCGGCGTCGAGGCGGGCCTCGGCGCTGACGCGTTCGTCCCGGGCGCGCTGTGCCTCGCGTTCGAGTTCGGGGAGGCGTTCGGCGGCCTCCTGGGCGCGGGCCCGTACCTGTTCGCGGGCGGCGTCGATCTGCTCGGCCGCCACCCCGCGGGCGCGGTCGCCGAGCTCGAACTGGCGGCGCACGGTGATCATGTCGTCGATCGCGGCGGCACGGGCGTCCTCGGCCAGCACGCGGGCGGCGCGGGTGCGGGACCAGGCGGCCACGTGGCGTTCGTGGTCGGCGAGCTCCCAGGCCAGGACTTCGAGGTCGCGCAGGGCCGAGGCGATGAGGACCCGTAGGTGGTCCAGGGCGCGCAGGGCGCTGTCGAGCCCGGCGCGTGTGGTGGGCAGGCCCTCGTCCCCGGCCGCCTCCGCCAGTCGGGAGCGGAGTTCGAGGAGTTCGGTGCGCGCGGCCCCGGCGGCCTCCTGGGCGGTCTCGTGCGCGCGCCGGGCCGCGGCCACGTCGTCCCGGGCGACGTCGAGGGCGGCCCAGGCCCGGACGAGCGGAGCGGAGTCGGGCAGGGACCGGGAGACGTCGAGCAGCTCGGCGTAGGAGTGCTCGACCGCCCAGCGTCGTTCGCCCGCCTCGGCCAGGAGTGCCTCGGCGATGGCCATCCGGCGGTCGGTGTTGGCGGCCTGGCGGTCGCGGGCGCGTTTGCGGGCTGCCTCGCCGATGAACTCGGGTTCGTTCTTGTGGTGGGCTCCGGAGGCCACGCCCAGGCGCCAGCCGCCGGAGAGCGACATCGAGCTGACGGTGGCCACGGAGCTGTCCCGGCGGTGCTTGGCCTCGGTGTCGTCAGCGCCGGCGGGCGTCTGGGCGTCTTCCGAGTGCAGGGCGACGGAGGCCAGGAGGGCGCGCAGGTTGTCGTGGTGCACACTGCGGTCGGGGGCCGGCACGGGGACGAGGACGTCCAGGAGGGTGCGGCCCTTGGCCGTGCGGGCCGGGGTGACGATGAGGTCGCGGCTGCTGGGGTCGTGGAGGCTGCCGTCGGCGCGGATCCACCCGGCGAGCAGGCCGCTGGCCTCCAGCGCCGCCTCAAGTCCGGCCTGTTCGCGGAGGCTGAGCCCGTCGGCGAAGTCGACGGCCAGGTGGAAGGGGACGCCGTCCTCCTCCGGGCGCGGGTAGGTGGCCCAGGCGGGACGCTCGGGTGCGCTGTCGGCGTTGCGGGCCCGGCGGGCGGCGAGGTCGGCGAGCTCGTCGGAGAGCTGGCCCTCCTCGTTGACGGCGACGTCGCGCCGGGCGCGCAGCTCCTCCAGGAGCGGGTCGACGGCGGTGTGGGCCAGACGTGCGACGGTGGCCGGGACCCCGGGATCCAGGACGCGCAGGGAGTCGGTGATGGGCAGCTCGACACTGCCCTCCAGCTCGTGGATGGTCTCACCGAGGGCGTGGGCGTGGTTGGAGTCGCGCAGCCCGGCCGCCCATGAGCGGACCCCGTCGGCGTAGGCGGTGCTTTCGGCGCGCAGGGCGTCGATGGCCTCCTGCTCACGGGTGTGGGCACGCTCCAGCACGGCCTCGGCGCTCTCGGCCTCGCTGGTCAGGGCGACCAGGCGGCGGTCCGCGGCCGCCTCGGCTGTGGTGAGGCCGGTCAGCCGGACCGCGAGGTCGGTGCGGTCGGCCGCGGCGTCGGCGGCACCGGTGAGCTGATCGTGCAGGAGGCCGAGGTGCTCGCGCAGGTCGGTGAGGTCGATGCCGTCGACCGGGGCGCGTTCCACGGCCTGTTCCAGCCCCTGGAGGTCGACCCGGGTGGTGTTCTCCCGGGGCGCGTGGACCGTGGTGGTCGCGTCGGGGACCTGACCGAGGGCCCGGGGGTCGAGTCCCGCCGCGGTGGCCGCGCGGGAGGCTTCGATGTGGGTCTGGCGGAGGACCTCCAACGCGCGCTCGATGGCCGCGGTGTCCTCGGCCAGGCGGTCCACGGCGTGGGTCTCGGTGGTGACGGCGTGTTCGGCCGCGGCCCAGGCCGCCTCCGCCGCACGGATGTAGGCGCCGACGGCGGCGTCGTAGGCGCGGCGCTCGTTGGTGGTGGCCGTGGCCGCGTCGTTCTGTGCGGTGGCCAGGGTGCCGTCGTCGGCGTTGGCGGTGTCCCGGGTGCGGCGGGCCTGGTCGCGTTCCTCGGCGACCTGGCTCTCCGCGGTGATGAGCTCGTCCAGCTCGGCGCGCAGGCGGTCGGTCTCCTCCGTGCGGCGGGTGCACGAGTCGAGCTGTTCCCGGACCTCGGCGGCGCGGGTGCGCAGGGTGTGCAGGAGGTAACCGTGGTAGTCGGCGAGGAAGGCGGTGACACCGGCCCCGGCCTCGGTGAGCTCGTCCTTGTCGGTGCGTGCCTGTTCGAGGTCGGCGATGTTGCGGGCGACCTCGTCCAGGATGGACTCGTCCATCGGGGGGAGCGCCTCGGACAGGACGCTGACCAGCTCACCGGCCTCCAGCCGGTCTCCGATGGTGGGACGGCGCAGGCGGTAGAGCAGGTGGATGAGGTTGCGGTAGCGAACGGAGTCGTCGATGCCGAACAGGCTCCGCATCACCCGGGCCCGGTAGGGGACGGCGCTGGTGAAGCAGTTGTCGGCGCCGATCTCCGAACGCAGCCGGTCCACGGGTTTGGGGCGGCCGTCGGTGACCAGTTCCAGGTCGTGTCCGACACGGCGGTCGGTCACGAAGTACACGCAGCGGGGGTCGGCGTCGCCGACCGCCATGACGGCGGCGCCCAGGGTGAGGTGCCGGGGCGGGGCGTCGGTCCCGTCCTGGGTGGAGCCCGCCGGGGAGGCGGTGGTCGAGGGGGTGCCCGCGGCCTCGGGGCCGGCGGCCGGGGCGGAGGCGGTGAGCAGTGCCGACGCGGAGTCGGGGCCGGCGGGGGTGCGCGCGGCGGAGTCCAGGCCGCGGTCGCCGCGGACGGTGGTGAACTCCACCCACAGGTAGCCCAGGCGGGTGGCGGGCCCGGACTCGTCCTCGGCGTCCTGTCCCGCGGGGGCCTCGGTCCCCTGGACGGGGCCGCCCAGCAGGTCGGGACCGGTGTCCTCCTCGTCGGGACCGCGGGAGGCCCGGGGGTCGTCGGCCATGAGCCAGCGCAGGCTGGTGCGGTTGGTCCCGGTGGTGTCCAGCCGCCGGACGTCCCCGTCCAGCAGGAAGGGGAGCAGCATCTCCAGCGCCTTGGACTTGCCCGCGCCGTTGCGGCCGCGCAGCAGAAGCCGTCCCTCGGCGAAGTCCAGGACGTGGTCGTCGTACTGCCAGACGTTCCGGATTCCCGCGCGTTCGAGGCGGTAACGGGGGGTGTCGGCAGGATCAGCCGGAGCCGTCCCGGGGGCCTCGATCGTCTCCTGTGTCACCACTGGTCGCGCTCACCTTCTCGTTCGCCACCGCTTGCAGCACGGACGCCACCCGGTCGAGGTCGCCGCGGGGGTCGGCCTGGGCGTCGGGCCCACCGTGACCGGAACCACGCGGTTGCGCGGGGTGTGTCCGGCTGTCTTCGTCATTGTCCTGGATCCGGGGGACGCGATCGTCCACATCGGCGCCGAAGCGGGCCGCCGCCGCGCTGAGGAGCCGCTCCCCCGGTCTGCCCGTGAGCAGACCGAGGCCGCTGAGGAGCTCCAGCACGAGAGCGGAGAGCCGGTCCGGGGCGGGGAGCTCGGGCCCGGCTGTACGCGCCCACTCGGCGCGGGCCGGGGCGTCAGCACCGCCGAAGGCCTCCAGCGCAGCGTGCAGTTCCTGTTCGGGGACTGGGACGGAGGTGGCGGGGCGGCCGGGGTGCAGGCGGCCGGAGAGGTGGCGGACCAGGGCGAGGGCCGTGTGCCCGACGGGGTCGTCCGAGGGGAAGCACGGGGTCGCCGCGGCCTCGTCCGGCATGACGAGCGCCACACCCTCGGCGCGGATCTCGGTGTCGCAGCCGAGGAGGTTGCCGAGCGCGGCGGCGGCCCGCCATTGGTGGGCGGACAGGCGGTCGCGCTGGCGGTCCGGGAGTCGCTCCCGGTAGACGACGGCGGTCTCGGCCAGGAGGCGGCGCAGGGCGACCTCGCCCGCCTGGTCGCTCTCGGGGTCCGGGTCGATGGTGTCGGCGAGGAAGGACTCGGGGTCGTCGCCGGCCCTGGGCAGGTGTGCGGCCACCGAGCGCAGGACCTCGGTGTCCGGGAGGAGCCCGGCGTCGACGGCGGCGTCGGCCTGGTGCCCGCGGACCGTGCCCGAGGTCTCGGTGAGCGCGCCGAGGCCGATCAGGTGCTGCAGGGCGGCGCAGAAGGCTCGGCGTTCGCCGAGGCCGCGCGCGGGGTCGGCGTCGATCCCGGTCTCCCGGGCGGCGGCGCGGACCTGTGCGGCGAGGGAGCGGACCGTGGTGGGCCCGGTCCGCTCGACCAGGACCGCGAGGGCCAGGGCGAGGTAGGTGTGGGTCCGGGGGGTGAAGCGGGAGCCGGTGGGGCGGGTGAGGGGCCGGACCACCTCGCTCACCAGGCCGCGCTTGACCAGCCGGGCGTGGTCGTCGGCCACGGTGAGGCGGTAGCCGAGAACCCGCTGGAAGCGTTGGACGAGCCATTCCGCGTGCGAGCGCACGAGGGAGAACTCGGCGGGGTGGGTGCGCCGGGTGAGCAGGGGGCGGGCCATGAGGGTGCGCGCGGCGGCCTGACGCTCGCCGATGAGGGCGGCGTCCTCCGTGTGGGTGTTCGTCTTCATCACCCCCACCTCCGCGTCCAGGGCGTTTGCGTCGTGATCTCGATGGGACCGGTGGTCTCCGTGTCGGGGTCCTGGTCCTGGTCGGGTTCGGTTTCCGCGACCGGTTCCGGTTCCGGTGGTGTCTGCGCTCCCGTGAACGCGTCCGGAATCCGGATCGGGGCCGTGTCCGGTTCCGGGGAGGCATCCGTACCCGGTTCCGGGACCGGTTCCGGCTCCGCGAAGGTGCCCGGCTCCGGGGTTGTTTCCGGCTCCGGGAGCAGGTCCGGGGGTGCCTCCCCCTCCGGAGCCGTCTCCTGCTCCGGTTCCGCGAACGTGTCCGGTCCGGGGAGGGTACCGGTGGGGGCCGGTTCGCCGACAGGGTCGTTCCCGGCACCGACCGGCGCGACGGCGGCCGGGGCCTCCTCGCGGGTCGGGTTCCCGGACGGAGGCGCGGTGTCCAGCGTGTGCTGCTCGTAGGAGGTGACCCGCAGCCGCAGCCCCTCCAGAGTCAGGTCGCCGCCCTCGCCGCGGACCGTGACCTCGGCCCCGGGGGCGGCGTACACGTGCAGGCGCAGTCCGAACTCCAGGTCGCCCGCGGAGGACGGCCGGCGGGAGGCGTCACCGGAGCCGAGGGCTGCGGTGAGCAGTTCCATGAGGACCTCCATCCCGGCGCCGGACAGGTCCAGGCGGGCGTGGTCCCCGGTGGGTTCGGTGAGTAGGGAGCGGATCTGTTCGGCCCCGGCGCGACGCCAGTGGGCGGAGGACTCGGCAGCGTCCCGCAGCCGGGCCTGCTGGGCCCGGTGATCGCGCACGGGTTCGGGCAGCCGGGTGCCGGGGTGTTCGGTGACGGTGCTGCGGTCGGGCTCGGCCTGCCACCAACTGGTGGTCGCCGCGACGGTGTCGTCGACGCGCCCCTCGATGTGGCGGGCGGGGTGGAGGGCGAAGGCAGCCGCGGCCAGTTCGTCGGCCCGGTCGGGTTCGGCCTCCTCGAACCAGGTGGCCAGGCGCAGCAGGGCAGCGCGGCCGTGCCGTGGCACCGGCCGGTCACCGGTGCCCTGTCCGTCGTCCGCGCGGTCGTCCGTCCGCTGGTTGAGTCCCACAACTCAGCAGACTAGAGACCTCCGGAGCCCGCCACGCCCGATTCGGCCCTCTCCGAACCCGGTGAACTGACCCGGGCAGCCACTCTGAGCAGGACTTTCGTTCCTTTTCTGAACTTTGTAAGGATTCGGTGGGGAGCGGCGGGAGTCAAAACTCACGTCCGGCCCCGCACTGCCGGTGTCGTACCCGTGTCACCGGGTCCGGGCGGGGATGTTGAGGTGTCCGCCGTCGGCCTGCTCCAGCGCGTCCCGCTGCTCCTCGGGCATGTCCTCGTCGTACTCGGTGACGGTGTACGTGGAGAAGTACCGGGTGCCGTCCGCCTCCACCGGCTCCCCGAGCTCGATCTCGACGTCGTAGGGGTCGTCCTGGCACCCCTGATCCATGCACCAGGTGCCCAGAACCTCCCCCTCGCCCCGGGCACCGGTCCCGTTCCACTCGTCCCACTCCATGTCGGAGAAGGTCGTGAACTCGGAGGCGACGTACTCCGTCGGCCGCTGGTCGTCGAAGCCCTCCTCGTCGCCGTACAGGTTGAGGACGTACACCTCCTCCCCGTCCGCGGCACCGCCGTCGGTGGCGGTCTCGCCCGAACCGCCGTCGGTGGCCGTCCCCTCGGGGGAACCGTCCGCCTCCGGGGAGTCGCCACCGGCCGCGGTGCCGTCGTCCTCGGGCTCCTCGGCCTGCCCGCAGGCCGACACCGCCAGTGCCAGCACCGCCCCGGCCAAGAGTGTGCTCTTCATCTCGACTCCTCGCTTGCGACCAGTACGGTCGCGGACAGCGGCGAGGCCCCCCGGCAGCTGCCGGGGGGCCTCGGTCCCGCTCTTTTCCGTCACTGGGGCCTCAGGGCCCCGTCATCACACCGGGGTGCTCAGTAGCCGTGACCGTGGTCTGCACGGTCGTGGCTGACGTTGGTACCCGCCGGGCCGTTGATGCAGTCGCCCGTGGTCTGCGGCGACAGGATCGGCACGTTGGCGCCGACCAGACCCACGGCCAGCTCGGTGTTGCACAGCTGAATCGGAACCAGCTGAAGGTTCTGGTTGAACTGCTGGTCGCCACCGTGCGACGCGGAGGCCGGAGCGGCCGCGAGCATCGCGCCGAGCGCGACACCGGCGATCGCCGTGGCGGCGGTGAACTTGCGCAGCATCCTCGGAACTCCTAGTCGATGTTGGTGCTGACCGGGCCGTTGATGCAGTCGCCCGTGGTCTGCGGCGACAGGATCGGCACGTTCACACCGGCGAGCAGTCCGACGGCCAGCTCGGTGTTGCACAGCTGGACCGGGACGGCCTGCAGGTTCTGGTTGTACTGCTGGTCGCCGCCGTGCGAGGCGGACGCGGGAGCCGCGGCGAGGATGGCGCCCAGGGCGACACCAGCGATGGCGGTGGCAGCGGTGAACTTACGCATTGTGGGGTTCTCCTAGTCGATGTTGGTGCTGATGGGGCCGTTGACGCAGTCGCCCGTGGTCTGCGGCGACAGGATCGGCACGTTCACACCGACCAGGCCCACGGCGGCACTGGTGTTGCACAGCTGGACCGGAATGGCCTGCAGGTTCTGGTTGTACTGCTGGTCGCCACCGTGCGAGGCGGAGGCCGGCGTGGCGGCCAGAACGGCGGAGAAAGCGGCACCAGCAACGAGGCCGGCAACACCGAGCTTACGCAGCATTGAACTACCCTTCGAAAAAGTTTGAGATATCGTCTCGGTCGAGCTAATTGCCGGAACTAGCTGATGTTGGTGCCGACGGGGCCGTTGACGCAGTCGCCGGTGGTCTGCGGCGACAGGATCGGGACGGTGACGGCGACCAGGCCAACGCTGCCGGTCAGGTTGCAGGACTGCACCGGAACGAGCTGGAGGTTCTGGTTGAACTGCTGGTCACCACCGTGCGAGGCGTGAGCGGGAGCCCCCATGAGGAGCGCACCCATCGCGGCACCAGCGACCAGGCCAGCAGCGGTCAGCTTCTTGATCATGTTTCCCCCGGAAATCAGGCGAGGCATTGACAGAAAAAGACGCAGGCGCTTTTGCACCTGTGTCGCGGTGGACTGATGCAATCATCATCCGCCCCCCAGTTTTTGTCAACGCCGAAACCCGGAGTGCAGTTTGTCCAAATTGCCAGAGGAATTCCATTCGCCCCATAAACCAAATAGGACAATGCTGTGATTTATCAGCACGCCCGACGGGCAGGACGACAGGCGACGCTCACCCAGAGTGATTTTTCTGTGTCCGGAGCGTGACACTCCCGCAATCGCCCGAATCACCTGACTCTCCGTGATGGGGGACACGCAGAGTGAAGAGGGCCGCAGGGCGGTCAGACCGCCCCCGAACACGACGAAGCCCCCGGTACCGAGGTACCGGGGGCTTCACTCCCCTGTGGCAGGTCAAGGATTCGAACCTTGGAAGGCTAAGCCGACGGATTTACAGTCCGCTCCCATTGGCCACTCGGGCAACCTGCCTGGGCTGCCGGGACGCTTGGCGTCGCCGTGCATGAACGACCATAGCGGATGATCGGCCCGAACCTGAAATCGATAAACCCGGCGCGTTCCCGGCAGGCTCTCCCGGACGGAGCGGACGGTGCGCGGCTAAGCTCTGAACCCGGCCCGGACCGGGCCGAACGAGACGCGCACGGGCGCCCGCCGGCGCCCGTGACCCATTGAGACGTAGCGGGATGTGAGAGTACGTGGCCGCCGAATCCAGTTTCGACGTGGTGTCCAAGCTCGACCGTCAGGAGGTCGACAACGCCCTGAACCAGGCGGGCAAGGAGCTGGCCCAGCGGTTCGACTTCAAGGGCACCGGGACCACCATCGCCTGGCAGGGCGAGAACGGCATCGAGATCAAGAGCGGCTCCGAGGAGCGCGCCGCCGCCGCCCTGGAGGTCTTCAAGGAGAAGCTGATCAAGCGCAAGATCTCCCTGAAGGTCCTGGACGCCGCCGAGGAGCCCAAGCCCTCCGGCAAGGAGTACCGCCTTCCGATCAACCTCAAGGAGGGCATCTCCTCCGAGGACGCCAAGAAGATCTCCAAGCTCATCCGGGACGAGGGCCCCAAGGGCGTCAAGGCCCAGATCCAGGGCGAGGAGCTGCGCGTCAGCTCCAAGAAGAAGGACGACCTCCAGGGCGTGATGAACCTCATCAAGGAGAAGGACTTCGACCTGGCGCTCCAGTTCGTGAACTACCGCTAGCCCTCCCGAAGGACCGAACGGCCGCCCGCCCCTCCCGGGGCCGGCGGCCGCAGCGCTGTCCGGGCCCGCGCGGGCCCGGCGCGGCTCAACCCATGTCCCACCTGCGACGCAGCTCCCGCAGCCGGTGGACCCTCTCCTGGACCGGCGGGTGCGCGGCGAACAGGCGGCCCACCCCGCCCGGGAAGGGGTTCGTGGTCATCAGATGCGCGGCGGCCAGCAGGACGCGCTCCCGGGGCAGCGGGTGGGCCCGGTTCCCCGACTCCAGTTTGCGCAGCGCGTCAGCCAGTCCCAGCGGGTCGCCGGTGATCTCGGCCGCCCTCTCGTCGGCCCGGAACTCCCGCGCGCGGCCCACCCCGCAGTAGACGACCACCGCCGCCAACGGGGCGAGCAGGACCACCATCAGGCCACCCAACAGGTTGGGCAGGTCCGTCTCCTCCGAGTCCCCGAGCGGGATCAGGAAGGAGATCGCGGTCAGGGCCGTGATGAGCGTGGTCAGTGTCGCCGCCACCGAGCTGGTCAGGGTGTCGTGCGCGCGGATGTGCGCCAGTTCGTGGGCCAGGACCCCGCGGAGCTCGCGTTCGTTGAGGGTGCGCAGGAGGCCGGTGGTGCAGCACAGGGCGGCGCGGCGCGGCGTGCTCCCGGTGGCGAAGGCGTTGGGGGAGCGCACCGGGGACAGGTACAGCTTCGGCATCGGCTGGCGTGCGGTCGTGGCCAGTTCACGGACCATCCGGTAGAGCTCGGGACGTTCGATCTCGCTGACCGGTCGGGCCCGCATCGCCCGCAGCGCCAGGGTGTCCCCGAAGAGGTAGACCAGGATTCCGGCGCAGGCCACCAGCGCGACCGCGAGCTGGACGCCCTTCCCCGCGCCGCACAGCCAGCCGGCCACGACGGCGGCCGCCGAGACGCCGGCGAACAGTCCGACCGCGCGGATCGCGTTGACGTGCACACGCCCTCCCTCCGCTGTTCGCCGCTGCCCGGCTTTGGATGCGTACATGGTGACAAACGTGCGGGTCGGCGTCTTGCGTTCCCCATGTGACCAGCTGTCGGTCACATCCCGCTTCCGGAGCGGTGGCGTCCCCATGGCGGAACCCTCTGTGACAATGGCCACCCGCCCCGCCCCCGAACGGTGCCCACGACCTATAGTGCGAACGTGGCCCTTGTCACTCCGTGTGTCGAGGAGGGGATATCCCCGCCGAGGTGAGCGGAGGGCCGTGTCGTCGTAGGTTGGCAGCCGCACGGCCCGGTCGCGGTTCCGGACCGCCGAACGCCGCGCTGGGTTGGCGCGCCCAGTGCGTGCGGGGGGCCACGCCGTCCTCCTGTCCCCGACCCACAATCCGGCTCGCAACGGTGCGGCAGGGCCGGGGGCAGACAACCGAGCGCCGCCGCCCGTCATGACCGGCGGCTCACCAAGGAGGTCGTCGATCTCAGTGGCCAAACAGATCGAACAACTCGACCGGGTCATCATCCGCTTCGCCGGGGACTCCGGCGACGGTATGCAGTTGACCGGTGACCGATTCACCCAGGAGACCGCGTCGTTCGGCAACGACCTGTCGACCCTGCCGAACTTCCCGGCGGAGATCCGCGCCCCCGCGGGCACCCTCCCCGGCGTCTCCAGTTTCCAGTTGCACTTCGCGGACCACGACATCATGACCCCGGGGGACGCTCCGGACGTGCTGGTCGCGATGAACCCCGCCGCCCTCAAGGCCAACCTCGGCGACCTGCCGCGGGGGGCCACGGTCATCGTCAACACCGACGAGTTCACCAAGCGCAGCCTGGCCAAGGTCGGGTACACGGTCGACCCGCTCACCGACGGGACGCTGGACGCGTTCAAGGTCAGCGCGGTGGGTCTGACCTCGATGACGGTGGCGGCCCTGGCCGACTCCGACATCTCCAAGAAGGACGCTCAGCGCGCGAAGAACATGTTCGCCCTGGGTCTGCTGTCCTGGATGTACAACCGGCCGACGGAGGGGACGACCTCGTTCCTGAAGTCGAAGTTCGCCGGCAAGCCGGACATCCTGGCCGCCAACCTCACGGCGTTCCAGGCCGGGTGGAACTTCGGTGAGACCACGGAGGACTTCGCGGTCTCCTACGAGATCAAACCCGCGCGGCTCCCCGCCGGCACCTACCGGAACATCACCGGGAACCTGGCGACCGCCTACGGGCTGATCGCCGCCTCCCAGCGGTCGGGGCTGCCCCTGTTCCTGGGCTCGTACCCGATCACCCCGGCTTCGGACATCCTGCACGAGCTGTCCCGGCACAAGCGGTTCGGGGTGCGCACCTTCCAGGCCGAGGACGAGATCGCCGGGGTCGGCGCGGCCCTGGGCGCGTCGTTCGGCGGCTCGCTCGGGGTGACGACCACCTCGGGCCCGGGCATGGTCCTCAAGCAGGAGGCCGTCGGCCTGGCCGTGATGACCGAACTGCCCCTGGTGATCATCGACGTGCAGCGTGCCGGGCCGAGCACCGGCATGCCCACCAAGACCGAGCAGACGGACCTGCTGATGGCGCTCTACGGGCGCAACGGCGAGTCCCCGGTCCCGGTGGTCGCCCCGGCCTCCCCCGCCGACTGCTTCGACGCGACGCTGGAGGCGGCCAGGCTGGCCGTGGAGTACCGGACCCCGGTGGTGGTGCTCTCCGACGGGTACCTGGCCAACGGTTCGGAGCCGTGGCAGCTGCCCCAGGTGTCGGAACTGCCGACGATCGACCCCGCGTTCGCCGACGGGCCCAACGGTCCGGACGGCGAGTTCCTGCCGTACCTGCGTGACGAGCGGACGCTGGCCCGCCCGTGGGCGGTGCCGGGCACCGCGGGGCTGGAGCACCGGATCGGCGGTATCGAGAAGCACGCCGAGAGCGGCGACATCTCGTACACGCCCGGCAACCACGACCTGATGGTCCGGACCCGTCAGGCCAAGGTGGACGCGATCGCCCGGGACATCCCCGAGCTGGAGGTGTCCGACCCCACCGGTGACGCGCGGGTCCTCGTCCTGGGCTGGGGAGGCACCTACGGGTCCATCACCGCCGCGGTGCGCCGGGTGCGGCGCGCGGGCGGCCGGGTGGCCCAGGCGCACCTGCGCCACCTCAACCCCTTCCCGGCCAACCTCGGTGAGGTGCTGCGGAGCTACGACAGGGTCGTGGTCCCGGAGATCAACCTGGGCCAGTTGTCGCTGCTGCTGCGCGGCCGATTCCTGGTGGACGTCATCGGTTACAACAAGGTCCGCGGACTGCCCTTCAAGGCGGAGGAGCTCGCGGACGTGCTGCAGGAGGTCATCGACCGTGACTGAGAACGCGAGCCGCGAGGGCGAGCTGGCCGGCCTGCGGCTGGTGCCCAAGTCGGACACCGAGTACAGGATGAAGGACTTCAAGTCCGACCAGGAGGTGCGCTGGTGCCCGGGCTGCGGTGACTACGCGATCCTGGCGGCCTTCCAGTCGTTCCTCCCGCAGTTGGGCGTGCCGCGCGAGAACATCGTGATGGTGTCCGGGATCGGCTGCTCCTCGCGCTTCCCGTACTACCTGAGCACCTACGGCGTGCACTCCATCCACGGACGCGCCCCGGCGATCGCGACGGGGCTGGCGACCAGCCGCCCCGACCTGTCGGTGTGGGTGATCACCGGGGACGGCGACGGGCTGTCCATCGGCGGAAACCACCTCATCCACGCGCTGCGCCGCAACGTCAACATCAACGTGCTGCTGTTCAACAACCGGATCTACGGGCTGACCAAGGGCCAGTACTCCCCCACCTCGGAGGCGGGGAAGATCACCAAGTCCTCGCCGGTGGGTTCGCTGGACCAGCCGTTCAACCCGGTGTCGTTGGCGCTGGGCGCCGAGGCGGGTTTCGTGGCGCGGACCGTGGACTCCGACCGCAAGCACCTGACATCAGTGCTGCGGGCGGCGGCGGACCACCCCGGCGCCTCGTTCGTGGAGATCTACCAGAACTGCCCGATCTTCAACGACGACGCCTTCGAGCCGTTGAAGGACCCGACCGCACGCGAGCTGCGTCTGCTCCGGATGGAGCACGGCGAGCCGTTGCGGTTGGGCGAGGACCGGGGCGTGGTCGCGGGCGAGTTCGGCGGTCTGGAGGTCGTGGACGTGGACTCGGTCGGTGCGGACCGGCTGATCCGGCACGACGCGCACCGGCAGGACCCGGGGTACGCGTTCGCGCTGTCGCGGCTGGACTACCCGGCCTTCGAGCACGTGCCGGTCGGTGTGTTCCGGGACGTGCGCCGACCCACCTACGACGGTCTGGTGAACGAGCAGATCGCGGATGCGCGGGCCGAGCGCGGTGACGGCGAGCTGGCCGCGCTACTGGCCAGCGGGGACACCTGGACGGTCGAGTAGCCGGACGGCCGGCAGGGGCTCCTGCCGGGCCGGGGTATTCCCCCGGGCGGCGTCGTGAAGTTCACCGGCGCCGCCCGGGATTCCTCAGGGGATCGCCGGGCTCCAGGCAATACGCTTCCCCCATGCGTATCGTCATTGCCGGAGGACACGGGAAAATCGCTCTGCGGCTGGCCAGGCTCCTGGCCGACCGCGGTGACCGACCCGTCGCCCTCATCCGTAACCCCGACCACAGCCAGGACGTCGTCGACGCGGGGGCCGAACCGGTCCTCATCGACCTGGAACAGGCGACGGTCACCGAGCTGACCGAGAAGATCATGGACGCTGACGCCGTGGTGTTCGCCGCCGGTGCCGGGCCGGGCAGCGGTGTGACCCGCAAGACCACCGTGGACCACAAGGCCGCCTCCCTGACGGCCGATGCCGCCGCGCTCGCCGGGGTGCGCCGCCTGGTACAGATCTCCGCGATCAACGTGGACCAGCCGGTGCCGGAGGGCACCGACGAGGTGTGGGCCGCCTACGTGGCGGCGAAGAAGGCCGCGGACGACGAGCTCCGTGAGCACGACCTCGACCTGGACTGGACGATCCTGCGGCCCGGGCGGCTGACCGACGAGGCCGGAACCGGCCAGGTGGACCTGGGCGAGGAGGTGGAGCGCGACTCGGTGACGCGTGACGACGTGGCCGCCGTGATCGTTGCCCTGTTGGACGAACCGGACACGGCCAAGCGGGTTCTCAACCTGGTGAACGGTAGGACACCCGTCGTCGAGGCCGTTCGCGCCGTCGCGGGCCGGCCGCGGGCGTAGGCGCACCGACCCGACAGGTAGGGGGTCTGCCCAGCCTTTTCGGGGGTTCCGGTCCTCTGTGGCCAGATACCCCCATAGGAGGCATGATGGGAGCGGAGCCCGGCGGAATCCCGTCACGGTGGACGCGGGCGACCGGGAACGAACCCGACGGGTGAAGCAGCTCCGCAGAGCAGATGGGTACGGTTATTCATGAGCGTCACACAGGTCGTGCGGGACAGCACGGTCGTCGAGCACGCCAAGGTCGCCGCGCAGCAGAAGCGCCGGATGTTCATCATCCAGCTCGAGGTCAACGCCTACGACGAGGCTTCCAGCAAGCTGCGCCCGGGGCTGACCCGCATCCTCGAGGGCATCGAGGAGGCCGGGTGGCGCCTGGAACTGATCACCCCGAGTGAGAGCGGTGAGTCCGCGGCCACCCGCCTGTTCATCTTCCGTCCGGACGAGTCCGCGAAGGGCGGGGGGAACGAGCAGGCCGAGGCCAGGCAGCCCCACCAGCCGGACCAGTCCGGGCAGCAGCAGCCCTACCCGCAGTACCCGACGGGTGCTCAGCAGCAGGACCCGTACGCGGGTTACGGCCAGGGCTACGGACAGCACCAGCAGCCGTACCCCGGTTACGACCCGCAGCAGTACCCGGGATACGGGCAGCAGCAGCCGGGATACGGCCAGCAGCCCGGCTACGGGCAGCCGTACCCGGGTTACGGACAGCAGCAGGGCTGGTAACCGAGCCCGAGCGCGAACGCGGGGCCCGCACGATCACCGTGCGGGCCCTTTTCTATGTCCGGTTTCGCACGCCCACGGTGAGCCATGTCGGACAGTGTGTGATTCCGATGCATTCGCCAGAAGCGTGTCTGGGACATGCTTTCGGTTGTGTAACTCAGCCAAGAGCGAAGAGACGACATGTCCGTCATGTCTGTCGTGAAGCCGAAGAAATTCCTTGTGATCTCTGGAATCTTCCCCAAAACTACTTCGAGCACGCGCCTAGCTACGCTAAGTTAATTCCGGCGGCCGCAGCCAACCTGTTTTGCACTTCCGAAAGGTAACCACCATGACCCGTATCGCCAAGGTTTCCGGTTTCGTCCTCGCTACCGGTCTCGCCCTGGGCGCCATGACCGGTACCGCCGCCGCGGACAACAACGCCCAGATCCAGAACATCACCGTCCCCGTCTGCCTGGACGTCCTGAAGGCCTCCGGCTTCAGCGCCAGCGGCTGCAACGTCGTCGACTGGAACTCCACCTCGGGCATCTCCGTCCACGACTAGCACCCGGTCGCCGCGGCCGCCCGTCAGACCTGCCAGAACCAAACGCACACAACGAATCGAAAAGGAAGCACACCATGAAGCGCATCACCGCCGTCTCCGGCCTCGTCCTCGCCACCGGCCTCGCCCTGGGCGCCATGACCGGCACCGCCGCCGCGGACAACAACGCCCACATCCAGAACATCACCGTGCCGATCTGCGCCGACGTCATCTCCTTCGCGGGCTTCAGTTCCGAGGGCTGCAACGTCACCAGCATCACCGAGACCTCGGGCATCTCCGTCAAGAACTGGTAGTCCACAGGTCCCGCACGGGACTGGCGCGGGGCACGGTGTTCCTACACCGTGCCCCGCGTTCGTCGTTTCACCCCGGTGGAGCGGGAAGACCCGGACGCGTACGCCCGCGCGACCCTCCGATCACCCGCCGCAGACACCTTCCGGCACGCCTTCCACCGGGTCCGTCACCAGCCGCGCGTGCATCCCCGTGTCGTAACGGGAGGTCCCGTAGCGGAGCTTGGCCCGCTCGACACCCTCCGGGCGAAAACCCGCCCGCCGGGCAGCCACGCACGACCCCGGGTTGTTCAGCCGGTGGCCCGTCTCCACCCGGAACAGGTCCAGTCGGTCGAAGGCGAACTCCGTGGCCAGCCGGGCCCCGGCCGAGGCCACGCCCCGCCCCTGCTCGGCCGGGTGCGTCCAGTAGGACAGCCAGCCGAAGTCGTGCCTGCGGCTGGACACCGAGACCTGCACGTGCCCGAGGGCCTTGTCCTGGCCGTCGACCACCACGAACCCGTGCACGTCCCGTTCCTTGGCCAGGACCGCCCGCCCGGCGATCCACTCCAGGGCCTCGTCCGGGGTCCGCGGCACGTCGCTCTCCTGCCTGGCCAGCTCCTCCCAGGCGAAGGCCGTCAACAGCCGGTCGGCGTCGCCCCGGTTCCACTCCCGTACTCGGTACAACCACAGCCCCTCTCACTGACAGCTCGGGTCGCGCCAACCTAGAACCGAGCCGGGGGCGGTGCAAGCCGTTTGCCGGTGCCGTCGGCCGCCCTCCATCCACTGGCCGACCGCCCCTCCTGGTCACACCCGCCCGAGCCCACGGCCCTGGCCGGAACCGGTCAGGGGCATGTCACGCCAGGCGCACTGTGGTACGTCTTCCCCGACATGACGGCAACAGAGGTCTTCGAGGAACACCGCCCCCTGCTGAACGGGGTCGCCTACCGGATCCTGGGAACGGCGGACGACGCCGAGGACGTGGTCCAGGAGGCGTGGCTGCGCTGGTCCCGGGTGGATCCGGACGGGATCGACAACCCGCGCGCCTACCTGGTGACCGTGGCGTCCCGGCTTTCCATCGACCGGTTGCGCAAAGCCAGTGCCCAGCGCGAGTCCTATGTGGGCGAGTGGTTGCCCGAGCCGGTCAGCGAGCTGCCCGACGCGGCCGAGCGGGCCGAGCTCGCCGACTCCGTGGAGTTCGCGCTCCTGGTGGTGCTGGAGACCCTCAGCCCGCTGGAACGGGCCGTGTTCGTGCTGCACGAGGCCTTCCAACTGCCCTACGCGCACATCGCCCAGGTCATCGACCGGAACGAGGCGGCCACCCGGCAGTTGGCCCGGCGGGCCCGGGACCACGTGCGGGAACGCCGCCCACGTTTCGAGGCCGACCGGGCGGCGCGCCGCCGCATTACCGAACGCTTCCTCCGGGCCTGCGTGGAGGGCGACCTGGACGGGCTCAAGGGACTGCTGGCCGAGGACGCCACCCTGGTCAGCGACAGCGGCGGCAGGGCCCCGGCGCCCCTGCGGGTGATCCGCGGCGCCGACAAGGTGGGCCGTTTCCTGGCCGCGGTGTCCCTGGAACGCAACGCCTCGCGCTTCCTGCGGTCCCTGGGCCTGGCGCCCACGGCACCGCTGCACACGGAGGTCGCCGAGGTCAACGGCGGCCCCGCCGCGGTCCTGTCGGTGGAGGGGGTCCCGATCACCGTGCTGACCCTGGACGTCTTCAAGGGCCGGGCCCGGCACGTGTACATGGTGGCCAACCCGGACAAGATGTCGCGTCTGCGGGCCACCGGCCCGTCCTAGGGGGCAGGGGGCGCCGCCGTCGTGGGCGGGGGCGGCGCGGATTCCGGTGGATTCGGGCCTGTGGAAACCCGTCGATAACCCAGCGTGACCCCAGGCGCCGGTCCTCCTGCAGCCGAGGAGGCAGTATGTCTGTCATGACCACCAGGCATCCGGCAGTTCCTCGCCGACCCGGGACCGGGCGTGCTCAGTCGGCGAACCGGAGGCGCGTGGGGCGGAGAGAGCGCCCGGGCACGGTCCGCCGGAACGAGCCGCGAGGTGGCACGATACCCTCGTCGGACCGGTCGAACCCCACGTCCGTGGGGCAGGGAACCCGGTGTGATTCCGGGACTGACGCGCAGCGGTGAGGATGACGGACGGGCACGTCCGGGGTGGTCCCCCGGACAGCCACTGGAGTAGAACTCCGGGAAGGCGCCCCGTACCGGTCGATTCCGAGTCCGAAGACCTGCCGGTAGCGGCGGACACCTCCGCCGAGTCATCCGCGGGCCCGCGAACAAGCCCCTGACCCGAAAGACGTGCATGTCCCTGCCCGGCACCCCGCCCTCCGCCCGAACCCCCCACAGCCGTACCCGGCGCGACCGCTGCCCCGGCGCGCTGAGGCCCTGGGCCGCCGACGACGGTCTGCTGGTCCGGCTCCGGCTCATCGGCGGCCGACTCCGCGCCCGTTCGCTGCGAGCTCTGGCCGCCGTGGCCGAACGGCACGGCAGCGGCCGCGTCCACGTCACGGGCCGCGCGAACCTGCAACTGCGCGCCCTGCCCGGGAACGCGGGACGGTTGGAGTCCGAGGTGCTCCGGGACCTGGAGGAGACCGGTCTGCTGCCCTCGGCCAGCCACGAACTGGTACGCAACGTGATGGTCTCCCCGTGCACGGGGCCGAAGGACCCGGCACTCCCGGACGGTGCCGTACCGGGCGGCGGGCGGGCCGACCTGCGGCCCGTCGCCTCGGCCCTGGACACGATGCTGTGCTCCGTGCCGCGCCGCGCGGACCTGCCCGGACGGTTCCTGTTCGTGCTGGACGACGGATCCGGGGACCTGCTCGACCGCCCCTGTGACCTGGGGCTCGTCGCCCTGGACGAGGGGATCGCACAGTTGCGGATCGGCGGGTACTGGGGCCCGGTGGTACCGCTCGACGAGGCGCCCGCCGCGCTGCTGCGGTTCGCGGACGAGTTCCTGGAACACCGCGGTCAGGGTCCCACGGCGCCCTGGCACGTCGCCGAGCTCCCGGCACCGCTGGCCGCACCGGTGGCTCCCGACCCGCGGCTGCCACAACCCTCGCCTCCCCTGCCGTACGGACCGCTGCCCGGGGGCGGACTACATCTGCGGGTCACCGACCGGGGGCTGGACCGCTCCGCCGTCGAGGAGCTCGCCGAGCGGGCGACCGCCGCGGGCCACGGAGAGCTCGTCGTCACGCCCTGGCGCGGGGTTCTGGTGCCCGGGGAGGTCCGATGACCGCCCCCCGCCGACCGAACCGGCACTACGAGTACGTCGACGACGGCCCAGCGATCTACACCGACTCCTTCGCCACCATCCGTCGCGAGGCCCGGCTGGGGCACCTGCCGGACAACGCCGAACGGCTCGCCGTGCGGATGATCCATGGCACCGGTCAGGTCGGCCTCGCCGACGACCTGGTGGTCCACCCCGACCTGGTTCCTGCGGCCCGCGCGGCCCTGGAGGGCGGCGCGCCGATCCTGTGCGACGCACGCATGGTGGCCGCCGGGGTGACCGCGAGCCGCCTGCCCGGCGGCAACGAGGTGCTCTGCTTTCTCGGCGACGCACGCGTCCCCGAGCTGGCGCGGGAGTGGGGCACCACCCGCACGGCGGCCGCGGTGTCCCTGTGGGAACCCCTGCTGGAGGGTGCCGTGGTCGCTGTCGGCAACGCGCCCACCGCCCTCTTCCACCTGTTGGAGATGCTGGTCGACGGGGCGCCGAGACCGGCCGCGATCGTCGGCTGCCCGGTCGGTTTCATCGGTGCCGCCGAGTCCAAACAGGCGCTCACCGAGTTCGCCGACCGGCACGGGACCGACATCCCGTACGTGACGGTCCGCGGCCGTCGCGGAGGGTCCGCGATGACCTCGTCAGCTCTGAACGCGCTCGCCAAGGAGGAGGAGTGAGAGGACGTTTCCACGGGGTCGGTGTGGGTCCGGGCGACCCCGAACTGATCACTCTCAAGGCGGCCCGCCTCATCCGCGCGGCCGACGTCGTCGCCTACCACGCCGGGGTCGGCAAGCGGTCCAACGCCCGCCGCATCGCCGAGGACCTGGTCCCGGCCTCCGCGGTCGAGGAACAGCTCACCTACCCGGTGACCACCGGCACGACCGACCACCCGGGCGGGTACGCGGGGGCGCTGGCCGACTTCTACGAGGAGTCCGCCGCACGGCTGGCCGTCCACCTGGATGCCGGACGCGACGTCGTCCTGCTCTCCGAGGGCGACCCGCTGTTCTACGGCTCGTACATGTACATGCACGACCGGCTGTCCGAACGCTACGAGACCGAGATCGTCCCCGGGGTCCCGGCGTTCGGTGCGGCTGCCGCAACAGCGGCGGCACCGCTGGTCCGACAGACCGACGTGCTCACCGTGCTGCCCGGGACCCTCCCCGAGCCGGAGCTGGCCCGCCGTCTGGCGGATACCGACGCCGCGGTGATCATGAAGCTGGGCCGGACCTTCCCCGCGGTGTGCCGCGCCCTGGAGGCGGCCGGGCGGTTGGAGCACGCGGTGTACGTGGAGCGCGCCTCCATGACCGGGGAGCGGCGGCTGCCGGTCGCCGAGGTCGACCCGGCCACGGTGCCGTACTTCTCACTGATCCTGGTCACCGGGGACAGCCGCAACGGCAGGAGGTCCCGGGAGCGGGCGGTGCCGGCTCCCGTGTCGGGGCCGGAGCCCGCGGCCGCGGCGGCCGAACTGCTGGTCGTCGGCCTGGGACCGGGCCCCGACCACTGGCTCACCCCCGAGGCATCCGCCGCGCTGGCCGAGGTGGACCACGTGGTGGGTTACGGCCCCTACGTCGACCGCGTCCCGCAGCGCCCCGGCCTGACCCGGCACGCCTCCGGCAACACCGTCGAGATCGACCGCGCCCGGCTCGCACTCGGGCTCGCCCGTGACGGTGAGCGCGTGGCCGTGGTCTCCGGCGGGGACGCCGGTGTGTTCGGTATGGCCACCGCCGTGTTCGAGGCGGCCGAGGACCCCGCCTACTCGGATGTTCCGGTCCGAGTGCTGCCGGGTGTCAGCGCCGTTCAGGCGGTCGCGGCCCGGGCGGGCGCCCCCGTCGGCGGTGACTTCGCGGTGCTGAGTCTGTCGGACCGGCTCAAGCCCTGGGAGGTGATCGAGCGCCGTCTACGCGCCGTCGCCGAGGCGGACATGGTGCTCGCGGTCTACAACCCGGCCTCGCGTTCGCGGACCGAACAGATCGCCACCGCCCGCGAGGTCCTCTTGGAGCACCGCAAACGCGAAACCGTGGTGGTCGTCGGCCGCAACGTCGGCAGGGAGGGCGAGTCCCTGACGGTGACCACGCTGGGTGAACTCGACCCCGCCGACATCGACATGCGCTGCCTGCTGATCGTCGGCGCCTCCGGAACCCGCGTCTCCCGGTCGGGCCGGGTGTGGACACCGAGGTGGGTGAAGCCGTGACCGTGCACTTCGTGGGTTCGGGGCCCGGCGCCGCCGACCTGCTCACCGTCCGCGCCACGCGGATGCTCAACGCGGCCGACGTGGTCCTCTACCCCGGCACCTACCTGGACCCGGAGGTCCTCACCCACTGCGCCCCCGGGGCCGAACTGGTGGACACCCAGGGCCTGGACCTGGACCGGATCACCGAACACCTGGTCGCCGCGGACCGTGCGGGACGGGACGTCGTACGGCTGACCTCGGGTGATCCCTCGCTGTACTCGGCGCTGGCCGAGCAGACCCGCCGTCTCGACGCGCACGGTGTGGCGTGGGACGTCACCCCGGGGGTGCCCGCCTACGCGGCCGCCTCGGCGCTGGTGGGCCGGGAGCTGACCGTGCCGCTGGTGGCCCAGTCGGTGGTGCTGACCCGGACCAGTGCCCGTTCGACGGCGATGCCGGAGAGCGAGTCGCTGAGCGCGTTCGCGGCGACCCGCGCCACGCTGGTGCTGCACCTGGCGATCCGGCGGGTGCGCGAACTCATGGCCGAGATCGAGCCCGAGTACGGCGCGGACTGCCCGGTCGTGGTCGTCTACCGGGCCAGCCAGCCGGAGGAGGCGGTGCTGCGCGGAACCGTCGCCACCATCGCCGACCTGGTGGCGGAGGCGGGGCTGCGGCAGGCCGCGGTGGTGCTGGTCGGTCGGGCGCTCGACGCCGAAGGCGGCGAGTCCTACCTGTACGACCCGGCCCGGTCCCGCTGATCCCCGCACAGGTCCGGGGCGGCCGCCTCAGCGAGTGAAGCGTTTGAGCCCGGCGGTGTCCAGGGTGACTCCGGTCCCGGGGATCGGCACGGCCTCACCGTAGGGGTGGGCGCTTCGGTCCAGGTACTGGCCACGGACAGGGCGGCTGTGCACCACCACGGCGTTGGCGTCGCGGTCCACCAACAGGTGGACGCCGATACCGGTCTCCGCGTAGGCGGCGGGCTTCCCGACACGGTCGCGGGCGTGGGTGTCGGCATCCCAGGAGGTGACCTCGACCACGGCCAGGACGCCGTCCGGTTCGGCCCACTCCCCCGCCTGGTCGAAGTGACCGATCGGAACGAGGACACCGTCGGGGCGGGCGCGACCGTTGCGGTAAGTATCGACCTTGATGCCCAGCCCGCTGGTGAGGAGGTCCAGATCGGGACGGTGGGCCATGAACTCACGCATCAGCCAGGTGAGGATCCCCGCGTGGGCTCCGTCGGTCACTTTGTGGACCCAGACCTTCCCGTTGAACATCTCCATACGAACACGGTCGGCCTCGAACGCCTGTTCCGCGAGGTGCTCGAACAGGTCGGTCCCCATGGGGAACGTCGGCATACCGGGCGGCGGGTGGTGCTCTGTGACGGTCATGTGGCCCCCTGAGCGATGCCGGTGGCGGGTGGTGACGACACGGACGCGATCTCCGGCACGAGCGTTCGGTGGCTCGTCGAGGAAGTCGCCGAGCGCGGTGGTTCGGGACCCTCCACACGGCCAGAATAACGCCGGGGAGGGAGCGCGGGCATGCCCGTGGTGGAAATTCCGGGAGCCGGGACCGACCGGCTCACTCCGAACGTCACCGGTCGGGCACGGTCAGGCACCACTGGGTGACGGTGCGGGCGGGGGTCCAGCCGGTGAAGGTGCCGATGGGCGCGGTGGTCTCCACCGCGATCCGGGTCAGCTCCCCGCCGTGGCTCCGGTAGGCGTCCGCGAGCAGCTGCTCGGTCTCCAGCGTCACCCCGTGCACCACGAGTCGGCCGCCCGTACCCAGTGCGTCCAGGCAGGTGTCGAGCACGCCCGGCCGGGTGGCGCCGCCGCCGACGAACACCGCGTCGGGGGCGCCCAGCCCGGCCAGCGCGTCCGGGGCCCGGCCGGTGACCACGCGCAGACCCGGGACGCCGAGCCGCCCGGCGTTGCGCCCGATCCGATCGGCGCGCCCGGTGTCGGCCTCCACCGCCGTGGCCGTGCACGAGGGGTGGGCGCGCATCCACTCGATACCGACCGAGCCCGCGCCCGCCCCGACGTCCCACAGGTGCTGGCCCGGTGCGGGCGCCAGCCGGGCCAGGGCACAGGCGCGCAGGTCCCGCTTGGTCAACTGCCCGTCGTGCTCGAAGGCCTCGTCGGGCAGTCCGGCGACCAGCCCGTACCCCGCCGGTCCGGCGAGTTCCACCGCCAGTACGTGCAGTGCGGGGACCTCCTCGGGCGGTGCGCCGAGCCAGTCGTGGGCCGTGCTCTCCAGCCGTGACTCCGCGGCCGACCCCAGGTCGCCGAGGACGGTCATCCGGCTGGCCCCGTAGCCCGCACCGGCCAGCAGGGCGGCGACCGTCCCGGGTGTGTCGGCGCCGGAGGAGAGCACCAGGACGCGGTGGCCGGGCGCCAGTTCACGCATCAGCAGTCGCGGATCGCGCCCGACCAGGGTCAGCACCGAGCACCCCTGCGCCGGCCAGCCCATCCGGGCGCGGGCCAGGGACACCGAGGAGACGGCGGGTTCGACGTGCACCGCGTCCGCGCCGAGTAGTTCGACCAGGGTGCCGCCGATCCCCGACACCAGGGGGTCACCGGAGGCCAGCGCGACGACGGCGCGGCCTTCGAGGCAGGAGAGCAGTCCCGGTAGGCCCTCGCGCAACGGGGAGGGCCAGGCGCGGCGTTCCTGGCCGGGCACGTCCGGCAGCATGGCCAGGTGCCGGCGCCCGCCCAGTACCGTGTCGGCCGCCAGAACCAGCTCGCGCAGCCTCTCGGGCACGCCCTGCCAGCCGTCGGCGCCGACGCCGACGACGGTGATTCGGGGAGGGGACGTCTCGACCTTCATGGGCAGGACGCTATCGTGGCGGCCGAAGGTGTGAGGTGCCCCGGCTGCCCAACCATCGGAAACGGTGGGGACGGTGCCCGGGGAGAATCTGGGAAGCCCGGTGAGATTCCGGCACAGGCCCGCTGCGGTGAGCCGAGCCTCCGGACAGGAGGACTCGGTAAGTCCGAAGACCGGCCCCGCACCCGCCCATGACCGATGGCGAAACGAGCGGGAGCCTCACATGCCATTGCGGACGTCCCACTACCCCTTCTCCGCGATCGTCGGCTGCGACGCCGACCCACTCGACGACCTGGGCCTGGCGCTCGTGCTGGCCAGCGTCTCCCCGGAGATCGGCGGTGTCCTGGTCCGTGGCCAGAAGGGCACCGCCAAGTCCACCGCGGTCCGGGCCCTGGCCTCCCTGCTGCCGCCGGTCGAGGTCTACCGGAGCGACCGTTTCTCCGTGGACCCCGCCGACCCCGCGCAGGAGTCACCGGACGGCCCCTTCCCGGCGGGCACGGCCGTGGAGAGCCGCCCGGTGCGCCTGGTCGAACTCCCGGTCGGCGCCACCGAGGACCGTGTCCTGGGCTCCCTGCACCTGGAGCAGGCGCTCACGCACGGCCAGGTCGCCTACGAACCGGGGCTGCTGGCGCGGAGCCACCGCGGCCTCCTCTACGTCGACGAGGTCAACCTGCTCCACGACCACCTGGTCGACCTCCTCCTGGACGCCGCCGCGACCGGCCGGGTGACCGTGGAGCGGGACGGGTTCTCGGTGGAGCACGCCGCCCGGTTCCTGCTCATCGGCACGATGAACCCCGAGGAGGGCGAGCTGCGCCCGCAGCTGCTGGACCGGTTCGGGCTGACCGTCGAGGTGGCCGCGCCCGCCGACCCGGCCGCCCGGGTCGAGGTGGTCCGCAGACGGATGGCCTACGACTCCGACGCCGCCGCGTTCGCGGAACGCTACGGCGCCTCCGAGAAGGCCCTGGCCGAGCGGATCGCGGCGGCCCGGGAGACCGTCCGGCACGCCCGCCTGTCCAACGCCGCGCTGTTGAAGATCGCGCAGGTGTGCGCGGCGTTCGAGGTGGACGGCCTGCGCGCCGACATCGTGACCGCGCGCACGGCCCTGGCACACGCCGCCTGGGAGGGGCGGACCTCGGTCACCCGGGCCGACATCCGCCGCGCCGCCCTGCTGGCCCTGCCGCACCGGCGCCGACGGAACCCGTTCGACGCACCGGGGCTGGACGAGGAGCTCCTGGACCGGATCCTGGGCGACGAGGAGCCGCCGCCGGACGACCCGGAACCACCGGGCGGCTCCGACGGCCCCGAGGACTCCGACGACCCCACCCCCGGCCGGGACGGCGGGCCCGAGGAGGACGGCGCCCCGGCCACCGACGGTCCGGAGGCGGATCCCGCCCAGGGCCCGGACCCGGGTCCCGACCAACCGGACCAGCCACCCGAACAGCCCCGGGGCCCGGAGGACTCCCAGGCCCCGGCCCGGGAACCAGAAGAAACCGAGGAGGCCGAGGGCGACGGTTCCCGGCCCGCGCCGGGCACCACGGTCGGGGCGAGCACCCCCTACCGCCCCCGAACGTTCACCGCCCGGGGCACCGGGATCGGTGCGGACGGCCGGCGCAGCCGCGCCCTCGGCACCCGGGGCCGCCGGATCGGGGCCGAACCTCCCGGCGGGGGCTCGGGGAGCTCGCTCCACCTGGTGGAGACCGTCAAGGCGGCGGCCTCCCGCCCGCACGGCGGCGGCCGGGTGAGCCTGCTCCCCCGCGACCTGCGCGTCGCGGTGCGTGAGGGGCAGGAGAGCAACCTGGTGCTGTTCTGCGTGGACGCCTCCGGCTCGATGGCGGCGCGCAAACGCATGGGCGAGGTCAAGACCGCCATCCTGTCCCTGCTCCTGGACGCCTACCGGCGCCGCGACAAGGTCGGTCTGGTGACCTTCCGGGGAACCAGGGCCGAGCTGGTGCTGCCGCCGACCCGTTCGGTGGACACCGCCGCCGCCCGCCTGGACGAACTGCCCGCCGGGGGGCGCACCCCGCTCGCCGAGGGCCTGCTGGAGGCCGCCCGGATCCTGCGGCGCGAGCGGCTGCGCGACCCGAGGCAGCGTCCGCTGCTCGTCCTGGTGACCGACGGCCGGGCCACCGGGGGTCGGGGTTCGGTCGGCCGTTCGCTGGCGGCCGCCGACCACGTCGCCGAACTGGGTGTGGCCACCGTCGTCGTGGACGGTGAGTCCGGCCCGATGCGGCTGGGCCTGGCCGCAGCCCTCGCCACCCGCATGGGTGCCGAGCACCTCCCCGTCAGCGAGGTCAGCGCCGACGCGCTGAGCACCGCCGTGAGAGAAAGGGCCGCCTGATGCCCCAGGGCAAACCGCTCGTCGTCCCCGATGACGGGCTCACCACGCGGCAGCGCCGCAACCAGCCCGTGCTCGCCGTCCACACCGGGGACGGCAAGGGCAAGTCGACCGCCGCGTTCGGGCTCGCCCTGCGCGGCTGGAACCAGGGCTGGCGGATCGGGGTGTTCCAGTTCGTGAAGTCGGCGAAGTGGCGCATCGGCGAGCAGACCGTGCTCGAACGCCTGGGTCAGCTGCACGAGGAGACCGGCGAGGGCGGTCCGGTGGAGTGGCACAAGATGGGTTCGGGCTGGTCGTGGAGCCGCCGCAAGGGCAGCACCGAGGACCACGCGGCGGACGCGGCCGAGGGCTGGGCGGAGATCAAGCGCAGGCTCACCGAGCAGACGCACGACCTGCTCATCCTCGACGAGTTCACCTACCCGATCAACTGGGGCTGGGTCGACGCCGACGACGTCGTGGCCGCCCTGCGGGACCGGCCGGGCCGCCAGCACGTCATCGTCACCGGCCGCCGCGCCGATCCCAGGCTCGTGGAGGCCGCGGACCTGGTCACCGAGATGACCAAGGTCAGGCACCCGATGGACGCGGGCCGCAAGGGCCAGCGGGGGATCGAGTGGTGACGACCCCGGCGGCCTCCGGGCCGACGGAGCTGCCCCGACCCGCGGCCCCGCCGACGCCCCTGCCGAGGCTGATGGTCGCCGCGCCCATGACCGGGCAGGGCAAGACCACGATCGCCACCGGGCTGATGGCCGCGCTGGGAGACGCCGGATTGGTGGTGAGCGGCCACAAGGTCGGCCCGGACTACATCGACCCGGGCTACCACGCGCTGGCCACCGGCCGCCCCGGCCGCAACCTCGACCCGCACCTGGTCGGTGCGGATCGGGTGGCGCCGCTGCTCCTGCACGGAGCCCGGGGCGCGGACGCGGCCGTCGTCGAGGGTGTCATGGGGTTGCACGACGGGCGGATCGGCACCGACGGGTTCGCCTCCTCCGCGCACGTGGCGGCCCTGACCCGCACCCCGGTGGTGCTGGTCGTGGACGTGTCCCGGATGTCCCGTTCGGTGGGTGCGCTGGTCAAGGGCATGGCGGACTTCGACCCGGCGGTCGAGGTCGTCGGCGTGATCCTGAACAAGGCCGGTTCGGCGCGCAACGTCGCCGAGATCACCCGCTCGGTCGGCCTGCCCGTCCTCGGTGTGGTCCCGCGTGACGAGCGGATCGCCAGCCCATCCCGGCATCTCGGGCTGGTCCCGGCGGCCGAGCGGGAGGGGTCGGCGCGGGTGGTCGAACGCCTCGGTGAGCACGTGGCCGACCACGTGGACCTGGACGCCCTGCTGGAGGTGGCCCGTTCGGCGCCCGCGTTGGACGCCCGCCCCTGGGCCCCGGCAGCGGAGGTGGCCACACCTGCCGGGGGCGAACGCCCGGTGGTCGCCGTGGCCGGGGGCCGGACCTTCACCTTCCGCTACACCGAGACCGAGGAGCTGCTCACCGCGGCCGGATGCGAGGTCGTCGCGTTCGACCCGCTGGAGGACACCGGGCTTCCGGCCGGTACCCGGGGGATCTACCTGGGCGGTGGTTTCCCGGAGGTGTACGCGGGCGAGCTCGCCGCGAACCGGAGCCTGCTGGCCGAACTGCGCGAGGCGGTCCGCGACGGGGTGCCGACCGTCGCCGAGTGCGCGGGCCTGCTCTACCTCGCCGCATCACTCGACGGCCACGGCATGGCGGGGGCGATCCCGGCCGATGCGCGGATGACGAAGCGGCTCACCCTGCGCTACCCCGAGGCGGTCTCGCCCGGGGACACCCTGCTGACCCGGACAGGGGAGCGGATCACCGGCCACGAGTTCCACCGCACGGCCCTGACACCCGGACACGGGGACCGCCCGGCCTGGGAGATCGACGGCGCGCCGGAGGGTTTCGCCTCTCCGAGCCTGCACGCCTCCTACCTGCACACGCACTGGGCCGGACACCCGGAGCTCGCCGCGAGGTTCGCCGGGGCCGTGCGCACCGCCCCGGCCGTCGCACCGGCACCGACGCCCGAGCCCTCCCCCGCCGCCCGGAGCACCGGAGCGGGCATCGCGCCGCTGGCCGACCCGCTCCGCCACCACGGCGACGTGGAGGCGCGCGGCGGGCTGCTGGACTTCGCCGTCAACGTCCACCCGGGGCAGCGGCCCGCCTGGCTCGACCGGGCGCTGCGGGAGAGCCTGGACCAGGCGGGCGTCTACCCCGATCCCGGACCCGCACGCGGGGCCGTCGCGCGTCGGCATTCCCGGGCGCCCGCCGAGGTCCTGCCGACAGCGGGCGCGGCGGAGGCCTTCACCCTGGTCGCGCGGCTGCGTCCGTGGAAGCGTCCCGTCGTCGTGCACCCCCAGTTCACCGAGCCGCACGCCGCCCTGGAGCAGGCCGGGCACACCGTCACCACCGTGCTCTGCGCGGAGCGCGACGGGTTCGCCTTCGACCCCGCCACCGTCCCCGAGGACACGGACCTGGTGATGGTCGGCAACCCCACCAACCCCACCGGTGTCCTGCACCCGGCCGAGGCGCTGCGCGGACTGTGCCGCCCCGGGCGGCTGGTCGTGGTGGACGAGGCGTTCATGGACGCCCTGCCCGGGGAACCGGAGTCCCTGGCCGGGGAGCGGATCACGGGACTGGTGGTACTGCGCAGTCTCACCAAGCACTGGTCGGTCCCGGGCATCCGGGCCGGGTACGTGGTCGGTGACGAGGCCGTGGTGCGCGAGCTGGCTCGGGTGCAGACGCCCTGGTCGGTGTCGGCGCCGGCGATCGCCGCCACCGTCGCCTGCATGGGTAAGGAAGCGAACGCGGAAGCGGGACGCCGGGCGAAGGAGTTCGACGGCTGGCGCGCCGACCTGGAGTCCGGCCTGCGCGGGGCGGGGCTGGAGTTCGTGTCCTCCCGGGCCCCGTTCGTACTGGTCAAGACGGGCGAAGGGGTCCATGCGCGGCTGCGCGAACAGGGCATCGCCGTGCGTCGGGCCGACACCTTCCCGGGGCTGGACGCCGTCTGGGTACGGGTGGCCGTGCGCCCGCCGGAGACCACACGGAAGCTGCTCGCCGCCCTGGCGGGGATGTAGCGGGAGGACCGCCTGGTTCGCAGGCCGGTCCCCGGCCCGGCCGCGCTGTGTAAGCACTACCCGGCGAAGAATTCGACGAGGGCACGGGCGACCCGGGCGGGATCGTTCTCCATCGGGATGTGTCCCGCTTCCGGAACCCGGACGAGTGTGCTCTCCGGGATCTCCGATGCGAACCGCTCGGCGTACTCCACCTTCTGGAAGCCGTCGTCCTCGCCCCACACCAGCAGTTTGGGCACCGTGGACCGCCGCAGTCCGGGGACCAGGTCGAGGGTGTGGCGGTCGTCGGCGGCGCCCGCCAGCGCCATCCAGGACCGCCGGACCCGTGGATCGGTCAACGGGTCCAGGTAGTCGGCGACGAGCTGCTCGGTGGCGGCACCGGCCAGCGCCGTCGTCACCGCCTTCCGGCGGGCGGCGAGGAACTCGTCGGCGGTGGTCGCCGCGACGACCTCCGGGTCCCGGAACCGGGCCACCCCGGGCACCGGCCAGGAGTCGTAGGTGACCGAGTTGACCAGGGCCAGCCGGGAGACCTCCACCCGGCCGTGGACCAGGAGGTGCTGGGCGACGGCGCCGCCGATGTCGTGGCCCGCGACCGCGACGGGCCCGGAGAGCCCCAGCGCGGACGCGAACTCCGCCGCCCGGTCCGCGAGAGCCGGGACGGCGGCCGTTACCGGGGTGAGTTCGCCTCCCGAACGCCCGAGCCCGGGGAAGTCGAGCGCGACGGGCCGCAGCCCCGCCTGCCCGAGGCGGCCCAACACCGGGAGCCAGGCCCGGCTCCAGTAGGTTCCGTGCAACAGCAGCACGGCCGGGCCGTCCCCTCCCGCGGTCAGGTAACTGGCCGTCCCGCTCCCGGTCCGGACCTCTGCCCTCTGCACGCCTGTCTCGGTGGTTTCGCTCATGGGACCACTGTGGCCGGAATCGGCCCACGGGCACAGAGCCCGGGAGGACACCCATGGGTACATTCGTGCCATGAGCCTGCACCGGGTCGTGGCACTGCTCAACCCGCCCCAGTCCCCCTTCGAACTCGCCTGTGCCACCGAGGTCTTCGGCATGGACACACCGGACGCACCGGCACGCTACGACTTCCGGGTCTGCGCCGAGCACCCAGGACCGCTACGGACCACCGCCGGCTACTCGGTGCTCGTAGACACGGGTCTGGCTGCTCTGTCGGAGGCGGACACCGTGGTCGTCCCGGGCCGACAGCCGCCCGGTGCGCCGGTGTCGTCGACCGTCGCCGAGGCGTTGCGGGCCGCCCACGAGCGCGGAGCGAGGATCGTGGCCGCCTGCACGGGGGCGTTCCTCCTCGCCCAGGCCGGGCTGCTGAATGGCCGCCGCGCCACCACCCACTGGCGCCACACCGACCGGCTCGCCTCCGCCTTCCCCGAGGTGCGTGTGGACCCGGAGGTGCTCTACGTGGACCACGACGACGTGGCGACCAGCGCCGGGACCGGGGCGGGCATCGACCTGTACCTGCACCTGGTGCGCCGGGACCACGGAGCGGCGTACGCGGCCCGGATCGCCAGGAACATGGTGCTGCCACCGCACCGGGAGGGGGACCAGCTCCAGTACACCGCGCGGCCCGTCCCGTCCGAGGCGGAGGAGTCACTGGCGCCACTGCTGGACTGGGCCGCGGCCCGGCTCGACACCCGGCTGGCCCTCGACCGGCTCGCCGAACACGCCGGGCTGTCCCGCCGGACCCTCTCCCGCAGGTTCACCGAACAGTTGGGCACCAGCCCGGGGCAGTGGCTGCTCCGTCGGCGCCTGGACACGGTACGGGTGCTGTTGGAACAGACGGACCTCCCGGTGGAGGCCATCGCTGCCCGGGTCGGCCTGGCCTCGGCGGTGAACCTGCGCCGCCGGTTCCGGGCGAGCTTCGGCACGACGCCCGGCGCCTACCGGAGGGCCTTCTGCCAGTCCCGGCACGAAGGCGGCGGCCCGGTTGCGTCCGTGGGCCCCGTCTCCGACTTTCGGCCGATCCGCCGCCAGGGCCGCCCGGCTAGCCTGTAGCTGTGCACGGCTTGCTCCGTTCCCTGTGGAACGAACCCCGCCCTCCCGGCGCGCGGGGACCCACGTGGTGGGACGGGGCCCTCGTCGTGGTGTGCGCGCTGGCGGCGCTGACCGAGGGCGCCCTGCGGCCGGACCTGCCCTGGCCGGTCCCGACCGTCGCGGTGGTCGCCGGTCTGGCCCCCGCCCTGCTGTGGCGACGGACCCGCCCGCTGGCCGTGGTCGCCGCGGTCTTCGGCGGCGCGACCGTGCTCACCCTGGCGACCGGCGGAGGGGCCGGGCAAATGTACACGACGGTGTACTTCCTCGCCCTGCCCTACGCGCTGGTGCGGTGGGGGTCCGGCCGGGAGGTCGCGGCGGGGGCCGCGATCGTCCTCCTGTCCTCCTCCGTCGACCTGTTCCTCGACGGGGCACCGGCGGCGGACCTCCTGGGCGGTGCCGCCGTCCTGTTCGCCACCGGCACCCTCGGCGCGGCGCTGCGCTACCGAGGCAGGGCCAGAGCGCGCGAGATCGACCGCGCCCAGCTGCTCGAACGCGAACACATCGCCCGGGAACTGCACGACACCGTCGCCCACCACGTCTCGGCCATGGCGATCCGCGCCCAGGCCGGGCAGGCGGTCGCCCGGACCCGACCGGAGGCCGCCGTCGAGGCCCTCGGGGTTATCGAGTCCGAGGCCTCCCGTGCCCTGGACGAGATGCGCACCATGGTGCGGGCCCTGCGCCGGGACGGGCCCACCGATCGTTCGCCGAACCCGGGCATCGGGGACCTGGAGGAACTCGCCTGCCGGGCCGGACCGGGCCCGGCCGTGGCGGTGGAGGTGACCGGTTCCCTCGACGACCTCCCGCCGTCGGTCACGGCCGCGGTCCACCGCCTGGCCCGGGAGTCGGTCACCAACGCCCGGCGCCACGCCCGCGACGCCACCCTCGTCACCGTTCGCGTGGCCGCCGACGACACTTCGGTGCGCCTGAGCGTGAGCGACGACGGTGACACCGGCCGCCTGCGGCCGACCGCTTTGCCGGGGTACGGGATCATCGGCATGGCGGAGCGCGCCGAACTGCTCGGGGGCAGCTGCGAGGCCGCCCCGAACCCCGACGGAGGCTGGACCGTGACCGCCGTGCTGCCCCGTTCGGGGGCGCCCTCGTGAGTATCCGGGTGGTCGTGGCCGACGACCAGGAGATCGTGCGTACCGGCCTGTCCATGATCCTGGACGCCCAACCCGGCATCGAGGTGATCGGCCAAGCCGCGGACGGGCGCGAGGCCGTGGACCTGGGGCGGCGGCTGCGCCCGGACGTGTGCCTGTTCGACATCCGGATGCCCGTGCTCGACGGGGTGGAGGCGACCCGGGCGCTGGCCGGGCCCGAGGTCGAGGGCCCCCTCGCCGTCGTCGTCATCACCGTCTTCGACCTCGACGAGTACGTCTACGCCGCCCTCAGGGCGGGTGCCCGGGGGTTCCTGCTCAAGGACGCCGGAACCGATCTGCTCACCCGGGCCGTGCGGGCCGCCGCCGCGGGCGAGGCGCTCATCGCCCCGAGCGTGACCGCCCGGCTGCTCGACGCTTTCGCCGTTTCCGGCCCCGAAGGGCATCCTGCCCAGCCCCTGCAACCCCTGACCGGCCGGGAGGAGCAGGTCCTCGCCGCCGTGGCGCACGGTCGCACCAACCATGAGATCGCCGAGGAGTGCCACATCGCGCTGAGCACGGTCAAGACCCACATCACGAGCCTGATGGCCAAGCTCGGGGTCCGCAACCGGGTCGAGATCGCCATGTGGGCCTACGAGACCGGCCGTGTCCGGGGACGCCGGGACCGGTAGTACGGTGCGGTACCCGTACTTTCGGCCGAGTGGATCCCGGCCTGTGCTCCGATGTCCGGCGCCCCTCCCGGCGGCCACGATCAGGACATGACCACCACCGTGAAACCCCCGGCCCGTGCCGAGTGGACCGTGATCGCCCTCCTGATCGTGCTGAGCGTCGTGCCCCTCGTAGCCGGGGCCTTCCGCCTCGGCGAGCTGGCCACCGGCGCGCCGGTCACCGCCGACAACGCCCGTTTCGCCGCCTCACCCCTGCCCGTGGTGCTGCACGTCCTCGCCGCGGCCCCCTACTGCCTGTTGGGAGCCCTCCAGTTCTCCCCGACCCTGCGCCGCCGACGTCCCCTATGGCACAGGGCCTCCGGCCGGCTGCTCGTGCCCCTGGGGCTGGTCGCCGCGCTGTCGGGGCTGTGGATGACGCTGTTCTACGCGATCCCGGCGATCGACACGGGCTTCCTGACCGTGCAGCGGCTGGTGTTCGGTGCGGCCATGGCCCTCGCGCTGATCCTGGGCTTCGTGGCGGCGCGGCGCCGGGAGTTCGCCCGGCACGGTGCCTGGATGATCCGCGCCTACGCGATCGGGCAGGGGGCCGGGACGCAGGTGCTGACCCACCTGCCCTGGACACTGCTGGTCGGTGAGTACGACCAGCTCAGCCGGGCGCTGCTCATGGGAGCCGGGTGGGTGATCAACATGGCGGTGGCCGAGTGGGTCATCCACCGGACCCTGCGGCGTCCCCGTGCCGTCCGGCGCGTGCCGGAGCGCACGCCGGAGTGAAGGCGGTGGCCGGGGCGGCGGTGGTGCGGCACTCCCATCAGCCCTGACGGAGGCCGGGGGCACCGCACCGCGACGCTGTCCGGACGCGGTCAGGCGGCCGCAAGGACGTGCAAGCCGCCCGTGTTCCGGGCGAGCTTCGGCACGACCCTCGGCGCCTACCGAGGCCCTGTCACCTGCGGAGATGCCCCCGTCCACACAGCTCTACGTCCTGCCAGAATCGCTTCCAGGAACTGTTGGTTCCTTGAGGTGAGTCCAGGTGGCCGCCCTCAACAACGGCACGGAAAACGTCGGGTGCATCGGACTCGGTGTACTTACGCCCTTTACCCCCCGAGACCTCGTGCTTGAGGATGCTCTTCGGGTCGGGGAAGCGTCCGGTGTCCTTACCAGCGTGCTTGGCAGGGAGCTTCCACGCCTTCACCACCTTGGGCAGCGCTGCGGGAAAGAGGAGCATCCATGCCTCCATCTCGGCGACCGCGAGGACGTAGTGCCCGTGGCCCATCTGACGGTGGATCTCCCGTTCCACACGCTGGTGGGCTTCCCGGTAGGCAGGGCCGTCAACGGCGTCGAAGTCCTCGTGCACGTAGAGGCAGCCGACCTGAGTCCCTGGCCCTTGCTTTTCTGCGACACCCTCCGCTTTGCTGAGGATGGAGCGGACCCGATGGGTGAGGTTCGCTCCCGTTGCCTTGTGCAGACGGACGGTGTCCTTGATCTGTACAACGTTTCCGCGTAGCTCCGGATGCTTCTCCTCCAGGAGGGTCCTCAGGCTCTCCCGGTCGTTACGGTCCTCACCCGCAACGACGATGACGCTTCTGGGACGCCCTTTGCGTCGAGTCTGGCCTCGACCACTCACAGATCACCGCCCAGGACCCCCGAGAACCACAGCTCCCCCAGGGGGAGGCCCTCGCTCCGTTCCACGATGGCTTCCAACCGTTCCTGAGACACTGCCGGAATCCGGGACGCCCCGTCCTCACCCCGCTCGCAGACGATGAGTTCGTCTGGTCTGAGTCTGTCAGCCAGTGCTGGCGAGTGGGTCGCTATGAGGAACTGGGTGCGCTCACTCGCCTCACGTATGCGTTCCACGAGGAGTTCCAACGCTTGGGGGTGGAGCCCGTGGTCGATCTCCTCGATGCAGGTCAGAGCCGGGGGGTTCGGATCGTACAGAAGCGCGAGGAGTCCGAGGAGCCGGATGGTTCCGTACGAGGCGTCCGCCAGTTGAGTGGGGACCCGAAGTCCGGACTCGTGCAGGACCACGACGACTTCGCGTGCCGCTCCGGAAGGGAATTCGAAGTCGATGCCTTCGAGCTGGGGCAGTACTTCCCTGGCGTCAGCTACCAGCCGTTCCCATGAGACGAGATCATTCTCCCTGAGCGCCAACAGGGAGAACGCGAGGTTGGAGGCGTCTTCCGCGAGCACGGCCTCGGGAAGGGAGCCAAAGGCGATGCGGGACGGGAAGCGAGCTGAATTCACGTCCACGTCGAACACACGGAACGCCGCGAGCCCTTCTGCCAAAGCGGCGACTTCACTGCCTCCTGCGTCGTCGCTCAGACGCGGCAGGGTGGACAGACCGCTGCTGAAGCGTTGCAGGCCGATGGAGCGGGTGACCGGGTCTTCGTCCTCGCTCCTGCGAGTGTCCACGACCTGCGCCTTCTCACCTTGGATGGTGATACGGCGCCCGCGCCCCTTGGTCCTCTTGAACTGGAAGCTCTCCTGACGGGAAAGCGTGTCTTTGCCTTCCCTACGACGCCTCGTGATCTGAAGCGCGTACTCATCGGGCGCGTTGGGGCTGCTGTGCTTCGTCCAGGTCGCCTTGAGCTGGATACGGATGTTGGAGGGGGGTCGGCTCCCACCACGGAACGCCGTGCTCTCGAAGCCACCACGCCCTTCCAGAGCGGGCTCGATGTCGGTCTGGATGATGTCGGCCAGGAAGCGGAAGACGTCCAACAGGTTGGTCTTGCCCACACCATTGGGTCCTACCAAGACGTTGAGGGGGCCAAGCGGGATGCTGACCTGGCGCAGACTCCGGAAGTTCTGGACTTCGAGTTCCAGCAAGCGCTTGTGCATAGCTCCCAGCGTTCGTTGTCGTCGTTCCACTCGGACCGAAGGGGGAGGTGTCGTGGTTAGGACCCGTCCCCGCTTGCGCGGAGACAGCCTTTGAACACAACCCCTAAGCACCTTAGTAGCGCGTACCCCCGCGTGCGCGGGGAGCAGCTACGCCGCCCCCTCTTCCAAGGAGTGACCGTGGGGTCCATCCCCGCGTGCGCGGGGAGCAGAGGAGTCGCAGAATTACGCGACTAGTCGCGTAGGGACCATCCCCGCGCAGGCGGGGAGCAAGCCGTTTCACCAGGGACTTTATCCCGGGGGTCGTCACCGACACATGTTTTCCCGGGACACTTCGTTTTAGAGCTGAGCCGGGAGACGAACTGCGGGCGGGGCGGTGTGCGTCCACAGCTCCAGGAGGAGCGTGTCGACGTCGGGGGCCTCGATCATGCCGGTGGGGGTGGCTGCCCAGAAGGACTGGGTGGCCTCGCCGTAGTAGACGATCAGGTGGCGGTAGTGGGCCTGGAGCTGCGCGGCCTGGGCGTGTTCGCGGGTGTACTCGGACCGGTGTCCGCCCAGACGGGGCAGGTTCTGGGCGCGGCGCTGTCGGCAGGAGGGGTGCTCGCACACCCGGCAGGCGGGGCCTTCCAGAGGCTGGCGGCGCGGCAGGGTAGGGAGGGGGCGGAAGTCGTCGGAGCGTCGGGGCCTCGGGATAGGGTGCTGCATCAGATCCTCTTTCCTTGCATATGCGTTGTTGGGTTTCGGGGGTTCAGGGCCCAGGGCAAGCGTTGGCGCGCTTTCCTGGGCCCGTCTCATGCACGGGGCATGTGTGGCCGGTGGTTCAGAGCCCGGCGGTGTTGTTCCAGCGGCTGCGGTCCAGGTCATGGGCCAGGTAGAGCCAGACGCTGCGGTACTCGGCGTTGCCGTTGTCGCCCCAGGCGGTGGCCAGGGCGTCGATCATGGCCAGGCCCCGGCCCGATTCGGCATTGGGGTCGAGGCCCCGGGGGTGGGGGGCCAGTGGTGCGTTGCGGGTGCGCAGTCCGCCCCGGTCGCGGCAGGTCAGGTGCAGGCCGTCCTTGGTGCGGTGCACGCGCAGTGTGTAGCTGCCGCCCGGGTGTCCGGAGAGGCTGTGGCGGATGGCGTTGTTGGCGAGCTCGCTGCCGAGCAGGGTGAAGAGGTAGCGGTAGTCGCCGGACTCGGTGGCGGCGCAGGTGTCCAGGAAGGCGCGGACCAGCGGCACGGTGGCCTCTCCCTGGACTGGCACGGGTGCGGGTGACGGCATGACGAACACACTCCTTGGCATGGACCACTGGGAACAGAGGCACCGGCTGTACAGCTACGAGCTCCCGAGCTCTTCTCCCTTTGCGTTGCACGGAGCTCTGCCAAAGCCTCATCATCTTGATAGTCAATATTGATTTTCAATATAGAGTGCCAAGCAGAGCTTCGCCAGCGATTCCCGAAGCTGGTCAGCCAGGTTTCTCCAAGCGCCTGAAGCCCGAAGTCGAGCCGACTAACGTTCGATCGACTGCTTCCGGACAGACAGGGTGGTGCGAATGGGCTCAAGCCCGACCGTGTGGCGACGCTGGCTTGCCCACGAACTGAAGCGCCTACGGGTGGAGGCGGACCTCAGCCGCAAGGAAGTCGCCGCCAAGCTCCGATGCACCCAGGGCAAGCTCCACTACATCGAGACGGCAGTGGTCGCCCCGCGTGTGCGCGACCTGGAAGAGATCCTCTTCGACCTCTACCAAGTTCCCGAGGAACACCAAGAGCACTACCTACAGGCTGCGCGCAACGCGAAGAAGAAAGGCTGGTGGGAACAGCAAGAGGATGCCGTCGCCGTACCCAAGTGGTTCTCTTTGTATCTGGGCTTGGAGCAGGGTGCGTCTGAAATCTACGCCTGGGAGACCCATCTGGTACCAGGCCTGCTGCAAACCCATGGATACGCAACAGCCCTCAACAGGAACGGCACGGCGGAACTCAGCCAAGAGGAGATCCAAGCCCGCGTCGACATGCGAATGTCACGGCAAAAGGTCCTTCACGGAGCAGACCCCATACGCTTCTGGTGTGTGATCGACGAGGCTGCCCTGCGCAGGGATGTCGGCGGAGTCGAGGTCATGCGGGAACAGATAGCTCACCTTCTGGAGATCTCCCAGCTCCCAAAGGTGACCCTTCAGGTACTCCCGCAGCCCAGCGGAGCCCATACCGGCATGGCAGGGAGCTTCTCCATTCTGGGTTTCCCGGCTCCCCTCGACCCCGGCCTCATCTATATCGAATATCGCACTGGTGCTGTCTATCTGGAGCAGCCATCTGAGATCAAAGAACACCAGATAGCGTTCGAGCACCTGAGGGTGGCGGCGTTGAAACCAGCACCATCGCAAGTCCGACTCCAAGAAGTCATGGAGAGCTACTCATGATCACAAAGACCGCCCACGCCAATCTCACGTGGATGAAGAGCAGCTACAGTGCCGACACCGGCGGCAACTGTGTCGAGGTCGCGCACATCCCCGCCAGCTTCCGGAAGAGCACCTACAGTGGCGCTGGCCAGAACTGTGTGGAGGTCGCCGACCTTCCCTGCGGCGCCGCCGTCCGCGACTCCAAGCACCCCACCGCCGGACACCTCCCCTTCCCCAGTTCCGAGTGGAGCAGCTTCCTCTCCGCCACCCTCTACCGCTGACCAGCCGAAAGCGCGGACGCCCGGCTATCGCTGCTCCCCCAAGGGCAACCGGGCGCTCCTGCCTTCTTCCCTTCCCGAGGCGGGCGCTCCTGGGGTCCCCCCTTTCCCGCCGCGTGAGTGTGGCCGCCCGCACCGCACGCGTCAAGGTCGTACGTCCTCGCTTCGCTCCGGGCGCTCCACCTTGACCCGCACGCCACGGGCGGCGGGTTGGCGGCTGTCGGGAAACGGGGGAGTGTGGTCGGGCGGCGAACGGTGCCCGGGCTTCGCCGGACCCCGGTCCGGCCGTGGCCGGCCGGATTCCCGCCCGTCCCTCTGGCTCTCTCGGCAGGCGCGTCCCCATCCAGTGACGGGTGGGCAACGAAGGGCCCGAGCAGCCGGGTAGGGGCCGGGCGCGTCCCACCGGGCTGACCGGCCCAGGGGTGGCGGAGGCGGCTCGTCCCCCGGGTCCTCGGGGCGGATTCGGTCCCCTTTTCCCCGGTGATCTTGCTACCAGGGGCAATTTCGGCGCCGAAGTTGCCCCTGGTAGCAAGATCACCGGGGAGCTAGGGGTTTTGGAAGCAGCGGACAGGCAGAGATGCGGGTTTCGGCCCCACGGGCCACCGGCCCCTGCCTTTCACCGGCCCGAACAGCCCTTATCCGCCCTGCGGACCGTTGCCCCTGCCCCTACATCCTGCCTCTGCCGCTACTCCGCCGCCGCTGTTTCGCAGGAGCGAATGACCGGCCGCGACACGCCCAGGCGTGGAGCGGCGGACTGGGGAAGAGGGGGTTGCTCGGACCGGGGCCGAAGGCCGTGGAGCCGAAGACCGGGAACAGCGGGCCCGGCAGGGCCCAGGCTGTCCGGCCTGTCCCGGCGGGGCCCGGCCTACTCAGCCTGTCCGGGCGAAGCCCGGGAGGCATCTGCCGCCCCGACCACACTCCCCCCCTTCCCCGACAGCCGCCAACTCGCCGTCGCAGCGCAGCGGGTCAAGGTGGAGCGCCCGCAGCGAAGCGAGGACGTACGACCTTGACGCGCGAAGCGAAAGACGGCCACCATCACGCGGCGGGGAAGGGGGACCACCCGCACCCGCCGCGCCCACGAACAGGCACCAAGTGTGCTCGGGAATCCCCCGAAGACTCACCCCAGCCCGGTCACCCAGTCGAACGCTTCCGCCACCCTGTTGACCGTGGGCACACCCTGCGGGCCCGGTGGGCGCCGCACCACCACGACCGGAACGCCGAGCTGCCCGGCGGCTGCCATCTTCGGCCAGGTGTAGGTACCCCCGGAGTCCTTGGTGATGAGCACGTCCGCCCGGTGCCCGGCCATCAGCTCCAGCTCACCGTCCAGGTGATACGGGCCCCGGCTGGTCAGCAGCCGCCAGGCGGCCGGCAGTTCGAGATCGGGCACGTCCACCACCCGGGCCAGCACCGCGCGCTCCCCCAGCGTCGGCACGAGGCGGGCCAGCTCCTGACGGCCGACCGTCACGAACGGCCGTTCCCCCAGCCCGGCCGCCAACTCCGCCGCCCCCTCGTGGGTGTCGGCGTAGTGCCATGCCGGGTCCGGCTCCCACCCGGGCCGCTCCAACCGCAGCAGCGGCAGATCCGTGCAGGCGGCCGCCGCGTTCGCGGTCATCCCGAGCGCGAAGGGGTGGGTGGCGTCCACCACCGCGTCGTAGTCGGCCAGGGCCGCGCGCAGTCCGGGCACGCCCCCGAACCCACCGATCCGCACCTTCCCCACCGGCAGGCGCGGCCGGGCCACCCGGCCGGCCAGTGACGTCGTCACGTCCACACCGGCCTCGACCAGCAGGGCGGCCAGTTCACGGGCCTCGGAGGTGCCGCCCAAGAGAAGAAGTCTCATCGCACACCACCCGGGCCCAGCAGGGGCAGTCCAGCAGGAGAACCCTCGCGAGCCAGCTCCAGCAGCGCGTCGACGTCCAGGTAGCGCTCCGCGAGGTCCGCGAGCAGGTCGATGCGCCGCTCGCGCGCGGCGGCGAACTCCACCCCGGACGGCCCGTACCCCAAAGCCTGGTCGAGGAAGGCCGCCCGGAAGGCGTCGCCCTCCAGGCTGCCGTGCCACATGGTGCCGAAGACGTTGCCCGAACGCGCTCCGCCCAGGAACTCCTCGGCTCCCGCGCCCACGGTGACGCGCCCGTGGTGGATCTCGTAGCCGTCGGCGGGCGCGCCCAGCGCCTCGCCCTCGGGCAACCGCAGGGTCTTGTCGGCGGTGAAGTCGGTGCGCACGTCCAGCAGCCCCAGCCCCTCCGCCGACGCACCCGGGGCGGCCTCGACACCCTCGGGGTCGGCGACGGTGCGCCCGAGCATCTGGAACCCGCCGCAGATCCCGAGCAGCGGCCGCCCCCGACTCACGTGCTCGGTGATCGCCGCGTCCAGCCCGCGCGAGCGCAGCCAGGCCAGGTCGGCGAGGGTGGAGCGGGTGCCCGGCAGCACCACCAGGTCGGCGTCGGCGACGTCGCGCGGCCCGGAGGCGAAGACCACGTCGAGCCCGGGTTCCAGGCCGAGTGCGTCCACGTCGGTGAAGTTGCTGATCCGGGGCAGGCGCACCACCGCCACCCGCAGCGCCGCCTCCCCGTCGGCCCGCCGTCCCTCCAGGTCCAGGGCGTCCTCGGAGTCCAGCCACAGCCCGGGGTCCCACGGCAGGGTCCCGAACACCCGGCGGCCGGTGATCCGTTCCAGGTCGTCCAGGCCCGGCCGGAGCAGGCCGTGGTCACCCCGGAACTTGTTGACCACGAAACCGGCGATCAGCTCCTGATCGGCCGGCTCCAGCAGCGCCACCGTCCCGTACATCGCGGCGAACACCCCGCCCCGGTCGATGTCGCCGACCACCACCACGGGCACCCCCGCGTGCCGGGCCAGGCCCATGTTCACGTAGTCGCCCGCGCGCAGGTTGATCTCGGCGGGACTGCCCGCCCCCTCGGCGACGACCACGTCGTAGCGCTCGGACAGGTCGTCGAAGGCGGTGTGCGCGGCCTCGGCGAGGTGACGGCGTCCGGCCTCCCAGTTCGAGGAGGACACGTCCCCGGCGGGGTGGCCCATCAGCACGGCGTGGCTGCGCCGGTCGCTGCCCGGTTTGAGCAGCACCGGGTTCATCGCGGGTTCGGGGACGACGCGGGCGGCCAGCGCCTGCACCCACTGGGCCCGCCCGATCTCCGCGGGACGACCGTCCGGGCCGTGGCAGACCATGGAGTTGTTGGACATGTTCTGCGCCTTGTACGGCGCCACCCGCACGCCCCGGCGGGCGAAGGCCCGGCACAGGGCGGTGGTGACCACGCTCTTGCCCGCGTCGGAGGTGGTCCCGGCGACCAGCAGCCCGCTCACTCGGGCCTCCTCAGCAGGGCGGTGTCCATCACCCAGCCCGCCTTCTCCCTGGCCCGCCGCCGGGCCGCCCCGATCTCCGGCAGCACGTCACCGAGCCTGCCCGCGACCAGTTCCTCGGAGTCGGCACCCAGGTTGGCACCCCACCACAGGGACCAGTCCTCCAGGCCCTCGAAGCCGTGCCGCCCGGTGAGCATGACGACGATGTTGTCCTGTCCCGCCGCCACGGCCTCGGGCAGCCGCCGGGCCGTGGTGACGTGCACCGGGCGGCCCACCCCGTGCAGCACGATCCGGTGCCGCGCCGCCAGGATCTGCGGCGCGCTGATCCCGGGGAGCACGTCGTAGTCCAGGGCGACGTTCCCGCGCTCGGCGATCCGCGCCACGATCCGCAGGGTGGAGTCGTACAGCGAGGGGTCGCCCCAGACCAGGAAGGCCGCGGTGCCGCCGCGCTCGCCCAGCACCCGCTCGAAGGCGGCCACCCGGGCCTCGTGCCAGTCGGCGACCGCCGCCGGGTAGTCCGCCGGGTCGTCGCGGTCGCGTTCGGGGTCGGCCACGGCCACCAGCGACAGCCCGAAGGCGTCACAGACCTGCTGCCGCAGGGCGAACAGGCCGTCGTCGTCCCGTTTGCGGACGGCGACGGCGTAGTCGCAGCCCCGCAGCGCCTCGGCGGCCTCCCCGGTGACGTGCTGGGGGCCCATCCCGATCCCCAGAATCCGCACCCTCACTCGGACTTCTCCTCCAGGTCGCCCTCGACCTCCAGGTAGACCTCGGTGAGGGCCTCCATGGTGGCCGGGTCCGGCTCCTCCCACAGGCCGCGCCGGGCCGCCTCGTGCAGCCGCTCGACGATGCCGTGCAGCGCCCACGGGTTGGAGCGGCGCAGGAACTCCTGGGTCTGCTCGTCCAGCACGTACTCGGCGGCGAGCTTCTCGTACATCCAGTCGTGCACGACCCCGGCCGTGGCGTCGAAACCGAACAGGTAGTCCACGGTCGCGGCCAGCTCGAAGGCGCCCTTGTAGCCGTGGCGGCGCATGGCCGCGATCCAGCGGGGGTTGACCACCCGGGCGCGGAACACCCGGGCGGTCTCGTCCGCGAGGGGGCGGGTGCGCACCGCGTCGGGCGAGGTGGAGTCACCGACGTAGGCCTTGGGGTCCGCCCCGCTGAGGGCGCGGACGGTGGCGATCATGCCGCCGTGGTACTGGAAGTAGTCGTCGGAGTCGGCGATGTCGTGTTCGGCGCTGTCGATGTTCTTCGCGGCGACCTTGATCCTTCGGTAGTTCGCCCGCATGTCGTCGGCGGCCGGAACACCGTTGAGGCCGCGCCCGTAGGCGAAGCCGCCCCAGGCCGTGTAGACCTCGGCGAGGTCGCGGTCGTCGCGCCAGTTGCCCGACTCCACGACCTGGAGGATCCCGGCGCCGTAGGAGCCCGGCGCGGAGCCGAAGATCCGGGTGGTGGCACGGCGCTGGTCTCCGTGCTCGGCCAGGTCGGCATGCATGTGGGCGCGCACGTAGTTCTGCTCGTCGGGCTCGTCGAGGTCAGCGACGAGGTTGACCGCGTCGTCCAGCATCGCGACCACGTGCGGGAAGGCGTCCCGGAAGAAACCGGAGATGCGCACGGTGACGTCGATGCGCGGGCGCCCCAGCTCCTCCAGCGGCACCACGTCGAGCCGGCCGACCCGACGGGAGGCCTCGTCCCACTCCGGCCGCACGCCCAGCAGGGCCAGCACCTCGGCGATGTCGTCGCCGGAGGTGCGCATGGCGGAGGTGCCCCACACCGACAGGCCGACCGACTCCGGGTAGGTGCCGGTCTCCTCCATGTGGCGGCGCAGCAGTGACTCGGCCATGGCCTGCCCGGTCTTCCAGGCGAGCCTGGAGGGCACCGCCCGGGGGTCGACGGTGTAGAAGTTGCGGCCGGTCGGGAGCACGTTGACCAGGCCGCGCAGCGGTGAACCGGACGGCCCCGCCGGGATGAAACCGCCGTTCAGGGCGTGCAGGACGTGGTCGAGTTCGTCGGTGGTGCGGGCCAGCCGGGGCACCACCTGTTCGGCGGCGAACTCCAGGACGCGGCACACCTCGGCGTCGTCGTGCATGCCCGCCGCGGCGGCGGGGTCCCAGTCCGCGGCCTCCATGCGCTCGACGAGGCCGCGGGCCAGCGTCTCGATCCCGTCGACCTCGTGGGTGGGCGCGTCGTCCTTCAGGCCCAGGGCGGCCCGCAGTCCGGGCACAGCCCCGCCGACCCCGCCCCAGACCTGGGCGGCGCGCAGCACGGACAGGACCAGGTTCACCCGGCCCGCACCCGCGGGGGCCTCGCCCAGCACGTGCAGGCCGTCGCGGATCTGGGTGTCCTTGATCTCGCACAGCCAGCCGTCGACGTGCAGCAGGAAGTCGTCGAACTCCTCGTCGCCCGGCCGCTCGTCCAGGCCCAGGTCGCGGTGCATCTCGGCGGCGCGCATCAGGGCCCAGATCTCGCCCCGGATCGCGGGCAGCTTGGCCGGGTCCATGGCGGCGATGTTGGCGTACTCGTCCAGGAGCTGTTCCAGGCGGGCGATGTCGCCGTAGCTCTCCGCGCGGGCCATCGGGGGGATGAGGTGGTCGACGACGGTGGCGTGGGCGCGGCGTTTGGCCTGGGCGCCCTCCCCCGGGTCGTTGACCAGGAACGGGTACACCAGCGGAAGGTTTCCCAGGGCGGCGTCGGTGGCGCAGGCCGCGGACAGCGCGGCGTTCTTGCCGGGCAGCCACTCCAGGGAACCGTGCTTGCCCAGGTGCACGACGGCGTGGGCGCCGAAACCGTGCTCCAGCCAGCGGTAGGCCGCCAGGTAGTGGTGGCTGGGGGCCAGGTCGGGGTCGTGGTAGATCGCGATCGGGTTCTCGCCGAAGCCGCGCGGCGGCTGGACCAGCACGACGACGTTGCCCGCCCGGAGCGCGGCCAGCACGAGTTCGCCCTGCTCGTTCACGTACAGCTTGCCGGGCGCGGCGCCCCACGCCTCGGTCATCGCCTCCTTCAGGGCCGGGTCCAGGTCCCGGGTCCATTCGGCGTACTGCTCGGGGGTAATGCGTACGTGGGCCTCGGTGAGCTGGACGGAGGTCAGCCAGTCCTCGTCCTGGCCGCCCGCCTCGATCAGGGCGTGGATCAGGGCGTCGCCCGCCTCGGTCTCGTCTGGCAGGTCCAGACCGGGCAGGGCGTCGGGCTCGCCCAGGTCGTAGCCCTCCTCTCGCAGGCGGCGCAGCAGGCGCACCAGCGAGCGGGGGGTGTCCAGGCCGACGGCGTTGCCGATCCGCGCGTGCTTGGTGGGGTAGGCGGACAGGACCACGGCGAGCCGCTTCTCGGCGGGCGGCACGTGTCGGAGTCGGGCGTGGGCGGCGGCGATACCGGCCAGGCGGGCGCAGCGCTCGGGGTCGGCGACGTAGCGGGGCAGCCCGTCGCTGTCGATCTCCTTGAAGGAGAACGGCACGGTGATGATCCGGCCGTCGAACTCGGGGATGGCGATCTGGGTGGCCGAGTCGAGCGGGGTGACCCCGTCCTCGGACTCCTCCCAGTCCGCGCGCGAACTGGTCAGGCACAGGCCCTGGAGGACGGGGACGTCCAGGGCGGCCATGCGCTCCACGTCCCAGGCCTCGTCCTCGCCCCCGGCGCTCGCGGACGCGGGCACGCTGCCGCCCGCCGCGAGGACGGTGACGATCAGGACGTCGAGACCGCGGAGCGCCTCGTAGAGGTCGTCGGGGGCCGAACGCAGCGAACCGGCGAAGACGGGGACGCCCACGGCCCGGCCGGTCGCGTCGACGGCGTCGGCCAGGGCGTGCGCGAACGCGGTGTTGCCGCCCGCCTGGTGGGCCCGGTAGTAGAGGATGCCCACCTTGGGCAGGTCCGCATCGCGCGGGCGCTCGCGCTCGGCGAAGCCCCACGGCGGCAGGGCCGCCGGGGGCTCGAAGCCCTCCCCGGTCAGCAGGACGGTGTCCGACAGGAAGGCGTGCAGGCGGGCGAGGTTGGCGGGGCCTCCCTCGGCGAGGTAGCGGTGGGCCTCGGTCGCCAGCCCGATGGGCACGGTGGAGTGTTCCATCAGCTCGGCGCTGGGCTGCTGCTCGCCGCTGAGCACCACCAGGGGTGTGCCCCGCTCGCGGACGGCGGCCAGGCCGGGCCACAGGTCGTGGGAGGAGCCCAGCAGGCGCACCACCACGAGGTCGGCTCGCTCGACGGTGTCGGTGAGTTCGGCGTCACGGGCGCGGGACGGGTTGGCCCACAGGTATGAGGCGCCGCTGGCCCGCGCGGACAGCAGGTCGGTGTCGGACGTGGACAGCAGAGCGATCCGGACCGTCATGGCCGGGCTCCTCCCTCGGGGTTCTCGCCCCATCGGCGGTCGGACTGCCCGAGGCCAGTGTCTGGCTGCACCCCGGATCGGGGTGTCACAGTGGCGGAACCGCCCCGGACTCGCACCGGGTTCCTGTACCACGAGCAAAGGATTCACACTTTAGCCGGGCCGCTCCCGTGCCGCCTCGGCGGGGAGGTCAGGGGGCGCGGGGAGGCCGGTCCGCCCCGGTCCGGCCCGGCGGGGCGGCGCCCCGGCGCAGGAAGCGCACCACCGGATGGTCGGAACCCGGGGTGACCTCGACCGGGACCCCGTAGACCTCCTCGATGAGGGCGGGGGTCAGGACCTGGGAGGGCGTGCCCTCGGCGACGGCCCCGCCGTCCTTGAGCACCACCAGGCGGTCGCAGTACATCGCGGCCAGGTTGAGGTCGTGCAGGGCGATCACGGCGGTCACCGGCAGGCCGGTGACCAGTTCCAGCAGGTCGAGCTGGTACTGGATGTCGAGGTGGTTGGTGGGTTCGTCGAGCAGGAGCTCGCCGGGTTCCTGGGCCAGGGCCCGGGCGATCTGGGCGCGCTGGCGCTCCCCGCCGGACAGGGTGTGCCAGGACTGGTCGGCCCGGTCGGTCAGGCCGGTGCGTTCCAGTGCCCGCGTCACGGCCGCCAGGTCGTCCGGGCCCATGGGTGACCAGGAGCGGCGGTGCGGGATGCGACCCAGTGCCACCACGTCGCGGACGGTCAGCTCGGTCTGGGTGTGCGCGTGCTGCTGGACGGTGGCCACCCGCCGCGCCACGGCCCGGCGTCCGACCCGGTTCAGCGGGCTCCCGTCCAGGGTGACCACGCCGGCGGAGGGGCCGAGTACCCCGGCGAGCAGCCGCAGCAGGGTGGACTTGCCCGACCCGTTGGGGCCCAGCAGGCCGATGGTCTCCCCCGGCCGGGGGACGAGGGTGACGCCGTCGAGCAGGATACGGCCGCCGATTCCGAGGCTGACCCGGTCGGCGCGCAGCCCCTCCCCCGAGGCCCGGACGAGTTCGTTCAAGTCTTGCTCCTCACGCGGTACAGCACGGCGACGAAGGCGGGCACGCCGATGAGGGAGGTGACCACCCCCACCGGGATCTCCTGCGGGTCCAGCGCGGTCCGGGCGACCGTGTCCACCCACACCAGGAAGACCGCGCCCGCCAGCACGGTGACCGGCAGCAGCCTGGCGTGGGAGGAGCCGGTGAGCGCACGGGCGGCGTGCGGCAGGACCAGTCCCACGAAGCCGATCGCGCCGGCGGAGCTGACCAGGACCGCGGTGAGCAGCGCGGTGGCGCTCAGCAGCAGCACCCGGGCCCGGCCCACCTGGACGCCCAGGTTCGCGGCGGCCTCCTCACCGAAGGCGAAGGCGTCCAGGGTGGTGGTGTTCGCCAGGCAGACGGCGAGCACGAGGCCGAGCACGGCGGCGCACAGGAGCACGTCGGTCCAGCCCGCGCCGCTGAGGGAGCCCAGCAGCCAGAACAGCACCCCGCGGGTGGTCTCTGCGTCCGCTGAGGTCAGCACGGTGAACGAGGTCAGCGCCGAGAACAGCTGCATGGCCGCGACCCCGGACAGCACGACCCGGTCCATACTGCCGCCCAGGGAGTGGCTGAGCAGCATCACCATGGCGAAGGAGAGCAGGGCGCCCACGAAGGCACCCGCCGACAGCGAGACCACACCGGCGCCCCAGCCGAGCACGATCACGGCGACCGCACCGGTGGAGGCGCCGGAGGAGACCCCCAGGACGAAGGGGTCGGCCAGCGGGTTGCGCAGCAGGGACTGCATCACCGCGCCGCACAGGGCCAGCCCCGCCCCGCAGACCGCGGCGAGCAGGGTGCGGGGCATCCGCAGGTTCCACACGATCCCCTCGCGCAGTTGCGACAGCGGGCTCTCGCCGAGGCCGAACCGCGCCGCGACCGACCGCCAGACCTGGGCCGGGGTGATGTCGGCGGGGCCGATGGTGACTGCGACCGAGACCGACAGGGCCAGGAGCAGGAGACCTGAGGTGATGAGCAGTGCCGGGCGGGCACCTCTCACCGGGTGTACCCGAGCTCGCGCAGGCCGTCCGCGACCAGCTCGATGCCCTCGACCGTGCGGATGGAGGGGTTCATCGCCTGGCCGCTGAGCAGGACGTACCGCTCCTCGCGCACCGCGGTGAGGTTGCGGGTGGCCGGGTTGGTCTCCAGGAAGGCGATCTTGGCCTCCGCGGTCTCGGCGGTCTGGGACTCACGGGTCAGATCGCCGAGCACGATGACGTCGGGATCACGGTCCGCGACGGTCTCCCAGTTGATCTGGGGCCACTCGTCGTGGGTGTCGTCGAAGGCGTTCCGGGCGCCGACGGCGCCGGTGATGGCCCCGGGGGCGCCGCAGCAGCCCGCGAGGTAGGGCGACTGGGAGTTGGCGAACCAGTACATGAGGCTCACGTCCGAGACCTCCAGGTCCTCGGTCGCGGTGTCCACCCGGAGCTGGAGTTGCGAGACCAGTTCCTCCCCGCGCTCCTGCACCCCGAAGACCTCGGCCAGATCGTGGATCTCGCCGTAGACGGAGTCCAGGGTGAGCGGTTCGCTCCGGGAGCCGTCCCCGCCGCTCTCGTTGTCCTTGCCCGCGGCGCAGTCGGTCGGGGAGACGTAGGTGGGGACGCCCAGTTCCTCGAACTGTTCGCGGGTGGCGACGCCGCCGGTGCCGAGCGTGGAGACGAAGGAGGCGGTCACGAAGTCGGGGTCGGCCTCCAGGACCCGTTCGAAGGAGGGGTTGTTCTCGGCCAGCCGGGGGATGTCGGCGTTGGCCTCCTCCAGCCCCGTCATGATCGGGTCGGTCCAGGTGGCGGTGCCGACCACCCGGTCCTCCAGGCCCAGGGAGAGCAGGATCTCGGTGGACCCCTGGTTGAGGGAGACCACCCGTTCCGGGGGTGTGTCGAGGGTGATCTCGTGGCCGCAGTTGTCGATGGTGCGGGGGTAACCGGATGCGGTGGCCGCTTCGGTGCTGTCGTTTTCCCGGTCTCCCGGGACACCGCAGGCGGTGAGGGCGAGGGCGGGGACGAGCAGGAGGGCGAAGGACGGGAGCGCGTGACGCGGCATGGGGACGCCTCGGGTTCGGGGCTCGAACGCGGAGCCCGGCACGGGTTCGCCTCCGCGCACTCGACGCGGAGGGGCCAGCAGGTCTTCGGACTCGGGTTCCTCCGGACGGGGTGCCTTCCCGGGTCGGTGCCGCGCGGACGCTGCCGCCCGCGCACCCGTGCCCCAGTGGCTCGCGTACCCCGCCCGTCCCCCACACCGCTGCGCGTCAGTTCCGGATTCGCACCGGATTCCCTGACCACCTGAGTGGTACGACTGGCCCGGGAAGGATAACAAGGGCCGCGTGCCCCTCCCGGCCCCGGGCGCGGTTTGCCCCGGGGGTCCGTGGGCGGCGGTGGTGCGGCCGGATCAGACGATGACGCGCAGCAGGGGGACCCGCTGGGCGAGGGCCACCAGCACCAGGCTGATCGCGGCGGTCGCGACTGCGTAGCCCACGGCGGCGAACAGCGCGAGGAAGCCGTCGGGCACGCCCCAGAGGTCGCGCAGCGTGTACAGCACCATGACGTGCACGAGGTAGACGCCGAGGCTCAGCCCGGACGCCACCCGGACGGCCCGCCTGGTGGCCGCGGCGGTCGGACCCTGCGCCATGGCCAGTCGGGTGCCCGCGGTGCGCAATACGAGGTAGGCGCCCGCCCCGGCGAGGATCATCGGCAGGGAGAGGAAGCCGTAGAAGTACTCGCCGGCGGGGCCCCACTCCCCCGCCATGCGGGCGGCCGTCCCGGCGCCCGCGGCGGTTCCGGCCACGCCCAGGACGAGCGCGACGGCTCCGTAGCGCGTGGTCCGGGGGCCGGTGTCGGCGGTCAGCAGCAGCCAACCCAGCAGGTAGTAGCCGAGGAACGGCAGGAAGCGGGTGACGGCGCTCGCCCCGCCGGCCCCCTCGACCAGGGACAGCAGCTGGTCGGCGATCCCCACCGCGAACGCCACCCCGGTCAGCCACCACAGCCCGGTGCGCGAGGTGTGTGCGACCACCGTGCGCAGGAACGGGGTGAACAGGTAGAGGCCCGCGATGACGTAGAGGAAGTACAGGTGGATCGACGGCGATCCCGAGGCGGCCTGGGCGGCGGCCTGGGAGGCGTCGATGCCCTCGCGCCAGTAGTGCCAGAGCAGGTAGGCGGCGCTCCAGACCAGCAGGGGCACACCGATCCTGGCCCACCGCTTGCGGTAGAAGTCACCCGCGCTCTCCTCGCGTGGGCGCAGCAGCAGCGCGCCGCTGATCATCACGAACACCGCGACGCACCAGCGCACGGCGGCGTCCACGACGTTGGCCGTCCACCACGTGGGACCGCCGAGCTCGGCCTGGAGGGTGCTCACCAACGGGGAGTAGGCGTGCACGAGGATGACCGCGACCATGGCGGCGACGCGGGCGAACTCCATCCAGGATGTGGCCGGAACGGTTGGGGGTGGGGCCTGGGCGCCCACCGGGGCTCTCTCGACTCGCACCCCCCATCGATACCACTTCGTTATCTTCGAGTTCAACCCGCGTTACCGATCGGAAAGCCCGGACGGCGGCGGGCCCCAGCGGCTTCCGGCAGCGCGGGCACGGCACGGCGGGCTGGTCCGAGCACCGGCCCGCCGTGCCGCGCCGTTCGGTCTCCCGTCGGCCGACGAGGGCTCAGCCCTCCTCGGGGATGGCCGCGGCCACCACGTCGCGCTCCTTGCGACCGAACAGGGGGAACAGGATCCGCAGACCCTGTTCCTCACCCGGCACGGTGACCACGAAGGACGAGTTGATCACCCGCTCGCGGATGCGCGAGCGGACCAGACCGGCCCGGCGCAGGGTTATCAACAGTTCCTTGGGCTTGGCGAACGTCGGGTCCGCCTCGAAGATGAACAGACGCCGGTCGGTCATCGCCAGGTACATGGGGACCGGGCTCGGGATCATGACCATGCCGCTGCCCAGGGCCACCGAAACGGCCGCGGTGGCCGCGGTTCGGCCCACGGAGACCGACTTGAGGTTGACGATGGTCGTCACCTCGACCCGCTCGTCGGATTCGAGCATGGGTTCGAGGGTCGCGAGAAGGTGCCGACGGCGTCTTCCGTTCACGGGTACTGCTCATGAGGGGATCGTGCGGAACCGGACGGGGGGTCCGTCCGGCGACGACCGGGGCCGCGTGCGCCGGCGCCTGCCCGGGCCGGAGGGGTGCGGCGGGGACCGGTCGCCGTGAAACGTCGCCCCAGCCTGCCACAGGGCCCGGGGACGCCGATCGGCAGCCGGTTCGGCAACGGCGGGGCCGCGGTCGGTCCGGGAGCGGTCTCCGGCGCTAGGTTGGTCGGTGACCGAGCCGTCCACAGGACGCTCCCGAACCTCCGAGGCCCCGTTGAACGAAACTCCCCCCGCACCGGCTCCCGTCCGCTCGTCAGCCCTCTTCCTGGCCGGAGCCCTCCTGTGCTTCGTCGCCCCGCCGCTGGCGGTGGGCATCCTGGCCCCGGTGCCTCCGCCGCCCTGGACGCTCATCGCCCTGGCCCTGGTCGAACTCGTGGCCGCGACGGCACTGGTGCTCTGGTGGCTCCGCCGCCGAGGGCTGACGCCGGCCGACGCCGGACTGACGTGGCGTTCGTGGAAGCGCGACGCGCTCATCGGCGCCGCGACCGTGCCGCCGCGCCTGCTCCTGGAGTTCGGTGTGCTGATCCCCATGGCCGGAGGGATCGACAACCCCGGTGTCCAGGAGGTGCTCACCAACGCCTCGGCGGGGCTGACCGCGCTCACGGCCGCCCTGGTCCTGGGTGTGGTCGGCGGAGGAGCGGCCGAGGAACTGTACTTCCGCGGTTTCCTGCTGGGAGCGCTGCCGAAGCTGTTCGTCCACCGCAGGGCCGCCCTGTACACGGCAGCCGTGGTCTCGGTGCTGCTCTTCGCCGTGCTGCACCTGCCGACCTCGGCGCCCGACGTGGCCGCCATCATGGTCGCCGGACTGGTCTACACGGCCCTGTTCCTCACGACCCGCCGGATGACGGCGACCGTGGTGGCGCACTCGCTGTGGAACACCGCTGCCGTGGTGGCCGTACTCGTGATCTACGGCTGAGTCCCGGTCAAGACCGTCCCAGACCCCTGGGCCAGGTATCGGCCCCATGGGAGCTGAACGCGACCCGCCACCCCGGGAGGCGGGTCGATCGGCCGCCGTCGGGTGCACGGTGCCCGGCCGCCCGATGCCTGGCGGCCCGGTGTCCGGTGTCCGGTGTCCGGTGTCGAGGGTGCCGCTCGCGGCCGTGCAGCCGATCTCTGCCGATGGTCATGACGCGGACCTGGTTCGAGGGCGACTGTCTGCAGGGTGAAAAGGAGGGCGGCCCACGGGCTTCGGCCTCAACCCTCCGGGCGAACACGGCTCACTCTCCGGGGTGAGGCGCAACGGTGCTGCGATGGTTAACGTTTCTTCCATGATGACCCGACGCGGGATGAGATTCCTTTCCTCTCATCTTTTTCCAACCCTCAGATCCGCTCTCACACTTTCCATGACAGTCGGCATGGCTTTTATCTTTACTTCGCTTCCGGTGCACGCCGACACAGCAGGAGAAGAACTGGTCGACACCTACCAGGAGGCGTACGACAACCCCGGCCTGGCTGTGGCGGTGATCGACGGTGACTCGGTCGAGACCATGGTCCGCGGCAAGGATGGAAACGGGGAAGCCATCACTTCGGACACACGTTTTCGGATCGCCTCGATGAGCAAGTCGATGACCGCGGCGTCGATCATGCTCCTGCTGGAACGAGGAAATTTCGATCTCGACGATCCGGTCGTCGATGTTCTACCGGAGTTCACCATGGCGGATCCGCGGTTTCGCGACATAACGGTCCGTCACCTCTTGAGCCACACCTCGGGTCTGTCGATCAGAACAAACAACGAGTACGCGTTTCCGCCCCCACGCAGTGCCGAAGATTCCGTCAACGCACTCGCGGACAAGACCTTGGACGCCGCCCCGGGTGCGCAGTACGAGTACCACAACACAAACTACTCGGTGGCCGCGCGGATCGTTGAGCTCCAGTCAGGAAAGCCGTTCAACGAGTTCATGGAATCGGAGTTGTTCGCCCCGCTCGGCATGAACGGGACCACCGCCACGGAAGGCTGTTCGGATCCGGCGGACGGGTTGGCTTCAGGGCACGAGACGATTCTCGGCCTGGCGTTCACCGTCCCGGAGATGCCCGGCACATGCGTGGGGAACGGCGGTGTCGTCTCGTCCCTGGACGACATGGTGCGGTGGGTGCGGTTCAATCAGGGAACGCTCGGTGTCGACCTGTTGAGCACAGAGTCCCTGGAGGAGATGCACACGGCCCAGCCAGGAGCCGATGGCCACGGTTTGGGATGGGAAGTCCGTCCCGAACAGGAGTGGGCTCCGCAGCCGCTGATCGGCCACGGCGGCGCCTTGGCGACCTGGACCGGCGACATGGTCTTCTCACCCGGAACCGGAGAGGCCGCGATCGTTCTGGGCAACAGCGCCGGTGCGCCCGGGCTGCTGTCGACGAACCTGCTGGCCGAACGGAGCGGTGCGGAAACGACCCGGATGAGCAATCCTCTGACCGTCGTGAACGCGGTCCTGCTCGGACTGACCCTTTTCCTGGGTGCGGTCCTCACGTTCACCGTGGTGCGCGCGCGGCGCTGGGCGGTGCGGCGCCAGAAGAGCAGCTGGCCCGGAGTGGCGCTTCGGCTGACGCCACTTGCGCTCGTGACCGTCATCGGGGCACTTCTTCCGACGCTCATCGGCGTCCAGGGCGGCTCGTTCAGCTTCCAGTACTGGATCGTCGCCGCCTGGATGATGCCTCTGCTCGCACTACTCTCCCTGGTGTGTCTCACACTCGGTACAACCGCGATCATCCGCCGGGTCCTGTGTTACGGAAAGGCTCGGAGACAGGTGGCGTGAACCGAACCCTCCGAGACCCGCGAACCGACCACCGCCGGGAACGGGAGATCATTCCGCGCGGACGAGGCCGTGTTCGTAGGCGTAGATCACCACGTGGACGCGGTCCCGCAGCCCGAGCTTCATCAGGAGCGCCCGTACGTGGGTCTTGACCGTGTTCTGGGTCAGGTGAAGCTTCGCCCCTATTTCGGCGTTGGACATGCCCGCGACGATCAGTTCGAAGACTTCGCCCTCACGCGGGGTGAGGGCGTCCAGCGCATGGGCGTCGGTCCCCGGTGAGCGGCGAAGCATACCGATGATCTTGGTCGCCACACCCGGTGCCAGGGCGGACGTGCCAGCGGCGACGTCATGGACCGCCCGGCAGAGTGCGGCCGGACGCGTGTCCTTGGTCAGATAACCGCTCGCGCCGGCTCGGACGGCGGCGACCACGAGCTCGTCGGCGTCGAACGTCGTGAGGATCAGCACCCGCGTCGACGGTGACAGGCGCGTGATCTCCTCGGTCGCGCTGACACCGTCGAGCCTGGGCATCCGGATGTCCATGAGCACCACGTCGACGCGGTGGGAGCGCACGACCTCGATCGCGGACCGACCGTCGCCCACATCACCGACGACCTCGATCCGCGGGTCGGCCTCCAGCACCGTCCGGAGCGCGCCGCGCAACAAGTCCTGGTCGTCGGCCAGGAGTACCCGTACGGAGCTCATTGGAATTCCTTGGTCGGTAGTCGCGCAGCCAGCATCCATCCACTCTTCCGCGTCACGGTGAACGTACCGTCCGCGGCTTCGACCCTCTCCCGTGCGCCCACCAGTCCGGTCCCCGCGGAGCCGCCGTGCAGCGCGCCGGCTCCGCCGTCGTCATGAACCTCAAGGAGGGCGTACGGGCCCTGCCACTCAAGGCGGACCCGCACGGCGACCGGAGGTCGCACATGGCGAAGCGCGTTGGTGATTCCCTCCTGTGCGACACGAACGAGGGCCAACTCGGCCCCGATCGTCAGCGGCCTGCGTTCTCCGGCCTCCTCGAAGGTCACCCGGTGCAGCGGTGTCGTCGCCGCCTCCGCCAGCTCCGGCAGTGCGGCCACGGTCAGTGGACGCTCGTCCCGGTCGGGGCGTTCCGCATCCAGCACGGTCAACATGGCTCGCAGCGCCCCGAGCGCGTCGCGTCCCGCCTCGGCCACGTCCTCCAGTTCCCGGCTCGTGCCGACGTCGCTCGTGGTGACAGACGCCGCATCGACCCGCGCGACCATGACCGTGAGCGAGTGAGCGATGACATCGTGCAGGTCACGGCGGATATGCGCCCGTTCGGTGGCGATAGCGGCATCCAGTCGTAGCTGCTCCGCACGAGCGGCCCGCTCCCTCCTACGGGCCGCCGCGATCGCGGCGGCCCACACCGCGATGACGATGCCCATTCCGATCGCGCCCTGGACCAGGGGTGCCCACCCGGGGACGGAGCCCTCGATCCGGGTCCAGGAGAGCAGCCCGGCGATGACGATTCCGATGAAACTCACCAGGAGCGCGGCGAGGCGCAGCCGAGGTTCCGCGACGGTCGTGAACCGCCACAACGCCAGTAGAAAGCACACCGCGGACGGAAGCGCGCTGGGCTCCCACCCGGGCACGGGCGTCAACACCAGTCCCAGCATGGCTGCCGAGGCGACCGCGAAACCCGTGGCGGGGCGGCGGCGGGCCACCTCGATCGCGGCGTGCAGTGCCACCGCCGCCAGGACTGTCGCCGTGACCTGCCATGCCCGTGCTCCGTTGAGGACGAGGAGGGGCACCACCAGTACCGACAGCGGCGCGAAGACGCAATGGACGATCAGGTTGGCCCGGAACGCCCGCGCCTCGCCTCGATCGTCAGGAATCGGATGTCCTTCCATGGTCACCTCGGTGCCGGGTCGGCAGGCCGCGGAGGAAATGGCGCGATCGCGCCGAGCACGATTAAACCACGTTGTCCACGGACCCGACCCACTGCCATGGAGTGCCCGGTGATCTCACTCTTCGGGGTGAGGAACAATGGCGTTGCGACCGTTACAATCGGCGCCGCGGTGACCGGAGATGCGTTACGCACTCTTCTGGATCAGGCCCGCACAGAGGCTGTGAACTGGCTTTACAGGCGATCCCCGGGCCTGGTCGAACGCCGGGTGAACACGTGGGACCCTCGACCCTCCCTTTCACCAACCGCCCCGATTCCGCTGACCCAATCCTCATACATGACCCCTGGACGATCCGGTTATCCGGCAATCCAATTCACACGATGTGGATTTCGGGGTTCTGTTGCGCGCACCGGCCCGCACCCGAATACCACCTACTCGGACTGGTACCACCGGCGCGGGCCCGGGGTCGGGAACTGGCATCCAGGAGTTCGTGGAGGGGCGCCGTCCTGCTCGCCGCGAAGGAGTCGCGGGGCCGACCGCGTCGAAGGCGTCCGCCAGCGCGGCAGCGTCCAGCGGATGGCACAGGGCGTTGTCGAAGTCTTCGCGCAGCCGGGAGGCCAGGAGGACGTCCTCGTCGCTTGAGCATCAGCCCTGGCCCCGGTGGGCAGGGCCGGTCGCGAACAGAACTCTGCGACGGCCGGTGAGCAGGCAGTGCGGTCCGATGGTGCGGCCAGGCCCGGCGAATCGCTGAAAACCCCCGCTCTGGCACGCCCCGCCATCCGCGCGGGGCCGTGAGGGCCCGACCATCATCGACTGGCGGCTGAGGCCGCCGCTCAGCCGCCAGTCAAGCGTGCGCGGACGCACTCGTGTGTACTCGGAGGTACTACTCAGCCGCGTCATCGGTGGTGGCCACCCCGATGGGGCAGCTGGCACCGGTGCCACCGATCCCGCAGTACCCGCCCGGGTTCTTGGCGTCGGACAGGTACTGCTGGTGGTAGTCCTCGGCGAAGTAGAACGCCCGGAGCGGGGCGATCTCGGTGGTGATCGGGCCGTAGCCGGAGCGGGTCAGGGCCGGTTGGAATGCGTCCCGAGTGGCCTCGGCGGCCTCACGCTGGGCCTCGGAGTGGTAGTAGATCGCCGACCGGTACTGGGTACCGACGTCGTTGCCCTGGCGCATCCCCTGGGTCGGGTCGTGGCCCTCCCAGAACACCTTGAGGATCTCGGTGTAGGAGATCTTCGCCGGGTCGAAGACCACGCGCACCATCTCGGTGTGACCGGTCAGGCCCGAGCACACCTCCTCGTAGGTGGGGTTGGGCGTGTAGCCACCGGCGTAGCCCACCGCGGTGGTGATGATCCCGCGTTCCGCGCCCAGTCGCCAGAAGGTGCGCTCGGCACCCCAGAAGCAGCCCATCGCCAGGTCGGCGATCTCGCTGCCCTCCGGATAGGGCGGGGTGAGCCGGGTCCCCAGCACGGTGTGCTCGGAAGGCACCGGCATCTCGGTGTCACGGCCGGGCAGGGCTTGTGCGGGGTCGACCATCGTCGTCTTTGTGCCGAACATGGTTCCAGGCTATCCGCACCGTCCAGGGCTTCCCAGGGCCCGCACCCCGCCTGTGGACAACATCCGCGCCCGGGTCACGGAGGTTGTCCACAGGCAGAGGGTGGGCGGGCGACAGGGAAACTTATTGGTCCTACGATTACGGATGTGTCGGAAACCAACCGCGGCGTCGCCCTCGGGGCGAGCGCCTTTCTCCTGTGGGGCTTCGCGGCCCTCTACTGGCCCTTCCTCTCCGCCTCCGAACCCACCGAGGTCCTCGCCCACCGCATGGTCTGGGCGCTCCTCGCGATGTGCGTCTTCCTGTTCGTCGCCCGACGCGGCTGGTCCTGGCTGCCCCAGGTCCTGCGCAACCCCCGGAAACTGCTCCCGGTCGCCGCGGCCGCCGTGCTCATCTCGGTGAACTGGTGGGGGTTCATCTACGCGGTCTCCACCGTCCAGACACTCCAGGCCTCACTGGCCTACTTCATCAACCCCCTCATGACGGTCTGTCTGGCGGTGGTGTTCTTCGCCGAGCGGCTGCGCGCCGCCCAGTGGGTGGCGGTCGGCTTCGGCGTGGTGGCGGTCGGGGTGATGACCGTCGCCTACGGCTCCACGCCTTGGCTCTCCCTGCTGATGGCCTCCTCCTTCGCCGCCTACGGGGCGGTGAAGAAGTACGTGGACCTTGACGGTATGCAGAGCCTGACCGTCGAGACCCTGGTGATGTTCCTGCCCGCGCTGGGGTTCGTGGTCTACCTGGAGGCGACCGGGGCGGGCACCGCCCTCTCCGTCTCCCCGGCACACACCGCCCTGCTGGTGGGCGGGGGGTTCGTTACCGCGCTCCCGCTGCTGCTGTTCGGCCTGGCGGCGCGCCGGGTGCCGCTGAGCATCATCGGCATGCTGCAGTTCATCGCACCGACCATGATGTTCCTGATCGGCTGGCTGATTCAGAACGAGGAGATGCCGCTGAGCCGCTGGATCGGCTTCGTGTTCGTCTGGCTGGCCGTGTGCGTGTTCGCCTTCGACCAGATCCGGAACTCGCGGGCCCGGACCACAGCCGCACGAATGGCCGCCTCCACCGCCGCGGTCGCTCCGACCGCGACGGAGGACGTCGACCGGGACGACCCCGTACGCCCCGAGCCTCCGGATCCCGAAGCCACCAGCCCCGCCGACCCCCGGGCGTGACCCTCTCCGGCTTCCCCGGTTTCGGCCATTCCAAACTACTCTCGGTGACACTGTGCTAACGTCAAGTCGTGGGCGTCGGGCTCTGCCCCGTCCCGACCTGGCAGCACGTCCCGGAGGGTTCCCTTGATACCTCGCACCAGCCGAACCGGCACGCTCCGTGCCGTCTCGGCCGCGTGCGCGGCGGCGCCCTCCCTGCTCTGCCTTCCGCTCCTGATCGGCGCGTTCCTCACCGTGCTGTGGCTGCTCTGCTCCGCCGCCCCGGCGCAGGCCGAAACCGCCCCCGCGCTCCCGGACACCCCGGCCGGCGAGAACACCTCGGCGACCCGTGGCTCCCTCCCCGCCGAGGCCCTGACCCCGGGAAGGAGTCTCGGTCTGGGCGAGGAGAAGTCCCTGGAACAGGTCGTGCCGGAGCGGGTCGCCGAACCGGTGAACACGACCCTGGGCACCGTGCACGAGAGCCTGGGCAAGCACACCGCCGACACCGCCGCTGCCGCCGCCTCCCTGCCCGAACCGGCCGTCACCGAGGTCCGGAGCGAGGTACGCGAGGTCGTCACGGAGATCGGCCGCACCGGCGACACCGCGGTCGAGCAGGGTCTGAACCACGCGCTCCCGACCACCGAGGCCCGGGCATCCCGTAGTACCGTCCCCGCCGAACCCGCCGGGGACAGCGCGGAGCGGCGTCCTCGGGGGGACGCGGAGGCCGAGCGGACCGAAGCGGAGACCGACCGGAGCCCCGCCGTCCTCGACACGACGGCCACCCCACAGCGCACCCCCGCGCAGACCGGGGGTCCGGTCGATGCCGCCGAGACGGCGGCGACCGACCACGGCGCAGCCGACCGCGCGCCCGAGCACCAGCGCGTCCAGCAGACCGCCGGCTCACCCGCGCCCACCGCCAACGGACCGGCCGGCGCGCCCTCCGTCGCCGGTTACCTCACCAGTGCTCCCCTCCCCGCGCCCGCCGCCGACACCATGCGCCTGGCCGCGCACCGGCTGCACGCCGTGCCCGTCGACCCGGCCGACGACCCCACGGTCTCACCCGACTAGCGAACGGTCCCGCCCCGGCGCCTTCCGCGCGCCCCGGACCGTTCCCAGCCAGCACTTCTCCTGGGAGCTGACCTGAGTCCCGTGCCGTCGTTCACGTGATTCACGTCAGCCGGTGGTCCGCCCCGGCTCCCCACGGCCGCCGCACGCGGCATTACGGCCATCTCGCACACCAGAGCTTCACCAGGGAAGGAAAACCATGACGCAGACCAAGCGTTTCTCCGCCCGAGTCGTACTCCTCGCCACGGGCACCGCGGGCTTCGTGGCCCTCGGCGCAGGGGTCGCCGGCGCCGAGGACCTGAAGACCCCCATGCACGAGATCGCCCCGGTCGTCGAGCGGGCGCTCGTCGAGGGCGTGGCCCCGACCATGAACGAGCTGGCCCCCCAGGGCCTCACCCCGGTCGCCGGAAGCGCCCTGAGCGAACTCCAGGACACCGCGAACAACACCAAGCCCGCACCGGACCTGGGCGCCGTGCTGCCCGACTCCCCGCTGGCCGACGCCGCGGCCCGGACGCAGGACGCCACCGGTCTGGACGGCGACCCGCACGACACCGTCGGCCAGGCCGCGGGGCGGGCCCTGGAGGCCTCGGCCGAGGACACCAGCGTCGCGTTGGAGGACACCGCCCGCGAGGCCGGGACGTCGGTGGAGGACACCGCCACCGAGGTCCTTCCCCACACGGTGGTGGCGGTGACCGAGCTGCGCGACGAGATGCTCACCCTGCCCGACCTGGACGCCCCCCGGGTGCCCGAACTGTCCGAGGCGTCCTCGCTCCCCGACGTCGGCGAGGTCACCAACCTGACCGGGGGCAACGCCCTGGTCCTGGACGAGCTCGACCCGCTGGGCGGGCAGGGGGCCACCCTCCCCATGAGCCACTCCGAGACCGCGGCGCCCACCGCTCCCAACATGTGGGACCTGGCCGCCGCCTTCGGCCTGGAGACCCCGGACCAGCTCCAGGACGTCGTGGAGGCCACGGAGCTGACCGAGGACAACTACGTGAACCTCGGCGAGGAGGAGGTCCTGGGCATGGTGGGCAACCGCGCCTGGGAGGACCGCGACCTGACCGTTCCGCAGAGCTCCGCCGGGAACACCGGCATCCCGGAGGCCCCGGGCGTCCAGGACCTGACCGACGCCGTGGTCTCGGGTGTGTCCGAGCCCGGCGCCGCCGAGACCGTCTCCCTGGACGGCCCCCTCTCCGAGGCCCAGCTGCCCCGGGTCGCCGAGGGCATCGACACCACGACCGCCGAGGACCTGGTGAACGGTCTCGGCCAGGGCGACCTGCTGGGCCAGGTGGACACCAGTGACCTGGTGTCCGTCGAGGGCGGCACCGCCGAGCAGGAGACCCCCGAGGGCATGGTCGAGCACCCCACCTTCATGGACCTGCCCGGTTCCGAGGCCCTCCCCGTGATCAGCTGACGCTCCCCGAGCCGACGGCGCCGCCCCACGAACCGGGGGCGGCGCCGTCGTCCTGTCACCTCTGCTCCCGTCATGCCCGGAGAGGACGGCGAACGTGCCGGTAGGGCGGCTGAGGAGATCACCACGCAGCCGCTCCCGGGAACAGCAGCACCCCGACCGCCCAGGCCGCCAGAAAGGCTCCCGCCGCCGCGGCCAGGACCAGGAGCCGCCGCCTCCCCCGCGCACGGGGCCGCGCCAGCCGCAGCCACCCCCGGCGCACCAGCTCGGCCGTCTGCACACCGTCCGCGGGAAGCCCGCGGAGCAGTTCCGGGGAGCGGGGGCGCCGGTCCGGGTCCTTGTCCAGTGCGGCCTCGACCAGGGGCAACAGGTCCTCGGGGACCCCTTCCAGGTCGGGTTCCTCCCAGAGGACCCGGCGCGCCACCTCCTGCGGAGTCCCCTCCCCGAAGGGTTCCCGCCCGGTCGCGGCGAAGGCCAACAGCACGCCCCAGGCGAACACATCCACCCCCGGCCCGGAACCGCCCCGCCGGTACCGTTCGGGCGCGGTCCGTCCGGGAGCCCCGGCCAGCCCTCCGGTCCGGGCCAGGACCGCTTCGTCCAATGCGCGGGCGATCCCCGGGTCGAGCACCTTCGGTCCCGTCGGTGCGAGCTTGACGTTGCCCGGTCCGAGGTTCCGGTGCACCAGGCCCCGGTTGTGCAGGGCGCACAGGGCCTCCAGGGTTCCGGCGGCCACAGCGAGCAGCGCCTCCCCGGTCAGCGGCCCGCTGCCCGCCACCCACTCGCCGAGGGTCGGTCCGGGTACGAGCTCCGTCGCCATCCAGGGAGGGTCCGCCTCCGGGGCGGCGGTGACGAAACGCGGGATGTAGGGGCTGTCGACCCGCCGGACCAGATCGACCTCCTCCCGGAGCCGTGCCCGGAAGCCGGGGTCGGCGGTGTACCCGGGACGGAAAACCCTGACCGCGAAGAGTTGCGAGTCGTGGCCCAGAGCCGCGTAGACGGTTCCCAGACCGCCCGCGCCCAGCCGCCCCACCAGCGTGTGGCCACCCATCCGCACGGGATCGCCCGAGGTGAGCGGGGACAGCCCCAGGTTGCGGCGGGCGGCCTGCGGGGGTGCGGGCATGGTGTCCGGCCTTCCGTCGGGGAGCGTAAGGACGTCACCCGTTGAGACGCCGCCTCCGCGGCCGTGGTTGCGGTTCCGCGGCCCGTACCGGAACCGTGGCCGGTCCGGTCCGGTCCGGTCCCGAACGCACCGCGGGCCCCGGCCGGAGGATTCCGGTCGGGGCCCGCGGCCACAGGTGCGCGGTGCCGGTCAGCCCGAGCGTTCCACCACGTAGTCGCACAGGGCCAGGAAGGCGTCCCGGGCCGGGATGTCCGGCAGGGTGACCAGCTCCGAGCGGGCCCGGTCGGCCCAGCCGCGCAGGGTGGCGTCGGCCTCGGCCATGGCGGGGTGCGGGCGCAGCAGCCCCAGGGCCTCCTCGGCCTCGGTGTCGTCGAGCGGACGGCCCAGCAGCGACTTCAGCCGCTCGTCGGCCGGGTCCTGCGAACGCATCGCGTAGAACATCGGCAGAGTGAGCACGCCCTCGCGCAGGTCTGTTCCGGGGACCTTGCCCGAATCGGCGCTCTCACTGGCCACGTCCAGGATGTCGTCGGCGAGCTGGAAGGCCATCCCCAGCGCGTCACAGGCGCGGGTCAGGGTGCTCACCGTCTCGGGGTCGACCTTGCCGAACATGCCGCCGAACTCCGCGGAGGAGGCGATCAGCGAGGCCGTCTTGTCGTCGATGACGTTCAGGTAGTGGTCGAGCGGGTCGATCCCGTCGCGCGGTCCGGAGGTCTCCAGGATCTGTCCCTGGACCAGGCGGGCGAAGGTCTCGGCCTGGAGCCGGACGGCCTCGGTGCCCAGGTCGGCCAGCATCGTGGAGGCCTTGGCGAACACGTAGTCGCCGGTGAGGATGGCGATGGTGTTGCCCCAGCGCTGGTTGGCGCTGGCCTTGCCGCGGCGCAACTCCGCCTCGTCCATGACGTCGTCGTGGTAGAGCGTCGCCACGTGGGTCAGTTCGACCACGGCCGCGGCCGGGATGAGGTCGGGGACCCGGGGGTCGCCGAAGTGGGCCGCGAGCAGCACCAGCATGGCGCGGAAGCGCTTGCCTCCCGCGGCCAGCAGGTGGGAGGCGGCCTCGGTCAGCATGGGGTCGCTGGACCGGACCGACTCCCTCAGCAGGTCCTCGACCTTCTCCAGGTCGTCCTTGACCTCCCGGGCGAGGCTCGGGTCAACTCTCGGCAGAGCGAGAAAACCGCTCGGGACAGCACCGCTCACCGTAAAGCTCCACCTGTTGAACGGGCGTGTGACGGCCCCCTCGGGAGGGGGCCGTCACACGCTCAGCACATGAACATGATCCGACTTGCCACGGTATCCGACCCGGAATGATCGTCCAAAGCCACACCCGGGTAGGCGGTCACTCCTCGCCCGGAACCGCTGTGACCTGGTCAACCATTACCGCTGCGGGTTCCTGACCCGGCTCGGAGGACGGCAGGAGGTTGCCCAGTACCGGCCCCGGGAAGATGCCGAGCGCCAGGGTGGCCGCGACACCCACGGTGATCACACCGCCGGTGAGCAGACCGGCCCGGGCCACCGTGGGGCCTTCGCCCTCGGAATCCCGGAAGAACATCACAACGATGATGCGGACGTAGAAGAACGCGGTGACGGCGCTGCTGAGCACACCGACGACGACCAGCGGGGCCGCCCCGGCCGCGACGGCCGCCTCGAAGACCGCGAACTTGCCGATGAACCCGCTCGTGAGCGGGATGCCGGCGAAGGCCAGCAGGAACAGCGACAGGGCCAGGGCCAGGGCCGGGGAACGACGTCCCAGACCCGCCCACCGGTCGATGTCGCCGAGCTCCTGCCCGCCGTCCCGGGTCCGCACCAGGGTGACGACGGCGAACGCGCCCAGCGTGGTGAACCCGTAGGCGGCCAGGTAGAACATGGCGCCCGCGAGCCCGTCGACGCTGCCCGCGACCACGGCGGTGAGGATGAACCCGGCGTGCACCACCGAGGAGTAGGCCAGCAGCCGCTTGATGTCCCGCTGGGTGACGGCGACGAGCGCGGCGACGACCATCGTCAGGACGGCCACCGTCCACAGCATCGGCTCCCAGATCTGCGCCGAGGTGCCGAACGGGACGAAGAACACCCGCAGCAGGGCACCGAAGGCGGCCACCAGCGTGCAGGAGGCCATCAGCGCGGTGATCGGGGTCGGAGCGCCCTGGTAGACGTCCGGCTTCCAGTTGTGGAAGGGCACGGCGCCGACCTTGAACAGCAGGCCGATCGCGACCAGGCCCACACCCATGAGCAGCAGCGGCTCACCGTTGCCGTCGGCGAAGATCTCCGCCCCACCCGACTCCACGGCCAGGCGGATCACACCGAAGTTCACCGAGCCCGCGTAACCGTAGACCATGGCGATCCCGAACAGGAAGAACGCCGAGGAGAACGCGCCCAGCAGGAAGTACTTGACCGCGGCCTCCTGCGAGAACAGGCGACGGCGGCGGGCCAGGCCGCACAGCAGGTACAGCGGGAGGCTCATCACCTCCAGGGCGATGAACATGACGAGGAAGTCGTTCGAGGCCGGGAACATCAGCATGCCCAGCACGGCGAACAGCACCAGCGGGTAGACCTCGGTGTGCTGGGAGCCCGCGAGGATGTGCGTGCGCTCCTCCTCGCTGCCCGGGACGGTGGCGGCCTGGGCCGAGAACGCGTCCCGGCCGTCCCGCCGCTCGGCGATCAGCATGAGGCTGACCAGGGCCAGCACGGTGATGGTGCCCTGGAAGAAGAGCACCGTGCGGTCCACCGCCAGCACACCGTTGGCGACGGTCGTACCCTCCCCGACCGCCTCCACCTGGAGGATCAGCAGGACGAACGTGACCAGCAGGGCGAGCGCCGCGAGGGCGATCTGTACGGTGCGGCGGGAGTCCTTGGGCCAGAAGGCCTCGAACAGGACCGCCAGCACACCGGCGCCGAACAGCACCAGGAACGGGGCGAGCAGCCACCAGTCCAGGGCCGGCGGCGCCTCCGTGACTCCGTGGAGCGCCGGGGGCGCCCCGTCCGCAAGGTTGAGGGGGATCACTCCTCGTCTCCTTCCGCGTCGCCGTCCGTGACCGCCACTGCGGTGTCGGCCTCGGCCTCCACGGTGCGTTCGACGGCGGGGTTGATCACGTTGAGCATGGGCTGCGGGTAGACGCCGAACGCGATGATCAGGGCGACCAGCGGGGCGACCGCCCACATCTCACGCCCGGACAGGTCCGGGAGCCCGGACAGCCTCTCCGGGGTGGGGCCGGTCATCGTGCGCTGGTACATCCACAGGATGTAGAGCGCCGCGAGGACCACACCGGCCGTGGCGATGACCGCCGGGACCGGGTTGAAGGCGTACACGCCGACGAACACCAGGAACTCGCTGACGAAGGGGGCCAGGCCCGGCAGTGCCAGGCCGGCGAGCCCCGTGACCAGGAAGACCCCGGCGAGTTTGGGCGCGACCTTCTGAACGCCCCCGTAGTCCTCGATCCTGGAGCTGCCCCGGCGGGCGATGAGGAAGCCCACCACCAGGAAGAGCGCGCCGGTGGCGAACCCGTGGTTGACCATGTACAGGGCGGCTCCGGCCTGCGCCTGCTGGGTCAGGGCGAAGATCCCCAGGGTGATGAAGCCGAAGTGGGACACCGAGGTGTAGGCGACCAGGCGCATCATGTCGCTCTGCCCGATCGCGAGGATCGCACCGTAGACGATGCTGACCAGGCTCAGCCCCACCACCGGCCACACGAACCAGGACACGGCGGCCGGGAACATCTCCAGGCAGTACCGGAGCATGCCGTAGGTGCCGACCTTGTCCAGCACGCCGACCAGCAGTACCGCCGTGCCGGGGCTGGAGGACCCGGCCGCGGTGGGCAGCCAGGTGTGCACCGGCCACATCGGGGCCTTGATCGCGAAGGCGATGAAGAATCCGAGGAAGAGCCAGCGCGCCGTGGCCGGGTCGACGGCCGCGAGGGCGCCGCCCGGGTCGGTGAGCTCGGTCCACAGGAAAGTGCCGCCGACGACGTACACGCCGATCACCGCGACCAGCATGATGAGGCCGCCCGCGAGGCTGTACAGCAGGAACTTCATCGCGGCCCTGGCGCTGTCGGCGCCGCGCCCGTACCGCCCGATCATGAAGTAGACCGGGATGAGCATGGCCTCGAAGAACACGTAGAACAGGAAGACGTCGGTGGCCGCGAAGACACCGATCATCATCGCTTCCAGGGCGAGGACGAGGGCGAAGTAGCCGCGTCCGCCGTCCTCACGGTCGGAGTACTCGTTCCAGGCCGCCAGCACCACCAGCGGCACCAGGACCACGGACATGAGGATCAGCAGCAGGGAGATGCCGTCGACGCCGACCGCGAAGTGGACCCCGAAGTAGGGGATCCACGGGTAGACCTCCTCGAACTGGAGGCCGCCCGCCCCCGAGGTGTCGAAGTTCAGGGCCATGGCCGCGACCAGGAGCAGGGTCGCGACCGAGAAGCCGAGTGCCAGGCGTTTGGCGGTCTCGGCCGGGGCCGCCGCGCCGCCGGTGGCGGCGGGGCGGGTCCTGGTGGCCGTGGCGGTGCCCGAACCGGCGTCGGCGCGGGCCGAGGCGCCGGCCTGGGCCGCGGTGTCCGCGGCTGCCGTGGCCTTGACGCGCGGCAGCGCCCAGATGACGGCCGCGCCGACCGCGGGAAGCGCGATCGCGAGAGTGAGCCAGGGGATCATTTAGAACCTCACAACCAGCGTCGCGGCGACGATGACGGCGCCGAGGAGCATGGTGAGCGCGTAGGTGCGGGCGAACCCGGTCTGTGTCCTGCCGAGCCCGGTGGAGGAGTCGCGGACCCCGGCACCGATCCCGTTGACCGCGCCGTCGACGACCTTGTCCTCGATGACGACCAGCGCCTTGGTGAGCACCTGGCCGGGCCGCATGAACAGGCCTTCGTTGATCTCGTTGCCGTACAGCTCGTTGCGGGCCGCGTCGGTGACGAGGTTGCCCTCGGGGGCGGTGCGTGCCACGGGCTTGCGCAGGTACGCGAACCAGGCGAGCGCCACGCCGAGGACCAGCACGGCCAGGGCAGCCAGGCCGTAGGGGGCGGTGAAGGCGTGCCCCACGGTGAAGTGGTGCGGTTCGGCGCCGACCGCCGGGGCGAGGAAGCCCGCGAACCGGTCGCCGAGCACCAGGAAGGCGCCGAGGAAGACCGATCCGATCGAGATGACCACCATGGGGGCGGTCATGCTCACCGGGGACTCGTGCGGGTGCACGCCCTCGTCCCAGCGCTTCCTGCCGAGGAAGGTCATGAAGACCATCCGGGACATGTAGAAGGCGGTGAGCGCGGCTCCGGCGATGACGGCGGTACCGAAGACCATCCCGGCCGTGCCGCCGATGCCGAAGGTGGCGGAGATGATGCTCTCCTTGGTCCACCAGCCGGACAGGAACGGGACTCCGATGATGGCGAGGTAGCCGAGGCCGAAGGTGGCGAAGGTGATCGGCATCTTCGACGCCAGCCCGCCGTACCTGCGCATGTCGACACCGTCGTTCATGCCGTGCATGACCGAGCCGGCGCCGAGGAACAGCCCGGCCTTGAAGAAGCCGTGCGTGACCAGGTGGGCGATGGCGGCGACGTAGCCGACCGGGCCGAGCCCGGCGGCCAGCACCATCATTCCGATCTGGCTCATCGTGGATCCGGCCAGGGACTTCTTGATGTCGTCCTTGGCGGAGGCGATGATCCCGCCCGCCAGCATGGTGGCGGCGCCGACCGTCATGACGGCGGTCTGGGCCACGGGGGCGCCCTCGAAGATCGGCCCGGCGCGCACGATCAGGTACACACCGGCGGTGACCATGGTGGCGGCGTGGATGAGCGCCGACACCGGGGTCGGGCCCTCCATCGCGTCGAGCAGCCACGCCTGGAGCGGGAGCTGCGCGGACTTGCCGCAGGCGCCCAGGAGCAGGAGGAGCCCGATCGCGAGGAGGACGCCGTCACCGGCGCCCGGCACCGCGGCGAAGACATCGCTGAAGCTCACCGCGCCGAGCACGGTGAACATGATCATGATCGCCACGAGCAGACCGATGTCACCGACCCGGTTGATCAGGAACGCCTTCTTGGCCGCGGTGGCCGCCGCGGGCTTGTACTGCCAGAACCCGATGAGCAGGTAGGACGCGAGGCCCACACCCTCCCAGCCGAGGAACAGCAGGACGAAGTTGTCCGCGAGCACCAGCACGAGCATGGCCGCGACGAACAGGTTCAGGTAGGCGAAGAAGCGCCGCCTGGCGGGGTCCTCGGCCATGTAGCCGAGCGAGTAGACGTGGATGAGCGAACCCACGAAGGTGATCAGCAGGACGAAGCTGATCGAGAGCGGATCCACCAGGAGGTTGATCCGGGCGGAGAAGTCGCCTGCCGCGAACCACTCGTAGACGGGGACGGAGACGCTGCGCTCGGCCGTGCCCCGGCCGAGGAGCTCGAACAGGGCCAGGACGGCCCAGACGAAGGAGCCGACCGGCAGGGCGGTGGCCAGCAGCGGCCCCCACCCGTTGGTGCGCCGCCCGCCGAGCAGCAGGATCGCCGCGCCCGCGAGCGGCAGGGCGATCAGCAGCCAGGCGTTCGACAGCACCGCGCTGTCGGCCGCGGTCGCCACCGCGGGTTCGGCGGCGAGGTATGCGTGATGTTGTGTCACTGCCACGTCGCCTTCTAGTGCTTGAGCAGGTTCGCGTCATCAAGCGACGCCGACCTGCGGGTTCGGAAGATCTGCATGATGATCGCGAGGCCGACGACCACCTCGGCGGCGGCCACGACCATCACGAAGAAGGCGACGACCTGCCCCTCGATGTCCCCGTGCATCCGGGCGAACGCGACGAACGCCAGGTTGCAGGCGTTGAGCATCAGCTCCACGCACATGAAGACGATGATCGCGTTGCGCCGTACGAGGACGCCGACCGCGCCGATGGTGAACAGAAGCGCCGCGAGGACGATGTAGTTCATCGGGTCCACGTGGACTCGACCTCCTGCCCGTTGCCGTTGCCGTTCTCTTCGCCGTCCGTTTCGGAGGCGGTCCCGTCCTCACCGTGTGCGGCGGGGCGGGACTCCCCGTCCGCGATCGGCTCTGCCTCCTTGGAGCTGGTCGGGTCCGACGCCCCTCCGGGGATCGCGGACCGCCCGGTCCGGACCTCGCCCGGGACCCCCGACTGGTACTCGGGGTCGCGGGCGGTCAGGACCGGGTTGAGGGAGAGCTGGGAGACCGTGCCGTCGGGCAGCAGCGCGGGCATGTCGATCGCGTTGTGCCGGGCGTAGGTGCCGGGTCCGGGCAGCGGGGTCGCGTGGTCGCCGCGGATGCGGTCCTCGGACATCTCCCGCTGGGTGCGGCGCTTGCCCGTCCGGGCGGTGTGCGCGAGCACCATGGCGCCGAGCACCGAGGTGATGAGCAGCGCGGCCGTGGCCTCGAAGGCCACCACGTAGCGCAGGATGAGCTCACCGGCGATCCACGGGATGGTGCCGCCGACCGGGGCGGCCGCGGCGGCGATCCCGGTCGGGTCGCCCACGACGATGCGGGTGATGCCGGTGGTCAGGGCGCCGACGAAGCAGATCGCGACGACCGCCGTCATCAGCCGCTGTCCGCGCAGGGTCTCCACCAGGGAGTCCGCGGAGCTGACGCCGACGAGCATCAGCACGAACAGGAACAGCATGAGGACGGCGCCGGTGTAGACGACGATCTGGACGACCATCAGGAACGGCGCCTCGTTGATGCCGTAGAAGATCGCGAGGCCGACCATGGCCAGCGCCATCGACATGGCCGAGTGCACGGCCTTGCGGGAGAAGACCACGCCCAGGGCCCCGAGCACGACGACCGTGCCGAGGATCCAGAAGACCGCGGCCTCTCCCGAGCCGATGGGGGCCGGGGCGGCGAGGTGGAACGCGGGGGTCGCGGGGGTGAGCGGGTTCAACGGACCGCCCCCGTGTTCTCCGGCCGGTCCTGCGTCCCGTGCTCGCCGCGCCCGGTGGCGTAGTAGTCCTGTTCGGTCTCACCGAGCCGCATCGGGTGCGGCGGCTGTTCCATCTCCTCGCGGAGCGGGGCGAGCAGCTGTTCCTTCGTCCAGATCAGGCTCTGCCTGCTGTCGTCGGCCAGTTCGTACTCGTTGGTCATGGTGAGCGCGCGGGTCGGGCAGGCCTCCACGCACAGCCCGCACAGGATGCACCGCAGGTAGTTGATCTGGTAGACGCGCCCGTAGCGTTCGCCGGGCGAGTACCGGGCGTCCTCGGTGTTGTCCCCCGCCTCCACGTAGATGGCGTCGGCCGGGCAGGCCCAGGCGCACAGTTCGCACCCGATGCACTTCTCCAGGCCGTCGGCCCACCGGTTCAGTTGGTGCCGTCCGTGGAAGCGCGGCGCCGTGGGGCGCTGTACCTCCGGGTACTCGACGGTGGGCACCTTCTTGAACATCGTGTGGAAGGTGACACCGAAACCCTTGACGGGGTTGAGCCAATCAAGCACCGGTAACCTCCCCCTTCTTCTGGTTGCGTTCGGCGGTGGCGGCCGGGGCCGTCCGCGACGGTTCGGCGAGCACGCTGCTGCCGTAGTGGGCGGCGGTGCTCGGGGGCACCGGGAAGCCGCCGTAGGAGGGCTCCCGGTGGGCGCGGCGCGCGTTCTCCGCGCGCTGACGGGCCTCCTCGGCGCGTTCGCGGCGCACGAAGCGGACCCAGGCGGCGATCGCGGCGACGGTGGCCGCGGTGAAGCCCGCGACGACCGCGGCGATGACCAGCGGGTGGGCCCCGTCGAGCACGAGCATGCGGACGACGGCGACACCGGTGATCCACACGAGCTGGATCGGGATGAGGACCTTCCAGCCGAGCTTCATCAGCTGGTCGTACCGGACGCGCGGAAGGCTGCCGCGGGCCCAGATGAACAGGAACATCACGGCCACGAACTTGAGCAGCCACCACAGGACGGGCCACCAGCCCTCGTTGGCGCCGGGGATGATCATGCTGACCCCGGGCGGGGCGTACCAGCCGCCGAGGAAGAGCGTCACCGACACCGCGGCGACGGTGCACATGTTCACGTACTCCGCGAGGAAGAACATCGTGAACTTCATGGAGCCGTACTCGGTCATGAAGCCGCCGACGATCTCGCCCTCGCCCTCCGCGAGGTCGAACGGGAGCCGGTTGGTCTCACCGACCATCGTGACGATGTAGATGAGGAACGACGGCAGGAGCAGCACCGCGAACCACAGGTTCTCCTGGGCCGCGACGATGCCGGATGTGGTGAGCGTCCCCGCCATGATGAAGACCGCGACGAAGGACAGACCCATCGCGATCTCGTAGCTGATCACCTGCGCGGAGGCGCGCAGGCCGCCGAGCAGGGCGTAGGGCGACTGGGAGGCCCAGCCGCCGAGCACGAAACCGTAGACGCCCAGGGCCGCGGTGGCCAGGACCAGCAGGGCGGCGATCGGAAGGTCGGTGAGCTGGAGCGGGGTCATGACCCCGAACATGTTCACCTCGGGCCCGAGCGGGATGACCGAGAAGGCGATGAACGCGGGGATGGCCGCGATCATCGGGGCGGCGATGTAGACGAACCGGTCCACCCCGCGCGGGATCAGGTCCTCCTTGAGGGAGAGCTTGATGCCGTCGAACAGGGACTGGAGGAGGCCGAAGGGGCCCATCCGGTTGGGTCCGTGGCGCTGCTGCATCCGGCCCATGACCTTGCGGTCGGCCATGATCATCATGAGCACGCAGACCATGAGGAAGACGAAGATCCCCAGGGCCTTGATGGTGGTGATCCACCACGGGTCGTTCCCGAAGGCGCCGAGGGTGCTCTCCGAGGCCAGGTGGACCACGCTCGGTTCGAGAGCGGCGGGGGTCACTGCTGCCTCCCGTTGGTGGTGTGCGCGGCCAGGGCTACCGGCTGACCGGCGGTGCCGCCCAGGTCACGGCGGATGTCGCAGCCGTGGGCATTGGCCGGGAGCCAGACGACTCGGTCGGCGATGTCGGTGACGACCACGGGGACGGTCACCGAGCCCCGGGTCCCGGTGACGCGGAGCGATCCGCCGTCGGGGACCCCGACCTCGTCGGCCGTGGCCTTGGACAGGTAGGCGCGCGGTTGACGGGCGGTACCGGCGAGGTAGGGCTCGCCGTCCTCCATCCGGCCGGTGCCGAGCAGTTGTCGCCAGGTGGACAGGAGCGCCTGGCCCGGTGCGGGTTCGGGCGGCGGTACCGGCCGGACCGCGGGTCCGGCGGCCCGGTCGCCGAGCCACATCCCCATCTCCAGCAGCTCGTTGTAGGCGCTGGCGGAGTCGGGCAGGCCCAGGTGGACGTCCATCTCGTCGGCGACGGCGGACAGCACCCGCAGGTCCGAGAGGGCGCCGGGCACCTTGAGGGCGTCGCCGAAGGGCCGGTGACGGCCCTCCCAGTCGACGAAGGTGCCGGACTTCTCGGCTACGGCGGCCACCGGGAGGACCACGTCGGCCCGGTCGGTGACATCGCTGGCGCGCAGTTCGAGGCTGACGATGAACGGCACCCTGGCCAGTGCGGCGCGGGCCGCATCGGGGTCGGGCAGGTCGTCGAGCTCGACCCCGGCGATGACCAGTGCGTCGAGCTCCCCCGCCGCGGCCGCCGCGATGATCGCGCCGGTGTCGCGTCCGGGGGTCTGCGGGAGGGAACCGACGTTCCAGGCGCGGGCCACCTCGGCACGGGCCGAGGCGTCGGCGACCGGGCGGCCCCCGGGCAGCAGGCCCGGCAGCGCCCCGGCGTCGATGGCGCCCCGTTCACCGGCACGGCGCGGCACCCAGGCCAGCCTGGCGCCGGTGCGCTCGGCCAGGGCCGCGACGGCGGTGAGGGCTCCGGGGACGGCGGCGAGCCGCTCGCCGGCCAGGATGACGGCGCCCTCCTGGCCGATCGCCTCGACGACGTCGGGGTGGTCCGCGTCCAGGGCGTTGAGGGCACGGCCCTCGTCACCGGGGACGGTCCGGACCAGGGTGCCCTTGGCCTTGGTGAGGCCGAGGCTGGCGTGCGAGGCGATCGAGTACACCTTCAGCTGCCGCTTGCGGGCCCCCTTGCGCAGGCGCAGGAACACCAGGGGCGACTCGTCCTCGGGTTCGAACCCGGCCAGCAGCACGGCGGGGGCCTTCTCCAGGGCCGTGTAGTCCACGTCCACCGGGGTCCCGGCCACGTGGGCGGCCAGGAAGTCGGCCTCCTCGGCGGAGTGTTCGCGGGCGCGGGCGTCCACGTCGTTGGTGCCCAGGGCCACGCGGGCGAACTTGGCGTAGGCGTAGGCGTCCTCGTAGGTGAGGCGCCCGCCGACCAGGACACCGACCTTGCCGCGGGCCGCCTCCAGCCCCCGGGCCGCGACACTGATCGCCTCGGGCCAGGAGGCGAACTCCAGGGCCCGGGAGTCCTCGTCGCGGACCAGCGGCCGGGAGAGGCGGTCGGACCGGGTGGCGTAGGTGAACGCCCACCGGCCCTTGTCGCAGTTCCACTCCTCGTTCACCTGCGGGTCGTCCCCGGCCAGTCGGCGGGTGACCTTGCCCCGGCGGTGGTCGGTGCGCTGGGCGCAGCCGGCCGCGCAGTGCTCGCACACGCTGGGGGTGGAGACGAGGTCGAAGGGGCGCGACCGGAACCGGTAGGCGGAGCCGGTGAGGGCGCCGACCGGACAGATCTGCACGGTGTTGCCGGAGAAGTAGGAGTTGAACGGCTCCCCCTCGGCGATACCGACCTGCTCCTGGGCGCCGCGTTCCATCAGTTCGATGAGCGGGTCCCCGGCGATCTGCGCGGCGAAGCGGGTGCAGCGCGCGCACTGGATGCAGCGTTCGCGGTCGAGCAGCACACCGGTGGAGAGCGCGATCGGTTTGGGGAAGGTCCGCTTGACGTCGATGAACTCGCTCTCGCCCTGCCCGGTGGACATGGCCTGGTTCTGCAGAGGGCACTCGCCGCCCTTGTCGCAGACCGGGCAGTCCAGCGGGTGGTTGATCAGCAGGAACTCCATGATCCCGCGCTGGGCCCGCTCCGCCGTCTCGGAGGTGAGGTGGGTGTTGACCACCATCCCCTCCATGACGGTGATGGTGCAGGAGGCCGCGGGTTTGGGCATCCCGCGCCCATTGCCCATGTCGGGAATCTCCACCAGGCACTGGCGGCAGGCCCCGACCGGGTCGAGCAGCGGGTGGTCGCAGAACCGCGGGATCTGGATGCCCAGCAGTTCGGCGGCCCGGATCAGCAGGGTGCCCTTGGGGACCCGGATCTGGAAGCCGTCGATGGTGACGGTGATCAGGTCCTCGGGGGGCGGGGCGGGTGTGGACCCGCCGGAGGTGTTGGAGGTGACGGTCACTGGTTCCCTCCCTCTTCCGTGGTCGGCCGGTCCGCCCAGACGGTGGACCTGGAGTGGTCGAAGGGGCAGCCGCCCTTCTCGAAGTGGTCGACGTACTCCTGGCGGAAGTGCTTGATCGAGGACATGACGGGGCTGGCGGCACCGTCGCCCAGCGCGCAGAACGAGCGGCCGAGCAGGTTGTCGCAGATCTGCAGGAGCTTGTCGATGTCGGCCTCGGTGCCCTCGCCGCGCTCCAGCCGGTCCAGGACCTGGACCATCCAGAAGTTGCCCTCGCGGCAGGGTGTGCACTTGCCGCAGGACTCGTGTGCGTAGAAGGCGATCCAGCGGCCGACGGCGCGGACCACGCAGGTGGTCTCGTCGAAGATCTGGAGAGCGCGGGTGCCGAGCATGGAACCGGCGGCGCCGACCGACTCGAAGTCGAGCGGGGTGTCCAGGTGCTCCTCGGTGAAGATCGGTGTGGAGGATCCCCCCGGGGTCCAGAACTTGAGCTGGTGCCCGGCGCGGACGCCGCCCGCCATGTCCAGGAGCTCGCGCAGGGTGATCCCGAGCGGCGCCTCGTACTGGCCGGGGTTGGTGACGTGTCCGGACAGCGAGAAGAAGCCGAAGCCGGCGGACTTCTCGGTGCCCATGGAGGTGAACCACTCGGCCCCGTTGGCGACGATGCCGGGGACGCTGGCGATGGACTCGACGTTGTTCACCACGGTGGGCGAGGCGTAGAGCCCGGCCACGGCGGGGAAGGGCGGTTTGAGGCGGGGCTGGCCCCGGTAGCCCTCCAGGGAGTCCAGGAGGGCGGTCTCCTCACCGCAGATGTAGGCGCCCGCCCCGGCGTGCACGACGACGTCGAGGTCGAAGCCGCTGCCGAGGATGTCCTTGCCGAGCAGTCCGGCCTCGTAGGCGTCGGCGACCGCCTGGCGCAGTCGGCGGATGACGTGGACAACCTCGCCGCGCACGTAGATGAAGGCCTGGTTGGACCTGATCGCGTACGAGGCGATCGCCACACCTTCCACCAGCACGTGCGGGTTGGCGAGCATGAGCGGGATGTCCTTGCAGGTGCCCGGCTCGGACTCGTCGGCGTTGACGACGAGGTAGCGCGGGTTGGGGTTGTCCTTGGGCAGGAACCCCCACTTCATCCCGGTGGGGAAACCCGCGCCGCCGCGGCCGCGCAGACCGGACTCCTTGACCAGGTCGACGATGGAGTCGGGTTCCATGGTCAGCGCCCTGCGGAGCGCGTCGTAGCCGCCGGTGGCCCGGTATCCGTCGATGGTGAAGGAGTCGGGGCGGTCCCAGTTCTGGGACAGGATCGGGGTCAGGGTGGTCACTTCGCGCCCTCCTCACCCTGGTCGTCGGTCGAGGGGGCGGGAAGGTTCCGGGGGTCCGGAGCCTCCCACCCGTTGCTTCGGGCGAGTGTGAGCCCGGCCAGCGAGGGGGCGGCCGCCTGCACGCCCTCGCCCGCGCGGCCGTCGTCGAACCCGGCGAGCACGCGCGAGGCCTGCTTCCAGGTGCACAGGCTCGCGGGGCCGCGGGTGGGGGCGACGTCCTTGCCCAGCCGCAGGTCGTCCACCATCTGCCTGGCGGTGGCGGGGGTCTGGTTGTCGAAGAACTCCCAGTTGACCATCACCACGGGGGCGAAGTCGCAGGCCGCGTTGCACTCGACGTGCTCCAGCGTGACCTTGCCGTCCCCGGTGGTCTCCCCGTTGGCCAGGTCCAGGTGCTCCTTGAGCGCGGAGAAGATCTCGTCGCCGCCCATGACCGCGCACAGGGTGTTGGTGCACACGCCCACCTGGTAGTCGCCGCCCGGCTTGCGGCGGTACATGGTGTAGAACGTGGCGACCGCCCTGACCTCGGCGAGGGTGGTGTCGAGCTGGTCGGCGCAGAACTGCATGCCGGCCTGGCTGACGTGCCCCTCCTCGGCCTGCACCAGGTGCAGCAGCGGCAGGAGCGCCGAGCGCGGCTTCGGGTAGCGGCTGATGATCTCCTTGGCGTCCTGTTCCAGGCGCGCCACGACCTCGTCGGTGAAGACCTCGGGGGTCTCCTCGGTGGTGTTCTCGTTGTGCTCGCTCACCGGTCCACGCCTCCCATCACCGGGTCGATACTGGCCACGGCCGCGATCACGTCCGCCACCGTCCCGCCCTCGCACATAGCTGCGACGGCCTGGAGGTGGGTGAACGAGGGGTCGCGGAAGTGGACGCGGTGGGGGCGGGTGCCCCCATCGCTGACGGCGTAGCAGCCGAGTTCGCCCTTCGCGCTCTCCACCGCCGCGTATGCCTGGCCCGCGGGGACCCGGAAGCCCTCGGTTACCAGCTTGAAGTGGTGGATGAGAGCTTCCATCGAGCCGCTCATGATGTGCGCGATGTGGTCCGGGGAGTTGCCCAGGCCGTCCGGGCCGAGCGCCAGTTTGGCGGGCCAGCCGATCTTGGCGTCCTCGATCATCACCGGGCCGGGCCGGAGCTTGTCCAGGCACTGCTCGACGATCTTGAGGCTCTCCTCCATCTCGGCGATGCGCACCCGGTAGCGGGCGTACACGTCGCCGCCGTCGGAGACCGGGACGTCGAACTCGTAGTCCTCGTAGCCGCAGTACGGTTTGGCCTTGCGCAGGTCCCAGGCCAGGCCCGAGGCGCGCACCAGCGGGCCGGTGACGCCGAGCGCCATGCAGCCGGGCAGGTTCAGGTAGGCGACGTCCTTGGTGCGGGCCAGGTAGAGGGGGTTCTCGTCCAGGAGCTTGCGCATGACCTGGATGCGCTTGGGCATCTCCTTGAGCAGTTCCCGGATCTTGCCGACCGCGCCGGGCGGCAGGTCCTGCGCCACCCCACCGGGCCGCACGTAGGCGTGGTTCATCCGCAGGCCCGTGACGAGCTCGAAGATGTCCAGGATCATCTCGCGCTCACGGAAACCGTTGGTCATCACCGTGGTGGCGCCCAGCTCCATGCCGAACGTCGCCATGGCCACGAAGTGCGAGGCCATCCGGTTGAGCTCCATGAGCATGACGCGGATGACGCTGGCGCGCTCGGGGACCCGGTCGGTGATGTCGAGCAGCTTCTCGACCGCCAGGCAGTACGCCGTCTCGTTGAAGAGCGGCGTCAGGTAGTCCATGCGGGTCACGAACGTGGTGCCCTGCGTCCACGTCCGGTACTCCATGTTCTTCTCGATACCGGTGTGCAGGTAGCCGATGCCGACCCGGGCCTCGGTGCAGGTCTCGCCGTCCAGTGTGAGGATCAGCCGGAGCACCCCGTGCGTGGACGGGTGCTGCGGTCCCATGTTGACGACGAGGCGCTCGGCGCTGGTGCCCTGGGCCTTCTCGACGACGTCGTCCCAGTCCCCACCGGAGGCGTCGATGTAGTCCTCGGTGACGGTCATGCCGTGCCTCCCTTCCGGAGGGGCCTTCGTGTGGCTGGTGTGGTAGCAGGGCTGATCACTGGTAGGACCGCCGCTCGTCCGGCGGGGGCACGGTGGCTCCCCGGTACTCGACCGGTACGCCGCCCAGCGGGTAGTCCTTGCGCTGGGGATGGCCGTGCCAGTCGTCGGGCATCTGGATCCGGGTCAGCGCCGGGTGGCCGTCGAAGACCATCCCGAAGAAGTCCCAGGCCTCGCGCTCGTGCCAGTCGTTGGTCGGGTACACCGACACGATCGAGGGCAGGTGCGGGTCGGCGTCGGGGCAGGTGGTGCAGACGCGGATCTCGCTGTTGTGGGTGATCGACCGGAAGTGGTAGACCGCGTGCAGCTCGCGTCCGGCGTCCTCGGGGAAGTGCACCCCGACCACGCCCGTACACAGCTCGTAGCGCAGGGCCGGGTCGTCCCGCAGGACGCGGACCAGTTCCAGCAGCGCCTCGCGGCGCACGTGGAAGGTGATCTCACCGCGGTCGACCTCGACCCGCTCGACCTCGTCCTGCCGACCGATCCCGGTGAGGGCCGCCTCCAGGTCGTCGGCGACCCGGTCGAAGTCCGCGGTGCGCGGGTCGCCGGGGTCGGTGAAGGGGCGCCGGCTGTGGGCGGGAGCGCTCCCCCGCACCTGGAGTCCGCCGAAGCCGGAGGTGTCGCCCGTGGTGTTCGCGCCGAACATGCCGGTGCGCCTGACCGGTGCGGCCAGGCGCTCACGACCGAGCTGGTCGGGGAGGTTCTCCGCGGCCTCGTCGCGCTCGTTCTCGTTGCTCATGTCAGTCCTTGGTCACCAGGGGCAGCGAACGGCGGAGCATGCGCTCCTCGGTCTCGGTGATCTCCTGCTCGCGGTGGGCGCCGAGCTTGGTGTTCTGCACCTTGTCGTGGAGCTTGAGCACGGCGTCCAGGAACATCTCCGGCCGCGGCGGGCAGCCCGGCAGGTACATGTCGACCGGCACGATGTGGTCGACGCCCTGGACGATCGCGTAGTTGTTGAACATGCCGCCGCTGGAGGCGCAGACGCCCATGGCGATGACCCACTTGGGTTCGGGCATCTGGTCGTAGATCTGTCGCAGGACCGGGGCCATCTTCTGGCTGACCCGTCCGGCGACGACCATCAGGTCGGCCTGGCGCGGGGTGGCGCCGAACTTCTCCATGCCGAACCGGGCGAGGTCGTAGTGGGGGCCGCCGACGGACATCATCTCGATGGCGCAGCAGGCCAGACCGAAGGTGGCGGGCCACATCGAACTCTTGCGGGCCAGGCCCACGACCTGTTCGACCGTGGTGAGGGCGACTCCTGCGGGTAGTTTCTCTTCGAGTCCCATCAGCTGCGGACCTCCTCCGGGATGGGCGGCTGGGGCTGGTGTGGCTGGATGCGGGGTGCGCGGGTCGTCCCCGTTCGGGTCAGTCCCATTCGAGGCCCCCGCGGCGCCATTCGTAGGCGTAGGCGATGGAGACGTTCACCAGGAAGAGGATGATCGCGACCAGACCGAACCAGCCCAGGGCGTCGAAGTGCACGGCCCACGGGATGAGGAAGATGATCTCGATGTCGAAGACGATGAACATCATCGCCGTCATGTAGTACTTGACGGTGAAACGGCCGCCGCCCGCGGGCTGCGGAGTGGGTTCGATACCGCACTCGTAGGCCTGCATCTTGGCCCGGTTGTAACGCTTGGGGCCCATGACCGCGCCGGCGACCATCGACACCACGACGAACGCGGCGCCGATCCCACCGAGCACGAATATCGGTGTGTACAGCTCCACGGCTCACCCTCCTCCACTGAATGGCTGGTCGGAGTGCGCGACCGGCAGTCTTGTGAACGTTTTCACGTGCTTCTCGAATCCGTTTCGGCGAGGCCGGGCCGCTCCGGAGAGCGCCGGGGACCCGGTCCCCGCGCCGCGGCGCCCGCCCGGGTCTGCGCGCTTGGCCTCGACCCGCCCGGACGCCAGGGAAAGCCGGGGGTTCCTCGTCCGCGCCCCGCCCGTTCCTCCTGGCGGCCCGGTTCGTCCTGCGGAACCCCGGCGGCGCCCTCGCCTAGGCGGCGGGCGCGATCTTGGTCAGTCCGTTGATGACCCGGTCCATGGCGTCGCCCTTGTTCGGCTCGGTGAGGTTGGCGAGCATCTTCAGGGCGAACTTCATGAGCGTGCGCTGGCGCAGGCCGTACTTGGTCGCGTACTTCATGAACTCGGGCTGGCCGATGACCTTCACGAAGTAGCGGCCGAGCGTGTAGTAGCCGCCGTAGGTGTCCGCCAGCACGTCCGGGTAGTGCAGCAGCGCGCGCTCCCGGGTCTGCTGGGTGGGGCGTCCGTGCGCCTGCACGATCACGTCGGCGGCGATCTGACCGGCCTCCATGGCGTAGGCGATGCCCTCCCCGTTGAAGGGGTTGACCATGCCGCCCGCGTCACCGACCAGCAGCAGGCCGCGCGAGTAGTGCGGGACCCGGTTGAAGCCCATCGGCAGCGCGGCGCCGCGGATGCCGCCCTTCTGGTTCTCCTCGGTGAAGCCCCACTCCTGCGGCATCGAGTCGGTCCACCGGCGCAGGAGCTTGCGGTAGTCCACGTCCTGGAAGGAGGAGGTGGAGTTGAGGATGCCCAGGCCGACGTTGCTGGTGCCGTCGCCGACCCCGAAGACCCAGCCGTAGCCGGGCAGGAGCACGTCCTTCTCACCGCTGCGGTCCCACAGTTCCAGCCAGGACTCCAGGTAGTCGTCCTTGTGGCGGGGGCTCTCGAAGTAGGTGCGCACGGCCACGCCCATGGGGCGGTCGTCGCGCTTGCGGATGCCCATGGCCACGGAGAGCCGGGAGGAGTTCCCGTCGGCGGCGACGACCAGCGGCGCCCGGAAGGTCACCGGTTCGCGGTCGGCGTTCTTGGCGCGCACCCCGACGATGCGGTTGCTGCGCTCGTCCATGAGGGGCCCGGTGACGTTGGTGCGCTCCAGGAGTTTGGCCCCGGCGGCCACGGCCCGGTTGACCAGGATCTGGTCGAAGTCGAAGCGCGTGCGCACGAGTCCGAATCCGGGGTAGGCGGCCAGGTCGGGCCAGGGCAGTTCGAGGCGGACACCCGCGCCGACGATGCGCAGGCCGTGGTTCTTGATCCACCCTTCGTCCTCGAAGGTGATCCCCATGGCGGTGAGCTGTTTCACCGCCCTCGGGGTGAGCCCGTCGCCGCAGACCTTCTCACGGGGGAAGGAGGTCTTCTCCAGGAGGAGGACGTCGAGCCCTGCCTGGGCCAGATAGTAGGCGGTGGTGGAGCCAGAAGGGCCAGCGCCGACGACGATGACGTCGGCGTCGTACTCGATCCGTTCCCGGCCTCTGGGAGAGGAGGTGGCTGTCTCGCTCACGGATGTGTCCTCGACTACTTGCGCGGTACGCCGTGGCGGGTCAGTGCGGGGTCGACCCGCTCACGGGGGGTGTTATGGGACGTTTTGGGACTTCCGACATACCCGACATGGGTCTTGTGTCATACGACTCGTGTGCTTGTGAAGCACTTCACAAGCCTCTTTTCCGCAGTCTAGACCCTCCCGGGCCGGGAGGCGACCCCCGGGGGGCGTTCTTCAAGAAATCGGATATAGCGCCCACAAGGCCACTCATGCGCACCAAAGAGGTCACTCAGTGCTAGAAGTGCAGCTAGTACCACCACAGGAGGCACAAGTGACTCATGAGTAACAAGAAACCCCGAGGAACGGACCGTTCCCCGGGGTTTGAGTTCTTTTTAGTTGAAAGCGAAAGCTTTTGCCCTTTGGGCGTTATGTCGGATTTTACTTCTCTCGGAAACCGCGGTGCAGGGCCACCGTGCCCAGGGTCAGGTTGCGCCAGGCGACCCGCGACCATCCGGCGTCCTGGAGGTACTTCGACAGCTCGGCCTGGTCGGGCCAGGCCATGATCGACTCCGACAGGTAGTCGTAGGCCTCGCTGCGGCCGGAGAAGGCTCCGGCGATCCTCGGCAGGGCCGCCATCAGGTACGTCGAGTAGAGCCTGTCCACGAACTCGACCGGGATGTGGCTGAACTCGCAGATGACCAGGCGGCCGCCGACCCTGGTCACCCGGCGCAGCTCCCGCAGCGCCTGGTCCACGTCGGCGACGTTGCGCAGACCGAAGGAGATCGTCACCGCGTCGAAGGTCTCGTCGGCGAAGGGCAGGGAGAGGGCGTCACCCGCCACGAAGGTCACGCCGCCGCGCGAGGCGCCGCCGCGCCGCCGGGCCCCGTTCTGCAGCATGCCCAGCGAGAAGTCGCAGGCGATCACGCGGGCGCCCTTCCTGATGAAGGACTCCGAGGAGGTACCGGTACCCGCGGCCAGGTCCAGGACCAGCTCGCCGCTGTGGGCGTCGACCGCGTCGACCACGGCGCGCCGCCAGACGCGGTCCTGGCCGAGCGAGATGACGTCGTTGACGAGGTCGTAGTTCTCTGCGATGCCGTCGAACATCGCGGCGACGTCCTGGGGCTTCTTGTCGAGCTTCGCGCGGGTCATGGAAACAGCCTAAGGGGGCCCGGACAGCAGCCCGGACCGGCCTTGTCTCAGACGGGGAACTCCCCCTGCCAGGAGCGCTCCAGCAGGGCACGGGGCAGGTAGTCCGAGCGCACGTCCATCCGGTAGCCCGGGTCGTGGTCGACCCGGTCGAAGGCCAGGCCGGCCAGGCCGAGCAAGCCGAGCGGCAGCACCTGCGCGAGCGGATCCTCCTGCCCCGCCGACCGGGCGTGGTACTCCCCGAACGACTCCAGGCCCCGGACCAGGATCCGTTCGAACTCCTCCGGTTCACCGCCCAGGAAGGCGCGCAGCAGGTCCAGTTGGGGGAAGACCAGCAGATCGAGTTCGAGGGCCGGAAGGTCGGTCCCGGGCTGCCGGGGATCGGACAGTTCCATCGCCGAACGCAGGTACGGGACGAGCCGGTCGTCCCCGTTGACGAGCGCCTGCAGGGCGCCCACCCAGTGGTGGAGGTAGGCCGGATGCGCGGCGGCGCCCCCGGCCTCCCGCAGGCGTTCGACCGGGATACTGGCCAGGTCCCGCACCCGCTTCTCGTCGCGACCGACCAGGGCCAGGAAGAAGGCCCTCGTCCAGGCACTGGCGTCGGCGGCAGCCATCGGCCCGGGCGAGGTCAGGCGACGGTCCTCGTGCTCCACCCGCCACTCGAACTCCGTGCCGCGGGGAGCGGTCCCCAGCGCGACGACGGCGTGGTGGTACTGCGTGGCCAGTACCCAGCTCTCCCAGCCCCAGAGCCAGTCGCAGTCGGGTGCGGCCACGAGGGTCTCCAGCACGGGCCGGTACACCTCGTCCAGACAGGCGCCGGCGGTCGACGGCCGCTCCTGGAGGAGGGCGGCGTAACGGGGCCGCTCGGCCTCGATCTCCTCGATCCGGGCCCGGTCGACGGACACACGGACCGGCGAACGCCTGGGAACGAACACCACGGACTTCACTTCCTCACGGAGTCGGTATGGGCGGGTCGGTCTCAGCCGGGGAACGAACACGGCCCGTGTCGGACCGGCCGGTTCCCGCGCCCGGACGGTCCGGTCCCCCGCCTCACACAACACCCCGACGGGGGCTTGCGCCAGGAAACTCACCCGACCGGCCCGGGCCCCCGGGATCGGAGAGCCGGGATAAGACGAGAACGCCTGATTACCTGGAGTAATTAATCAGCAACAACATGCAATAATGGCGTCTCCGAAACCATCCCGCCATGCGTCGAGGAGAGTCACGTGAACCCGGCCCGATCGTTCGTCGCCCTGACGATGAGCTCTCTGCTCCTGCTTCCGCTGGGGGCCGCGGCCGCCTCACCGGCCTTCGCGGCCCCGCACGAGGGCGTGGTCAGCGAACAACCCGTCCAGTGGACCCCGCACGTCCTGGACGGGACGGTCAAGGACATCCTCCGCCTCGGCGACACCGTGGTGGTGGCCGGGGACTTCGACCGCGTCTCCGACGCCGACGGAAGGCGCACCCACGACCGGTACAACCTGTTCGCGTTCAGGCACGGCAGCGGCGAGGTCCTCCCGGGCTTCGCCCCGGCCGTGGACGGCACCGTCACCTCGCTGGCGGCGGGGCCCGACGGGTCGGTGGTCATCGGCGGCGAGTTCAAGCGGGTCAACGGGGCGGACAGCAGGGGCGTCGCACGAATCGACATGGCCACCGGAAGGACCGTCAGGGGGTTCGACGCCTCGGTGGACAGCGGGAAGGTGCACCGGCTCACCGGCGGCGGGGGCCACGTCTACCTCGGCGGGGACTTCACCGGGGTCAACGGCCAACGGCGCACCGGACTGGCCCGGATCGACACCGCCACCGGGCGGGTCGACCCGTACTTCGCCCCGACCCTCGCCGAGCAGCGGCGCGGCAGCCTGCGCGTCCAGGAGCTCGCGCTGAGCCCGGACGGGGAACGGCTCGCCATCAACGGAACCTTCACCCGGGTGGAGGGGCTGGACCGCCACCAGATCGCCCTGATCGACACCGCGACCGCGTCCCCCACGACCTGGTCGACCTCCGCCTACGAGGCGTCCTGTGACTACTCGGCGATGCACACGTACATGCGGCAGATGGCGTTCTCCCCCGACGGCTCCTACTTCGTGGTGGTGACCGCGGGCGGCCCGAAGATGAAACCCGGCCTGTGCAAGTCGACGGCCCGGTTCGAGAACAACGACACCGCGGGTTCCGAGCCCACCTGGACCAACCTGACCGGCGGGGACTCGCTGTACTCGGTCGAGGTCACCTCGTCGGCCGTCTACGTGGGCGGCCACCAGCGCTGGATGGACAACGAGCAGGGCGCCCTGAACCCGGGCCCCGGGTCGGTGGCCCGGGAGGGCATCGCCGCGGTGGACCCCGGCACGGGGCGGGCCCTGCCCTGGAACCCGGGACGTTCCCGCGGCCACGGCGTGGAGGCGCTGCACGCGACCTCCGACGGCCTCTACGTCGGCAGCGACACCGAGCGCCTCGCCGACGAGTACCACGCGCGGCTGGGGATGTTCCCGGCCCCGTGAGGCACTCTCCCGGCCGAACCGGGGACCGGAGGGGGCTCTCGTCAGTTCCTGGTCTCGGCGGCCCCGGTGCCCTCCGCGGGAGCGGCCTCGGCCCCCTCCGCGCCCTGGGCCTCCAGGAGCTCGTCCTGGATCTCGTCCTCGCGGGCGGCACCGCCGGAGAGCCGGGTGCCGACCGCCCTGTCCTCGCGCTTCTTCGACCAGTCGACGACCGACGCCGACATCTGGTCGCGCCACTTCGAGAGCAGGACGTAGGAGGCGAGCCCGCTGACCACCCACGCGAGGATCAACGCGACCCACGACCTCGCGCCGAAGAGGTAGACGACTCCGAAGGCGCCCGCGAACAGCGCCAGGCGGGCGGCGGTGTAGGTCAGCCAGCTACGCATCAAAAAGCCTCACAACAGACGATTACCTGCACTAGATTGGTCGGCACACCCGCCCACGCATGATCACGCATGTGGTCGGCCGAGTCGCGCGACCACGGTCGAAGGGGTGGCGTTCCGCATCAGGCAGCCCTTACCTCCAGGTTAAGGGTGTGCCTCCGGCGGCACGCACCAGGGCGGGGTGTGTTCCACCGCAGGCCTGGCCGGGCGTGATCGGCACCGGATTCGGATAGTCATGGGATGTTTCCAATCCCGACAGCAGGGCCCGAACATCACGTTCCGATCACATATCTCCCACTCCTCCCCCCAGCGGAGCAATTTCTCCGAAAACTAGGGAGGAAACGGACCAACTCGTGCACACTAGGGGATCAAACGCCCGCCGCCCCCTCAGTCCAGGCGGGCACGATTGGGGGAATGTGAAGGTGGAACGAGCAAGCGAACGCCTGTTGACCCCCGGGGAAGTGGCCTCACTCTTCCGGGTTGATCCCAAGACCGTCACCCGCTGGGCCGCCTCCGGGCGGATCAGCAGCATTCGGACGCCCGGCGGCCACCGCCGTTTCCGGGAGTCCGAGGTACGCGCCCTCCTGCTCGGAGAGCCGAGCGAGAGTACCCCCTGACCGACCGGCGTCCGACACGCCCCCCGACGGCCCCGGACCCGACGATCCGCGCGGTCTCCCGCACCTCTGGGCAGGCGCACCCGGCTGTGCGGAGTCGACAGCAAGAGTAGGCTGGAAGCATGGTGTGGCTCGGTGGCCTGATCACGCTCGTATCGATCGTTCTGTGGGTGTACGCGTTCTTCGACGCGTTGACCACCCCTGCCCAGGAGGCTCGGAACCTTCCGAAGGTCCTGTGGCTGGTCGTCATCGCACTGTTCATGCCCGTCGGCTCGATCCTGTGGCTCTTCCTCGGTCGTCCGCGCAGGCCTGCCTCCGTCGGTGGCACGCCCTCTCCGGAGCAGGCCGCGTCCGTGGACGACCTCGACCCGTCAGACTTCGCCAAGCCCTCGGACAGCCCGCACCCGCTCGGCCCCGACGACGACCCGGAGTTCCTCCGACGCCTCAACCGTCGGATCGACCCGGAGGAGTAGTCCACTCGGTACCGCCGAACGGCACCTGCCGAAGGGCTTCGCAGACAACGGACTGCGGGGGCCGTACCCGGTTCGGGTACGGCCCTCGCCGCCGTTTCCGGTCAGGGACCCCTCGGGCCGGGCCGCCCGGCCGCCGGGCCCGGGTGGCTACAGGAGCCCGGCCCCCACCGACCGGGGCAGCCCCCGTACCGCGTGCACCGGCTCCACCTCGTCCGCCAACTGCGGCACCCAGGTCAGTCCGGTCCCGAGCTGGTCGTCCGGCCGGAGGGCGTTGTGCTCGGCGACCAGGTCGACCGGGGTGAGCCGTCCGGCCCCCTCGGTCAGCAGGACGTTCCCGTGCTCCACGATGTCGGTGCCGCCCCAGTTGCGCAGCAGCTCACCGGCCCCGATCCCGTCGTGGAGGTCGAAGATGTTGTTCTCCGCATACAGGTGCGACTCCTTTCCCACCCCCAGGCTGTAGCCGAAGAGCTCCGGGTCCCGGACCGTGTAGTAGTTGTTGTGCACGTGCACCTGTCCGTAGCGCACACGCGGTGCCCGCTCCCCCAGGCCGTCGAAGTGGTTGTGGCGCCAGGTCACCCGCAGGTAGCCCCGGTCGGTGGTACGGCCGTCGCTGTTGCCCAGCAGCATCGCCTTGTCCCGGCCCTCGAAGTGGTTCCGGGAGACCGTGACGAGGTCGGTGGCGCGCACGATGTCGAGCAGACCGTCGTGCACCTCGTACTTGCGGCCGAAGTACTCGGGGAGTTCGCTGCCGGGGTTGTCGCCGTCGTCGAAGGTGTTGTGGTCCACCCACACGTTGGTGGATCCGGAGACCTCGACCTGGTCGTACTCGGAGTTCCAGTTGCCGGTGCCCCCGTCGCCCGGGTCCCAGCCGGGGAAGCAGTCGTACGCGTCGGAGAAGGTGAGGTTGCGCAGGATGACGTTGTCCGCGTTGTGGACCCTCAGGTTCATCCCGGTGATGGTGGCGTCGTCCCCCACCCCCACGATGGTGGTGTTGGAACCGACCCCGACCCGGATCTGTTCGGCCTGCACGGCCGACGAGGCGATCCGGGCCTCCTCCAGCGGGCCCTCTGGATCCCTCCAGCCCCAGGTGTCCGGGTCGTACTCGGCTAGGTAGTCCTCCTGGGTGTAACCGTCCACCGCGTAGTCCTCGCAGCTCAGGGCTGTCCCGTCCGGGGCGGTGTTGGCGTCGATGACGCCCTCGACGTAGACGATCACCGGGGTGTCGCCGTCCCGCTCGCCCACCGCCGCACGGAACTCCGCCATGGTGGAGACCCGGTGGACGTCCTCCGGGACCGCCTCGGAACCGCCGGTCGTCCCGTTGCCCGCCGACCCCCAGCCGTCGCCCTCGGGCAGGGTCTGGCGGCCGATGCCGCGGGGATCCCCGACCGGGTCGGCCGCGGCCGGGGCGAGGGTGGTGGCGACCAGCGCGGTGGCCAGGGCCAGAGGTGGGACGAACCTGCGCATCTGTCTGCTCCTTGGTCGGGGGTCCTGAGCACATGCCTGCAAACGTTTGCAAGTATCTCTCTGAATTTGTCGCCCCCGTCAACCCTTCTTCGACCGCGTTCCGACTGGAAAAAGATGGAAAAACAGTCGTTGGGCCAGTGGGAATGACAAACAGGACGTGTGCCGACCGGGCTGACATCCGACAAACGATTGCCGTATTGTCGAGGCAGCGAGAACAGTCGGCGGAACGGAGGCCCCGGTGGCCGTCACCATCAGGGACGTGGCACGGGTGAGCGGGGTGCACGTCTCCACCGTCTCGCGTACCCTCTCCGCGGCCCACCTGGTCAGGCCGGACACCCGCGCCCGGGTGCTGGCGGCCGCGGACGCGCTCGGCTACCGGCCCAACCGCGCCGCCAGGGCCCTGTCCACCAGTAGGACCGGCAACCTCGGGCTGATCGTCGCCGACATTGCCAACCCGTTCTTCCCGCCGCTGGTCAAGTCCGCCCAGGCCCAGGCCAGGGAACGCGACTACCACGTCTTCGTCGCCGACACCGACGAACGGCCGGAGGTGGAGGAGGAACTGGTCCGGTCCATGGCCAAGCAGGTGGACGGTGTCCTGTTGGTCGCGCCCCGGCTGGCGAACCGCGTCATCGCCGAGCTCTCCCGCGAGCTCCCGCTGGTCGTCGTCAACCGGCGGCTCCGCGGGGTCCCGGGGGTTGTGATGGACGTCGGTTCCGGCGCCCGCCAGGCCCTCGATCACCTCCTCGGGCTGGGCCACCGGGAGATCGCCCTGGCGACGGGGCCGCACACGGCCTGGACCAGTCGGGAGATCGAACGCGCCGCCGAGGGACTCGCCGCCGAACGGGGGGTGCTGCTCCAGCGGGTCGGCCCCAACCCACCGACGGAGGAGGGCGGCCGGTCCGCCGCCGAGGAGGTCGCGGCCAGCGGGGCGAGTGCCGTGCTGGCCCACAACGACCTGATGGCCTTCGGCCTGGTCAGGCAGGCTGCCGAGCTGGGCCTGTCGGTACCCGGCGACCTGAGCGTGGTCGGCGTGGACAACAGCCACGTGGCCCAGTACTGCAGTCCGGCCCTGACCACGGTGGAGATGCCGGTGTCGGCCGCCGGGCGCGGAGCCGTCGACCTGCTGCTCCAGGCCGTGGACGCCGGGGGTCCCCCCGGGACGGTCTCGTTGGACACCGGTCTGGTCGTACGCGAGTCGACCGCGCCGCCCCGAGGGGTCGGCGCGGTCGACTGAGTCCGTGTGGCCCGGTGACCGGTCAGGCGTAGGAGTGCAGTCCGCTGAACATGTAGTTCACGGCGAAGAAGTTGAACATGACGGTCAGGAAACCGATCACGTTGATCCACGTCGCCTTCGGACCGCGCCATCCGCCCGTGGCCCGGGCGTGCAGGTAGGCGGCGTAGACCACCCAGGTGATGAAGGACCAGACCTCCTTGGGGTCCCAGCCCCAGAACCGGCCCCACGCCTCGTCGGCCCAGATGGAACCGGCGATGACGCCGAAGGTCCACAGCGGGAAGGCGAACAGGATGAACCGGTGCGAGATGCGGTCGAGCAGCTCGGAGCTGGGCAGGCGGCCGGCGATACCGGCGACCTTCTCCCCCAGGGCGCGTTTGGCCTCGGCCCGGTGCGCGACCAGGTAGGTGACACCCGTGACACCGGAGACCATGAAGGCCCCGCCCGCGATGATCACGGCGGTCACGTGGATCGGGACCCAGTAGGAGTGGAGCGCGGGGATCAGCGGGCCCGGGTCGACGTACAGCCAGCGAACCCCGATGCCCAGCAGGAGCAGCACCGGGACGAGCACGAAGGCGCCGAGGAAGCGGGCCTGGTAGCGCCAGGAGGCGTAGAGCAGCGCACCGACGGCCACCAGGCACATCGCCACGACGAACTCGAACATGTTGCCCCAGGGCCAGCGGCCCGCGGCCAGCCCCCGGGTGACGACCTGCGCGACGCTGAACACGAAACCCAGCGCGGTCACGCCCAGGGCGATCCTGCCCAGAACGCTCTGGGAGGCCTGGGCCACGCCCTCCGAGGTGCGGACCTCGACCTCGATGTCGCCGTCGTCGGCGTTCTCGACGGCCCCGGCGCCCACCGGCATGAGCCGGCCGGCCCTGAGCCTGGTGCGTCGTCCGTAGGCGGCCTCGATGGCGAAGAGGAACAGTGCGGCCGCGTACGTCACGATCATCGCGATGATCAACGTGTCACTGGCCGACGCCATCGTCTCGTTCACCGGTCCGGCGAGTGTGTACGTCACCGGTCACTCCCTCTTGTCGTCGACTCTGGCGGGTCGGATGGTGTGCGGGGGTTGTCGTCGGACTCGCTCCGGAGCCGTCCGGCAAGCTGTTTGGTGATCTCGTGGAACTCGGAGTTGTCACCGGCCGCCTCGGTTTTGCCGAGCCCGGCCAGCTCCACCCGGGTGCGGCCGTCCGCTCCCCTGGTGGCGCGCACCCACACCCGGCGCGGGCGCACGAAGAGGGTGAGGAGCAGACCGGCCACGGCCGTGGTGGCCGCGCCCAGGGCGGGCAGCCGGGCCCCGTCCCGGTTGCTCTGGAGGGTGGCGTACTGCTTGTACCCCTTGAAGGTGACCGAACCGGCCTCCTCGGGCAGTTCCCAGGTGTCGCCGACGGCCATCACGGGTGATTCGCCGAGCTCCTCCATCCCCGTGGTCTGGAGCTGGTAGACCGACTGCGGTTCGGACATCCCCAAATCGCCCCGGTAGGCCTCCAGGGTCACCGCGGGGTTCTCCGGTCCGGGGAAGGTGGAGGTCAGTTCGCCCTCGGCGTCCTCGGCGGCCGTGGGCAGGAAGACCCCGACGAGACCGATCTCCTCGCCGCCGGTGTCCGGGACCTTGATGACACCGTCGGAGGTGTAGCTCCTGGTCTCGCGGTGCAGGAACGGAACCGCTTGGTCGAAGACCACGTCGCCGTCGGCGTTGCGGACCTCGAACTCCGGGGCGTAACCGTGCCCGAGCAGGTAGACCTGGACGCCGTCCACGCTCAGCGGGTGGTTCACCTCCAGCCTGTGCTGCTGCTCCGGCGCCCCGGGAGCCTCCTTGTAGGTGACCTCGGCGACGTAGGACTCGGCCTGCCCGCGCAGGTCGCCCTCCTCGATGAAACTGGCCTCGAAGCTGTCGAGGTGCATCGTGAAGGGCTCGAACTGGTCGGTGTCGGTCCAGTGGCCCGGGTAGACGGCGTCGTAGGACGGCAGCGTGTTGGCGAACCCGTCGCCCTCGACGATCAGCATGTTGCCGCGGTAGCCGAAGAACGCCCCGGCCGCGAGGGCCAGCAGCAGGGCGAGCAGGGCGAGGTGGAACAGCACGTTCCCGACCTCGCGCAGGTAGCCGGTCTCCGCGGAGACCGAGTCCCCGTACCGTTCGGTCCGGTACCCCCGGAGTACTCCGCCGACCCGCTCCAGTGCGACCTCGGGTGAGGCGTCGGTGCTGAACCGGGCCACGTAGGGCATCCGGCCGAGGTTGCGCGGGGTGGGCACCGGCCGTGCCCGGACCGCCTTGGCGTGCACGAGGGCGCGCGGGAGCACGCACCCGGCCAGGGAGACGAAGAGCAGCAGGTAGATCGCGCCGTACCAGGGCGAGGAGAAGACGTCGAAGAGGTAGAGGCGGTCCAGCCAGGGCGCCAGCTCCGGGTTCTCCCGGAAGTAGGTGCTCACCTCGTCGACGCTGACCACGTTCTGCGGCAGGATCGAGCCGGGGATCGCCCCCAGCGCCAGCAGGAAGAGCAGGATCAGGGCGGTGCGCATCGAGGTGAGGGTGCGCCAGACCCAGCGCGCCCAGCCGATGGCGCCCAGGCCCCTGGGCCGGTTCCCGGGGGATGGTCCCCCGGACGTGTTCTCCGAGTTCTCGGACGTGGTCGTGGTCAAGTCAGATCACCGTCTGGAAGTTTGCGGCCCAGCCCTGCATGGCGATGGTCATCTGTGTCCAGAGGCCGGTCACCATGGCGAGGCCGACCAGGACGAGCATGACACCGCCGAACACCGTGACCGCGCGGGTGTGGCGCTTGAGCCATCCGAACGCGTGCAACGCGCGCCGGTAGAGCAGCGAGGCGAGGATGAACGGCAGCCCCAGCCCGACGCAGTAGACGAGGGACAGGAGCATCCCCCGGCCGGCGCCCCCCTCGACGAAGGCGAGGGTCTGGACGGCGGCCAGGGTGGGTCCGATGCACGGGGTCCAGCCCAGGCCGAAGAGGACGCCGAGCAGGGGCGCCCCGGCCAGCCCGGCGCGGGGCAGGCGGTGGAAACGGAACTCGCGGCCGAACCCCGGCAGGAGGCCCATGAAGGCCAGGCCGAGGACGACGGTGAGCGCACCGAGCACCCGGGTGACGGGGTCGGTGTAGTCCATGAGGAGGTCGCCGAGCCAACCGATGAATCCGCCGACCGCGACGAAGACGAAGCTGAACCCCGCGATGAACAGGATGCTGCCGGTGACCATCGTCCACCGGCGCTGCGCGAGCTCGGTGTCGATGTCGGCGACCGTACGGGTGGCCGCGGCGCCGCCCCCTCCGACCGCGTCGTTCTCCTCCCGTTCGCGGACCTGGGTTCCGCTCATGCCGGACACGTACGACAGGTAGCCGGGGACGAGCGGGAGCACACAGGGTGAGAGGAAGGAGACCAGTCCGGCGGCGAGGGCGAGGGGCGCGGCCAGGAGGAGGGAGCCGGTCAGGACGGTGGTGCCGATCGGGTCCATCAGTCGTCGTCCCCGTCCGGAGCGCCCTCGGCGGCGTCCTGGTCGGTCTCCTCGGCGGTCTCCGGGGCCTCCTCGGCGCCCTCGCCGTAGCCCTCCTGCTCGGAGACGCGGGGACGCTCCTCCGGGTCGCCGAAGTCGAACTCGACCACCAGCGGGTCGAGGAGGCCGGTGAGCTGACCGTAGGTGGTGGGGCCGATGACGCGGGCGGCGATGTTGCCGTCGGGGTCGATGACCAGGGTGCTGGGGATCGCCCGGGGCGGGACGGTGTCCCGGAAGGCCTGCGGGATCTCTCCGGGCTGGTCGTACAGGCTCGGGTAGGGCACGTCCTTGTTGTCGGTGTAGGCCAGAGCGGCGGTCTCGTCGTCCTTGATGTTCACACCGAGGAAGTCCACCCCGAGGCCGCCGTACTCGGTGTACACCTCGTCCAGGACGGGCTGTTCGGCCCGGCAGGGGCCGCACCAGCTGGCCCACACGTTGAGCACGAGGATCTCGCCCGAGTAGTCGCTCAGGGAGATTTCGTCGCCGTCGAAGGTGGTCCCGGTGATCTCGGGAACCGCTTCGCGCTCGCCGGTCTCGAAGACGGTGGCGCTGCCGTCACCGGAGATGAACCGGTCCTCCTCGCCGCCGGACTCGATCTCGTTGCCTCCGGCGCAGCCGGACAGGGCGAGGACGGCGGCCAACGCCGCGGCCGACAGGCGCGGCACGGCACGGCGGCGTCGTGTACCTGCGCTGGTACTGGGCATCGAGGGGACCTCGCGAACGCGGTGTGAACAGGGCGGACTACAACAACGACAAAGTGTAGTAGATGCCCTGGGGACCGCTCGGCCGCCCCGGCGCAAGGGCGCGGAGCGGCACTCGGCGAGGTGGACCCCTTACGGGGGCGATGTCGGGGAGTCACCGCCCCCTGATGATCGGCGGACCGGGCGCTGGGCGTGTGGGCCCCGCACCCGGGTCCGGCCCGGCCCTGTCAACCAGCCTCGACGAAAGCCTCGCGGAGGTAGTCGTGCACGGCTCGCTCGGGTACCCGGTAGGAACGCCCCACACGGATCGCGGGGAGAACTCCCGAGTGCACCATTCGGTAAACGGTCATCTTGGACACACGCATGATCGTGGCGACCTCCGCCACGGTCAAGAACCTGACCTCTTCGAGAGGCGGCTTGCTCCCGTTCATCTTCCGACGCCCTCATTCCCGGACGTGAGCATTTGTCTACCGTTCAGCCCTGGCGTGCCCGGAAGTGGTTGGGCGACCCCGGAAACTGTGCCCGTCCCACCGACACGCCAGCGTGTCGTGCTGTCACTACTGACACGTCCGTTTTCAGAGTAGAGCCGAGTTCCCGTCTACGGAAGGTCGTTTTTGCTGTCTTCGGAGCCACACGTTGACCACGGGTCAGATGAGGTTTAACGGTGGGTATAAATGGTCGGCCCTACTCAGACAAGGCCCGCGCGGGCCAGGACGTAATCGCGCAGCGGGGCGTAGTCCTCGGGCAGATAACCATCGTCCAAAGGCACCGTGACCAGTAGTTTTCCCTCGTGTTCAGCGAGAAAGAGCGCGGGGTCGTTGCAGTCGGCGAAGCCCATCGTGGGCACCCCCGCCTCCGCCGCGGCCCCCGCGAACCCGTGGTCCGCGATGACCAACTGCGGCCATGGCTCGTCCCGGTCGGTGAGCTCCGCCAGGATGGCCCGCATGGCGAAGGGGTGGTGGCTGTGTCGGGGGAGGTGCCCGTCCGTCACCAGCGCCACCTCGTCCCGCCAGACCACGATTCGGCGGTTGGGCGGCCGTTCCGTGGTCACCTCGTAGGAGTAGCCCCCCGCCGCGGTGATGACCTTGCACCCGCGGCCGGACAGGGCGTCCTTCCAGTCCCGGTAGGTCTCCCGGAGGTTGCGTGGGTGGCCGGTGGCGAACATGACCGTCTCCTGGCGCTCGGCGGCCAGTGCGAACCGGTCCGCGAGGGCCTCCAGGGCGTCGATGGTCAGGTCCGGGTCGATCGTGTCGATCCCCCAGACGTACTCCTCGTCCCCCACCACACCGCAGCGCTTGTTCATCAGGGCGAGGACCTCCGAGACGGTCCAGTCCTGGGAGAAGGTCAGCCCGAACTGGTGGTACGGGTCCTTCTGCACGAGTCTCCGGTAGTGACGCAGGTTGTTCTGCCGTGGGGTGTCGACGTGCCCCGCAATCCCCGTGCGAACCAGATAGGTGATGAGTTCAGCGCGTGTCGGCGGCGTCACCTGCGTTCCCCTTCCTCGTCAGCGCGGCGAGCTTTGCGAAACGCCGCGCGACCGCCACGACGTCGACTCCTGTTCGCCCGGTATTCATCCTCTTCCTACCCGCTGAACGCGCGCCACGCGGCGATCCGGGATATTTCACCGGGGTGTGACCGGACGGGCCGGCCCGACGCCGCCCGGGGCCCCGGTCAGGGGCCGACCCGGCCGGGTTCAGAGGGTCGGGTCGATTCCGTGGCTGGGGAAGACGGCGGTGCGGGTGGCGTGGATGGCCCGGTCCACGGGGTCGCCGGGGTCGTACCCGCGCTCGAAGGGCGTGAAGGAGACCTCGCGGCCGTCGGTCATGTAGAGCGGGGCCAGTTCACCGGTGCGCCGGCGCACGAAGTCGCGCCACCCCTGCGGGGTCTCCCGCTCCGGGTCCACGGGTGAACCCGCGGCCTCGGCCAGCAGGTGGGTCCAGGCCCTGGGTACGACGTGGACGAGTCCGTAGCCGCCGCCCCCGAACAGCAGCCATCGGCCGCCCGCGGTCTTGCGCGCCAGCCTGTGCAGCTCCTCGTAGGCCCGGCGCTGGCCGTCCACGCTCAGCGTCAGGTTGGCCAGGGGGTCGAGGGCGTGGGTGTCGCAGCCCTGCTGGGTCACCAGGATCTCGGGCTGGAACTCGTGCAGGAGCGGCGGGACGACCGCGTCGAAGGCGCGGTGCCAGCCGGTGTCGCCGGTCCCGGCGGGCAGGGCGACATTGACCGCGTACCCCTCCGCGCCCGGTCCGCCGACCTCCGAGGCGTGGCCGGTGCCGGGGAAGAGGGTCGCCGGGGACTCGTGGAGGCTGATGGTGAGGACCCGCGGGTCGTTGTAGAAGGCGTTCTGGACGCCGTCGCCGTGGTGGACGTCCACGTCGACGTAGGCGACGCGCTTGGCGCCCTGTTCCAGGAGCCAGGCGATGGCCAGCGCGGGGTCGTTGTAGACGCAGAACCCCCACGCGTTGCCGTGCATGGCGTGGTGGAGGCCGCCGGCGATGTTGGCGGCGTGCGCGCTCCGACCGGTCCACACGGCCTCGGCCGCGGCCACCGAGGCACCGGAGATCAGGGCGGAGGCCTCGTGCATGTCACGGAAGACCGGGTTGTCCGCGGTCCCGAGCATGTGGGCGTCGTCCGGCTCCAGGGTCCGGCCCGCCCGTTTGACCGCCTCGATGTAGGAGGGGTCGTGCACCAGGGAGAGGAGTTCGTCGGAGGCCGGCTCGACGTCCAGCAGGTCGACCCCCGCCCCGTCGAAGACCCCGAGTTCGCGGCTGAGCGCCATGGTCAGCTCGACTCGGATCGGTGCCATCGGGTGCTGCGGACCGAAGTCGTAGGCGGTGAGTCCGTCGTCCCATGCCACCCGAAGCGAGCAGGACGTGCGCCCTCCCATGTGGTGACCCCCGTTCCAGGTGTGCGTGCTCCGAAGCACACAGTACGCAAGGCCGCAGCGGGGGCAGAACCCCGGGGCGTCCGATCTCCGGGGAAGGACGAGGGCCCCGGCGTGAAGGGGTGCTTCACGCCGGGGCCCGGGCCGTGGTCCGTCGGCGCCCTGCGGGGCCGGCGGGAGGAGGGGTCTCGGGTCAGTCCGCCTCACCGCGGTAGAAGCAGTCGGCGTAGACCTCCCCGGCCTTCATGTCGACGTTGCCGTGCAGGGGACGGTCGAACAGGTTCTCGGTCGAGCCGATCACGATCCGGTACTTGCCCGGGTCCAGCTTCAGGTCCATGGCGTTGGGATCGCTCATGCAGGACGTGTCGGTCGGCGGGGAGGAGACGTCGCAGTCCTCACAGGGCTCGATGATGACCTCCCCGTGCACCGCGTCCGGGCCCACGTAGAGGAAGCGCATCTCCTCGTCGGTGTAGTTCACGTACTCGACGGAGACCTTGTCGCCGCCGCCGGTGCTGTAGGCGACCGCGTCGAGGTCGCTCTCGCCGAGAAGGACCGCGGTGTCCATCTCCTCCTCGATCCGGCCCGCCCCGACGTGCCGGACCAGGTCCTCGACCTCGTCGGCCTCGTGGTCCGGGTACTCGGCGGAAAGGAAGTCCGCGCGCGCCTCGGCGTCGTCGAAGTCGCCCGCGTCGACCTGGGCCCAGCCGCACTTGAGAGCGGCGTCGGGACGCTCCTCCTCGATACGGTCGGCGATCTCGGGGGCCGCGTCCCAGCTGAGGTCGTCGAACATCCCGATCTGGTCGGAGGCCGAACACCAGCTCTCCGCGGAGTAGTCGCCGGTCGCCAGGTCGTACAGGTCGTTCAGGGCGGCGGGGACCTCGGCGGCGGCCGGGGTGTCGGAGAAGTCCTCGGCGACGAAGGCGTAGGTCTCCTGGGCCTGCCGGAAGGTCTCCCTGACCTCCTCGGTCACCTCGCCGCTGTAGAGCTCGTCCGCGTCGGCCGCGAGCTGGGAGGCGTAGTCGAGGTGGATGTCGGCGATGCTGCCGTCGGTGTCCTCCCAACGGGAGGCCTCGTGCGCGAAGTAGTCGCTGTAGGACTCCAGCGCGTGGTCGAAGGCCTCGTTGTCCACGTCGGACTGGGCCCGGCTCAGGATCTGGCAGGCCTCGCTGCCGGAGCGCGCCCGGTCCATCAGCGACGGTGACATGGAGAGTTGGAATCCGCTCTCCACCTGGCCGTAGACGTCAATGGCGGTGTCGCAGTCGCCGCGCGCGTGGGCGGCGTCGGCCACGCGGAGCCGCCACTCGCCGGTCTGCCAGACGCCGAGGAGCGAGACGACCATCACCAGGGCGAGGCAGGCCGCCAGCACGAGCGTCATGGGTTTGGCCGGGGGCTGTTCGCCCCGGGCCAGGAGGCGCCGGTCGTGGGCCCGACCCGCGAAAAGGCCGTGGACGGCTGTGATCAGGATCCAGACCAGGATCGCCGGAGCCCAGACGAGCAGGTCGTCGGCGGCGCCCATGATGGCGGCGGTGACCAGCAGGCCGAGTGTGACGGCCAGGTTGATCCCGAAGAACACCCAGCTACGCAGGTAGAAGTAGCCCGCGCCGACGCCGGACAGGTTCATCAGGGCTGCGCGCAGGCCGGACTTCGACTTGAAGAGGCCGAGCGGGGGCAGGGGCGGCGGTGGCGGCGGTCCACCGAACTGGCCCGGGGGCGGCCCGCCGGGGGGCATCCCACCCGGAGGCATCCCACCGGGGGGCATTCCGCCCGGAGGCGGTCCGAACGGCGGGTTCGGCCCCGAGGGGGGTCCGCCGGGAGGCGGCCCGCTGAACTGACCGGGGGGCGGCGGCCCGCCCGCGGGGTTTCCGCCGGAGGGGGTCCCGCCGGGAGGCGGGCCCGTTGGAGGCGTCCCGCCCGGGGGCGGGCCTCCCGGTGGCGGCCCGAGCGGCGGTTGACCGCCGGACGGGTTCTGGGGTGCGGGGCCGCCTCCCGTCGGGGCGCCCCCAACGGGACTCTGCGGACCGCTCGGGACATGGGGCGGCGTGGCGGGAGGACCGGATTGTCCGGGCTGGTGGGAAGGGTCCGAAGGGGGTTGAGGAGTTGTCATGGGGCCCCGGAATCAGGAGGATGCGAACACGTACACAGGAGAGGAGACAGGAGGGTCAGCCCCCTCTTATTCCGACTTTATGCACCTGGTGTGACGCAGCGTCCGGCGCCCCACGACCAGCACGACTGGGAATTTTTTGTGTGACGTGCATCACGTGAGCTGTGGTTCAGCTCTCGGAGAGCGCCCTACTCCGGTCCCGAGCCGCCTCGATCGCGTCGGTGAAGGCGGTACGCACCCCGTGTCGTTCCAGTTCACGCAGGGCGGCGGCGGTGGTCCCACCCGGTGAGGTGACGGCTTCCCGCAAAACCACCGGATGCTCGCCCGAGCCGTCGAGCATGGCCGCGGCACCAGTGATCGTCTGACCCACGAGCCGCTGCGCCGTGACACGGGGCATACCCATGGCGACCCCGGCCTCGATCATGGTCTCGGCGATGAAGTAGAAGTAGGCCGGTCCGCTGCCGGAGATGGCGGTGACCGTGTCCATGTGCTGTTCACCGACCCGGAGCACCTCGCCGACCGCACCCAGCAGCTCCTCCGCCCGGTCCAGGTGGGCGTCTCCGGTGTGGGCCCCGCCGGAGACGGCTGTCATCCCCCTGCCCATGAGCGCCGGGGTGTTGGGCATCGCGCGTACGACCGGCACCCCCGGGTGCAGGTGGCTCTCCAGGACGGCGGTGGTCAGCCCGGCGGCCACCGAGATGACCAGGTGCTCACGGCCCAGGTGCGGGGAGAGGTCGTCCAACAGGGCGAGCATGTCCTGCGGTTTGAGGGCCAGCAGCAGGGTGTCCGCCCGTTTGGCGGCGTCCTGTGCCGGAACCGTCTCGATCCCGTAGCGGCCGCGCAGCTCCCGTGCGTGCTCCGCGCGCGGCTCCGTGACGAGCACGTCCTCCGGTGTGTGGCCCTTGGCCAGCAGCCCGGCGAGCAGCGCCTCGCCCATCTTTCCTGCACCGATGATCGCGATCATGTGGGGTCCTCTCTGCGGATTCCCTCCACGCTAGCCTCCCGCCCCCGGGAAACGGACCGGTCGTCCCAACCACTGGACAACCGGCCGACCGGGGTGTCATCAGCCCGGGTCGACCGAGCCCTCGTCGTCAGCCGCTCCCCCGGGGTCCACCGAGAAGCGCCGGGGCGGCGACTGGGGGCGCCTGCGGAGCAGCGCGATGCGCTCGCGGCGGCCCGGCACGGATTCGGAGCCCGGAGGACCCTGGGCGAAGTGCAGCCGGGTGAAGGCCAACGCCTCGGCGAGCTCACGCATACGCGCCTGACGGTCGGGGGCCTTGCGGGTGCTCACCTCCAGGACGAGTTGTCCCTCGTAGCCGTTGCCCGCCAGGTGTTCGAGCAGCTCGGCGACGGGCTGGCTGCCGCGGCCGGGGATGAGGTGCTCGTCGAGGTTCTGCCCGCCGAGCCCGTCGGCCACGTGCACGTGGGACAGGCGGCTGCCCAGCTGTTTGGCCATGTCCATCGCGTCCGATCCGGACATGGCGGTGTGCGAGAGGTCGAGGGTGACGTCGGGGTAGTCGCGGTCGAGCGGGTTCCAGCTCGGTGCGTAGGGGACGACCTCCCGGTCGCGCACCCGCACCGGGTACATGTTCTCCACGGCGAAGACCACGTCGGTCTCCTCCTGCATGCGGGCGACACCGTTCTCGAAGTCGCGGGCGTACTCGCGCTGCCAGCGGAAGGCCGGGTGCACCACGATCGTGCTGGCGCCCAGGGCCTCGGCCATCTCCTTGGAGCGGACGAGCTTGCCCCAGGGCTCCCGCCCCCACACGCGCTGGGTCAGCACGAGGCAGGGCGAGTGGACCGCGGTGACGGGCATCTGGTGGTAGTCGGAGAGGCGCCGGAGGAGTTCGATGTCCTGGCTCGTCGGGTCGGAGGAGACGAGGACCTCGACACCGTCGTACCCCAGTTTCGCGGCGATCTCGAAGGCCGCCGGGGTCTTCTCCGGGTAGACCGACGCCGACGAGAGGACCACGGGCGCGTCTGGGACCTGGATAGGGCTCACGGAAACCAGACTATGCGCTCCACGGCTCCCCGGGGCGTCCGCCCGGGTGAACGCGGCGTGGCGGACAGCCCCTGTTCCCCCTCGCACGAGGCCGGCGTGACAGAGGGAGACGACCGCCCCCGGGAGCACGGGAGACGGCCGTCGTCAGCTGTCGGGGCGCCTTCGCGCGCCTGTTCGGGACCGGTTCAAAGACGTACGGCGCCGGCGAGGTTGTAGTGGTTCACGGGCCGTTCGGAGATGCTGCCGCCGGAGTTCGGGGCGTCGATCATGCGGTCGCCGCCGAGATAGATGGCGACGTGGTAGGCGTATCCGCCGCTGTCGGTCCAGTAGAGGAGGTCGCCGCGCCTGGCCTTGGCGTAGCTGACGCGGGTTCCGGAGTTGACCTGGTCGTGGGCGATCCGGGGCAGGCTCACCCCCGCCCGCTTGAAGGAGTACTGCACCAGGCCCGAGCAGTCGAAGGAGTCCGGCCCGGTCCCGCCCCAGGCGTAGGGCTTGCCCTTCTGGGCCTGGGCGGCGCTGATGGCCTTCTCGACGGTGCTGGAGGGGAGCGCCTGGTGGATCCGCTCGGAACCGCGTGCGCCCTCCGCGGCGACGGAGGCGGCCGGTGCGGGTTGGGCCAGAGCCGGGGCTCCCCCGACGGCGAAAGCGGTCGCGAGAACGGCGACGGCGAGTGCGCGCGGCGCACGGCGACGCGACTGGGCGGGTACGGCCTGCCGCCCCGGGTCCGTGGTGGGACGGCAGGCCCGCGTTTGCTCGTGGTGTCGCGGTAGTCGCATGACGTGGTTCTCCCTGTGTGGTCCGTCGGGGCCGCCCGCGCCGCTGTGACACGGATCTCACGACCGCCGACACATCACCATTGGTCACACAGACACCAAGAGTTGTCACTCTCCGTAGCCAAATCGGTATCCAAAGACGGTAAAGCCTGCTTGACTTCGGTAGACAAAACGGTCAGAGAACCACTAAACAACCGCGCGCCACCGAGGGCGGTGACCGTGCGCTACGGGACCGGCACCCCCAGGGAGGCGTGGACGAAATCGGTCGTCGCGGCCATACCGAGGTTGTTCGGGTGGATGGGCGCCCCGTCCTCCGGGATCAGCCCCTCCACCCAACGGGTGTCCGACCCCTGGCAGACGTCGTGACCGCGTTCGAAGGTGTCGACGAAGACGGCCCCCTGGCCCTGCGCCTCCTCCCTGAGCATCTCGTTGAGCGCGGTCTGGACCTCGTCCAGGAACGGGACGTCACCGCGGGCGATCGGCGTGCTGGGCCAGCAGCCGCCGCTCTCCGGAAGGATCTGGAGGTACCCGACGCTGAGGACCGTGGCGTTCGGGCTGCGCTCCGCGATGTCCGCGTAGACCCCCGAGACCTCGCTCCGCAACCCCTCGATCCGCTGGTCCAGCTCGTCGCCGTAGTGGTTCGCGCACGGGCTGCCCCACGGGTTGCGCAGGCTCTGCTTCGCGCACTCGACGAGCACGTCGGAGAAACCGAAGTCGTTGCCCGCGATACCCACCGTGACCAGGTCGGTGTCGTGCCGGAGCGCGTCCAGCTGCGGCGGGGTGTCGTCGAACTGGGCCTCGTAGAGGTGGTCCATCCGCGCACCGGAACAGCTCACGTCGGTGATCTCGGTGATCCCCAGCTCCTCCGCCAGGAGCTTGGGGTAGTTGACCGAGGACTGCATACAGCCCAGGAGCGGCATCCGGGCACTGGCGACCATGGGACCGGCGACGAAGGAGTCCCCGATGGCGACGTAGTGACCGAAGGCCGAGGTCTGCACCTCGTCCGCGGCGGCGGGCGCGCTGACCAGGGATGTTCCCAGAGCGGCCAGGGCCAGCGGGACCGTGAGCCGGGCGAGTCGGCGCAGGGCTCCCGGACGGCGGTGGCTTCGGGTACTGCGGGGGACGGCGGGGGATCGGCGTGTACGGGACACGTGGGTTTCCTCTCCAAGGAGCGGGGGCATCGGAGTGTTCGGACCCGGGGAGTGACTCCCTAAGGAAGTCTCTAACACGACCTACGAAAGAAGGGCCCTAACCCGTAGGTAACTTTCCTGTGTCCCGGGCGGCCCCTGCCGCGGCAGCGAGAGCTGTCCCCGGCAGCCGTTAGCGTGTCGACCATGGCAAAAGCAGCGAAGACCACGTTCCGGTGCGCCGAGTGCGGATGGAGCACCCTCAAGTGGGTGGGGCGCTGCGGGGAGTGCCAGGCATGGGGCACCGTCGAGGAGGCCGGCGCCCCCGCGCCCGCCGCCGTCGCTGCCGCCCCCGTGACCTCCCGGGCCCGCCCCATCACCGAGATCAGCGTGGAGAGCGCCGAGGCGGTCCCCACCGGGGTGGACGAACTCGACCGGGTCCTGGGCGGCGGAGCCGTCCCCGGCGGCGTGGTCCTGCTCGCCGGAGAACCGGGCGTGGGAAAGTCGACCCTCCTCCTGGAGGTCGCCGCGATGCGCGCGGCCGACGCCCCCGTTCTGTACGTGACCGGCGAGGAGTCCGCCGGGCAGGTGCGCCTGCGCGCCGAACGCCTCGGCTCCCTCTCGGACCAGCTCTTCCTCGCCGCGGAGACCTCGGTGGCCACCCTGGTCAACCACGTGGAGGCCGTGGCCCCCAAGCTGCTGATCGTGGACTCGGTGCAGACGATGGTCTCCCCCGAGGCCGCCGGTGTCCCCGGCGGCGTCACCCAGATCCGGCAGGTGACCGGGGCGCTCATCCAGATCGCCAAGGAGCGCGGCATCGCGACCGTGCTGGTCGGCCACGTCACCAAGGACGGTTCCATCGCGGGCCCCCGCATGCTGGAGCACCTGGTCGACGTCGTCCTGCACTTCGAGGGTGAACGTCACTCCCAGTTGCGCCTGCTCCGCGCGGTCAAGAACCGGTACGGCCCCACCGACGAGATCGGCGTCTTCGAGCTCACCGAGAAGGGCATCTTCGGGCTGCCCGACCCCAGCGGCCTCTTCCTCACCGAACGGACCGACCCGGTGCCGGGCACCTGCGTGACCGTCGCCCTGGAGGGTCGGCGCCCCCTCATCACCGAGGTGCAGGCCCTCGTCGCGCCGACCCCGCTACCCGCCCCCCGCCGGGCCACCTCGGGACTGGACACCTCACGGGTGAACATGATCCTGGCGGTGCTGGAGAAGCGGACCGGGATGAGGCTGGCCAACATGGACGTGTACGCCTCGACCGTGGGCGGCGTGAAGCTGGGCGAACCCGCCGTCGACCTGGCCCTGGCCCTGGCCGCGGCCAGCTCCAGCAACGACGTCGCCCTGCCGAGGGGGTTCATGGCGGTCGGCGAGGTCGGCCTCGCCGGTGACGTGCGCAGCGTGAACGGGGTACGCCGCCGGGTCGCCGAGGCCCAGCGCCTGGGCTTCACCGAGGCGGTCGTGCCCCAGCACTTCGGCGATCCGATCCCGGGCATCCGCGTCCACGAGGTGGAGGAGCTGAGCGAGGCCCTGACCCGGGTCGCGCGGCGCCGCCGCTCCCGCAAGGAGGAGTGAGCGCGGGCGCCCGCCGCTAGAAGTCCAGGACCGCGTCCTTGGCACTCTTCATGACACAGGCGTTGCTGAAGGTCTCCTCGTACTCCTCCGCGCCGGTGACCCTGGCGGTGACCGGCTGGTAGACCATCGTGCAGACACCGTCCCCGACCTCCCGGATCCCGGCGATGCTGCCGTGCTCGGCGATGAGGCCACAGGCCTCCTCGGCCCGGGGGTGGGAGCCCCCGGGCTCCTCACACGTCAGGACGACCGCGCGGTACCAGCTCATACCGGTCTCCTCGCGCTGTTCGGCGGGGGTGTAGAGCTCCAGCTTGTACACGGGGGCCTGCGCGGTGCCGGTCAGCGCGGTGTCCGCGTGCCCGGGCGCGGCCAGGGCGAACGAGGCGGCTGCGGCACAGGTCAGGACGGCAGCGATGCGTTTCACGGCGGACTCCAGGATCGAGGAAGCAGAAGTTCACTCCGAATGGTAGTCATTCGATGACCAAGAGTCATGACTTTGCGGCAAGCCGCCCCGGACACACGAGAACCCAGCCCGAAGACGGGCTGGGTCGGCTCGGGTCGGGTTCTCAGGCCTTGAGCTGGAACACGAGCTGGTCGACGTTCCCGACGTGATCGCCGTGCAGGTTGGCCTTGTACCAGCCGGGCTGGGCCTTGGCACTGCTCTCCCGGCAGTCGGTGAAGGAGCGTTCCCGCGCCCAGTCGATGGTGTACTCGTGCGGTCGGCCCTGGCTGAGCTGGCGCTCCTCCTCTGCCTTGCCCTCGACACAGTCCGCGGAGGAGTAGACCCGGTCGTCGCCGGAGTGGATCCTCAGTTCGATCGCCTCCGGTCCCACGTCGGCGGTGCAGGTCTGCTCGGCGACGTTGACCACGGTCACCTTGAACCCGGGGCCGGCGCCGCCGCCGTACACCTCCCGGTCGTCCTCGGCGAAGTCGAAGGTGACGACGAGGTCCTGCGGGCGGCACGGGTCCTCCGGGCGCTCGGGAGCCGCGGCCTCGCCTCCCTCGCTCTCCGCATCCCCTGAGCCGCCGTCGGCCCCCTCCCCGCCTTCGGCCTCCTCACCTTCCGACCGTGAGGGAGAGGGCGAGGCGGACGGGTCCTCCGCCTCTTCCTCCGTTTCGGGTTCGGAGGGCTCGTCCTCCGCGATACTGGGAGAGGCCTCGGGTTCCTCCAGGGCCGCCTGCGAGCCTGTCGGCTCGCCGTCGTCACCGGAGGGACGGCACGCGTACGTGATCAGCGCGAGCACCAGCATCAGACCGGCCAGCACGAAGGCACGCCGCCTCCAGTAGATGTCCTTGCTGACAGGTGCGGGGTGTCCGGTACTTGACGCCATGGGCCGTAGTATTGCGGTTTTGCGCGCCACCCACCTACTCAACCCGCCGATTTCCCGTTAAAGATGAGCGATAACCCTTACAGCACCGCGGTTCTGGCGTGGTACGAGACCAACGCCCGAGACCTCCCCTGGCGTGCGCCGCACGCCTCGCCCTGGTCCATCCTGGTCAGCGAGATCATGCTCCAGCAAACCCCCGTCGTGCGGGTCCTCCCCGCCTGGGAGGCCTGGATGGAACGCTGGCCCACCCCTGCCCACCTGGCAAAAGAGCCCTCCGGTGAGGCGGTGCGCATGTGGAACCGGCTCGGCTACCCCCGCCGGGCCCTGCGCCTGCACGCCTGCGCCGTCGCCATCACCGAGGAGCACGGCGGCGAGGTCCCCGAGGACCACGCGACCCTGCTCTCGCTGCCGGGGATCGGCGCGTACACCGCGGCGGCCGTGGCGAGCTTCGCCCACGGGCAGCGGCACGCGATTTTGGACACCAACGTGCGGCGGGTCCTGGCTCGGGCCGAAACCGGGGTCGAGTACCCGCCGAAAACCCAGACCAAGGCGGAGACCGCCCTCGCCGAGTCCCTCCTGCCACCGGTCCCCTCGGTGGCGGTCCGCTGGGGCGTGGCCGTGATGGAGCTGGGCGCGCTGGTCTGCACCGCGCGCTCGCCGCGTTGCGTGGACTGCCCCATCGCCGGGCAGTGCGCCTGGAAGCTCGCCGGGAAACCCGCCTACGACGGCCCGCCCCGGCGCGGACAGACCTACGCGGGCACCGATCGCCAGGTGCGCGGCAGGCTTCTCGCCGTCCTGCGCGACTCACGCGAACCGGTCGCCAAGGACGCGTTGGACTCGGTCTGGGACGACCGCGTCCAACGCGAACGAGCCCTGGACGCCCTGGTCCACGACGGCCTGGTGGACCCGCTGGACGACGGCCGCTACGCACTGCCCGGGTGAGACGACCGGCGTGTGCCGGCGGGGGCACTCAGTTCATCCGCTCCTCGAGGGCCCCGGCGCCCTGGGCGTCGAACTCCGCCTGGGTGCCGTCGTAGGCGCCGGTGCACGGCGCCCCGGGTTCCGGGGACTCCGAGCTCTGCTCGTACTCGCGCAGGAAGGCGCCCAGTTCCGGATCCTGGGGATCGTCCGTCCTGAGCTGGGCGCCCCAGGCGGTGGCCACCACCGCGGAGGGCAGGCCCTCCATCGGGCTGACCAGGACGTAGGAGCCGGGGAGGTGGTAGGCGGCCAGAGCCTCGACCCCGGCCGGATCCAGAGCGGGGTCGTAGGTGATCCAGACCGCGCCGTGCTCCAGGGAGTGGACGGCCGCCTCGGTCAGGACGGGCTCGTCGTAGACACCGCAGTTCTGCCAGAAGCCGTAGTGCTCACCGCCCACCGGAGGAAACTGCTCGTAGTCGACGGTCTCGCCGGTGTCCACGTGCTCCCTCGACAGGTCCTCGAAGGTCTCGGTCTCCGAGGCTCCGCCTCCTGCCGCGACGCCGTTACCGGACCAGCCGTACAACCACACCCCGCCGAGGACCACACCCGCCACCAGGACCAGCGCGAGCACGATGCCGCCGACGATCAGCCACGGCGCCGCGGACCTCCGTTCGGGTGCGGGTCCGGGAGCCCCCGGGTAACCGTACGGCGGATAGTTCGGGGGCGGACCCTGCGGTGGGTGACCGGGAGGCGGAGCCTGGGGCGGATAGCCGGACGGAGGCCCCTGCTGCGGGTAACCGGGAGGCGGACCCTGCTGCGGCTGCCCCGGGCCGAACGCGGGCCCCTGGGGCGGATAGCCGGGCGGCGGGCCCTGACCTCCGGGAGGCCCCTGAGGCGCCTCGTGCGCCTCTGAGGGGCCGTGCGGGAACGAGGGACCGGGAGGAGGCCCCTGCGGCGGCTGGGGGCCGCCCTGGCGGGGATCGTTTGGATAGGCCACGGACGGCACCCTAGCGTCTCCCGGCCCCGCGGCCCCGACCCGGCCGCCCCGCCCCGGCAACGCCGACGGGGGCACCCCCGAAGGGATGCCCCCGTCCACACTCGGACCGGTACCGGCGGGTGGCCGGTCAGCGGCGTTACTCGCCCTTGGCGGCGGACTCCACCTCGGGGGTGTCCGGCACCTCGGCGGGCTTGGGAACGCCCTTGAAGGTGAACTTGGCGTCCGTGCCCTCGCCCTCGGCGTCGATCACGACGATCTGACCCGCCTTGATGTCGCCGAACAGGATCTTCTCGGAGAGCTGGTCCTCGATCTCCCGCTGGATGGTGCGACGCAGCGGCCGCGCGCCCAGGACCGGGTCGAACCCGCGCTCGGACAGGACCTTCTTCGCCTTGGGGCGAAGCTCGATGCCCATGTCCTTCTCCTTGAGGCGACCGTCCAGGCTCGTGATCATCAGATCCACGATCTGGAAGATCTCCGACTCGGTCAGCTGGTGGAAGACGATGACGTCGTCCACACGGTTGAGGAACTCGGGCCGGAAGTTGGTCTTGAGCTCCTCGCTGACCTTCGCCTTCATCCGCTCGTAGTTGGTGTTGGCGTCGTCCTCCTTGGCGAAGCCCATGGCCTGGCCCTTGGAGATGTCCCGCGTACCCAGGTTGGTCGTCATGATGATGACCGTGTTCTTGAAGTCGACGTTGCGACCCTGGGCGTCGGTGAGACGACCCTCCTCCAGCACCTGGAGCAGAGAGTTGAAGATGTCGTTGTGGGCCTTCTCGATCTCGTCGAAGAGGACCACGGAGAACGGCTTGCGGCGCACCTTCTCGGTGAGCTGGCCGCCCTCCTCGTAGCCGACGTAGCCGGGAGGCGAACCGAACAGCCGCGAGACCGTGTGCTTCTCCATGAACTCGGACATGTCGAGCTGGATCAGCGAGTCCTCGTCCCCGAAGAGGAACTCGGCGAGGGTCTTGGACAGCTCGGTCTTACCCACACCGGACGGACCGGCGAAGATGAACGAACCACCGGGGCGCTTGGGGTCCTTCAGACCGGCGCGGGTACGGCGGATGGCCTGCGAGAGCGCCTTGATGGCGTCCTCCTGGCCGATGACCCGGCGGTGCAGCTCGTCCTCCATGCGCAGCAGGCGGGAGCTCTCCTCCTCGGTCAGCTTGAAGACCGGGATGCCGGTGGAGGCGGCCAGGACCTCTGCGATGAGCTCCTCGTCGACCTCGGCCACGACGTCCATGTCGCCGGCCTTCCACTCCTTCTCCCGCTGCGCCTTCTTGCTGAGCAGCTGCTTCTCGTCGTCACGCAGGGAGGCGGCCTTCTCGAAGTCCTGCTCGTCGATGGCCGACTCCTTGTCGCGGCGCACGGCCGCGATCTTCTCGTCGAACTCGCGCAGGTCCGGCGGAGCGGTCATCCGGCGGATACGCATCCGGGAACCGGCCTCGTCGATGAGGTCGATCGCCTTGTCCGGCAGGAACCGGTCGCTGATGTAGCGGTCGGCCAGTTGCGCGGCGGCCACGAGCGCGCTGTCGGTGATCGAGACGCGGTGGTGGGCCTCGTAGCGGTCGCGCAGGCCCTTGAGGATCTCGATGGCGTGCTTGGTCGACGGCTCGTCCACCTGGATCGGCTGGAAGCGCCGCTCCAGGGCGGCGTCCTTCTCCAGGTACTTGCGGTACTCGTCGAGCGTGGTCGCGCCGATGGTCTGCAGCTCACCCCGGGCCAGCATGGGCTTCAGGATGGAGGCGGCGTCTATGGCACCTTCCGCCGCCCCCGCGCCGACCAGCGTGTGCAGCTCGTCGATGAAGAGGATGATGTCGCCGCGGGTGCGGATCTCCTTGAGCACCTTCTTGAGGCGCTCCTCGAAGTCACCGCGGTAGCGGCTGCCGGCGACCAGGGCGCCGAGGTCGAGCGTGTACAGCTGCTTGTCCTTGAGCGTCTCGGGGATCTCCCCCTTGACGATCTTCTGCGCAAGGCCCTCGACGACGGCGGTCTTACCGACGCCGGGCTCACCGATCAGCACCGGGTTGTTCTTGGTGCGCCGCGAGAGCACCTGCATGACGCGCTCGATTTCCTTGTCCCGGCCGATGACCGGGTCGAGCTTGGACTCACGCGCGGCCTGCGTCAGGTTGCGGCCGAACTGGTCCAGCACCAGCGAGGTGGAGGGGGTGGACTCGGAGGAGGCCCCGGTGGCCTGCGGCTCCTTGCCCTGGTACCCGTGCAGCAGCTGGATGACCTGCTGGCGGACGCGGTTGAGGTCCGCTCCGAGCTTGACGAGGACCTGGGCGGCGACGCCCTCACCCTCGCGGATCAGGCCCAGCAGTATGTGCTCGGTACCGATGTAGTTGTGGCCGAGCTGAAGCGCCTCGCGCAGCGACAGCTCAAGGACCTTCTTGGCGCGCGGGGTGAAGGGAATGTGCCCCGACGGCGCCTGCTGGCCCTGCCCGATGATTTCCTCTACCTGCTGCCGAACCGCTTCGAGGCTGATACCAAGGCTCTCCAGAGCCTTGGCGGCGACGCCCTCACCCTCGTGGATGAGGCCGAGCAGGATGTGCTCCGTACCGATGTAGTTGTGGTTGAGCATCCTGGCCTCTTCCTGGGCCAGAACCACCACTCGCCGCGCGCGGTCGGTAAACCTCTCGAACATGTCTCGTCGCTCCTCTACAGAGCGGTCAGGCAGGGACGGTTCTTTCCGACCCAACTCTTCCGCATATCGGCCCCACAGGGATAACCGCCCCGGGGAGCACTGTCGCACCCGTCCATCCTGTCGGCGGCTGCCGACGTGGATGGACATCTCCGCACGGCCGACCGCAGCCGTCCGTGTCAGAGACTTTCCCCGACGATAGGGCGTTCACCCAACATCCAACTACCAATTGCCGCGTCAGATTTCCCTGTACGCCGAAGGCGAACGACCCGGGCACTCCCATCCATCACGAGAGTGCCCGGGCCGCACGTGTGTAAGCCGGATTATCGGCTCTTAGCGAACAAGCCGAAGTCGTGTTGTTCTTCAAGCAGAAATGCTCCGGACCGTCGTCCGGTGACGGTCACGTGCCCCGCGCGCCCCGAGAGGGGGCGGCACCGCCCCGGACGCTCCCCGGAACACCTCGGGGTCCGACGGTGGCGAAGCCTGACGGCCCCGCGTGCCCCGGGCTCCCCCTCCGCGGCCCTCGGACCGCGGCACAACAGTACCCGCCCCGCCGGCACAGCTGCTGTGGACGGGGTCCTGCCCGCCCCGGCCGCCGACACGGCCCGCGTCCTCGAAAGAGCTTCACGCCCCCGGAGTATCCCCTTCACCCCGCTTGTCGCGGGATCCCGGTGTCACAGGCACTCCGGCACCACCGGTCCTGCCGGTGCGCCGGACACGGCCGGTCCGGCCCGCGATGTCACGCGGATACCGGGCCCGGCGGTTCTCCGGCACCTCGAACGTCCTTGCTCATGGGGCGCTCGGGTCGAGCCGGGCCTCGGGATGTACGGGTTCGGGGCGGTGAACTGAAGCCGCGGGACGAAATCTTGATCAAGAACTGACAACATTTCGGCCGACCGGGGCAGTGGCAAACCTAACCCTTGACGGCCTCGTATTCGGCGACGATGGCCGCGGGGATACGGCCGCGCTCATTGACGGGCTTCCCGGCAGCCTTCGCCCAAGCGCGAATCTCGGCGCTGCGCTCACGGCTGGGAGCATTCCGGCTTCCACGCCGGGAGCCGCCACGAGCCTGCTTCGTCGGGGCCTTGCGGGAAGCTTCGACGAACGGGGTAAGGGCCTCGCGGAGCTTGGCAGCATTACCCGCGCTGAGGTCGATTTCGTACGTCGATCCATCGAGACCGAACGTCACCGTCTCCTCGGCCTCGCCGCCGTCGAGGTCGTCGACCAGGAAAACCTGGACCTTCTGTGCCATGGAATCAAACCTTTCAGAAGAGCGGTGTCTCCACACCTGAATATAAAGCTATCTCGCGAGAACGCGAAAGACAATTCCCGGCGTGCCAGAAATCGCGCGGATCCGGATCGCCGTGATTCGGGGTCGCCGAAGCAGCGCGGGGCGGCCAGCGGCGCACACACGCGTGTCCCCCCGCTTCGGGAGCGTTCGGGTCCGGGTTCGTCGGACCCCGGGGCTAACGACCGTCGGATTCGGTGCGTTCCCGGCCCTGGGCAATCGGCGTCTCGTTCGTCGCCTCGGTCTCGCCGACCTTGGTCGCGCCCTTGTCACGCGTGTCTTCCGCGCCGGCCTCCTCGTCGCTGACCAGGCTTCCGTCCATCCTCCGCGGCGCCATCTCCTTGCGCAGCAGCTTGATGACGAAGGCACAGAACACGGTCGCGACTACCACCGGCGGGATGAGCGCGGACAATACGTCGATCAGTCCAGGGGGAAGCACCGATGACAAAAAGTCACCCATCGAAGCGGCCTACCCTTCCTGGTTGTTACTTATTGCAGCAAATACCCGACTCAGTGTCGGCACTGCCCTGGGGGATGGCGCTCCGGCACCGCCGGTCAAACGCATACCAGACATCATAGACATCGTTTGCCACCGGTTTGACACCGGACGTACCGAAGACGACTCGGCAAAGCCCCCTGACGGCCAATGTCCGGTCCGCTCTCGCACCGTCACACGGAAGACCGCTGACGCTCAGACGATCGAACACCGGGGGATCCGGAAAAACTGGGATCCGCAACGTCCGATCGCCACTTCGTCGGCCCACCGACGATCCGGACGGACGCAGGTACACATTACCTGCCTTGTTCCACGCCCATACCACCCGGTGCGCTTAAGCGCGCACGGCGGGAGGATCCGATGAAGCGGAGGGAAGGGGAAGCGGATCCTATGCGGGGCCCAAATCCTTTAGCCAGGCGCGCTTGCGGAGTCGGCACCCAGGTGCACAAGCATCCGGGTGTTCCCCAGGGTGTTGGGTTTGACCCGCTCAAGATCGAGGAATTCGGCCACACCCTCGTCATAGGAACGCAGGAGTTCCTCGTAGACACGCAAGGAGACGGGGGTCCCCTGGATCGGGGCAAAGCCGTGTTTGGCGAAGAAACCGGTCTCGAATGTCAGACAGAACACACGCTGCACGCCCAACTCGCGCGCGGTGTTCAGGAGTTCAGTCACGATTCGGTGACCGACACCGAAACCACGCAGGGAGGGGTCCACCGCAACGGTGCGCACCTCCGCCAGGTCCTCCCACAGGACGTGGAGGGCGCCGCAGCCGACCACACGGGCCCCGCCCTCCGGCCGGAGGGGGCCGCCCGGGGTTTCGGGGGGGTCCTCCTCCACCTCGGCCACCCAGAACTCCTGGATGTCCTCGTAGAGGTTGACCGTGCTCTTGGAGAGCACCCGCCGGTCAACGGAGTAGGTGTCGACCAGGCGGCGGATATGGGCCACGTCGCGCGTCCTGGCGCGGCGGACCCGGACATGACGAACGGGCATAGCCGGACCAGACTACGCCCACGCGGCCTCCCACCGGAACGCTCTTCGTCCGGTGGGTGCCGATGCGCGGCTTCCTGGGCCGGTATGCCCGCGGTGTCTCCCGGCGGCGGCCGGGAAGCGTCAGATCAGATGAGCTGACGCCTCGCGGCCCACACGACCGCCTCGATGGGTGTGTTCACGCCCAGCACGTCGCAGATGTTGCGAATGCGACGTCGCAGGGTCCGGGCGCTGAGTTCGAGGTGCCGAGCGGCCACCTCGGTGGTGACGCCGGTGGCGATCTCGGCGAGCAGCTCCAGCTCCTCGTGACTCAGATCGACCGGCGGGTAGGGGCCGTTGAGCGTGGTCTCACGCGAACGGGCCTGCAGGGGAACCACGTTCTCCCGGTGCTCCCGCGGCGCGAGGGTGTTCTGGTCCTCAACGGTACGTCGTACGAGTGTGGCCTGTTCCACTCCGTCCTCCCTCATCCATGTGAGTGCGGAACATCAACTCGTCGCCTACGGATCAAGCGCGTCCGACTGGCTGTCGGCGCGGGCGAGTCCCGGCCACCCCGACCGACCCCCGGAACCCCTCTGGCACAGGGGTGGGAGATGGAGGGGAGCACAAAGGACACACGACCCCGGGCGTTGCGGTCTGGGACGGACAGACCACACCGTGGGCACGCGTGCGGTGGGTTCTCGGGCCGTTCTCGGCCCTGACCCCTGCTCACCGTTGTTCTCGATCCACTTCGGCAAACTCGCGGGCCAGAGCCCGCTCACAGCACGCTAAGGCGGCGCGGGTTATACCGTCAAGGCCCCATAAATCACCATCCGTGATTACCCAAAACCCCTGTGTCACAGGGTCCTCGAAAGGGAAATAATCTTCACACCCTGACCTGCGAAAACAATCTTCGGCAAAGACAGGGGCCCGGTAACGGAACTTCTGACGGAAAAACTGCGCTCTGGCCTCGGAGACATCTGCCTCTGGCTGGGAGTTTGTTCCGTATGACCGTTAAGTGAGGCAGGTCTCATGCCCTCCGCCACGTCTTCGCAGGCAGGGACCGACGCGTCGGGGCCGTCGCAACGAAGGTGCGACGGCCCCGAATTGACCTTTCGGTCCTCCCCCTACCGGGATTCGATCTCTCCCGTTTCCCGGCAGAGGGCAAAGGACCGCGTCTAGTCCCCGGAGGGCTTCACAATCGGGAAAAGCACAGTCTCCCGAATGTTCTTGCCAGTGAAGGCCATGAGCAGGCGGTCGATACCGACGCCCACACCCCCGGTGGGCGGCATGCCGTACTCCAGCGCCCGCAGGAAGTCCTCGTCGAGCTGCATCGCCTCGGGGTCGCCGTCAGCGGCCATCAGCGACTGTTCGGTCAGCCGGCGGCGCTGCTCGACCGGGTCGACCAGCTCCGAGAAGCCCGTACCGAGCTCCATACCGAAGCCGATCAGGTCCCACTTCTCGGTGAGCAGCGGGTCCTCGCGGTGCTGACGGGTGAGCGGGCTCGTCTCCACCGGGAAGTCGCACACGAACGTGGGCTGGATGAGCGTGTGCTCCACCAGCTCCTCGAAGAGGTGCTCGACGAGCTTGCCCGGGCCCCAGTCGTGGCTGAACTCGACCCCCCTGGCCTCGGCCAGCCGACGGACCTCCTCGACCGGGGTACGCGGGGTGACCTCGGTGCCCAGGGCCTCGGAGACCGAGCCGTACAGGGTGATCCGTGGCCACTCCCCGCCCAGGTCGAAGGTCTGCCCGTCGCGCTCGATCGTGGTGGAGCCGAACACCGCGCGGGCGGCCTCCTGGATGAGCTCGCGGGTCACCTCGGCCACGTCGTTGTAGTCGGCGTAGGCCTGGTAGAACTCCAGCATCGTGAACTCGGGGTTGTGCGTGGAGTCCGCGCCCTCGTTCCGGAAGTTCCGGTTGACCTCGAAGACCTTCTCCAGGCCGCCCACGACCAGCCGCTTGAGCGACAGCTCGGGGGCGATGCGCAGGTAGAGATCCATGTCGTAGGCGTTGATGTGCGTGGTGAACGGACGCGCCGTGGCGCCGCCGTGCACCCGCATCAGCATCGGGGTCTCGACCTCGATGTAGTCGCGGGCGCTCAGCCCCTCGCGGATGGCCCGGATGGCGGCCGAACGGCGGCGCACCATCTGCTGCGACTCGGGGTTGACGATGAGGTCCACGTAGCGCTGACGCACCCGGGCCTCGGGGTCGGTCAGCCCCCGGTGCTTCTCCGGGAGGGGACGCAGGCACTTGGCCGTCAGCGTCCAGTCACTCACCATGACGGAGAGCTCACCCCGCCGGGAGGTGATGACCTCGCCCTGCACACCCACGTGGTCGCCGAGGTCGACGTCGGCCTTCCAGGCGTCGAGCCTGTCCTTGCCGACCTGGTCCAGGGACAGCATGATCTGCAGGTCCCCGGTCTCGTCGCGCAGGGTGGCGAAGCACAGCTTGCCACCCGAGCGGTAGAGCATGACGCGTCCGGCGATGGCGACCTTCGCCCCGGTGTGGGTGTCGGGCTCAAGGCCCTGGTGTTTCTCACGCACAGGGCCGATCGACGTCGTCCGCGGGTAGTTCACGGGGAAGGGATCGGTGCCCTCCTCCCGGAGACGGTCCAGCTTCTGCCGCCGGACCCGCATCTGTTCGGGCAGGTCGTCGTAGTCGTCGTGCGTGTGATTCACGGCCCTGATCCTACCGGCGCGACGGACCCCGGCCGAACCGGGCCGGACGAGCGGGAGACGGGGCGGGCGGTCCCTGGCGCCCACCCCGGACCGTCAGCCGGCGTTGCGCTCGAAGACCAGGCGCAGACCGATCAGGGTGAGCCAGGGCTCGTGCACGTCCACGGTCTCGCACTCACCCACCACCGTCGAGGCCAGGCCCCCGGTGGCGACCACAGTGACGGCGTCCGGGTTGTCGGTGAGCTCGGCGACCATGCGGTCCACGATCCCGTCGACCTGTCCGGCGAAGCCGAAGACGATCCCCGAGCGCAGCGCCTCGGTGGTGTTCCTGGCGATCGCGGCGCGCGGCCTGACGATCTCGACCATGTGCAGCTGCGCGCCCCGCCGGGAGAGGGCGTCCACCGAGATGTCGATGCCCGGCGCGATGGCGCCGCCCACGTACTCCCCCTTGACACTGACCGCGTCGAAGGTGGTCGCGGTCCCGAAGTCCACCACCACACAGGGGCCGCCGTAGAGGTGGCTGGCGGCCAGCGCGTTGATGATCCGGTCGCTGCCCACCTCCTTGGGGTTGTCCATCCGGATCGGCACGCCCGTCTTCACACCGGGCTCGACGATCACCGCGGGCAGGTCGCCGAAGTGGCGGCGGAACATGTCCCGCATCTCGTGCTGCACGGAGGGGACCGAGCAGCACAGCGCGATGCCGTCGACCTCGTTCAGGTTGCTCAGGGAGCTTCCGTCGATGAGCCCGCGCAGGACCACGGCCCATTCGTCCGCCGTGCGCCTGGTGTCGGTCCCCACCCTCCAGTGTTCGAGAAGATCGTCGGATTCGAAGAGACCGAGGACCGTCTCGGAGTTACCGACGTCGATCGCGAGCAGCATTCTGGGGGCCTCACTGGTCGAATTGGTGTGTACCAAAGGAATCTTCCACCAAACGGGTCCCTCACAACAGGTCGAGTGCGATATCGAGCGCGGGACTCGAGTGGGTGAGGGCCCCGACCGCCAGGTAGTCGACCCCGGTACGGGCCACGTCCGCGGCCGCGTCGAGGGTGAGGCCGCCACTGGACTCCAGGCGGGCCCGGCCGTCGACCAGGGCCACCGCCTCCGTGAGCCGCTCCACGGTGAAGTTGTCGAGCAGGATCTCCTCGGCCCCGGCGGCCAGCGCGTCCTCGATCTGGTCGATCCGGTCCACCTCGACCTCCAGCGGCAGGTCCGGGAAGCGCTCGCGAACGGCGCGGACCGCCTCGCCCACCCCGCCGGCGGCGACCACGTGGTTGTCCTTGACCAGCCCGGCGTCACTGAGCCCGTACCGGTGGTTGACCCCGCCGCCGCAGCGCACCGCGTACTTGTCGAGGGCGCGCAGGCCGGGTGTGGTCTTACGGCTGTCCCGGATGCGGGCGCCGGTCCCGGCCACGGTGTCCACCCAGGTGCGGGTGGCGGTGGCGATCCCCGACATGTGGGTGAGCAGGTTCAGCGCGGTGCGCTCGGCGGTGAGCAGGTCCCGGGTGCGGGCGGTCACGGTCATGAGCACGTCGCCGCGCCTGACGGAGTCGCCGTCCCCCGCCTGCCGGGAAACCTCCAGCGCCCCCTCCGCGACCAGCCAGAAGACGAGTTCGGCGAGGGGGAGGCCGCTGACCGTGCCGTCGGCGCGGGCGACCACGTGGGCGGTGCGGACCTGGTCCTCGGGGATGGTCGCCACGGTGGTGACGTCGATACGGGGCCCTGCGGTGAGGTCCTCGGCGAGGGCCCGGCGGACGGTGTCCGCGTGCGACTGGTGCGGCGCGGTCCAGGGGAGGGTGAACTCGGCGCGGGACTCGGGTGCGGGGCCCGGTCCGGCGAGGGGGAGGGCGATGGTGTCGAGCTCGGCCGCGAGGGCGGACGGGAGGTCGGGCTGCCGGGTCTCGTCTGTGGCCACGATCGTGTCCCCTTCCAGTCGGACGACCACGGGCCGCAGACGCAGCTCGGGCCGGGGTTCGGGTGTGTCGGCGCGCTGGTGCGCACCTCGGCTCTCGGTGCGGTGCAGTGCGGCGGCGGCCACGAGGCGGGCCACGGTGAGCAGGTTGGTGGCCTCCCAGGCGGCCACGTCGGGCGCGACGTGTTCGGTGGGCCAGGACAGCGAGTCGAGCCGGGCGGTGAGTCCGGCCAGGCCCTCCCCGGTGCGCAGGACCCCGGCGTCGCGGGACATCAGGGCACGGACCGTGGCCGTGGTGGCCGGATCCACCAGCGGGACGGTCGTACCCGGGACCGGTGCCCCGCCCGGGGACCGCTCCGGGACCCGCTCGGCCGCCCGTGCGAGGCCGGCGGCGATCCGGTCGGCGAAGACCAGGCCCTCCAGCAGGGAGTTCGAGGCGAGGCGGTTGGCGCCGTGCACGCCGGTGCGTGCGACCTCACCCACCGCCCACAGGCCGGGGACCCCGGTGCGCCCGTCGATGTCGACCTCCACCCCGCCCGAGGCGTAGTGGGCGGCGGGGGCGACCGGAAGGGCCTCGGTGAGCGGGTCGATGCCGTGGGAGCGGCAGGAGGCCAGGATGGTCGGGAATCGGCGTTCCCAGGTGGCCCGGCCGAAGTGGCGGGTCTCCAGGTACACGTGGTCGGTGCCCTGGGCGGCCATGGTCCGGGCGATGGTGCGGGCCACCACGTCGCGGGGGGCGAGGTCACCGAGCTCGTGCACCCCCTCCATGATCCGGCGGCCCCCGGCGTCGACGAGGTAGGCTCCCTCCCCGCGCAGGGCCTCCGAGACGAGGGGTTGGCGTCCGCGCGCCTGCGGGCCGAGCCAGAGGACCGTCGGATGGAACTGGATGAACTCCAGGTCGCGCAGGCGTGCCCCGGCCCGGGCGGCCAGGGCCAGGCCGTCACCGGTGGACACCGGCGGGTTGGTGGTGGCGGCGAAGACCTGGCCCATACCGCCGGTGGCCAGCACGACGGCGGGGGTCACGACCGCGCCGACGCCGTCGCGCTCCCCCTCCCCCATGACGTGCAGGGTCACCCCCCGCACTGCGCCCTCGTCCCCCTCGCGCAGGGTGTCCAGGGCGACGGCGTGCTCGACGACCTCGATCCGTTCCTGGGACAGGACCGCCTGGACCAGGGCCCGCTGGATCTCGGCGCCGGTGGCGTCGCCGCCCGCGTGGGCCACCCGGTCGGCGCGGTGGCCGCCCTCCCTGGTCAGGGAGAGCCCGCCGTCGTCGTCACGGTCGAACTCGGCGCCCAGGTTGATGAGCCAGCGCAACGCGTCGGGGCCGTCCGTGGCGAGGACGTTGACCGCGTGGGGATCGCAGAGCCCCGCCCCTGCCAGCAGGGTGTCGACCATGTGGGCGACGGGCCCGTCCTCGGGCGCCATCGCCGCCGCGATGCCGCCCTGGGCGTAGGCGGTGGAACCAGTGGAGAGGCGGTCCTTGGTGACGAGGACGACCCGGCCCGCCCCGGTGCGCTGGACGTAGCGCAGTGCGGTGCTCAGGCCCGCGATGCCCGAACCGATCACCGCGACGTCGGCGTGCACGGTCCACCCGGGCTCGGGGGCTTCGATCCGGGTCTGTCTGGCAGAACTCATCTGGGGTCTCTTTCCGCGATGCCGCCGGAGGGCGGCCGGCCGGGAGCGGCCTGAGTCAGAGGGTCACCGACACGTTGTCGATGAGCCGGGTAGCGCCCACCCGGGCGGCGACGGCCAGGACGGCCTCGCCCCGGTGGTCGGCTCCGGCCTCGGCGAAGGTGGCCGGGTCCACCAGGGCCAGGTAGTCGAGTCCGACCGGCGGGACGGCCTCGGCCGCCTCGGCCAGGACCGCTAGTGCCGCCGCGCGGACGGCCTCAGCGCCTCCGGGCGCGGCTTCGGCGCCGGCGCGCAGCGCCCGGGACAGCGCCAGGGCGCTGGTGCGCTCCGGTGCGGAGAGGTAGACGTTGCGGCTGGAGGAGGCCAGACCGTCGGGGTCGCGCAGGGTGGGCGCGCCGACGATCTCCACGGGCAGGTCGAGATCGGCGACCATGCGGCGGACCAGGGCGATCTGCTGGGCGTCCTTGGCGCCGAAGACGGCGAGGTCGGGCCGGACCAGGTTGAACAGCTTGGCGACCACGGTGAGGACCCCGGTGAAGTGACCGGGCCGGGAGGCGCCTTCCAGGCGCTCACCCATGCTCCCGGCGTCCACCTTGACCATCTGCGGGAGGGGGTACATGGTCTCGGTCCGCGGAGCGAAGACGATGTCCACGCCCTCCTCCGCGCACAGCCGGGTGTCGCCGGGCAGGTCGCGCGGGTAGCGGTCGAGGTCCTCGTCCGGGCCGAACTGGAGCGGGTTGACGAAGATGCTCACCACCACGGTCTCGGCCCTGGTCCGGGCCAGGCGCATGAGGGAGCGGTGGCCCCCGTGGAGGGCGCCCATGGTGGGGACCAGTGCCACGCGCCCCGTACCCTCCAGGGCCCGGCGCAGTTCCTCCGAGGTGCGGACGACGAGGGGTTCCGCGGCGGTCTCGCGCGGAGCGGGTTCGGTCATGGTCGTACTCTCCTTGCTGGTCTGCCGGGTCGGCATCGTGTCCGGGCCGTGCCCGGTACCCGTGTCGGCCCCGGTGGACGTCGTGGCCGCGGTCACCGGCCGCTGCGGCCGGGGCGCCCCGTGTGCCGGGAGGGGTGGTTCGGGCCGTTCAGCGCCTGAGGACGTCGAGCAGGCGTGCGGCGTCCTCGGGTTTGAGCATCCCGGCGTTGATGGCGCGGTCCGCGGTGAGCCGCGCGAGTTCGACGTAGCTGGCCACGCTCTCGGGCGCGTTCTCCCGCAGCTGCTCGACGTGCCCGGCCACGGTTCCGGCGTCACCGCGCAGGACGGGGCCGCTGAGCCCGTGGATGCCCAGGCGCAGGGCGTTGTCCAGGGCCGCGCCGAGCATGGGCGCGAGCATACGGCCGGGCTCGGCCACCCCGGCCGCGGTGAGCAGGGAGGCGCTGTCGGCGACCAGGGTGACCAGGTGGTTCGCCCCGCCCGCGAGAGCCGCGTGGTACAGGGTGCGCTTGTCCTCGGCGATCCACACCGGTTCCGCACCCATCTCGACCACGAGGGCCTCGGCGATGGGCCGGAGTTGTTCCGGGGCGGTCACCCCGAACGCGCAGTTGGCGAGCCGGTCGAGGTCCTCGTCCCGGCCGGTGAAGGTCATGGCCGGGTGCAGCGCCAGGGGGAGGGCCCCGGCGACGGTCGCGGGGGCGAGGATCCCATAGCCGTGGGCTCCGCTGGCGTGGACGAGGATCTTCCCCCGCAGATCGGTGCCGGTGGAGGCGAGCCCTTCCACCAGGTCGGGGAGGGCGTCGTCGGGCACGGTCAGCAGGACGAGGTCACTGGCCTCGGCCACCCGGGCGGGTTCGAGGATCCGGGCTCCGGGCAGGCGTTCGGTGACTCGGGCCACCGAAGCGTCGGAAACCGCCGAGGCCGCCACGACCTTGTGCCCGGCCCGGGCAAGGGCGGCGCCGAGGACGGAGCCGACCCGGCCGGCCCCGATGACGCCGACGCGCAGGCGGGCGGGACGCCCCTCTGTCGTCTCCATGTTCCGTGTCCCCTCGTGGTCCCGGCGCGTGCGTTTCTTCCCGCGCCGTGGTCTGCGGGCCGTGTTCGGCGGATGCACGCCCTGCTGCGCACCACCCCACCGAAGACGCCCCAGCACACGATAGCCCTCCCGGACCGGTGACCTGCCGCCCCTCCCCCGAGGGAAGGGCCCGGAACGGCGTGGCGGCAGGTCCCGGGCACGCGAACGGGGGTGGGCGCCTTCGCCCACCCCCGCGCCCGTCCCGCGGAGCCCCGGCAGGGGCTGAGGACGAAAGGGGTGCTGCCCCGCCGGGCGGCCGGCCCCCGGGGGAAACGGAACCCGGGAGCCGGTACCGGTCAGTTCTGGATGATCACCCCGGAGTTGTAGCAGGAGCCCAGGGACTGGCCCAGGACGGCGCTGGAGTTGCCGCAGCCCTCGTTGCCGGCGTCCACGCCGTTGATGTAGGCGATGTTCCCGCTGACGTCGGAGCCGCCGTGGCCCGAGGTCCAGGCCCCGGCGTGCGCCGCGGCCGGGGCGGCGGAGAGGAGGACCCCGGCGGAGGCGAGGACCACGGCGCCGGCGGCGAGCGTCTTCTTCAGCACTACTTGTCTCCTTCTGTGTCCGGACGGGGGCCGGCCGGACTTGCAGTGTCTCTTCGGTGGCACCCGGGGGGTACCGAGACAGAAGCTATCCGCGAACAAGCTCCGTGAATACGCCCTGAGCTGCATTGATCACAGAAAATCCAATAATGTTCACACTGGGTGCTGATGCATTCCGGAATCGTTCGGGGCAAAGAACCGGACTTCGCCATACCCACGTGTACGCAGTGTCACCACGGGCCGGGGTTGCAGCCGGGCGCCAATCGGAGTTCCGGACACACGTAAGGGCGCCGCCCCGTCATCACGGAGCGGCGCCCCTGCACAGAAAGCCCACGGATCCCGGTCCGGGCGGTTCGGCCGGGACTCCCCGGCCGGACACCCCCGCCCGGCCGGGCCGGGAAGTCAGGCTGCTACCAGTTCTTCACCGTGGCGTCGGAGTCGGTGCAGTTCGCACCGGCCACGCCCAGGACGGCGATGGCGTTGCCGCAGACGTTGATCGGCACGTCCAGGTCGGCGACCAGCTGGTTGCCGCCGAGGATGCTGCCATTGCCGGAGGTGAAGACGTTGCTGTTGGCCATGGCAGGAGCGCCGGCGAACAGGACGCTGCCAGCGGCAGCCGCGATGGCCGTGGCGGCGAGACTCTTCTTCAGCATGTGTTTTCTCCCGTCAGACCGGCGGGCGGGGGCGCCAACCGGTCGATAACGTTGACGATGTGTATGACAGTGAACACTCAACGTGTTCAACCACTATTTAGCCACACTCGGTCGCCCGCCGTGGCCGAAACACGAAAGCGTTTCGCGGCCCTGACCTGGAAGTATCACCATGAGTGGGAAGACATGTCGGACATGAAACCCCCAACCGGAACCCCTTCAGCCCCGCGATGTGACACACGACACACTCAAGTCCCGGGGGTGTCTTTCGGAACACCGATCCTCGGGCTTTCCGGTCCCTCTCCCCCGTCCCGCCCCGAGGCGGGCTCCCCGTGCATGGTCGACCGGGTGGCCCACCGTTCCGTGCCGGCGGAGGGCACCCGTGCGCGCCTCGCACGCTCCACCAGGGCGTCCAGGAACCGACGCGCCTCGCCCGCCTCCCGGTCCCAGGCACGGGCGGCGACCGGCCCCGGGGGCGTGTCCACATCGATGGTGGCCCTTCCCCTCAGCTGCGCGAGCGGCCCCGAGGACAGCCTCAGCGTCTGCATCCTCTCCACCGGGACGATCTCCGTCACCCGACAGAACAGGCCGCGCACGCTCACGAACAGCCGCTCGTCCACCCCCGCCGCGTTCGCCAGCAGGTCGCGGTTGACCACCAGCGGCACCACCGCCGCGTCACTGTCCGGGAAGACCTCGTTCACCAGAGAGAACGCCCTCCCGCGCGGCGCGACCGGGAGCAGATCCGCCGAGTCGCCCTGGCGGGCCCCCGCGTACCCGGCGACCGTCGCCTCCACCCGGGCCACGCCCAGGGCACGCCACAGCAGGGGCTCGACCACCCGCACGGCCTGCACCCGTCCCGGCGGAACGGTCTGCATACGGCGCTGGAACATCCCGTAGCGCAGCCGCAGACCGTCCGAGGACAGCGAGGCGTAGAAGTCGGTGTAGCGGGCCAGCGGGCCCCAGTAGTAGCGCAGGAGCCCCAGGACCAGCGGGATGGCACCGCCCAGGGCCCCGGGTTCCAGGAAGACCGCGAACGCCGTGAGCAGCAGGAGCAGCAGGACGAACGACAACAGCACCGGCACCCGGAAGGTCAGCGCGCCGAGCAGCAGCAGGAAGGGGAGCCGGTAGAAGGGCCACTCCGGCGCCTCGGGCGACCGTCCGGACAACCCGGCCGCGTGCGCGAGCACCGCCGCTCTCAGCCTCTCCGCCAGCTTCCGGCGCAGGCAGCGCAGCCGGATGGCGCTTCCGTCGCCGCCGGCCAGTTCGATCCGCAGTTCCGCCAGCCCGAACACCTGCATCAGCAGGGGCTGGACCACGTCCACCGCCTGGAGCCGGCTCAGCGGGATCTCCCTGGAACTGCGCCTGATCAGCCCGCTGTGCACGACCAGATGGTCCTCGCGCAACCCGAAGGAGCCGTACCACCAGGCGGGCAGGGCGTAGGCGAGGGAGCCGAACACCACGGCCACGGCCAGCACCAGGACCCAGGCGAAACCGAACTGGGTCAGGATCGGCCCGATCAGCGCGACGAACACCAGGGTGACCGCGAGGACCTGGAACGGGATGATCAGCCAGTGCGCGCGGAAGACCCCGGTGGTGACGTCGTCCTCCGACCGCGGCCGGGGCGGCGGCGGAGGGGGCGGCGCGCCCTGGACCTGCTGCGGCGGCAGGAACGCGGGGCTCCAGCCGGGCGGCGGTGGCGGCCCGGGCTGCTGCGGCTGTCCGTGCACTTACAACCCCGTTGAGAAGCTCTCGCTGCGCGCCGCGAGCCGGTCGCGCAACTGGACGGCATCGGCGAGCGGGAGGCCCACCACCCGTGTGTCCGCGGTGCTCGCGGCGGTGCGAACCCGCACCGTCGCGATCCCCAGCGCCTGTTCGAGCAGGTCGGCGGTGACGTCCACGACCTGCATCCGGCCGTAGGGGACGACCACGAGCTGGCGGACCAGCACCCCGTAGGTGAGGTACAGCTCGGCGGGCGCCTCGGCGTACCCCCAGGAGCGCTGGAAGCCGCCGGCCAGGAACCACAGGACGACGGCGGCCGCCAGCGCCGACCCCGCCCAGACCCCCGCCAGGAGCGGGAGGTCCCACAGCAGGAGCAACAGCGCGCCCCCGGCGCCGACGGCCAGGCAGACCGCTCCGGTCACCAGGCGGCGGTACCAGGCCAGCGCCTTGGGTATCCGCAGCCAGGACGTGCCCTCGGGCGCGGCGAAGGCCGTGTCCACGGCGCGGGGCGGCCGGGAGGCTCCCGTCGCGGGCGGTGGTGTCGGTTCACTGGTGTCCACGACCTCAGTCAACCATCAGCGGGCAAGCCCCGTCCGGAACGGCTCGGCCGGAGCCGGGAAAGGGCCGCACGGCAGTAACGGCCCAAACCACGGTGATCTTGCTACCAGGGGCAACTTCGGCGCCGAAGTTGCCCCTGGTAGCAAGATCACCGCGAAAAGAGGGGGGTCAAACCGCCCCGGGCAGGCGCTCCCTACGTTGCTCCGGGCGTGTCATCGTCGTCACCGTCGTCCTCGGGCACCCGGCAGGCGTTCTCCAGGTACAGGGCCGCGGCCAGCAGCAGAGCCGCGGAGGCCGCCGTACCCAGCGCGGTCAGGAACACCTCGCGGTGGCTGGCCAGCTCCAGTCGGCCGGACACGGACAGCGCCATCCCCACGAAGAACCCCGCCGCCAGTGCGGCGAACAGCGCGCTCGCCTTGGCCAGGGCCAGCAGCCGGGCCGCGCTGAGCGGTTCCATCGGTTCCGTTCCCGGCGCCCGGCGGATCCGGCGCGCGGTGCGTCCGGCCGTGAAGGCCTCCGCGAAGGCCAGCAGCAGCAGCGTGGGGATCGCCGACCACGGCAGGAGCGGCAGACCCGTCACGGAGTTGGCGACCAGCAGCCCGGCCAGGGCTCCGAGGGCCGCCAGCAGGGACGGGACACGCCACCCGGTGGGGGTGAGCGTGCCCCTGCCGTCATCGGACACCGTCCGCCTCCCCGGGCAGCCGCAGTCGCAGGTCGTCCCGGCGCACCAGTTCCTGTTCACCGCCGGTGTCCGCTGCCTCGACCCCGGCCAGCAGCGCGGCGACCGGGGCCCGGCCGGGCAGGACCGCCGCGGGGTCCGTGTCCAGCCAGGGGCGCAGCACGAACGCGCGCAGGTGGGCGCGCGGGTGCGGCAGGGTCAGGACCGGGTCCTCGTCGGTCAGGTCACCGAAGGCGATCACGTCCACGTCCAGGGTTCGCGGTCCCCACCGGACCTCGCGGACCCGTTCGAAGGCGCGTTCCGCGGCCTGGGCCAGATCCAACAGTTCCTTCGGGTGACCCTCGGTGTCGACGACCAGGACCGCGTTGAGGAAGGCGCCCTGTTCGGGCCCGCCCACCGGAGCGGTCTCGTAGACGGGTGAGACCGCCGCCGGCGTGACGCCCGGTCCGGCCGAGAGCAGGTCCACGGCGCCCTGCAGGGTCGCCATCCGGTCTCCGAGGTTGGATCCCAGGGAGAGCACCGCGCGCGTCACCACTGGCCCCGCCTCCCCCTGGTCACGGTGACGGACACGTCCGAGAACTCGTGTTCGATGGGGGCCGACGGCTTGTGCACCGTCAGTTCCACCCCCTCGACCAGGGGCTCGGCCGTGCACTCGGCGGCCAGGCGCTCGGCCAGGGTCTCGATCAGGTTGACGGGCTCACCCGACACCACCCGGACCAGGCGGTCGGCGAGCAGGCCGTAGTGCACGGTGTCGCCGACGTCGTCGCTGGCCGCGGCGGGCCCGGTGTCCAGGTACAGCACGGCGTCGACCACGAAGTCCTGGCCCTCGCGGCGCTCGAAGTCGAACACCCCGTGGTGGCCCCGGGCGCGCAGGCCCCGGAGCTCGATGCGGTCCCGCATCAGCCCTCCGCCTCCGTCTCCTCGTCCTCCTCCATCAGCACCGGGGAGGCGTGGTGCGACCACAGCCGCCACCCCTGGTCGGTGTCGACGAACAGGTTGGTGGTCACCACCTGGCCGCCGGCCACGAACCCGGGGCTGCCGTCCTCGGCGGTCAGCACGTTCTCCTCACAGGTCACCATGGCGATGTCGCCGCCGACCCCGATGTGGGTCTCGGTGAGCACGTACTGGATGTAGGTGACGTTGGCCATGATCAGCGACCAGGCGCGCATGATCTCGGTGCGGCCGCGCAGCAACGGCCACCCGGGGTTGACGCACACCAGGTCGGGGGCCTCGTGTTCCTCGGCCCAGACGGTGCGCATCAGGTCGATGTCACCGTTCTCGATCGCACTGTAGAACTGCGCGTTGGCCTCGCCGACGCGCTCCATGACTTCCTGGCGCGGCTTCACAGGCCACTCCCGATGCTCTGGTCACGGCCCTGGTCGAGGCCGGCGCCGCCGTCGGCCCAGGCGGACGCCACCCGTACCGCGTCGGCGTTGGGCCGGACGTCGTGTACCCGTACCGCCCAGGCGCCGCGGTGCGCGGACAGCGCGGTCACGGCCGCGGTGGCCGCGTCGCACTCGACGAAGGGCCGGTCCCGGCCCTCGGCGTCGCCGAGCAGGCGGCTGAGGAAGCGTTTGCGCGAACCCGCCACCAGGACGGGCCGACCCAGTTCGTGGAACCGGTCGAGATGCTGGAGCAGCGCCCAGTTGTGCGCCTGTTCGGGACGCTTGGAGAATCCCAGCCCCGGGTCCAGAACGATCTGCCCGGGGTCGACACCTGCACTGATCATGGCCTCCATACGGTCGCGGAGCTCATCGAGGACCTCCTGGACAACATCCGTGTACACGGCACGGCTCTGCATGTCATGACTATGCCCGCGCCAGTGCATCAACACGTAGGCGACACCGGAAGAAGCGACGAGCCGGGCCATCTCCGGGTCGGCCAGCCCACCACTGACATCGTTGACCAGTACCGCGCCGGCGTCGACCGCCCGCGCGGCGACTTCGGCGCGCATGGTGTCGACACTGACCGCGATCCCGCGCGAGGCGAGTTCGCGCACGACAGGTTCGACCCGGCGCAGTTCCTCGGCGGCCTCGACCCGCTGCGCGCCGGGGCGGGTGGACTCACCGCCCACGTCGACGATGTCCGCGCCCTCCTCGACGAGGCGCAGGCCGTGTTCGATCGCGCGCTCGGGGTCGAACCAGGACCCTCCGTCGGAGAAGGAGTCGGGGGTGACGTTGACGACCCCCATGACCAGGCACCGCCCTCGGTCGGGCAGCCCCGGAAGTGTGTGTTTCGGCGCCATGCGCATCACCCTACGCGCACGCCGAGGGGCCGGGGGCACACGGCCCCCGGCCCCTCGTCCGGTGTCGCGGGGACCCGGGCGTGTCCGGCTGACACACCCGGGCCGACGGGTCCGGCGGCGGTCGGTTCAGCTCCTGCCGAGGATGAGGCTCATGGCCTCGGCCCGGGTGCGGTCGCTGCTGCGGAAGCTGCCCCGCACCGCGGAGGTGACCGTCTTGGCCCCGGGCTTGCGCACCCCGCGCATGGTCATGCACAGGTGTTCGGCCTCGATGACCACGATCACGCCGCGCGGGTCGAGGTGCTCCATGATCGCGTCGGAGACCTGCCCGGTAAGACGCTCCTGCACCTGCGGGCGGCGGGCGTAGACGTCGACCAGGCGGGCGAGCTTGCTCAGCCCGGTGATGCGACCGTGCGCCCCCGGGATGTAGCCCACGTGCGCGACCCCGTAGAACGGCACGAGGTGGTGTTCGCAGGTCGAGTACAGCTCGATGTCCTTGACCAGGACCATTTCCTCGTGGTCGGCCTCGAAGACCGTGGTGAGGACGTCACCGGGCTTCTGGCCGAGTCCGGCGAACTGCTCCTCGTAGGCGCGGGCGACCCGCTCGGGGGTCTTGGTCAGTCCGTCGCGGTCGGGGTCCTCCCCGATGGCGATGAGGATCTCCCGGACGGCGCGGGCGATGCGCTCGCGGTCCACGGGTCTGGCGGGCAGGTCCTCGCTCACGCCTGGTCTCCTTCGGTGCTGGCGGGCTTCCCCGGGAGTTGACCGTTACTGGCGGAGCCCTGGACCTCGGCGCTGTTGAGCATGGCCAGCTCCTTCTTGGAGCGGACCGGGGGCCGTTCGGAGGGCTGGCGCTTGCCGTATCCGGTGTACGACCCGCGGGAGGGGCGCTTGCGGACCGGCGCGAAGATCTCCAGCACCTGGGTCTTGGTGAGCGTCTCCTTCTCCAGCAGCTGCACGACCAGCTCGTCGAGCACGTCCCGGTACTCGACGAGGACCTCGTAGGCCTCGTCGTGCGCGGACTCGATGAGGCGGCGCACCTCCTCGTCGATGATGGAGGCGATCTCCTCGGAGTACTCGCGTGCGTGGGACATCTCCCGGCCCAGGAACGGCTCGGAGTTGGCCGAACCGAACTTCCGGGCGCCCAGGCGCTCGCTCATGCCGTACTCGGTGACCATGTTCCGGGCCAGGTTGGTGGCCTTGTCGATGTCGTTGCCCGCGCCCGTGGTCGGCTCGTGGAAGACGAGCTCCTCGGAGGCGCGGCCGCCGAGCATCATGGCCAGCTGGTCCATCATCTGCGAGCGCGAGGTGAGGAACTTGTCCTCGGTCGGCACCGACATGGTGTAGCCGAGTGCCCGGCCGCGCGGCAGGATCGTGATCTTGTGCACGGGGTCCGCGTTGGGCAGCGCGTGGCCGACGAGGGCGTGCCCGCCCTCGTGGTAGGCGATGACCTTCTTCTCCCGGTCCGACATCACCCGCGACTTGCGTTCGGGGCCGGCCATCACGCGTTCGATGGCCTCCTCCAGGATGGCGTGGGTGATGACCTTGTTGTCCGCACGCGCGGACAGCAGCGCGCCCTCGTTGATGACGTTGGCCAGGTCCGCACCGGTCATCCCGGCGGTCTGGCGGGCGATCACCGCGAAGTCGACGTCGTCGGCCATGGGCTTGCCCTTGGCGTGCACCTCGAGGATGTCGCGGCGACCGTCCAGGTCGGGACGGTCCACGACGACCTGCCGGTCGAATCGGCCGGGGCGCAGCAGCGCGGGGTCGAGGATGTCGGGGCGGTTGGTGGCGGCGATGAGGATGACGCCGCCCTTGACGTCGAAGCCGTCCATCTCGACCAGCATCTGGTTGAGGGTCTGCTCGCGCTCGTCGTGGCCGCCGCCCATCCCGGCGCCGCGGTGGCGGCCGACGGCGTCGATCTCGTCGATGAAGATGATCGCCGGGGCGTTCGCCTTGGCCTGCTCGAACAGGTCGCGGACCCGGGAGGCGCCCACACCGACGAACATCTCGACAAAGTCCGAACCGGAGATGGAGTAGAACGGGACCTCGGCCTCGCCGGCGACGGCGCGGGCCAGCAGGGTCTTACCGGTTCCGGGCGGCCCCATCAGCAGGACGCCCTTGGGGATCTTCGCCCCCATCGACTGGAACTTCTCCGGGCTCTGCAGGAACTCCTTGATCTCGTGGAGTTCCTCGATGGCCTCGTCCGCCCCGGCCACGTCGTCGAAGGTGTTCTTCGGGGTGTCCTTGGTGATGAGCTTGGCCTTGGACTTGCCGAACTGCATCACCCGCGAGCCGCCGCCCTGCATCTGGCTGAAAATGAACCAGAAGATGATGATGATGATGATCAGCGGCAGGAGGCTGAACAGGGCCGTCGTCCAGATCGGGGTGGTGGCGACCGAGACCTCGTAGGAGTCCAGGTTCCCGTCGGGGTTCTGGCTGGACTCCTGGAGCATGGTGGCGAGCTCCAGGCCCTGCCCCTCGACCCAGTATGCCTCGTAGATGTCCTCGTCGACCGTGGTCAGCTGGATGCGCTGGTCCCGGTCGATGATCTCGGCGTTGTCCACCTGATCCTGCTCGATCAGCTGGTAAACGGTCGAGATGTCGGTTTCCTCGGGCTCCGGACCGGCCCCTACGTCGAACACGCGGAAGCCGATGACGAGCATGAGGGCGACGACCAGGATCCAGATCCACGGGCCGCGGAAAAAACGCTTCAGATTCATGTGAGCGGAACCCTGTCGGGTCCGTCCCTCCTGACCAGGCCGCCCGCCCCAGAGGACTTTCCGAAGCAGGACCTATCGGACACGTGCTCCCTGCGATGACGCCGGGATATTCGACGGTACACCTCGCCGCGCGGAGCGGGCACACCGCTCAGGCCGGACACGGGGCCGTCATGGGGGCAACGACTGCGACCCGTCCGGTTGTTCCCGGCCGACGCCGTACGGGCCGCAGGGACCCGCACGGCGGCCGTGACGCTACTCCTCGTAGACGTGCGGGGCGAGCGTGCCGATGAACGGCAGGTTGCGGTACTTCTCGGCGTAGTCGAGCCCGTAGCCGATGATGAACTCGTTGGGCAGGTCGAAGCCGATGTACTTGACGTCGAGGTCGACGTCGAAGGCCAGCGGTTTGCGGACCATGGTGCAGATCTCCACGGACTTCGGGCCGCGCGACTTCAGGTTGCCGACCAGCCAGGAGAGGGTCAGCCCGGAGTCGATGACGTCCTCGACGATCAGGACGTCGCGGTCCTTGATGTCGGTCTCCAGGTCCTTGAGGATGCGCACCACGCCCGACGAGGTGGTTCCCGCCCCGTAGGAGGAGACGGCCATCCAGTCCATGGCGACGGGGCTGTGCAGCGCCCGTGCGAGGTCGGCCATGACCATGACCGCGCCCTTGAGCACCCCGACGATCAGCAGGTCCCTGCCCGCGTAGTCCGCGTCGATCCGCGCTCCCAGCTCGGCCAGGCGCGCCTTGATCTCTTCCTCGGTGACCAGGACCTTCTCCAGGTCCTGACCCATGTCCTTAGCGTCCACGCTCACTGTCCTCGCTGCTGGTTTCCCCGTTTGCGGCAACCAGGATAAACGTGTCGAACGAGGCCATGGTGCCCGACACCTGGACCGGCGGCTCCGGTTCAGCGTTCGAAGAGGATCCGGCCGGCGGCCCGGCGCCCCCGGATCCCGCCGGGCAGGTCGATGTGGGCCTGCCCCCGCCACTCGGTGACCAGGCGATCCAACTCACGTACGTGACGTGAGTTCAACGCGCTGGCCGGGCAGCCCGCCCGGAGCGCGGCACGGTGCAGCACCCGGGAGCGCAGGGAGGGTTCGGCGCGCTCCAGCGGCTCCACGGCCAGATCCGTACCCTCCCCGCCCACCAGGGCCCGCCCGTGCAGGTCCGCGGCGAGCGAGTCCAGGGTCTCGGCGTCCGCGCGCAGCATGCCTGCGGTCCTGGCCAGAGCGGCGGCGATCCCGGGGCCCAGTGCCTTCTCCAGTGCGGGCAGCGCCTCATGGCGCACCCGGGAGCGGGCGAAGCTCGGGTCGTGGTTGTGCGGGTCCTCCCAAGGGCTGAGCCCCATCAGGGAGCAGGCCGCACGAACCGTGGCACGGTCCAGGTCCAGCAGGGGGCGCAGGTAGCGGCCGGTGCGCGGGGCCATCCCGGCCAGGGAGCGGGCGCCCGAGCCCCGGGCCAGCCCGAGCAGGACCGTCTCCGCCTGATCGTCGAGGGTGTGGCCGAGCAGGACCACCGCGGGTGCGTGTGCGTCGGCCGCCTCCCCGAGCGCCCCGTAGCGAGCGCGCCGTGCCGCGGCCTCGGGGCCGCCGCTGCCCCGGACCCGCACCGCGGCGGTCCGGACTGGGTCCAGACCGAGTTTGCGCAGGACGTCCGCCACGGCCTCGGCACGTTCGCCCGAACCCTCCTGGAGGCCGTGGTCGACGGTGACCGCCCCCGCGGCCACCCCCGACCGGGGGGCCTCGAAGGCCACGGCACCGGCCAGGGCCAGGGAGTCGGCACCGCCGCTGCACGCCACCAGGACGGTGGTCCCGTCGGGCAGGTCGGACAGCACCCGCCGGACCGCCGAGCGGACGGCGGCCACGGCGGGGGGCGGCCCGCTCACTCGGTGATGGCGGCGGGGCGCACGATCCGCTCGATCCACGTCGAGGGGTTGCGGATCTCCTCAAGCGTGGGCAGCGTCTCGGGCGAGGTCCACACCTTGTTGAACTCGGCCATCCCCACCTGGGCGACGACCTGCCGCACGAAGGCGGCACCCTCCTCGTACTGCTTCATCTTGAGGTCCATGCCCAGGAGCTGGCGCATGATCCGGTCGATGGGGTTGAGGGTCTGGCGCCGCTTCTGGAAGCGCTTCCGGATGGTCTCGACCGAGGGCACGACCTCTGGGCCGACGGCATCCATCACGTAGTCACCGTGCCCCTCGGCCAGGCTCATGACCGCGGTGACCCGGTCCATGAGCGCTTTCTGCTCGGGGCTCTGGAAGGCGGTGATGAGGTTGCCCTCGCCGCCCCGCACCGCGTCGGCCACGGCCTCGCCCGCCTGCCGGAGGCGGTCGATCAGGTCCGAGGCGTCCATCTCCGTGGAGAGCAGGAGTTCCTGCATGAGCTCCTGAACGTACGCCCGCAGCCACGGCGTGGCCGTGAACTGCATCCGGTGGGTCTCCTCGTGCAGGCAGACCCACAGGCGGAAGTCACGCGAGTCGACGTCCAGCTCACGTTCGGTGTTGACGATGTTGGGGGCCACCAGGGTCAGGCGCCCGGTCGGCGAACTGCCGTCCGGGTCCGGCGGCAGGAAGAGTTCGTACTGGCCGAGGACCCGCCCGGCCAGGTAGGACAGGACCGCCCCGAGCTGCACCCCGGTGATCCGCGAACCGACCGCGCTGGTCAGGTTCCCGGCCGGGCTGTTGTTCAGCCGGTCGGCGCCCATCTGTTGGAGCACGGGTTCGAGCACCACCCGAAACCCGTCGACGTTGGCTCGAATCCAGCCCGGGCGGTCGACGACGACCGCCGGCCCGGAGGGTTCGAGGGGGTTCATCCCGGTGAATTCGCGCACATGCCCGGCCGCCACGGTGGAGAGCTCGCGCAACTGCACCACGGCCTGCCGCGCGTCGGACAGGTCCACCTGCGGCCCAGGGCGCACGAGGCGGACACCGGTGTTGACGGCTACGTCCCAGTCGATCACAGTCACACGGCCAGCCTACCCACGCCAAGCCCGGCGGCACGGGGATCAGGGCTCTATTTCAGGGCAGGTCCGGGGTTAACCCCGAGAACGGCCGAGGCCCCGGACCCGAAACCCGCTCACCTCAGCCGTAGGGACCCTCCTGGCTCAGCCACGGGAGAAACACCCTTCCACTCACATCGGCCACAGGGGGTGTCCCTGCCCGCTCACCTTCGCCCCAGGGGGTGTTCTTTCGTTCGGGCGCCGCCAGGGTTCTGCAAGACGAGTCAAGCCGCCAGCAGGGACGGGTACAGCGCCGTAGGCGTCCGTTGAGGGTGGCGGCGGGCGACGGGTGGGCGAGCCAGGCGTGGACGAGGATGAAGAATCCCTGGCTTATTGGGCGCCCGAACACGGGCCGAAGCGCCAGCGGAGGACCCAAGCAAGCACAAACGAAGCGGAGGCCCCAAGCAAGCACGAACACGGGCCGAAGCGCCAGCGGAGGCCCAAAGAGTCAAGAACACCCGCACTGGCTGAGCGCGGCCGCCAGCGTGTCCAGTTGGGGCCCTGAGGCGCCCGGGCTGTTGGCCATCAGGGCGAACACGAACACGTTGCCCTCCTGGTCGTGGATGGTCCCGGCCAGGGTGCTCACTCCGTTCAGGGTTCCGGTCTTGCCGCGGACCAGCCCTGCTGCGGGGCTGGAGCTGGAGTACTCGGAGTAGCGCCCGGCGAGGGTTCCGGTGGAGTGGGCGGTGGGCAGGCCCGTGATGGTCGCGTTGAGCCGAGGCTGCTCGGCGGCCGTGGTGACCAGTTCGACGAGGGCGCGGGGTGTGATGCGGTTCTCGGTGCTCAGGCCGCTGTTGTCGGACAGGCTGATCCCGTCGATGCCCAGGGAGTCCATCGTCCGGTGGGTGGCGGCCGCGGCCCCGGAGGCGTCGGGCTCCTCCCCCAGTTCGAGTGCGGCGACCCGGCCGAGGGACTCGGCCATGTTGTTGTCGCTGGCCAGCATCATGTGCTCGACCAGGGCGTGCATCGGCATGGAGTCGACGGCTGCGACCGGGTCGCCGGCGGCCTCCTCCTCGGTCGGGGCGCCCTCGACGGTCAGTCCGGCCTTCTCCAGTTGGTCGGCGAAGGCCTCCGCGGCGGCGAGGGGCGGGTTCGGGGAGCGGGTGGACACGTCCGGGTCCACCCGGCCGCTGTCGATCATCAGCGCGTGGATGGTGGCGGTGCTGCCTTCGGTGACGTAGTTGGGTTTCCAGCCGGGCGCGGTGTCCGGTCCGGTGAAGTGCGAGTCGTCGTACCCGACGGCGACGGTGTCCAGGCCCAGGTCGGCGAGGGCGGAGGCGGTGTCCTCGGCGAGCTCCTCCAGGGTGGCTACCTGCGGGTAAGCTGCGGAGTCGGCGGTCGCGGTCAGCGTCACGTCGCCCTCACCGCGTAGCACCACACGGTTCTGCGCCGGGTCGAAGTAGGCCTCGGTCCGCAGCACGTGGTCGGGGCCGACGGCGTCCAGGACGGTGACGGCCGTGGCGATCTTCGTGGTCGACGCCGGGGTCACCGGGGCGTCCGCGTCCCGTTCGAAGAGCGTCTGTCCGGTTGCGCCGTCAATCACGTAACCGGAGAGGCCGTCCCCGAGCCCGGAAGCCGACATGGGATCATCAAGAACGTCCGCGATCCGATCCGGGTCCGCCGGGGTCGGGGCCGCGGGTGCAACCGCCGCCACGCCGTCGGCGTGCGTGACGGGGTTGGGCACCGCCGGAAGCGGCCGTGCCTCGATCACGTCCAGGGCGACGAACCCAGTGATCAGCACGAATATGTTGAGCAGGGCCAGCGCGAGGAACGCCTCGCCTCGTACCCGTCGCACCCGGGGCACCTGCCCTTCCTTCGGTGTCGCGGCCTGACGTTGTAGTTATACGGCGACATTAGTCGCATTGGGAGCCGAGATCAGCATGGAATTCGACGTTACGATCGAGATCCCCAAGGGGGAGCGCAACAAGTACGAGGTGGACCACGAGACAGGTCGTATCCGTCTCGACCGCATGCTGTTCACCTCCACGACCTACCCCGCCGACTACGGTTTCGTCGAGGGGACGCTCGGCGAGGACGGCGACCCCCTGGACGCTCTCGTCCTGCTCAAGGCCCCGACTTTCCCGGGTTGCCTGATCCGGGCGCGTGCCATCGGCATGTTCCGCATGCGTGACGAGGCGGGCGGCGACGACAAGCTGCTGTGCGTTCCGGCGACGGACCCGCGCCAGGAGCACCTGCGTGACATTCACCACGTCAACGAGTTCGAGCGCCTCGAGATCGAGCACTTCTTCACCGTGTACAAGGACCTTGAGCCCGGCAAGTCCGTGGAGGGCGCCAGCTGGGCCGGCCGCCACGACGCCGAGCAGGAGATCATCGCCTCGGTGAAGCGCGCCGAAGAGGCCGGTACGCACGGTGATGCATCGCACATCACCAGCGAGGGCAAGTAACCGGCAGCACCACACTCGTCTCGGTGTCTCGTAGGGCCCGGCAGGGGTTTCCCGCCGGGCCTTCGCCGTGCCCGCGAGGCCCGGGGCGCCCCCGCCGCCTCCGACGGCTCTGCGGACAGGCCCGGGATCACGGGGCTCCGACGCTCCGGGAGACCCCCGCTCCCAGTTCCCGCCCGGGGTCCCGGGCCAGCGCGTACCCGGCCAGTGCGAGCACCAGGATCGCGCACAGCACTGCGAGGGCGACGGGCAGCGCGGCCAGCAGCCCGCGTGAGACGTGCGGGGGGTCGGGGGGCAGCGGGAAGCCGTCACGGCCGAAGCGGTCGGCCCGTGCCGCCACGTGTGTGCGGTAGCCGTCCAGTTCGGGTCCGCACATCGCCTTCAGCACCCGTATCCGGACCAGCTCCGTCCGCTCCGGCAGCGCGAGGTCGGGCGCGTCGTCCGCGGGGGTCACGCGTGCCCGGTGGCGTGCGCACTCCGCTTCGGCCAACGCGTGCAGCCACTCCCCCAACCGGTCGGCGTCCGGCAGCCGCCGGATGTGCGCGTGGGCGGCGATCAGGGTGTCCCTGAGGACGACGTGCGCGGCGTCCCTGTCGCGGAGAACCAGGATGCAACGCCGGTACAGCTCCTCTCCGTAGGCGTCGAGGAGCCGCACGTAGGCGTCTGCCGACGGGGTCTGGCCGGAGCGCAGGGCGTGTAGAAGATCCTGGTCCGTCATAGCCCTAGAATCTACGCCGCGCACGGAACGGTGCTCTCCGGTTTGTCGAAAGAAGCACCGTTCACCCGGAGCGGCGCGGGAGGTGCCGGCGGCCCGGAGCCGTCGGGTCCACCGGGGCCCGATCAGGTCCGACGGACGGTGCCGGTCCGGTGGGCGGGTTCGGTGCGAGGGCCGGGTTCAGTCCGGCGGGCGCCGGGGGTGCGGCGACCGGGGCGGGCCCTGCGGAGGTTTCGGTCCCCCGAGCGGCTCCTCGGGCCCCTCTCCGTCGGCGCCCCGGCCCGGTTCGGGGAACAGGGACCGTGCGTACCGGGACCGCGCCCACAGGAGCACGTAGGTGAGCACGGTCAGGAAGGCCACCAGCAGCGCCGCCTCGGCCCCCAGGAAGCCGAGCGCCATCACACCGGCGGTGACCACGACGAGGGCCCGCACCAGCACACGTGCCCACAGGCCCTGGGCCTCCGGGGTCAAGGCTGCCCTCTGGGGACGGACGGCTGCACGGCCACTCCTGTCACTACGGCTGTACTGGGGGGTGGGGCCCGGTCCGGCGGACACGCCGTGTTCTCGGGCTCCACATGTCACCACCACCGGACGCCGCCCGCAACACGTTCCGGACGGGCGGGTGAGCGGTACGACACGCACGATTCCCGGCGTTCGCTTGACTCACCACAGGCTTTGCTGGTCTCCTTACCTTCATGTATCCGCGCACCCGCACCGACGCCACGGCTCGTACGACCCCCGGGGTCTCCTGCCACCTGGCCCGTGCGGCGTGTCCGTGTTGTCGTCACTGAGTCGTAGCCGAGGGGTCTTCGTCGACCGACCCCGCACGACCGGTCCGTGAGCGGCCTCCACCGTCCGGTGTGAGGGGCCCGCGCGCGGCCTCCACCAGGGTGATTCTCCCCTCCGAACGCGTGTTCGGAGCGACTGACCCTGCCGCCCCGGCGCCCCCGGGGTTCCCTGACGACATCCTCGCGGCCCCTGGCACCAGCCCCGGCCGCGTACACGTGAAGGATCTTCTCACGATGCCCCAGCAGGCCTCCGCCATGACCGCCGTTCGCCCTGACTCGACCGAACGCACCCCCCGTCCCCGTGCCACGGCCGTCTCCCTCGACGGGATCGGTGATGTGGTCGACGCCGGACGTCCCTCCGGCTACGCCCACCTGGGCGGGCTCCGGCTGCCCACCACCGGCCAACTGGTCGCCGCCGCACGCGGAGCCGCCTCCGCCCTGCGCCGGCCGACCCTGTGGCCGGCCCGGCGCGGGCGCTGGCAGCCCGCTCCCCGCAGCGCCCGACGACACTCGGGCGGCCGTTTCCGGGTGACCACCGTGGCTCTGGAGCCGAACAGCTTCGTGCCCGGCCCGACACAGCGCTCCGACCGCCCGCACACCATGGAGGTCCTGCACCTGGTCAGCGGGAAGGCGCACCTGATCACTTCCGGCCCCGACGGCCAGATGCGCTCGGCCGCCGAACTGGCCGTGGGACGGACCCGCGTGGTGGGCGGCGTCGGCGCCCCCGGCCGGGGCCACCACCACCTGGTCAACACCGGCGACGAGGTCGCCGTCCTGGTCCGGGTGACCGCCTGACCCCGGGGCGCACCGCGCCGGCCGCTCACTCATGGTCCGACCGTTCCGGGGCCGCTGCGCGCAGCGCGCCGTCCACGGCCTCGACGGAGCGCAGGACCTCGGCGGTGCGCCGCCCCTCGGCGAGGTAGGCGTTCATGACCTGGTCGAGGGCGTGCGGTGGCAGGTGGTCGCGTAGGTCCACGCGGGCCGTGCGGTACCCCTCCCGGGCCGCCTCCAGCGTGGCGAGGACGTACTGGCGGGCCAGCCGGGAGAGGGCTACGGGGTGGCGCCGCAGAACCCCGTGCAGGCGGTAGTCGGCCGGTACCTGGTCGAACAGCCAGTCCAGGGCCGTCTGTTCGAAGGAGTCCGACCCGGGCGGGTGCACGCTCGCGGGCCAGTCCGACGTCAGGGGCTGATCGGGCATGCCCCACAGCATACCCGCCACTCGAAAGCATGTTCGATGCCGAGTACCGGGGTGCGGAGCCCTCCGGTCGTGCGGAGCCCTCCGGTCAACCGGGCCTGTCGGACTCGGCGGAGACGTCGGACCCCTCGACCGGATCTGCCGTGTCGGGTTCCTCTGCCGCCCTCTTCTCCAGTTCCACCCTCAGGGCCTGTTCCGCCGCGTCCACGGCGGCCCGGGCGGTGATCGCGTTGGTGTGCGCCCGGTCCAGCTCCTCCAGCAGGATGCAGTCGAACGAGACCCGCGCATCGTGGATGGCGGCTTCCAGCTGTCGTGATGCCTCTTCCAGACTCATGCCCCTCCCTTACCCCAGAAGTCGGCACCTGCACACACCCACCCCGGTCCGCTTCGAGCAGGTGGCGGCGGGGTAGGTCACTGATCGGACCGCAGCACGCCGACCACGCAGGAGCGCCCATGGTCTACTTCATTCTCGTCCTGCTCGCGATCTGGCTGATCCTCGCCATCCTCGGCATCGTGATCAAGGGGCTGTTCTGGCTCGCGGTCATCGGTGGCATCCTGTTCGTCGCGACCGCGGTGTGGGGTTGGCTGCAGAACCGCCAACGTCTGTGACCCCGCTCCGGGGCCCGGTCCGGGCCCCGGCCGGTCGCCCGCCCTGCGCTCCGGACGGTCCGGCTCCGGGGCTGCTCCGACTCAGGGCTCCATGGCCGGGCGGCCCCCGCCGCCCAGGCGCCGAACGGCCCTGCGCGCACGCTCCTCGTCGCGGTCCAGGCGGGAGCGGACCAACCGGACCGCCTCGTCGTCCCGTCCCAGCGCGAGCAGGTTGCGTACCCGCGCGCGCAGTTCTTCCGGAATCTCGTCGGGATCCCGTGGAGCGGGGACGTAACCGCCCACCTGGGGGCCGGTCACCGGCTCGGGGGGCGGTTCCGGTTCCGCCACCGGAAGGCGCTCCTCCATGTGGGCGAGGACGCGGCGCAGAGCGTAGGAACCGCCCCCGAGAACAACCACAGCGCCCATCAGTGCAAACAGCATGAACATCAGACTCATAACGCCCACCTACCCACACTTCGGACACGACAGGCGCAACACCGATACACGCAGAGTAATCATTCCGCCAAGGGCGGCCTACCCGGGACCTCCCGCCGGAAGATCCTCGGGCAGCAGGGTCTGAAGCTCCGACACGTCGAAGCCCTCCCCCGCCAGGGCCGCCGCCTCGATCCGCCGTGCCTGCCGGGTCGCACCCGACTCGAACAGAGCGCGCACCTCGTGCCCGTTGCCCTCCGAGAAAGACCCGCCATCCGTGCCGACCAGCACCGACAACCTCTCGCGGGTCTCCTCCGGGACCAGGAAGCCGGCGTCCCCAGCCATCCCCACGAAGATCTCCACCAGCTCCTCTCGGCCGTAGGGGAGGAAATCCACGGTGCGGGAGAACCGTGCGGCCAGCCCCGGTTCACCCGCCAGCAGCCCAGCCGCGTCCCGGGGACGGCCCGACACGATCACCACGACCTCGTCGCGGTACTCCTCCATCAGCCCGACGAGGGTCTCGGCCGCGCCCTGCTCTCCCCCCGGGCCCCCGGTGGGTCCCCCGTCGAACCCCCGGGCCCCGGTCACGAACAGCACCCCGCCGCGTGCCCGCTCGAACAACGCCCGTGGCCGCGGTGACGCCTCCCCCCGGAGCGCCGGAGCCCCGGCCAGGTCCTCCGGGGCCGCCTCCACCACGTGCCCCCGGCCCAACACCCCCAGGGCGGCCAACAGTTCCCCGTAGATCCGGGCCACCGTGGTCTTACCGGTCCCGGACGGCCCCGAGAACACCAGGTGCGGCGACGGCTCCGGCCCGCGCCGACGGGCCGCCGACAACAGGTCCACGACCGCCCTCACCTCACGTTTGGCCTCCGTCAGACCCACCATGCCGTCCAGGTCCGCCAACAGGGCCGCCACCCGGGAGCCACCGCCCGGCCCGGCCCCGGGCCCCACCGCCACCTCACCCTCCAGATCGGCCGGCAGGACCCGGGTGAGGTCCTCCACCGTCTGGTACGCGCCCGTCACGATCCGGTCGGCCTGGGCCCGGAGCGCCTCCTCGAACATCCTCCGCACCTCCCGGGCGTTACCGAAGGCCTCGTCGCGCCGCTGCCCCGCGAAGTGCCGGACCAGGAGCTCGTGCACCCCCTCCCCGAGGAGGTAGCCCTGCTCCCCTGCCATCCCCTCGAAGAGCCCGCTGAGTTCCTCCGGGGAGTAGTGCCCGAACTCGATCATGCGCGCCACCCGTGATCGCAGCCCCGGATTCTCCTCGAGGAAGGAGCGCATCCGGTCGGAGCCGCCCGCGAGGACGACCACGACCTCCCCCCGCAGGTCCCCCATCAGTCCGGCCAGGGTGTCGACGGCCTCCTGCCCGCAGGCCATCCCACCGTCGGGCCCCGCCACCAGCTCGTCCGCCCCGTCCACGAACAGCACACCGCCCCGGGCCCGCTCCACCAGGTCCGCGGTTCGGCGCGCCGTCCCGCCCTGGTGCCCAGCCACCAGGTCCGCCCGTGACACCTCCAGGAACTGGCCCTTGCGGAGCAGCCCCAGCGAACGCAGGATCTCCCCGTACAGCCGTGCCACCGTGCTCTTCCCCGTCCCGGACGGCCCCGAGAACACCAGGTGGCGGCTGACGTTGAGCGCGGGCAGGCCCACCTCGACCCGTTTCGCGCTCACCTGCTGGAAGTTGACCAGGGAACGGATCTCCTTCTTCACCCCGTCCAGCCCGGTCAACCCCTCCAGCTCGGCCAGCAGCGCCTCCAGGGGGCGGGACCGGGCCCGCAGGGCCCCGTCGCCGGCATCCGCAGCCGTGGCCCCGCCACCCGGGGGTTCGGCCGCACCCGCGGTCCGAGCGGTGACCCGGTCGCCGTCCCCGCCCCGGTTACCGCTGAAAGTGCTGTCCTCCAGGTACACCGACGCGTTGTCGGCCGCCCACAGGCCCTCCTCGTCGTTGCCGGAGACGGTGCACCGCACCAAGCGCACCCGGCCGCCGTCCTCCACCATGAGGCCGTCGCCCCGACCGTCCCGGACCGCGGTGTCCTCCAGGGCGGCGACCCCGCCCTCGCCCACCCGGACGCCGCGCTCCCCGCTCCCACACAGGGTGGAGGAGCGGATCGTGACGTGCCCGCCCTGGACGTAGACCGCGTCCTCGCCGCAGTCGGACAGATCGGCCTGGTGGAGTTGGAGCTCGGTGCCGTCGAGGATGTTCAGTCCGTCCTCCCGGGCGTCGCGCAGCACCATGCCCCGCACCGTGATCGTGGCGTCCTCACGGCTGTGGATCCCCGAGCCCACGTCGTGGCCGACGATGTCCTCGAAAAACCCCCGGCCGCCCAGCACGATGGCCATCGGTCCGTGCCAACGGCTGACCCTGAGGTCGCTCACCTCGAACCGGGAGCGGACCGAGGCGATCGCGCCGCGCTCCTCCTCGCTGCTCTGCGCGACGGACATCCCCGCGACGGCGGCTCTGGCCCCGTCCGCGACCAGCAGGGCGGCCTTCCCGATCCGCGTACACCGGAGGTCGGTGATCTCCGCCTCGCCACCGTCGACGAACACCGCGTCGGCGGCGATGCCCTGCAGGGTCAGCCCCCTGGCGGTGAGCCTGCCGCCCTCGATCGCCACTCCGGTACGGGTGGCGTCGGTGATCTCGCAGTCGTTCAACGTGCTCTCGGAGTCACCGTGGACGAAGAAGGCATCGGTGTCCTCCTTGCGGGAGCCCTCCACCACCATGCGGGTGAAGGTCGCCCTGGAGCGCTCGTAGACCCGGACCGGCCAGTCGTAGGACCCGATGATCCGCAGGTCCGTGAATTCCGGTCGCGCCCGGTCCCGGACGTAGACGCCGCCCCCGTCGACCAGGGCGCAGTCGGTGAACTCCGGGGAGGCGTTGGCGACGTAGAGGGTGTGCCAGTCCTCGTGGGCACCGGTGAAGACCGTCCCGCTGATCCGCGGCGAGCAATCACCCTGGACGGCGATCACCGCCCCGGCGAAGTAGCAGTCCCGCACGCTGCCCTCACTGCCGTCCCACAGCAGTCCGCTCTCCTCGAACCGGCAGCCGACCACCTCGGCGCGGGCGCCCACCACGTTGACCCTCCTGGATGCGGTGAAGACGCAGTCGTCCGCCTTGAACCGGGCGCCCTTCTGCACGTACACCGGCGGGTACTCCTTCGAGGAGCTCCGCACCCAGACCCCGTGGAGCTCCAGCTCCCCACCCGCGTGCACGTTGAACACGTTGGTCTCGCCGGCCGCCACGACCGCCACCGACCCGGCTTCCTCGGTCGGCACCACGACCACACGCCGCTGCACCCCGATGACCTGCGGCTCCACGTACTCACCGGGCTCCACGCACAGGCGCAGGTCCGCCCCCGGATAACGGTGTTCCCGGATCGCCTGCCCGAGGGAGGGACTGGCGGCGGGGTCTGTCTTCGAGACGCGGACTGTGATCATCCATCGGCTCCCAAGGGGGGTAGCGGCCCCGGCGCCGCGCCGGAGGGTCTGCGCTATGTACCGTATCCACCTCGTCCGCCGGGAATCCGGGACAGCGCACACGCCTGTGGCCAGGGTCGGTCAGAACCTGCCCGGGGCGACGGCTCGTCCCCGGTCGTGACACCCCTTCGGCGCTCTCCGGTCCCGGCGTCCGGTTCGCACGCCGGGACCCGCTCAGTCTCCTTCCACCGGGAGGTACGCCCAGTCCTCGGCCCCGTTGTCCCGGAGAAGGAGGTCCTGCGTCCCGACGACGGCGTCCGGGTGCACGCGGACTCCGCCCCGCGCGTTGCCGGTGACCCGGGAACGGACCAGCGTCGCCCGGCTCCTGGCGTCTAGCACGCGGAGCCCGGCGTTGTGCCCGTCCCGGATCACGGTGTCCTCCAGGGTCAGCTCGCCGTCCCCCAGAACCGCCGCGCCGGTCCCGGCGGAACCGCTCACCGTCACCGAGGTCAGGGTGATGGAGGCTCCGTCGGCGTACGCGGCCTGGTGTCCGGTGCCGGAGACGAGCGCGTCCACCACCTCCACGACCGCACCGGTCCGGGCACCGAAGGCCTGGCCCCGGATCCCGGTGGCCTCCGCGCCGTGCACCCTCACCGTGCTGTCCTGATGAGCCGACACCACCATGTTCACGCGCTCGGCGGTCACCGAGACCAGGGTGGCCCGGGAGCCCCGGCTCAGCACAGCCACATCGTTCAGGTCCGCGGCCCTGATCCCGTCCGCCTCCAGGCGGCTGTCGCTCATGAAGAACCCGCCACCGAGCGAGTCAGGGCCGGGGAGCGTGCCTCGGAACTCGACGTCGGACAGCTCGAACCGGCTCCCGGCCCCCGAGACCGCCGACGCGCCCAGCTGCCCGAAGACGAGCCTGCGGCCGAAGAAGCGGCCCTCCTGGACGTGGACGCCGTGCGACCGGACGTTCTCGACCGTCAGGTCCTCGGCGTTGAGCGTTCCCCTCGCCACCACCACGGCCCTGGAGCCGGAGCCGGAACCGGAGCCGTCGATCCGGCAGGAGGTGAAGGCGGCCTCGGCCCCCAGTCCGACGCCGATCCCGTAACTCTCATCAGCCCATCCGGTCAGGTCGAGGTCGGTGAAGACGGCGCGGGTGCCCTCTCCCAGAACGGAGATCGCGTACCCCGGGCTGCCGCTGATCGAGAGGCCGGTGAACCGGGCGTCGCTGCCCTCCTTCACCAGGACCGCCGCACCGTCGGCCCTCCCGAAGTCGGACATGACGCAGTCGGTCACCATCACACTGGTCTCGTAGGCGACGAGACCGCCCCGGTCGTAGTCGCTGAACCGCACCGAGCTGACGGTCGGGTTGACCGCCCGCCAGAAGTACAGGGACGCTCCCCGGAAGACGGTGTCCCGGACGAAACCACCGGTCCCCCGCTTCCAGTAGAGCCCGCAGCCGTCGAATCGGCAGTTGACGACCTCGGTACCGTCCCCGCTGACCTCCACCTCGGCACCGGACGTGAACACGCTGTCGACCGCCTTGAACCGGGTCCCCTGGTCCGCGCGGATCGTCGGTGAGCCCGGTGCGTCCTGCGCGCCCCGGACGTGGATGCCGTAGAGCTCCAGAGTGCCCCGCTCGCCGGTCACGACGAACACGCTGTCCGCCGTCGAGACGGAGATCTCCACGGTGCCGGGCCCGGCGACCGGAACGATCATGACCCTGGTGGAGATCTCCAGGAAGTAGTGCTCCGTGTACTGGCCGGGTTCCACGTGGAGGTACAGGTCCGTGCCGGCGTACCGGGCGTCCCGGAGGACTGACCTGAACGAGGGGAACGCGTGGGGGTCGGTCTTCGAGACGCGGGCGGTGTACATCCGAAGGCTCCCGGTTCGGGGGACTGTGTGCGCTTCGTACGGTAGCGCCGGCCCCGTCAGGGAGCGCCTACCCGCCCCGGAGGCCGGGGACCAGGAACCGCGGGAACCCCGCGAACGCATCAGGCCCGCCCGGATGGACCGGACGGGCCTGATGTGGCTGAGCCGCCTATCGGAATCGAACCGATGACCTATTCATTACGAGTGAATCGCTCTACCGACTGAGCTAAGGCGGCACATCACCACGCGGTGCACGTGGCGAAGCAGGAACCAGTCTAACGCCTCCGCCGAGTGGCGCGTACCGGTTTCCCGGGTACCCCGCCGCCGCGCCTATCCGGCCGCCTCCGCCAGGTGGTCCGCGCAGGCCATACCGTCCTCGGGCACCGCCAGCTCCAACAGGTACTCGTCGACCATCGTGTCCACGCATTGGTCACCCATCCGGTAACCGGTGTGGCCGTCGCCGTCGCGGGTGACCAGGAAACCCGAGTCCAGCTGGGAGGCGAGCGCCTCGGACCAGGCGTAGGGGGTGGCGGAATCACGCGTGGTGCCCACCACCATGATCGGATCGGCGCCCGCGGCGTCGAGCTCACCGACCGGGGCCACCGCCTCCTGCGGCCAGAACGCACAGGCCAGCGCACCCCAGGCGAGCATCGGACCGAACGTCGGCGATTCCTCGGCGGCTTCGGCCGCCGCCTCAGCGTAGGCCTCCACGTCCCGGGGCGCGGGCGAGTCGGAGCAGTTCACGGCGGTGAGCGCGGCGGTCGAGTTCTCGTACTCGGCGGTGTCACCGCGCCCGTACAGGTCGTCGCCGAGCAGCAGCAGGCCGGTACCGTCGCCGTCCTCCATCGCGTCGGTGAGCGCCTCACGCACCCGCGGCCACCAGTTCTCGGTGTACAGGGCGGCGAGCACGCCCAGTTCGGCGCGGGCCCGGTTGACCTCGCGGCCGTCACCGGTGGTGTTGCCCAGCGGCTCCTCCCCGGCCGCCGCCAAAAACTCCTCCAGCACGGCGATCCCCTCGTCGACACTGGTCCCCGGGCCGCCGAGCGGGCAGTCCGGCCTGCCCAGGCAGTCCCGGACGAAGGAGCGCAGCGCCGTCTCGAATCCGGTGGCCTGTTCCACGCTCACACTCAGCTGGTCCTGGCTGGGGTCGACCGCGCCGTCGAGCACCAGTGCCCGGACCCGCTCCGGGAACTGCTCCGCGTACCGAGCGCCGATGTGCGTGCCGTAGGAGGCGCCGAAGTAGCTGAGTTCCTCGTCGCCGAGCAGCCCGCGCAGCACGTCCATGTCGCGGGCGACGTCGGCGGTGCCGATGTTGCGCATCAGCTCGGGGGCGTTCTCCTCACAGGCCTCGACGAAGGCCCTGTTGGCGGCCTCGATTTCGGCCAACCCCTCGGGGCCGAGGTCGGCGAGGTCACCGGCACCCTGGTCACCGCCGTAGTCCGCACCGAGGAACTCGTCGATCTCCTCGGCGTCCAGACAGGTCAGCGGGGTACTGCGGCCGACACCGCGCGGGTCGAACCCGACCACGTCGAAACTCTCCCGGACCGCCTCGCTGAGGCTGTAGGGGGCGTGGTCGACGAAGTCGTAGCCGGAGCCGCCGGGACCGCCTGGGTTGATCAGCAGGGAGCCGATGACGTCGTCTCCGGTGGCGGGGAGCCGTTTGACCGCGATCTCGATCCGTTCGCCGTCGGGGTCGTCGTAGTCCAGCGGCACCTCGAAGACCGCGCACTCGCTTCCGGGCAGGCCGCTCTCGCACTCCTCCCAGGCGAGTTCCTGCTCGGTGGCGTCCGCGCGGGCCCCCTCCCCGCCGTCCTCGGGCGCGTCCTCACCCGCCGTGCACCCGGAGACCAGCACCGCCCCGGCGAGCAGTACCGCCAACGGACCCCGAACCCTCGTGCCCACCCGTAACCGCCTTCGCTCGAATCCCGTAGCCGGACCATTCTCCCGGGGCCGGGCCCCGGCCATGCCCCCGACCCCTAGCCGGGCAGGAGTGCGGAGGTCATCGCCTCCATGGCGATCTGTGGGTGGACGTTGGCCGCGATCCGCTCCCGGCAGGTCATGATCGCGTCGATTCGGCGAAGCGTGGACTCCGGCGTGCCGGAGCGGGCGATCCGGTCCAGGTCACCGGAGCGCTCGGCGGTGGACAGCTCCACCGTCGCACCCAGCTGGAGGGCGAGCACGTCCCGGTAGAAGGCGGCCAGGTCGAGCAGGGCCCGGTCATAGGAATCCCGTTTGATCCGGGTGGCCCGGCGCTTGTGCCGCTCGTCCAGGTCCTTGAGCGCCCCCGCCGCCCCACGGACCGCCTTGGCCACGCCCTTGCCCGTCGAACCCTCGCCGAAGGCCGCCTTGAGCTCGCTCTTCTCCTTCTCGTTGAGGGCCGTGGTGAGCGCCTTGGACTCCTCCTCGGCGATCTCGTACAGGCGCGCGGCCGCGGTGACACAGGCACCGAGGCCGTCGAGCCGGGCCGGGATGGACAGAACCTCCTCGCGGCGGCGGCGCGCTTGCGGGTCGGTGGCCAACTGCCGGGCCCGGTCGACCCGTCCCGCGGCGGCACGGGCCGCGGCCTCCGCCTCGGCGGGGTCCACCCCCTCCCGCTGCACGAGGGCGTCGACGATCTGCCGGGTGCCGGGGGTGGCCAGGGTGACCAGGCGGCAGCGGGACCGAATGGTGATGAGGAGGTCGTCGGGGGTGGGCGTGCACAGCAGCCACACGGTCCGCGGCGAGGGTTCCTCCACCGCTTTGAGGAGGGCGTTGGAGGCAGCCTCGGTGGCGCGGTCCGCGTCCTCGAAGAGCACGATCCGGAAGTTGCCACCGGAGGGTTTGGAACCGGCGCGGAGCACGAGGTCACGGGTGGCGGCCACGCCGAAGCTCAGGCCGCTGGGCCGCACGTAGAGCATGTCGGGGTGGGTGCCGGTCAGCACCTGGTGGCAGGAGTCACAGTGCCCGCAGCCCCCGTCCCGGCACTGCAGGGCGGCGGCGAAGGCCCGCGCGGCCTCCTCCCGCCCGGACCCCGGGGGCCCGGTGAACAGCCAGGCGTGGGTCATCCCTGCGCCGGTCCCGCCGGCGAGGAGGTCGGACGCGCCGGCGACGGCGCGGTTCAGCTGTGCGCTCGCCGCATCCTGGCCGACGAGGTCGTCGAAGACCGTCAAGCTTGCCCCCCGAGCCGCGTGGAATGTCTGCTCCCAGGATAGGAGCCCCCGATGACACCCGAACCGTTTTCCACAGGCCCCCGCCCACCGCACCGATCCCGGACTGTCCGGCGGCGGGGCGATGAGTTTCGCCCCCTCGGCGGGTCCGTTCCCGTGGAAGGAAGGAGCCCCATGAGCGAACCGACGCCCATGACCGACGTCTGCCCGGATTTCAGCAGCAGCGGAGCCTCCCCGGTCCCCTGGGACCGGGCCCGCACGATCCTGACCGAAGCGCCCCTGTACTGGGTGACGACCGTGCGCCCCGACGGCCGGCCCCACGCCACACCCCTGCTGGGTGTGTGGGTGGACGGCGCCGTCTGCTTCTGCACCGGGCGGGAGGAACGCAAGGCGCTCAACCTGGCGGCGAACCCGCACTGCGCCATGAGCACGGGGGACAACCGGCTGGAGGGCGGACCGGACGTCATCGTCGAGGGCACCGGGGCCCCGGTGGACGATCCGGCCGGACTCGACCGGATCGCCGAGGCCTACGAACGCAAGTACGGCACCGCCGTCACCGCCGAGGACGGCACCTGGTACGGGCTCGGCGACTCCGTGCGCGGGAACGCGGTCCTGGTCGTCCGGGTCACCCCGGTGAAGGCCTTCGCCTTCGGCAAGGCGCCCGTGTACAGCCAGACCCGCTACACGTTCCCCTGAGCGGCGGGAACCGCACCGGCGCCCCGTACCGGCGGGAGGGGCCCTCCCCTGCTGGGAAGAGCCCCTCCTGTCGTCGAACGGGTACGCCGGGTCCTACTCGGGCCTGATCACCGGGATCATGCCGGTGACCGCCTCGGAGCTGGAGTCGACCGGGTCGGGCAGCAGCGGACGCATCCGCCGCTGGATCTCCCTGGTGATCCTCTCCTGCGGTTCGCGGGCGTCGAGCACCAGGTAGCGGTCGGGGTTCTCCTCGGCCAGCGCCCGGAAGCCCCTGCGGACCCTGTTGTGGAAGTCCACCGACTCGGCCTCGATGCGGTCGGCCGGTCCGCCCAGACGGGACAGTCCGTCCTCGGGCCGCACGTCGAGCAGCACCGTCAGGTCCGGGACCAGGCCCTGGGTGGCCCACGAGCTGATCGTGCGGATCTCGTCCACCGCCAGAGAGCGTCCGGCCCCCTGGTAGGCGAGCAGGGAGTCCACGTAGCGGTCACTGATCACCACGGCGCCGCGGCGCAGCGCCGGAAGGATCTCCTGCTCCACGTGGTCGGCCTTGTCCGCGGTGTACAGAAGCACCTCGGCACGGTCGGTGATGTGCGAGTTCTCCCTGTCGAGCAGGATGCCGCGCAGGCGCATGCCGAGCTTGGTGGCGCCCGGCTGGCGGGTACCCACCACCTCGAAGCCCTGGTCACGCAGCCACACCGTCAGTTCGCGCACCTGGGTGGACTTGCCCGCGCCCTCACCACCCTCGATCACGATGAAGGCCCCGGTGATCCGGGAGTCCTCCTCTTCCTCCTCGACCGCGGGGGTGACGCCGCGCAGGGCCGCGAAGAGCTCGGGGAGCAGGCCGGGACCGGCCTCCGGGTCCTCCCGGTTGGCCTGCGTGTAGGCGACGACGGCCGCGACCAGCGCGACCAGGCCGCCCGCCATCAGGACCAGGCCACTGCCGTACAGGTCGTAGGTGAGCGGGCCGCCGAGCGGGATCTCGTGGTCACCGGCGAACCCGGCGGCCAACGGGGCCAGGACGGCGCCCAGGAGCACGGCCAGCCGACCGGTGCCGTGCAGCAGGGCGAACGCGGCGTCGCGCTGGTCCTCCTCGACCTCCACACCGATCAGGGAGGTCCCGGTCACCCAGGCCAGGCCCGCGCCCAGGCCCAACAGGAGGACGAGGACCGCGGAGAGCACCATGTCGGCGATCGCCCCGGTGAAGAGCAGTGCCAGGGCGGCCAGGACGGCGGCCAGGCCGAGGAGTCGGCGGCGGCTGAACTGCTTGAGGATCCGCGGCCCGGAGACCAGGCCCAGACCCAGGCCCAGGAAGAGCGCGGCGACCAGGACACCGAAGCCCGCGTTGCCCGCGCCGAGGTCCTCCACGTGCGGTCGGCCCGCGCCGAGGACGAGGCCGCCCGCAGCCGCGGTGGCCGCGAGGCCGGTGACCACGCCGCGCACGAGTGGTCCGCCGCCGACCGCGATCCGCCCGGCGAGGACCGCGCTGAGGATGTTCGCGTCCCGGCTGGGGCTCAGCGAGTCCCTGGACACCGTGTGCTTGGGCAGCGGCAGCCCGGCCACGACGATCGCCGCGACGAAGAAGGTGAGGGCGTTCAGGTAGAGGGAGACGTCGGCCTCGGGGTTGGCCATGGACGGCACCAGCGCGCCCAGCAGGTTGCTGACCGAGGCGAGTACCGCGAACAGCAGGGCGGCGACCGGGGCCGCGCCGTAGGTGGCGAGCAGGGTCAGCCTGTTGGCCTGGCCGAGCATGCGCTTGGGCACGAGGCTGGGGATCGTGGCGTCCCGGGCGGGCGTCCAGAAGAGGGCGGTGATCTCCGCGAGCAGGCTCGCGATCAGCAGCCACTGGAGCGCGAAACCGGAGGCCAGCAGTCCGACAACCGGGATGGAGGCGTAGAGGAGGCCCCGCAGGACGTCGCCGCCGACCATCGTCCACCGCCGGTCCAGGCGGTCCGCCACGGCCCCGACGAGGGGGCTCAGCAGGACCGAGGGGGCGAGCTTGATGGCGACGACGCCGGTCACGGCGAGGTACTGGACGAGGGTGGAGCTCTCGGCGGTGAAGATGGCCGCGAGGGACACCAACGCCAACAGGCTCAGCCAGTCCCCCAGGCTGGAGAGGGAAAGCGAGATCCACAGCCTTCTGAAGGGTGTGATCGCGAGGACGTTCTGCGCCTCGGCCGGCGCTCCCAGGGGTGCAGATCTGCTCATAGCGCTCAAGATTATCGATGAGGGGGATAGGAACTGACAGGCGTCGGTCGCCCATCCAGGGAATCGGGGGACACGCCCAAGGGTCACACACGATTCTGTGTCCCCAGCCGTCACGCACAGACTAGTACGGAAGATCATCCCCGAACAGGGGGTGAGGTGGCGTATCCGCCGTGGTGCCCCGAAACATTCACCTGGGCGCCCCGTGTGGGAACGCCCAGGTGAGAAAGGGGCTCCACGGCCCGCGACCGCCCGGCCCGAACGGCGACCGGAACGGGCGCCGCGACCGGCGGCACCGGAAGGCTCAGTCGGACTTCTTCGCGTCCGTCTTCGGCTCTCCGGTCTTCTTGGCGGCGGTCCTGCGCGCCGTCGTCGCCTTCTTGGTAGCCGTGGTGGTCGTGGCGGTCGTGGTGCTCTTCTTCGCCGCGGGCTTCTTCGCCGGCGCCTTCTTCTTGGCCGGCGCCTTCTTCTTGGCGGGGGCCTTGGCCCGGCGGTCGGCCAGCAGCTCGGCGGCGCGCTCGTCGGTGATCGACTCGACCTCGTCGCCCTTGCGCAGGGAGGCGTTGACGTCCCCGTCGGTGACGTAGGGGCCGAAGCGGCCGTCCTTGACGACCATCTTGGCGCCCGAGGCCGGGTCCTCCCCGAGCTCGCGCAGCGGCGGGGCGGCCGCACGACGGCCGCGCTGCTTGGGCTGGGCGAAGATCGCCTGCGCCTCCTCAAGGGTGACCGTGAACATCTGCTCCTCGGTCTCCAGGGAGCGGCTGTCGGTGCCCTTCTTCAGGTACGGGCCGAAGCGCCCGTTCTGAGCGGTGACGTCCTCGCCGTCGAGCTGTCCCACCACGCGAGGCAGGGACAGCAGGCGCAGCGCGTCCTCCAGGGTGACCGTGTCCAGGTCCATGCTCTTCAACAGCGAGCTGGTGCGCGGCTTGACCTTGGCCTTCTTCGACTTGCTCCTGGCCCCGCCCTCGGCCTCCTCCGGCTCCGGGATGACCTCGGTGACGTAGGGGCCGAAGCGCCCGGACTTGGCCACGATCGTGCGGCCGGTCTCCGGGTCGACGCCGAGCTCCCGGTCGCCGCTGGGCTGGGCGAAGAGCTCCTCGGCCTTGGCCTCGGTCAACTCGTCCGGGGCCAGGTCCTCCGGCACGTTCACCCGGACGCCGTCGCGGTCCAGGTAGGGGCCGTAGCGACCCACCCGCAGCACGATGTCGGTTCCGGGCAGCGGCAGGGAGCTGACCTCCTTGGGGTCGATCTCGGAGAGGTGGTCGCCCACCAGCTCCTTGAGACCCGTCTCCTGGTTGCCGTCGGCGTCCTGGCCGCCGAAGTAGAACCGGCGCAGCCAGGGCAGGCTCTCGGCCTCGCCCCGGGCGATGTCGTCGAGGCTGTCCTCCAGGCGGGCGGTGAACTCGTAGTCCACCAGGTTGCCGAAGTGCCGCTCCAGCAGCTGCACCACGGCGAAGGCCAGGAAGGACGGCACCAGCGCCGTGCCCTTCTTGAACACGTAGCCGCGGTCGAGAATGGTGCCGATGATCGAGGCGTAGGTGGAGGGGCGGCCGATCTCCCGCTCCTCCAGCTCCTTGACCAGGGTGGCCTCGGTGTAGCGCGCGGGCGGCCGGGTGCTGTGCCCCTCGGCCTCCAGGTTCTGCGCCTTGACCGGGTCCTCCTCCGCCATCGCGGGCAGGCGGCGTTCGCGGTCGTCCAGATCGGCGGCCGGGTCGTCGGACCCCTCCACGTAGGCCTTGAGGAAGCCGTGGAAGGTGATGACCTTGCCGCTGGCGCTGAACTCGGCGACCTCGCCGCCGGTGGAGACGCCCTCGATACGCACGGTGACGGACTCGCCGACCGCGTCCTTCATCTGGGAGGCGACGGTGCGCTTCCAGATGAGCTCGTAGAGCCGGAACTCGGGGCCGGACAGCCCGGTCTCGGCGGGGGTGCGGAAGCTCTCGCCCGCGGGGCGGATCGCCTCGTGCGCCTCCTGCGCGTTCTTGACCTTCTTGGCGTACACGCGCGGCTTGTCCGGCAGGTAGTCGCCGCCGTACAGGCGCCGCACCTGGTTGCGGGCGGCGTTGACCGCGCTGTCCGACAGCGTGGTGCTGTCGGTACGCATGTAGGTGATGTGGCCGTTCTCGTACAGCCGCTGGGCGACCTGCATGGTCTGCTTCGCGGACAGGTTGAGCTTGCGGGACGCCTCCTGCTGGAGGGTGGTGGTGCGGAAGGGCGCGTAGGGCGAGCGGCGGTAGGGCTTGCGCTCCACCGACCTCACCGCGAACCCGGCCCCGGCCAGGCGCTCGGCCAGGCCCCGGGCCGCCGCCTCGTCCAGGTGGCGTACGTCCCGGTCGGCGCGGATGGTGCCCTGGGAACTGAAGTCGCGTCCGGCCGCGATCCGCTTGCCGTCCACGGACACCAGAGTGGCGGGGAAGGTGGCGGGACCGTCGGAGACACCGGCCTCGGTGGCGTCGAACACCGCCTTGAGGTCCCAGTACTCGGCGGAGGTGAACGCCATGCGCTCGCGTTCGCGCTCGACCACCAGTCGGGTGGCCACGGACTGCACACGGCCCGCCGAGAGCTTCGGCATGACCTTCTTCCACAGCACGGGGGAGACCTCGTAGCCGTAGAGGCGGTCCAGGATGCGCCGTGTCTCCTGGGCGCTGACCAGACGGGTGTTCAGGTCACGCGTGTTGTTCGCGGCGTGCTGGATGGCGTCCTTGGTGATCTCGTTGAAGACCATCCGGCGGACGGGGATCCTGGGTTTGAGTTCCTCGCGCAGGTGCCAGGCGATGGCTTCGCCCTCGCGGTCCTCATCTGTGGCCAACAGGAGTTCGTCGGCGTCCGCCATGAGCTCCTTGAGCTTCTTGACGTGTGCCTTCTTGTCGGTGTTGACGACGTAGAGCGGTTCGAAGTCACCGTCCACGTCGACACCGAGCCGCGCCCAGGGCTGCCCCTTGTACTTGGCGGGGATCTCGGCGGCCTTGGTGGGCAGGTCACGGATGTGGCCGATGCTGGACTCCACGACGTAGCCGCGACCCAGATAACCGGCGATGGTCTTCGCCTTGGCAGGCGACTCGACGATGACGAGGGCGGTACCCGCCCCCTGGCTTCCGCTGTCCTTCGAGCCGTTCTTGCCGGCGCTGCCCTTCTTGGGTGGCACGCTGTTTCCCCTACGTCTAGCCTTACGTGTTCTGTCGGCCTCGGTCCTTCGGCTCCCGTGGGAACCGACAGTAACCGAACTACAGGCACTCCCCCGTCGGTGAGCGGGCCCGTTCCCCCGTTCGGGGAGGACCCTTCGCGGGATCCGGACCGCCGTCCACCGGCACCCGCAGAATAAGCGCTACCCCGACCGGTACCGGCCCGTAACGTGCGCTCCCGGCCGTGGCGGCGCTCTCCTTCGGGCCGTTACCGACTCTGACGAGCACCTCTAACACCTCGCCATGGTGACTTGCCTCACACTTAAGGGCCCAGGGTGTCTCTGCCTCCAGAATGCGGCGAGTCCTCCCGGATATTCCCGGGAGGACTCGGCTCACGTCCTGAGCTCGGCCGTCACCTCCACCCTCCCGCAGTCCACCGCGTTCCATAACGGAACGGGAGCGCGGAGGCGACCCACCGATCTCGGCTCCGGACGCACACGGCACCTCGGTGCCGGTCGCGGGGACAACACCCCGGCCACGGCGTCCGCCTCACCCGGGAGTCCGGCTTCCCGCAGTCCACCGCGTTCCATAACGGAACGGGAGACCGCACTCCCCTGGTTCGGCGGGCGTCCGCGAACGGGCACCGCCCCGCTCAGGTCCTCTCGGACCCGTGCCGGCCCCTACAGGCCGACGCCGGCGGCACCCAGCAGGTCACCGACGGGGTCGACGGAAGGCATCTCGGCGGCCTCGGGCAGTTCGTCGGCGCGCTCCGGAGCGTGCTCCTGCACCGACTGGGCCGCGGTCTCGCTCAGGTCGTAGCCGACCGGCAGCATCTCGGAGACGGGAACCTCGGGCAGCTCGCCGACCACCGGCGCGCCGTCCAGGGCGGAGCTGTGCGCCTCGGTCCCGGCGCTCTGGTGGACGACCTTGGAGTCGCTGCCGGTGGAGGAGGCACCCGCCACACCCGCCACGGCGCCGACCGCGTTGCCCGCGACGTTCACCGGGACGTCGGCGTCGCCCACGAGCTGGTTGCCGCCGACCAGCGAACCGTTGCCGGAGGTCGCGATGTCGCGCTCGGCCTCCTTGACCACGGCGTCGCTGTCGGTGGCGGCCGCACCCGCGACCCCGCCGACGGCGCCGACCGCGTTGCCGGCCACGTTCACGGGCACGTCCAGGTCCAGGACGGCCTGGTTCCCGCCGAGCGCGGAGCCGTTGCCGGAGGTCGCGATGGACTGGTGCTCACGGACCGGGGCGGACTGGCGCAGGACGCCCGCGTCCACACCGGAGGTGTCGGGCAGGATCGAGGCGTTCTCGACCGCCTCGGTGACCACGTCGGTCGCGGTGAGCTGACCGGACTGGTGCTCGACGGGAGCGCTCTGGTGCTCACGGACGATCGCGTCGGCGTCGGTGGCGGCCGCACCCGCGACGCCGCCGACGGCGCCGATCGCGTTGCCGGAGACGTTCACGGGCACGTCCAGGTCGCCCACGAGCTGGTTGCCACCGATGAGCGAGCCGTTGCCGGAGGTCGCGACCTCGGGGTCGTCGTGCTTGTGGTGCTTGTGGCCGTGCCCGTCGTGCAGGACCTTGGCGTCGCTGCCGGTGGAGGAGGCACCCGCGACGCCGCCCACGGCGCCGACCGCGTTGCCCGTGACGTTCACCGGGACGTCGCCGTCGACGACCAGCTGGTTGCCGCCCAGGACCGAGCCGTTGCCCGAGGTGTGCACCTCGTCGTGGTGGTGGTCGATCACCTTGGCGTCGGAGCCGGTGCTGGAGGCACCCGCCATCCCGGCCACGGCGCCGACGGCGTTGCCGGTGACGTTGACGGGGACGTCCGCGTTGAGGACCGCCTGGTTGCCACCCAGCACGGAACCGTTGCCGCTGGTGGCCGCGTCGGTGTCGGCGAAGGCGACGCCGCTGCCCAGGGCGACGAAGCCGGCCGCCATGAGCACGGACTTCGCGGAGGTGCTAGCCCACTTACGCATGTGGGAAGTCCTTTCGAAAAACGAGTTGATGAGAAGGTGTCGTGCACGGGCCACAGGCCGTTCCACACCCCTGGGTGGGGCGCGGGCCTTCGGCCGGGGCCGGGGATCATCCGGTCGGCTCCGCACCTGGTCGGTACGTGGTCTGCCGGTCTGTTGGGTGCGGTCTCGTCACGTCTGCGCTGGCTGCGTACGGACGCTCACACCCCGTCGATCAGCTCCGCTCTGGTTGAGCGGCGGCTGACGTGAACCCCGAGCACGTGGCCTCGGCCGGTGCTGCGGGACTCGCGTCAACCCCCGGGCCGCACGGCCCGGGCGGCTGATCAGACCCGGTTCCTGCGGCGCCTGCCGAAGAGCAGGAGCCCTGCGCCGGCGGCGACCGCGAGGACAGCGGCAGCGACCAGCCCGACGAGGGCGCTCTGGTCGGCACCGGTGACCGCGAGGCGGCTCTCGTCGGCGGGCGGGGCGGACGGGGAGGCGGACTCGGAGGGCTGTTCGGAGCTCTCCTCCTCCGTCTGTTCCTCGCGGTCCTCCTCTTCTTCCTCCTCCGGGGCCTCCTCCTCGGGGCTCTCCTCTGGAGCCTCCTCCTCGGGGGACTCCTCGGGGCTCTCCTCCTCCGGCTCCTCTTCTTCCTCCTCGTCCTCTTCGGGGTCGTAGCCGTCGTAGCCCGGGTGGGGGTCGGAGGGGGCGTCGGTCACCTTGGCGTCGCTGCCGGTGCAGTCGGCGCCGGCCATACCGAGTACCGCGATGGAGTTCCCGCAGGCGTTGATCGGGGCGTCGAGGTCGAGCTCCACCTGGTTGCCTCCGCCGATCGACCCGTTACCGCTGGTCGTGGTGTCGGCGTGGGCGATGCCGTGGGTGGTGGCGATCAGACCTGCGGCCACGATGGTGGCGAATCGGAGATGGGTTGACTGGGTCATCGGCTGTCCTTTGGTCGACGAGGAGGTCTACTGGCTACTCGTGTGACCGCGGACGGATTCCCGGCATGGGAGCCAAGGGAAGGAGAGCACGCCCACCGAGAAGGGGTGAGGCGGCTGTGCGCAGGGCGCACGGACCGGCCGCGGTCTGGAGCGCGACTAGTCGGGGGAGAAGGAGGGGTCGTCCGCGGCGTCGCGGACAACCAGGGTGGGGTCGCCGGGCAGGGCGACCCGCTGGGCCCGGAGCACCATGTGACCGGCGCGGGCCATCAGGAAACCGGCTGCGCCGGGTGCCGGGAAGGACGGGGCGGAGGCACCGGTGGCGTCCGGCCCGACCTGGTGGTGGGAGCCGCCGCCGATGAGGCGGATGCGCTCGGCCGAGTCGTCCTCGGAGTCCGCGCGGTCCTCGCTCTGGGCGGCCTCGTTGGCCACCCGCCAGGAGGTCTCGGCGACGTGGGCGGCGACATCACCGTCGACACGCACCACACGACCGTCCCGGTCGCCGCTGTCCCGCTCGTCCCGTTCCCGGTCGCCGCGCTCGTCCTCGTCCGCCTCGGCGTCGGAACGCTCCTCGGCGGGCGCGGCCGCGGGCTCCTCCGCGGAGCCCAGGATCGGCAGGCCCAGGGGCCCGCCGGACTCGGTCGCGGACTCGATCCGGTCCTGGCCGACCGTTTCGGTCAGACCCTCGGTGACGCCGTCGACCAGTGTGGTCTCACGCAGGGACTCGTCCGTGGACTCGACCACGTCCTGCCCGGTGCGGGCGACCCCGGTGACGAGGCCGGTGGCCCCGCGCGCCGTGTGGTCGACGGTCTGACCGGTGTCGTGGACCATCTCGTTGGCGACCGTGCCGACCGTGCTCTCCTCGATGGTGGAGGTGGCTCGGGACGCGGTCTCGGAGATCCGGGCCTGACGGAGTTCGTCGGCGGCCTGACCGGCGCGTTCGGTGATCTCACCGACGCCCAGGACGTCGCCCCCGAGTCCGCTGGGCTCGGGGGAGGTCTCGCTGTGCGCGACACCCACTCCCCCGGCCAGCCAGGCCACGGCGACGATGCCGGACAGGAGCAGCAAGCGGGCGTAGAAGCCACGGGCGTCACGAGCAGCGCGGCTGGAGGAAACCAACCACCCTCGGCTCGCGAGCACCATGGATGCCCCTTCGTTTCGCTACTGCTGGACGGTCCCGTGCGGCGGCGCCGCTGACGGTCGTACGACGGGGCTCCGAAAACAGGAACACCGTCGAACCCAAAGCAACCGTAGCATCACGTTGGGTTATCAGGGGTCGAAAAACAAACCGCGCCGAGAGTTTCTCAGCGCGGTTCGTCCGGTTCTGTAGGACTTGCCCCGGAAGATTCGGCCGGGTTTTCGGTCAGCCCAGTCGGTCAGCTCATGCCGACGAAGCGGTCCAGCACACGGACCCCGAACTGGAGCCCGTCCACCGGAACGCGCTCGTCGACACCGTGGAACATGCCGGCGAAGTCCAGCTCCGGCGGCAGCTTCAGCGGGGCGAAACCGTAGTTGCGCACCCCCAGGCGGGAGAAGCTCTTGGCGTCCGTACCGCCCGACAGGCAGTAGGGGACGGCCTTGGCACCCGGGTCCTCGGCCAGCAGGGACTCCGACATCGCGTTGACCAGACCGCCGTCGAACCCGGTCTCCACCGCGGGCAGGTGGTGGATGAACTCGCGGCTGACCTTCGGGCCGAGCAGCTCGTCGATCCTGGCGAAGTACTCCTCCTCGGTCCCGGGCAGGAAGCGCCCGTCGACCTGGGCGGTGGCCTCACCCGGGATGACGTTGGCCTTGTATCCGCCGCCCAGGACCGTCGGGTTGAGGGTGTTGCGCAGCGTGGCACCGATCATCTTGGCGATCGGGCCCAGCCTGGCCACCGTGGCGTCCACGTCCCCCTCGTCGAAGGGGATCCGAAACTCCTCGCAGATCTCCTCCAGGAAGGTCCGCACGGTCGGGGTGAGCTGCACCGGGAACTCGTGCCGGCCCAGCCGCGCAACCGCCTCGGCCAGTTCGGTGACGGCGTTGTCCCGGTTGGTCATCGAACCGTGCCCGGCGGTACCGCGCGCGGTGAGCTTCATCCACGCGATGCCCTTCTCCGCGGTCTCCACCAGGTAGAGGCGCCGGTTCTCGTTGACCGTGAAGGAGAAACCGCCGACCTCACTGATCGCGGAGTCGCAGTCGGCGAACAGTTCGGGGTGCTCGTCCACCAGGTACTGGGCGCCCCAGGTACCGCCCGCCTCCTCGTCGGCGAGGAAGGCCAGCACGATGTCCCTCGGCGGCCTGCGCCCCTCGCGCAACCGCTGGCGCAGCATCGCCAGGACCATCGCGTTCATGTTCTTCATGTCGACCGCGCCGCGGCCCCACACACAGCCGTCGGCGACCTCACCGGCGAAGGGGTGGTGCGTCCAGTCCTCCGGTGCCGCCGGGACCACGTCGAGGTGGCCGTGGATCAGCAGCGGCGGCCGCGAGGAGTCCTCACCCGTGATCCGCGCCACCACGTTGCTGCGTCCGGGGTGCTTCTCGTAGATCCGCGACTCCACCCCGACCTCGTCGAGCCTGCCCGCGACGTACTCCGCGGCCTTGCGCTCCCCCGGCCCGGAATGGTCGCCGTAGTTGGAGGTGTCGATCTCGATGAGCTCCCGGCACAGGTCGGCGACCTCCGCCTCACCCGCGCTCGGACCCCTGTCTGGTTCCACCATCTGGCTCTCCCGTCTCCGGCCGCACCTTTCGACCTAGACACTGCCACGAGCACCCCCCACCGGAAAACTGGTTCGGGCGCCCCCAGACCTTTGCTATGGTTAAACCTGTTCGGCGCAACAGAAGCCGAACGACCCGGTCCGGGTGGCGGAATAGGTAGACGCGCTAGCTTGAGGTGCTAGTGGCCGTTAAGGCTGTGGGGGTTCAAGTCCCCCCTCGGACACAGGATGAAGGCCCCGCAGCGCGGGGCCTTTTTTCGTTTCCGGGGACTTCCGCGTCCTGCTCCCGGGCCCCTCCTCCCCCCGGCCGGCCCCTGTCCCCGCTCCCGGACCCGTGGCGCGCGCCCGAAGCGGCCCCATCGGCGAAACGACCCGTTGGCACACGGCACCCGTTGTCCCCGCCCGGAGACCGGCATACCGTCACGGAGCGGCCGCCGATCCCCCCGCAACGAGGAGGCCCCTGTGAGCATCAACGCGCACCGCCTGAGAGCGATCGTCGCACTCGCCGTCAGCGGAGTACTCACCGCCGCCACGGCCTCGGCCGTGTCCGCCGAGGAGACATCCCTGATCCCGGTACCCGTACCCGACGTCCGGGGTCCGCTCCCCGGCGGGCTCCCCGGGGACCCCGGGGCGGACGACATCGAGGACACCTACCCCTTCTTCGCCACGACCGAGGACCTCGACTCCCACGGCTACGTGGAGGAGGAATTCGTGGTCTCGGGGAGCGCGAACCGCTACTCCGGCGGCGAGGCGGTCTCGTCCCACCCCTACGAGACCCGGCTGCTGGTCCGCCGACCGGCCGAACAGCGCGACTCCAACGGAACGGTCCTGGCCGAATGGCAGAACGTCACGGCAGGCAACGACCTGGACGCCCTGTGGGGGCCGAGCGCGGAGCACATCATGCGCTCCGGATACACGTGGGTGGGCGTCTCCGCGCAGAACGTGGGCGTCGCCCAACTGGCGGAGTGGAGCCCGGCCCGCTACGGCGACCTCGACGTCACCGACGGCGGCACCGTCGGTGACGACCAGCTCTCCTACGACGTCTTCTCCCAGTCGGCCCAGGCCCTGCGCGCGTCCGGAAAACTCACCGGCGGGATCGAGCACGACCAGATCCTGGCCATCGGCGCCTCGCAGTCGGCGCAGCGCATGACGGCCTACTACGAGCAGGTGCTGCCGCTGACCGAACCGGTCTTCGACGGTTACGCCTTCATGGTGGGAAACGCGCCGGCCTCCCCGGACCGTCCGGAACCCGTCTTCCAGGTGCTGTCGGAGACCGACGCGGCGGCCATCCCCGCGGCGCGGGACAGCGACACCTTCCGGCGCTGGGAGGTGGCCGGGACCTCCCACTCGGCCTGGGCGGGCCGGATGGCCCGCGTGGACCAGGAGGAGCGCGACCTGGGCGGACAGCCCGACTACTCCTGTGCGAAACCGCCGTTCAGCCGGGTACCGCTGCACCACGCCTTCAACGCCTCCTACGACCACCTGAGCTCCTGGGCCCGCGGCTCGGAACAACCTCCGGGGGCGGAGCCGATCGAGCGGACCGAACTCGGACGCGTCGTGCGCGACGAGGACGGGTTCGCGCTCGGGGGCATCCGACTCTCCCAGGTGGAGGCGCCCCGTGCGCTGAACACCGGCGCGAACGCACCGGTGGACGAGGAGAGCTTCTTCTGTGTGCTGTTCGGATCGCACCAGCCGTTCGACGAGGCGGAGCTCGCGGAGCGCTACCCGAGCCACGGCCACTACGTGTCGGCGGTGAACCGGAGGGAGAGCGAGAACCTTCGCCGGGGCTACGTCACCCGGGAGGACTCCCGGGAGAACCGGCGGGAGGCCGCCCGCCCTTGAAGCGCGCACGCCCCGCCGCGGCCGGACCCGAGCCCTCCCGGGTCCGGCCGTCCCCGAACGGATCAGGCCAACCGGGCGGCCAGTTCGCGCAGGGCCCCGGTGCCGATGGGCTCTCGTCCGTTCAGGGCCAGTTCGACGGTGCCCTGTTCCCCGAAGCGTTCGCGGACCTGTTCGAGGACGTCGGGGTCGGCGTCCGCCGGGACCTGGTTGACCACCACGGTCCCCAGGCGAAAGCCCGTCTCCGCGAGCTCGCCGGCGGCGCGGTCGGTCTCGGCGAGGACCATCCGGCGGGGCACCAGGACCAGCCTGACCTCGGCGTCCTCCCGCAGGCGCCGCGCGGCCCGGTCCAGTTTGCGGCGCCTGGCGTGCAACCTCTCCAGCAGGGGGTCGTCCCCGTCCTCCTGGGAGCCGCCCACCACACCGACGGCGAAGCGGTCGGCGTCGACGGCGCGTTCGCGCTGGCGGACCAGCCCCTGGACCCAGGGGGCCAGGAGTTCGGGCAGGTGCAGCAGGCGCAACAGGTGGCCGGTGGGCGCGCTGTCCACCACCAGGCGGTCCCACGTGCCGGGGACCTCCTCCATGGCGTCCATGAGCAGGTCGGCCAGCGCGGACTCGGCCATCCCCGGCCCGGCGGCCGCGTGTTCGAGGTGCCGGGAGACGGCGGGCAGGATCTCGCTGGGGAGGGCGGCACCGGCGTCGTCACTGATCTGCCGGACCCGTCGGCGCAGGGCCGCCTCCGCGTCGGGCTCCCGGGCCCAGAGGTTCTCGACGACCCGGACCGGCCGGTCCCCGAGGGGGACGTCGAGGGCGTCACCGAGAGAGTGTGCGGGGTCGGTGGACACCAGCAGGGTGCGCAGGCCCTCGTCGGCCAGGCGCAGTGCGTACGCGGCTGCCATGGTGGTCTTGCCGACACCACCCTTGCCGCCGAAGAACACGATGGGCGGTGGCCCGCTCGGGCCCCGGGGCGGCTCCTGGCGCCGTCTGCCGAACCTCAACAGCACACCCCCGGCCCGCCAAAATCGTCACTCCCCATGCGCTGATGCCATTCGTGCAGGTCAGCAACCATGTAGGGGATGAGGTCGAGGGTCTCGTAGGAGACCGGCCCCTCCACGCCCAGAGTCTCCAGGAGCAGCAGGGCCCGCAGGGTGTCCTCCTGGGTGCGTGCCTCCCGGCGAAGTTCCTGACGCCACCGCGAGGCGAAGACCTCGTCGTGGAGGGCCTCCACCCGTTTCCAGGCCTCCCGTGCGCGGGAGAGCACGCCCTGCGGATCCACGGTCCTGCTCCTCCTTCGGGTTCGGGGTGTCGGCAACCGCCCGCCCCGCGGGTGACGGGTTCCGAGCGCCGCCATGATCCCGTTTCCGCGCTCGTCACCCGGCGGGATCGCGGTCGAGGAGGATGGGTTAGGGTCAGCAGAAATTAACATGCGGCATTCCTCACACATAAGGCCCGGCCTTGACTGACCTCATCACGGTTTGGCAGCGGTCAACCGTCGCCGAACTCAGTTGGACCACCGCCTCCGGCCCTTCGGGGATCCCCGTGGTCCCGCTGGTGTGGCGCGGCAGACCGTGTGCCGCCCTGCCCTACTCCATGGCCGAAACCGCCCTCTCCCTGCGTGGCCGACGCGTCGCCTTCAGCGTGAGCGCCGAGGACGCGGGGGGCCGGACCGCGGTGGTCGGTACCGGCCCCGTGGAGGTGTTCGAGGACGTCGAGGGAACCGAGTTCGTCGAGCACATGGTGGAGCAGGAGGCGGTCAAGCACCCGCCCACCCGGCTGCGCGCGGACAGCCTCATGGCCCGCCGGGAGAACTGGTGGTGGGTGCCCCGCCTGCTCGTGTCCCTGATCTCGGTCGAGGAGCAGCACGAACCGCGTCCGAGAACGCGCGCCGGTGACGCCCTGCTGGTGCGCGACCGGGCGGGCTCCCCGGAGGTCGGGGTGGTCACGGCCGAGGACTGGTCGGACCGCTCGGCACGGAGCATCGGACTGTGGTCCCGGGAGGGCGGTCTGCTGGAGGGTGCGCAGGAGCCGGTCTTCGTGTTCGCCCACCAGTACAGTCCCGACTTCGAGCGGTGGGAGCGGTGGTCCCGGTCTGGTCGGCTCGACGGGGAGACCCTGGTCGTGGACGGTGTCGAGGGCGCCCCGACCGGAACGGACCCCTCGGGCCCGCTACAGCCGTACCGGTTGCTCGAACGCCTCTCGAACCACCGCTCCCTGGCCCGGGCCTGTCGGTCGGGTATCACCGCGGCGGAGTCCCGCCTGGCCCCCTGACCCCCGGGACCAGGGGGAACGGGCGGATAGAATGCCCCGGTACCGCCGGACGGGAAGAAACGCGCATGGGGAATCTGAACAGCGAGCTCTTCGCGGCGATCGACAGCGTCGCGGACGGGGCCGAGGAACACGAGCTGGCCGCGTCCGTCCAGGAACTCATGCGTCAGTACCGGAGCAGGGTCGACCCCCGGGACCAGGTTCTCGCCTCGGACACCGACGTCGTCGCCTACGCCGCCTATCGGCTCCCCGCCACCTTCTCCGCCGCGCGGTCAGCCTTCGAGTCGGCGGCGTCCTCGATGCCCGGGTTCGCACCGAACACCCACCTCGACGTCGGCGGGGGTATGGGGGCGGCCGTGTGGGCTGCTTCCTCGGTATGGCCGTCCTTGCGCTCCATCACCGTCCTGGAGCAGTCGGCCCCGGCGATCAGGCTCGGCAGACGGATCGCCCGCAGGTCCACGGCCTCCGCGGTCAGTGGCTCGGAGTGGGAACGCTTCCGGCTCACCGGCGCCGTGCCCGACGGCCCCCGCGTGGACCTGGCCACCATGTCCTACGTGCTCAACGAGCTGCCCCCGCAGGTCCAGGAGGACGTGGTGCGCTCCCTGGCCCGGCGCGCGGGGGCCGTCGTCCTGGTCGAGCCCGGCACCCCGGAGGGCTACGAACGCATCATCGCCGCCCGGACGGTGCTCACCTCGGAGGGCAAGTCCGTAGCCGCGCCCTGCCCGCACGGGCACGCCTGCCCCATCACCCCGGGCGAGGACTGGTGCCATTTCTCCGAGCGGCTCAACCGTTCCGGGATCCAGCGCAGGCTCAAGTTCGGCACCCTGGGCTTCGAGGACGAGAAGTACTCGTTCGTGGCCGCCACGTCCGAACCCGTCGAACGCCCGGCCGGCCGGGTCCTGCGCCACCCCCACAAACGCAAGGGCCTGGTCTCGCTGAATTTGTGCACCGACGCCCCGGGGGTCGAGGAACGGCTCGTGTCCAAGCGCCAGGGCCGGACCTACCGCGCGGCCCGCAAGGCCGAGTGGGGCGACGGCTGGCCGCCGCCGGAGGAAACCGGGCACTGAACGCCGACGCAGGGGCGGGCCCGGTGACTGTTCGGATTCCTTCCAATGAAACATTGGCAGGATGATCGATCGCTACACCCTCCCGGAGATGGGCCGCGTCTTCAGCGACGCCCACAAGTACGAGCTCTGGTGCCAGGTGGAGACACTGGTCCTCGAAGCCCAGGCCGAGGCGGGAATCGTCCCCTCCGACGCTGTGCCGCCGGTCCGCGCGGCACCCGCGCCCACCCCTGGACAGGTCCTGGAGGTCGAGAAACGCACCCAGCACGACGTCATCGCCTTCCTCACCGCCTGGGCGGACAACACACACCCGCGGGAGGCGGCCGCCTGGGTCCACTACGGCATGACCTCGTCCGACCTCGTGGACACCGCGTTCGGCGTGCAGCTGGTCGAGGCCACGGACCTCCTCCTGGCCAAGGCCGACACGCTGGTGGCCGCTCTGCGTGACCACGCGCTCGAACACCGGGACAGCCTGCGGGTCGGGCGTACCCATGGAATCCACGGAGAGCCAGACGTGTGGGGCCACCGCGTGGCCGACTTCGCCTTCGGCCTCGCCCGTTCGCGTGAGCGCCTTCGACGGGCGCGGGAGGCGGTCGGTCTGGTCGCGCTCTCCGGACCGATGGGGACCTACGCCAACATCGATCCGGAGATCGAACGCCGGGTCGCGGAGAAACTGGGGTCGCGGCCCGCGGACGTGTCCACCCAGGTGGTCATGCGCGACGGGATCGCCGAGTGGGTGTCCTGCCTGGCGATCATGGCGACCGTCTGCGAGGCGTTCGCCCTGGAGATCCGCCACGGGCAGCGCACCGAGGTCCGGGAACTCCGCGAACCGTTCGCCCGGGGGCAGAAGGGCTCCAGCGCCATGCCGCACAAGAGGAACCCGGTCATGGCGGAACGGGTGTGCGGTCTGGCACGTGTCGTCCGCGCCCAGATCGTCCCCGTACTGGAGGGGATACCGCTGTGGCACGAGCGCGACATCTCGCACTCGTCGACGGAGCGCATCGCCCTTCCGGACGCGGCACTCGCGACCGACTACCTGCTGCACCTGACCACACAGCTGGTCACCGGACTCGTGGTGGACACCGACCGGATGAGGGCCAACATCGACCTCACCCACGGCCTGATCTACTCCTCGACGGTCGTCTCCGAGCTGATCGAGGCGGGCCGCTCCCGGGAGGACGTCTACGCTCTGGTGCAGGCGGCCGCCATGCGGACCTGGGAGAACGAGACGCCCTTCCGGGAGTCCCTGCGGAAGGAGGCTGCCGCCCGGGGTGTCGGCCTCGACGAGGAGCGCCTGGACGAACTCTGCCGACCAGAGCGGTTCGTCCAACGGCTGTCCGGAGTGTTCGACCGGGTCGCGGCCCTCTGAACCACCAGGTCGGCGGGCGGCGCCGTTCAGTCCGCCGTCGCGTTCCCCCGGCCCAGCCCGTGACGAACACCGGCGGTCACCAGCGGTTCCAGCAGCCTCCCCACGGGTGAGAGCCACTGCTCGGGGATGACACGGCGCAGGGCACCGGGCGCCATCGTGGCCAGGGCGGAGCGTGCGAGGGGGGTGTCCAGGTCGGGGACGGTCCCCCCCGCGCGCCCGCACTCAGCGGCGAGCACCCCCAGACTGTAAGCGTTCTCCCAGACCTCGGCCAGCAGGACGTCGCTGATCCGGTCCCGGACGAGCTCGCGGTGCGGCAGGACCTCGAGTTCGGTCGCCAGGGCCCGCATCACGCCCTCACGGCCGATGCCCCGGTCCTGGAGCGCGTAACGCGACATCCTGCGCCGCCACCCCTCCGCCTCGGAGGGGTCACGGTCGTACACGGCGGACTGCTGTGCCCACCAACAGAAGTAGGGGACGCTCTCGGGGTCGGGTGCGAGCGTCCCCGTGGCCGGGGGCACGGGGCCGGAGGGGAAGTACACGGAACTGCGCGGCCCCATGATGGCGTTGCCGACCAGGCTCGTCCCGTTGTCGTGGTCGACCGGGTTGGCGACCGGGGCGAGGGCCCGTACCCCCTCCTCCCTGATGTGGTCGAACAGGGCGACGTCATCGGGGGTGCCCTCCCCCGCGCGGGCCTCGACGAACCGGTCGAACCCCTTGGCCACGCGGGCCGGCAGGACCAGTGCCACTGACGGAAGGTAGTCGTCGACGACCGGGGCCCACGCGTGGCCGTTCAGGGCGGCGATCCGCACGGAGTTCGCGGTTCGTGCACCCCACTCGACGAACAGGCACAGTGCGTCGTCCGGGCGGGAGGCGACCAGCGCCGACAGCCTCTCGGTGAAGTCCCCGGTGAGGACGGCGTCGTCCTGGACGACGAGGTGGTGTGTCGCCTCGTCCGACACCGCTCCCCAGGCCGCGCGGGAGGTACGCAGTGCCGACGGAGGGCCGTCGGGTTCGGGGTCCGTCACGATTTCCAGGCCCAGCCCCGGGTGCTTCTCGGCGAGCGCGAGGGCCGCCGCGCGACGACGGGGGTGGGCCATGACGGCCGCGGACAGGCGAACATCCGGGATCTGCTTCACAGGGATCTCCTTCTTTCTTGCTGTGGACTGGTCGGGACGGTCACCAGGCGGCCAGGCGGCTCGACCCCGGTCCGGACGACATGTTGAGCAGACGTGCCAGCTCCGGCAGCAGAGCGCTCAGGTCGCCCTCGAGACCGGACGGCGGATTGACCACGAACACCCCGGAGCCGGAGAGCACATCCTCATCGGTCCGGGGAAGGACCTCCACCTCGGCTCGGAGCCTCCTGTGGCCGAGGGTCCGGAGCACCTCGTGGAGGCCCTCCGTGCGGCTGCTGCTCTCGATCGGGTACCAGGCCGCCACTACCGCCTCGGGGGTGTGGCGCAGGATCGTGTGGACCGCGTCGGAACAGCGCAGGACGTCGTCCCCCAGATAGGGCGGGTCAAGGAGGACGACGGTGCGGGGCCCGGCCCCGTCATCCGGGTTCCGGGCCGCCAGACGTTCGACTGCGGCCCAGCCGTCTCCGTCGCTCACGCGCACACGCGGGTCGTCGCCGGTGAGCGCGGCCAGCGAACATACGTCGTCCGGGTGGGTCTCGTGGAAGTGGAAGCGGTCCCCGCCACGGCCGAAGGCGAGCGCCAGCCACGGTGATCCCGGGTACAGGCTCAGTCGCCCCTCCGGGTTCAGCTCCCGGAGTGCCTCCAGATAGTCGCGGCAGAGCCCGGGAGGTTCCTGCGCCTCCCACAGACGGCCCGCTCCCGAACGCCACGCGGCGTCCGCCGGATCCCCGGCACCGAGCCGGTACAGCCCCGGCCCCGCGTGGGTGTCCAGGTAGGAGAGGGGACGGCGCCCGGTCGCCAGCCGCCGGAACAGGCGGGAGAGGACGACGTGTTTGAGCACGTCGCCGTGGTTTCCCGCGTGGAACGAGTGCCGGTACCCCGTCATCACCGGGCCGCCCCCGTCCGTTCCGCCCGCTCCGGCCGGGAGTGGTCCGTGGTTGCCGCGAGAACCCAGAACCCCACCGCTCCGGTCCCGACGATCAGGGCCAGGGTTCCCCAGAGCACGAGCCCGCCCTGGCCGATGAGCAGGCCGACCAGCGCCGGTCCCACCCCGGGAGCCGCGGCCCAGGTGAGCTGGAAGGCGGACATGTACCGGCCCCGGATCTCACGCGGGGACAGGGCCACAGCCAGGGAGTTGGCGGCGGGGATGGCGAGCATCTCCCCGAAGGTGAACACCACGGCGGCGCCGAGGGCCAGGACGATCGCCAGGGTGACCGGAATGTACCCGACCACCGCGAAGAGCACGATCGACACCTGGAGGACCAGAGCGGCGCCGAAGACCGTCCGAGCCCGGTCCCGGTGGCTCACCTTCGCGGTGAGGATCGTCTGGAGCAGCAGGATGACTGTGCTGTTCGCGGCCAGGATCGCCGGGGCGAGCCAGTGCGGCATCCCCGCGCCGACCGTCAGGTAGACCGGGAGGACGGTCGTCGGGATGATGAACGCGAACGAGACGAGGAACTGTGAGACGAGCAGGAGAAGGAAGCGACGGTCGCGGAACAACCGGATCCAGGCCCCGGTGTCCGCGGTGCCCGGCTCCGGCCCCCCTTCGCCCTCCCCTGCCCGTTCCGCGTTCGGTTCGGGGGCGTGCTCGGGCGTCGTGACCGGTCGGACGAGCAGTATCCCGGCCACGACGGACGTGACGATGTTGAAGCCCAGGAGGACGTAGAACATGGCATCGGACCCCAGGGCCAGTGCCAGAGCGGCGATCAGGGCGCCCGCCCCGATGCATCCGTTCCGTAGCGCGTGGGTCATCGAGTACCAGGCGTCCAGGTCCTTGCCGGTCGCCAGGTCTCCCACGAGGGTGGGCCACGCCGCCCAGTAGAGGCGGTCGGCGCTCATGACGAACAGGACCACCCCGAAGACCGCGAACCGGTCGTCCGCGAAGACGTAACCGACGTACCCCGCCGCCGTGATCAGGTTCCCGACCATCACCATCTGCCGCGCGCCGTACCGGTCCACCAGGGAACCGGCCAGGGGGATGGCCAGGAAGGACAGGAGGGTGGCCGTACTCACCACGACTCCGACCTCGGCGACGGGGAGGCTGGTGAAGTGCAGGAAGTACAGGAACGACAGGGGCATGAACGCCCCGGCCCCCATGGTGTCGATCAGGACGGAGAAGACGACCCTGCGCTGTCCTCCCAGGGGAGGCAGCCCCAGTCGCCTGGTGAGTGGCTGTCTTGGCATAGCTGATGCCCTTACGTGATAGAGGGGTGGTCGTCCCGGCCACCCTTGGGCGGCCGGGCACCTTCGTCCGATCCAGGTGCCTCTTCTCCCAGGTGCTGGAGGTGCACGGTACGGAAGCGCTCCTGCCTGTCCCGCGAGCCGACCAGCCCGAACAGGTACTGGAGGGGACCGGTGTTACGGGTGAGGGAGAAGGCCGCGACCCCGGCTGGAACGGAGACGTACTCGACCGGCCGGAGGGGGGCGAGGGAGCCGCCCATCCCCTTGACCGCTCTGCGGATGAGCCAGACGGTGAGCACCCCGTTGAGCACCGGTAGCAGCGCGGCGACGACCGGGCCGCCGAACAGGGGCCAGAGGATCGCGCAGAGGTAGGGGACCGGCCCCAGCAGGAACGCGCCCGTACTGCGGTAGAGGAAGGTCGACCGGACCAGTTCGAAGTGGAACGGCTTCTCCCGACGTTCCCGGGGAAGGAGCCGGTGGTAGTTGAGAACGTCCCACATACCCGAGAACCAGTAGCGTTTCTGGGCGGTCACAGCCCCCGGGGTGACGGGGTGCTCGGTGTCCTCCAGCACGGGTATCGCGTGGACGGGCAGGTCCAGCAGGGACAGGCGCAGTCCCATCTCCAGGTCCTCACAGGGCGTTTGTGTACTGAACCCGCCGAGGTCCACCGCAGTGTCGAGACGCAGGAGGAGCCCGTGCCCCTTGGTGTGGTACAGCCGACCGAAGGGCGTCGCCCGGCGCCCCGGGCCGTTGCGCCGACACATGTCGAACTCGAACCCCAGAGCCCACCGGGTCTGGTAATAGGCCGCACCGGCCGCGTACCAGCCGCCCGGACCGGTCATCTCACTTATGTTGCGCATGGACAGGCACACCAGCTGGCCCACCTCGGGGAGCCCCGCTGCGGTCAGTTCGTCGCCCAGCGCCTGCACGGTGTCGGTCATGGACGTGGAGTCCGCGTTGTATGCCACCACGTACGTGCTGTGCGGGCGCACACCCTGCGTGGAGGCCACCACGCGTGTGCCCGTGTTGAACGAGGCAGCCATGCTCGAGACCGGGCTGTCGTCGATGGCCGTGCTCGCGTACTCGACGCCCGCGCACAGTTCCTCGGCGACTTCTCGGGTCGTGACCCCGCCCGTTCCCTCACGCTCGGCCGCCTCGTCCTCCCGAGCCGAGGTGACGATGACGATCCGGGCGCGGTAGGTGCTGGACTCGATGGAGTGCCGGAGCGCCCTGATCGTCTGTGGAAGGGCGTCCACCTCGCGGTAGGCCGGGACGACGAAGACGATCTGGGGATCGGCTGTGGGGCCGTTCGGGGCCGCGACGGCCCGGCGGGCACGCTCGCGTTGACCCCTGAGCCGAGCCGGTGCGCGCCACAACCGGAACCAGTAGGAGAGGTTTCGGGCAAGTCCGTAGACGGTCATCACCGCGAGGAAGGCGACCAGGACTCCGGTCGGTGAGAGGGCTGGGAGGGTCAGGGGCACAGGTGGTCTCCTCGGTACGTCGAAGCGGGGGTCACGGCTCCAGGCGCCCGGCGAGCCTGAGGCACAGGGCGACCATCATGAGCAGCGGGTTCCACGAGCCCCGGGTCGGAAAGAGCGCACCACCGGTGACGTGCAGGTTCTCCACCCCGTGGACCCGGCCGTAGAGATCGGTCACCGAATCCGCGGCCGAGTCGCCCATACGGAGCGTTCCTGCCTCGTGGACGGAGAACGGCATCCTGCGGTCGGGCGGAGGCTCCACCGACCAGCGCCGTTCCGTGGGCCACCAGTACTCGGGCGTGTACCCCTGGGAGACGGTGTCGACCAGGGTGTCGGCGGCACGGTCCATGGCGTCCCAGGCGGTGCGGTCGGCATCGCTGAGGGTGAAACGACCGACCGTGGTGCCGTTCTCGTCGATCCGGATCGAGCTGGGTTCGGCCGCGGTCTCGTCCGCGGCGAGCTCGCCGAGCCCGTGCACGAGGAGGACCACGTGGTCCGGGGAGCTCATGCGCTCGGGTGTGCCCTCCCCGAACATGTCGGGCACCAGCCGGTAGATGTCCGACAGGTCCCGGCGGGGGTCAGCGGTCCCCGTGGCGTTGACGTGGAGGTGGAACTCCCGTTCGGAGGTCGAGGCGTCCACATAGAGCGCGGCCACCTCGGCATGGTTCCGGGACAGGTCCGGAAAGGCCGCGCGCGGCAGTCTGAAGCAGAACCAGCTCGCGGTATTTCCGGCGAGGTGACGACCGGCCAGGGAGGCCACCGGCCGGGGGAACCGTGACGCCAGGACCAACCGGGTGGCCTCCGTGGCGCCCAGCGCCAGCAGGACCTGGGCGTCCCCGGTCGCCAACCGGCCCAGACCGGTCTCGACAGCGGTGATCCGGCCGTCGGTGTACTCCAGTCGTTCGGCCTGGCAACGGGTCACGACGGCGATCCGACCGGGGTGGGTGTGCATCGCCGACATCAGCAGGGGGAGCGCGCTGAACTTGCGCGGGGGGTTCGTGTCACCTCCCGCGCGCATGGCCAGTGGTGCGTCGAGCCCCTCCTCCAGCGCGGGGGCCGTCATGTCCGGGGAGTCCGCGGCGGCCTTGTGCACGAGACCGCGCAGCCGTGTGTGCAGCGCGCCGAACTCCGGGCCGATCCGCCCGGCGGGAACGGCACCCACGAGCCCTTCGGCCTCCTCCCAGTACTCGGCGAGTTCGGAGACGACGGAAGCGGGCCACCCGGAGAGCTGTTCTTCGCTCGGCCGGGGACAGGAACCGCTCCAGAAGAGGGTACGGCCGCCGAGAAAGGGCACCTGCGCGACCACGGAGAGGTCCCCTTCGGACCGCCAGGGACTGGCGACAGCGGTCCCCATGAGCGGCTGCATCGCCCGGTTGAGGTTCTGGACGTGGTCCGGGATCAGGTAGGGGCCCTGTTCCAACAGGAGGACACGGGCCCGGGGGTTGCGTTCGAGGAGCTTGTGCGCCATGACCGTTCCGGTGCAGCCCGCACCGATGACGACGTGGTCGAAACGCTCGCCCTCGACCGCGGAGAAGTCACTGAGGAGGTACTTCTCCACGGTGTCGCCGGGCGCGGAGAGTCTGGAAGCGGTGTTCACGGTTCTTCTCATTCCAGAAGGTTGTGCCGGTGTTCGCGGGTGCGTCTCACAGCCAGTCCAGGGCAGTGGCCAGACGCGCGTCAGGGATGTGCCGGTCGGCGGTGCCGACGACCTCCGGGCTGGCCGGTCCGACCGCGACGGACAGGTCCGCGTGAGCGAACATCGGCAGGTCACCCGAGGAGTCACCGAAGGCGACGACGTGGTCGGCGCCGAAGTGCTCGATGGCGGCCACGGCGTGGCGGCCCTTCTCGGTCTCCCCGATCTCGATGAGCGCGCGTCCTGTGCACACGCCGTCGCTCACCTCGAGGTCGTTGGCCACACAGCGGTCGTAGCCGAGGCGTCTTTCCAGCACGCTGGTGAGCACCCTCAGGCCAGTCGAGACGAGCACCACCCGGTAGCCGCGTTCACGCAGGCCGACGATGAGCTCGTCCGCTCCGTCGTTGAGAGGGATCTTGGCCGCGAGTGCGCACAGGTCGGCGTAGGACGTCCCGGCGAGAAGTTCCGCATCCCGGTGACAGAGGAGCTCGTAGGTGATGTCCCCCCGGAGGAATTCCTGGAGGTTCCTCTCCCCGGGGCCCTCCCAGGCTCCGTGGTGCTCCAGGAGGAACTGCCAGACGGACCGGACACGGGTCAGGGTTCCGTCGACGTCGAGCAGGGCGATCCGGCTCCCGGCCCCCGGCTCCGGTTCGCGGGCGGTGGCAGTCACAGGACCACCTCGGCCAGAGACGACCCCGGACGGACCAGCATGTCGGTGTCGCGCGGCCCCTTCGTGACTCCGCCGATGTCCGTCTCCAACCACTCGCCCACGAAGTCGACGAACGCACGGGCCTGCGGAGGCAGGTCCTCGTATCGGGTGATGTCCTTGGTGGAGGTGAGCCAGCCGTCGAAGTACTGGAAGGCCGGGGTGCAGCGGGACAGGTACGAGTGCTCGGGGTGGAAGTCGACGGAGACCTCCGAGTCGACCTCGTAGGCGACGCACACGCCGATCTTCTCAAAGGAGTCGAGGATGTCGAGTTTGGTCAGGACGACGCTGGTGAACCTGTTCAGGTCCACCGCCCAACGCGCCTGCACCAAGTCGAGCCATCCGCACCGGCGGTCCCGGCCGGTGGTGGTACCGAATTCCCCTCCCTCGCTCCGGAGCCGCCGACCGAGCTCCCCCAGGTCCTCGGAGACGAAGGCACCGTTGCCGACCATGGTCTGGTAGACCTTCAGGACCCCGACGCGGTGGTCGATGCGTGACGAGTCGAACCCCGAGCCGGTGGAGACCGAGTGCACGGTGGTCGGTGACGTGGTCACGTAGGGGTAGATGCCGTGCTCGATGTCGATGAGCGCCCCTTGGGCACCCTCGAACAGGATCGAGTGGCCGGTTCCGGCCAGGTCGTCAAGCAGGCGTACCGAGTCCACCAAGCGCTCCGTGACCACGGGTGCGTAGGTCTCGACCCACTTGAGGTTGATCTCCAGCTCGACCTCGTCCAGGCCGAAGAAGTCGATATTCTCCCGGATCCTGCGTTCGACAAGTTCGGGATCACCGATCTCCACGGCCCGCAGGCCGATGCGGTTGGTCTTGCTGACGTTCGCCGGGCCGATTCCACGGAGCGTGGTTCCGATCGCGTTTCCGCTGTTCCGCTTCCTCTGCTCCTGCCGGTCATCCACCTCCCGGTGCAGGGGGAGGATCAGGTGCGCCCGCCCGCTCACGAAGACCCGGGCACCGATCCCGGGAACGCTGGTCTCCATTTCCTGGAGCTCTTCGTACAGACTCTCGGCGTTGACCAGGACACCGTTCCCGAGAATGCCGATCGTTCCGGGGTGGCGCAGGCCGGACGGGGTGATGTGGTTCTTCACGGTGTGCTGGGAACCGTCGGCGGAACGGTATACGGCGGTGTGCCCGGCGTTGTCCCCGCCCTGAACGCGAACCACAACGTCGTGGTGGGCGGCGAGCCGGTCGGTCATGGCCCCTTTGCCTCCGTCGCCCTGTTGCAGGTCACCGACCCAGGTCACCCGACGGTTCCCAGGGAAGCGTGGGTCGGGGGCTCCGGCGGAGGCGAGCCGTCGCTCCCGTGCGGCCGCACGGAGCGCGCGGACGGACTCGTGGTTCAGGGGACGAGAAAGCGCCGAGGGGGTTTCCAGAGCAGCAGGATCAGAGTTCACGTTGTCCATTGGATATCTTTCGTGGGAGCTGGAACAGAATTTCTTCTATTCCCAATAGGTACTAGACAAAGCGGGACCCCAAATCTTTCCCCGACATACCACGAGTGACATCAAGAGCAGCAAAAAATACTCAACAAACATCAAGGCGGAAGGGGAAACAAATCACTCAAACAAAAACAGACAAACGACACAGGCAGCCTTGCGAAGCCAAAGACGACCCCGTTTGCCGTAGGAAATTATGCACATCCCCCGCGGCGCCATCCAGTACCCAGACATGGCAGCTAGTTTCCGTGGCACCTAAATGCCAGATACCGCACGGGCAATTTCGGAACCCCCGCGGCGCCAACCAGCCAGAACAGCCGGAGTGTGACGTACGGCACTCGACCGGGCCAATCTCAATATGCGAGAACAGGGCTCGTGGCATCTGGAAACGAGGTTTACAGTTGGCCGGGCAACTGACCGGTAACCTCTTGGGGGAGAAATGTTGGACCTTCTGGGGTTGAGCCCTCAAGCCGAAAGGGTCTACCGAGTGCTTCTGAGGTCACCCGGGAAAGGGATCCACGAGGTGGCTGCCGAACTCGAGGTGAGCGAGCTCGAGGTGAGCGAGGCCGCCCGCTGTCTCCTCCTCCTCGGACTGGCCCGGTCCTTGGGGGACGCCCCGGACTCCCTCCACCCGGTGAGTCCCGAACTCGGGCTCACCGCGCTGCTGTCCAGGCACGAGGCCGAGATCCACCAGCGCAGACAGCTCGTGGCGGAGGCCCGTTCCTCGTTGCACACGTTGATCGCCGACTACAACGACCTGAGTTACCAAAAGGTCAGCTCGACCGTGGAACGCATCGAGGGGATCTCCTCGATCCGCTCCCGGATCGAGGAACTGGCTGCCCAGACCCGCTTCGAACTGCTCTCGTTCGTCCCGACGGCCATGGGTGAGGAGGGGATCAGGTCGGCCAGGCCCCTGGACGAAGCCCTGTTGGAGCGCGATGTCCTCCTCCGGAGCCTGCATCCGGACAGCATCCGCAACCACCCTGAGGCCCTCTCCTACACGCGCTGGTTGTTGGGCAGGGGTGCCCAGGTACGGAGCACGCCCGCGATCCCCGTGCGAATGGCCATCTACGACCGGGAGACCGCAGTACTGCCCAACAACCGCGCCACCGGTGTGGCCGAGGCGGTCGTTCTGCGCGGGCAGGGCGTGGTCACCGCCCTTCTCGCCCTCTTCGAGCAAGTCTGGAGGTCGGCGCGGCCCCTCGACAAGGAGTCGGACACCGAGGTGCCGGAGCTCAGTCCTTCCGACACCGAGCTCCTGCACCAGCTCGCCAACGGCCTCACCGACGAGGCCGCGGCCCGTCGGCTCGGGGTCTCCCTGCGCACAGTGCGGCGGATGATGTCGAGGCTGATGACGCGCCTGGACGCCCGCAGTCGTTTCCAGGCGGGGGTCGAGGTCACACGACGCGGCTGGCTCAACTGACCGGTGGCCGGCGCCCCGGCCCGGACAGCGGCCAACACCCGTACCCCGCTCCCCAACCTGGTCCCGACCTCGGTCCCGAGCACACGTTTGCTCAGAGCCAGAGTGCCGGGTCACTGCCCCAGCGGGTGGCGGGGGCGACCCAGTCCTCGGGCCCGCCCTCGTAGCGCACCGGCGGAAGGGCGTAACGCAGCGGACCATAGGGGGACGCAGCCCCGGTCAACCAGGCCTCGGCGTCGTAGCCGCCCGCCGCGGCCGGTTCCGGAGCGATACCGTTCAGCAGCCACCCGGCGGTGCCCGCCAGGGAGAACCGCAGCCGCCGTCCACGGCCGTCGGCCTGGCGTTCGGTGAGCGCGCGCAGGACCCCGGCGGCCAGCAGGTAGCCGGTGCCGTGGTCCAGTGCCTGGGCCGGCAGGGCGCCGGGGCGGCCGTCGGATCCCGCCTCGATCGCGGCGATCCCGCTCGCCGCCTGCACCAGGCTGTCGAACCCCCGCCGCCCCGCCCAGGGGCCCGTCCGGCCCCAGGCGCACAGCTGGGCGACGACCAGCCCGGGGCGGCGGGCGATCAGCTCCTCCGCCACCAGCCCGTGGCGGTCCAGCGCGCCCGGCCGGTAACCGGTCACCACCGCGTCGGCGGTGTCCAGCAGCGCCTCGAAGGTGCTCCGCCCCTCCTCCGTGGCCAGGTCCAGCAGGGTGGAGCGTTTGCCCATCCCGGTGTCGGTGTGGCTGTCGGGGTCCTCCGGCAGGCCCGGGGCGTCCACGCGCAGCACGTCCGCACCCAACAGGGCCAGTGTCCGGGTGGCCACCGGCCCGGCGATGACCCGGGTCAGGTCCAGCACCCGGACCCCGGCCGCGGGCAGTGCCGCCGGGGGCAACCGACGGTCCCCGGCCCCGCCCAACGCCTCGAAGCCGGCCAGCGGGAGCCCCGCCGCCGTGAAGTCCCCCGCTTCACCGGGTCCCCCTCCCGGACCGGGCGCGGGGGCCACGGCGACCGCCAGACCGCCCTCGGCGTAGACCTCCTCCTGGATCTGGTGCGCGGTCCGGGACAGGAGTTCCCCGGCGAGCCCATCGGGGCCCGTCCCCGTACCGAGCCCCAGGGCGGACAGCAGCCGGGCCCGGTGGTGGGGGTAGTTCGCGTGGGTACGCACCCAGCCGTCGGCGGCCCGCCAGAACCCGGACAGCGGTGCGAAGGAGGTCGGCTTACGGCCGTCGACCAGCAGGTGGCGTTCGCTGACGAAGGCGGTGGCCACCGCGCCCTCGTCGACCGGCACGCCGGGGACCGGCCCGCCGTTGCGCACGGCCAGCAGTTCGGCCGCGGCCAGCGAACACGCCCCGACGGTGGCACGGGCCAGCTGACGCACCGGCAGCGCGGCCGGGAGCACCTCCCCCGCGCCCCGATAGGAGACTCGTTCCACCAGGTCCGCAGCCCCGCCGATCGCCTGCCATGCCCGGGCCGTCGCCCTGTCCGGTCCGCTGCCGCGTTCGTTCGCCATGGCGCCATTGTGCACACCCGCCCCTCGGTCCCACTGGCCGGTCCCGGCCAACCCGGGGCACCGCCGCAGTCGCCAACGCCCGGGCCCCGAGGCACCGGGGGACATATCATCGCCAAGCGCAGGAGTCCCCCGACACGCCCCCCGAAGGAGTCCGTTTGCCGGCCGTCCGCCTGCCCGAACACCTGGAACCGCTCCTCACCGACGAACCCGTGCTGGACGTGTACGAGCACGGGCCGTGGCGGGTGCCCGGCCAGATCACCGAAGAGCTGACCGAGCTCCTCGACGGGGTGTTCCACGATCCCCGTGCGGCACGGATCGCACCGGACCGGGTCCGGGGCTGCGAACGGGACCTCCGCTCCTGGTGGTCCTGGGCCGTGGCCGACATGGTCATCGCGGTCTCCGGGCCGCTACGCGTGGTGGGCGGCAGCCACCAGGCGCTGCCCCTGCTCCTGACCGAACGTCACCTGCCCCGGGAGCACCGGCCCGCCAGGCCCCACCAGTGGGTCCTCGACGACCTCCGCCGACCCCCCGGGGGCCCGATCCCCGACCGGTTCGACGATCCCGAGCACACGCGTCTGGCCGCCGACCTCTTCGGAGAGGTCGTGGACGCGCTCGCCGGGATCGGTCCCTGGGAGGAGCGCCGGCGAGCCTGGCGGGACCTGCTGGACAGGAACGCGGCCGAGAGGGCCACCGAGGAGGCCGAAGCCGAGGTCGTGCTCAGGACCGTGGAAGGGATCCCCCGCCTCCGGTCCCGCTGGGCGCGGGAGATACACCGCGATCACTTCCCCGTGATCCCCGAGTACGCCGAGCCCGCCCCCTACTTCGGTTGGGCCTTCGGTCGCTTCACCGAGGCGCACACCCGGCTCTCGGAGATCGCCTCCGGAGTCCCGGACCGGTACGAGACCCTGGTCGACATCTGCCTGGGGTCACCGCTGACCGGGATGAGCGCGGTGGCCGCGCAGGCGCTGGGCACCGAGCGCTTCGAGGCGTTGGAGGAGGACTTCGAGCGCCGCGTGTACCAGTTCCAGCCCCTCAGGTGGTCCTTTCGGGCCCAGGAGTGGCTGTGGGAGTGCGTGACGGCCGGGGAGGCCGACGTCGCCCGTTCCTGGCTGGACGCCGGGACCCGAACGGCCCTGGCCCTGCTCTCCGACCCGGCCGAGGAGGGGTTGCGTGTCCGGTCGGACTTCGGCACCCCGCTACCGGTCAGCGGTTTCCAGGAGATCCTGCACCGCCGCTGCGAACCGCCGAGCCGCGGCGTGTCGGTACCCGGTCTCCCCGGAACCGGCGAAGCGAACGCCGGTCACGGGAGCGGCGGCGCGGACACCGCGAGCCGGACCGTCGGCGGGGACGGTGAACGGTCGGCCCCCGCACCCGCCCCCGAACCGGCCCCGGCACCGCGGCAACCCCCCGTCCCAGGTGTGCCGGCGGACCAGGTCTCCGCGCAGGACCTGCTCGACGGGCTGGTCGGTCTGGACGAGGTCAAGAGCGAGGTGCACGCCATCGCCTCCGAGGTCACGGCTCATCTGCAGCGCAAACGCTCCGGGCTCGCTCCGGCCTCCGCGCCCCGGCACATGGCCTTCACCGGCGGCCCCGGAACCGGCCGGTCGACCGTCGCCCAGGCCCTGGCGATCCTGTACTCCTCGTTCGACATCCTGGAGTCGCACCAGGTCACCGAGGTGGGCCCCGCCGACCTGGTGGCCGAGAACGCCATCAGTGTGACCGAGTGGGTGGACCAGACCGTCGACCGGGCGCTGGGCGGCGTCCTGTACATCAACGAGGCGGGCTCACTGATCGGCCCCGAAAGCAGCCGGACCCTGGGGCCGGACGCGGTCGCGGCTCTGATCCGGAAGATGGATCGGCACCCCGACGACCTGGTGGTGGTCCTCGCCGACACCGAGGACCGGATCAACCGCCTGTTCACGGCGGTCCCCGGCCTGTCCGCGCGGATACCGCACCGGCTCCGCTTCACCGCCCCCGACCGCGACCGGCTGGGCGAGGTCTTCAGCACCATGGCTGCCGCGCACGATCTCGAACCCGCCCCCTCGGCGGTGGCCAAGGCCGGCGAGGTGCTGGGCCGCGCCTTCGGCGGGTCGGGGTTCCTCGGCGCCCGATCCGTTCGCTCCCTGTTGGACCGCACCCTGTCCCGGCAGGCCCGACGGCTCGACCTCCCCATACCCTGCGGCCACCATCCGCCTTCGCCGTCGCTGGCACCCGCGGAGAAGGAGCCGCCCGGCATCCGCGACATCCGGCCCGAGGACGTTCCCGACAGCCTCCACGCGGCCGCCCCGGTTCCCCGAAGCCCCGGAGGCACGGCGACCGAACCGCCCGGGGACCCCATGGCCGCCCTCGACTCGCTGGTCTCCCTGGAGACGGTCAAACGCGAGGTCCGGCTGTACGCCGCCGAGGCCCGGGCCGAACGGCTGCGTGCGGACGCCGGGGTGCCGGTCCCCGCACCCGCTCGGCACATGGTGTTCAGCGGAAACCCCGGCACCGCCAAGACCGTCGTCGCACGCATGCTCGGCGCCGTCTACGCGGAGCTGGGGCTGCTCTCCTCCGGGCACCTGGTCGAGGCCACCCGTTCCGACCTGGTCGGCGAGTACATCGGCCAGACCGCGCCCAAGGTGGAGCGGGTGGTCCGCAGTGCCCTGGGCGGGGTGCTCTTCATCGACGAGGCGTACACACTCACCGACGCCCAGGGCAGGGACTTCGGGCCGGAGGCGATCGCCACCCTGCTCAAACTGATGGAGGACCACCGCGACGAACTGGTCGTGGTGGTGGCCGGTTATCCCGCTGAGATGACCCGCTTCCTGTCCTCCAACCCCGGGCTGGCGTCCCGCTTCCCCCGCCAGCTCAGCTTCCCCGACTACACGGACCGCGAGCTCACCGAGATCTTCGCGGTGATGGCGGCCGAGGCCGGGCTGCTCCTCGGCGACGGCACCCGATCCCGGGTCCGCCGTCTACTGCTCGCCACCCCCCGCGACCGGACCTCCGGCAACGCGCGTCTGGTCCGCAACCTCCTGGAGCGCGCGAGGGCGCTCCAGGCCGAGCGGATCACCGACGGCCGGGACCGCACCCCCGAGGAGCTCCGCTCGCTGCTGCCCGCCGACATCCCCGCCACCCTCTCCACCCGGCTCGGCGCCCCCGATCCGGAGGACCCGCTGACCCGCGCCGACCGGCTGGTCGGCCAGGAACCCGCCAAGCGGGAGCTGCGCGACCTGGACGCACGTGCCCGGGTGGAACAGGCCCGCCACGCGGCGGGTGTCGCCGCCCCCGGGGCCCTGGAGCACATGGTGTTCCTCGGTGCCCCCGGGACCGGCCGGAGCACGGTCGCCGAACTGGCGGGGGCGGTCTGCGCACGCCGTGCGATCCTGTCCTCCGGCCACCTGGTCCGTGCCCGGAAGGAGGACCTGCTCGGCAGCGGCCCCCGATCGGCCCCTGACTCGGGACCGGGCGCCACACCCGTGGAAACCGCCGTCCGGTCGGCGCTCGGCGGGGTCCTCTACCTGGAGGAGGCGCACACGTTCCTGGCCCGGCCCGCCTCCCCGGTGGTGGAGGAGACGGTGCGGGAACTGGTGCGGTTGGTCTCCCTGCACCGGAACGAACTGCTGCTGGTCGTTTCCGGGTCCGCGGAGGCACTGCCCGGGGTACTGGAGTCCCACCCCGGGCTCGACGCGCTCCTGACTCGCCGAGTGCCCTTCCCCGATCTCGACGGGGAGGAGCTGACCGCGGTGTTCACCGAACGCGCCCACGAAGCGGGGATGCGGTTGGCGCCCGGCACCGCGGACGCCGTCCGGGTCCGGCTGCGCGCGGGTGGACCGCCCCCGGGCCCGTGCAACGCCCGGTTCGCCGCCGACCTGTTCGAGCGGACCGCCCGGGCCCAGGCGGCACGGATCGCCGGGCTCGACCTGGACGACCGGGACGTCCTGTGCACACTCACCCCGGAGGACGTTCCGGCTGCCCGCCCCGACCGGGTGGAGGAGGGCGCGGGCGCGGGCCTGTACCTCTAGGGGCGTCCGATCCGCCGGGGCCTGTCCGGCGGTCCGGGGCCCGTGCCCGTGTGCCCCGCGCAGGAGCGGCATAGGGTTGGCCCATGGACGGCCACGCGGACACCGTGGTCCTCAGACCGGGGGTCGACGGCATCGCCGAGGTGTTCCACACCCATCTGCGCCAACACGCCTACCCGATGCACACGCACCGGTCCTGGACCCTGCTCATCATCGACTCCGGGACCGTCCGCTACGACCTGGGGCGGCACGAGCACGGGGCCCTGGACCGGACCGTCACCCTGCTTCCGCCGCATGTCCCGCACAACGGCACCCCCACCACCGCCCGGGGACTGCGCAAACGGGTCCTGTACCTGGAACCGGAGCAGATCGGCACGGACCTGGCCGGGCGGGCGGTGGACCACCCGATGTTCGAGGACCCCCTCCTGCGCCACCGCATCCACCAACTGCACGGCGCCCTGTTCCAGCCGGGGGAAGGGCTGGAGGCGGAGAGCCGGCTCGAACTCGTCTCCGAGCGCCTCCGCCAACACCTGCGCGGCACGCTGGGTCCGCTCACGTACGCCGACGACCCCGGCCTCGCCGAGCGGTTGCGGGACCTGCTGGACAGCCGAACCGTCGAGGGAGTCTCCCTGGCCGAGGCAGCCGGGCTGCTCTTCACCCACCCCGCCTACCTGACCCGGGTGTTCACCCGCCGGTTCGGCATGCCCCCGCACCAGTACCTCGTGGGACGGCGGGTGGACCTCGCCCGGCGGCTGATCCTCGAAGGCCGGGCGCCCGCGCACGCGGCGGCGGACTCCGGGTTCCACGACCAGGCGCACCTGAACAGGCACTTCAAAAGGATTCTCGGCCTCCCACCCGGGCGGTACGCTCGCGCCCTCAGCCGTGCATCCGGGCGCCCTTGACGATCTTGTCGACCCCGTTCCTCGGCCCGTACACCGCCAACCCCACAAGGTCGAGCGAGTCCCGCCCGACCGCCCGGACGGCGGCCCGGTTGTCCCGGTCATTGCCGGTGGCGAAGAGGTCGGAGGTGAACACGGCGAGGTCGACGTCCCGGGACAGGGCCCGGGTGTGCGCCTTGGTCAAGGTCTCCTTGGTGCCCTCGAAAACCAGGACGGGCTGACGGAACATCGGCAGGTAGGCGGTGCCGTCGGCGTCCTCGTAGGGTTCGCCGATCAGATCCGGGACCCGAGTCCCGAACCCACTGACCAGGAAGGCCGTCACGTTGAGCCGCTGCCATACCTCAAGGTCCGTACGGAGCAGGACGGCGATCTTGGTGTCGAAGCGCTTGTTGCCGGGGGGCACGGGTGCGTCTGTGGTTTCCATGCCCCGCATCCTCGCCGTAAGCGCGGGCCCGGGTCTTGTACGTTCCTCACCCGCCTCGACCTCGCCGGGCCCGTGAAGTGCGCCACATGACCGAATCCGGCCAGCCCGCTCCGCGGTCCGCTGCCCATCCCGGCACGCGTGTGAACTCCTGCGATGCCGGGTTTCGTGCCGCAAGTGCCTTCTGGCAGGTGATGCCGAGCCGGGCAGGACACGACAAAACCCGACAGAATCAGAACCAAGACTACGCACAGCGCAACTCACACAACACAAAGCCATCCAGCTCGTTGAACAGAGTGGAGGGACAGGTCCGTGAAGTTCGAATTCACCCCGGAGGAGGAGTGGGGCCCGCTCCCCGAACCAGAGCATGCCCCAGAGAGCGTTTCCGAGGCCCGGACCCCCGCACTCCGGATCGCCATGGCCTCCGCATGGTTGCACGCCCGGGCCCGTTTCGACTCCGACCGACTGCACGCCTCGTTGAACCGCATGCTGTACACGGTCGAGGCCTCCCGTCCCCAGCCCGGCCCGTCCTTCGCCGACACCGGCCCGGAGCTGGGCGTGGACGTCTTCCGCCCCGAGGTCTTCGGAGGCAGTCGTGGGTAGCTGGGATGTGAACCCCCAACAGGTGGGCGCGGTGCTCACCGAGACCGCCGGGCACATCGGCGAGGAGGGCGGGACCGAAGGCCTGCTGGGCCACATGAACCAGCTGGAGACCCGGGTCACGGCGCTGAACAACCACATCAACAGCGCCCCGATCGGGATCGCGCTGGGCGAGTTCGCCGAGCACTACTTCGGCATGGTCGGCGACATGCTCTCGCTGACCGCCTCGGCGGTGCAGGGCACCAGCGAGGCCACCACCTTCTATGTGGAGGGCGACCGGGAGATGGCCTCCGAGGCCCAGGGAACCGCGGGGACGATCCCCGATCCGCCCCCGCCGCCGGCACCGCCCCCCGGCGTCAGCCTGACCTGACCCCCACCGGCCCCGGCGGGCTCTGCCCTGCCTGACCTGACCCCGTACGCGCCCCTCTGCCTTCGGCTTCCCCCCTTGTTGTCCCCTTGAGTTTTGGAGACCCCCGTGCTGCCCGGAGATCCCGGCACCGCCCCCGCCGCGCCCAAGAGCATCCAGGAGCAACACGCCGCCCTGACCGACGCCGAGGAAAAGATCAGCCCGCTGACCTTCCCCGAGCCCTCGGTCTCACCCGAGTACGTGAACGCGATGGCCTCGGGCCTGCGCACGGTGGGTGGCTCGATCAGCGAGACCGGCAACAGCATCACCGGAGCCTGGTCGGGGCTGCGTGAGTACTACTCCGCCCCCGAGAGCGAGACCCTCTACGAGGTCCTGGACCCGGTGGCCACCGACGGCGAGGAGGTCTCCGAGGCCCTGGCCAACGCGGCCACCGCCTTGGAGACCTTCGCTGAGAACGTCGAGAGCATCAAGGAACGCTGGTCCTCCCTGCGCACCGAGGCCTACGAGCTCCTGGGACGCATCGAGGCCGAGGGCGAGGACTGGGACAAGGCCGACGGCGTGAAGGGGGTCTTCGGCGGCAAGAGCGACCTGGTCGAGGAGAACGCGGCTCTGGTCTCCACGGGCGAGAAGATCATCGATGACTACGCCGAGTACGAGACCGCCTGCGCTGACGCGATCAACAAGGACGTTCCCGACCGCACCAGCTTCGCGAAGATGCCCGAAGGCGATGTCGAGCTCGACCCGAACGTGTTCTACCACGGCTACGAGCAGGACCTGTCAGAACTGGCCACCGAGTGGGGGTCCGCGCCGGCGGAGACCGACCACGGCTGGTGGGTCGATGCCGGGGCCGCGGTGTGGGACTTCGGTGTGGGTGCGGTGGAGGACACCGGGGCGATGCTGGGCTTCCACTCCTCGGAGGGGTGGTTCAACCAGTCCTGGGGGGATTCGCTCAAGGAATACCACATGGACAACCTCCAGTCCGCGGCCTCTTTGGTGGGGTTGTATGACAACGAGAGTGGCGAGTTCGGACTGGCCGGCAAGGACAGCCTCAAGGGCGCGTGGAAGGATCTGGCGCACTCGGTGGTGCCCTGGGAGGAGTGGGGGGATCGCCCCGGTTATGTGATCGGTACCGCGTTGCTCAACATCGGGGCGACCGTGGGTGGTGCGGCTTTGACCGCGACCGGTGTGGGCGCGGTGGTGGGTGTGCCGTTGATGGCCTGGCGGGGGATGGCCATCGTGGACGGGATGGGCGGCTCCGGCCGCGGCCCGGATGTGGATCTTCCCGACCTCCCGGACATGCCCACCTTCGGCGGCCAGGGCGCTCCGGTCATCAACATCGACGCCAGCAACTTCACCCCGGCCCAGAAAGCCGAACTGACGGCGTCGTTGGACCGGCTGAACACCACCACCGGCAGCGGCGGTAGCGGCTCCAACAACAGCGAACCCGCCCCCGGCGGCGGACGCTCCAACCAGAGCGCCTCCTCCGAGAACGAGCCGAACAAGCCCAAGAAGCCGACCGCGACGAGATCGGACTCCGTCGAGAGCACCGATCCGGACCAGCGCAAGCACGGGGCAGACGAGGCCGCCCCCACCCAGAGTGAGGACTCCGGCCAGACCCCCCGAGTCGGGGACGTCTACGAGGCCGACCAGCGCCTGCAGGCGATCGCGGAGTCCTTCACCCCGGAGGAGAGAGCCCGGTTCGAGAACGGTGAGCAGAAAGCCGCGGAGAACAACGTTGAGGGCCAGGCCCAGCCCCAGCCGAGCCAGGAGCAGGTCAACCAGCGGCTCCAAACCAACCCGGAGTACAAGCACATCGACGCGATGCTGAGCGAGATCGTGGCTGATCACCCGGACTGGCGCGGCGGCCCGGGCGAGAGCGTCGGTGGAGGTTCCGGTGGCCGGGGCCCGGACGCCGATGGCGAGAAGGTGCTGGCCGGTACGGGAGGCCGGGAAGACACGCACGCCGCCAGCCAATCCGCCAACGCGCCCGCGTCACCCGCGACCGTCGCCAACCTCACCAACATCGGGGAGTCGGGACCGAACAACGGTCGCCCAGGCGGCGAGATCGCGGACAGCAACCAGTCCAACATGCAGGACCGCACCCCCGTGGCGAGCAACCAGGACGGTTCAGACAGCCCCTCGCCCGCGCCGAATGACCCGAGCACCAACCGGGTCGGAAACGACGAGAGTCCGCATGCCGGAGGAACCCCTGCCGACAGCTCGCGGAGCGCGGGCTCCAGCGGCGATGGCTATAGCTCACTGCCCGGTCTCGGCGACAACTCTTCTTCGAGTGGAAACGGAGGCCGATCTTCAAATGATGAAGGAGGAGATTCCGGGTCATCGAACGGAGATCGATACGATGGCTCGAAAAATCAGCCATACCACAAAGAACCAGCAGTTGAGATTGCCGCCGACAACCGCGCTTACCTAGGGGAGAGCAGGCGCTTCGGCACTGATCCAAGCGGAAATGACGTCAAACTCGACCCCAATACCAAATATGAGGTCGAAGGCCGAGGGACATTTATCACAGATCCCTCCGGAAAGATTATCCATATCGAAACAAAACCTGGCCAGTCGAGTGCTGGCAATCCGGAATTGGTCTACCCTCGACCTGACGCCAAATATTATATAGAACATCCAACATCAGGAGCTAAGTTCGTCTATGAGACTGACAGCAAATCGCGAACTATTTCAATTGAAGGAGAGCTGAAGACGGGAAAAACCCCCAGAGGCGGCGAGCAGACTCCAATTGGACACGAGGGAAGAGATTACTTCAAAAAATACAACAGCGACCAGCAGGGTGAGTTCACGTACGAAGATGTCAAATGGGATGGCGGACACTTCGTCGCGGCAAATCTTTTCGGTGGACCAGGGGAAAGAATTAATGTCATCCCCATGCTTAAATCAATCAACCACGTCGGAAAGAGCCCTGACTATCGAACCAACTGGGGGAGAATGGAAAACCTGTGGAATGGACTGTTGCAGCGAGATGCATCGGAGATCAAGAAGGCTTTCAGGAGGCCCCGCGACGGAAGCCCAGACACTCGCAATGAAGTAGCCCAGGAGTGGCTGAGCCAGGCCGGCTCCACTGAGGGCGACACCTCTATCACCTTCAGCATGAAAGTTAACTACAATGATTCCCTTCCTGAATACAACAGGAAAGAATTTTCAGAATGGCAGGACAGCGTAAAGAAGAACTCCGACAGGGAGAGGTACAATAGAAATCGCCCAACGAGCGGCAATGCCATCGGCGAACCTCCTATTCGGATTGCTGTAGACTGGAGCCTGAATGGCTCGAGACAAGAGCGGTTAGTACATGGGAATCACCCAGAAAGAGATCGGAGATAGGCTAGATGAGCAATCACCAAATCGACCCCGATGATCTACTTGATCCAGTTCAACAGCAAGAATTGATTCATGGAGTGGTGCGTGGGCTCATCGATTCAAGCCCACCTGGATGGACTGAGATCACCTTCGAAGTCAAGTCCCTATCGAGACTCACGACAATTAGCAAGTGGGTAACCCGAAAAGAGGGCAGGCCTGAGCGTGAAGACTTTCCCCATGAAATTAATGATGATGTCATAAATCTCCGCTTGGGGATGTATCGGGACAACGTGGGGACTTGGTTCTCAATGAGGATTCATATCATCCCCCCCACCAAGTTTAAGGTTGATTTCAACTACGACGAAAGGCCCACATATTTGTTTGACCCGGATCCAAGTGAATTTGCGGAAGACTTCAGGAAATTTCCTCGGACACCAGATAATATTCCCGACTGGTTGAGGGAAGAACTTCACCAAGCCGAGCAGGAGGAGTAAAGCCTCAGTGGGGCAGGACCCATCCAGATGACGGCACGCGCCTCTTGTTGTATCGAGAACCTCACGCCCCGACGGCACAACCCTATACATTCAGTTCCGAAGCTGGCGGGTCTATCCTAGGCGTCCCCGTACTCGCCTTCCAGGATGAACACTCACAGTCGCAGATGGCGCCCGCACCCGGCCCACGCACATTGACCCAAGCGATCCCATGAATCCCATCCAGCAGGAAAAATAAGAACCATTGGCAAGTTGATCTTCCAAGTAGTGCCACACGGGTGGATCGAGGCTGAATGTAAGTATGTTGACCTCGGAGTCGCCGGAGAATTATTCTTTCGAAATCGCGTCGAGGGTGAGGATTTCCGGGAAGGATCTATGCCCTCGCCTCCATGCCTCCACGGGAGGACATACACAAGGACGATTTCGGAACTTGGCCCTCTGCGACCTTCCGAATTTCAGACAACGGCGACTACCGAGTTGAGTACGACTACGACAACAAGCCAGCGTTAGCGTCAATCCATCTGACCCGCTGCTCCCTGCGACCCTGTGCCTGGCGGCTCGTACTCCAGGCCGATACCGCGCGCCCACAGGCGGGTCGCGGTTTCCACGACCACCTCGGGGTCGTGCTCCTCGCCGTACAGGAACAGCATCCGGGCAGTGTGCTCCACCATCCCGCCGAGCATGCTCGCGGTGGTCTCCACGTCGATGTCGGCCAAGGCCAGCCCCTCCTCCTGGAGGCGGCGGGTCCCCGAGATGATCCGATCGACGAAGAGCCCGCGGATCTCCAGGAAGAGAGTGCGGAAGTGCGCGTGGCGCGGGGAGACCTGCTCGATGACCTGCATGATCCGCGCGTTGTCCCGGTAGGCGGCCAGGAAGCGCTCCGTGGCGTACCGGATCCGGTCCACCGGCGCGGTACCCGGGGGCGCGGCAGACCGGGCAGCGTCGAACATCTCCCCGGCCACACCCTTGGCGACCTCGTGGAAGACCGCCTCCTTGGAGTCGAAGTAGGTGTAGAAGCTCCCGTAGGCGATCCCGGCCCGGCCGGTGATCTGCGCGATCCTTGTCTCCTCGAACCCCCGTTCCTCGAACACTTCACGGGCCGCCTGGACGAGGGCACCGCGCTTACGCCGTCCGCGCGCCGTGGGCGGCCGCCCGGTCAGCGTCTGCTTTCCCACTGGTACCCCTCCTCGTGGTCAGCGCAGGGGGAGGAACTTCGCGATGACCTCGTTCATGATCTCGTAGGTGCCGCCTCCGATGCTGAACACCCTGGCGTCACGGTAGTGGCGCTCCACCTCGGTGCCGCGCATGAACCCCATGCCGCCGTGCAGTTGGACGGCGTTGTCGACCACGTAGTCCATCGCCTCGGTCGCGGTGTTCTTGGCCATCGCCACCTCCGCGATCAGGGGTTCGCCGTCCTGGAGGCGTTCGGCGATCCCCCGCACGTACGCGGTGGCGACCTCGGTGCGCCGGTGCATCTCCACCAGCCGGTGCCGCAGGACCTGGCGGCGCGACAGCGGCCCGCCGAAGGCCTCGCGTTCGCGGACCCATTCCAGGGACAGGTCGACGCAGCGCCGCGCCATCGCGCAGGCCTGCACCGAAAGGCCGATCCGTTCGCCGGCGAACTGGCGCATGATCTGGAGGAAGCCCTGGTCCACCCCGCCCACCAGCCGGTCGGCCGGAACCCGGACGTCGACCAGGGAGAGTTCGGCGGTGTCCGAGGAGCGCCACCCCATCTTGTCCAGCTTGCGGGTGGCCGTGAACCCGGGGGAGCCGCGCTCCACGACGAAGAGCGAGATCCCCTCGTGCCCGGTATCCGAGGTGCGGGCGGCGACCGTCACGAAGTCGGCCCGGTAGCCGGAGGTGATGAAGGTCTTCGCCCCGTTCAACACCCACTCGTCGCCGTCACGGACCGCGCGGGTGCGCAGGTGGGCCACGTCCGAACCCGCGTCGGGTTCGGTGATTCCGAGCGAGCAGACGAGATCGCCGGCCAGGGCCGGGCGGACGTAGTCGCGCATCAGGTGTTCGCGCCCGTCGGCGACCAGAGCGGGAAGCGCGATGGTGTGCGTGAACAGCGAGGCCAGGACCCCGGTGGGTACCCCGGCGAGGACGGCTTCCTCAGAGACGACCAACTGGTCGAGCATTTCGCCCTCCCCGCCCGCGGACTCCGGGTACCCGAGCCCGAGCAGGCCCAGTCGGGCCGCCGCCCGGTGCAGGTCACGGGGCAGTTCACCCTCGTCCTCCCACCGTTCCACATGGGGAAGGACCTCCTTGGCCGCGAAGGCCCGCACCGTCTCCCGGAGCGCGGCGCGTTCCGGGGTGTTCCAGCGGTCCGTGCCGGGGGTATCGGTCGCGGTCATGTACGCACACTCGCATCCGTTTCGGGGGGCCCGGGCGGCGCTCCGGGTTCTGGCGACCCGACCCCTGGGAGAGTCAGGTCACACTTTGCTATGGTGCGCCGAACATGACAAGTCAGTCAACATTTGTCGGGCGAGGCCGGAGGACCGGCGGCTGCCCCCCGTGAGGAGTCCCCGTGGTCGATGCACAAGCCCTGGTAGCGGACCTGCGCGCGGAACAGGAGGACCTCGCCGCGCTGCTCGACGGACTCGACGCCGCCGACTGGGCCCGGCCGACCCCGGCACCCGGCTGGACCATCGCCGACCAGGTCGCCCACCTGGCCTTTTTCGACCAGTCGGCGCTGACCGCCCTGACCGACGCGGACGGGTTCGCGAAGATCGTTGAAGCGGCCGTGGCCGACCCAGAGGGGTACGTGGACACAGCCGCCGCACCCCTGGCCGCGCTGCCCCCGGACACCCTGCTCGCCGAGTGGCGAGCTGCCTCGGCCGCCCTCCGCTCCGCCCTGGCCGCGGCGCCCGCCGGGACCCGCGTGCCCTGGTTCGGCCCACCGATGAGCGTGCCCTCGAAGGCGACCGCACGGCTGATGGAGACCTGGGCCCACGGCCAGGACGTGGTGGACGCCCTGGGCACCACCCGAGAACCCACCGAACGCCTGCGGCACATCGTCCACATCGCCCTGCGCGCCCGCCCCTACAGTTACTTCGCCCGCGGCCTCCCGATGCCCGAGGCGGCGGTCCGCGTGGAACTGACCGCACCCGACGGCGGACTCTGGAGGATGGGCCCCGAGGAGGCCCGTGAGCTGGTCCGCGGCGACGCGGAACAGTTCTGCCTGGTCCTCACCCGTCGCCGCCACGTGGCCGACACTTCCCTGACCGCCCATGGCCCGGCTGCCCAGGAGTGGCTCCGGCTCGGCCAGACCTACGCGGGCGGCCCCGGCGAGGGCCGTCAGCCCGGCCAGTTCCCCGGCCGGACCGGGTCCGGGCGAGGCTGACCGACGGGGCCCCTGCCGAACGGCAGGCGCCAGGCCCTTCCGATGTTGACCACTTTGTCAGGTCGATGGTCCGCTCCGTGGCGGGGCGGACCGCCGGAGAACCCGGTGCCCCCGGAGAGCACCCGGTTCCCGCCCGTTCCGGGCCCGTTGGCCCCGGTGGGCTCAGGACTCGGACCGCATCGACTGCATCAGGGATTCCAGGAGGGGCCGGAACTCCTCGTCGGAGGTGAAGAGCGAGATCTCTCTCTTCTCGTCGTCGACGGTGATCGCCACCTCTCGCAGGTCGGGGAGGTCGCTACCGCGCGAGTCGGGGTGCCACCAGTACAGCTTGTCGCTGACCGGCTTGTTCGTGTCGGCTGTGTACCGCTCGGCCAACTCCTGGAGGTGCTCCATGGCCGTGACGGGGTTGCTCCGGCCCAGGACGTGCGCCACGATCACCGACGGGGAGGGGAGCACCACGAGGGCCCCGTGCGGGGCCTCGACCAGGTAGCGGTCGAGGACGTTCAGGTGGGCGAGGGTGTACTCCTGGTTCCCGCCGCCGATGTGCACGATCGGGGTGTTGAGGAGGTCCGTCTCGGAGACCTCGAACGGTTCCTCCAGGGAGTTGGCGACGGCCGCCTCCAAGGCCCGCTCCTCGGTCATGCCGCCCAGCTGTTCGCGCCTGAGCACCAGCATGCTCTCCGGGTAGTCGACGACGACCACCAGCCGCAGGTCCGAGGTGAGCGGACGTGAGACCAGCGTCGGGAGCGCCTCCTCGGGAAACGACGATTCGGGTCGGACGCGGACCCGCAACCGGTCCTCGGAGACCGAGGTCTGGACTCCCCGGGCGTAGTCGCGCTCGAAACCCTCCACGTACTCGACCGCGTACCGGAAGACGGCGTCCCCGTCGAGGCCCTCGGCGGCCGCGAGATACCGGTGGGCGTGGAGCGTCCTCTTTTCGGTGTCCCCGAGGAGGGCCACGGTGTCGGGATCGGTGAAGTGGGCGTCGTGCCCCCGTTCGGACAGTGCGGCGAGCAGGGCCCGCCTGGTGTGGTCTTCGGACCGGGGCGGGTAGTGCGTGCCCAGCGGGATGCCGCGCTCCCGCATGTTGCGCATCATCGCGAGAACCACCTGTTCGGCCAGCTCGGGATACCTCTCCTCCGGGTGGTCGGCGAGCTGGGCGATGGGTTCGGTGTAGTCGATGACCGTGGTCCCGTAGCCCGGGAGTTCGACGCTCAGACCGGCCGGGGGAACGATCTCGACCTCGACCCGCGCCCTGGTGTAGGCATCGACGAGGAGGGCGAGGAAGGTGTTCGTGTGTGACATACCGAGGTGGTCCTCCGACTACCCGCGCGGTGCGGATGCCTGGTGGTTGGTGGTCGGGGTGAGCGGCTGGGACCACGGGAACGTCGTTCCGGGCCTCCGGGAAACCGGCCCCGTCAAGCTACCGGGTCCTGGAGAGGACCTTCTTCTGGAGGGCCTTCAGCGGGCCCTGGCGGAAGTAGCGCTGGACCGGGCCCACGGAGGCGCCGAGTTCGTCGGCGACGTCCACGAAGGTGGTCCTGGCCGGACCCGTGCTCAGGAGGGCCTCGGCGACCTGGCGCCTTCTCTCGTCGTGGTCAGCGGTGCGAGGCATACAAAAACATGAAGGAAAATGTTTCATCTTCACAACCCATGGCCGCTTGCAGCCACGTCCCGCGACCGGCATGGCTCCGGAGCCTCCTCCCGGAGCCGCGCCGGTCGGACATGCCCCGATAATGCGGGGGTGACGTGCCCGGAACCGGAGGGCACGGAGGTCTCGGGAGGCGGCGTGGACAGGGGCGGACGGGGTTCGGACAGTGTCCCCCGGTCCCTCGTGAGCCGGAGGTCCCTGCTCGGCGGGGGTGTGCTCCTGGGCGGCTCGGTGGCGCTCGGCGCCTCGGCCCGGATGTCGTGGGAGCGGTGGGACGTGGCGGTGGTCGGCGCCGGGGTGGCGGGGCTGTCGGCCGCGCGCAACCTGGCCGACCACGGGCTGTCCGTGGTCGTGCTGGAGGCCCGCGACCGGATCGGCGGCCAACTCCACACCGACCACTCCTTCAGCTCGGTCCCGGTCGAGCTGGGAGCCGGGCTGATCCACGGCAGGGAGGCCTACACCTGGGAACTGGTGGATGCGGTCGGGGCCGAGACCGTCCGGGTGCGTACCGGGACCGGGGCCGGCGCACCCCTCCGGACTCGGGGTTCCGCCCGCGACGACGAGGACGCCGCCTCCTACCTGCGCCGGATGGGCGTTCCCGAGGACCGGTGGCCGCCGGTGGCCGTCGACAACGAGCCCCTGGAGCGGTGGAGCGCCGTCTGGATGCGCGAGTACGGGATCTTCGACTGGTGGTCCGCGCCACGGGAGGACTTCCGGGTGGTCGGCGGCTACGACACCCTCCTTCCTCCGCTCTCCCACGGCCTGGACATCCGCCTGGGGCACGCGGTGCGCCGAGTGCGCTGGTCCGGCCGGGGTGTGGCACTGGACGTGTCCGCCCCGGGAAAGGGAGGCGGCGGAACCGAGGTGCGTGCCGACCGGTGCGTGCTCACCCTGCCGATCGGGGTCCTCAAGTCCGGTGGCGTCACCTTCGACCCCGTGCTCCCTCCCGGGCACCGTGACGCTGTCCGCGCCCTCGACCGCACGGACGCCCTCAAGCTGGTGTACGAGTTCGACCGCGCGGTCTTTCCCGCCGACGAGAACCTCCTGGGATGGGACGAGGGGTCCGGGTTCGTGTTCTGGTGCCTGTCCAGGGAGGTCCCCGAGGTGGTCGTGGCCTGGGCCGCGGGCGAAAGCGCCCGCGAACTTCTGGCCATGACGCCGGGTCGGAGGTTCGCCGCCGGGCTGGCGGCACTGGCCGAAACGCTTGGCGAGGGGGTCCCCGAACCGGTCGCCCGTACCACCCACGACTGGTCAGCCGACGAGTTCAGCCGGGGCGCGTACCTGTTCGTGCCGCCGGGGGCCCATGATGCACCGGACGCACTGGCGGAGCCCCTGGAGGGGGTCCTGTACTTCGCGGGTGAGCCGACCACCGGGGAGAACACCGTGGACGGCGCCTACGCCAGCGGGTACGACGTCACCGACGCCCTGGTCGCGGAGGTGTGAGGCCTTCCGCCACCGGCCGCCTAGACTGGTGCGGGCACCGGCGCGGCACCCTCCCGGGCCAGATTTAGTCCGATATGCCTGAAATGACCAGTTGTGATGCAATATCCGGTGGGTTCGTGACCCGTGAGGGCTCCGGCACCGCGCAACAGCACAACAAGCAGAGGGAGGTTGGCGATGACCAACCGCGCGTACGTGATCGCAGGGTCGGAGGCCACCGGCGGCGCCGGGATCCAGGCCGACCTCAAGGCCTTCCAGGAACTGGGCGTCTACGGGATGGGGACGATCACCTGCATCGTCTCCTTCGACCCCGGGAACGACTGGGGTCACCGCTTCGTCCCGGTCGAGCCGGGCGTCATCGCCGACCAGATCGAGGCGGCCACCACATGCCACGACCTCGACGTCGTCAAGATCGGCATGCTCGGCACCCCGGACACGATCGACGTGGTCTCCGAGGCGCTCCGGCACCAGCCGTGGCGACACGTGGTCCTCGACCCGGTCCTGATCTGCAAGGGCCAGGAGCCCGGCGCCGCGCTGGACACCGACAAGGCCCTGACCGCGCAGATCCTGCCGCTGGCCACCGTCATCACCCCGAACCACTTCGAGGCCCGCACCCTTGCCGGGATGGAGTCCCTCGACACCGTCGACGACCTTGTCGAGGCCGCCCGCCGCATCCGTGAGCTCGGCCCCGCGCACGTGGTCGTCAAGGGCGGCACCGAGCTGCCCGGGCCCGACGCCGTCGACGTCTACTTCGACGGCGAGGAGGTCACCGTCCTGCGCGCCCCCAAGATCGGTGAGGAGCGCGTGAGCGGCGCGGGCTGCACCTTCGCCGCGGCGATCACCGCCGAGCTGGCCAAGGGCGCCGAGGTGGGCGAGGCCGTACGCACCGCCAAGGCCATGGTCCGCGAGGGCATCGCCGAGCGCCTGACCACACGCGCACCCTTCGCCTCCGTCGTTCCGATCGCGCCGTCCGAGGTCTAAGTCCCCGCCTCCCGGGGTAGCGCCCCCGGCCGCCGGGAGGGACACCTCACTCCCGCGACATCCGTGGCCCCGGAGATGATTCAACCGCCCGCGGAGCGGACAGGGATCCCGGTAGAACCGATCGAAGGAGGCTCCCATGTCCGAAGAGGACAAGGCTGAGAACAAGTTCGACGAGTTCAGGGGCAAGGCCAAGGAGGGCCTCGGCAAGGCCACGGACAACGAACAGTGGCAGGCCGAGGGCAAGGCCGAACAGACCAAGTCCAAGCTCAAACAGGCAGGTGAGAAGGTCAAGGACGCCCTCACCCCGGACAACGGCCCCAAGAAGGACCAGGGCTAGTCCGGAACAGGACTCAGGGAGGCCCCCGTGTGCGGGGCCTCCCCTTCGTGTCGCGGGGGCCGGACTCCCGGGGTGCCGCCCCGCTTCCGGGCCGCCCCCGGCCACGCGGCACCCGGAACCGGGTTCAGGCCCGCGGTTCCTCCGGCGCGGTGTCGCCCAGGGAGAGCAGCAGCTTGCGCATCAGGGCGGCGAGCTGGTCCCGTTCGACCGCGTCCAGCCCTTCCAACAGTCTTGCCTCGTTGGCCACGTGCCCCTCCACGACCCGGTTCACCAGGTCCAGCCCCCCGCCGGTGAGGCTGACCAGGACACGGCGCCGACTGGCGGGGTCCGCCTGGCGGTACACCAGTTCCCTGCGGACGAGGCGGTCGACCCGGTTGGTCATGGCGGCCGAGCCCACCATCATCATCCGCACCAGCTCCTTGGCGGTCAGCTGGTAGGGGGCTCCGGACCGCCGCAGGGTGGCCAGCACGTCGAACTCCCAGCGCTCCAGGTCGTACTCCGTGAGGAGCTCGCTGACCCCCCGGCCCAGGATCTGCTGCAGACGGTTCGTCCGCCCGATGACCCCCATGGGTGAGGTGTCGAGGTCGGGTCGCTCACGTGCCCATTGGGCGAGGAAGAGGTCGACGGCGTCGTTCATCCGGCGATCATAGCGCCGCACCCTTGACGAACCGGACCTGCGCGCATAATCTTTCGACATCGAACAATTAGACGTCGAAAGGTATCCCGTGGCGCCTCCCACCGTCGCCGAGGCCATCCGGACCCGGCGCAGCATCCGCCGCTTCCGCCCGGAGCCGGTCCCCGAGGACCTCCTGCGCGAACTCCTCGAACTCACCCTGGAGGCGCCCTCCAGCTGGAACTTCCAGGCCCGGTCCGTGGTGGCCGTCCGCGACCCCGCCAACCGGGAGGCGCTCTCCCGGGCCGCCGACGGTCAGCGCCAACCCCGCGAAGCACCCGTGACCCTGGTCTTCCTCGCCGAGGCCGAGGGGTGGCGCGCGGACCTCACCGACGTCTACGCGAGAGCCCGGGAGAACCGGGCCTGGAACGAGGACTTCGTGCGCAGCACCGCCACCCGCGGGATCGAGTTCCAACGCGACCTGGCCGCGCGCGGCCTGGCCCGCGAGTACGCGGTCAAGGACGCGATGATCGCCGCGACCCACGCCATGCTCGCCGCCACCGCCTTCGGGCTGGCCACCTCGCCGATGAACGGCTGGGACGAGGCCGAGGTGCTCAGGGTGGTCGGCGCCGGCCACCGGGACGACCTCGCCGTCGCTCTCCTGCTCTCCGTCGGCTTCCCCGCCGAGGAGCGCCGCCACCCCGGTCGGCGCCCCCTCGCCCGCCTCGCCTTCGGCGAGCGCTACGGGGCGGGGCTGTGACCGGCCGCGGCCGTGTCGCCGCGGACTCCCTGCTCACCGTGCTCGCCCCGGCGGTCTGGGGGAGCACCTACCTGGTCACCACGGAGTTCCTCCCACCCGACCGCCCGTTCCTGGCCGCGATGGTCCGTGCCCTGCCCGCCGGGCTCCTCCTGCTGCTGTTCACCCGGTCGCTGCCCGCCGGCGTGTGGTGGTGGCGTTCGCTGGTCCTCGGCACCCTCAACATCGGCGCCTTCCTCTACCTGCTCTTCGTCGCCGCCTACCTGCTCCCGGGCGGGATCGCCGCCCTGGTGATGTCGGTCCAGCCGGTCGTCGTGCTGCTGCTGGGGGGCCTGCTGCTGCGCCAGGCGGTCCGGCCCGTGCACCTCCTGGCCTGCCTGCTCGGCGCCACCGGGGTCGGCCTGCTCGTGGTGGGCCCCGAGGCCGCCCTGGACCCGGTCGGTGTCCTGGCCGGACTGGCCGCCGCGGTCTCCATGGGCGCCGGCGTCGTGCTCACCAAGCGATGGGGGCGGCCCGAAGGGGTGGGCCTGCTGGGCTTCACCGGCTGGCAGCTCACCGCGGGCGGGCTCGTCCTGCTGCCCGCCACCCTCGTGCTGGAGGGGCTGCCGACCTCGGTCACCGCGGTCAACCTGGCCGGGTTCGCCTACCTGGGGCTGATCGGCGCACTGCTCTCCTACGCGCTGTGGTTCCGCGGCCTGGAACGGCTACCCGCCCTGGCGGTCTCCTTCCTGTCCTTCGCCAGCCCGCTCACCGCCACCGCCCTCGGCTTCCTCGTGCTCGACGAGACACTCACCCCCGTCCAGGGGGCCGGCGCGCTCGCCGCGGTCGGGGCGGTGCTCCTGGTCCAGTTCACCGCGCACCGGCCCCCGGCCCGCCCCGCGGCGGAACCCGACGGCGCCCCCGGTGCCGGTGCCCGCGGAACAGAAGGGTCCGGGGCCCCGACCGTCCGGAGGCCCGTGGTCCCGGAGGCCGCAGCCCGATAGGGCTCTCCCCCGGGCCCCGGAGGTGTCCGTCCCACGCGGCAGCGGTACCGTCCGCCCCGGTCAGCCGATCGGGAGGAAGCCCAGGCGCAGGTGGTGGCGTCCGGCGGGCAACCGGTGCTCGGGAAGGACACCCGGACCACAGGAGGCCGAGCCCAGGCCGTGCTGGGCCAGGTCCAACCCCAGGTGGATCCGGTCCTGCGGGGACAGCTCGTGCGGGTGCCCGGCGGCGTCCAGGGCGCGGTCGTCCCAGCGCCGGGCCGTCAGGGCGAAATCCGGTCCGCCCTCGATCCGCAGGCCCGCCCCGTCCGGTCCGCGCAGCTCGGCCCAGCGGACCCCCATCCGGTTCCCATTCTCCTGCGGACGCAGGTAAGGGGTCTGCAGGCCGTCCACCGTGTCGAGGAACCGACCGACCCGCACCCCCTGCGCCATGTCCCGGTACGCCTCCCCCGGCCCGTACCCGAACCACTCCACCTCGCCCAGCTCGGCGGGGACCGTCAGGGCCAGGCCAAACCTCGGCAGCGGGCAGATCCACTCCCCCGTCGCCTCCGCCGTCAGGTCCAACCACAACCGGTCACCGTTACCGGTCCACCGGTAGACCACGTCCATGCCCAGGTCGCGGGCGGCCGGGGCGAGGCGGGTACGCACCACCACGGCGTCGGGTCCCGTCTCCACCGACACCCGCCGTTCGGTGAGCCGGTCCAGGCCGACCGCCCGCCAGAGGGAGGAGACCGCCACGCCGTGCAGACCGTCGTCGTTGTCGGTCGGCGCCCGCCACAGGTTCAGTCCGGGAGCGCCCACCGCCACACCGCCCACCGAGCGCAGCCGCCCCGTCCACGGGTCGAACACCCCCGGCCCGAGTCCGATCGTCCCGCCGTCCACGACCGGCTCCGAGAGCGGTGCGGTCGGGTCCCCGGGCACGGAGCCCTCCGTGCCCGGATCGGTGGCACGGCCGGGGACGGGGGGAACGACGCGGGCCTGGGCCCAGGCGACCTCATGACCCGTCTCGGCCCAGGCGCACCCCTCGGTCAGGTGCGCGGAGACCGTCAGCCAGCTCTCCTGCCCGGTCGCGCCCCCGGCCGCGGTCGGCAGCGCGACCCGGGCCTCCTCCCCCGGCCCCAGCACCGGTACCGGAAGGGGGCCCTCCGCGACCAGGGCCCCTTCCGCCTCCAGTCGCCAGCGGAACTCCAGCCCGGAGGTGTCCAGTACCTCCTGGCCGTTGACCACCCGAACCGTGCCGCCGCCGGCCCCTGCCGCCGCGTCCGTTCCCGCGCCCGGTGCCGTTTCCGTTCCGGCCCCGGGTTCGACGGTGATCCGTACCGGGGCGAAGGTCCGGGCCAGGGCGGTCAGCCCCGGGCTCGGGGTGCGGTCGGGGAACAGCAGCCCGTCCGCCACGAAGTTGCCGTCGTGCAGCTCCTCGCCGAAGTCGCCGCCGTAGGCGAACCACTCCGTGCCGTCCGCCTCCCGCCGCCGCACCCCGTGGTCGATCCACTCCCAGACGAACCCGCCCTGGCAGCGCGGGTACCGCTCGAACAACCGCTGGTACTCCTCCAGTCCGCCCGGGCCCGGGCCCATCGCGTGCGCGTACTCGCACAGCACGAACGGCAGGCCGCGCCGGTGCGCGTCGGCCTCCGGGTCCTCCGTGCGGGGTTCGCGGCCCTGACCGATCGCCTCGACCTCGTCGTGCGGGGTGTACATCAGCGAGTACACGTCCGCGTAGGAGCTGTCCCGGTCGCCCTCGTAGTGCACCGGCCGGGTGGGGTCGTGCTCGCGCGTCCACTCCGCCATCGCACGCAGGTTCTCCCCGGTGCCCGCCTCGTTGCCCATCGACCACAGGATGACGCTCGGGTGGTTGCGGTCCCGGGCCACCGTGCGCCGTATCCGGTCCAGGTAGGCGTCCCGCCAGCGTGGGTCGTCGGAGGGGTTGCCTCGCCAGTCCACCACCTCGAACCCGTGCGTCTCCAGGTCGCACTCGTCCACCACCCACAGCCCCAGCTCGTCGCAGAGGTCGAGGAAGTCCGGGTGCGGCGGGTAGTGGCTGGTGCGCACGGCGTTGACGTGGTGCCGCTTCATCAGCAGCACGTCCTCGCGCATGGTCTCCCGGGGCACCGCACGGCCGTGGTCGGGGTGCCACTCGTGGCGGTTGACCCCCCGCAGCAGCAGGGGGACCCCGTTCACGCGCAGTCGCCCGCCCTCGGTGTCCACCGTCCTGAAGCCCACACTCAGCCGAACCCGTTCCCCCGGCGCGACCACCTCGGCGTCGTACCGGCGCGGGACCTCGGCCGACCACGGTTCCACCGGGCCGACCTCGTGCACGGTCCCGGTCCCGGCTCCGAGGAGACCCAGTTCGGGCAGGTCGACCACGGTCTCGGCGGAGCCCACGACGTCCACCCGCAGGGTGCCCGTGCCGGTCCGGTGGTCGTAGTCGGCGCGCACCGTGACGTCCTCGACCCCCTCGTCCGGCCTGGCCAGCAGGGTGACGTCGCGGAAGATCCCGGACAGCCACCACATGTCCTGGTCCTCCAGGTAGCTTCCGGCGGACCACTGGTGCACCCGTACCGCCAGGACGTTGCGCCCCGGCCGCAGCAGGTGCCCCACCTCGAACTCGCTCACCAGGCGGCTTCCGGTCGCGAAGCCCACCTCGGTTCCGTTGAGCCACACCCGGAAACAGGAGTCCACCCCGTCGAAGCGCAGCACCGCCCCGCCCGCGCGGGCCCCCGCCCCGGTCTCCGTCGGCCAGTCCCCGGGCAGGTCGAACTCCCTCCGGTGGTCACCGGTGGGGTTCTCGTCCGGCACGTGCGGCGGGTCGAGCGGGAAGGGGTAGTGAATGTTGGTGTACGCGGGGGCACCATAGCCGTGCATCTGCCAGTGGGAGGGGACCGGCAGTGCGTCCCAGGCGGAGTCGTCGAAGTCCGGCTGCTCGAACCCGCCGGTCCCGCTCTCCGTCCCGTCGGTGGCCTCCGGCAGCAGCCGGAACCGCCACGGGCCGTTCAGTGCGATTTCCGGGGCGTTCGAGGACAGCCGGGCGCGCGGGGCACGGGCCCCGGCGGAGGGGGTGAAACCGTCCAGGTAGGCGGCTTTCGTCCCGGTCGTGGGACGGGTGTGCGCGAAGGACACTCAGCTCTCCCTTGGGGGTACGGCCTGCGCCGGGTCGGGGTTCGGCGTCCAACGGCCGGACCGGTTCAAAACGTCGCGCGCCCGTGAGCACCGCCGCAGGGAAACACCCACATAGTCAACACTTCACCCAGCACCTGTCAACACTTACAAACAAGAAGCAACAAAAAATCAGCCATAAGCCAGCGTTGACAACGGAAACAAACATCAGGACACTATTTTCGAACAAGAACCAACACAGCCAATCGCCTTGGGAGACGGATGCTGGCCGCGCAACGGCAGGAGCTGATCCTCGAACAGGTCCGGCGGGACGGGGGCGTGCGCGTCACCGAACTCGTCGAGGCCCTCGCCGTGTCGGACATGACCATCCGGCGCGACCTCGACGCCCTGGAGGGCCGCGGTGAGCTGCGCAAGGTCCACGGCGGCGCCGTAGCTCCCGAGGGGGCTCGCACCGAGGAGCCCGGGTTCGAGGCGAAGTCGACGCGGCAGTCCGAGGAGAAACACGCGATCGCCCGCGCCGTCGCCGGTCTGGTCCAACCGCACAGCGCCGTGGGCCTGTCCGCCGGAACCACCACCGCCCTGGTCGCCGAGTACCTGCACCAGACCCCCGGGCTGACCGTCATCACCAACTCGGTCCACGTGGCCGAGGTCTTCTACCGTTCCGAGCGCACCGACCAGACCGTGGCCCTCACCGGAGGTTTCCGCACCCCCTCGGACGCCCTCGTGGGGCCGATCGCCCTGGCCTCCGTGCGCGGACTCAACCTGGACACCCTCGTCCTGGGCGTGCACGGCATACACGAAAAGGCCGGGTTCACCACACCCAACCTGATGGAGTCCGAGACCAACCGGGCCCTGGTCGAGTCGGCCGACAGCCTGGTGGTCGCCGCCGACCACACCAAGTGGGGCACGGTCGGCATCAGCACCATCGCCCCGCTGGACCGCTGCGACGTACTCGTCACCGACGAAGGGCTGTCCCCCGCCGCACGCGACACCCTCCAGGACCGCGTGGGCCGCCTCGTGGTCGCCGAAGTCCCCCGGGAGTCTCAATGAAGTTGTCAAGCCGCTTGCGGGACCGGTGGGGCGGGGGGGAACATCCTCCCGTCTCGCAGCAGCGCCCACAGCACGCTCACCCGACGCCGGGCCAGAGCGATCACCGCCTGGACGTGCTTGAGCCCTTCGGTCCGCTTGCGCTAGTAGAACTCCCGGTTGGGCCCGTCGACACGGATCGAGGACAGCGCGGACATGAAGAACACCCTACGCAGAGCCCGGTTGTAGCGTTTGGGCCGGTGCAGGTTGCCGGCCCGTCTCCCCAAGTCCCGGGGCACGGGCACCAGCCCGGCGGCCGAGGCCAGGTGCCCGGCGTCCCGGTATCCGGTCAGGCCCCCGGTCGCGGCGATGAACTCCGCCCCCAGGATCGGGCCGAACCCGGGCACGGACTCGATGATCTTCGCGGCGTCCAGCTCACGGAAGGTCTGGCGGATCTGCTTCTCGGTGCCGGTGATCCGCTCGTCCAGGTCCAGGACCTGGCGGGCCAGGTCGGCGATGATCGACGCGGTCACGGCCTCTCCGGGTACCTGGGTGCGCTGGGCGGCGGCGGCCTCCAACGCCGTGGCGGCGATCGCCTCGGCGCTGCGCACCTGGCGTTTGCGCAACCAGGTCTCCAACCGGGCTTGGCCGATCTTTCGCAGGGCGCGAGGGGTCTGGTAGCCGGTGAGCAGCACCAGCGGCCCCTTGGCCGAGGAATAGTCGAAGGCACGCTCCAGGGCGGGGAAGATCGAACACAGCGCGTCGCGCAGCCGGTTGATCGCCCGCACCCGGTCGGCGACCAGGTCGTTGCGGTAGCCGGTCAGCACACTCAGGGAGCGGACCGCGTCGGTGGGCACGTCGATGGGGGCGAAGTCGCTGCGGTGACGGACGGTCTCGGCGATGACGTAGGCGTCGCGGGCGTCGGTCTTGGCCTCGCCCCGGTAGGCGCCGGCCATCCGGTTGACGGTGCGTCCGGGCACGTAGAGCGGTTGTTGGCCGTGGGCGGCCAGCAGGGCCAGCATCAGCGCGGAGGCGGTGCCGGAGATGTCGATACCCCAGGTGATCTCCTCGGCCAGAGCCAGGATGTGGGCGAGGGCGTCCAGGACCGCGGGCTCGTCGTTGGTGATCTTGCTCGACCACAGGGTGGCGCTGGTGTCATCGACCACGGCGGCCCAGTGGTGGGTTTTGCCCGCGTCGATCCCGACCCAGACCCGTTGACGCGAGGGTTCCATCTGCTCCTCCACACGCTCGGCGCTATGGCGTTGGCCCGTGGAACACCCTGTCGTCATCTCCGTAAACAGCGACCGTTGCGCGGATCTCAATCAGCGACCGGAGCGCCCCGGAGGGTCGGGCGGCCACTCCTTGGAAGCCACTTGGGGCAAGAACCGATCAGCCACACCCGGCCCTCCCGGGCCACCAACCAACTTACGGAGGACCGATGAGGAAGACCTCCGCGCACCTGGCCGACGGCCGGGAGATCATCTACTACGACGAGGACGGCGGCACCCGGGTGCCGGCCCCGGACCTGCGGGAGCTGCCGCCCGCCACCCCGGGCTCCGAACTGCGCTGGGACCCGCTCAGACGTGAACAGGTGATCCTCGCCGCCCACCGCCAGGGCCGTACCCACCTGCCGCCCAGCGACGAGTGCCCGCTGTGCCCCTCCGAGGGCGACCGGCTCACCGAGGTGCCCTCGTCCTCCTACGACGTGGTGGCCTTCGAGAACCGCTTCCCCGCCCTCAGCGGCACCGAGGGCCGGTGCGAGGTGGTCTGTTTCTCCTCCGACCACCACACCTCCCTCGCCGGGCTCGGCCCCCGGCGCCTGCGCACCATCGTGGACGCCTGGGCCGACCGCACCGAGGAGTTGTCCGCCCGGCCCGGAGTACAGCAGGTGTACGTCTTCGAGAACCGGGGCCCGGAGATCGGGGTGACCCTGCACCACCCGCACGGGCAGATCTACGCGCTCCCGTTCGTCACCCCCCGGACCGAGCGCGACCTGGAGTCGGCCCGCCTGCATCGGGCGGAGACCGGGCGCGACCTGTTCGCCGACATCCTGGCGGCCGAGACCGCGGGGCCCCGTGTGGTGCTGGCCAACGAGCACTGGACGGCCTTCGTACCCGAGGCGGCCCGCTGGCCGGTGGAGGTGCACGTGTACCCGCACCGGGCCGTGCCCGACCTGCCCGCCCTGGACGGGGCCGAGCGCACCGCGCTGGCCGAGCTCTACGGCGACCTCCTCGAACGGGCGGACCGGCTGTTCGACGGCCCGCTGCCCTATGTCTCCGCCTGGCACCAGGCGCCCGTCGGCGACCCCGGGCTGCGCGGGCTCGCCCGGCTGCGCCTCGAACTGTTCTCCGTGCGGCGCGCCCCGGGCAGGCTCAAGTACCTGGCCGGGACCGAGTCCGGCGCGGGTGTGTTCAGCAACGACGTGGCCCCCGAGACCACGGCCCGACGACTCAGGGAGGCCTGACCGTGAAGCTCCTCGTCACCGGCGGCGCCGGCTACATCGGCAGCACCGTCACCGCACTCCTGCTGGAGGCGGGGCACGAGGTCACCGTGCTCGACTCCCTCTCCACCGGGCACCGCGACGCCGTTCCCCCGGGCGCGCCCCTGGTCGAGGGGGACGTCCACGGGGCCGCCGACGTACTCGACCCGACCTTCGACGCGGTCCTGCACTTCGCCGCGAAGTCCCTGGTGGGCGAGTCCGTCCAGGACCCGGGCCCGTACTGGGCCAACAACGTCGGCGGCACGCTGGCGCTGCTGGAAGCGATGCGCAGCCACGGGGTGGACCGCCTGGTGTTCTCCTCCACCGCCGCCACCTACGGCGACCCGCCCTCCGACGCTCCGCTGCGCGAGTCCGACCCGGCCGTGCCCACCAACCCCTACGGCGCGAGCAAACTCGCCGTGGACCACCTGCTTTCCGGCTGGGCGCGGGCGCACGGGCTGGGCGCGGTGAGCCTGCGCTACTTCAACGTCGCCGGGGCGCACCTGGGGTTCGGCGAGCGGCACGACCCGGAGACCCACCTCGTCCCGAACCTGCTCCGGGTGGCCGCCGGGCGAGCCCCGCACGCCTCGGTCTTCGGTACCGACTACCCCACCGGGGACGGCACCGCGGTCCGCGACTACCTGCACGTGGCCGACCTCGCCGAGGCCCACCTCCGGGCACTGGAACGCGCGGAGCCGGGGATCCACCGGGTGTACAACCTCGGCAGCGGCGGCGGGTACAGCGTCCGGGAGGTCCTGGCCGCCGTCCGACGCGTCACCGGACACCCCGTTCCGGTGGTCGACGGACCTCGGCGCGCGGGCGACCCCGCGGTACTGGTGGCCGCCAACGCCCTCGCCCGCCGGGAGCTGGGCTGGGAGCCCGTGCGCACGCTGGACCAGATCGTGGCGGACGCGTGGGCCTTCGCCCGCGGGCGGGAGGCCGGCGAGTGAGCGGCGTCGCGGCGGAGTTCCGGAGGCTGTTCGGCCGGGAGCCCGAAGGGGTGTGGACCGCACCGGGACGGATCAACCTCATCGGCGAGCACACGGACTACAACGACGGTTTCGCGCTTCCGATCGCCCTGCCCCACTCGCTCACCGTCGCTGCCGCACGCCGCCCGGACGGTGTGGTCCGGCTGAGTTCGCGGCAGTTCCCGGACGTCTTCGAGGCGCCCCTGGCCGACCTGGTCCCGGCTTCGGTGCCCGGCTGGGCCGCCTACCAGGCCGGGGCGCTGTGGGCCCTGCTCGACGAGGGGTACCCGGTCAGCGGGGCGGACCTGCTGGTGGACAGTGCGATCCCGACCGGTACCGGGCTCTCGACGTCGGCGGCGGTGTGCTGCGCGACGGTGCTCGCCGCGACCGGTCTGCACGGCTGCGCACCGGCTCCGGCCGAGGTGGCGCGGTTGGCCCAGCGCTCGGAGAACGACTTCGTGGGGATGCCCTGCGGGATCATGGACCAGTCCGCGGTGATGTTGTCCGACCAGGGCCGGGCGCTGTTCCTGGACTGCCGTTCGCTGGCGACCGAGCAGGTGCCGTTCGACCCGGCCGCGCACGGGATGTCGCTTCTGGTGGTGGACACCCGGGCACCGCGACGCCTGGTGGAGGGCGCCTACGCGCAGCGGCGGCGCTCCTGTGAGGAGGCCGCCCGGATCCTGGGGGTGCGGGCGCTGCGGGACGTCTCCCCAGAGGAGTTGCCCGGTGCGCTGGCTGTGCTCCCGGACGACCTCGTCCGCCGCCGGGTGCGGCACGTGGTCACCGAGAACGCGCGGGTGCTGGAGACCGTCGCCCTGTTCCGGGAGGGTCGGCCGCGTGCGGCGGGGCCGCTGTTCACCGCCTCGCACGCCTCCCTGCGCGACGACTTCGAGGTGAGCGTGCCCGAGGTGGACACGGCGGTGGAGGCCGCCCTGACGGCGGGGGCCCTGGGCGCGCGGATCACCGGGGGTGGGTTCGGCGGTTGTGTGATCGCGCTGGTGGAATCCGATCTCGTGGCCGAGAGCGGCAGGGCGGTGCGTGCCGCCTTCGCCGAACGCGGGTTCGGTGAGCCCGTGGTGTTCACCGCCCTACCGTCCGCCGGGGCCCGCCGCCTGAGCTGAGCGGGGCCCGCCGTCCGCCCGTGGGCGGCCTCAGCACAGGTGCGCGCCCACCCGCTCGGCCTCGGCCCCGTGCCCGATCCCCCGGTACAGCCGTACCGCCACGACCAGGTGTTCGCGCCAGTCCTGCGCCCCGGAGAGCTGGTCCACACCGGCGAGCACCTCGCGGACCTTGGCCGTCTGGTAGGTGTGGCCCCCGGACTCGAAACCGGACAGCGCCCGTTCCAGCTCCTGTCGGGCCTGCGCGGTCCGGCGTTTGCCGTTGAGCGCGCGGCCGCGTTCCAGGCGCACCCTGGCGACGTCCATCCCGTCCGCGTCCCGGCCGTCCCCCGACGCGGTGAAGGCCTCCAGCGCCGAGTCCAACCGTTCCAGGGCGTGGTCGAACCGGCCCAGACTGACCAGCGACCGCCCGCTGAGCAGGTCCAGGACCGCGATCTCCCGTGGTCCGCCGGTGGCTTCCCGGAGGGGTCGGGCGCGGTTGAACAGCGCCAGCGCGGCCTCGTCCCTCCGGTCGTGCTGGGCGACGGCCCCCATGCACTCCAGGGCGGCCGCGCGAGCCCGGTCGTCCTGGTCCGCCTCGGCCAGCGCGTGGGCCGCGGCGGCCTCCTCCCCGGCGCGTTCGAGTGCGCCGGTGTCGAGCAGGGCGAGCGCCAGGATGTTGCGCATGCGCGCCTCCCACGCGGTGTCGCCGAGGGCCAGCGCGGCGCGCACACCGGTCTCGGCCATCTCCAGGCGTTCGGTGGGGGGCCCGCTGCCTCGCAGGTGGCTTTCGACCGCCTCCACGACCCACAGGACGGTGGTGTGGCGCTCCTCGGTTCCGGCCCAGCGCACGCAGGAGGCCAGGGCCTCGCCGTTGGTCCGTATCCATTCCCTGGCCTCGCCATCGGCCTCGTCGGAGCGCGGACGCGGGCCGGTGCTCCCGTCCTGCCGGGCCAGGGGCCGGCGGCGGGTGATGAGGGTTGCGGCACGGACAGCGGTCTCGACCAGGTGGTGGATGGTCGGCTCGTCGTCCATCGGGTCGGGACTCACCGGTTCGGCCCCTTCGTCCGGAGTACTGGCGTCCGTGGAGCGGAGGGTCAGGCGGGATCCGCCGAGGTTTCCGTCAGTGCTCTGACCTGCACCCACAGGTGACCATGATGGGGGAACCCCGAAGAGATCACCAGGAGTTTCCCGAAACGGAGCGCGGCACCGTTCACGTACTCCTCGGGCAAAGTCCGGCCCACCTGTGCTTTTGTCGGGACGACCCCGGGCCCGGCGTCCGCATCCGGCCACGTCAGCCGAGGCGGACGGCCCGTGTGCGGCGCTCATCGAGGGCGGCGGCCGTTACCCGTCCTTCCTGCCCACCCCTTGCTGGGAGCGTTCCCATAGGCCAGGGTGCACATGGTGGACTTCCGACCTCGGAGGGATGCATGGGACTGCGATTCGGCCTGCTGGGCACCGGCCACTGGGCCCGCGAGACACAGGGGGCGGCGCTGGCCGCCCACCCGGAGGCCGCCCTGACCGGAGTGTGGGGGCGCGACCCCACCAAGGCGGCGGCACTGGCCGCCCAACTCGGTACCCGGCCCTACGAGGACGTGGACGCCCTGATCGCCGACGTGGACGCCGTCGCGATCGCCCTGCCCCCCGACGTCCAGGGCGAGCTGGCCCTGCGCGCCGCCCGGGCCGGCAGGCACCTGCTGCTGGACAAACCGGTCGCCCTGTCCACCGAAGCCGCCGACGCGATCGTCGCCGAGACCGAGGCGCGCGGGCTGGCCTCGGTGGTCTTCTTCACCAGCCGCTTCTCCGACACGGTGAACGACTTCCTCGCCGGGGCCACCGCCGACGGCGGGTGGCACGGGGTGCGGGCGACCCTGTTCGCGTCCATCTTCCAGCCGGGCAACCCGTACGGGGCCTCACCCTGGCGCCGCGCGAAGGGCGGACTGTGGGACGTGGGCCCGCACGTGCTCTCGGTGGTGCTGCCCGTGCTGGGCCCGGTCGAGGAGGTCACGGCGGTCACGGGGCCGCGGGACAGCACCCACGTACTGACCCGGCACCGGGACGGTGCGGTGGGTTCGCTCTCGGTGACGCTGGACGCCGCGCCGGAGGCGAACACGTTCGCGGTCGACCTGTACGGAGAACACGGATGGCGGCCGGTCCCGGGTGGGGACCGAAGCGCGGTCGAGGCCTTCGGCGCGGCTGTCGACCGCCTGTCGGACCAGGTTCGCGGCGGCCCCGGCGACCCCTGCGACGTGCGATTCGGACGCGAGGTCGTCGCGGTGCTGGCCGCGGCGGAGGCCTCCGCCGGGTCCGGCCGGACGGTGCGTGTACCCGAGGCCACCGGATCCGGTCCGGTGGCCTCGGGCTGACGCGGCGGGTCGTCGGTGCGGCGACCTGTCAGGCGGTTCCGGGTGCTTCGGTCACGGTCAGGCCGTATGGGCGTTCTTGGAGTACATGCCGTCCGCGAGGTAGACGATCCCCGCCGCGACCAGGACCTGGACGATCAGCACGAACAACCAGAACCCCGTGAAGAAACTCGCGATCCACCCTCCGAGGAACGCGGCCACAATGCCCAGGATCAGGGTCAGCCAGATGGGCAGGTGTTGCTTGCCGGGAACGATGAGCCGCCCCAGCGCACCGATGATGAGACCAACAATGATCGCGGTGATGATTCCGGTGATCTCCACGGATCCTCCCCAAGGTAGACGCCCTCACCCCGTTCCCGCTGAGAGCGCTCGGAACACCGCCTGAGGCCGCCCGGCCCGAAGGTTTTGCCCGTGCTTGGCGACTTCGCGCACTTCACATGCATCCGCACGGCGGAAGCCGCCGTGTCGAACCCCGCCCGGCACGACGGCTTCTGCCGTCCGCAGAAGGCCGCCGGATCCCCTCCCGCCGGAGACGTTCCCCGGCATAGGCTCGAAGGCCTGGACCCAGAACGACCGGGAGGCACCGATGTCCGAAAGCGTCCTACGCTCCCTGGACGAGGCCCGCAGGGGCGACCGCACCGGGGAGGATGCGGTCGAACCCCTGATGCGCGACCTCATCGGTGACCTGCTGCGCCGTACCCGCACGGAACAGGGCCGGACGCTGCGCGAGGTGGCCGAGGACGCCCGGGTGTCCCTCCCCTACCTGTCGGAGATCGAACGCGGCCGGAAGGAGGCCTCCTCCGAGGTCCTCGCCGCGGTCTACCGGTCCCTGGGGCTGGGCATCGCCGACGTCCTCGGGCAGCTCCACCAGCGCACCTCCCCCGCCCGCTTCGAGCAGGTCGGGCAGCGTCGGGCACACCTGTCCCGCACCGACGCGTCCGTCCCCTCCCAGGCCGGGCAGGCCCTGGTCATGTCCCTGGCGGCCTGACCCGTCCGGGCCCCGGAACCCGGGGCCCGGACAGTCCTCAGCCGACGGCCGGACCGGGCTCGCGGGTGGTGATGATCCCGTCCACCAGGCCGTACTCCCTGGCCTGGTGGGCGGTGAAGATCTTGTCCCGGTCGGTGTCGGCCCGCAGCCGTTCCTGGCTCTGGCCCGTGTGCCGGGACAGGATCCCCTCCACCTGGGAACGGACCCGCAGGATCTCGGCGGCCTGGATCTCCAGGTCGGCGGCCTCGCCCCGGCCCTCGGTGGAGGGCTGGTGCAGGAGTACCCGGGCGTGTTCCAGGGCCGCCCGCTTGCCCGGCGTCCCGGCGGCGAGCAGCACCGCCGCGGCGGAGGCGGCCTGTCCCATGCAGACCGTGGCCACGTCCGCGCGGACGAAGCGCATCGTGTCGTAGATGGCGGTCAGCGCGGTGTTCGAGCCGCCCGGCGAGTTGATGTAGAGCTGGATGTCCATGTCCGGGCTCTCGTAGTCCAGGTGGAGCATCTGCGCCATGACGACGTTGGCGACGTCGTCGTCGATCGGCGTGCCCAGGAAGACGATCCGCTCGGACAGCAGACGGCTGAACACGTCGAACGAACGCTCTCCGTGCGGGGTCCGCTCGACCACCATGGGTACCGTGTAACGCCCGCTCACCTGTGGCCTCCCGTCCGCGTCGCGAACCCGGGCGAGGTGCCGCCCAGGCGCATCCCGCCCGCCATCTGGCCGACCGAGTCGACCACGTGGTCGACGAACCCGTAGTCGCGGGCCTCCTGCGCGGTGAACCAGGCGTCCCTGTGCTGGTCCCCGGCGATGGTCTCCTCGCTCTGGCCGGTGTGCCTGGCGATGAGCCCGACCATGGTCCGCTTGGTGTGGGCCAGGTTCTCGGCCTGAATGGCGATGTCGGCGGCGGTCCCGCCCAGTCCGCCGGAGGGCTGGTGCATCATGATGCGGGCGTGCGGCAGGCTGTAGCGCTTACCCGGGGCGCCCGTGCAGGCCAGGAACTGGCCCATGCTCGCGGCGAACCCCATGACCAGGGTGGAGACGTCGTTGGGTACGAAGTTCATCGTGTCGTAGATGGCCAGTCCCGCGGAGACGACCCCGCCGGGGCTGTTGATCGCCAGGGTGATGTCCTTGTGGGGGTCCTCGTCGGCGAGCAGGAGGATCTGGGCGCAGACGCGGTTGGCACTGTCCTCGTCGACCTGTGTGCCCAGCATCACGACGCGGCTGCGCAGCAGGCGTGCGGCGAGCTGGTCGTCGAAGGTCCCGCTCGGCGCGTACTCCGCGGCGAGCCGGTGGTGGATCGGCATGAGCTCTCCTTGCCCCGGCGCCTTGCGGAACGGACCACTCGTCCGCTCCCGCCGGTGCACCCAGCCTGCGCCGCGCAGGGCTGTGACCTCCACCTTTTCGGCCCGGGGCAGATCTGCCCACGGCAGAGGCGCCCACGGTCCGGTCAGGCCCGGGGGCGGATCAGGTGTCCTCTATGGCCTGGCGCAGATCGCGCAGGACGTCGAGGACGACGGGGCGCAGCGAGGGCCTTATCGCGTCGAAGACCTGGCGCTGTTTGCACTCCATGTACCTGCGGCGTTCGGCGAGGACCCGCTCGCCCTCCGCCGTGATGGTGACCACGGTGCTGCGTTCGTCACGTTCGGAGCGGCGCCGGACCACCATCCCCTTGCGTTCGAGCTGCTGGATCATGCGGGTGGCAGAGGGAGAGGACACGCCGACGATGTGGGCGACCGCGCCGACACTCGGGCCGTCCATCCCGCGCACCGCCTCCATCAGCAGCGACTGTGTCAGTGTGAGGTCCCCCGCACCGCGGTGGCCGTGCCCGCCCCGGGAGCGGGCGTGGAGTGCCGCGTTGATCAGCTCGGTCCACACACGTTGGAACTCTTCGAGCTCCGCCGTCTCGAACTCGGCGGGTTCCTGCTGGTCAGAACAGGGCTCGGGGGTCTCGTCGGGCACGAAACAGTCCTCGCAGGCTGGGCGTGTCACGCGGGTACTCGACCCGCGCGGTGGTTTGACGTTTGTGTAGTCTAGCTATTAGATAGCTTATGTACGCAAATTCCAGTAGATCCATGCCCCCTCGAAACGCTGGCGACACCCCGCCCCCTGATCCGGTTGCGGGCGAAGCGATCCGCCGCGGGGGCGGTGGACGTCCGCCCGAACACCCGGGCGGGCCCGGACCGGTCCGGGAGGGGCGCATTGACAACAGTGCTGGTCGCGCATTTCATCACCGCTGCGGTCGCACCGTTACTGGTGCGCCTGTGGGGCCGTAACGGCTTCTACGCGCTCGCGGTCGTCCCCGGTCTGGCCACCGTGTGGGCCCTCCTCCAGCTTCCGGACGTGCTCCGCGGCGGCACCCGGTCCGAAAGCACCGAGTGGGCGCCCGAGTTCTCGCTCCGGCTCGGCCTGCACATGGACGCCCTCGGCCTGGTGATGACACTGATCGCCGCCGGCGTGGGCACTCTGATCCTGGTCTACTGCGCGCGTTACTTCGAGGACTCCGAACCCGGCCTCGGGCGTTTCGCCGGCGTGTTCGTCGCCTTCGCCGGTGCCATGCTCGGCCTGGTCCTGGCCGACGACCTCATCCAGCTCTTCGTCTACTGGGAGCTGACCACGGTCTTCTCCTACCTCCTCATCGGCCACAAGGCCGAGGCGAAGGAGAGCCGCCGCGCGGCGATGACGGCCCTGACCGTCACCACCTTCGGCGGCCTGGCGATGCTGGTCGGCATGATCCTGCTCGGCGAGGCCGCCGGAACCTACGTGATCACCGACATCGTCGCCGACCCGCCCGCGGCCGGCGCCGCGGTCAACACGGCCCTCGTGCTGATCATGGTCGGGGCGATGTCCAAGTCGGCGCTGTTCCCGTTCAGCCTCTGGCTGCCCGCCGCCATGCAGGCGCCCACACCGGTCTCCGGGTACCTGCACGCCGCGGCGATGGTCAAGGCCGGCGTCTACCTGGTCGCCCGCCTCACCCCGGCCTTCGGCGACACCGTCGTCTGGCAGGGCATGGCCCTGCTCTTCGGTGTGGTCACCATGCTCCTCGGCGGCTGGAAGGCGCTGCGCCAGTTCGACCTCAAGCTCGTCCTGGCCTACGGCACCATCAGCCAACTCGGGTTCCTCATCGCCCTGCTGGGCACCGGAACCCGGGCCGCCGCCCTCGCCGGCATCGCGATGCTCATCGCGCACTCGCTGTTCAAGGCCCCCCTGTTCCTCGTGGTCGGCATCATCGACCACAGCACCGGCACCAGGGACCTGCGCGAGCTTTCCGGCCTGCGCAGATCCATGCCCGCCACCTTCTGGACCACGGTCCTGGCACTGGCCTCCATGGCAGGGCTGCCGCCCACAGCGGGTTTCGCCGCCAAGGAGCTCGCCTTCGGCGCCTACACCCACGGCAGCACACTCGACACCCTGGTCCTGGCCGGCCTGGTCGCGGGCTCGGCCCTCACGGTCGCCTACAGCCTCCGCTTCCTCTGGGGCGCCTTCCTCGACAAGGAGGGCGTGCAGCCGACCCCGGTCCACGCCCCCGGCCCCCTGTTCCTGGCGCCCGCGGCCGTCCTGGCCGGACTGGGCCTGTTCGGCGGCCCCGCCTCCGGCTGGGCCGACCCGTTCCTCGCGGTCTACGCCGACACGGTCCCGCCGGGGCCGCACGAGGAGTACACCACCCACCTCGCGCTGTGGCACGGCTGGGAACCTCCGCTCCTGCTCTCCGCCGCCTGTGTGGTCAGCGGCCTGGTGCTCTTCCACTTCCGGCACCGGGTGGTGTGGCTCGGCAACCGCCTGTCCTTCGTCAACCCGGAGCGCAACTACCGGCGGATGCTCGCCGGGCTGGAGAACCTGGCCCTCCAGGTCACCGGTAGCACCCAGCGCGGTTCGCTGCCGGTCTACCTCGGCACCATCCTGATCGCCCTGGTGGTGGCCGCCGGAGTCCCGATGGTCACCGGTCGGCTCTGGGAGGGCCCCAGCCCCGACCTCCGTCTCTGGGACACCCCGGTCCAGGTCATCCCGGCCCTGATCATCGTCATCACCTGCCTGCTGATCCTGTTCGTGCGGCGGCGCCTGTTCGCGGTGATCCTCGTCGGCATCGGCGGGTACGGCGTGGCGGCCCTGTACTACCTCCAGGGCGCACCGGACATCGCCCTCACCCAGTTCCTCGTGGAGACCGTCAGCCTGGTGGTCTTCGTCCTGGTGCTGCGTCGCTTCCCGACCCACTTCTCGGTCCCCGCCCTGCGCGGCCGCCGTATCTGGAACATGGCCATCGGCCTGGCCACCGGCCTGGTGATGGCGTCGATGACCTGGTTCGCCCTGGCCGGACGGCAGGAGCCCTCGATCTCCGAGGGCTATGAGGCCGCCGCCCACGAGGCGGGCGGCTACAACATCATCTCCGTGCTGCTGGTCGACGTCCGCGCCTGGGACACCATGGGCGAGATCTCGGTGCTCGCCGCCGCGGCCGCCGGTGTCGCCAGCCTGATGTTCGTCCGCCGCCGGGCCCAGCCCCGCAAGGCGCCCGGCGGGGTGATGGCCCTGTCCGTCACACCGCCCCCGGAGCCCGCCGCCGGACACACCCGGCCGGACCTGGGAGAACTCCGGATCGCGCCGCGGAACCTGCACGTCAAACCCCGGTGGGAGCGCACCTGGCTGCCCGGGGCGGGAAACCTGCCCACCGAACGCCGGTCGATCATCTTCGAGGTGGTGTCCCGCTTCCTCTTCCCGGTGATCATGGTCCTCTCGGTGTACCTGCTCCTCACCGGCCACACCGACATCGGCGGCGGGTTCGCCGGCGGCATCGTGGCGGGCCTGGCGTTCATCGTCCGCTACCTGGCGGGCGGCAGGTTCGAGCTGTACGCCACCGCGTGGGTGCAGCCGGGCGCGCTGATCGGCGCCGGCCTGGCCCTGGCCACCGGCACCGCCCTGGGCGGGGCGGTCTTCGGCGGGGACGTCCTCGCCGGCGGCGACACCCACATCAGCTTCGGCTTCCTCGGCGAGGCCCACCTGACGGTCTCCCTGATCTTCGACATCGGCGTGTACCTGCTGGTGATCGGACTGATCCTGGACATCCTGCGGAGCCTGGGCGCCCGGATCGACGAACAGATCGAACGGGACGCCGTACAGGTGGGGAAGACCGCCGGGGCCGAGGGCCGAGCACGCGCCGAGGAGGTCACCTCGTGAACGAGTCACCAAGCCTGACCCTCGTCCTCGTCATCGGTGTCCTGGTGGCGGTCGGCGTCGTGCTCCTGCTGGAGCGCAGCCTGACCCGGGTGCTGCTGGGCTTCATCGTGATGAGCAACGGCGTCAACCTGATGATCATGGCCATGGCCGGCCAGGGGGGCGGGCCCCCGCTCCTGTGGTTCAACGACGCGGACGAGATGACCGACCCCCTGCCGCAGGCGATGATCCTGACGGCCATCGTCATCACCCTCGGCATCACCGCGTTCCTGTTGGCCCTCGCCTATCGGAGCTGGCAGCTCGAAGGCAACGACGAGGTCCAGGACGACGCGGAGGACCTGCGCATCCTGCAGGGCGAGGGGCGCCGCGCCGTGCGGCAGCGCTTCCTCAAGGAACGCCGCAGGCTACGGGCGGACATCCGCCGCCAGCGCGCCGAACTCCAGGCCACCATCGCCGCGGCCGACGCCCAGGAGCTGGCCGAACAGGCCCGTATCAAGGCGGAGATCGCGGCCGCCCAGGCCGAACTGGCCAGATTCGAGGTCGAGGCCGAGGACGGCCGCTCCGACGAGCACTCCGAGGAGACCGTCCGCCGCCTGACCGACCGCCAGCAGAGCATGGTCAACCAGGTGACGGAGCTGCGCGGCCGCATCCGGCTGGGCCGCAAACGACTGCGTGAGCACCGGCGCGCCGACCGCGCCGCCGAGCGCGAGCTGTGGCGTGAACTGCGCCGCCGCATCCGCTCGCAGCGGCGCCAGGCGCGCCAGACCATGAGGGCGGAGCGGGAACGCCTGGCACGCGCCGAGGACAGCGAACTGCAAGGGAACGACTGACCATGGGATGGGACTACTTCGCCGGCATCCTCCACTACCTCATTCCCCTGCCGGTGGTGCTGCCGCTCTTCGCGGCCGGGGTCAAACTGGCCATGGGCATCCGCTGGCCCCGGGTCCAGCAGTGGCTGAGCGTCATCTCGCTGGCGCTGGTGCTGGTGATCGGGGCCGCGCTGATGGTGGGCGCCGACGTGTTCGGCCCCCAGGTGGTCCACGTGGGCGGATGGGAGGCCCCGGTCGGCATCAACCTGGTCGCCGACCGGCTGTCCGCGCTGATGGTGACGGTGTCGGCGGCGATCACGCTGGCCGTGCTGGTGTACTCCATCGGCCAGGGGATGGCGGGCAAGGCCGAGGTGGCGCCGCTGTCGGTGTACCAGCCGACCTACCTGATCCTGGTCGCCGGCGTCTCCAACGCCTTCCTCGCCGGTGACCTCTTCAACCTGTACGTCGGGTTCGAGATCCTGCTGACCGCCAGCTACGTGCTGCTGACCCTGGGCGGCACGCAGTCGCGGATGCGGGCGGGCGCCATCTACGTGGTGGTCTCGCTGGTCTCCTCGGTGCTGTTCCTCATCGCCATCGCGCTGGTGTTCGGCGCGACCGGCACGGTGAACATGGCCCAACTGGGCGAGCGCATCCCCGAACTCTCCCCCGACCTGGCCCTGGTCCTCCAGGTGATCCTGCTGATCGCGTTCGGTATCAAGGCCGCGGTGTTCCCGCTGGCCGCCTGGCTGCCGGACTCCTATCCGACCGCGCCCGCCCCGGTCACCGCGGTGTTCGCGGGCCTGCTGACCAAGGTCGGCGTGTACGCGATCATCCGCACGCAGACCCTCCTCTTTCCGGGGACCCAGCTCAACAACGCACTGATGTGGGTGGCCCTGGCGACCATGCTCATGGGCATCCTGGGCGCCGTGGCACAGACCGACATCAAACGTCTGCTGTCGTTCACCCTGGTCAGCCACATCGGCTACATGGTCTTCGGGGTGGCGCTGGGCACCGAGCAGGGCATGGCGGGGGCGGTGTTCTACATCGCGCACCACATCACCGTGCAGACCACCCTGTTCCTGGTCACGGGGCTGATCGAACGTCGGGGCGGGTCCACCTCCCTGGACCGCCTGGGCGGTCTGGCCAAGATCGCCCCGGTGCTCGCGGTCCTGTTCTTCATCCCCGCGATGAACCTGGGCGGCATCCCGCCGCTGTCCGGTTTCCTGGGCAAGGTCGGGCTGCTGCAGGCCGGTGTGGACGCGGGCACCCCGCTCGCCTACACACTGGTCGGCACCTCGGTGACGACCAGTCTGCTGACCCTGTACGTCATCGCACGGGTGTGGAACTACGCGTTCTGGCGCACTCCGTCCGAGGGCATGGTGGCCGAACCCGGCACCGTCCTGGAGGACTCCGAAGCCGACGACACCTCGACCGCGGCACTCGGCCCCTCGGAGGAGGCGGTCGGCCCGTCCTCGCGACTGAGCGACACCACCACCGCGGCCACCCCGGTGGTGACCTCGGTGGTCCTGCCCAAGAGCATGGTGGGCGCCACGGTCGCACTGGTCGCGTTCGGCCTGGCCATGACCGTGTTCGCCGGACCGCTCATCGGCTACGCCTCCAACGCGGCGGTCGACCTCCAGGCCCAACGGCCCTACATCGAAGCGGTCCTGGGAGGTTCCCGATGAACGACCTGAAGACCAGGAGGGGCAGGGGCCTGAACGCGCTCCGGCGCCGGCTCGGCAAGGTGCAGATCCCGGTCGCCCTCGGGATGACCCTGGTGTGGATGCTGCTGTTCAAGGGGTTCGAACCCCGCCCGGAGTCCCTGGGGATCGCGCTCCTGGGGTTCCTGGTGTCAGCGGCGATCATGATGGTCTTCCCGCTGCCGCCCATCGTGCCCGGTTTCCGCTTCTGGCCGGTGCAGTGCGTCCGCCTGTTCTGCCACGTCCTGGGGAAGATGGTCGTCGCCAGCTTCCAGGTGACGGCACAGGTGTTCCGCCCCGGCCCCCCGGTGCGGAGTTCGGTGGTGGCCGTGCAGATGCGCACCGACTCCGACCTGATGCTCGTGTGCACCGCGATCGCCGCCTCGGTGATCCCCGGCAGCGTGATCGTCGAGGTCGCCCAGCCCGAACACATCCTGTACGTGCACATGCTGGGCGCGGAGAGCGACGCCGAGGCGCAGAAGTCCAAACAGATCATCCTCACCCTGGAGGAGCGGATCGTCCGGGCGCTCGGCACCCGGAAGGACATCAACGACCTGGAGGCCGCGACGGCGGCCGGGAAGGAGAACACGTGAGCGCGCTGTGGGTCGTCATCGCCGTCCTGCTCGGTGTGGCCTCGCTGCTCGGCACCGCCCGGCTCCTGCTGGGGCCGAGCATCCTGGACCGGGCGCTGTCCGTGGACGTGCTGCTGGCCTCCGCGCTGACCGGGCTCGGTGCCTACGCGGCCTTCAACCGTGATCCCACGATCCTGCCCACTCTGCTGGTGCTGTCGCTGCTGGGTTTCGTCGGATCGATCAGTATCTCCAAGTTCGTCGCCAGGCGTCCCGAGGAGCACGTCCGTCCCGAGGACACCGTGTACCCGGCGACCATGGAACAGGGGGAAAGCCGTGAGTGAGCAGTTCGTCAGCGTCCTGGACTGGGTCGCGATCCTGTGCATCCTGGCCGGGGCCCTGCTGTCCTTCGTCGCCGCGGTGGGCCTGATCCGCTTCCCCGACCTGCTCTCCCGGATGCACACCGCGGCCAAGCCGCAGGTACTGGGCATGCTGTTGGTGCTGCTCGGTATCGGGCTGCGCATCATGCCGGTGGAGGAGACCGGGGTGTTCGACTTCGGCACCCTGATCCTGGTCGGCCTCTTCCAGATCGTCACCGTCCCCGTCGCGGGCCACATCGCGGCCCGGGTGGGCTACCGGACCGGCCGGATCCGGCACGACCTGGTGGTCACCGACGAACTGGAGGAGCGGCTGGAGGCCAAGCGCCGTGCGGTACGAGACCGGCCGTCCGGCGAAGGCACGTCCTAGCGGGGCACCCCGCACCGACTCGGCGTGCGACCACGCCCCGCCCCCACGAGTCCCCCATGCCGTGGACAACCAGACCGCCGTCACCGGCATCATCGTCTTCGTGGCCCTGTCCCGCCGCCCGCGGCGGTCGCGGTCGGGGTGGCCGCAGCGCTGCGCCGAAGCCCGGCTCGCGAGCCGACCCTCGCCCCCAGCGGTCCACACCCTCCGCCGCACACCGTCCACAGCCCCTCAGCAGGACTGAAACCGAAAGCAGCAGACCCCCTTATGCCGATCCCCGAAGAAGGCCCACCGCACGGCGGGCACCAGCAGCCCTCCGCTCCTCCGCCACCTCCACAGGACCTGAGCCTGCCCAAGGCCCCGCAGGGCGCCCCGCCCCCACCGCCCCCGCAGCACCTGCGACCGCAGCACCCGCCCGTCGCGCACCCCCAACACGCCGGCCCCCACGATTCGCCAGTCGCACCGGCAGGACCGGGCGCCGAGGAACCACTCCCCGACGTGAAGCCCGCCCGGTTCTGGTACTGGGTGGGCGGCGCGGTCTTCCCGGTGAACCTGCTGATCAGCATCCTGCTGCTCAGCGACAACCCCGAAGCCTCCCCGGCCCTGATCGTCGGCGGCATCCTGTCCCCGATGCTCACCTTCCTGGTGTCGCTGGTCGTGTGCGTGACCGTACTGGTCATACGCACCAGCAGGCTGTCCGGCCGGCGCGCACAGCGCCGGTACGCGGCCGCGGCCGCCCACGCCCCTCCCCCCGGTTACGCCGCGTCCCCCGGATACGTCGTGGTCCCTCCCCCGGTGCACGTCCCCGCGCAGGACGTCCGGCCCAGACTCCGCTGGATGCTGCTCGGGCCCTTCGGTCTGGTGCTCTGCGTCGCGCTGGGCGCGTCCGCCTTCTGGCTGTTCGGCAGCAACGCTCCCCAGGACCGACCCGAGTTCGCCTCCGAGGTCGTGCCGGGCGGCGGCAGCACCGTGTTCCAGGTGGAGGCGGGACAGACGGACTCGCTGGGCCTGTACGTGGCGCCCCGCGACGGGGACCCCGACTCCTGCCGCCTGTCCGGCTGGGGCAGCCCCCGACTCGTGGAGAGGGTCGTCAGCTACAGCCACGGCGAGTGGCGGCTGGCCCACTCGGTCTCGGTCAGCTCCCCGGGCCAGTACACACTGGAGTGCTCCGGCTCCTCCGACACCGAGTACGTGATCGCCGACACCGACCTCGCGGTCGAGTACGACCAGGCCATGCTCACCGGGTTCGGGACACTGATGCTGTCGGTCGCCCTGGGCGCGCTCCTGTCCGTGGCCCTGCCGGTCGCGGTCGCGATCAGGCGCGGCAACCACCGGCGGCGACTGGTCCGCGAGTACCAGGCCCACGCTTACCACGCCTGGGTCAACGGGCAGGGCCGGCGGCACGGCTGACGTCCCCGACAGGAGACCGTCAGGGAGGAGTCCGGAACCGGAGTGCGCCCTCCGTGCATCACACCGGACACCGGCGGGCGCCCGCCGGTGGAGCCCACCCGTACCCGGCACGAAGGTGCAGCCATGAGTTTCCCCCACCCGCCACCGCACGGCCACCCCGGCCCGGTGCCGATCCGCATCGACCCGCGTGAACTGCGTCCTGGCCGGTTCTGGTACGCCGTGGGCGCCCTGGTCCTTGTCGGCGGGCTCGTTACGGCCCTCGTCGGATTCCTCGTCTCCGTTCTCTCCACGGTGGCCCTGCCGGAGTTCGAGGCCCGGGTGTCCTCCGGTCAGGAGGCCGTCTTCACCGTGACGGGGACCGACACCCTCCTGGGCCTGTACTCCTCCGGCGGGGCCGCGGACACGTGCGTCCTGGTGCGCCCCGACGGCACCAAGTCCGGGTTCGGCCTACCGGGTTACAGCCACGACGTGGACACCGGTTCGGAGAGCTGGTCGCTGGTCGGGGCCCAGGAGGCGCCGGGGGCCGGGGAGTACACGCTGTCCTGCCCCGGCACCTCCGGCGGCGCGGAGTTCGCGGTGGCCGACGTCGGTGACGGCGGTGCCGAGTTCGTCCGGGGTGTGGCGGGCACGTTGCTGTGGGCCTTCGTCCCGTCGTTCCTGGGCCTGCTGCTCGGGCTGCCGATCCTCATCACCACGGCGGTCCGACGCAACCGGCACAGGCGGCGTCTGCTCGTCGAACGCCGTCAGGGCTTCCACGGGCCGGCGACCGGCTAGGCCAGACGGTGCCGAAGCCCTCGACGGCCGACGGGGGCTCTCCGACGGGCACGGAGAACAGCACGCGAGGATGCCGTGGACCACGGCCGGGCGGTCTCCCCTGCCCGAGGTTCGCCTACCTCAGGGAAGAACGTGGCAGCCGCGCAGGAAGCCTCCGGGACCGTTCAGAGGAGGTCGCGAAGTTCGTCGGCGGTCAGTCCGGCCTGCTTGAGGATCGACGCGGTGGTCCCGCGTTTGAGTTCCTTGTGCAGCGGGACGACGACCACCCGCGAATCTCTCCTGAGCTTCGCGTGGTCCCCCTTGGTCCGGACACCGACCTTCTGGAAGGCAGAGACGACTTTGGCACCAGAAGAGATCGGAACGAGGGAAGGACTCACGCGGGCAAGCGTATGTCGATCTCCCTCGCCCTGCTGGCGGTTTGCCTGAAATGACGCACGGCCTCTTCATCATCCTCGAAGCACAAATCCAAGGCTTCGGTGAGCGCGGCCAACGCCTCCTGCTCCGTTTCGCCCTGGGAGGCGACCTCAACGTCCATCGCGCGTGCCACATACCCACCAGCGTCAAGGTCAGGCGTCACCGTGACGGCCAAGTGCAGTGTGCGCTCCATAGCCAACAGAGTATCCCCGCCAGTTGCGATTGGTGGTGATTAGTTGCCAACCAATGGCAACCAGGCACTCCTTGCATAGCATCAGTTACTAAAAGTAGTTAAAAGGTTGCCTGGTGCGCCCTCACGCACACATGTTAGGTCTCAGGCTTGATGGGATCATCACTCCGTTCGGCTGCACCCAGCACGGGCGGGCGGGCCTGGTCAACGGGGTGAGCGTCAGCGCACTGCTGGCCGGGGTCGCTGTTCCGCCCCAGGACAGGGCGCGGCGGGCCCGGCCCCGCCGTGCGCGGTGTGGCCGGAAGCGGCCGTTACGGCACGCCGCCCCCCGGACGCCCGGGCCCGTGGATAACCTCCCGGAGAGAGAGCGGCGAGACCGAGGGGGCGTTCGATGGGCGTGGAATCCGAGAGCACCCGGGCGGCCAGGGAGGCGGCCGCCCGGCTCTGGGCCAAGGCCAGCCTGGTCACCCCGATGGCGATCCGGGCGGTGGCGACCCTGAGGGTGGCCGACCACCTGGCCGACGGTCCGAGAACCGCCCGGGAACTGGGCGAGGCGGTCGGAGCGCGGCCCGAGGCCCTGGCCCGGGTGTTGCGGCACCTGGCGGGCGAGGGCCTGTTCGCCCGGGAGGGCGAGGGCCTGTTCGCCCGGGAGGGCGAGCGGTACGCCCTCACCGGGACCGGCGCCTCGCTGCGCTCGGACCACCCGTACTCGCGGCTGGACTGGTTCGCCGCCGACAGCGCGCACGGACGGGCGGACCTGTGCCTGGCGGAGCTGGCCGAGGCGCTGCGCACCGGGGAGCCCGCCTACGGGCTGTACTTCGGAGGTTCCTCGTTCTGGGAGGACCTGTCCGCCGACCCGGAGCTGTCCGCCTCCTTCGACAACATCATGGGGGCGCGCATGGCCGCACAGGCGCGGACCCTGGCCGGGATGTACGAGTGGGAGGCGCTGGAACACCTCGTGGACGTGGGCGGCGGGGACGGTTCCCTGCTGCGGGTGCTGCTGGAGCGCTTCCCCCGGCCGCGCGGTACCGTCGTGGACCTGCCCGGACCGGCGGCGGCCGCCCGGGAGGCCTTCCGGCACGCCGGGCTGGCGGACCGCGCCACGGCGGTCGAGGGCAGCTTCTTCGACCCGCTGCCCGAAGGCGCGGACGCCTACCTGCTGTGCTGGATCCTGCACGACTGGGACGACGCCTCGGCCCGCGCCATCCTGCGGCGCTGCGCCGAGGCGGCCGGCCCGAGCGGGACCGTCCTGGTCGCCGAGTACGGCGGCGGGGAGGCGATGAGCGAACTCGACGTGCGGATGCTGGCGTACTTCAACGGGAGGGAGCGGGACGGCGAGGAGTTGGCGGCCCTGGCGGCGGAGGCGGGGCTGAGCCTGGCCGGGGACCACGAATCACACGGGATCAGGCTCCAGGAGTTCACCGTCGGCCGCCCCGAGTGACCCGGGCCGCGCCCGCACCCGCCACCACGGGAGACGCCGCCCCTCCGAATCCGCTCCCCGTCGACGGGCGCGCCGCCCGGCGCTCTCCGCCTCGGGCACGGTGTCTGTGAGGCACACGGCCAAGGTACGGGGTTCTGGTCCCCGGCCCCTTTCTCCGACGGGCTCGACGGCCCCGACCGTCAGCCGCCGGTGTACTTCGCGCCCCGCTGCGTCACCTCGAACCACTCCCGGGAGGGAGCCCTCTCCACGAGCAGGACGACCGCGACGGCCAGCACCAGTGCGATGACGGCGTTGAGCCACCGGCCCAGCACCAGGTTGAGCAGCACACCGGCGAAGCCGAGACCGGCGGCCACCCGGGCGAACACCTGCGCCCGCCGCCCGCCCCGTTTCACGGTGGCCGCGACGTAGTAGTCGAAGACGGCCATCGCGACCCCGAGCAGCAGCAGGAACGCCAGCACACCCTTGGTCGTCCCGTAGTCGACATCGGCCTCGGACCGGCTCATGCTGTCCAGGATCGCCAGGGTGAAGACGTAGGACAGGCCTCCGAGCGCGAACCTGACGAAAAGCAGGATCCGCGCGACGGACAGGGTCTGGGGCAGCGGGTGGTGATACGACACGGGGGCTCCTGGCACAGTCGTGGGGGTGGTCTGTCCAACAGATGTACCACCCGGCCTCCTCCCGAAACACCCGGTTCCGTTCGGTTCGTCCTGCCGACGGGGGCTACGGTCCCGTCCGCGTGGTGCCCGCCCCGGGCTCGGCGAGACCGAGCGGCCCGTCCGGGGCGGGGTCGAAGGCCCGGGCGACGTCGGTGTCGGCGACCTCCGCCAGCGCGGCCGGGGACCACCTGGGCCGACGGTCCTTGTCGATCACCTGGGCCCGGATGCCCTCCGCCAGGTCCGGCCAGGCCAGCGTGGCCGTGGAGACCCGGTACTCCTGTTCCAGGACCTCCTCCAGGGTGGCCAGCGCGCGGGCCCGGCGCAGCGCCGCCAGGGTGGTCTTCACCGAGGTCGGCGACTTGCCCTCGATGGTCTCGGCCGCCTTCGCCGCCTCCGGGTCGCCGTGGGCGCGCAGCCGCGCCACGATCTCCTCGGCGGTGTCGGCCGCGTAACAGGTGTCGATCCAGGCCCGGCGGGACGCCAGGTCCCCGGCTGGTGCGGTCTGCGCGAAGCGGCCCACAACCTCGACGACGTCGGCCTCAGTGACCGTTTCCGAGAGCGCACGGACCAGTTCGGGCAGGTGTTCGGAGGGCACGTGGTGGTCGGCCATGCCGGTGTACACGGCGTCCGCCGCACCGACCGCGGTACCGGTGAGCGCCAGATGGGTCCCGGTTTCGCCCGGGGCCCGTGACAGCAGGTAGGTGCCGCCGACGTCGGGCACGAACCCGATGGTGGTCTCCGGCATGCCCACCCTGGAGCGCTCGGTGACCACACGGACTCCGCCATGCGCGGAGACACCGACCCCGCCGCCCATGACCACACCGTCCATGAGGGCGACATACGGCTTGGGATAGCGGGCGATCTGGGCGTTGAGGTGGTATTCGTCCCGCCAGAAGTCGGCTGCCCGCCGGTCCCCGGTCACGGCGCTGGCGCGGATGGCTCGGATGTCGCCGCCCGCGCACAGGCCGCGTTCACCGGCACCGTCGAGCAGCACCACCGATACCCTCTCGTCCTTCTCCCAGACGGTGAGGGCGTCCGCGAGCACACGGACCATGCCGTGGTCGAGGGCGTTGATGGCGCGCGGCCGGTTGAGCGTGGCCCGGGCGAGCGAGCCGTGGACGCGCAGCAGCACCGTGGCTTCGTCGGGGGTCCCGTCACTGGTCATCCGGCGGCTCCGGTGGTCCGGCGGGTGATGATGGGGCTCATGGTATCGGTGGTTCCTTCCAGGATTCGGTGCGCCCGAAGGCCGCACACGATCCTCTCAACACCGTCCTCGGCCCGGTAGCCGTGCCCCCCGGGGGAGCCCCCGTCGTCCTCTCGGCCGCCGCCCATGGAGACAACCCGGCGGTGCTCAAGGCCACCGAATCGGCCCTGGACGGCCTGCCCGAACACACCCGTCTCATTTACTATGACTTCATCGAGTCCAAGCTCAGCGCGGCGGCTCGACTGATGTGGGAGGAACTCATGGCAACCGGAACCTACGAGTGGCAGAGCGACTTCGCCCGCAAGTACGTCGGCCAGGGACGCGAAGAGGGGCTTGAGGAGGGCCGAGAGGAAGGCCGGGAAGCAGGCCTGGTCCAGGGCAAACGAGAGGCGCTCCTCCGCCTTCTGGACGTACTCCCCGTTTCGGTCGGGCCAGACGCGCGCAGGCGGATCGAGGAGTGCACCGACTCCGACCGGCTCGACATCTGGATCACCAGGGCCGTCGGGGCGAAACACACCGACGAGCTCTTCGACTGACTGTGAGGATGTGTAGTGGCTTCTCCGGCAGGTCTGACCCACCGACTGACCGACACCGCAAGGTTGTCCTTTACGGGATTCGTCGGCCTGCCCGGGGAAGCCACCGCACGCGACCGGACGGGCGACCGTGACCTCATAGGAGCTTGGTCGAGAAGCCCCGCCACAGTCTTGTCCGCCCGCCCGGCCGGCGCGTGCCGCCCCGACGGAACCAGCGACAGGACGACCATGACCAGCATGACCGATCAGCCCCTCGTTGTCACAGCGGGCGTGGACACCCACGGTGACACCCACCACGCCGCCCTCATCGATCCCCTCGGCCGCCACCTGGCCGACGCCGAGTTCCCCGCCACCGGTACCGGCTACCGCCGCCTGGTGTCCTGGCTGTGCTCCCACGGCACGGTGGACGCGGTCGGGGTGGAGGGCACCGGCGCCTACGGCGCTGAACTCGCCCGTGTGCTGGGCGGTGCGGGCCTGGCCGTGGTCGAGGTGGACCGCCCCGACCGCAAGACGCGCAGGATGAAGGGCAAGTCCGGCCCCATCGACGCCTACGCCGCCACCGCGGTGGCCTCGGGGCGGGCGTCGGGCACGCCCAAGACTCGTGATGGGATCGTGGAGGCGATCCGTTCCCTGCGGGTGGTGCGCCGCTCGGCGGTCAAGGCCCGCACCCAGGCGATCAACCAGGCCCGCCAGTTGGTGGTCACCGCCCCCGAACAGGTCCGGACCCCGCTGCGCGGGCTGGCGGTGGCGAAGCTGGCCGCGGTGTGCTCCCGGTTGCGTCCCGGTACGGACCTGGCCGACCCCGCCCAGGCGGTCAAGGCCGCTCTGCGCCGTTTGGGCAAGCGGATCGGCGCCCTGGGCGAGGAGATCGCCGAGTTGGATGTCGAGCTCAAAGCCCTGACCCACCGGGCGGCCCCCGAGCTGCTGGAGCTGAAGGGGGTGGGACCTGACGTGGCCGGGCAGTTGTTGGCCACGGCCGGGGACAACCCCGACCGGTTGGCCTCGGAGGCGGCGTTCGCGCATCTGTGCGGGGTCGCGCCGATTCCGGCCTCCTCGGGGAGGCGGGATCGGCACCGGCTCAACCGGGGCGGTGACCGGGCCGCCAACCACGCCTTGCACACCATCGTGCTGGTGCGGATGCGCTGGGACGAGCGCACCCGCGCCTACGTGGAGCGGCGCACCGGGCAGGGCCTGGCCAAGAAGGACATCATGCGCTGTTTGAAACGCCATGTGGCACGCGAGGTCTACAAGGTCCTGACCAGGCAGGCCAGGGTCCTTGAGAGCGGGCTTCCACCCGCCCGACACGATCTCGCCCAAGCTGCTTGACATCTATAGGAGCATCCCGCAGCACACACGGGGGCCGGGCGCACCGCGTCCGGCCCCGTCGTCGCTCACCGGCCCCGCTCACCGCGTGCCTTTGACCGCGACCTAGCCTGGTGCCGTGCTCCGGCCATCCGCCCGGGACCGCCCCGGGGCCCGGGCGGGGTCAGTTCCCGAGGGTGTGCAGCATCCCGTAGGCCTCGTCCACCCGTGCGGGGAAGAGCTCCGGGCCCTCGGCCAGCCGCATCGCGGTGAGTTCGCAGGCCATCGCGGCGTGGCCGGCCAGGACGGCGGTGTTCTCGGCCGCCCCCGCCTCGGTCAGGGCCCCGGCGAGGCGGAACGCCCGCTGCTGTCGGGTGAACAGGTAGCGGGATCTGAGGTCGACGCTCTCTCTGAGCAGGCGGACCAGAACCGCGGAGTGGGCGGGGGACAGCGCGGCGTAGGGCCTGGTGGCGACAGCGGCCTCGCGGAGCAGGGTGAGCGCGGCCCCGAGGTCGCCGCCCAGCGGCCGGTCCGCCTTGTCGAGCACGTAGGCGCACATGCGGTCCACCTCGGCGCCGTCGTCGGCGAACAGCACCTGTTGTTTGTCACCGAAGTACCGGAAGAAGGTGGTGCGGCCGACCTCGGCGCGTTCCGCGATGGCGGCAACCGTGACGTTGTCGAATCCGTGCTCGGCGAAGAGTTGGAAGGCTGCTGACACGATCGTGGCCCTCGCCTTACGACGTTTGCGAGCGTGGAGTGTGTCCGGGGGGTGGTGCATGAGGCGACCCTATCGAGTGGGAACTCGGTTCTCTTTGGTACGCGGGACCGGCCATAGGGACGGTGGTCCCGAAACGGACCGGGAGACCGAGGGAGCGGGAAGTCTTCCGGGCTGGATGACGGGCTGTCACCGGCCATCCGAGGCCTGGGAGAGCCTCGGATGCGAACACCGGTTGGCCCGGGAGTTTATTGCAAAGAGATCTGGTACTGACAACCGCCTTCCCCTGACCGCGGAACCCTTGCCCGGAAAAGGTTCCCTCCTCACAGAACTTATCCCTCCGAGAGGGTCACCATTTTCACTCAAGGCGAATTAGTCACCACGGCAAATCGTTCGGGTTCCTAACTATTAACTTACCGAGACGTCCGTAACCCATCGGGCAAGGCCACCCCGGCAACCCCGGGCCCCTCCCCGCCGACCCTCCCCCGAATGTCGCACCCCTGTGCCAGAGTGGAGACCTGTCTCACACTCGGGGGTTCGTCATGGCATATCTCCTGGTCATCGGTACACGTAAGGGCCTGTTCACGGCCCGGAGCGAGGATCGGCGTGCGTGGGAGGTGAACGGACCGCACCGCCTCGACGAGGCCAACGACGCCGGGATGAGTCCCGTCTACACCGTCGGGATCAACCCGCACACCGGACGCCTACTCGCCGGAACGGAGAGTTGGCACTTCGGACCGAGCGTCTGGCACAGCGACGACCTCGGCGACACCTGGGCCGAACCGGGGGCGCCGCCGATCGCCTTCCCCGAGGACACCGGGGCCTCACTCACCCGCGCCTGGCAGTTCGCCTTCGGCCCGGACCCGGACACCGTCTACGCCGGGGTGGAGCCGCACGCCCTGTTCCGGTCCTCCGACGGCGGCGACAGCTTCGACCTCGTCCGCGCCCTGTGGGACCACCCGCACCGGAGCAACTGGTTCCCCGGGGCCGGGGGCGCCGCGATCCACACCGTCCTGCCCGGCGTCCTCGGCGCGGGACGCCGCTCCCCCGAGGCGCTCACCGTGGCGATGTCCACCGGTGGTGTCTACCAGACCGAGGACGGCGGAGCCAGTTGGGCGCCGACCAACCGCGGTATCTCCGCGGGGTTCCTGCCGGACGAGGAGCCCGAGTACGGCCAGTGCGTGCACAAGGTCGCCGTCGCCTCCGACGGCTCGTTCTACGCGCAGAACCACCACGGGGTCTACCGGAGCTCGGCCCCTGCCGACGACGGCTGGAGCCGGATCGAGGAGGGCCTGCCCACGGACTTCGGCTTCGCGATGGTCACCCACCCGCACCGGCCAGGGACCGCGCTGAACTTCCCCGTGGTCAGCCAGGAGGTGCACTTCCCGCCGGACCACAGGCTGAGTGCCTACCGCACCGACGACGGCGGCGACTCCTGGCGGCCGGTCAACCAGGGTCTGCCCGAGGACCCGTACTTCGGGATCGTGCTGCGCGACGCCGCCTGCACCGACGGCGCCGACGTACCCGGCTTCTACTTCGGAACCCGGTCCGGGGACGTCTACGCCATCACCGACGACGGCGAACGCTGGCACCAGGTGGCCGCGCACCTGCCCGATGTGCTGTGCGTCCGGGCGGGGCAGGTGTGAGATGCGGGTGACCGTGCACCTGACCAGCGTGCTGCGGGCCGACGCCGAGGGGGCCGCACACGTCCTGCTCGAGGTCGCCGACGGTGCCGCGTTGAGCGGGGTACTGGACGAGTTGGCCGCCCGCCATCCGGGCCTGGACCGGCGGATCCGGGACGAGCGGGGCGAACTGCGCCGGTACGTGAACGTGTTCGTGGACCAGGACGAGTGCCGGTCCGTCGGCGGGCTGGACGCCCCCGTCCACGAGGGGGCGGACGTACGCCTGCTCCCCTCGGTGGCCGGGGGCTGAACCGAGGGGCCCGGGACCGAAACGAACGTTTCCGGGCCCAGGCCCCTCGTGTCACGTGCCGGCGGTGCTGCTATTCGGCGTGACCGCCGTGCCCGGGCCGCCCGGCGCTCTCCGGACGCCCCGGCTCCCCCTCGCCCCGCACCCCGCGCATCGGCATGGGACGCAGGTAGGTGAGGCTCCGCCAGACCCACTCCAAGGGGCCGAGCCTGAAGCTGCCCAACCACCAGCGGGCGAAGAGGGCCATCACCACGAAGTAGGCGGCGGCGATCCCGTACTGCGCCAGGATCGGGATCACCCCTTCGAACGGCTTCATGGTCAACAGGAACACCGCGGTGCTGCCCAGGTAGACGGTGAGCGTCATCCGCCCCAGCGGGGCCAGGGCGCCCAGGGCCCTGGCTGCGGTCCGGTCACGAGTGAACAGCCACCACACCAGGCCCAGGAAGAACAGGCCTCCGCCCAGGCCGGAGAGGCTGCCTCCGAGGGACATCATCATGTCCGCGCCGGGATGGACCACCGGCATGCCGTCGGGTCCCAGCACCGGGATGCCCTGGGCGTCGAACTCCATCGGGAAGAACAGATCGGAGCCGAACATGGTGACCATGCCGAGCACCTGCCCGACCAGTCCCGCCCACAGCAGGCGCAGCGGAAGCCGGGTGGGCTCGCCAGCGGTCTCCGAAGCGAGTTCGGGCCTGCGGGCGAGCCACACGCCCACGCAGAAGAACCCGAGGGTCTGCGGGATCAGGCTGACCAGGTCGCCAGGGCCGCCCGGGAGCAGCTCGCCCGCCCCGTAGGCGAGGAACGGCGCCGCGACGAACAGGGCCGCCGCGAACCAGAACGGCCGGGCCCGCGAGCCGGACAGCAGGAACGGCATCAAGGGGGCGAGCAGCAGTACGGTGAGCGAGTAGTGGGTGAGGATGTCCCCGGAGAACACCATCAGGTGCGGCGCCCCGAAGAGCAGGCCCAGGACCACGTAGCGGCGCAGCATGAGCACCATCGGCCGTCCCCCGTGCCGGGCCGCCGCCCGCCAGGCGAGGACGGCGCCCACGCCCAGCAGCAGCATGAGCAGCGCACGGGCCTTGCCGGACATCAGCACGCTCAGCCCGCCGTCCACGACCGAGGCCAGGGTGCTCGGTTCGCGCTCTCCGAGCCGTTCCGCGGCGAAGACGACGGTGGGCGCGTTCATCGCCACCACACCGATCATCGCCAGGGCGCGGGCCGCGTCCAGGAAGGCGACCCTCCTGCGGGGCGCGGGCGCTCCCCCGTACACGGGTGTGCGCGGGTCTGCTTCGGGCGGCGCTGCGGCCGGGGTCGGCTCTGCGGTCACGGGTCCTCCTTGTGAGACGGCCCCCAGCATCACCCGCCCGGCACCCGCCGCACATCACCCGAACAGCCGAAACGCCTCCCCCGCCGAGTCAGCCTTTCGGCCGATCGACGGCGCCCGGCGACCGACGGCGCACCGCTCCCGCCGGAGGGGCCCGGCGGGACTCCCCGTCCCGCCGGGGAACGTGCTCCGCGGTTCGTCCCTTTGACCGATGCCCGCTCCGGGGCGTCGGCCTAGCCTGAACACCATGACCCGCACCACCGCCCTGAACAGGTTCTTCGCCGCGTTCGACCAGAGGTCCCGGACGCTGCGGCACCTCGCGGCACCCGGCCTGTCCGCGATGATGATCCTGCTGTGGGCGCTGGACCTGCGGGCCGCGCTGCAGATCCCGACCATCGAGGACTGGCCCGGCCCGCCCACGGGCCCGATGGACTTCGCCGGTGTGGCCTCCGGGGCGGTCTGTGTCCTGGCCGTGGTCCTGGTGTCCGTGCCCCGGGCGGGTCCCCGGGCGACGCTGGCGGCCGGGGTCACGGTGTCCCTGTCCGTCCTGACCGTGTCGACACTGCTGTGGCCGCTGCCCAAGGGGATGTTCGGCTTCCCGACCACCATGGCCGAGACCGCCGGAGTGATCGTGGTCCTGGCCCTGGCCGGACTGCGCTGCCGAGCCTGGCAGATCGCCGTGGTGTCGGTACTGGCTCTGGCCGCCTTCTTCTCCGACTACCTGCGCGAACCCACCGGCCTCTACCTCTCCAGCACGCTGCTGATGGTCGCGACGGGGCTGGCCCCGGGCCTGTACCTGCGCTGGCACGCGGCCGAACGCCGAGCGCACGTGGAACGGGTCCGGTCGGCGGAGCGGCTGGCCATCGCCCGCGACCTGCACGACGTGGTGGCCCACGAGGTCACCGGGATCGTGGTGCAGGCACAGGCGCTGCGGCACATCGCGGACCGGAACCCCGCAGCGGTCCGGGCCGCCCTGCCCGAGATCGAGGCGTCGGGCACCCGGGCCCTGGAGTCCATGCGGGGGATGGTCTCCCGGCTGCGGGCGCCGGGTGAGCCACCGCTGGCTCCCAGCCCCGCCGAGGGGCTGACCGCGCTCGCCGCCCCCGCCGCGCCCGGGCGGCCCGAGGTGACGGTGCACCTGTCCGGCCCGATCGGGGAGCTGCCCCCGGAGGTGGGCACGGCGGTGCTGCGGATCGCCCAGGAGTCGGTGACCAACGCGCTGCGGTACGCCCGGGGCGCCACCCGGGTGAGTGTGGTGGTGACGGCGACGGACGAGGAGGTCCTGGTCCGGGTCGAGGACGACGGCCGGGGCGCCGGGAGGCCGGTGGGCGGCGGCCACGGGCTGGTGGGAATGACCGAACGCGCCCGGCTGCTCGGCGGTGAGCTGACGGCGGGCCCCGACGGGGTGGGGCAGGGTTGGACGGTGCGGGGGACCATCCCCGCCCGAAACGGAGGGGACGGCCGGGAGTGACGGTTCGGGTACTGCTCGCCGACGACCAGCAGATGGTCCGGACGGGTTTTCGCTACATGCTCGACGCCGAGGACGGGATCTCGGTGGTCGGGGAGGCCGGTGACGGGATCGAGGCGGTCCGGCTCGCCCGGGAGCTGCGGCCGGACGTGGTCCTCATGGACATCCGGATGCCCGGGATCGACGGTCTGGAGGCGACCCGGCGGTTGGCCGGTCCGGACGTGGCCGACCCCCTGCGGGTGGTCGTGGTGACCACCTTCGACCTGGACGAGTACGTGCACGCGGCGCTGACCGGCGGCGCGGTCGGCTTCCTGCTCAAGGATGCGGGGCCCGCCCTGCTGGTCGAGGCGGTACGGGCCGCGGCCAGGGGTGACGCGCTGGTCTCGCCCCGGATCACGGTGCGTCTGCTCCGGCACTTCGCGAGCGCCCCCGCCCCCCGGCGGGACCCGGCCGGGGCCGGGCTGACCGCGCGCGAACTGGACATCGTGCGCACCGTCGCGCGCGGGCTGACCAACACCGAGGTGGCGGCGGAGCTGCACGTCACCGTGAGCACGGTCAAAACGCACCTGGCCCGGGTCCAGGAGAAGCTGGGCGCCCGCAACCGGGTGGAGATCGCCGCCTGGGCGTACCGGGTCGGACTCATGTCCTGAGCAGCCGCGGAGGGCCGCGGCGCTGTCCGCTTGACGAAAAAGTAAGCGGTTTCTGACCCTTTTCGCCCGTGTCGTCCTTGTAGACACCCCTGCACGAAGCGTGATGATCAGTGGGGGAATGAGTGTCAACGACACGACTGCGAGGAATGACCTATGGCCACCATGCGCGCGGCCCGACTGAACACCACCGACCGGTCCTTCGGGGTCACCGACGTCCCCAGGCCCGTTCCGGGCCGGGGCCAGGTCCTCGTCCGGGTCCGGGCCGCCGGTGTGTGCCTGTCCGACATCCACCTCATCGACGGCTCACTGAGCCCGCTCCACCTCGATGGCGACACGGTCACCCTGGGGCACGAGGTGGCCGGGGTCGTCGAGGAGCTGGGCCCGGAGGTGTTCGACGTCGGAGCCGGCGACCGGGTGGCGCTCCAGGCGGGCGAGTACGACCGGCGCGGGCGCCTGCTCACCCGGGGCGTGGACTACGACGGCGGGTGGGCCGAGTACGCACTGGCCGCCGAGGAGACACTCGTCCCGATCCCGGACGACCTGCCCTTCGAACAGGCCGCGATCATCCCGGACGCCGTCTCCACACCCTGGGCCGCGGTGACCGCCACCGGTGACGTGCGCCCGGCCGAGGCCGTGTGCGTGTGGGGTGTGGGCGGCCTGGGTGCACACGCCGTCCAGCTCCTGCGGATGGTGGGCGCCGCGCCGATCATCGCCGCCGACCCCGACGAACAGGCCCGGGACCGCGCCCTGACCTACGGGGCGGACGTCGCCCTGGACTCCACGGCACCGGACTTCCTCACCCGGGTCGGTCAACTCACCCACGGCCGCGGCCTCGACGTCGCCTTCGACTTCGCGGGGGTGCCGGTCGTGCGCGAGCAGGCGATCCAGGTGCTCGGCGAGCACGGCCGCCTGGTGCTGGTCGGCCTGACCGCCAAACCGCTGGAGGTCGAGGACGGCACCCGGTTCAGCTACCTGCGCCAGCAGATCCTCGGCCACTACGGTTCGGAGCCCGAGCACGTGACCCAGCTGGTGGACCTGGTCCGGGCGGGCCGTCTGGAGTTCAGCCGCTCCATCAGCGGCACGTTCACCCTGGAGGAGGCCCCCGAGGCCGTGGAGCAGTTGGAGAAGCGGATCGGTTCCCCGGTCCGTCTGGTTCTGCTGCCCTGACCTGCTCGGCCCGGGCGGGTCGCGGGGCCGGGCCCGGGCGGTGGTCACCAGTTCGCGGGCCGGTAGTCCTTGAGGAAGCAGCCGTGCAGGTCCTCGCCGAGTTCCCCGCGGACGATGGGGTCGTACACGCGGGCCGCGCCGTCCTCCAGGTCCAGGGGCGCGTGGAAACCCGCCTCGGCCATCCGCTCCCGGTCCGGGTGCGGCCGCTCGTCGGTGATCCACCCGGTGTCCACACTGGTCATGAGGATGCCGTCGGTCTCCAGCATCTCCTGTGCGCTGGTCCGGGTGAGCATGTTCAGCGAGGCCTTGGCCATGTTGGTGTGCGGGTGGCCCGGCCCCTTGTACCCGCGGCCGAACACGCCCTCCATCGCGGACACGTTGACGATGTACTTGCGCCGGGCCGAGGAGGCGGCCATCGCCGGGCGCAGCCGGTCGACCAGCAGGAAGGGCGCGCTCACGTTGCACAGCTGCACCTCCAGCATCTCCACCGGGTCGATCCCGCCGATCCGCTGGGTCCAACTGTTGACCGGCGCCAGGTCCGGCACCAGCCCGCCCGCGTCGATCGCCCCTCCCTCGCGGACCCGGTCCGGGTGCGCGGCGCCGGTGGTCAGCGCCAGCGAGGTGAGCATCTCGGGGGTCAGGGTGTGCGGCGCGGCCTCGGCGACCTCCGCCTCCGCTGCGCCCGACAGCTCCCGGGGCCGGACCCCGCCGAGCACCAGCGGTTCGGGCAGCCCCTGACCGGTGACCGGTTCGGCCTCGGCCGCGAGCAGCGGGGCGTAGGAGCCCGGTGAGCGGCGGACGGTCTGTGCGGCGTTGTTGACCAGGACGTCCAGCGGCCCCTGCTCGGCCACCGAGTCGGCCAACCGCACCACCTGGCCGGGGTCGCGCAGGTCGAGGCCGACCACCCGCAGCCGGTGCATCCACTGGCCGCTGTCGGGCATCGCGGCGAACCGGCGCACGGCGTCGTTGGGGAAGCGCGTGGTGATCGTGGTGTGGGCGCCGTCGCGCAGGAGCCGCAACGCGATGTACATGCCGATCTTGGCACGGCCGCCGGTGAGCAGGGCCCGCCGCCCGGTCAGGTCGGTCCGGGCTCCGCGGCGCTGCCGGTTGAAGGCGGCGCACCCCGGGCAGAGCTGGTGGTAGAAGGCGTCGACCTCCTGGTACTTCTGCTTGCAGACGTAGCAGGGCCGGGCCTTGCGCAGGACCCCGGCGAGCCGCCTGCCCTCGTCGGCACCATCCGCGCCGGTAGGGCCCGTGTCGGCGAGACCCTGGTCGGCGGTACCGCTCCCTGCGCCGTCACCGTCCTCGCCGTCGGCCAGGGCACGGCTGGTCAGGGCACGGCCGTTGGTCTCGTCGTCGATCCGGTCCGGCGCGGCCGTGGCCGTGGCGGCGAACACGGCCTCGTCGTGGGCCCTACGGGCGGCCTGGCGCTCCTTGCGCCGACGCTCCTTGAGTGCCTTGAAGAGCCGGGCGGTGGCCCGCTGGAGGGTTTTGGAGTCGTCGTGGTCGCCGGGCAGCGCCTCCGCCTCGGCCAGTACCTCCAGGCACACCCGAAGTCTGTCCGGGTCGATCCCGTCGACTGTCGTCCGCGTCACCGTTTCCGTCACCACTGCACCCCGCCGCTGTCTCCGATGGCCACCCTGCCGGGCCATCAGGAACCCTATGCGCACTCCGGCACCGGACGGTCTGGGCGTCTTTTCTCCCGTTCGGGGCACGACGGACCCCGGGACGGGCCACCATGGGAGGGAAGAGAGTCGATACGTGTGCACCAGGTGCCACGGGTAGGGGGAGTTCCGTGACCCAGCAGACATCCGCCCCGGCCGAGAACGGGCGCGGAACCGGACGCGAGTTCGTGGTCCTGTTGGACGAGGAGCACGAACCGGTGGGGGTCGCCGACAAGGCCACCGTGCATACCGAGGACACCCCGCTGCACCTGGCCTTCTCCTGCTACGTCATGGGCCCGGACGGCCGTGTGCTGCTCACCCGGCGCGCCCTGGGCAAGACCACCTGGCCGGGGGTGTGGACCAACAGCTGCTGCGGCCACCCCTCCCCGGAGGAGACCATGACCGAGGCGGTGCGCCGCCGGGTCCGCCAGGAGTTGGGGATCGGTCTGACCGAGGTCGCCGAGGCCCTGCCGGACTTCCGCTACCGGGCGGTATCGGCGGAGGGGATCGTGGAGAACGAGTTCTGCCCGGTCTTCTGGGCCCGTACCGAGGACACCCCCGACCCCGACCCCGGGGAGATCGCGGAGTTCGCCTGGGCCGCCTGGCCTGACGTGGTGGCGCTGGCCGAGCGGACCCCCTGGCTGATCAGCCCGTGGGCCGCCGAGCAGGTCCCCCGGCTGGCCGCGGACCGGCCCCCGGCGGTGTGAGCGCGGGCGGTCCGAACGGGTAGGAACACTCCACCCCTCAGGAGTTTGGAGTGCAGCCGATGCCCCCTCGCCCGCACGGCCCCACCCGTCCCGCCGCCTTGGTCTTCGACGTCCTCGACACCCTCTTCCCGCTCGGTCCGTTGGAGTGGCGTTTCCGGGAGGCGGGCGTCCCCCGGGTGCTGATGGCCCGGTGGCGCGACCACCTGTTGCGGGACACGTTCGCGCTGGCCCTGCTGGGTGGAGAGCGCACCTTCGAGGAGGTCGCCCGGGGGTCGCTCCGGGACATCACCGGGAACCAGATCGCCCCCGCGGCGGAGGACGTCGTCATCGACGGCCTCACCCGCCTCGAACCGCGCCGTGAGGCCGCAACCGCCCTGGCCGCGGCACACGGGCGGGGGATCCGGACCGCGGTGCTCGGGCACGGCGACGACGGGAACATCCGCCTGCTGTTGGAGCGCTCCGGGCTCCCGGTGGAGACGGTCGTGGGCGGGGACGGCCTCGGGGCTCGAAGGCCGTCACGGGAGCCCTATCTGGCGGCGGCCCGTGCCCTGGACATACCTCCGGATCGGCTGGGACTGGTCACCGCGCACGGGTGGGACGCGGCCGGCGGCAGGGGGGCGGGCCTGGTCACCGGTTGGTCGGCGCACCTGGAGGGACGTTTCCCCTCGGTCTTCGAGCGCCCCGACGCCGAGGGCCGGGATCTGGCCGAGACGGTCGAGCTACTGCTCGCACTGCCCGAACGAGGAGGACGGGAGTCGGGAGGAGGCCGCGCCGCAGGCGTCCGTTGAGGGTGGTGGTGGGTGACGTGGGAAAGGGACAGCGCCGCAGGCGTCCGTTGAGGGTGGTGGTGGGTGACGGGTGGGAGGCCCTCACCCCTCCCAGGTGCGGTCGTATTCGGGGTGGCCCCGATAGACGGCGGCCAGGTACTTGACCGCGAGCCGCCAGGCCAGCAGTTCGGACCAGGGGTCCCCCTCGGCCTTCGCCGCCTGGGGAGAGGTGTCGAGGATGCGCATGCTCGCGCTGTGCGCCTCGGTGTAGCCGCGGACGATCTTGCGTTTGGCCGACACCTCGGCCAGTGCGCGCTCCCGACCGCGTGAGCCCACCGGCACGGCCTTGGAAGCGCGTTCGTCCTCGTCCAAACGTGCGTTCAGGAACTCCACGATGGTCAACGGACAACTCCTCTTCTCTCCCCCCAATGCCCTACACGAGGTTCAGTATCTGCCATATAACTCTCTCGGACCACCCGGAGACCGCCGCTGATCCGAGCGAACACGGCGGCGTGATCCCAGGTCTCACCGGAGGCACACGAAGTCCCGTGCGGAGCTCCGGGCCCCCTGGGGAGCGCTAGGCACAGCCCTCGAACTGCGGGACGCTCCGGACCACCTCCAGGTCGGTCTCGCCGAACCACTCCTCCAGCAGGCCGACCGCGGTCCCGTCCTGGTACATCTCGCTGATCGCCTTGTTGACCGCCTCGCAGGCCGCGACGTCGCCGTACGGCAGACCCACGCCGTACTTCTCGTCGGTGAACGGGTTGTTCACGAACCGGAACGCGTCAGGGTCCTCGGCCAGGAACCCGGCGAGGATCAGGTTGTCCGTGGACACCGCATCCACCGAACCCTCGCTCAGCCGTTCGATACAGGCGCTGTAGGTCTCCGCCTCCTGGAGCTCGCGCACCTCGATGCCGAGCCCCTCGGTGATGCGGGTGGCCGAGTTGGAGCCCGCCCCCTGGCAGACGCTGCGGCCCTGCAGGTCGCGTACTCCCTCCACCCCGCTCTCGTCCGCGCGCACCAGGATGTCCTGCTTGGCCACGTAGTACGGGCCGCCGAAGGTCACCTCGGTCCTGCGCTCCGGGGTGATGGAGTAGGTCGCCACCACCATGTCGACCTCTCCGCTGATCAGCTTCTCCTCGCGTTCCGCGGAGGTGACGCCCACCATCCGCACGTCGTCGATCCCCATGTGCCCGGCGATGTAGGTCGCGACGTCCACGTCGAACCCGACCAGCTCGCCGCCCACGTCCAGCCCCAGCCCCGGCTGGTCCTCCTTGACCCCGACCGTCAGCGAGGTCGCGTCGACCAGGGACCCCTCACCCTCCGCGGAGCAGGCGGGCAGCGCAATCACCGCCACGGCGCCCAGGGCTGCCGCGGCCGTGCCACGGCGGTGTCGAAACCACATCGGCCTGTTCCTTGTCTCTCGGGGTCAGCGGTACTCGGCGAGCCGGGGGCGGACCCCGACCACCACCAGTGCGAGCAGGACGAGGGAGCCGAGCGGCAGCCCCCAGGACCACCGGGACAAGGCGGCGTCGCCCCGCCCGATACCCGTTGTGAACTCCTCCCGGTGGAGGTCGATCAGCCCGTCCAGGGCGTCCGTGTAGGCGGTGAACGCCCCGTCGTCGGCGTGGGCGACCCCCATCCGGATGTCGATCGCGGCCGCCGTGTCCCCTCGCTCGGCGGCGGCACGCATCCGCTGGTCCTCCTCCTGGAGTGCGCTGTAGGCGGTGAGGACCTCGGCCAGGGCGTCCTCCTGACCCGGCAGCAGGGAGTCCTGGGCGCTCTGCCCGAGGTATCCCAGCGTGCCCGGGTCCAGGGGGTCGGTGCCGTCCGGGCCCGGCAGGTCCGGGTAGGCGTCCGGGATCTCACCGATCGCCTCGTAGTAGTCCGTCAGCGTGCTGGCCGGGCGGAACAGCACCTGTTGGGCGCGCTCCAGGTAGACCTGCTGGTAGTTGTCGGCGAAGTCGTCGTCCAGGAGGTAACGGCTCTGGTCCGCCTGCATGTCGGTGGCGATGGCACTGGCCCGGGCCAGTGCCATCGCGGCGTCCAACCCCTCGTCCCTGGCACCGCTCTGGTGGGCGCCACTGCTGTTCAGCGCCAGGACGACGCCGAGGGTCAGCGCCACGGCCCCGGCCGTGGCGGCCAGCAGCGGGGCGTTGAACCGACGGCGGAACCGCACCCGCAGGTAGAGCTGCAGCCCGACGAGGGCGGCCACGGCCGTGGCGCCCACCACGCCGACCCACACGAGTCCGAGCGCCACCGAGGACCGCCCCGCCTCGTGGTTGGCGCGCACGATCGCGGAGGAGTCGAGCCCCAGGTTGAACGCCTTGGGCAGCAGTTCGGTGTGCATCAGCCGGGTGGCCTCCCGGTACACCTCCAGGGCCCGCGGGTCCACCTCCCCCGGCGGGGACTGGGCCTCGTCGTTGAGCAGGCGCGCCTCGCCGACCTTCTGGTCGTAGGTGCCCATCCCGTCCAGAACCGCCCGGACGTTGAACTCCTCGACGGTGTCGCCCTCGGTCAGCGAGGCGGCCTGGAGCAGGGCCTCATTGGCCCTGGCCCGACTGGCGTCGTACTGTGCCAGGGCCTCGTCCCGCCCCGACCCCAGGTCGTGGTCGGTGCCCATGAGGAGAACGTCCGCGACGACGGCGTCCATCTCGGCCAGTGCCAGGTACAGCTCGGTGGTGGCCATGGCCTGCGGCCCCGCGTCCCGGCCCAGGACGGTGAGCCCGTCCCGAGCCTGGTTGAGTGTGACCGTCGCGGACCCGAACAGACCGGCGATGACCATCAGGCACAGGAGCGTCAGAGCCCACAGCCGGGCGGGCGTGGTCCGCATCGCCCCGCGCAGGCGCGGCCTCCAGGAGCGGAGCCGTGCCGGAAGGGGGTCCGGCTCCGCTCGCCCGGCCGCCGGATCGGAGTTGGGGGGCATCAACGGGGTTCACCCCTTCTGGAGGATGATGACGGTCCATGCGCCGACGTAGATGCGGTCGCTGTCATTCAGGGGAACCTCCACGTGGTGGGCGATGGGGTCGGCGGTCCCGTTGACCGTGGTTCCGTTGGTCGAGCCGGGGTCGACCAACGACCAGGTGTCGCCGGGGCGGGCCAGCAGGACGGCGTGGACGTGGGAGATCGCTGGGTCCCCTCCCGGGCCGCCCAGGTCGATCTCGGGGGTGAACCTCCTGGACCTGCTCCGGCGCCCGATGTGCACCCGGTCGCCCTGGAGGCTCACCCGACGCTGCCGGGCCCCTGCGGGGAAGCTGATCCGATTCGGGTCGAGCATCCCCCGGTCCACCATGTACTGGTAGTACGCGGGGTCCGCCGCGACGACCGCACGCCAGTGCACGCCGGTCGACGCGCTGCCGGGCTCGGAGGTCCGGCGCTGGTGGCTGCCCGACCGGGAGGCGAAGTCGTAGCCGCACTCCTCGCAGAACCGGCCGGTCCGGGAGGTCCCGCACTCGGGGCACGGGCCGCCCCGGGTCGCCGGTCCCGGTCGGGAGGGGGCAGGGGGCGGGGCGGACGGTGCCCGCAGGCGCAGCCCGCAGACGTCGCAGCGGTCGGTGGCCGTGGAGTGGTGCCCTGAAGGGCAACTCGGCATGGGTCCCTCCTACCCGGGCCCGGGGGTACCGCCGGTTCCCGGAGAGCACTGGCGGGGGCGGGTCCGTGCGGTCCGGGTCGAGTCGGTGTCGGGGGTCCTCTCGTCGGCCTTGCCGGCGCCGGGTTCGAGGTGGGTGGCCCCGGTGACCGCGGCGAAGCGGAACCCGGGTTCGGTCGGCCGGTCAGACCTGTGCGGCACGGGGACCCCCTCGTCCGGCGGGTACCGGCACGAGGACGACGGTGATGTTGTCCTTGCCGCCCGCTCCGAGGGCGAGGCTGACGTAGGTTCGGGACGCCTCGTGGGGTGCGCCCGCCGCTCCCGGCACGGCTTCGGTCAGGTCCTGCGCCTCGGGGTAGTAGTTCCAGAGACCGTCGCTGCAGAGCAGGACGGCGCCCGGGCCGGTGGGGGTGACGGTCGAGATGTGCGCGTCGATCTCGCCCGAGTCCGCTCCCATCCAGGCGATGAGCGCGTGGGCGTTGGCGGAGCGCATCGCCTCCTCCCGGGAGAGGGCGCCCATCTGCACCATCGCCTCGCTCCAGGAGTCGTCCCTGGTGAGCAGGGCGGAGGCGCTGGACGCCGCTCCTCCGGAAATCCAGTAGGCGCGGCTGTCCCCGACCCAGCCGACGGTGACGGCGCCCGTCGCCGGGTCCACCACTGCCGACACGAAGGTGCAGGCCGGAGCGGAACTGGGTGAGTCGGCGATCGCGGCGACCGCTTCGGCGGCACGGATCATCGCCGCCCCGGTCGCCTCGCGGGGATCTGCGCCCTGGCGCATCCGTTCGGCGAGCACGGTGGCGCCCGTCTCGGCGGTGATCCGGGACGCCTCGTCGGAGCGGGGGGAGCTGGAGACCCCGTCGCAGACGACGGCCACGACGGTCCCCGCGGCCCGGGGCGCGTCGTCCTCGATGACCCGGATGGCCATGGCGTCCTCGTTGCGCTTGTGCCGCAGGCCGCGGTCGCTGACCCCGAAGGCGCGCCGGGCGCGCACCTCGACGTGGTCCCGGCCGGTCGGCTGGAGGAAACCGCACTCGCCGCAGTACCCGTCCACCACCCGGCCCGGGCACCACACGCACAGGTCGGGGTTGTCCACCGCCACGGGGTTGCTGCCGACGGAGGGCGGCGGCCAGTCGGGGACCGCCTTCGGCGCACCCTCGTCCGTGTCATCGCCGACGGCGGTGCGCCCGGCCTCCGCGGGCCCGACGGCTCCGTGCAGACTGACCTGGGGTGCGGTCGGTGTGCCTTCGTCGGGTGTCAGGCCGGGCCGCTGGACCACCATCGTCTCCGCCTCCGGAGACGCGCCGGAGGCCTCCGGGGGCGTGTCCGGCGCCTCCGGGCCCGTCCCGGACAGGCTCGGCTGGGGTGCGGTGGGCACCTGGTCGAGTCCGCCGTCCCCCGCGGCCCCGGGCCGATTCCGGTCCGGAAGGGTCCGGCCGCAGCCCTCGCAGAAGGAGTCGCCCGCTGACACCATGCCGGCGCAGGCAGGGCAGGTCCGCACCTTTGTCATCGCCGTTCCTTCGATCCTCACAGCAGCGTCACGGGGCGTAGGGAGTTCGCCCTGTCGATGAGTTCGTAGCGTTCCGGAGCGCGGCCGGCGCGGTGGGCCAGGGACCGGTAGCGCCGCTCCAGGTTGACGCGGACGCCCTCCTCGGTGAACTCGCCGCCGAGGAGGTGCTGACCTTCGGGAGGCACACCGCCCGAGCTGAGCCACCCGAGGGCGGCCTCCAGGACCCGGGCGGCCAGCCGGTCGGCGGACTCGCTGTCCAGTCCGATCCGGCCGAGCCGTTCACCGGCGCGCACGTGGTCCGAGCCGTCGCCGGAACCGCCGGCGAGCACGGAGATCAGCGCGGTCTGAGCGTGGACGTACAGGCTGGACAGCTCGGGGACGGTGTCCAGGACCCTGATGGCCGAGGTCCGGTCCCCCTGCGCCAGCCGGATACGGGCCAGGCCGAAGGCCGCGCTGACGTAGGAGTGGTCGGTGGACCAGACCGTGGCGTACTGGCGGGCGGCGGTCTCCAGTTCCCCGAGGTGCTCGCAGGCCAGGGCCAGGCCGAGCTTGGGCGCCACCTCCCCGGGGAGGTGGCTGTAGAGCTCGTCGAAGTGGTTCCTGGCTCCGTGGAGGCTGCCCGTGCTCAGTTCGGTGACGGCGAGGTACCACATGGTCCGCCAGTCGCCGGGAACGGTAGAGCTGAACTGCTGGAGGACGTCCAGGGCCTCGCCCGGCCGTCCGACCGCGATCAGGGCCCGGGAGAGCATCAGCAGGGTCTCGGGGGTCGGCGCGCGGGCCGCGCGCAGGGCCGGGACGAGTTCGTCCGGGGGCATTCCCGCGAAGCTGCGCAGGAGTTGCGCGGCCGGATCGGCCGGGTCGATGAGCGGTGCGGGGAGCAGCTCCGCGGCCCCGGCGGTGGACGGCGGGCCGAGCATGTGGTCGGCTTTGTGCACCCCGGTGTCGGAACCGCTGGTGAAGCTCTCCGCCCCGAAAAGCGCGGAGGCCGCCGGGTGCGGGGCACCCTCCACGTCGGAGAGGACCTCGCGGAGCACGCCGGTGAGCTGGTCGGCCATGTCCCCGGCGTCGTGGAAGCGCGCCTCGGGTTCGCGGTGGGTGGCGCGGCGCAGGAAGCGGTCGTAGGACTCGTACCGCTGGAGCAGGGGCACCTCGTGTCGGGGCGGGATGCTGTGCGGATGCCTGCGTATGAAGCTGAAGTGGAAGCTGAGCACGGCCAGGAAGCGTCCCACCGAGTAGAGGTCGGCGCTCACGGTGGGTCCCGGGCCGCGGAGTTCGTCCTCGGGGACCCGGTAGCCGGGTGTCGTGTAGACGGGGCTGAGGGTGTCGTCCATGCGCCGGACGCCGCCCAGGTCGATGAGCTTGATCAACTCCTCGCTCTGGAGGACGTTGTCCGGTTTGAAGTCGCAGTAGAGCAGGCCCCTGGAGTGGAGGTAGCCGAGGGCGCGCAGGCACTCCAGCCCGTAGGCGATCACCTGGGCGAGGGGGAGGACCTCCTCCCCGTTTCCCTGCTCCCGCCGTTCGACGAGGAGTTCCCGCAGGGACTTGCCGCCCACGTACTCCATGACGATGTGGCCGCCGGGGATGCCGGTGCGCGGGTCGGGGTGCTGGGAGAAGTTGATGATCTTGACGATGTTGGGGTGCTCGACCTCGGAGAGGAACGCGCGCTCCGCCGCGGCCGCCTTGTGCGCCTCGGCGTCACCGGCGTTGAGCAGACCCTTGAGGACCACCCAGCGGTCGTTGACGTTGCGGTCCCTGGCCAGGTAGATCCAGCCCAGCCCGCCGTGGGCCAGGCAGCCGAGGACCTCGTACTGGCCGCCGACCATGTCGCCCCTGACCAGTTTGGGGGTGAAGGAGAACTGGGTTCCGCAGTGGCGGCAGAACCCCTCGGTGCGGCCCGGCCGGCCGCCCCGGCTGCGGCCCACCCTCTCGCCGCAGTTTCCGCAGAAACGGTTCTTCTCCGAAACGACCGGGTCGGTCATGACCGCCTCGGAGGGGTCCTTCGCCGGTACCAGGGGGATCTGGACCATGCCCAGGCCCAGCATGCCGCGTCTGGAGCCGCGGCCGGAGCCGCCCGGCCCGCTGACCGTGCCGCCGGTCGTCCCGGAGACGGTGCCCGGGCCGGAACGTCCGGAGAGGCGGATGTTGCCCGAGCTGATCGGGTGGGAGTGCGCGGACGGGGCGTTGCCCGCGGAGCCCCGGGTGAGGGGGCCGGAGGTCGGCGGTCGGGGGGCCGGGAAGCGTGCGGTCACGGGGGCGAGGCCGCACACGGCACAGGAACCGTCCTCGATCCGGCCCCGGCAGCCAGGGGAAGTGCACTTGGTCATCTGCTCACACCACCATCAGTCTCGCCGTCTGACGCTCCGTTTCCGGGTGTGGTTCTGTTCCCCGGGTGTCCGGTTCCGGAAAGTTCCTGGATCGTCCGCTGGTAGGCGGACAGCGCCACGGTGGCCGCTCGCAGGTCACAGGGGGCGTTCCACAGCTCCCAGTGCGCCTGTCGGTGGAGCTCGCTCAGCCGCGTGTGTTCGGCCAGCCCGAGGCGGACCGCCCGCGCCCGGAAGGCGTCCAGGCGGCCGCGGAGCTCGGCCCGGCGGCGGAGCAGTCCCGAGAGGTTCCGTTCCCGTTCGCGCGCGTCGTCGCCGGCCTGGTGGACGGCGCGTTGCAGTCGCCCCAGCCGGGTTCCCAGTCCGCGCCAGTCCCCCCGGGAACGCAAGGCGTCCATCTCCACCACCGCGGCGCGCAGCCCTGGCACGGGGTCGGGGACGTCCACGGCCGGGGGTGAGGAGATCTTCGCGACCACCCGGGTACGCAGGTCGCGTGCCCGGCCGACAGCCTGTTCGACGTCGTCGACGGCCGACACGAGGCGCTGGATGTTCTCCGTGTAGGAGTCGCGCATGCGCAGGGCGTCGCGGAGCTCGCCCCTGCTCTGGTCGAGAAGGGCCCGGAGGCGGTCCAGGGAGGAGGTGTCCACCCGGGTGTCGGTGACCAGGCGGAGTGGGTCACGGCGGACGGTCTCGCCCTCCCGCACCAGTTGTTCGCGGAGCTCCTCGTGCTCCTCCGGGTCCAGTTCGACCATGTCGGAGAGGGTGCCGATCTCCTGCCACATGGTTTCGAGCTCCCCGAGCCTGGGGTGGAGGGTGTCCCAGGCGGTCTCCACGGCCGAGACGACCTCGGTGACCGCCTCGTAGTCGGCGGTCATCCGGGCGACGGCCTCGGCCGGGGTGATGCGTTCGGTGTCGGGGCCGGGCAGCCCGCGTTCGTGCGGGGACCGCTCCGCCGGGAGCAGGACGACGGACTCGTCCGTCAGCAGGAACGTGAGGTCGGGCAGGGGGTCTCCCCCGCCGTTCTCCCGGATCCCGAGGGCCCGGTCGACCACGGCCCGGAAGGCGTCGTACACCTTCCACAGGCTGTGGACACGCACCTGGGCCCCCTCCCAGCGGTCCCGGGTCCCGCCGACCAGGTCGGCGTCCCCGAGCAGGCGGTAGCCCACGTGCCGGTCCAGGGCCGCGAGCCTGAACGAGATGTCGTCGGCCTCCCCGCATACGCGGTTGAGCGCGTGGTCGACCCCCTCCCAGCTCATCGGCGGAACACCTGCCCCGGACGCCCTCGCCACCTGCCGAACCACCTCCGCGGGCCGAGATCCGGCCCTCGCTCTCCCGTTGCCTAGGTCAAGAGTCTGGCCGCGCACACCCCGAACTACAAGGGAGAGCCGGGTTTTGCGGCGACCAACGGCCACCAACGGCCACAACCGCAACACACACGTCATCTCCGGCATCCCGATCACTGGGTACTACAGCACCATGGACGAAGCAGAGGAAGAGTTCCCCGGTATCGGCGCCCCGGCCCGCCGGGCCCTGATCCGCGCCGGATACACGCGCCTGGAACAACTGGACGGGGTGAGCGAGAGCGACCTGATGACCCTGAGCGGGATGGGGCCCACCGGGACCGACATCCTGAGCGACCTCCTGGCCGCCCGGGGCATGTCACTGGAGGCTTAGGACGTGTTCCAGGAGGAACCGGGCGCGCTCGGCAACCGGCGCCCGGGGCAGGAGAACGAGTTCGTACCCGCAGGCCGGGTAGGCCTCGCACATCGCCTCGAAGGTCCGTTCGGCCTCCTCCTGCGACTGGTGGCGTTCGGTGTCCCCGGTGAAGATCTCCGGCCAGGGCGGGGCCGCGAAGGCCGTGCGGTGGTAACGGAACCGCCGGGCCGCCTCCCACACGTGCTCGGGGACCGGTAGGCCGCGCAGCATGAGGTAGCCGACCGTGTCCGGCACCCCGCGGTCGCAGACCACGAGACCGTCGTGTCCGGACGCCTCCCGGTGCGAGCGCATGTCCCAGGCGAGCATGAGCTCGGCGAACAGGGCGTCGTCCCGCCAGGCCAGACCCCGGCCGCCGATCCGGCGCTGGTCGCGGATGACCGCCCGCCCCGCCTCGGCCGTGCTCCCGTACCCGAGTCCGGACAGGTGGTCGACCAGTGTCGTCTTGCCTGAGCCCGGGCCTCCGGTGACGGCGACGAGCTGGTTCACGGTGTTCCTCCGTACGTTGTCGGGCGGCTCGGCCGGGCATGGTGCGGCTGGTGGTTCCGGAAGCCGCCAAGCACGGCGGTGCGCCGTACCCGGGGAGGGCACGGCGCACCGCGGTGGCGGGAAGGGTGCCGGAAGGGTCAGGCGGTGGCCCCGGTGGCCTCGGCCTCGATGAGGTCGGCCGCGTAGGAGGCGCCGCTCTCCCGGAGCCGGGCGCTGATCCCGGCCAGCCGCTCGGCCACGTCCGGGTCCGAGGTCAGTTCGAGCAGGGCCGCGCGCAGCGTCTCGGCCGTGGCGTCCTCGGTGTCGATCCGGCGGGCCACCCCGGCCTCCTGGAGGCGGTCGGCGTTGTCGAACTGGTCGACCGCCTGGGGCACCGCGATCATCGGTGTGGCCGTGTACAGGCCCTCGCTGGAGCCCCCCATCCCCGCGTGGGTGACGAAGGCGTCCGCCTGCCGGAGGATGTCCAGCTGCGGCACCCAGGAGTGCACCTCGACGTTGGCCGGGACGTCCCCCAGTTCGTCGCTGTCCACGTACTTGCCGACCTGGAGCACCACGTGCCAGCCGGGCAGGTCGCCGAAGGCCCTCAGGCACTCCCGGTAGAACCCGGGCAGGTTGGTGTAGGCCGACCCGAGGGAGACCAGGAGGACGTGCTCCGCGTCGGCGGGCCTGGTCCAGGTGCCCTGGTCCGCTCGTTGACCGAGACAGGGGCCCACGAAGGTGACCGCGTCGGAGACGGTGTCGGCGTGCGGCTGCATCTCACGCGGGATCATCGCCAGTGCCCGGTCCGGCGCCCCGGCGAAGTTCGAGTGGTCCAGGTCCGTGATCCCGTTCTCGGCCAACCAGGCGTCGAACTTGGCGTGGTGCTCGGCCGCACCGGGCTGCTCGCGCAACCACTCCATGACGGTGTTGACGTAGTCCGCCCAGGCCACGTAGGTCGGGGAGAGCTGGACGGACGGGATACCCCAGTTGATCCCCAGGACCCGGGCGGAGTAGCCGCCGATGTCGTACAGGAACACGTCGGGGCGGTCGTCGTCGTAGGAGTCGCGCAGGACCGGCAGGGAGTTGATCGCGTCGTCGAGGAAGATGTCCATCCCCTCGATCGGGTCGTCGGCCCACTCCTCGTCCCCGGTGGGCAGGGTGGTCGTGAAGCGGACGAGTTCGGCGCCGGTCGAGGCGATCAGCTCTCCGACCCGGTCCACGGGATCGTTGGCGTAGGTGACGCGGTGGCCACGGTCGACCAGTTCCCGGATGATCTCCAGGCTGGGCAGGACGTGGCTCACGGCGGGGACGCCGACCATGGCGATGTGCAGGCGACGGGTCATGTGATCTCTCCAGGGGCTGTCTACAGGTAGGACTGACGGGCGCCTGTCCCCCCGGGGGGGACGGCGCCGGGCGTCGGGGACGCCGTGTGCCTAGCTGTAGATCAGGGCCTGGAAGTACATGCCCCTAAGCTAACCGGACAGCCGCCGTTCGTCCAACGCCTTTTTCGTCCGGCGGGCCCTCTGGAAGGAAGAGGACCGTGTCCGTTTCCCCTGTCGCTCTCGTCATCTCGATCCGGGTCCTGCCCGGTCGGCGTGAGGCGTTCCTCTCCGGTATCTCCCGCAACGCGTCCTGCGCCCTACGGGACGAACCCGGCTGTCTGCGCTTCGACGTCGTCGGCGACCCCGAGGACCCCGATGCGTTCTGGGTGTACGAGGTGTTCGCGGACGATGAGGCATTGGCCGCGCACCGCCTGACCCCGCACTTCCTGGCCTGGCAGGAGGAGAAGGCCGCACTGGTCGTTCCGGGAAGCCAGGTCGACCGGCGCGGCCCGCTCCTGCTCAGCGAGGGCTGATGCCCCGGCCCGGAGTGTCCCGGGCCCCGCGCCTAGGGGGTGTCCGTGCCCTCCCGCGGGTCCTTCGGGGCACGGTGCCGGCCGCTGCCGGGGGTCGCGGTTTCGTCGTCCTCGGTCCCGCGCCCCTCCCCGGTGCTGCGCTGGTCGCCCCGGAAGCCGTGGGTGTAGCCGCCGGCGTACCCCTCGTCGAAGGCACTCACCCCGCGGGTGCCGTCCTCCTCGCCCGGCTCCTCGGTGTCGAGGAGGTCGCCTCCCCCGGTACCGGCGGACCCGGTGCCCGCGGCGCCCTCCCTGCCGGTGTCCGGGGCCTCGGCTGCCGGGCCGCGCCCCTCCAGCGGTGCGATGTGGTCGGCGGCACCGCGCAGCCGGAAGCCCGCGACCGCCATGACCACACCGAACACGATCGCGTAGATCCCGACGACCAGGACGATGGCCTCCGCCCCCGCCAGCGGCCAGAACCACAGGAGGAGGCCGAAGATGATCGAGAGCGCGCCGACGAAGATCAGCAACCACTCGGAACTGATCTGGGCGCGTAGCCGGACGGCGGTGACGATCTCGGCGACCCCGGTGACGACGGCCCACGCGCCGATCAGGAAGACGAGCGCGATGACCGCGGCCATCGGCCAGATCAGGGCGAGCAGGCCCAGGATGATCCCGAGGCCGGCCTGGAGGGCCAGGGAGGTCCTGGCCCCCGGGGCCGCCCGGTAGGCCGTGAAGGCGAGTGCGACCCCGTCCACCAGTGCGAAGGCACCGAAGACCACCGCCAGGGCGACCGTGGTCATACCCGGCCAGATGAGGGCCAGCAGTCCGAAGAGCACGGCGGCCACGCCCCGCAGGACCACGACCCACCAGTTTCGGCTCAGTTCTCCGAGCATGTCACCGGCCAACACGTACCGGACCATGACCAGGCCCCCTTCCTTGTGCGGTCCCGCCCCTGTGCGGGGTCGCTCTCTGCAACTTCTCTCAACGTCGCACACTGATGACAGAAAGTACGCAAAGTGCGGGGAAAGGGAGGTTCTGCACCCGGTACGAACCCCGAACACGCGACCGCCCGCCCCGTCGGTGACGCGGGCGGGCGGTCGGGATACTCCGGGAGGGGTCAGCCCTGGCCGGGGTAGCGGCGCTCGGGAGAGCCGATGTAGTGCTGGCGCGGGCGCGCGATCCGGAAGGCCGGGTCGACGCGCTGCTCGCGGTAGTGGGCTACCCAGCCGGGCAGGCGGCCGATGGCGAACAACACGGTGAACATGTTGGACGGGAAGCCCATGGTGCGGTAGATGACGCCGGTGTAGAAGTCGACGTTCGGGTAGAGCTTGCGCTCGGTGAAGTACGAGTCCTGCAGCGCGGCGGCCTCGAGCTTGAGAGCCAGCGAGAAGAGCTCGTCGGGGTTGTCGTGCCGGTCGAGGATCTGACTGGCCAGAACCTTGATCTCCTTGCTGCGCGGGTCGAAGTTCTTGTAGACCCGGTGGCCGAAGCCCATGAGGCGCATCTCGCGCGCCTTGACCTTCTCCAGGAAGTCCTCGATGGAGATACCGGAGTCGCGGATCTCCTCCAGCATCTCCAGGACGGCCTGGTTGGCGCCGCCGTGGGACGGGCCGGACAGGGCGTTGATGCCGGAGGCGACGCTGGCGTAGATGTCGGCCTTGGAGGAACCGACCACGCGCACGGTGGCGGTGGAGCAGTTCAGCTCGTGGTCGGCGTGCAGGACCAGCAGCATGCCGACAGCCTTGTTGAACAGGTCGCCGAGCTCACCGGTGGGAGCCTTGTCACCGAAGGTCATCCGGATGAAGTTGTCGACGTAGTCGAGCGAGGTGTCCGGGTCGATCGGGGACTCACCGATGGAGTTGCGGTAGATGCGGGCCGCGATCGTCGGCAGCTTGGCCATCAGCCGGATCGTGGCGAGCTCCACCTGGCCCTCGTCGTCCGGGTCCACGCTGTCGTCGTAGTACGCGGCGAGGGTGTTCACGGCGCTGGCCATCAGTGCCATGGGGTGGCCGTTGCGGGGCATCGCGTCGATGAACGCGCCCATGTCGGCCGGGATGTCGGAGTTGTCGCGGAGCTTGTCCGAGAACTCCTTGAGCTGGCCGGGCTCCGGCAGCTCACCGTAGATCACGAGGTAGGCAACCTCGAGGAAGGTGCTGTTCACCGCGAGGTCCTCGATCGGGTACCCGCGGTAACGCAGGATCCCGGCGGCCCCGTCAATGTAGGTGATCTTCGAGCTACACGAGGCGGTGTTGCCGAACCCGGGGTCCAGGGTCGTCATACCGGTCGACCCCAGCAGGGTCTTCAGCTCGATGGTGCTCTCACCCTCGGTACCGGTGAAAACCGGCAGCTTCAGCACGCCGCCCTCGTAGTGGAGCTCCACCGTGCGCTCTTTGTCATCGCTCATGCCCGAGGTCAACCTTTCCAGGCGGGGGATACGTGAGGTGCGTCAGACGCGGGGCGGTCCGCCACCGCGTTCTTCATTCACTCGTTATTGTTCTGTTTTGTTAAACGACAGTTAAGCAAAATCATATAAGTTTCTCCGATTCACGAACAGGTGACATGCAACACATACCCAGACGTGATCAGAATTACCGCAGAGTGAAGATTTACAAACTTTGCCGAACGTCGTTAACACCTCGCCCTGAGACGTCACGGGCGACGACGGGGATCCTCCCGCCCTGCCGCCCCTGACCTCCTGGACCGGTCCCCTGGGCACCCCGACTCCACCCGAACCGGGCCCTCGCGCGCCGTCCTTCACAGATGCGGACAGACCCGAGCAGAGTCCAGTGCGGCCAGGTCCTCGAACGTGCCCTAGTGGCCTGGCATCAGGTTACCTTCGCCCTGATCACGGGGGCTGACGCGGGGTGCCCCCGACTCGGTGATCTTGGCCTCTGCCATGCTCCCGAGCGCTCCCGGGCAGCCCCCCGGGGCGGCCTCCCCACCCGTCCCGGGACCTGAATATGTGCCCCGAGCACGAGGGTTCACACCCCCCCGGGCCGATGCCCGGACCTCCGGCGCCGGGGCAGGGCCGGACGGCCCGAACCAGCGGGCCAATTGACGGCCGAACAGGACAAAAGTCGACAGCCGGTAACCGTCATTCACCTGGGGTAAACAATGTGGGTGCGCATTGCCGAAAAACCCGGCCCGGCGTCAGGCCGGTGCCGGGACCGGAGGCAGAAGGGCCCCGAAGGGGACGGCCGGGGGTTACTCGCCCTCGTCGACGCCGCCGGCGAGCAGCGGCTCCATCAACAACGACGGGTTGTCCCGCTCGATCACCCGCAACCGCCACTTGTTGTGCACCAGCACCAACAACTCCCCGTCGTTGCGCCGCCTGAGCACCTCCGCACCCGAGAGCGCGTGCAACACCGGAGCCGACTCCGCGTCGGTGCGCCGCGCCACCGAGTACTCCAACGGCGAGGCCTCGATCGGCGAGCGGAACTCCTGCTCCATCCGGTGCCGCACCACGTCGAACTGCAGCGGACCCACCGCCGCCAGCACCGGGGCCTGCTCACCCCGCACATCCGAGGTCAGCACCTGCACCACACCCTCGGCGTCCAACTGGGCGATCCCCCGCTGGAACTGCTTGTACTTACCCGCGTCCACCGCCCGCGCCACCACGAAGTGCTCCGGCGCGAAGCTGGGAATCGGCGGGAAGACCACCTTGGGGCCGTCGTAGAGGGTGTCGCCCACCGCCAGGGCATGCGCGTTGACCAGCGCGATCACATCACCCGGGTAGGCGGTGTCGATCGTGGAGCGGTCCGAGCCGAACACCGCCTGGGTGTACTTGGTCGCGAACGGCCGCCCCGTCGAGGCGTGCGTGAGCACCATCCCCCGATCGAACCGGCCCGAGGAGACCCGCACGAACGCCATCCGGTCCCGGTGGTTGCGGTCCATGTTGGCCTGCATCTTGAACACCTGCCCGGAGAAGGGCCGACCCACCGGACGAGGCTTCCCCTCCTGGTCGGCCTTGGCCGAGGGCGCCGGCGCCCGGCCCACCACCGTGTCCAGCAGCTGGCCCACCCCGAAGTTGGACAGGGCCGCGCCGAACAGCACCGGAGAGGACTCACCCGCCATGAAGGACTCGTGATCGAAGTCGGCGCCCAGCGCCTCCAACAGCTCGATCTCCTCGGTGGCCTGCTCCCAGGCCTCCAGCTCGACCTCGGCGGCCTTGTCCGCGTCCAGGACCTCCTCGATGGCCTTGCTGGCGCCGCCCGGGGTGCGGGTCATCTTGGTGTAGGTCCCGCTGGTGCGGTCCACCAACCCGCGGAAGTCGCCCGCGATACCCACCGGCCAGTTCAACGGGGTCGGCCGCAGACCGATGCGCTGCTCGATCTCGTCCAGCAGCTCCAACGGCTCACGCCCGGGCCGGTCCCACTTGTTGACGAAGGTGATCACCGGCATCCTGCGCGCCCGGCACACGTCGAAGAGCTTCAGCGTCTGCGGCTCCAGGCCCTTGGCCGAGTCCAGCAGCATGATCGCGCAGTCCACCGCCGAGAGCACCCGGTAGGTGTCCTCGGAGAAGTCCGCGTGACCGGGGGTGTCCACCAGGTTCAACACCCGGTCGGCGTAGTCGATGCGCAACGCGGCCGAGGTGATCGAGATCCCCCGGTCCTGCTCCATCTCCATCCAGTCCGAGGTCACCCCACGACGGTCGCCCTTGCCGTGCACCGCCCCGGCCGAGGAGATCGCCGCCGCGTGCAACGCCAGGGCCTCGGTCAGCGTCGACTTACCGGCGTCCGGATGCGAGATGACCGCGAAGGTCCGCCGCCGATCCGCCTCGTGAACGACCTCTGACTCCTGCTTGGTCGCACCCGCCGTGTCCGCGCTCATCTCCGCTGTCCGCCCCGCCTCGTGTGCTGCCCTGTTTTCGGCCCCGTCCAGCCTACGCGCGCCGGGATGTGCGCGGGACGCGCCCGGAGGGGCCCCTACCGGTCCCGGTCCACCGCCTCGACGACGCGCCGCAGCAGTTCCGAGCGCTCCACCCCGTGCGGGTAAACCGCCACCAGGACCCGCTCCCGACCTGCCCCGGGGCCGGGGCCGGGGCCGGGGCCGCCGAGCATGGGCGCCGCCAGCTCGCCGACCCTGGCCATCGCCTGGTCGAACCGCTCCCACACCCGGTCGTCCTCCGGGTCCCGCAGCCACCCGCGCAGCACGTGGTTGTGCGCGGCGATGAGCGCCGCCGAGACCACCTCGACCTCCAGGGACGAGCGGTCTCCACCCGCGCACTGGGCCAGGTAGTGGCTGAACGCCGCCTGGTATCGGGCGGTCATCGCCACCTCCCGGTCCCGCAGCCGCGGATGCGCGCGCACCAGCCGGTACCGCGGCACGGTGATCTCCGGGTCACGGACGTACCCCTGGAAGACCAGGCGCGCGGCGGCGACCACCGTGGGCAGCGGGCCGTCCGGGGAAGCCTCCATGTACCGCACGACCGTCTCGAAGAGCTCGTCGTGTTCGGCGAAGAGGATGTCCTCCTTGGAGCCGAACCTGCGGAAGAGGCTCCTGCGGCTCACCCCGGTGGCCTCCGCGACGCCCTCCATGGTGGTGGCCTCGAACCCCGCTTCGGTGAACAGTCCCACCGCCGCCAGCACCACCTCCCGGGTCTCCCGCGGCGGTGCGCCCCGCACCGCGCGCCCACCTGTCGCGCTCATGGCTTCCTCCTCCCGCCGGGTGACCCGACCTCTGGCGAAGGTAGCCGAACCCGTCGGTGTACTTCGCCCCTTTCACCCCCTACTCTGGCACTGAATGCCAGACATCGGCACCTAGTGCCAACTACCGGGGATCGTGCACTTCCTCGGGGAGGGAAGAACATGAGCGAATTCGACCTGTTCAAGACCAACGAGGAGCACGAGGAGCTGCGCGAGGCCGTGCGCTCGGTGGCCGAGGACAAGATCGCCCCGCACGCCGCCGAGGTGGACGAGAAGTCGGCCTTCCCGCAGGACGCCCTCGACGCCCTGGTCGCCACCGACTTCCACGCCGCGCACATCGCCGAGGACTACGAGGGCGTGGGCGCCGACGCGCTCGCGACCTGCATCATCATCGAGGAGGTCGCCCGGGTGTGCGCCTCCTCCTCGCTCATCCCCGCGGTGAACAAGCTCGGCACCATGCCGCTGATCCTGGGCGCCTCCGAGGAGGTCAAGCAGCGCTACCTGACCCCCGTGGCGCGCGGCGAGGCGATGTTCTCCTACGGCCTGTCCGAGCGCGAGGCCGGTTCCGACACCGCCGCCATGCGCACCCAGGCCGCCCCCAAGGGCGACGACTGGATCCTCAACGGCCAGAAGTCCTGGATCACCAACGCCGGCGTCAGCGACTACTACACCGTCCTGGCCGTGACCGACCCCGAGGGCAGGCGCGGCCGCAACATCTCCGCCTTCGTCGTGCACGCCGACGACCCCGGCTTCACCCTGGGCGAGCCCGAGCGCAAGCTCGGCATCAAGGGCTCCCCCACCCGGGAGCTGTTCTTCGACGACGTCCACATCCCCGGTGACCGCATCGTCGGCGCCCCGGGCGAGGGCCTGAAGATCGCGCTGCGCACCCTGGACCACACCCGCGTCACCATCGGCGCGCAGGCCGTCGGCATCGCCCAGGGCGCCCTGGACCACGCCGTGGCCTACGTCAAGGAGCGCAAGCAGTTCGGCAAGGCCGTCGCCGACTTCCAGGGCATCCAGTTCATGCTCGCCGACATGGCCATGAAGCTGGAGACCGCCCGCCAGATGGTCTACGTGGCCGCCGCCAAGTCCGAGCGCGGCGACGAGGACCTGCCCTTCTACGGCGCCGCGGCCAAGTGCTACGCCTCCGACGCCGCCATGGAGATCACCACCGACGCCGTCCAGCTGCTGGGCGGAGCGGGCTACGTCAAGGACTTCCCGCTGGAGCGCATGATGCGCGACGCCAAGATCACCCAGATCTACGAGGGCACCAACCAGATCCAGCGCATGGTGATGGCCCGCCAGCTCCTCAAGTAGGCCGCAGACCCCCGGGCCCGGCTCCGCGGACCCGGAACAGCGAACGCCCGCTTCCCCTCTCCGGGGGGCGGGCGTTCGCCGTTCCGGGTCAGTTCAGGGACTCCCGGGCGAACTTGGCCATCGGGGCGGGGTCCCGCCCCAGAGCACGGCGGACGTCGTCGGTGACCACGGCGGCCCGGCCGTTGGCGATCGCCCGGAACCGCTCGTTGAGGGTGTCCACGTACCGGTCCGACCAGCCGATGTCGGTGGCGCGGAAGTAGAACCCGGCCTCGTCCACCTTCTTGTACCGCCACACCGGGCTCTCCGTGCCCTTGGTCATCTTGACGACCTCGCGGAAGGTGACGGCGGCGGGGCCGGTGAGCGTGTACTCGCGGCCGTGGTGCCCCTCCTCGGTGAGCGCGGCGACGACGGTGTGGGTGACGTCCCGGGCGTCCACGAAACTGACCGCCGCGTCCTTGGGCAGCGGCAGCTCCAGGCGCCCCTTGCGGGAACGGGCCAGACGGGCGAAGACCCCTTCGGTGAAGTCCTGGTCCAGCCAGTTGGGGCGGACCACGGTCCAGTGGTCGAACAGTTCCCGGACCCGGCGCTCCAACACGCGCTGTTCGGAGTCGGGCGGCCCGTTCTCGGTGCCCATCGCGGTGGTCAGCACGGCTGTCCGGACCCCCGCCGCGACCGCCCGCTCCAGGAAGGCGCCGACCCGGTCGGTGAGCCCACTGGCCATGGGGACCGTCACGAACAGCCGCTCCACGCCCTCCACCGCCGGTTCCCAACTGGTGGTGTCGGTCCAGTCCAGCCGTACCTCGCCGTCCCTGGAGGCACCGGCGGCCGGCAGGCCGCGCCTGCGCAGTTCGGTCAGGACACGTCGGCCCACCTGTCCGGTGGCGCCGGTGACCAGTGTGCTCATTCGGGTGATCCCCCAGGTTCACGCGCAAGTGCTCCGCCTGCTGACGGTACCCACTCCCGCGAGCGAAACAGGCCCGCAACGGCGCATCGGCCCGGCGCGCCGCTCCGTCCCGCCCCGGGCGAGGAGCCCGGTCCCAACCCGGGCGGGGGCTCAGGCGTGGCGCCGGGCTGAGGGCAGCGCCTCCGCGGCCACCACGAGCACGACCCCGCAGACCGCCAGGCCCAGGTTGGCCAGCAGGGCGTTCTCCTGGAGCACGGTGACGTTGCGGACGACGAGGCGGTTGAAGGCGTTGAGCACGACGCCGAGGATCGGCTGGGTCCAGAGGTGGTCGACGGCCCCGCTGACCCCCATGAGGGTGATGAGGGCTCCCAGGCCCTGGAGGAACTTGCGCATACGCCGAACCTAGGAGGCGGAGTCCTCTCGCCGCATCGGCCGAAGGCCCGCCCCGACCGAACCCAGGTCTACCGCTGCCACCTGCGGTGTTCGACCAAAGTAGGGGATCGCCCGTCCTTGGTACCGCGCCGGGCCGGGGAGGCCCTGTCGGGTGCCCGCCGCTCGTAGACTCCGAGCGATGAACGACACGGCCACTCCCCCGGGGCGACAACGGCGCAGCGTACGCGACTGGATCGTGGACGCGCTGATGTTCCTGATCGCCTTGGGGTTCGGGCTGCTCGGCTCGGTGACGTTCCCCGGCGACCCGCCTCCCCCGCCCCGGCCCGAACTGTTCACCGTGGCCGACCAGCTGGTCGCCCTGGGCGGTTGCACGGCCCTGTGGTGGCGGCGCCGGTGGCCGGTGCGGATCGCGGTGACCCTGGTGCTGCTCTCCGCGGTCTTCCCGTTGGTCGGCGGTGCGATGCTCGCCGCCCTGTTCTCGCTGTGCGTGCACCGTCCGCCCAGGGTGGGGCTGTCGGTGCTGGCGCTGAGCTTCCTGGCCTCCCTCGTCAACGTCACCATCCACCCCGAAGGCGGCGCTCCCTTCCTGGTGATGTTCCTGCTCGCAGCGGTCTTCCAGGGGGCGGTCGCCGGCTGGGGGCTCTCGGTCCAGCACCGCCGCCAGCTGTTCGACTCGCTGCGTGAGCGGGCGGTCCATGCCGAGACGGAGGCCCGGCTGCGCGCCGAACACGCGCAGCACCAGGTGCGCGAGTCGATCGCCCGGGAGATCCACGACGTCCTCGGACACCGGCTGTCGCTGCTCAGCGTGCACGCGGGCGCCCTGGAGTACCGTCCGGACGCCCCGCCGGAGGAGGTGGGCCGGTCCGCGAAGGTGATCCGGGAGAGCGCGCACCAGGCCCTCCAGGACCTGCGCGAGGTGATCGGGGTGCTGCGCGCCCCCGTGGGCGAGCTGCCGCAGCCGACCATGGCGGACCTGGCCCAGCTGGTCGCGGAGGCGGGTGTGGCCGGAGCGGGCGTGGAGTTCGTCGAGGAGTACTCCGGAACCGTCCCCGAACGGACCGGGCGCACGGCCTACCGGATCGTCCAGGAGGCGCTGACCAACGCCCGCAAGCACGCGCCCGGCGCCCGCACGTCCGTGCGGGTCTCCGGGGGACCGGGCCGGGGCCTGAGCGTGGAGGTGCGCAACGGGTCGGCGGGACGGCCCGCCGCGACCGCCTCCGAGGGGCCGGGGAACGGCCGGGGCCTCGTGGGGCTGAGTGAACGGGTCTCCCTCGCCTCGGGCCGGCTGGAGTACGGGCCGACCGGCGATGGTGGCTGGAGCCTGTCCGCATGGCTACCGTGGCCGTCATGAGCGAAGCGGCGCGGGACGGGGACCGGCGGATCGGTGTGCTGATCGTCGACGACGACGCACTGGTGCGGGTCGGTCTGGTGATGATGATGGGCGGCGCTCCGGACGTGAGCGTGCTGGCCGAGGCCGAGGACGGCGGCGAGGTCCTGGACCTGGTCGCGCGGCACTCGCCCGACGTGGTCCTGATGGACATCCGGATGCCCACCGTGGACGGGCTGACCGCCACCGAACGGCTGCGGGCGCTGCCCCGACCGCCGGAGGTGCTGGTCCTCACCACCTTCGACGCGGACGAGCACGTACTGCGCGCCCTGCGCGCGGGGGCCGCCGGTTTCCTGCTCAAGGACACCCCGCCCGAGGAGATCGTGGAGTCGGTCCGGAGGGTGGCTCGGGGGTTCCCCGTGCTGTCGCCCAACGTGACACGGCGGCTGATGGACCGGGTCGCCCACGCCGACCACAGCGAGCGCGCCGACCGGGCCCGCGACCGCCTGGCCGTGTTGAACGCCCGGGAGACCGAGGTGGCGGTGGCGGTCGGCGAGGGCCGGTCGAACGCGGACATCGCGGCGCGGCTGTTCCTGAGCGTGCCGACCGTGAAGACGCACGTGTCCAGCATCCTCACCAAGCTGGACCTGAACAACCGGGTGCAGATCGCCCTGCTGGTGCACGACGCGAACCTGCTCGGCGAGGACCGGGGCTGACACCCTCGGAGGCCGCCAGGACGGGTGGGCCCGTGGGGGCTCCGGTCGGCCGTACCGTCAGTCGGCGGGCTCGAAGGATTCCGAGATCCGGTCCAGGAGGTCGTGGTTGTAGTCCTGGGGCTCACCGCTCGTCAGGAACAGCGCGTATCCGGTGTCCTCGGTGTGGAAACCGCGGTTGATCGCGTGCATCTGCCCGCCGTCCCCGGAGTAGGTGAACTCCCAGTCGGCGGCGCTGACGTAGTCGTCGGCCCAGTCGGCGTCCACGTCCTCGATCCCGATGAGGGAGTAGCCGCCGAAGTTCTGGCTGCCGGTCGGCTCGAAGTCGCGCCAGTCGTCCCCGGCGTCCGGGTTGGGGTCGGACGTCTGGTCGACCAGGAGGTAGCCGCCGTCGGGGTTGTGGAAGTAGACCATGTGGTCCCGGCGCTCGAGCTCCCAGTCCTCGGGGACGTCGACGGAGAAGCCGCTGGGGTCCTCGTGGCGGACGAGGAAGTCCCACTCCTCGTCCTCTTCGTCCTCCTCCGACTCCTCCTCGTCCGCTTCCTCCTCCTCGATCCCGGCCTCCTCCTGCTCGGCGGCCCCCTGGCCACCATCGGCCCCGGCTCCGGCCTCGGGACCACCGGTGGGATCGGCCGCGGTCTGTTCCTCGCTGGAACCGGCCAGCCCCGCGTCCGGGCCCCCCGAGCGGTTCATGCTGACGAACAGCGTGGTCGCGGCTGCGCCGACCAGCAGGACCAGGGCGGCCGCGACGACCATGAACGCCCGTGTCCGAGAACCGGCCGCCCTCTCGCGGGTGTGCCGGGGGGCGTCGGCCGGCGGCGGGGTGCCCGGCGCGGACCCGACGGCGCTGACCACCCGGTTCGCCGTGCCCTGGCCGGTGACCCTGTTCCACTCCGGTTCGGGGCCGGCGCTCTCCTGCGGGGAGCCGGCCGTGTCGGGGGCGGGGGCCACCGCGGTGGTGGTCGCCCCTCCGGCACCGCGGACCTCGCGCAGGAGGGCCCGGACCTCGGAGACCGAGGGGCGGTCCTCGGGGTCCTTCTCGCACAGCGCTTCGAGGACGGGACGGAGCGCGCCCGCGTTGGGCGTCTCCGGCAGGTCCTGGGTGACGATGGCGGTCAGGGTGGCCATCGGGGTGGGCCGGTCGAAGGGCAGCCCGCCCTCCACCGCCTGGTAGAGGGTGATGCCCAGCGCCCACATGTCGGAGGCGGGTGTGGCCGAGCGGCCGTGCGCGATCTCCGGCGCGAGGTAGCTCGGCGAACCGATCAGCAGCCCGGTGCTGGTCAGGTGGGTGGAACCGTCCAGGTGGGCGATACCGAAGTCGGTGAGGACGGCCCGGTCGTTCCCGGCGATCAGCACGTTGCCCGGTTTGATGTCGCGGTGCACGATGCCCCGGTTGTGCGCTTCGGCGAGCCCGGCGGCCATCTGCTCGCCGATGTCGGCGACGCGGCGTACCGGCAGCGTCCCCTCCTCGCGGATGATGTCGCCGAGGGAGGGCCCGCGTACGAGCTCCATCACGATCCACGGGCGCCCGTCCTCCTCCGCCACGTCGAACACCGTGATGATGGCCGGGTGGCTGAGCTGGGCGGCACTGCGGGCCTCGCGGAGCATGCGGGTGCGCAGGACGTCGACCTCGTGCGAGGGGAGGTTCGGCGGTGTCGTCAGTTCCTTGACCGCGACCGTCCGGTCCAGCAGGGTGTCCGTCCCGCGCCAGACCCGGCCCATACCGCCCGCGCCGATGACCTCGTCCAGGCGGTACCGGTTGGCCAGGACACGGCCGGGCTCGGCTTCCGAACTGTTCATGTGTGCGCGCAATCCTCTTCGGGGGAGGGGCCTTCCGGGGAGGAGGGCTGAACCAGGGTTGGGACAGGGCAGGGGGTCGTGGGGGACCCTCCCGAGTCTAGGAGCCCGAACCCGCCCCTCGGTGCTCCCCCGAAGGTGCCAACAGTGTCCCCATGACCGGACAGACCCACCCGAAACGCCCCTGAAATGCGAAGATCCCGCCGGGGGAGGCCGAAGCATCCCACGACGGGACCGGGAAAACCGGGCGTGTCCCGAAGGACTCCGGTGAGCGCCGCCGGAGCGGGGTCAGCGCAACCGGACCGGGAGTGCCTCCACCCCCGCGGAGATGATGGACGGCGACTCGGCCAGGTCGGCCTCGTTCACCGCGACGTCGAGCCCGGGGAAGCGTTCGAACAGGCGCGGCAGGAGCTCGTTGACCTCCATCCGGGCCAGGTTCGCCCCCAGGCAGTAGTGCCGCCCGTGGGAGAAGGCCAGGTGCGAGGTGTCCTCCCGGGTGATGTCGAACTCGCCCGCCGTGGAACCGTGGCGTTCGGGGTCCCGGCCCGCGGAGGCGTAACCGAGCATCAGCGCCTCGCCCTTGGGCAGGCTCACCCCGGCGAGCTCCATGTCCTCGGTGGTGTAGCGCATCGGCACGTACTCGCCGGGCGGGTTGAGGCGCAGCACCTCCTCGATCGCCTCGGACCACTCCGCCTTGCCCTCGACGATCATCTCGAGCTGGTCGCGGTGGCCGGTGAGGAGTCGCACCGCGTTACCGATGAGGTTCATCGTGGTCTCATAGCCGGCGCTGATGAACAGCACCAGGTTCCAGATGAGCTCGTCCTCGGTGAGCTTGTCCTCCTCGTCGCGGGCGGCGATGAGGGCGGTGGTCAGGTCGTCTCCGGGCTCGGCGCGTTTGGCCGCCACCAGCTCGGTCAGGACCGCCCACATCTCGAAGAAGGTCGACATCGCCTCGTCGGGCGTGACGCTCTGGTCGAAGAAGACGCCGACGAGCCGGTGCAGCTTGGGCCGGGTCTCCTCGTCCAGCCCGAACAGGTCACTGATCACCGTGAGCGGGAGCGGCTGCGCGACCAGGGACCTGAGGTCGACGACGCCGTCCTCGCTCTGCCCGGCCGCCCGCTCCAGGTCGTCGAGGAGTGCTTCGACGATGCCCGTGACGGCCGGGCGCAGCTGCTCGACGCGGCGCGGGGTGAACGCCTTGGACACCAGCCTGCGCAGTCGGGTGTGGTCCTCCCCGTCCTTGGACAGCATGTTCTCGTTGATGATCCAGGAGATCAGCGGCCAGTCCGGCGGGACCTCGCCCTCGTTGAACGCCCTCCAGTGCCGCTTGTTCTTCTGGATGCGCGGATCGGCCAGCGCGTCGCTGACCGCCTGGTGGGAGGTCACGACCCACGCGCCAACCTGACCAGGAAGTTCGACAGGGACGACAGGGGCGATGTCCCTGAGGTGGTCTGCCTGTGCGCTGATGTTTCCGGGGGCGAGTCGGATGCGGTCCAAGGTGTTCCTTCCACTGGGGCTCGGGGTGCGGCGGGAGGCTGCGGGGGGAACCCGACCGGGAGTTCGACCGGGATCCAGGACAGGGCCGACAGGTGCCAGCGCAGGTCCTGGGGAGGTACCGCCAGGTGCAGTCCCGGCAGCCGGTCCAGGAGGGTGCGCAGCGCGATGATGGTGATCGTGGTGGCCTCCTCCCGCGCCGGGCAGCGGTGGGCCCCGGCACCCCAGGCCACGTGGGCGCGGTTGCTCGACTCCGCCATCTGTTCCGCGTTCTCCTCCAGGAAGAAGCGGTTGGCGGCGGCGAAGCCCAACAGGATCGGCGCACCCGCCTGGATGGTGCGGCCGCCACCGATCGGCACGTCCGTCCTCGGGTAGATGACGGGGTAGTTGGTGATCGGCGGGTCCTGCCACAGGACGCGGTCGACGGTGTCGGCGAGGACGGTCGGGGAGGGCGCGCCGCCGCTCACGTTGTTGGGGTCGGCGAGGACCGCCCGCACCCCGGCGCTGATCAGGTTGGCGGTGGGCTCGTTGGCCGCGGCCACCAGCAGGAGGAGCTGCATGATCACCTCCTCGTCGCTGAGCGCCGCCCGGTGCTGGATCAGCCGGGTCGTGACGTCGTCGCCGGGTTCGCGGTGCTTGGCGGTGACCACCTCGGACAGGGCGCGCTCGGCCTCGGCGTTCGACTTCTCAGCGTCGATACCGAGCCAGAGGTTGCGCATGGCCGCCGCGAAGCGCATGCTCTGGTCCCGGTCGAAGCCGAACAGCTCGTTGATAACGAGCAGCGGCAGCATCCGGGCGTACTCGTTGAGGACGTCGGCGCGGCCCCGTTCACAGAACTCGTCGATGAGGCCGTCCGCGTACGACTGGGTCACCTCGGTCAGGCGCTCCGAGCCGACCGCTCCGAGGCTGTCGGTGATCGCCCGCCGGTAGCGCTGGTGTTCGGTGCCGTCGGTGAAGAGGGCGTTCGTGCGGGGGGCCATCATCGGCAGCACGGCCGCGTCCGCGTCGATCCTGCCCTCGCGGAAGTCCTTCCACAGGCGGGCGTCATGCCCGAACGCGGTGGTGTCCCGGCTCCAGGAGATCAGGGTGGTGTAGTCGGTGACCAACCACCCGTGCACACCGGGTTCCAACTCGACCGGGACCACCGGCCCGTGTGCGGCGCGCATCTCGGCGTACACGGCGTAGGGGTCCGGGTGCGGTTCGTCTCGGTACAGCTTGGCGCGGGGGCATCCGGATGTCACGGGGGACCTCTGTCGTGCGGGGGCGGATAACAGGTGCGGGTCGACCGTCCTTCGGTAGGCCGCCGGCGTTCAGCCGGCCCGGGGCGGAGCGCGGACGGGCCGCGCGCGTGGCGCGGAGCCCCACGGGGTGGAGCTCCGCGCAAACCCTAGCGGCCGGGGGTCCCGCGGGGCGAGACCTGGGCCACACCCGGCCAGAGCAGGCGGGCGGGCACCGGCGGTGCTCCGCCCGCCCCGGACGGACCGCGCCCGGCCCCTCCGGCGCCCCCGCGACCCGCCCCGTGCTCCGGCCGCTCCCTGCTCAGGCTCCCTTCCCGCTGACGCTCCGCCTCCCCCGCACCTGGGTGTCGCCCACCGGGGTGTCGCCGTCCGCGTGCGGGGCGTCGGAGGGGACCGTTTCGTTCAGCGGGCGGAAACGGCGCAGGCGCTGACTGTTGCTCACCACGAACACGCTCGACAGAGCCATCGCCGCACCGGCGAGCATGGGGTTGAGCAGCCCCATCGCGGCCAGTGGCAGGGCAGCGGTGTTGTAGGCGAACGCCCAGAACAGGTTGCCCTTGATGGTGCCGAGGGTGCGCCGGGACAGCCGGACCGCGTCGGCGGCCGCCCTCAGGTCCCCCCGGACCAGGGTGAGGTCGCTGGCCTCGATGGCCACGTCGGCCCCGGTGCCCATGGACAGCCCCAGGTCGGCCTGGGCGAGCGCGGCGGCGTCGTTGACCCCGTCGCCGACCATCGCCACCGTGCGCCCTTCGGCCTGGAGCCGGGTGACCACGTCGGCCTTCTCCTTGGGCAGGACCTCGGCGATGACCTCCTCGATCCCCACCGTGTCGGCGACCGAGCGGGCCACCGCCCGGTGGTCGCCGGTCAGCAGGATCGGGGTCAGTCCCAGAGCACGGAACTGGCGGACCGCCTCGGCACTGGTCGGCTTGACCGTGTCTGCCACCTCCAACACGCCCCTGGCCCGACCGTCCCAGCCGACAGCGACGGCGGTGCGGCCCTGTGCCTGGGCCGACTCCAGTGCTCGGGCCAGTTCCTCCGGCAGTGCCTGCGACCACTCCGCCAGAAGCGCGGCCCGGCCCACCAGGACGGCGTGGCCGTCCACGACGCCCTGGACGCCCCGGCCCTCGATGTTGGCGAAGTCCTCCGGAGCGGGGAGGTCGCCGACCCGCGCCGCTGCCCCCGTGGCGATCGCCCGGGCGATGGGGTGTTCGGAGGCGTTCTCCAGGGCTCCGGCCAGTCTGAGGACCTCGTCGGCGTCCTCGCCGCGGGCCTCGGTGACGCCGACCAGGGCCATCTTGCCGGTGGTGACGGTGCCGGTCTTGTCCAGCACGACGGTGTCCACCCGCCGGGTGCTCTCCAGCACCTCCGGGCCCTTGATCAGGATGCCCAGCTGGGCGCCGCGCCCGGTGCCGACCATCAGCGCCATCGGGGCGGCCAGACCCAGGGCGCAGGGGCAGGCGATGATCAGCACGGCGACGGCGGCGGTGAAGGCCGCTCCCGCCGGGTCTCCGGCGCCGAGCCAGAAGCCCAGGGCGGCGACCGCGATCATGATGGCGACGGGGACGAACACCCCGGCGACCCGGTCGGCGAGCCGCTGCACGGCCGCCTTGCCGTTCTGCGCGTCCTCGACCAGGCGCGCCATCTGTGCGAGCTGGGTGTCGGAGCCGACCCGGGAGGCCCGTACGACCAGGCGGCCGCCCGCGTTGACGGTGGCCCCGACCACGGCGGATCCCGGTGCGACCTCGACCGGCACGGACTCACCGGTGAGCATGCTCATGTCGACGGCGGAGGTGCCGGACTCGACGGTGCCGTCGGTGGCGATCTTCTCCCCGGGGCGGACCACGAAACGGTCGCCGACCGCCAACCGGTCCACGGGGACCAGTTCCTCGCGGGCCGCGGCGCCCTCGCCCCGCAGCACGGTGACCTCCTTGGCGCCCATCTCGAGCAGGGACCGCAGGGCTGCGCCCGCCCGGCGCTTGGACCGCGCCTCGAAGTACTTGCCGAGGAGGATGAAGGAGGTGACGCCCGCCGCGACCTCGAGGTAGATGTTGGCCGAGCCGTCGGTGCGGGCGATGGTGAACTCGAAGGGGTGGGTCATGCCCGGTGTTCCGGCGGTGCCGAGGAACAGGGCGTAGAGGGACCAGAGGAACGCCGAGGTGACGCCCAGGGAGACGAGGGTGTCCATGGTCGCCGTGCCGAGTCTGAGGTTCTTCCAGGCCGCGGTGTGGAAGGGCAGGGCGCCCCAGACGACGACCGGCGCTGCCAGGGTCAGGGAGGCCCACTGCCAGTGGGTGAACTGCAGGGCCGGGATCATCGCCATCGCGATGACCGGGACGGACAGCACGATCGAGATGAGCGCCCGGTTCCACAGGGCCTGGGCGGGGTCGGCCGGGTCGGCCTCCTCCTGGCCCTGCTCGGACTCGGTTCGGGGCACCGTGGCGGTGTAACCCGCCTTCTCGACCTGGGCGAGGAGGTCCTCGACCGGGATCTCCGGGCCGTCGAAGGAGACCCGGGCCTTCTCCGTGGCGAAGTTGACGGTGGCGCTGACGCCCTCCATCTTGTTGAGGCGTTTCTCCACCCGGTTGGCACAGGCCGCGCAGGTCATTCCGCCGATGGCCAGTTCCACCGGCTCCACCGCGGCGGACGCCGTCTTGCTGGTACTCATATGCCGCTCCAGGCTCGGTCAGTGTTCGGCACCGTCGCCGCCGTCGTGGTCCTGTTCGCCCTCCGCGGGGAGCTCCGCGCCCTCCGAGTGCCCCTCGGGCCACTCCGGCAGGACGGGGCCGGCCAGGGAGCCGACCCCGAACGCCGCGGCGAACACGACCACGAGACCGACGGCGTAGAGCCCTAGTTTCGTGGCCACACCCATGTCAGCCGGCCACCTCGTAACCGGCCTCGTCGATGGCGGCGCGCACGGCGGAGTCGTCGATCTGCCCCTCGCCGGTGACCGTCACCTTCTTGCTCTCCAGGTCGACCCGTACGTCGGTGACGCCGGAGACACCGCCGACCTCCTCGGTGACCGAGTTGACACAGTGCCCGCAGCTCATGCCCTCGACGGTGTAGACGGCGGTGCTGGCCATTCCTGCCTCCTGGTGCGATCTGCCGCGCTGTTTCGCGCGTCGGTTCCAACAGGGCCCAATATACCCCCCAGGGGTATATTTCTGTCAAACCCCCATGGCGCCCCGCCACCGGAACGCGCTCGCCACGTTACCCCAGGGGGGTACCAAAAAAGGGCAAAACCCCCACCAGGCCAGGACAGCGGGGCGCCGGGCCCGCGCCCGGACGCCACCCCCGCACAGCAGAACGGGCCCCCGCAACGCACACGGGGACCCACGGATCATCGGACATCAGGGCGGAAGCGGCGGCGGCGACACGCCCGGAAGGGGGAAGGAGGCTGAGAGGTATACCCTCCCCCCGTTTATGGGGAACGCTCCCAAGAGCGCGTCACTCCGCCTTGAGGGCGAGCCTGGCCACCACCCTCTCGCTCGTGTGGTGGCCCTGGATGGTGAAACCGGCCCGGCGGAACATCTCCACCGTGCCGGTGTAGACCTCGGCACTGGGCGCACGACCACCCGCGGTGTCCACCGGATAGGCCTCCAGGACACGCGCGCCTCCCGCACGCGCGTACTCGATCGCCCCGTCCAGCAGCCGACTGCCCAGCCCGCGCCTGCGTCTGCGCGGCGGCAGCCAGAAGCACACCAGGGACCACACCCCGGGCTCGCCGGGATCGGCCGGGCGCAGGGTCCGGGAGCGGGACAACCGGATGAAGTCCTCCCGCGGGGCCACGGAGACCCAGCCGCACGGGCCGTCCCCGTCGTAGGCGATCAGCCCCGGAACACGCCCGTCCAGGGTGAGTCGGCGCAACTCGTCCTTGTTGTCCAGACCGCGCGTGGAACGGTCACACGAGACGCTCGCCGTGTGGTCCTTGGCGCGTCTTCGGAAGAACGTGCACCAGCAGTGCCCGTACGCTCCGGTCGGTCCGAACAGGTTCTCCAGGTCATCCCACCGCTCGGCGGTGGCGGGCTCGATTGAGACGATGGACATCGGACTCCCTCGCGAGGCACAACTCTGACCGCCACAACTGTGATGCAGCACACTAGCGGTGATCCGCTGTGACCGAAAGAACACAGATGCGTGAAAGCTCCTACCGTTAGCGATTTGTGCGCTTCTCCGGTGGGGACGGGCACCCCGTGGACAGCGCGGGGCGCGCCCGGACCAGCCGGACGCGCCCCGTCTCCACTCGTCTGCGGGTCAGGAGGAGGTCTGCTCCCCCGCCGCCGAAGCGGCCTTCTCCTCGGGGTCCCAACACTCCACCCCGCGCAGGTCGGGCATCCGGTCCCGGGTGAAGACCGGGTCCAGCCCCTGCTTGCGCTGCTCGGTGTAGTCCTTGAGCAGCCGGAACGCGATCGCCGCCAGGGGTGTGATCGCCACCAGGTTGACCAGCGCCATCAGACCCATGGTCGTGTCCGCCAGCGTCCAGACCAGGTCGATCGAGCCCAGCGCGCCGAGGAAGGTCGCCGTCAGGAACAGCACCTTGTAGACGAACATGGCGTTGGAGCTGCTGGTGAGGTACTCCAGGTTGGACTCGCCGTAGTAGTAGTTGCCCAGCACCGACGTGAACGCCACCAGGACGATGATCAGGGTCATCAGGTGCATCGACCAAGGCCCGAGCATCGCCGTGACCGCGTGCTGGGTCAGGTCCGGCTCACGGACCCCGTCCAGCGTGCCCTGGTAACCGAGCAGGATGACGAACGCCGTCATCGAGCAGACCACCAGCGTGTCGAAGTAGACGCCCAGGGTCTGGACCAGCCCCTGCTTGACGGGGTGGGAGACCGAGGCGCTGGCGGCGGCGACCGGGGCCGAGCCCAGGCCGGCCTCGTTGGAGAACATGCCCCGACGCACGCCCTGGATGATGACCATCGCCAGACCCGCGGCGGCGAACTCGCGGATACCGAAGGCGTGCTCGACGATCAGCGCGAACATGGCCGGGATCTGCTGGTAGTTCATCACCATGATGACCAGGCCGAGCACGAGGTAGGCCAGGGCGAAGGACGGGATGAGCGCCTGGGCGGTGCGCGCGATGCGGCGCACCCCGCCGAAGATCACCAGTGAGGTGATCCCCACCAGGACCGCGCCGACGACGACCGGGAGCAGCCAGCCGTCGCCGCTGACCACGTTCGCGGTGGAGTTGCCGACGGCGCCCACGATGGTGTTGCTCTGCACCGCGTTGAAGACCATCGCGAAGGTCGCGAGGATCGTGATCGAGAACAGGACACCGGCCCAGCGCGCGCCGAGCCCGCGCTCCATGTAGTACGAGGGGCCGCCCCGGTAGCCGCTGCTGTCACGGACCTTGTACAGCTGGGCGAGGGTGGACTCGACGAAGCTGGCCGCTCCGACGAGCAGGGCCATCATCCACATCCAGAAGACCGCGCCCGGGCCGCCGAGCGAGATGGCCACGGCGACGCCGATGATGTTCCCGGTGCCGATCCGGGCCGCGGCCGAGATCATGAACGCCTGGATCGAGGAGACGGCCCTCCTGCCGTCCGGAGCGATCTCCGGCTTGCTCCTCAGCACCCGGAACATCTCCGGGAGCAGGCGGGCCTGGACGAACCCGGAACCGATGGTGAAGTACAGGCTCACCACCACGAGCAGCGGGATCAGGATCCAGGACCAGAAGATCTCGTTGTTGAAGAACGCAATCGCCTCGGTGAGGCGGGCGTCAAGTGTTGTTGCCTCATCAGCGAGTAACACGGGAGTGGGGCTCCTTTGCTCCGACGAATAACCGCCAGATCATGCCCACATAGTGGGACGGAACACCATTTGTCGCACGCTGTGGCCGGATGGTGATGTTCCCGTTAGCCCCCGTGCCCCGGTCAGCCCGTGTGGACGAGGTCCGCGTAGTCCGGGTTCCGCTCCAGGAAGGCCTGGGCGAACGGGCAGATCGGCACGATCTTCAACCCCCGGCCCCGGATGTGGTCCAGGGAGTCGCGCATGAGCGCGCTGGCCACGCCCTTGCCCTCGAACGCCGGTTCCACCTCCACGTGCGGGAGGGCCAGAACCCCCTCGGCGATCAGGTGGTAGGCGGAGAAGCCGACCACCTTCCCGTCCGCGCTCACCTCGTACCGAGACCGTTCCGGAACGTCGACGACGGACAGATCCATTGTCACTACCCCCGATTCGAGTGTGTCCCGCACACGTGTTGTGCGCTTGGTGGGCCCCACAGGATGCCACGTTCCCACATCGGCCCCCCGCGCACACCCCGGGGTACGTGCGCCGGCCCCGCTCAGTGGCCCGCCCGGTACGGGTCGGTGATCCCGCCCGGGCAGGCGAGTGCGTCGACGTCCCAGCCGAGCCGCGCCGCCCCGGCCCGGTAGGCGCTCTCCAGGAACTCCAGGACCGCCGCGCGCGGGTCCGGCTGTTCGCGCGCCTCGGCGTACCGCAGCAGCGCCAGGTGCCCGTGGCCGCTGGGTACCCACTCAGCGGCCGGGCTGAGCGGTTCCGCGGTCAGCCCCTCGGGTTCGGGCGCCGCGTAGGCGTAGAAGCAGGGTTCGGGGACGTTGTCGTCGCCGAACCAGAACCCGAAGCTGACCACCTCGCGCGAGTAGGCCTCGCGCACCAGGCCGCCCGCCTCCTCCGGCTGTTTGACCGGGTGCTCCGAGAAGCGGGTGAGCGCGATGTCGAACGTGTGCCAGAAGTGGTGCACCGGGCTGGTCTTTCCGGAGAACCCGGACGCGAACTCCTCCAGCAGCAGGTTCACCTGGCTCAGGACCTGCCAGTACCTGGTGGCGTGCTCGGGCACGTACACGGCGTGCTCGTGGTCGTCCACGAAGGGCCGTTCGGCGTCCGGCAGGTCGAAGGGGCGCGCGAGCGGGATGCTGCCGTCCACCCCCAGGCTGTCCAGGGCCGACTGGAACCGGAGGTAGAACGAGGAGACGCTGTGCCCACGGAGGGGGAAGGCGGCCGTGTCCCCGTCCAGGTTCGACGCGACCAGCTGGTGCCGGACGAAGTCGAAGTCCACCGTGAACACCGGATTGCCGTCGACGAACCCCATCGGCCGGGAGGTGATCCCGCTCCCGGTGAGGTGGAAGGGCACGTGCCACCAGTGGTTGCGGCGGGGGCTGTGGCTCAGCCGGACCTTGCCGACGATCTGTTCGAAGCGGTGGATGGTTTCCTTGGTCTCGTGCCACTCGTCGAGCGGGAACGATGGGAACAGCTCCATGACGACGGTTCTCCTCGGTGCTTCCGGAACGGGTCGGGGTGGCTCTGGGATCGGACGGAACGGGTACGGGACGGGTCCGGGACGGTGCGGGACCGCGGCCCGTTCACCAGCCCCGACGGGTGGCCCGCTCCGCCTGACCGGCCCCCGCGGGGTGCTGGTCGCGGGAGCGGTAGAGGACGTAGGGGCGGAACAGGTAGCCGACCGGAGCGCTGAAGGCGTGCACCAGCCGGGTGAAGGGCAGCAGCGTGAACAGGGCCAGGCCCATCAGCGCGTGCAGCTTGTAGGGAGCCTCGGCCGCGGCCATCGCGGCGATGTCGGGCTGCAGGACCCAGATGGACCGGAACCACGGCGAGACCGTCTCCCGGTAGTCCTGGGTGTGCCCGCCCGCGAGCTCCACACCCGCGAAGTAGACGGTCATCCCCAGACCGCTCAGGATCGCCAGGACCAGGACCGCGTACATGAGCTTGTCGTTGCGGGTGGTGGCGCTGAACACCGGCCCGGTGGTGCGCCTGCGCCAGATCAGCAGGGCGATCCCGGCGAGCGTGCAGAAACCGGCGACCAGCCCGAGTGAGAGCGCCGTCACGTGGTAGAGCGTGTCCGGGACCCCGAGCGCACGCGTCCACGTGTCGGGCACCAGCAGCCCCACCACGTGGCCGACGATCACCACCAACAGGCCGAAGTGGAAGAGCGGACTGCCGATCCGCAGCAGCCGGGACTCGTACAGTTCCGAGGAACGGGTGGTCCAGCCGAACCGGTCGTAGCGGTAGCGCCACACCAGTCCGCCCACCACGAGCACCAGCACCACGTAGGGCAGCACGCCCCAGAGCAGGAGGTCCACCGGGCCGAACCCGCTCATCCCCGTCTCGCCGCCCGTCCCCCGGCTCAACCCTGCCCCCCGGCGGTGTCGGTCCGCGGCAGCGGGACCCTGGGCCGCGCCCCGTAGGGCTCGGTACCCACGTCCTCCGCCGGCGGGCCCTGAGCCGCCAGGCGGCGCACGCGCTCCTCGTCGGCGTTCCGGGGCGCCGGGAGGGTGTGCCGCACCGCGTCGACCACCCGCGCGTAGGGCGTCCCGTACTCGGCCAGGGACCGGGACAGCAGGTCCAGCCCGGCCCTGAAGTCCACCAGGAGCCCCCACCCGGCCTCGGCGTCGCCCCGGGCCGCGAACTCCAACATGACGGCCAGGTGGTCGGGCAGCTCCCGGGCGGACACCCGCCACCCCGCCTCGGCGTAGACCCGTTGGATCTCGGCCAGCGCATGGCCGCGGCGCCGGGTGTCGCCGTCGGTGTAGTAGGTCATGTGCAGGGCGCGGCGCCGACGCAGGTCGAACACGGCCACGTAGTGCTCGGCGAGTTCCGTCTCGGGTGTGGTGGAGGCGTGTTCGCAGAACTCCAGCAGGTCGGTTCGGGCCTGGCCCCTGGGCAGTTCCGCGGCGGCGCGCGCGACCAGCGGGAGCCGCTCGAAGAAGACCTCGTCCGGGTAGCCGAGCAGGACCGACGCCGCCTGGTGGGTCACCGCCCTGGCGTGTGCCCTGCGTGCCGCCCGACCCGCGCCGAGCCAGCCCGCCCCGCCGGTCCTGCCGCCGGTCGCCTCGCCGTCCGTACCGTTGGTGGTGGTGCTCATGTTCGACCCCCGTCACGTGGTTCGGGGCCTGGGCCCCGCTTTCCTCCGTTGTCGGTACCGCCGCCCCGGCGGGGCGGGAAGAGTCCTCGGGGACGCCCGTTGCCGTCCCAGTTCAGCAGGTTGACGCGGCCCTCGGTGGCGTCCCGGCCGTCGCCGCCCGCCCCCTCGCCCGCCGGACCGTCACCACTCTGGCGCTCGCGCAGGGCGTGGAAGGTCTCCACGGACGCCGCCTCGGGGCGCCCGGAGGCCTCACCGAAGGGGACGTCCCCCATACCGCCCATGCCGGGTCCGCCGTCGAAGTCGAGGCTGCACCCGACCTCCTCGATGACACCGCGGTCGGACTCGTCCACGCCGAAGGCGGTGGGGATGACGTAGCGGTCGTCGTACTTGGCCAGGGCCAACAGCCGGTACATGTCCTCGATCTCGTTCCCGGTCATCCCGACCGCGGCGGCGACGGACTCGTCGCGGTCCTGGCCGAGGTTGACCCGACGCATGTAGGAGCGCATGGCGGCCAGGCGCCGCAGCACCAGGTCCACCGGCCCGGGATCTGAGGCACTGAACAGCTCCGCCAGGTACTCCACCGGGATGCGCAGGGTGTCGATGGCGCCGAAGAGGTTGTCCGCCTCCTCACCGTCGTGCCCGGTCCCGCTCAGCGCGTCCACCACCGGTGACAGCGGCGGGACGTACCAGACCATCGGCATCGTGCGGTACTCCGGGTGCAGCGGCAGGGCCACCCGGAAACGTTTGGCCAGCGCGTACACCGGCGACCGAACCGCCGAGTCCACCCAGCGGCCGGGGATGCCGTCCCGGCGGGCCGCAGCCCGCACGGCCGGGTCCGAGGGGTCGAGGAAGACGTCGAGCTGGGCCTCGTAGAGATCCTTCTCGTCCTCCACCGAGGCGGCCTGCCCGACCCGGTCCGCGTCGTAGAGGACGACCCCCAGGTACCGCAGGCGGCCCACACAGGTCTCGGAGCAGATGGTGGGCATGCCCACCTCCACCCGCGGGTAGCAGAAGGTGCACTTCTCGGCCTTGCCCGTCTTGTGGTTGAAGTAGATCTTCTTGTACGGGCAGGCGGTGACGCACATGCGCCACCCCCGGCAGCGGTCCTGGTCCACGAGCACGATGCCGTCCTCGACCCGCTTGTAGAGCGCCCCGCTCGGGCAGGCGGCCACACAGGTGGGGTTGAGGCAGTGCTCGCAGATGCGCGGCAGGTAGAACATGAAGGTCTCCTCGAAGGAGAGCTTCACCCGGTCGCCGAGCTTGCGCACGATCGGGTCCTGCGCGGCGAGCTCGGGGCCGCCGCCCAGGTCGTCGTCCCAGTTCGCGCTCCACTCCACCTTCATCGGCTTGCCGGTGAGCGCCGAACGGGGACTGGCCACCGGGAAGTCGTCGCCGAGCGGGGCGTTGGTCAGGGTGTCGTAGTCGTAGGTCCAGGGTTCGTAGTAGTCCTGGATGGAGGGCATCACCGGGTTCGCGAAGATCGTCGCGAGCCGCCTGATCCGGCCGCCCGCCCGGGGCACCAGCCTGCCGTCGGGTCTGCGGACCCAACCGCCCCGCCACCGCTCCTGGTCCTGGTAGGTGCGCGGGTAACCCTGGCCGGGCCGGGTCTCGACGTTGTTGAACCACGCGTACTCGACACCGCTGCGGTTGGTCCACGCCTGTTTGCAGGTGACCGAGCAGGTGTGGCAGCCGATGCACTTGTCCAGGTTCATCACCATGGCGACCTGCGCCATGACCCGGCCGATCGGGCGCTCACGCGCGCCCGCGCCCTCCCTCTTCCGGCTCCGCTCCGCCATCAGTACCGCACCTCCGTCGTCCGCTTGCGCACGACCGTGACCTCGTCGCGCTGGTTACCGGTCGGGCCGAGGTAGTTGAAGGCGTAGGTGAACTGCGCGTACCCGCCGATGAGGTGCGTCGGCTTGACCAGTAGCCGGGTGAGCGAGTTGTGGATGCCGCCCCGCCTGCCGGTGGTCTCCGTCCTGGGCACGTCGACGGTGCGTTCCTGGGCGTGGTGCATGTACACCGTCCCGGTGGGCATCCGGTGGGAGACGACCAGGCGCGCGGCGACGACGCCGTTGCGGTTGACCGCCTCCACCCAGTCGTTGTCCCGGGCCCCGATGGCCTCGGCGTCGGCCACGCTCATCCAGATCGTGGGTCCGCCCCGGGAGAGGGTCTGCATGAGCAGGTTGTCCTGGTACTCGGAGTGGATGGACCACTTGGAGTGCGGGGTCAGGTAGCGCACGACCACCTCGCGCTGCCCGGTCGGGCCGATCTGCGGTTCCCCGAACAGGCGGCCGGCGTCCAGCGGCGGCCGGTAGACCGGCAGGGCCTCGCCGAACTCGTGCATCCAGTCGTGGTCGACGTAGAAGTGCTGGCGGCCGGTGAGCGTGTGCCAGGGCTTGTCGTGTTCGATGTTGATGGTGAAGGGCGAGTAGCGGCGGTCCGAGGACTCCTTGCCGGACCACTCCGGGCTGCTGCCCACCGGGGTCGGCCCCCGCCTGGCGTCGTCGAAGACCACCCGGCGTTCGGCCGCGTGGTGGATCAGCTCGTCCATGTCGGTGCCGGTGCGCTCCGCCAGGCGTTCGAAGCCCTGCGCGGCGAGGCGTCCGTTGCTGGTGCCCGACAGCGCGAGGATCATCTCGCAGGCCTTGACGTCGGTGTCCAGGGACGGACGGCCGTCGGCGACCCCGCCGCGTACGGCGCCGTTGCGCCGGCGCAGCCAGTCGATCTCCCGGTCCGGGGTGAACGACACCCCCTTGACCGGCAGCCCCCGGTCCTCGGCCAGCGGGCCGAGCGCCGCCAGCTTCTGGGCGACGGCCGAGTAGTTGCGGCGGACAGCGGCGATGCCCGGCATGGTGCGTCCCGGGACCGGGCGCTCCCCGGCCGCCTTCCAGTCCGGCGGCACCCCGTGCGGCTGGGCGAGTTCACCGACCGTGTCGTGCTGGTGGGGCACCGCGACCAGGTCGGTGACCTCGCCGAGGTGGTCGGCGGCCAGCTCGCTGAACACCTTCGCCAGGGCGTGGAAGGCGTCGAAGTCGGTGCGGGTCTCCCAGGGCGGGTCGATCGCCGGGTTGAAGGCGTGCACGAAGGGGTGCATGTCCGTGGTGGACAGGTCGTGCTTCTCGTACCAGGTGGCGGCGGGCAGCACGATGTCGGACAGCAGCGTGGAGCTGGTCATCCGGAAGTCCATCGTGAGCAGCAGGTCCAGCTTGCCCTCCGGGATCTCCTCCCGCCAGGCCACGTCACCGGGCCGGTGGTCGGGCCCGGCCGGCTCCGACCGGAGGTTGGAGTGAGTACCCAGGAGGTGCTTCAGGAAGTACTCGTTCCCCTTCGCGGAGGAGCCGAACAGGTTGGACCGCCACAGGGTGAGCGTCCGGGGCCAGTTGGCCGGGTCGTCGGGGTCCTCGGCGGCGAAGCGGAGGGTGCCCGCGTGGAGCTGGTCGGCGACGTACTCCGCGGCGTCCTGGCCGCGTTCGGCCGCCTCCCGACCGAGCTGGACCGGGTTGCGGTTGAAGGTGGGGAAGGACGGCATCCAGCCCATACGGGCCGAGGCCGCCACGAGGTCGGCGGTGTGCCGGCCCCGCACCCGCCCCGGGCCGAGCGGTGACATGAGGGCGTCGGCCCGGTAGGAGTCGTAACGCCACTGGTCGGTGTGGGTGTACCAGTAGGCGGTTCCGGCCATGAAGCGCGGAGGGCGGGACCAGTCCGCGCCCGAGGCGTAGGCGGCCCAGCCCGCGGCCGTGCGGCACTTCTCCTGTCCCACGTAGTGCGCCCAGCCGCCGCCGTTGACCCCCTGGCAGCCGGTGAGCAGCAGCAGGGAGAGGAAGGAGCGGTAGGCGTTCTCACCGTGGAACCACTGGTTGGTCCCGGCGCCCAGGACGATCATGGCCCGCCCTCCGCTGGCCCGGGCGGTGTCGGCGAACTCCCGGGCGATCCGCACCGCGCGTTCGGCCGGGACCGAGGTCAGCGCCTCCTGCCAGGCCGGGGTGTAGGCGGCGTGCGGATCGTCGTACCCCTGGGGCCAGACACCGGGGAGCCCGGGGCGGGAGACCCCGTACTGGGCCAGGACCAGGTCGAACACGGTGGTGACCAGGCGGCCCCCGACCCTGCGGACCGGAACCCCCCGGGTGTCGACCTCGGCCGTACCGCCCGGGGTGTCGAAGCGGGGCAGCGCCACCTCGACGGCCTCGGCGCCTTCGGCGTAGAAAGTCAGTTCGGGTGTGCGCCCCTCCAGGTCGAGGTTCCACCTCCCCTTGCCGTCCTCGCCCCAGCGGTGTCCGATCGTGCCGTTCGGGGCGACCGGCGCGTCCTCCCCCTCGGGCCAGAACACGGGCTTCCATTCGGGGTTGGCCTCGTCGGTGTTGTCGGGCAGGTCCGAGGCGGTGAGGAACTTACCGGGCACGAACCGGCCGTCGCGCCTGTCCAGGGCCACCAGGAAGGGGAGGTCGGTGTAGGCGCGCACGTACTCGGTGAACTGGGGGGTGGGACTGTCGACGAAGCGCTCCCTGAGGATCACGTGCCCCATCGCCATCGCCAGGGCCCCGTCGGTGCCGGGGTGCGGAGCCAGCCACTCGTCGGCGAACTTGGCGGCGTCGTTGTAGTCCGGGGCGACCACGACGACCTTCTGGCCGCGGTACCGGGCCTCGGCCATCCAGTGGGCGTCCGGGGTGCGGGTGACCGGGACGTTGGAGCCCCACAGCACGAGGTAGGCGGCGTCCCACCAGTCACCGGACTCCGGGACGTCGGTCTGGTCGCCGAACACCTGCGGCGAGGCCACCGGCAGGTCGGCGTACCAGTCGTAGAAGGACAGCATCGAGCCGCCGAGCAGGTTCACGAAGCGGGCCCCCACCCCGTGGGAGACCATCGACATCGCCGGGATGGGCGAGAACCCGGCGATCCGGTCGGGGCCGTACCTCTTGATCGTCAGCACGTGCGCGGCGGCCGCGATCTCCAGGGCCTCGGCCCAGGTCGTGCGAACCAGCCCGCCCTTGCCCCGGGCCCGCTGGTAGCGGCGGCGGCGTTCGGGGTCGGTGGTGATCTCCTCCCAGGCCAGCACCGGATCACCCAGCCGTTGGCGGGCCTCCCGGTACATCTGGACGAGGACACCGCGCGCGTAGGGGTAGCGCACCCGGGTCGGAGAATAGGTGTACCAGGAGAAGGCGGCGCCGCGCGGACAACCGCGCGGTTCGTACTCAGGACGGTCCGGACCCACCGAAGGATAATCAGTGGCCTGAGTTTCCCAGGTGATGATTCCGTCTTTTACATAAACATCCCAGGAACAGGAACCGGTGCAGTTCACACCGTGGGTCGAACGGACCACCCGATCATGGCTCCACCGGTCCCGGTAGAACACATCACCTTCACGGCCACCATGCCTGACCTGCGCACGATTCCCGTCCAAGGGCTCGGATCGGGTCAGGTAGCTTCCCAACCGAAGAAGGCTGTCACCCGCCCTCCCGTCTTTGCTCTGTTTCGCCATAAGGAAAACACCCCGTTTGCCCGACCGTTGCCCGGAACAAGGAAAATCACATCCAGCCCCGACCACATTCCGTTAATGAATATGCCTTCTCCGGCACGGATGTCACGTTTCCCACACCGCTTCGGGTGACAATTCCCGTGAACCGAGAGACGAAGGAGCCCTCATGCGTACGGAAACCGGGGAGCGGACGGCCCGTTCCGGAACGGCGGGCGGCAACCTCGCCCTCGCGACGGCGGCGTTCGCGCTGACCTTCTGGGCATGGAACCTGATCGGCCCGCTGTCGCGGACCTACAGCGACAACCTGGATCTGACGCCGACCCAGACGTCGGTCCTGGTGGCCTTCCCGGTACTGGTGGGCTCCCTCGGCCGCATCCCCGTGGGCGCGCTCACCGACCGCTACGGCGGCCGGGTGATGTTCACCGCCGTCTGCCTCCTCAGCATCGTCCCCACCTTCCTGGTGGGGCTCTCCGCCTCCTCGTACGGGATGCTGCTGCTCTGGGGCTTCTTCCTCGGGATCGCGGGCACCTCGTTCGCGGTCGGCATCCCGTTCGTCAACGCCTGGTACCGGGCCGAACGGCGCGGGTTCGCCACCGGCGTGTTCGGTGCGGGGATGGGCGGAACGGCGCTGTCGGCCTTCCTGACCCCGCGTCTGGTCGAGGGCCTGGGAGTTTTCACCACCCACCTGCTGATGTGCGCGGCGCTGGCCGCGATGGCCGCCCTGATGTGGTTCCGCGCCCGGAACTCGCCCACGTGGCGGCCCCGGACCGAGCCCGTCCTGCCGCGGATGCGCGAGGCGCTCGGGCTGAAGGCGACCTGGCAGGCGTCCGCGCTGTACGCACTGGTCTTCGGCGGTTTCGTGGCCTTCTCCACCTACCTGCCGACCCTGTTGACCACCGCCTACGCGTTCGCCCAGACCGACGCGGGCCTGCGCACCGCCGGGTTCGCCGTGGCCGCGGTCGTCGCCCGCCCGGTCGGCGGCGTCCTGTCGGACCGGATCGGACCGGTACGGGTCTGCCTGATCTCGTTCTTCGGCACCTGCGCCTTCGCCGTCGTGCTGGCGCTGCACCCGCCCGCGGAGTTCCCCGCCGGGCTGGCCTTCGTACTGATCGCGCTCTCCCTGGGCCTGGGGACCGGCGCGGTGTTCGCCCTGGTCGCCGCGCTCGTGGACCCCTCGCGCGTGGGTACGGTCACCGGCCTGGTCGGCGCCGCGGGCGGCCTCGGCGGTTACTTCCCACCGCTGCTCATGGGCGTGGTCTACCAGGCCACCGGCGCCTACACGCTGGGCTTCGTCCTGCTGGCCGTGCTCGCGCTGGTCGTGGCCCTGTACACCTCACGCGCCTTTCGCGACGCGGGCTGAGGGCGGCCCCGCCGGGGCGGGGGTCGGTTCACAGGGCGAAGGCGAGGTCCCGGGCGCGGACCAGGGCCGCCGACCGGTTGCCGACCTTGACCCGCTCCAGTGCGCGGACCCCCTCCGGCAGCGCCACCCGGCGCGTACGCGCCGTCACCACCACCACGGCGTGCGGGGGCAGGACACGGCCCATCGAGGCGAGCAGCCCCCGGATCGGGCCCCCGTCCGGGACCCTGCCCTCCCAGTGGGTCATCTCGCCGTAGGGGACGTCGGTGACCACCAGGTCGGCGTCGACCGGATCGGTCAAGCCGAACACGTCGGCCACGGCGGAGTCATGGGGAAGGTCCCCACCCATCGCGGCCAGTCCGGCGGCCAGGTCGCGGGCGGACTCGGCACGTTCCACGAACGCCACCCGGCCGAAGTCGCGGGCCGAACGGCGCAGCTCCCGCTCCCGCTCGGCCAGCCCCTCCGCCGTCAGCAGCTCCAGGTTGCGCGCGGCGATGCCCACCGCGTCCTCGTCCACGTCCGTGGCGCGCACGTGCGTCAGCCGGTCGCGGTGCAGCAGCCCCAGGACGGTCACCAGGTACCCGCTGCCGCAGCAGGGGTCCCACAGGCGCACCCGTTCGCCCTCGGCGTGCACCATCGCCCGCTGGAGGAGTTCGCTCGCCAGTCTCACGGGGAAACCCGGGTATCCGGGCGCGGACCGCAACACCTGTCCGCTCGCCAGCGCCGAGTGGTCCGTACGCTCGGTGGCGTACCGGTAGCTCACAACCGTCCCCCTCGTTTTTCCCCGACAACGCCGAAGGCCCGGTGTCTGGGACACCGGGCCTTCGATGATGCGGTCCTGACGGGATTTGAACCCGCGGCCTCCACCTTGACAGGGTGGCGAGCACTCCTAACTGCTCCACAGGACCTCGTTGCGTGTACAACTCTAGCGCGACTTTGGAGCGCTTCGTACCGCGGCCGACCTAGAGTGGCTCAGAACGCACCCGAAACCACGAGAGGACCCCGGTGTGAGTGACTCGTCCGCCCCTCTTCCCTCCGGCCCGGACTCCACGCGGGTCGACCGTTGGCTGTGGGCGGTACGCCTCACCAAGACCCGCGCCGACGCCGCCCAGGCCTGCCGCGGCGGGCATGTGCGCGTCAACGACCGTCCGGCCAAACCGGCCATGGCGGTCAGGGTCGGCGACAAGATCAGGGTCCGGCTGCACGGCACCACCCGAATCGTGGACGTGAGCCACATCATCGTCAAAAGGGTCGGGGCGCCGGTCGCGGCCCGCTGCTACGTCGACCGCACCCCGGCACAGCCGCCGCAGGCCGCCCCCGTGATCCGCCGGGACCGCGGCGCGGGGCGGCCCACCAAGAAGGACCGCCGCCAACTCGACAGGCTCCGCACGGACTTCCCGCCCCCGATCTGAGCCCCCGCACTCCGCACGACAGGATCAGGAGTCGCCGTGACCTCCCCCCTCGCCGCCGGGCGCGACGCGGACGTGTTCGCCCTCGACGACCACCGGGTGCTGCGCCGCTACCGGAACCCCCAGGACACCGCGCCCGAGGCCGCGGCCATGGCGCACGCGGCGGAACACGGTTTCCCCGTGCCCGAGGTGCACCGGGCGGAGGGCGGCGAACTGGAGATGGAGCGGCTGTACGGTCCCACGATGCTCGACGCCTGCCTGGACGGGCGGATGACGCCCGAGGGTGCGGCCCGAACGCTCGCGGAGCTCCACGAACGCCTCCACGCCCTCCCGCCCCGCTCCGGAGAAGGCTGCCTCCTGCACATGGACCTGCACCCGGGCAACGTGGTCCTCGCCCCGCAGGGCCCGGTGGTGATCGACTGGACCAACGCCCGCGACGGCAACCCGGACCTGGACCTGGCGCTGACCGCGCTGCTGCTGGCCCTGATCGGGCAGAGCGGACCGCCGCCCCTGGCCGCGCTGGCCGGGGCCTGCCTGCCGCACTACGTCGGACACGTCACGGGCGACCCCGTCCGGCTCGTCGACGAGGTGGTCGCCCTGCGCGGGGCCGACCCCAACCTCGGTGCCGGGGAACTCTCCCTGCTCCCCCGAGCGGCCGACCTCGTCCGGCGGACCGTGCACGCGCGGACGGGGGACACGCGAACCTAGAGCGCGCTGAGCGGGTTCCTGGTGAGGAAGGCCAGGGCCGCCTCGGTCGCCTTGGGCGCCGCCTCGTGCAGGTAGCCGTGGCGGACGCCGGGCAGGACCAGCAGCTCGGCGCCGGGGATCCGCTCAGCGAGCAGTTCGGCGTTGCCCACCGGGGTGAGCTCGTCGTCCTCACCGTGCACGACCAGCGTCGGTGCCTGGAGCCGGGGCAGCAGGTCCCAGCCGTCGTACCCGAGGCCGGCCTCGTAGTGCCGGCGCTGGGCGCGCAGCGGGTTGCGGGGCAGGATCCGGGTGACCGTCTCCGGGTGCGCGGCCGCCCACTCCGGCGTGTAGAAGAGGGGCGCGATCAGCTCTCGCCCCTGCGCGGTGCCGGCCCGGCGCAGGGCGAGGGACGCGTGGCGGGGGCGCTCGATCTCGTTGCCCCCGCCGGGCGCGGTGGACCCCAGGACCAGGGTGCCGACCCGTTCGGGGGCGACCGAGGCGAGGGTCTGGGCGACCTTGCCGCCCATCGAGAAGCCGTAGACGTGCGCGCGCCCGGCACCGAGGTCGTCCAGGACCGCGAGGGCGTCCCCGGCGAGCAGCTCCATGCTGTACGCCCGTTCGAGGGGGGCGTCGCTGCCGCCGGAGCCGCGCAGGTCCACGCGCACCACCCGGTGGTGTTCGGCGAGGTCCTCGTACACCCCCTCCCACATCTCGTGGTCGAGGGACTGGCCGTGGATGAGCAGCAGCGGATCCCCGGCCCCGTGGACGTCGTACCAGAGGCGGGTTCCGTCAGCAGCGGTCGCGTGGTTCACGTCAACGGACACTACCGGACGAACCAGGCATCCCGCCGCCGTCACGGGCGCCCCGGACCGGCCGGCACCCGCCGAAGCGCCCCCACCACGCGCCCGCGCCCCGTTCGTGACCTGCCCGAGCGAACCAAACCCCCGTCCCCGGGCATCTCCCCAGGTCCCAACGTCTATGGGTGCGGCCCCGCACGGCCCGGCCGAAGGAGAGCGCATGAGTTCCCCCGTCATCGCCACCGACACCGACCAGGGCCCCAGGCCGAGCCAACAGGACGCCTGCTCGCACCGGGTCGAGCCCGCCACCGGGGGATGGCGGGCCGCCGTGGCGGACGGGTTCGGCGACCACCCCGGCACCCGGGAGGCCGCGCAGTTGGCCGCCGACACCGCCACCGCGGCGCCGGGCGGGGCCGCGGACGCCGTCCTGGCCGCGGCCCGGGCGATCACCCGGGCCCACCCCGGGGCAGACTGCGTGATGGCGCACGCCCGTCAGAAGTCCCCCGACGAGCCCGTGGAGATCGCGTGGGTGGGTGACTGCCGGGTCTGGACCTGGAGCCCCGGAGAGGGGCTGCGACAGCACACCCGCGACCACACCCGCGGCCAGGAGATGCGCGACCTACGGGTGTCGGACCACCTGGCGCGGCGCGGCGACCACGCCGTCACCACCTCCGTGGCCACCGCCGTCCCCGGAGGTGTCGGAACCGCCACCGCGCCCGTCGCCGACCTCACCCTGTTCACCTGCGACGGCATCCACGACTACGTCGACGAGCGGCTGCTGGCCGAACTCGTGACCGACCACGCCCACGACCCCGACATCCTGGTCCGGGTCCTGGTGGACGCCGCCCGCGAGGCGGAGAGCACCGACAACGCCACCGCCCTGGTGATCGGGACGGTTCCGGAACCGGACGGGTGCGCACGGCACCGCACCCGGCAGGAACGCCTCCTGTACGGCTTGGAGGGCTTCGGCGGGCCCGGGGACCGTCTCCCCGAGGACTCGGAACACCTGCTGCGCGTCCTCGCCGAGGACCGCATCACCGGCATCGCCTGCGACCGGTTCCTCCTGCGCGACGGCGCCACCTACTGGTGCACGAAGGATTCCGACCACACCGACCGCCACGTGAGCTGGCACGGCGTCACCTGGTCGCAGACGTACTGACGGCGCGCGGGCCCGCTCACGCCCGGAACCCCCACCAGGACGGGATCGGGTCCGTGCGGGCACGCTGCCCGGCCCCAACGCGAGAGGTTACGGGTTCGGCCGCCCTTCCCGTTGGGGGCGCTTGTACACGCGGCCCTCCTTCATCACGAAGTCCACCTCGCCGGTCACCTCGATGCGGGTGAACGGGTCGCCCGGCATCGCGATGAGGTCGGCGACCTTCCCGGTCGCGATCACCCCGAGGTCGTCGAGGCCGAGCATCCGGGCCGCCACGCTGGTAGCCGCCCGCAGTGCCCGTGCGGGCGTGATCCCGTTGGAGACCATCGCCGGGAACTCCCGCCAGTTCTCCGCGTGCGGGAACATCCCCGCGTCCGTTCCGAAGGCGATCTCGACCTCGCTGTTCGCGACGTGCTCGGCGCAGTCGAGCAGGGCCCTGCCGTACCTGCGGAACTTGTCGCGCTTACCCGCGGGTTTGTCCGCCCAGTAGGCGTCGTCGTCCACCCTGCGCGCGTCGTCGGTGATCGTGAACTGGGTGGGGACCAGGAAGACCCCCTCGTCCGCCATCATCCGCAGCGTGTCAACGGAGGCGAGGTTGCCGTGGTCGATGCTGCGCACTCCGGCCCGCACCGCGCGCCGCACACCCTCGTCCCCGTAGCAGTGCGGTGTCGCCGGGCGACCGAGGTCACGCGCGGTCGCGACCAGGACCTCCATCTCCTCCTGGGTGTAGGTGCAGTGCGCGGGGTCGTCGGAGGGACTGGAGAAACCGCCGGTCGCACCGAACTTGATCCAGTCGGCGCCGCCCCGGATCTCCCTGCGCACGGTGGTACGGATCTCGTCGGGTCCGTCCGCCGCGGCCAGTTCCAGCGGGGAGGGCCACCTCTGGAGGTCGGGGGAGACCGCCGCGGAGAAGTCGCCGTGTCCGCCGCGGGCGGAGATCAGATGCGGGGCGACGAGCATCCGCGGACCGTCGATGACCCCCTGTGCGACCGAGTCGCGCAGGGCGATCAGGCCGAACCCGGGATCGGCGCTCATCAGGTCGCGCACGGTGGTGAACCCGTTCAGCAGCATCGTCCGCAGGACCGGTACGGCCCGCAGCGCACCGGCGGCGGAGGAGAGCAGGAGCGAGGACATCAGGTCCGGGGTGATGGTGACATGCGTGTGACAGTCCATGAAACCGGGCGTCACGGTACGGCCCGACAGGTCCACCACCTCGGCTCCGGCGGGCGGGGGGATGTTCTCCGCCACCCGGGTGATGCGGCCGTCCTCGACCAGGACGTCCCGGACCCCCAGTGGGGCGTCCGCCACTCCGTCCCACACCGTGCCTCCTGTCAGCAACGTGGCCACGGTTCCCCCGTTCGTGCTCGGCTCTGCGGGCCGCGACCAGCGCCCCTGCCAGTCACGATCGATCAGAGTCGATGATGCAACACGGTGGTTCCCGGGTCCCGGTGCCACGCGGGACCGTCACGTCCCGGCCCACCGGGCGTGACGGAGTCGGCAGGAAAGCAGCGCGGAACATTCCGGCCGAGTCTTTCGGGTGACGCACGTGGACGCGCATTGGCCGTAGGCATCCATCGAAGCCCACGGCGGACACCGGCAACCAGCGGCGCACGAAAAGGCCCCGCCCCTGCTTTCGCAGGAGGCGGGGCCTTTTGCATGTCTGTGTGTTGTGGCTAGGGGCGGGGTCGAACCGCCGACCTTCCGCTTTTCAGGCGGACGCTCGTACCAACTGAGCTACCTAGCCGCGGCGCCGATTTCCTCGGCGACGCTTGCGGTCCTGACGGGATTTGAACCCGCGGCCTCCACCTTGACAGGGTGGCGAGCACTCCTAACTGCTCCACAGGACCTTGTTCAATTTTCACACCCGGCCGTACCGGCCCGGTGTGTTGCTGCGGTTCTCATTCTGCCAGATGTCCGACAGTGCTCTGACCGCTTCGTACCCCCAACGGGATTCGAACCCGCGCTACCGCCTTGAAAGGGCGGCGTCCTGGGCCGCTAGACGATGGGGGCCCGTGTAGACAGCCTAAGCATAGGGGAGATTCCCACCAACGCCAAAGTGATGACCCGAGTCGGGCCAAACCTTCACGACCTGCGGGAACGCGAGGGCTACCGCTCGCCCTCCGTCTCGGAGGCCTCCTCCTCCGGTTCCCCCGGTTCCTCGGACTCCTCGCCCGCTTCACCGACCGGGCGCTCCGGGTCCTCCTCGATATGCCGCTCGACCTGCGCGGACGTGAGCCCGACACCACCGAGGTCGATGTCGTCGCGCGCCTGGAGGCGGCCGGTTTCGGCATCGAAGTACAGGACCGAGGCCTGGTACGGGGTGGGGCGACCGGGGCCGTGATCCAGCCCACTCAACCCGGCTCCGCCCGTGGACCCCTGAACGAGGAACCTGGTGCCCAGTTCGGTCAGTTCCGTGGAACGCAGGTGCTCGTTCCCCGCCAGCACCAGCGGAACCACGCCGTCGAACGGCTCCGCCTGGGTGCGCGTGTGCAGGACCGCGACATCCACCTCCGTGTCGCCGCCCGCGACGGACGCCGCCTGTTCCTCACCCAGGGCGGCCACCCCCGCCTCGTCGGGGTTGAGGCGGGTCGCGTCCGGGGTGAACCGGGGGTCTCCGGCCCCGTAGAAGGTCAGCCCGGCGACCTCCTCGACGTCCCCGTCCAGGACCACGGTGTTGGGCTGGGACTCCACCGCGCGCTGGGTGCCCATGGAGTCGTGCTGGCCGCGCACCCACACGTAGGGCACGTCCAGCTTGCCGATCTCGTCGGCGAAGACGTCCTCCGCCGCGCTGCCGCGGTCGGTCAGGTCGCCGGAGTCCACGACCACGTCCGCGCCGTACTGTTCCCGGAGGGTGCTGATGATGCTCCACGAGGCCGGGTTGAGCTGGATGTCGGACACGTGCAGGACGCGGATGACCGACTCGTCCTCGTCGTAGACCGGCAGCGTCGAGGTCGCCTCGTAGATCATGGACACGTTGCCGACCAGGCCGGCGAGCTGTTCCTGGTACTCACTGAACCGGCTGACCACGTCGTCGGCGCTGCCCACCACCTGGGGGGCGCCCGCGATGAGCCCGGTGTAGCGCGGTTCCGCGATCGCGCTCGGGTTGAAGGTGAGCCCGGCCAGCCCGCCGAAGGACACCAGGACGAGCAGCGAGGTGACCCCGCTGGCCAGGGCGCGCCAACCGCTGCGGAACAGCAGGAGGCCCATCACGGTCGCTCCCACGACCGCCGCGAGCAGGGAGCGCACCAGGAGCGCGGTCACTCCGCTGGTGAGGTCGGAGCCGATGCCCTCGGCCATCCGGTTGATGGCGTCGGGGTCGGAGAACATCTCCTCGGCCGCGGCCAGCCGGATGTCGGTGATGGTCGCCTCGAGTTTCAGCGGTGCCGCGTGGGTGTCGAAGGCCAACTGGCCCAGCGGGGCGACGTTGACGACCGTCTCACCGTGCCACTGCGGGCTCAGGGCGAAGGTGACGTCGGCGGGGCCGATCGGCGTGACCACCTGGCCGCCGAGAGCCAGCCCGAGCCAGCCCCCGACCAGACCCGCGAAGAGAACACAGCTCCAACGCCAGAGACGCCCGGCACGCCATCGACGGAGGGCCCCCCGGAACCGGCCGAAGGCTCCACGGTAGTCGTAGGCACGAATCTTTCCCCAAGACAACACAACCCCATCATGCCGTTGACTGAAGCTGTTCCCAATGTTTCCTCCCATCCAGAGTGTTATGTCTCTTCCTCGACGCTCCGGGGAGGCAGCACAATGGCAGGTGTGGTTGAACTGACACGCGGGGACTTCGAGGAACTGGTGGCCGACGCCCTGGACCAGATCCCACCGGAGCTGGCCCAGCTCATGGACAACGTGGTGATCACGGTCGAGGACGAGTCCCAGGAGGGCCTGCTCGGCCTGTACGAGGGGATCCCCCTGACCGAGCGGGGCGACTCCTACTTCGGGGTGCTCCCGGACCAGATCTTCATCTACCGTCGCAACATCTGCGCGATCTGCCGGTCCCCGGAGCAGGTGGTCGACGAGGTGCTCGTCACCGTCGTGCACGAGATCGCCCACCACTTCGGCATCGACGACTCCCGGCTCACCGAACTCGGCTGGGGCTGAGCCCTCCGAGCCACCGGCCCCGGGTCCCGTTCGGCCCCGGCCCCGCACCCCGACCACCGAACCGGTACGGGCGCGCCCGCGGACCCCTCCGTGTTCACCCAGGGCGACATTCGCCCACAATTCATCCGCTGATCCCATAAAAATGGCCCTGTGGAACGGTGTTCCGCTTTGGCGACACCGTGTCTGCGTGTAACGACGCATCTCGACCGCCCGGCACACCAGGCGACCGAAAAATTCTTCTCTCCAACCGGAACCACCTGGGAAAACAATCCGAATGCCGAAACCCGCGGACCCGAGGAAGCGTAAAGGGAAGCATTACTGGGAGCAACGAATCAGACACGAATTAGCCCAACCGGCTTGTCATCGAAGCCCACTTCCGGAACCGTTGGTCATGGGAACACGACACAGCGTGATTCCACCCCCTGTGAAAGTAAGGGAGTGCCGGGTGGGCAATCCGAGCCTCGACAAAGCCCCTGACAACGGAGACCACGAATCTTCCGCGGCGCAGGACAACAAATGGCGCAGTAGTTACCGCGACGTCATGGCGATCGGTGAGTTCCGCTCCATGTGGCTGGCCCACGCCCTGTCGATGATCGGCACCAACCTGCTGAACATCACGGCCAGTGTCCTGGTGTACCAGCTGACGGATTCGGCCTTCGCCGCGGGAATCACGCTGGCCGTGACATTCCTGCCCCCGATACTCGCCGGCCCCCTGTTCTCGGGGCTCGCCGACATCCTGCCCCGGCGCCGGGTCATGGTCGCCTGCGACGTGATCCGGGCGGTCGTCATCGCCAGCGTGGGAATCCCCGGCATACCGGTCTGGCTGGTCTGGATCCTGTTGTTCCTGTCGATCCTGCCGTCGATCCCGTTCGCCTCCGCCAGGGCGGCCCTGCTGACCCAGATCGTCCAGGGCGAGCGCTACGTGGCGAGCACCGCGATCCTTCACCTGACCACACAGGTCGGGATGCTCCTCGGGCTGATCGCGGGCGGCGTGATCGTCACGTTCGTCGGCCCCAACACCACCCTGATGTCGACGGGCATGCTCTTCGTCCTGTCCGCGCTGATCCTGCGGTTCGGAGTCAGGGCCCGGCCCACCCCGCTCAGGGAGCAGACCGGAGAGAAACGACCCGGGCTCGTGGCGATGACCACTGGCGGCGCCAAGCTCGTCTTCGGTGACCCCAGGCTGCGCACCCTCGCCCTGCTCGCCTGGCTCGCGGGCCTGTACTCGGTCCCCTACGGGCTGGCCAACCCCATGGCCGCCGAAGCGGGCGCCGGCCCCGCGGCGGCCGGGTTCATCATGGCCGGTCAGGCGATCGGTGCACTCGTCGGCGGACTGACGCTGACCCGGCTGGTCCCGCCGCCGACCAGGATCAGGCTGCTCGGCCCACTCGCGGTCCTGACCTGTGTGCCACTGCTGCTCTGGGTCTTCCAGATGCCGTTGTGGATGATGATCACCGCGCTGGCCCTGTGCGGGGCCGCGGGCTCCTACCAGTTCGTGGCCAACGCGGCCTTCGTCCTGTGTGTGCCCAAGGAGGGTCGCGGTCTGGCCTTCGGCCTGGTCGCCTCGGGGCTCCAGGCCGCGCAGGGCGTCGGCATCCTGCTGTCCAGCTACTTCGTGGAGGTCACTGACACGAGCACGGTCATCGTCGGGGCGGGCCTGCTCGCCCTGCTCTCCGCGATCGCCCTCGCCGTCCCGTGGTCCCGGATGTCCGGGGAGGTCTCCGCGCGCATGGAGGAGACCGAGTCGGAGTCGGCCTCCTAGGCGGTCGGGCCGGTCCTGCCGTCGGCGGGCCGGGCCCGTCCAGCCCTCGTCCGGGCCCGGCCCCCGCCGTTGCCCGTCGCGCCCTGCCGGACGTCTCGTCCGGTCAGCACTCGACGCCGTGTTCCACGTGCTGCTCGCGGGACTCCTCGGCCTCGTGTTCCTCCCGCTGGGCGCGCAGCTCGCGCCGCTCCCAGTCCGGATGTGCTCGCAGGCTCCACATCAGTTCTCGCTCCCCTTTCCCTGGAAGTTGCGGATGATCTGCTCCAGCAGCGAACGCCGCTCGCTCTCGGCGGGCATCAGCAGCCAGGCCAGGATGTAGATCGGGATCCCGGAGAAGCCCAGCAGGGTCAGGACGACGAAGACGATCCGGATGATGGTGGAATCCAGACCCGTGTAGGCGGCGATACCCCCGCAGACACCGGTCAGGAAACGGTCGGATTCACTGCGCTGGAGTCGCTTGCTTCCGAATTTCTCGTTCATACCTCCACCTTGCCCGCAGCCGACGACGATTCCCATCGGGGACAGCCCTGGGCGGCCCCTGACTTCCTTCCCCGACTCCCCGGGGAGGCCGGGCACGGGATCGCGGAACCCCGTAGGGGGTCTGACGGTTCACGGGCCCACGGCGTTCCTGAGGCGTGCGGCACACCTTGTGGCGGGTGCGATCGGGAGGCTGGCAGACCGGATTCAGGCGTCCGTCTCGGGCGCGAAGACCTCGCCCAGCATCCGCAGCGACTCACTGAGCTGACCGTGCAGCTCGTCGATCCCCGCACCGCTCCCGTAGGGGACCCGCTTTATGGAGTGGCGTACGGCGGACATCGCGGCCGCCGCGGCCAGCTCGGAACGCGCGTCGTCGGCGGGGGCGCCCGAACGTTCGGCGATCGCCCCGGCCAGGCCCTGTTCCAGGTTGTGGAAGCGGGCGAGCAGGCCGGGCAGGAGCTGGGGTTCGCGGTCCATGAGCTGTTTGCGCAGCGCGGTTTCGGCACGCTGGGTGGCGAGGTCGCCTGAGGTGACCAGGGAGGCCACCAGCAGGATGACGAGGTCCTCCGCGAACACACCGGTGGGCCCGTCGGCCACGAACTCCCCGCGCGCCTCCTCGTGCGGGGCGTCGGGGACGTCCCCGAGGAGTGCGTCCTCCTTGGTCGCGAAGTAGTTGAAGAAGGTCCTGGCGGAGACGTCGGCAGCGGCCGAGATCGCCTCCACCGTCACGTTCTCCAGGCCGTGCTCCAGAGTGAGCCGTACCGCCGCGCCCTGCAGTGCGCGGCGCGTGGCCAGTTTCTTGCGTTCCCTCAGCCCCATGGATCCTCCCCTTACACGATCAATAATTTCATGACGTGCAATATTTCTCAACGTGTATTTTTTCATGATGCATCAGGGGACCCGCTGCGCTGAACCGGGCTCCGGGCGTGCCCCGAGCGGGGCCGGGGAGGAAGAGCCCGCCGCGTCCGGATCATCCCCCGCGGCCGACCGGTACGTCCGGAACCCACCGGCTCCGGGACCGCCGCCACCAGAGGCCCCAGTACTCCACGGCATCCGACGAAGGGTGCTCTGCGCCCGCCGTACCACTGCGGTAGAGTTGTCCCGGCGACGAGCCCAGAGCCGTCGTGGGGCCTTAGCTCAACTGGCAGAGCAGCGGACTTTTAATCCGCGGGTTCGGGGTTCGATCCCCCGGGGCCCTACCAGGGAGAACCCCAGGTCAGAGCGTGTTTGATGCCGCTGGTGACCTGGGGTTTTCGTATGTTCGGGGCCTCGGAGGAGTTCCGGGTGCGCTCCTCGGTTCAGAGCGACCGCCATGGTCGGGACAGGCCAGCCAGCTCTTCCATCTCCCTGTGACCCCAGCTGGCCGACCGCCGGACCAGGGCAGCCTCAACAGCGCTTACGGGAAGTTATCGGCACACCCGGCGGGGCCGGCCCTTGTTCGACTACCGAGTAGAAACCACGGTGCCGAGCAGCGCGGACCACTCGTTCTTACAGAAGGACAGGTGCCCGGCCTCGCGGTTCTGGGTGTCGCGGACATCCGCGCCCCCGGAGTGCTCCCGCGCCTCAACACAGTTCGCCCCCGTGTTGCTGTACGAGGACTTGTGCCAGTGGTTCATGTCGTCAAGCCTTCCAATACCTGTCGAGAGTGCTCGGCGGGGAGGGATGCCGCCAGGGCCCCTGTGATGAGTGATGCAAGCCGGTCGTAACCCTCGGAATTCTCGTAGATCACGTTACCGTCCACGTGATCACTGGAGATCACGGTCTCCCCGGAGCGCAGGCGAAAGACGAGCAGGGGAGAGGTTACCGCCGCAAGAATGGAACCTTCCGGGACGACGTGCACTGACACCTCTCGCTTCTGTGTCACCGCGAGTAGGTGCTGAGCCTGGGATCGTCGCACTTTTGGTGGTGAGCCCGACAGTGCGGTCACGGGGAAAACCGCCGTTATACGCAACCCCGGCAACTCGCCCAGGCGGCGTGTCCGAACTTGGGTGAGGTACTCGATTTCCCGGTCGGAAGCCTGCGGCCAACCCAGCCGGAACACCCACTCGGCGTACTCGGCGCACTGAAGGTAACCAGGCACAAGTACTGGGGACACGCACTGCAGCGTCTGAGCGGCCTGCTCGATCGCAGACAACGACCTCGCCCACTCGGGGGTGACCGTACCTGTACGGCCGAGCCTCCATGCCGCAAACAGTTTCTTGCCCGCATTGAGCAAATTGTCCAGTTCTTCGGCGGTTTCACGCTGCGGGAGGGAATGCCCGTTCGCCCATCTCGACACGGATGCCGACGAACATCCCAGGTGAGAAGCTACCTGTTCCTGACTCAGCCCTTTGAGTTCTCGGTACTTCGTGAGTAGCTCACGAAAGGGGGGCTCGCTCATGCACGCAATATTACGCGCAATAGCCGAGAACTGTCAGGAAGTTACGAGAATCGCGCAATCAGTAGCGCAAGGACAGTGCGTGAGGCGACCGTTGAAGCACGAGCACAACGAAAGCACTGACATGACTGACTTCATCCACTGGCCTCAGACGTGGATCAACGAGGGCGCGTGGAACGCCCTGACGACCTCAAGCCGAGATCGTTGCCGTCCCCGCAGGGCTGGGCGTGTACGCACCTACGCTTCGTCTCCCCCGACCTTCTCTGAGGGCCCGCCGCGCTCACCCAGCCCGCCACTGATCCCGGTTTCCCGACGACCGTTGGACAGCGCGCCGCTGCAGATCCTTCGGGCGGTCCTGGCTGGGCTGCACCGGTTGGGGACGACCGTATGAGCACCACGACGTCGATGCCGTTACTACCCGAGGTAGCACTCTCCTCCAGTCAACCAGTGCCCTACCAACAGGCCAACGCCCACCGAGGCCAGCTGAAGTAGGACCGATCGGCGGCCGACACTCCTCGGTTCCGCCCCGGTGAGGCGTGCTGGACAACCAGACGACCTGCTCGGCCCCCAACGGGCACGACCACATCCCAGATCAACCGCCCGTGAAGCGCGGCAACACGGCCACCGCCACATGCCGCTACTGCGGAAACACGATCACGGCCATGCGCTGACGCTCTCCGAAGGCCCTCCGAACCCGGTCACCGCCCGAAGGCGACCGCGAAAAAGCTCTGGCGGGTGCGCTAACACCCCCAGAGCAGGCCGACAACCAGCCCCGATTTCAAAGAAAGCGAGTTGCCGACATGGTCATTGTGCCGCACCCCCGAGCCCCGCTCCACACCCCCACCATGCCCTTCACCGGACGCCGCTGGCCCTCCCGCATCTACCCGGGCGAGCTGGCTCAGACTGCTTGGGTCCGCTCCGACCTGGCCGCTGATCTGGCCCGCCTGATCGGAATGACCGAGGAGACGAGCGAGAACATGGTGCTCTGCGCCAGCGAGATGTTCGCGAACTCCTGCGATCATTCGCGCTCGGGCCAGGATCCCGAAGGCCGGGTCATCCGCACGCTGCACATGCCCACCGCCGACACCCTCCGAGTGGCGATCGTCGATGACGGCGCCCGCGCCGACACCCCCGAAACCCTCAGGCCCCAGATCCCGCACCGGCGCACCCTGGAGGAGTGGGCCGAAGCCGAGCGCGGCCGGGGCCTGCTCCTCATCCACCACCTCGCCGAGCGCTGGGGCACCCGCTCGGTACTGGACTTCCCCTTCTGCTCCGGTTTGGGGACCGTCACCTGGGCCGAATTCGCGTTGGGCGGCGGTCAGGGATGACGGTCCCAAGGTCGCCCACCTCCGTCAGCACGTGGATGTCGTGATCGCTGAACGCCCGAACCCCGCTCGACCTTGAAGAACCGTCACTGCCCAGGCCGGGAAGCAGGGCGAAGCCCAGGAAGGGACACATGGTCCGAGCACGAGCACCGCCCCGTGCAGAGCACACCCCCGAATCCAACGAGGTACGAGGAGATCCTGATGGACAGCACCACGCAGTACGCCGACGACGAGCTGGTTCTCGCGGTGGAGGACATCGCGGCCGTCCGGTCCCGCGCCGAACAGCCCTCCGACGGAGGCAGCACCGGCAGGGGCGACACCAACGACAACGGCCTCTACTAGGAGCACACCTTGACCGCTGACCTGATCAGCGGCCGTCTGGGCGGGGACCAGTTCCCCGCCCGGGTGCTCGGCCGCGAACACCGCCGCTACCCGGCCGGCGAAGGCGAACGAGAGGCCTTCGCCGACCTGCTGAACTGGTCGGATCTGAACACACTGCTCGCGCACCAACGGCTCGACTCCCCCAGGATGCGGCTCGCCGCGGGAGGGGTCGTTGACGCTGGTGCCTACACTCGGCTTCGGCAGTACCGCCGGATGCCCGACTGGAACCAGCCCGTCCCCCACCTGTTCCAACAGCAGCTCAAAGAGGGCGCCACACTGGTTCTGGACGCCATCGACGAGATGCACCCGCCGATCGGACGGCTCATCAGCGAGCTGGAGGCCTGGCTCAGGACCGGAATCCAGGTCAACGCCTACGCCTCCTGGACCAGCCGGGAAGGCTTCGGAGTCCACTGGGACGACCACGACGTCATCGTTCTCCAGGTGTCGGGGCGCAAACGGTGGCGCATCTATGGCAACACCCGTCTGGCCCCCTTGCATGAGGACGTCGAGTTCGCCGAAGAGGAACCCACGGAGGTCATCGACGAGTTCGTCATGGCTCCCGGGGACGTCCTGCACGTCCCCCGAGGATGCTGGCACGCGGTCGCTGCTTCCGAGGGCGAGCCGAGCCTGCACCTGACCTGCGGTCTGGTGACCACGACCGGGGTGAACTTCCTGCGCTGGCTGGTCAACGACCTGGTCGGAAACGACGAGATCAGGGCCGACGTTCCGCGTGCGACCACCGAGCACGCGCTCTGGGCCCGGCGCATCTCCAAGCTGGTGTCGGGCCGTCTGCGTTCTCCAGAGGTGGTGGAGGAGTACTGGCGAAGCCAGGACGAGACCTCTGCGGCACGGCCGGTGTTCAGCCTGCCGGTCGCGGTCACCGGCGACCTGACACTGTCCTCCGTCGTCCGGTTCGCCTCCCTGCGAGGCACCATCACCTCCGAACTCACCCAGGCGGGGGACGAAGTGGTCTATGCCGCGCAGGGGCGGCGCTGGCGCCTCTCGGCCAAGGTCGCCCCGGCGATCGCCCACCTGAACCGCAACGGCCCCACCTGCGTGAAGGAGCTGCACGAGCTGGTCCCCACCGTCTCGGAGAAGGCGCTTCTGGGGCTGCTGCGCAGGTTGATGGACGATGGTGCGCTGGCCTGGGAAGGCACCGTATGACCGTCCTCGGCATGGGGACCTACCGGAGCCGCGACGCCGCCACCTCGGTGAGCATCGCGGCTTCGGCCGACTGCCCTCTCATCGACACCGCACCCGTGTACGGAGGCGGTTCGCACCAGGCCGCGATCGCACCCGTGCTGCGTGAACATCCCCGGCTCCGCCTCTCCACCAAGGTCGGCTACATGACCGGTGGGCAGGCCCGGGTGGCGCTCACCAGCGGCGCGCTTTCCCAGGAGGAGGCCGAACTCCGACACAGCATCTCCCCCGACTACGTGCGCCACCAGGTCGCCATGTCGCGCACCGAACTCCGGCGAAGGCCCGACCTGGTGTACCTGCACAACCCCGAACACCACCACCAAGAGCGGGGCGACCTCCACCGGCGCATACGGTCCGCCTTCACCGCCCTGGAGGAGTTGTGCGCCTCGGGTGCCATCGGCGGGTACGGCGTTTCCACCTGGAGCGGGTTCGACACCGGGGCCTTCACCGTCACCGAGCTGCTCCACCTCGCCGAGGAAGCCGCAGGCCGACCCGAGAACGGGCTCCGCGCGATCCAGCTCCCCGTATCCATGGTGAAGATCGCCCCCGTCCGCCAAAGCCTGGAAGGAAACGGCCCCATCGCCCAAGCCAGCCAGGCAGGATTGGAAGCGTGGGCGTCGGCCCCTTTCCACGGCGGCGAACTGCTGCCGCTGATCACCCCGAAGCTGGCCGAAGCGGTGCAGCCTGGAGCGGACCGCGTCGAAGCCGCGCTGAAGGTCGCTGCGTCAGCACCGGGGCTGACAGGGGTCCTGATCAGCACCACCAACAGCACGCACTACGCGCAGGCGGCCGAAGCGATCTGTGAGCCTGTGCCCGAACACCGACTCAAGGAACTCTGTGAACTCCTCGACCCACCTGCCCGCTGACCTGACCGGTCGATGGCATCAGGCGGCCGGACACCTCGGAGCCCACGCCCCTGCTGGCGTTTTGTTGCACTCCGGGGTAGGCGGACGCACGCTGAGCGGCCCGGTGACCGCGGTCGGTGGGCTCCCGGCCTGGCTGCGGCTCATGGCTGCGCCCCGGCCGGAGGGGAAGATCTGGGAAGGCGCCGCGCTCGCGGATGCGCTACTCGGTGAGGCGACTCCGCGCCCGGTGATGCTCGGCGAGTACGTATGGCAAGAGGAGGAAGGTGCGTTCCAGGCAACTCTGTGGACGCGCCTTCGCGGGCAGGTTCTCTCCCCGAGGCCGGACCTGTCCAATACGGCTCCGGTGGACGACCAGTGGTGGCAGAACCTGCGCGCCTGCCTAGAAGAGGTTCGCGCTAACTCGGTGCCACCGGGCCGGGAGGTGATGACGCAGGCGTACATCAACCGGATCCCCCGGTTCATCCCCGGCCTGGCCGGGGCGGATCTGACCGTGCACCGCTGGGAAGCAGCTCACGGAGACCTGCACTGGGCTAATCTGACCCGCGACCCGCTGGAAGTCCTCGATTGGGAAGGGTGGGGAGCCGCCCCGGCCGGATACGACCCAGCCGTACTGCTGGCTTACGCCCTGCCCGCCCCGGCCACCGCCTCGAAGGTGCGCGAAGTGTTTGGCGATGTGCTGGACACCGAGCACGGCCGCTTGGCCCAACTGGTGATCTGCGCCGAGATCATCCAAGCCTCCGAGCGCGACGACGTCCACGCCCGGCTGAAGCCCTACGTAGAGCGGCTCGCTGGCGAAGTACTCGTTCCGCAATAGTCGGACTCGGTAGAGCCTTGAACGTTGATCTAGGTGGGGTGGCTTGAGCAGTAGGCGTGGGCAAGGTTACGCCCTTGTCACAACCAACACAAAAAGGTTCTCAGAATTATCCTAAGTAGGCGGAGATGTGTCTTGGGCGAGGCGGACACGGTGGCCTTCTGCAGTATCGCCGAAGTCGTGTTCGTCGTCATCGCGGAAGCGTTGGTAGAACCAGTTAGGTACTCGGGTGGAATCCAGGCGAGTGCGGAGTACGCCATCCTGCACGTTCCGTGCGACGTTTCGCAGGCGGTGCCATTCGTCGTTGGTGATGGGACCAGGGCGACCGTTGTGTAGCTCGTTGTTGACGACCTTCGCGAGTCGTTCGCGTTCGTCGGCTACCCTGCGTTGGCCGGACCAGATCTCGTATGCGATCTGGTAGGCCGCCAGGGATGGAACGAAGAAGCTGAGGAGGGTATCGAGCAACGTGGCGTCCGCGATCACGAGACCGACAACTAGGCCAATGGTGGTCCACAGGATCGCGACGGTGGCGATGAAGTGGCTGTAGCGGCGGCGCAGACGAGCATCCCAGGCAAGATTCTGTTCCTGGGCGATGAATACGTCATAGGGATGGTGAACGTCGTTAGTGGGGTCGTACCAGCCCTCGATGATGTATTTGTCTTTCGCTCCATCTCGGGGAAGCTTACGCGCGAGACGGCGGACGTCAGGTTCGGGGATAGGGTCGCCTGCCACGGTGGCGCGCCACGGCAAGTAGAAAAGAGCGGTGTCGAACATCTCCTGGAGCAGGGCACCCTGGCGGGCAGTGTTCCCGGCATAGCCCTTGAGCAGGAACGCGGAGACGACAAACCAGAAGAACCCGACGATCAAGACGACTGTCCGGCCGTCGCCGATCAGCGTGAACAGGACACCAGAGGCTGCGAGTGCGAGGGCGGCGGTGACGCGCCCGGCTTCGAGGAGTTGGCCTCGTTCGTGGCTTGCCGATGCGGCACGCTGCAGGAGCAGCATGTCGTCGTCGAGCTGGCGCTCATGGATGGCACGAGGCGGGATCCCGTGGACACCGCCGGGGTCGGTAGAGAGGTTCATGGCTTGGTCATCCGCTTCCCGAACAGCTTCTTCCACTCGTCGTAAGCGGCGCGTTCCTGCTCCTCATCCTCCAGGTCGACCGCGCGTTCTGCGATGGCTCGCGCCTGGTCCAGCGCGCTGGCCGCAGCGAGTGTCTGTGTCGTGTTCATGGCGGAGTTGACGTCACCACCCAGTCCAGCAGGATCAGACCATTCCTCGCTGATGCGTTCGGCGGCGGTGGCCAGGAACAGCACGATCTCGTCCTGATAGCGCCCAATTGGTGGCTTCACCAGTGCCTGGGCCATGACCTCCAGCAGGAAGGAGGGCTTCACGGGCTCGCCGAGTTCGCGGTTGATGCCCTTGACCATCTTGACGAAGGGTACGAACTTGCCATCGCAGTCGGCGTTCTTGGCGATGCTCAGCTCGTGGTGGTGCTTGGGGTTGGTCGCAATCCATTCGCCCGCTGAGGGATCGGGAATGTAGTAGCCGCCGCCGTCGCGCTTGAACGCGGGGACTACGTCAATCGACATGACCTCGTCGTCGGAGCCGTAGGGGATAACGACGGCCATGCCATCGCTGCTTGCAGCGCTCCACTTCTGACGGAGCAGAGTCTCCAGGGCGTTGATCACCTGGATGGGGGCCTGGTTGCGGAAGCTGGCCTGGGAGCCGTTGGCGTCGATGACCACGAAGATGTCGATGTCCTTGAGCTTCTTCGTCTTGGTGTCACGCCGGTAGCTGCCAGTGAGAAAGTCGTCGGCGAGATCCCAGTACAACCGGACGAAGTCTCGGATGGCCTCGTGCCGTGTCTTCGCCAGCTTCTGCTCGGTCGGAGTGATCTCTAGGTTGTGTTTGAGGTTGGTGAAAGCGTCGTCGATATATCCCATAGAGGTGTATTCCTAATCGTCGTCTCAGTTGCCGTAGTACCGCATACCGGTCGAAGCGTGCGGAGCGGAGCCAAGGGTGCCGAAGCTGATTCCGCGCAGGCCGTCGATGCTTGCCCGCTGGCCCGGGCCCCAGCCTGGTTGTGGGGTGCGGGACCCGTTGAAGGTGCAGAACAGCCGGTAGGTGGTACCTGTGGGCACTTGGTCGAGCTTGGCGCGGAACCGTGCGGCTCGGGCACGGGAGGCGGTGAACTCAGCGTTGCCGTTACCGGAGGTGGTATAGGACACCGGGAACTCAATCACCGGTGCCACAGCGCCTGAGGGCTGATGGCACTCGAGGACGACCGTGTCGAGGGAGCCCTCCTCGATCCACGCCTTGATCGCGTTCTCGTTCTGCGTCCATTGGTGGTGCAGCCGATCCATGTTGATGCCCAGGTCGGCGAGGATGTCGGTGATGGTGCCGAGGATGACGTCGGTCAGGTGCGTGGCTGTGTGGGTCCGGGTGCAGCTGTAGGTATAGGTCGAGGTCATCGCTGAGTCACCGCCCGCCGCAGAGCCTCACGATCGATCAGCGGAACAGAGTTGGCGGCCTTCGTCTCCGGAGCGGGTGGGACAGCGTCAGACAGCCGGGCGTGCTTGTTCGCAGCTATCTTCACCTGCTCCTGGAGCGGAGCCGGGGACGGGAGGTAGATCATGAAGTCGTCGGCGCCAGCCGCGCCAGGAACAGGGTTGAGATTCTCGTCCAGCGTCAGCGCCGCCGTTCCGGACACCGTCGTGATCTCGCAGTGGACTTTGCCGGCTACCAGGATGATCGGGTGCTTGGCCAGGTGCCCTGCTGTGACCAGCATCCGCCCGACCGCCTCAGCGGCCGACATCGCCTGTACCGTCTCCTCGCGGGACAGCGCGGAGGACTGCTCCACAGTGTCCGCCAAGAGGTCCGCAATCACCACCCAGGTTCCGCTGGCGCTGCGCACGGGAGAGGCCGCCACCTGTCTAGTACGCCGCATGGGACACCTCCGGCTGGCCCGTCTCCGCGACGGCGTTGCGCACTGCGGCAGCCAGGTCGTCTTCGGTGAGGCTGCCAGGGTCCAGCACCGTGTCCAGCCGCTGCGCCAGGGCTTCGAAGACCACCTTGCGCGTACGGCGGCCGTCCAGCCCGTGAGCTGCCTCGGCGATGCGGTCTATCGCCGAGGAGCGTGCCAGCACACCCAGGGATGGGTACTTGTCGGCAAGCGTCAGCAGCGTGGAGGTCAGGATCTCCCACAACGCCTCCGGTTCGGGAAACGGGACGAGGATAGCGGCGTCAGATCGGGAGAGGAACGCCTCGTCCAGGGCGGTGGTGAAGTTGCTGGTCGCGATGAAGAACAGGTGCGGGTGCTCAGCGGCGTTGAGGTCCAAGGCGGTGAGCACCGCGTCGGTGGCGCGATGGACGTCGGCCGGGTTGGCGGCCAACGATGCCGCTGAGCGGGCGACCGCCATCGACTCGACCTCGTCGAGGATCACTACGGTCGGCATACCATCCGAGGCGAGACCGGGCACGTATTCGCCGAGCAGCTCACTGACCCGCTGCTGAGACTGCCCGTGCTCGGCCCTCATCAGCCCGTGCGGGTTGATCTCGATCCGCCGGACCGCACCTCCGGGTACGTAGCGGGCGATCTGCGCTGGCAGACCCCGTGCCAGGGTGGTCTTGCCGGTACCGGGAGGACCGTAGAGCGTGCACAGCCCGTGCAACGCGGTCACCGCGAACGGCAGGTCAGGCCGAACGAGCAGCGACAGCATGGTCTGGTTACGCAGCCGCTCCTTGATCGTCTGGGGCACCACGATGGCGTCCCACAGCGCGGTCTCCCCTGAGTCCGCGGTGATCACCTCGTCCGACAGCACACACTCCTGAACGGTCATCCCTTAACTCCACTCCCCCACCCATGGCAGGCAGCCTCAGATTTGAACATCTTTTTCTCTATGTTGGGTACGTTACACGACGGAACAGTCATCCACGACGACACACTTCTCTCGGGCGTGTCCTGCTGGAACTCGGACAAGGTGACCGTCCGGTAACCAAGGTGTGCCTAAGATGCGAGCGGAGCAATCAAGATCGAGAGTCGTCCGCTGATCGGTGGACCTCGACTGGCGCGGAGACGAGCGACGTGAACAACCCGCAACTGGACCCCGGAGACATCGCAGCCCTGTTCGATCGCGCCAGGCTGCGCATGGCGCGCGAGCTTCGTGGGCTCACCCAGGTGCAGCTGGCCCGGGAAGTCGGCTCCGTCACCGCAGCCTCCATCAGCCAGTTCGAGAACGGACACACCAAACCCGCCACATCGACGCTTCTCCGGCTCGCGGTCGTGCTGCGGGTGCCTCCGTCGTTCTTCGCCGCTCCAGTCCGCCCCCCTGCCAAGGATCAGATCAACGGGTTCTTTCGCAGCCTTCGGTCCACATCTCCCCGAGATCGCCAACAAGCGCTCGCCTATGTGCATCTCGCGCGAGAACTCGCGCTCGAGCTCGAAAAACACGTCGCGTTGCCCGATCTCAACCTGCCGCGCGTCCCAATCGAGGAAAATCATCCTCTTCAGCCCGCCGACATCGAACAAGCAGCAGCCCAGGTTCGTGCCCACTGGAACGTCCCACGCGGTCCAGTCCAAGATGTTGTACGACTGCTGGAAATTAATGGAATTATTGTCGTCCGCTTCCGCGTCAGCATCGAAAAGGTTGATGCATTCTGCGTCGACTTCCCGGACAGGCCCGTTGTTGCTCTCGGAGCAGACAAAGGCCTACGCGACCGCTCTCGTTTCGATGGGGCACACGAACTAGGCCACCTGGTCTTGCATGGTGTCACTGGAAAAATCGGCGACAAGGTCACTGAGAACCAAGCTCACGCGTTCGCCGCCGCGTTCCTCATGCCAGCCGACGACATCAAATCCGAGCTTCCAGCACGGCTCGATTGGCCTGCATTCCTCCGATTGAAGGCAAAATGGCACGTCTCGCTAGCCGCACTCCTGGTCAGGGCAAAAACGCTCGGCGTCATGAGTGAACACACATACGCACAGGGATGGAAAGCCTTGTCTGCCCGAGGATGGAGGAAAGTAGAGCCAGGCCCCCTGGGAAACCCAGAGGCTCCTGTACTCCTGCATCGCGCGCTAGAACTCATGGAGACAACCGGTGTCTCCTTTACCGATTTTATCAATAGTTCCGGACTTCCGGAATCCGATGTCCGAACTCTACTTAGCCGGGACATCAGTGAACGACCACGGGTGGAATTCTGACCTATTGATCAGGGAACTCATGGAATTCTCGCTCCATGGCTGCTCCGTCGGCAAGCCACAATGGTAAATTGGATTAGATCGATTTTGGTTCCTGGAGAGCCGCCCCACCACCTCGAGCACCCAGCCGATTTTGACCGTGCCCCGACCCTCCCCGAATTAGCTCCGTTGTGGCTCCGGTGTTTCGGAACCCCCTGGTCTGCGGTGGTCCTCCGTGGTCTCCGGTGGCACGACACCGCCCGGGCAAGCCGGAACGAACCACCACATAGTGGCGCAAGCCGCCCACCATCCCGCCGACTTTTAATCCGCGGGTTCGGGGTTCGATCCCCCGGGGCCCTACCAGGGAGAACCCCAGGTCAGAGCATGTTTGATGCCGCTGGTGACCTGGGGTTTTCGTATGTTCGGGGCCCGCGCCCGGCGGGAGGGCCGGACGGAAAAAGGAAATCCCCGCCCGGTTCAGAGGCGGGGTGACTGGTAAGGCTCAGAACAAGGCTCGGGCGGGCGCCCGGGGCCGGGCGGTACACCCTCAGTTGGACGGGTCGGCGGCGCGCAGTTCCTCGTTCATGCGCTTGGCCTCCTCCAGCTGGTCCTCCAGGATGATGATCCTGCACGCGGCCTCGATCTGGGTGCCCTCGTCCACGAGTTCACGCGCCCGGGCGGCGATCCTGAGCTGGTAGCGGGAGTAACGGCGGTGTCCGCCCTCCGAGCGCAGCGGCTCGATCAGCCGGGCCTCACCCAGGGCGCGCAGGAACGCCGGCGTGGTGCCGAGCATCTCCGCGGCGTTGCCCACCGTGTAGGCGGGGTAGTCATCATCGTCGAACCGGTTACCGATATCGGCACGGGACAAATGCGTGTCTTCCTTCTCCTGAACGCACGTCGAGGGCCCCAGCGCCAAACGGCGCTGGGGCCCGAGAGTTCAATACCACCTACCGGTCGCTGCCGGTCTTCCGCTTCCCGAGATCAAGCTGGGACGGGATAGCGGGGATCGCGGTTGTGTGACCGTGGACCACCTTCTTCCGAACCGGGGCCTGCGGTACCCGAGCGGAACAACCCACGCTCAGGCGATCCTGATGGCATCTACTCCTCTCGATCTCAATTCGTGCAGTGCTATCTGCTTTCCTACCGGCTCCCGGCGCCTTGAAGCACGTGCACGCCGTCGAGCCGTCCTGCTTCCTGCTGCGGCATCCCCTGTACGAGCGGGACACCGGTACTGCGTTACTGCTTTACCTCAGTACTGCTGTCCTACCGGCTCCCGGCGCCTTGAAGCACGTGCACGCCGTCGAGCCGTCCTGCTTCCTGCTGCGGCATCCCCTGTACGAGCGGGACACCGGTACTGCGTTACTGCTTTACCTCAGTACTGCTGTCCTACCGGCTCCCAGCGTCTTGAAGCACGTGCACGCTGGTCGAGCCGTCCTGCTCTCTTCCTTGCTGCACGACCTTCCCCGTACGGGCGGAAAGCCGCTTCCTGCGGTACTGCGGTCCTGCTCTCCACCGGTGTATCCGGTGGCCCATCCGTGTAGCTCTGTGGCTACGACAGGAAATTTAGCAGCACGATCATCGAATGTCTACTCCAGCCACTACAGATTTCCGGGTGTGGCGCAATCAGGTTCCTGAGGCCCACGACGGGCGGCACCTGTCCGATCCGGGGGAAGAGTTGGTACTCCCCTGGCCTCGGCGGGCCGCGTCCCGGGAATGCCGTACACGCAGGAGGTTCGGCATAGGTCCGTGGAGGACGAGGGTCCGCCGCCGGATCGGGCATTCCCACCGGCCGGTTCCGCGTCCCCGGTCCGGGCCGATTCTCCCGGCCCCGGCGACGACGGCACCGCTCCAGAAGACAGGGGGCGATTCGATGACTGCTTCTACACCCTCGGACGGCGCGGTGAGCGGAGACGGCTCATCCGGGAGGGGATTCTCCGCGGGTTCGGTCCCGCCCCGGGTATGGTTCGCCCTGGTCCTGCTCGTCATCACGATCGTCTTCATGCTGCAGAACCGGGACTCCACCGAGATCCAGGTCCTGTTCTTCTCCCTGGTGGCCCCGCTGTGGGCCACCCTCGCCGTCGCTGTCGGCGTCGGCGTGCTCATCGGCCTCCTCCTGCGCCCCTCAGAACGCAGGAAACGGAAGGCGGCGAAGAGGGGGTGACCCCAGGCGCTCCGACCGGGGTCCCGCACAACCGATCGCACCGCTTCCCCGGGCCGCCCGCCCCGGGGAAGCGGTGCGCACCCGGCCAAGGGGAGGTTGACCGCCCCTTGGCCCTAACCCGGACGCGCCCCGGGTAGACCCGGGCCGCGACTTCCCGGACAGACCGGAGAGCGTCCGGACCGACAACACACCCCAGGAGGGGTTCATGGCGCGTGCCACCGAGACCGGAAGCAGGACCACGGGCGTCCCCCGGCCGACCAGGCCGGGGGACGCCCGTGCGGGGGCGGGCGGCCCCTCCCCGGACGACACCACCGACTTCGACAATGCCAACCGGGGCCTCATCGCCACCGCCCCGCAGAGCGTCACCGACGAACAGGGCAAGTCCGTCTGGGACCTGCGCGACTTCTCCTTCCTCCTCGACGGCACCGAAACCGCCCCCGAGACCGTCCACCCCCACCTGTGGCGACAGGGCAGGCTGACCGCGATCAACGGCCTGTTCGAGGTCGTCGAGGGCGTCTACCAGATCCGCGGCCTGGACCTGTCCAACATGACCCTCATCGAGGGGCGCGAGGGCGTCATCGTCGTCGACCCGCTGGTGTCCGAGGAGGTCGCCTCCGCCGGCCTGGCGCTGTACCGCGAGCACCGCTCCGACCGGCCGGTCACCGCCGTCATCTACACCCACCCGCACCTGGACCACTTCGGCGGAGTGCTCGGGGTCGTGGACGAGGCCGACGTCACCTCCGGCCGGGTCCCGGTCGTGGCGCCGGAGGACTTCATGGAACACGCGGTGTCGGAGAACGTCTACGCCGGTACCGCCATGATCCGCCGGGGCATGTACTTCGCCGCCTTCGGCCTCGGAGCCGGACCGGAGGGCCGGGTGGGCATGGGGCTGGGCATCGGCACCTCCCAGGGCAGGGTGGGGCTCGTCCCCCCGACCCTGGAGATCACCCGCACCGGCCAGGAGGAGGTGCTCGACGGGGTCCGGTTCGTCTTCCAGATGACCCCCGGGACCGAGGCCCCGGCGGAGATGAACTTCCACCTCCCCGAGAGCCGGGCGCTGTGCACCGCCGAGAACGCCTGCCACACCCTGCACAACCTGCTCACCCTGCGCGGCGCACAGGTCCGTGACGCCCGTATGTGGTCGCGCTACGTCAACGAGACCATCGAACTGTTCGCCGACGACTCCGATGTCGTCTTCGCCTCCCACCACTGGCCCGTCTGGGGGCGCGAGGAGATCCGGGGGTTCCTCTCCGAGCAGCGCGACATCTACGCCTACCTGCACGACCAGACGCTCCGGATGATGAACAAGGGGTCGACCGGTATCGAGATCGCCGAGGAGCTGCCGATGCCGCCCGGCCTGGAACAGGCCTGGAGCACCCGGGGCTACTACGGTTCGATCTCGCACAACATCAAGGCCGTCTACCAGCGTTACATGGGCTGGTTCGACGGCAACCCCGCCCACCTGTGGCAGCACCCGCCGCAGGCCCAGGGGGAGCGTTACGCCCGCGCCATGGGCGGCGTCGACGCCCTCATGGAGCGGGCCCGTTCCTTCGCCGACGAGGGCGACCTGCGCTTCGCCGCCGAACTGGCCTCGCACGCGGTCTTCGCCGCACCCGACCGGGACGACGCCAAGGGGCTGCTGGCGGACGTCCTCACCCGGCTCGGCCACGGGGCGGAGTGCGCCACGTGGCGGAACTTCTTCCTGGTCGGGGCCATGGAGTTGCGGGAGGGTGTGCCGCCCACGGCCATCGCCCTGGCCGAGAGCCTGGCCTCCGCGCTCAGCGTCACCCAGATCCTCGACTCGGTGGCCATCCGGGTGGACGGCCCGCACGCCTGGCAGGAGGTGCTGTCCCTGGACCTGAGCATGGCCGACAGCGGTGAGCGGTACCGGGCGATGCTCTCCAACGGTGTGCTCATCCACTACCCCGACCCGAAGGACGGGGACGCGGACCTGGCCCTGACCCTGACCAAGGAGCAGTTGCTCGGGCTCCTGTCCACGGGCGACCTGGACGGGGTGGAGCACCGGGGGGACGCGGAGGTGCTCCGACGGCTGATGTCCGTCCTGGACGAACCCCGCCCCGACTTCCCGATCGTCACCCCCTGAACCGGGCCGTCCGCGGACCGTCGGCCGGGAGCGGCGGGCGCGCTCCCGGCCGGTACCGCCCGGTCACGGGGCGTTCGGCCGGAGGTGCTCATCCGCCCACGGGACCGGCCTCGACACGTTCGCCGCGGGTCGTCTCCACCACGACCCTGAGCTGGTCGGGCACCCGACCGTGCAGATCCGTGAGCAGGGCGTCGATCGGTGGCGGCTCCTCCTGGACGCGGACCTTCACGTGCAGAGTCCGCGAGGCCGTGTGCACGCCCGTCACCGAGGCGTTCGGCTGCTCCGACACCCAGCGGTCGGCGGCCTGGCCGGCCCGGTGCGTCCACACCTCGACCAGGACGGTGGCGGTCGTGTTGGCGGCCAGGAGGATGAACACGAAGGAGAACAACAGCCCCAGCACCAGGCGTGCCCGGCTCCCCGACCGGGTGTCGCGGGCCTCGCGCGGGATGCCGTGGCCGGAGGCCGCGAAGACGACCATGCCCGCGAAGACCAGGGCGAGCAGGTTGGACAGGAACAGCACCGCCGCCCCCGCCGCCAGCCACAGCGCTCCTTTACCCAGGCACACGCCCACCACCACCAGGGGCGGGACCAGGGAGATGGCGATGGCCACGCCCGGCAGGACGGCGGCGACGTCGCGTCGGGAGAGGCCGACCGCCCCGGCCGCGCCGGTCGCCAGTGCGGCCACCAGGTCCAGCAGGCCCGGTGAGGTGCGCCCGGCGACCTGGTCGTTCTTCATCAGGTCGTACCCCGCCGGGACGACCGCCGAGAACACCACGCCGACACCGATCACCAGCAGGCAGCCCAGGACGACCGTTCGGACCGCCCCGGTCTGGTTCTGTCGGACGATCCCGAGGGCGATCCCCATGATGGGCGTGGACAGCGGCGCGATGATCATCGCGCCGATCACGGTGGCCGTCGAGTCGGTCAGCACGCCGCCCGCGGCGATGACCGCCGACAGGGTCAGCATGCTCCAGAACGCCGATCTCTTGGCTCGGCTGTCGCCCGCCGACAGGTCCAGGTCCTGTACCAGGTTGTCCGAGGTGCGCAGTTGCGAGGCGGGCAGGACGCGTTCGAGGATTCCGCTGAGCATGGGTCGAGTATCGCGACGTCACCTCGGAAAACGCCGAAGGCGCGACCTGGTCGGCGCACGGCCCGCCCCGCTCACTCGGGGTCGGTGAGCAGGTCGGAGTGGGCGGAGGCGTTGCCCAGGGAGCGCAGCAGTTCGCCGACGAGGCGGTCGGTGGCGCCGCCCGGCCGCTCCAGCTCCGTCTGGGGTACCCGGGTGGCCTGCTCGTAGCGTTCGGCGTCGTACTTCGCGCCCGGGGCGGACCGGCGGTCCCCGCTCCACGAGGACACCCCGTGCGTGTTGGTGACCGCCACGCCCACGTCCCAGCTGCCCCCGTACCCGGCGTCCTCGGACAGGCCGGCAAGCAGGTCGAGGAAGGCCCGTACTCGGAAGGCCAGGGCTCCGTCGAAGAACAGGTAGCGGTCGGCGTACCGTGCGGCGGCCCGGCCGCAGTACAGGGACACCTCCCCGCGTTCCCGGACGACGAAGCGCAGGTCCCCCTCCTCCCGCGCGTCCGCCGAGGGTTGGCTGGCGATGCCCACCCCGCCCGCGGTGCGGAACCCGGACACGAGGTCGCCGAGGACAGGCGACACCCGGGCGGCCTCGCCGCCGAGTTCCCGGGTCCGCTGCGAGACCCCGTCGCGGACCAGGTCGAACAGCAGCGGTTGCGCGTTCTCCGCGGCCGTCCAGGCCTTGAACATCCCGGGGATGCGCCGCGAGGGCAGCGCGAGCAGGTGCAGGTGCGCCAGCTCTCCGTCGGGGAAGGGGTCCTTGTCCGCCTGTTCGCGCAGCGCGGTGCGCACCACGTCCAGCGAGGCGTCCCTGGCCCGGATGAGCCGTTCCACCTCGGCGTCGGACAGGCGCCGCTTCTCCCGGTCGCCGCGCCCGTAGTACGCGCCGCCCGCCATGTGCGGGGCCAGCGGCGAGGCGGGTACCTCGATGAGCAGGTAGCCGTGTCCCGGAACCTCGCTGTCGAGCCAGTCCACCGAGACCTGGAGCGGCGGGTCACAGGAGGAGGCCGCGATCCTGGCGGGGCTCTCCAGGATCTGGTCGGCCCACTCGACCGGGGCCAGCTCGAACCGGCCCTCGGCCTTGACCTCCCGTACCCCGACCACGATCAGGCCACCGTCGATCGCGAACGACGCCATGTCCTTGGCCTGGTCCTTCGAGCTGCGGAGCTGCTGTTTGGCCTCGCGTTTGGGGGTTTCGGTGAACGCGCCCTCGTTCAGGGCGGCTTCGAGTTCGGTTTCGCTGGAGGGACGCCATGTCGGAGGGAGGACTCGATCCATGTCCGCATCATGCCCACTCTCGCCGGGAACCCCGCAGGGCTGACCGAATCCGGGCGGACGGGGTTTCCGGAGGTCGGAGTCTCCGTGCGGCCGGGGTTCAGGATCCGGCGTCCGGGGTCCCCCGGAAGGTGCGGCGGTAGGCGCTGGGGGACACCCCGAGTTCGGCGTGCACGTGCTGGCGCAGCGACACCGCGGTACCGAAGCCCGCCTCGTGCGCGATCCGGTCCACCGACAGGTCCGACTCCTCCAGCAGCTGCCGGGCCCGGTCCAGTTTCTGCTCGTTGATCCACCGGCCCGGCGACATCCCGGTCTCCTCCCGGAACCGGCGGGTGAAGGTACGCACGCTCATCGCCTCCCGCTCCGCCATGTCGGCCAGGCCCGGCCGGAGGTGGAGGTGGTCCAGCGCCCAGGAACGGGCGCGGGCGGTGGCGGAGCGCTCCGGGGCGGGCACGGGGCGGCGGATGTACTGGGCCTGGCCGCCGTCCCGGTGCGGCGGCACCACGGTGTTGCGGGCCACCTCGTTGGCGACGGAGGCGCCGTGGTCGGTCCGGATCATGTGCAGGCTGAGGTCGATCCCGGAGGCGACCCCGGCGGCGGTCAGAACCCGCCCGTTGTCGGTGTAGAGCACGTCCGGGTCCAGGTCGATGTGCGGGTACATCGCACGGAAGTACCCGGCGGACAGCCAGTGCGTGGTCACGCGGCAGCCGTCGAGGAACCCGGCGGCGGCGAGCACGAACGCCCCCGTGCAGATGGAGGCCACCCGTGCGTGTCCGGGGATCCGGGCGAGGGCGGCGGCCAGTGCGGGGGCGAGCGGGTCGTGCGGGCGTTCGACGTAGTCCTCCTCTGCGGCGGGCAGGACGACCGTCTGCGCCTCCGCCAGGGCTTCGGGCCCGTGCCGGACGTTCAGGGTGAGGTCGGTGTCGGTGGTGACCACCCCCGGTTCCAGGGCGCAGGTGAGGACCTCGTAGAGCGGTTGGTCGTCGGCGTCGCGGACCCGGCCGAACATGCGGTGGACGATCCCGGTCTCGATGGGCAGGACGCCGTGCCGGACGAACACGGCCACCCGGTGGAGCTCGGATGCGGTGAAAACACTCATGGCCGGATTCTTTCGCATATTGGCTTTCGGGTCACTGTCGGCGGCGGGTCCCGAACGCGAGTCTGGACCCATGCCTTCCAGGACCGTTCCCCAGAACCCCGACCCCGGCGCCGACGACGGCGCCTCCCCGGACGCTGCCGGGACTGCTCCCCCGGCCTCGGACCGGGGCCACCGCCCCGCCACGGGAATCCACCGCGCGTGGGCCGTCGCCCTGGTCGCGGGCATGACCATCGTGGCCGCGGCGGCCTTCGCCGCGATGCCCGGGCTGCTCGTCGACCCCCTGCACACCGAGTACCGGTGGACACGCGGCTCGATCGGTGCGGCCGCCTCGGTCAACATGGTCGTCTACGGCCTGGTCGCCCCGTTCGCGGCGGCGCTGATGGACAGGTTCGGCATCCGCCGGATCGCCCTGGTGGCGCTGACGGCCATCGTCGTCGGGGCCACCCTGACCACGGTGATGACCGCGTCCTGGCAGCTGACCCTGTACTGGGGGCTGCTCATCGGCGCCGGCACCGGATCGCTGGCGATGACCTTCGCCGCGACCGTGGCGAACAACTGGTTCGTGGAGCGCCGCGGGCTGGTCATCGGCGCGCTGACCGGGGCGAGCGCCTTCGGGCAGATGGTCTTCCTGCCCGCCCTGGCGTGGATCATCGACCACCAGGGGTGGCGTCCGGCCATCGTGACGCTGGCCCTGACCGCCGCCACGATGGCCGTCCTGGTCGCGTTGGTGCTGCGCGACCACCCCGCCGACGCGGGACTGCGCCCCTACGGTGCGAGGACGGACGTGCCCAGGCCGAGGGTGGAGCCGGGCGCGGCGCGGCGCACGGTCCGGGTGCTGGTCGCCTCGGTGCGCAACCGCCAGTTCTGGGTGATCGGCGGGACCTTCGCGGTGTGCGGGGCGACCACCAACGGGATCATCTGGACCCACTTCGTCCCCGCCGCCCAGGATCAGGGGATGGCCGTGACCACCGCCGCCGCGCTGGTGTCGGTGATCGGGGTGTTCTCCCTGGCCGGGACCGTCCTGTCGGGCTGGCTCACCGACCGCTTCGACCCGCGCCGCCTGCTGGTCGCCTACTACGTGGGCAGGGGGCTGCTGCTGGCCGCGCTGCCCGCCCTGCTCGGTCCGGACGCCGGGGTCGCGATGGTGGTCTTCGTGGTGGTGTTCGGCCTGCTGGACGTGGCGACCGTGCCGCCCACGGTGCTGCTGTGCCGCCGGGTCTTCGGCGCGGACGGCGCCATCGTCTTCGGGTGGGTCAACGCCCTGCACCAGGTGGGCGCGGGCACCATGGCGGTCTTCGGCGGTTTCACCCGCGACATGGCCGGGGGTTACGGCCCGGTGTGGCTGATCGCGGCGGTGCTGTGCGGGTTCGCGGCGGCGCTGGCCCTGCGGATCGCCCGCCCCGGCGAGGTCCCGGACGGTCCGGAGGGTTCCGGGAGCCCGGCCCCGCAGGCGGGTTCCGCGGACGACCGGACGGCGGAGGTCTGATCACCGTGACCGGAAACGACACCGGACGCACCGCGGGCGCGGCCGCCGAGGGCGCCGCGCACCGGGGGAGGAACGGCGCCCGTGCGGGGAAGGTGCCCGGCCGTCCCTCCCTCCCCTTCTCCGTCGTGCTGCTGCTCCTGGCCGCGGCCGTGGCCCACGTGGGGCTGTCCGGGTTCGACCAGAGCCTGCGTGCGGCCCGGGGCGAGGGGGTGCCGGGGGAGTTCACCGCTGTCAGCCTCAGCTGTGTCCAGCACCCCGGGCACGAGTCGTGCACCTGCAACGGCACCTTCCTCCCGGATGCCTCCGGGGGCCCGGAGGAGGGCGGCCAGGTGCGGAGCGTCTACCTGCACGCCGCCGGCCGGGACACCTGCCGGGAGGGCGGGACGGTCCCCGCGGTCGACGCGGGCGCGGCCAACCGGGTCTACGGGCCGGACGGCTCCAGGGAGTGGCTGTTCTCCCTGTTCCTGGTCGCGGGGCCGCTGGCCGTCGCCGGGGGCGTCCTCCTGGTGTGGGTGCGGTGGACCCTGCACCGAACCCGACACGGGGCGGATGCGGCCCCGCCGGTGGTGCGGTCCGCCGTGCGGTCGCAGCAGCGCAGGCACGGCCGTGCTTCGAAAGGCCCGCCCACTCCGGGTTCCTGAGGTCGTTCCGGTCTACTCTTCGGTCAGCGTGTCGAGCGGACGCTTCTCTCCGGCGAGCGCGGCGAGGAGCCGCTCGGACACCGTCCACCGGTTGGTGGAAGGACCGAAGGTGTTCGTCCGGTGTCGCAGCACCAGCTGCCTGAGCGCCTCACGCTCCTCCGGGGCGAGGGCGGGCGCCATCTCGATCAGGACCTCCATGCTGTGTGCCTGCTCGAAGGCGCTCTTGGCGGAGTCGAAGACCTCGCTCAGAGCCCGCAGGTCGCGGAGGTCGGGGCGTTCCCGCATGGCGGCGAGCCCGACCACCCGTGTCTCCGCGTCCTCCGAGCGCAGCCAGGCGCACACCTCGGCCACGGTCAGGGGACGCTCGGAGGTCACCCTCCTCGCACGCTGCATGAAGTCCTCCAACTGGCGGGCCCTCTCCACGCCGGGCTCCATCAGCCTGCGCGTCCACCGGTACTCCTCCTCCAAGGACGCCAACAACTCCCGGGACTTCGCGCGCTCCCGGGACGCCACCGCCAGATCTCCCCTGCGCTCCGCGGCATCGGCCCTGCGCTGGTGCTCCTCCGCCCGGAGCAACAGCTTCGTTCCGCCGACCTCCACCCCCTGGATCCGGTGTTCAAAAAACGGGAAGAGCATGAGCACCGCACCGACGACGAGCAGGGCGACCGTTCCCAGCCCGTTGTCGCTGACGAACACCGCGGCGGACCCGGCGCCCAGCCCGGCCGTGCCCAGGGCTGACACGGCCCAACGCACCCAACGGGACAAATCCGGCGTCGAAGTCTCTGAGGGCATGGGGGGCACCTGGTCTCTCCTTGCGAGGAACGGACTTCTCGGGGTAAGCGTCACTATCCTGGCAGCATGCCCGAAGACCGTCGACGGACCCCGCTGAGCAGCGAGACCGCCCAGCGGGTGGTCGACCTCATCGCCCCGACGATCAGCCACAACATCAACGTGATGGACGAGCACGGCACGATCATCGCCTGCCTGGACCCCGCCCGGGTCGGCACCCTGCACCACGGGGCCCAGCGGGTCATCGCCGAACGCCGCGCCGTGCTCGTGACCGAGCCCGGGCCGAGCACCTCGGACCGGCCCGGCGCCAACGAACCACTGCTGATCGACGGTGAACTGCGCGGGGTCGTCGGGGTCACCGGCGAGCCCCGGCAGGTGGAGGACCTCGCCAGGGTCGTCGCGCTGACCGTTCAGCTCCTCATCACCCAGGAACACGAACAGGACGCGGTCAGCAGGCGGCACACCGAGGCCCGGGACCTGATCGCCGCGCTCGGTGCGGGGACGACCCGGCCCGACGACGCGCGGGCCCGGCTGGCCGCCGCGGGGCTCCGGCCCCCGTGGTCCCTGGCCCTGTGGACGGCGCAGGTGCCCCGGCCGGGCGGCTCGGCGGCCCCTCCCCCCTCGGCGGAGTCCGCCGCCGCCCGGGTGAACGGCGACGGCGGGCGGCGGGCGGCGGTCCTGCACGGCGCCCTCTGGCTCCTCGGCTCCGGCCGGCCCCCCGGTACGGACGCCCTGGGCCTGCCTGCGGGGTGCCGACACACCAGCACCCCGGGAACCGAGGACGTGGAAACACTGATGGCCCACGCGGAGGAGTCGCGGGCTCTGTGCCGTTATCCGGGGCTGCTCCCCGGTGCCGGGGACCCGGGGCCGTGGTCCCGGGAGGTCGCCGTGGCCGTGGCCCACCTCCCGCGCCGGACCCTCGACCGGCTGGCGGCCCGGACCGCTCCGCTCAGTACGGCCCAGCGGCGGACCGTGACCGCGATGGCCTCGGCCGGTTCCATGCGCGAGACCGCCGACACCGTCTTCGTGCACCGCAACACCCTGCTCCAGCGCGTGGACCGGATCCGGGTCGTGACCGGGCTGGACATCCGGCGTCCGGACGATCTGACCACGGTGCACATGTGTCTGTACGCCGAAGCCGCCCTGGGCTTTTCGCACATATCCCCGGAGTGAAACCGCAGGAAGACTGGGCAGCACACCGTCGAAACGCACCGGTTCGGGTTCTATGCTCTCGCTCATGTCCAACGTTTCGCAGGAACACACCGGGGCCGCCGACGGCCCCCCACCCGTCCGCGTCGCGGTGATCCCGGACTCGTTCAAGGGGAGCGCGTCCGCGGTCGAGGTCGCGGAGGCGATGGCCCGCGGTGTCCGTGAGGCCTACCGCGAGCAGGGGATCCCCCTGTCCGTCCACACCCTGCCGTTCGCCGACGGCGGCGAGGGCACCCTGGACGCCCTGCTCGGCGCCTGGGGGGCGGAGCCGCTCACGGTGGAGACCACCGACGCCCTGGGCCGACCGGCCCGTGCCCGGTTCGGGATGTCCCCCGACGGCCGCACCGGTGTCATCGAGGCCGCCGAGGCCAACGGGCTGCCCGCCGTCGCCGACGTCCCGCTCCAGCCGCGCGCCGCGAGCAGTCGGGGTGTGGGCCCTCTCGTGACCGAACTCCTCGACGCGGGGGTCGAGGAGATCCTGCTCTGCATCGGGGGGTCCGCCTCCACCGACGGTGGCACCGGCGTGCTGAGCGCGCTCGGTGCGCGCTTCCTCGACGCCGACGGCACCGAACTCCCCGACGGGGGCGGGCGCCTGCGCGAACTGGCCGCCCTCGACCTCGGAGCCCTCGACCCGCGCGCCCGCGCCGTCCGCTGGCGGGTGGCCTGCGACGTCACCAACCCGCTGGTCGGCCCCGAGGGCGCCGCCGCCGTCTTCGGCCCGCAGAAGGGCGCGGACCCCGAGGACGTGCGCGTCCTGGACGAGGGGCTGGGCAGGCTGGCCGACGTCCTGGCCGACACCATCGGTGACGACCTGCGGAACGTTCCCGGTATGGGTGCGGCCGGCGGCATACCCGTCACCCTGACCGCCCTCCTCGGTGCGGAGGTGGTCCCCGGGTCGCGCATGGTGGCCGACGTTCTGGGTGCCGGGGAGCTCCTGGCCGAGGCCGACCTCGTCCTCACCGGCGAGGGCAGCTTCGACAGCCAGTCCCTGGGCGGGAAGGTCGTCGACGCGGTGCGCCGCCTCACCCCCGCGCACGTGCCCGTCGTCGTGATCGCCGGAAGCGTGTCGGTCGACTCCGAGGACCTCCGCCGTTCGGGGGTCACCGCGGCGTTCTCGATCGCCCGGGGCCCCCGGACCCTGGAGCAGATGCAGGAGGAGGCCGTCCCCGCCATCACCTGGACCGCGGCCAACTGCTGCCGGCTCCTCGCACTACGGGGGACCGCGGCGGACTGAGGCGCCCCGGACCGGGGCCGGCGGCGGTACCGTGCCCGGCGGCCGGGGCGGCGGCGGGAGTCCGGGTCCCGCGGCTCGGGCGAACCGGGTGCCGGACAGCGGCATCACTGCAGTGGGTCCGTCCTCTCCCGCGCCCGCGGGACCGCCCGGCCCACAGGCCCCGTCGCCCCCACGAAAGCGGACCGCAGTGCAACCTCTCGGCCCGAACGACCCGAAGCGCATCGGGAACTACCGCCTCACCCACGTCCTCGGCAGCGGTGGCATGGGCCGCGTCTACCTGGCGCGCACCCCTTCGGGGCGCCGGGTCGCCGTCAAGGTCGTCCACGCCGAACACGTGCGGCACGCCGAGTTCCGCGCCCGCTTCGTCCGCGAGGTCAGCGCGGCACGTCGTGTCGGCGGTTTCCACACCGCCCAGGTCGTGGACGCCGACACCGAGGCCGAGCAGCCCTGGATCGCCAGCGCCTACATCCCCGGCCCCTCCCTGTTCTCGGTGGTCAGCGAGCACGGGCCGCTTCCCGAACCCTCGCTCCGGGTGCTGGCCGCCGGGCTGGCCGAAGGCCTGCTCGCCATCCACCGGGCGGGCCTGGCCCACCGGGACCTGAAGCCCGCCAACATCCTGGTGGACCGGGAGGGGCCGCGCATCATCGACTTCGGTATCGCCCTGCCCTCCGAGGACACCCACATCACCCGCACCGGAACGGTGCTGGGCACCCCCGCCTACATGTCACCGGAGCAGGCCTCGGAGGACCCGAAGCTGTCCGGGCCCGCCGCCGACGTCTTCACGTTCGGCACGGTGCTGCACTACGCCGCCACCGGGAACAATCCCTTCCAGGCCCAGACGGTCATGGGCAGCCTGGCCCGGCTGCTCACCGCCGACCCGGAGGTGGCGCCCGACGTCCCGGCGGACCTGGCGTGGATCATCCTCCGCTGTTGGCGGCGGGACCCGGAGCAGCGGCCCGACCTCACCGAGGTCCTCGACTCCCTCGACGGGGTCGACCCGGACACCGCCTGGCCGCCGCACGGGGCCGGTGCCCCCGCCGCCTCCGATCCCGGCCCCGACACCCAGGACACCGTGGCCGGGATCCCCCGGACCCTGGTGGACACGGAGCGGCCGCAGGGCGTGGGTTCGGGCCCCGCCGCACACGCCGACTCCCTACGGCAGCGGGCCGAGGACTTCAGGGAGCTCAGGATGTACGAGGAGGCCCGGGCTGCGGACGCGGAGGCCGTCGCCCTCCACCGCTCCCTCGCAGAACAGGATCCGGACACCCATCGGGCGGACCTCGCCGCCGCCCTGCAGGACCTGGCCCTGGACCTGGACGGGCTCTGGCGCGGGGAGGAGGCCCTCGCCACCGGAACCGAGGCGTTGGACCTCTACCGGGTCCTCGCCGAACAGGACCCGGAGCTCCACCGGGAGGGCCTCGCCCGCGCCGTGCACAGGAAGGGCGTTTTCCTGTACGTGCTGAACCGGCTGGAGGAGGCGCTGCCCCTCAACGAGGAGGCCATCTCCCTCCGCCGTGTCCTGTCCGAACGGGACCTGGTCGGCCAGGGGCACAACCACTCCGTCTCCCTGCGCAACCAGGCGATCCTCCTCCAGAACCTGGGGCGTGCCGAGGAGGCCCTGCGGCTCGGCACCGAGGCGCTCTCCCTCCAACGGTCGCTCGTGCGACGCTCCCCCGGGCACGACAGGACGCACCTCGCCGCCACCCTGGCCACGTTGGCCCGCAGCCTGCGCTCCCTGGACCGCAACGAGGAGGCGCTGCGCTTCTCGACCGAGGAGCTCGAGCTCTGGCGGTCGCTGGCGCTGGAGGCCCCCCGCAGCCACCGGGAGAGCCTCGCGGACGCTCTGCACAACCGGGCTGTCGACCTGGCCGCGGTGGACCGGAACGAGGAGGCGCTGGGCGCGGTGGAGGAGGCGCTGCCCCTCTACCGGTCCCTTCTGGCGAGTGAGCCGGAGCCGCGCGCCCGGGACCTCCGCGACTCCCTCGCCCTGACCCTCAACCTCAACGCCGAGCTCCTCGAATGCCTGGGTCGGGAGGCGGAGGCCGTTGTCGTCAACCTCGAAACCCTCTCCTGCTGCCGCGAGCTCGCGGCCCTGGACCCGGACACCCACCGGGCCGACCTGGCAACCGCCCTCCTGCAACAGGGGTACTACCTTGACCGTCTCGGCCGGGACGCGGAGGGCCTCCCGTTCGTGGAGGAGGCCCTGGTCCTCTGCCGGACACTGGTCGAACAGAACCCGTCGGAACACGGCGCCCTGCTCTGCCTCGCGCTCACCAACCGCGGTGCGCTCCTACACGACCTCGACCGCCCCGAGGAGGCCTTCCGGGAGTACGAGGAGGCCATCGCGCTCCGGTGCTTCCTCGCGGAGAAGGACCCCGACTCCCACCTGGGCCCGCTGTCCAGAGATCTGCTCAACCACGGGAAACACCTGTTGGTCCGGGACCGGGCCGGGGAGGCGTCCACGGCCCTGTTCAGGGCCGTTTCCGGCTACCGGGCGCTGGCCGTCCGGGAACCGCTGGTCCACGAGCGGGACCTGGCCTGCGCCCTGGGCCATGAGAGCCGCGTGCTGAACAGGGTGGACAAGGCCAGGGACGCGGTGGGGGCCGCGGAGGAGGCCGTGCGGATCGGCGAGGATCTGGTGCGACGTGACCCCGAAGCGCACTCCGAACTCCTGGGGGCCCTCCGGGAGATCCTTGCCGAGATCACCGGCCCACAGGACTGACCGCCCCGAGACCTTTCCCCGGAGCGATCGGGCGTGGGGCCCGGCTTCCGGACGCGGCCGGGGCCGCCCCGAACCCCGGTACCGGGTCAGGGCCTGCGTGCGGCCTGGCGGGTCCTGCGGAGGCAGTCGACGGCGTCCCACACGGCCACGGCGATCACCACCGCCGCGAGCGGGGCGGCGGGTGCCGACCAGTCGGCGGGGACGCCGAACACCGCACCGAGCCGTTCGGGGAGGTCGGGGACGAGCAGTTCGTCCCGGAGCAGCAACCACACGGCTGCGGTCGCCCACGTGGCGCCGGCGAGCACGTTGACCGCCGCGAGCCGCGGGGTCCAGTGGCCGGTGCGCCAGACCGCGACCAGTACGGCGATCTCGGCCGCGAGCACGCCGACCAGGAGCGCCTTCCAGGACAGGGCGAGGCCGGGGTCGAGGACCTGGACCTGGGTGGCGGGGTCGGTGACCCCGGCGAACTGCCAGACCAGCACGGCGATCACGAGGGCGATGAGGAATACCTGGACGAGGGTTCCCGCCAGGTGGACCTGGCGCCACGGGGCCTCGGCGGGCAGCTGGTCGGTGCGCCAGGCGGTCAGCGGCCGGTCCCGTTCGGCGGCGGGTCGGGTGCGTTCGACGATCGCGAACACCAGGGTCACCCAGAAGGCGACGTGCACCGTGACCCCGAGCAGGACGCCCGCCGCCTCCAGCGCGATGTCGCCGAAGCCGCCGGCCCCGGACACGAGGCCCTCCACCAGCACCAGGCCGAGGGCGACCGGAACCAGGACCGCCAGGAGGGTTCTGAGCATGCGGACGTACTCGGGGTACAGGGCCGGACCGACGAGGTGGCCGGGGCGCTCCCCGTACTGTCGGGCGAGGACCTCGGGGTCGCCGAGCTCGGTCAGCGCCTCCTCCTCGGCCCGGGCCGGATCCGCCCCGGCCTCCACCTTGGCGTCGACCATGTCCTGGATGGAGCCGCGCAGTTCACGGGCGATGTCGGGACCCGTGTCCGCGCCCAGGTGTCGGGTGACGGACCAGACGTACCGGTCGATCAGCGTGGAATCTTTTCTCTCAGTCATCGGCTTCGCCTTCCGTGAGGGCGCGGATCGAGCCGTCGAGGGCGCGCCACTCCCCCGTGAGTCCGTCGAGTAGTTGCGTACCGGCGGCGCTGACCCTGTAGAACTTGCGCGGTCTCGCCTCCTCGGTGTTCCACTCGCTGGTCAGCAGTCCCTGTTTCTCCAGGCGCCGCAGGAGTGGGTAGAGCGTGTTTCCGTCGACCGAGAACCCGGCGTCGTCCAGCGTCTGGAGCAGCGCGTAGCCGTAGTGGGGGCGCCGCAGGATGGCCAGGCAGGCCAGCACGACGGTGCCGCGCCTCAGTTCCTGGAGGTGTCCGGCCAGGAGCCCGTCTTCCTTCATGTCTCACACGATAGTGTGTCTCACACACCATAGTCAAAGACACACCTTGGTCTTCCGCGCGTTCTGGGCCGCACCGGAGCGGCCGGAGACAGGGTTTCGGACCGGAGCTCCCGGGTCGGAGCCCCGGGCCGAAACCCTGTGGGACGTCGCCGCCAGTACCCTCAGCCGCCGAAGGGAGCCCCGTCGGCACTCGCGGAGGGTACGTAGAGTTCCGCGACCTCGCCCACGGCGCTCCAGGCGTCCTCGGGCGACCCGCCGTCCGCAACCAGGACCAGGGCGTCGAGCATCAGGTGCCAGCCGGTGGCGAACTCGGCGGCGGACTCGGGGAGGAGTTCGCCGTGCACGAGCGCGAGCCGGGTCCCCTCTGGCACCCCCTCCAGCGTCCAGCGGACGACCGACTCGGGCACACCCGGCCAACGCCAGCTGTGCACGAGGACCCCTTCCGTCCCCGGCGGAACGACCTCGCCGACCACACCGGTGGCGGTGCCCTCGTCACCGAAGTCGAATCTGACCTGCCCCCCGACCCGGGGGTCGATCGCGCAGCCGGGGAGCCACCGCTCCAGCTTCTCGCGCTCCGTGATCCACGCCCACACGCGTTCGGGTGCGTGCGCGAGGACACGCTCGAAGCGGATCCGGAACTCCCCGTCCGGGCCGACGCCGAGCGTGCCGCGCAGGGGGTTCGGGTTCGTCATGGCTCTCCTTCGTCCATCGCCTGCTCCAGTGCGTCGAGCGCCCGGTTCCACCGCCCGCGCTGGGCTTCGAGCCAGTCGCCCACCTCGTCCAGCGCGGCCGGATCGACCGAGTAGAGCCGTTGGCGGCCCTCGCTGCGCACCCGCAGCACCCCGGCCTCGACGAGGACCCGCAGGTGTTGCGAGACCGCGGGGCGGCTGATGTCGAACCCGGCCGCGATCCCGCCGGCGGAGAGCTCCCCCGCCGCGAGGACCTCGACCACACGCCGACGGTTCGGCTCTCCGATCGCCTCCATGACATCCACGAAAATATGTAAGCATTCACTTACGCGTTAGGTCAAGGAGTACCCGCGCACCGGGGTTGCCGCAAGGGCTCCGACCGGTGGGAACCGTCCTCCTCGGCGACGCCCTCCCCCGCGGTCTCCTCGGCGGAGCCCTCCTCAGCGGGTTCCTCCTCCGTGGCGTCCAGGCGGGTGCGGCGCAGCAGCCAGATCACGGCCAGGCCCACCGGGGCCAGCACGGCCGCACCGAAGCCGTACCCGGCCTGCACCGCGGTGGTGAAGGCGGTGAAAGCGGCGTCCACAAGTTGCTCGCCCTGGTCGGCGGGGAGTCCTTCGGCCACCCCGACCGCTCCGCCGACACTCTCCCCCGCCGCCTCCAGAGCGGGTTCGGAAAGGCCCTCGGTCCCGGGCCCACCGAGACCCCTCCGGTAGACGACCGCGGTCATACTGCCCAGGAAGGCCATACTCAGCGCGGCCCCGAAGCCCCCGGCCACGTCGGACATCGCCGCGGCGGCCCCGGCCCTGCGGACCGGGGCGCTGACCACGATGAGGTTGACGCCGAGGGTGAAGAGCGGCCCCAGCGCCGCGGCCATCACCGTCGCCGCCGCGATCAGGGCCGGGGCGCCGACCTCCCCCAGCATGAGGGCGAGGGCGGCGGCCCCCGCCGAGGCCACGAGCATTCCGCCGCCCATGGTGACGGAGGGCCGGACCCAGCGGGTCAGCACGGGCGCGGCCATCCCGCCGACGATGGAGGCGAGCGCGGGGACGATCATCAGCATGCCCGTCTCGGCGGGCGAGAGCCCGAGATCGGTCTGGAGGTACTGGACGAGCAGCATGTCCGCGGCACCGTAGGCCAGGAGCATCAGCAGCATGGCGGTGAGGGACACGGAGAAGGCGGGGAGGGCGAACAACCGCATGTCCATGAGGGGGTCGGCCAACCGCAGTTGCCTGCGGACGAACGCCGCGCCGAGCAGCAGGCCGACGGCGACCGAGGCCAGGTAGGGCCACAGCGGGCCGCCGGAGGCGGTGGCCCCGCGGTCGGCGATTTCCTGGAGGCCGAAGATCACGGTGATGATCGCCGCCATGGACAGCAGGACGCTGGGCAGGTCCACGCTCCCGTCGGTCTCCTCACGGTGGCCGGGCAGGAGCGGTGCGCTGAACAGGAGGAGCGCGGCGACGGGGACGTTGATCAGGAAGACGCCGCCCCACCAGAAGTGCTCCAGGACGAACCCGCCCAGGGGCGGCCCCAGGGCCATCCCCGCGGAGAAGGCGCTCATGACCACCGCGACGGCCAGGGAGAACTGGCGGGAGTCGGCGAACATGACCCGGAGCAGCCCCAGGATGCTCGGGGTCATCGAGGCGGCGGCCATCCCCATGAGGGCCCGCATGGCGATGAGGAACTCGGGGGCGGTGGCGAAGGCGGCGGCCAGCGAGGCGAGCCCGTAGACGGCCACCCCGGTCATGAGCAGGCGGCGGCGCCCGATCCTGGAGCCCAGCCAACCCATGGTGAGCACCAGGCTGACCGCGAGGAACTCCCCCACATGCAGGATCCACAGCATCTGGGTGCTGCCCGGGGCGAGGTCCGCGGTGATCGTGGGCAGGGCCATGAACAGTACGGTCATGTCCGTGGCGGTCATCAGCAGGGGCAGTGTCATGACGGCGAGGGCCAGCCACTCGCGCCAGGTGGCGCGTCGGGGAGCTCGGGTACTCACGGCTTCCTCCAGGGTCGATGTCGTCCGGACGACCGTAAGACCTAAACCAATGTTGAGATCAACCCCGGAGACTCCGGCACACACCGCGCCGACCCCTCACAGACCCGGCTGACCACCCCTCCGACGGGGTCGGAACCCACCCGGGAGCGGGCGGGCCCGGAGGCGGCCCCGGAAGCCGAAATCCCCGCACCACAAGGGGTTCCCGGTGCGTTATCGTCCCCGTCATGGGACACTCAGCGACCGCCCCGCCAACCTCGGTCACCCCGGCGGGATCATCCCAGGTGGAGACCGCCCTGCTCGTCAGAACCCTCTCCGCACACCTGGCGGTGCCGCTCGCACCGCACGCCTTCACCCTCCCTGACGGGATCAGGGTGGGCGTGGACGGGGCCGACGGGGAACCGCCCCGCATCCTCGTGCAGTGCTCGCCGCTCCAGGGAAGGCTGCGCTCCTCCCACCGGAACAAGCTCATCGCCGACGCCTTCAAACTCTCCTGGCTGCGCGACGCGCACTTCCCGGAGGCGCACACACTCCTGGCGCTCAGCCCCGGCTTCTCCCCGCTGCTGAACAGGGGCGCCTGGCTGCCCGCCGCACTGGAGCAGTGCCGTATCTCCGTCGCGCTCGTCCCGGAGGACGGCTCGACGAGCGTGCTCGACACCCCCACTTAGCCCCCGGTTCACCTCCGGGTGAGCGCCCCTCCCTAGACTTGGCGGGTCATCGACCCCGCGGGCCGTCAGGCCTCCCCGCTTCCGCCCGCTCTCCACCGACGTCCCTGGTGTCCCCTACTCCGGAACCGGTGGCCGGAGAGCGCGTGGACCGCGGACCAGACCCCTCCCCTCACCTCCTGCTGAAGCGCTCTTCGTAACGGTGGCCCCACCCTTCACCGGAAGAGCTCTCATGCCCCATGCACACAGATCCCCGCGCCGCCTCCTCGGCGCCTGCGCCTCCCTCACCGCCCTGGCTCTGGCGATGAGTGCCTGCGGAACCCAGCGGGAGGAGGACGCGGCCGCCGCCCCCGCGGAGGTGATCGACGCGGAGCGCTGCGCCGCCAACCGGGCGGCCGGAACGCTCACCCACATCACCGGTTACGAGTACCAGGCGTCGGTGAGCATCCTGGAGGTGATCGCCGCCGACGCGCTCGGCTACTTCGACGAGGTCTGCCTGGACGTGGAGATCCAGCCCGGGACCGGCGAGACCATGGCCAACTCCGCGCTCGTCTCCTCGGGCCAGGCCCAGTTCACCTCCCTGGGCAACGAGGCGGAGGTGCTCCAGGCCGGGGCGCGCGGCCACGACGTCCTGGGCCTGGCCACCTACGGGCACGTTCCCGTCGCCACCCTGCTCACCGCCCCCGAGGTGGAGGAGCTGAGTGACCTGGAGGGCGCGGTCCTGGGGCACAAGGGCATGCTGCCCGCCCCGCTGGAGGCGATGCTGGTCGCCGAAGGCGTGGACGTCTCGGCCCTCCAACAGGTACAGGTCGGTTACGACCCGAGCGTCCTGCCCGACGGGGAGGTGGACGCCCTGACCGGTTTCCGGTCCAACGAGCCGTACCAGCTCGACGGCATGGGGGCTCCGTTCAACCAGTGGCTGCCCGAGGAGCACGGGGTGACCGGTTCCTTCGGGGTGATGGCCACCAGTCCCGGGTTCGCCGAGGAGCACCCCACCGTTGTCGAGGACTACCTCCGGGCCCTCTCGCACGCCTTCGACCACTGCCGGGAGAACGGCGCCGAGTGCGTCGGCTACGCGGCCGATCTGGCAGGTGAGGGGTACGACACCGACCACAACCTGAGGGTGTGGAACACGGAACGGCAACTGGTCACCTCGTTCACCCCTGAGGGCGCGCCCCCGGGCTACATCGACCTGGGCATGACCGAGGCGGAGGGAACGACCCTGGTGGACAACGGGGAGCTCGACTCCCTGCCCGAGCTGGAGACCCTCTTCGACCCGGCCTACCTGGAAGCGGTGCACCTCGCCGGCGAGGTGGCGTGGCTCCCGGTGGAGGAGTAGGGGCGCGGAACCGGTCGGGGGCGGGGGCGTTGCCCGGGCAGCGGTTGAGCCCGCCCCCGGCCGGGTAGTGACAGGTGTGTCCGCGCAGGTCCGGGCGGGTGTCCGCCCCTCGGGGGCCGACGACGTCCGGACCTCTCACTACCGGGAGGACGAGCGATGGGCGTCAAACGTGGCCGTAGCGGGCTCCGACAGGTCCTGGCCGGGATGGACTTCCCCCAGCCCCGGGACGCGGTCGTGACCGCGGCCCTGGAGGCGGGCGCCGACGAGGAGATCGTGAGCGCCCTGCGGTCCATCCCGGACGCGGAGTACAACGAGGCCAACGAGATCCTGGGCTCGGTACCGCTGCCCGAGTACGAACCGGGTTCGCACACGGAGTCGGCACAGGCCCAGGAACGGGACCAGTAGGTCCGGGAGAGGACCGGTAGGCCCGGAGGAGGGCCTCCGGGCCCGGCACGGACCGGGTCAGGCGGGTGTCCTCGCGCGCAGCGGGGCGCCCGTCCGATGCATGTGGGTGAGGGCCTCGACGTGCGAGCGGACGAAGCCCGTCTCGTGGTACGGAACCCCGATCTCCGCGCAGTAGTCGCGCACGATCGGTTGGGCCGACGCCAGGTTGGGGCTGGGCATGCTCGGAAACAGGTGGTGCTCGATCTGGTAGTTGAGCCCGCCGAGCGCCAGGTCGGTGAAACCGCCGCCCCGGACGTTGCGCGAGGTCAGCACCTGTTTGCGGAGGAAGTCGAGCTTCTCGCCCTTCTTCAGCGTCGGCATGCCCTTGTGGTTGGGCGCGAAGATGCAGCCCAGGTAGACCCCGAACAGGCCCTGTTGGACCGCGATGAACACGACGGCCGGCAGCGGGTCGAGGACGGTGAAAACCGCCCCGAGGTAGAGCACGAAGTGGGCGGCCAGAAGCGCGCCCTCCAGGACCCGGTGCCTGGTGGTGGGTTTGAAGAGCGCCCGCACGCTCCCGTAGTGCAGGTTCAACCCCTCCAGCAGGAGGACCGGGTAGAAGAGGAAGGCCTGGTACCTGCCGAAGAACGCCGGTATCCCCCGCGCGGACCCGGCCTGGTTCTCGGACCACACGAACAGGTCGGCGTTGACGTCCGGGTCGTGCTCCTCGTGGTTGGGGTTGGCGTGGTGGCGGGTGTGCTTGTCCTGCCACCAGCCGTAGCCCAGACCGATGCCGAGGTTGCCGACCCCTCGGCCGATGGCCTCGCTGATTCTGCGGCCGTTGAAGATCTGCCGGTGCGCGAGCTCGTGGGAGACCAGTCCCACCTGGCCGAAGACGGCTGCCATGAAGACGGCGGTGACGATCTGCCACCACGAGTTCCCGATGAGGAAGAACGCCGCCCACGAACCGACGAAGGCCAGGGCGATGAGGCTCAGGCGTACGGCGAAGTAGGCGGGGGTGCGTTCCATGAGTCCTGCTGCCTGGATCCGCTGGGACAGCCGGGCGAAGTCGCTGCCCCTTCTGGTTCCCAGGGTCTCGGTGGTGTTGTCGGGCATTACCGCTGCCCCTCCCCGGAGTTGGTGGGGCCCCGATTCCGGTGGCACCTGTGTCAACGCTAGGTCCGTCCCGGGACGGGGACCATGGCGTCCGCACTCCGCGAAAGAGGGGTGCCTGCACCCGTGCCTATCGGCGCTCCCTGCTTTGCTACCTGTCGGTACACGCCTGCCGGTACCCGGCCCCGCCGCCCGCGAAACGCCGCTCCTCGGCAGCCCGCCCGGCCCGCCCGAGCCACCGGGACCGACCGGATCAGCGGTAGTAGACGCCGATCCGGGCGCCGCCGACCTCCTCGACCCGTACCTCCAGGTCGAACACGTCCAGGAGCACCTCGGAGGTCATGATCTCCGCGGGGGTGCCCGAGTGCGCGACCCGGCCGTCGCGCATGGCGATGATCCGGTCCGAGTAGGCCGAGGCGAAGTTGATGTCGTGGATGACGACCACCACCGTCTTGCCGAGGCTGTCCGCGGCCCGGCGGATCTGCCGCATCATCGACACCGCGTGCTTCATGTCCAGGTTGTTCAGCGGTTCGTCGAGCAGCACGTAGTCGGTGTCCTGGCACAGCACCATCGCCACGTACGCCCGCTGGCGCTGGCCGCCGGAGAGCTCGTCGAGGAAGCGGTCGGCCAGCGGTACCAGGTCGAGGAAGCCCAGGGCCGCCTCCACCTGAGCGTGGTCCTGAGCTGTCAGCCGCCCCCGCGAGTGCGGGTAGCGGCCGAACCGGACCAGGTCGCGGACGGTCAGCCGGGTCGTGAACTGGTTCTCCTGGCGCAGGATGGACAGCCGTTTGGCGAACTCCCGGCCCGGAGCCCGGTCCACGTCCATGCCGTCGACGCTCACCCGGCCGCCGTCGGAGGCGAGCAGCCGCCCGATGATGGTCAGCATCGTCGACTTGCCCGCGCCGTTGGGCCCGATGATCGAGGTCACCCCGCCGCGCTCGATGCGCAGCGAAACCCCGTCCAGAACCGTCGAGGACCCGTACGTCTTGGTGAGCTCGGTCAGTTCGATCAACGTGCGGCCTTTCGCAGCAGGAAGTACAGGAAGAGCGCGCCGCCGGTGAACTCGATGACCACGCTCAGCGTGCCCGCGTGCCCGAGGACGTGCTCCAGGACGAACTGGCCGCCCACCAGGGTGCACAGGCCCACCAGGAAGGCGGTCGGCAGCACGTAGCGGTGCTCGTGCCGCCCGGCGACCTGGTAGGCGAGGGTCGCGGCCATGAAGCCGAAGAAGGTCATCGGGCCGACCAGGGCTGTGGAGACCGAGACGAGCAGCGCGACGGCCATCAGCATCCGCACGGCCACGCGCCGGTGGTCCACGCCCAGGTTGACGGCGGTCTCCCGGCCCAGGGAGACGACGTCGAGGAGTCGGTGCCTGCGCCACACGTAGATCCCCACGAGGACCACGGCGACCGCCACCCACGGGAGCAGGTCGGCGTCGGCCCGGGTGAGCCGGGCGAAGAGCCTGCCCTGGAGCGCGTCGTACTCGTTGGGGTCCAGCAGCCGCTGCATGAGCCGCGACAGGCTGTTGAACAGCACCCCGAAGACGATCCCGACCAGCAGCGTCAGGTGGAGGCTGCCGATCCCGCCGGTGAACATGCGCTGGAACAGCAGTAGCGCGAACACCACCATCAGGGCTGTCTGGGACAGGAACGCCGCCACCGGCGGCAGCGCGGACAGGCCCGCGATCCCGAACACGAACACCAGGCAGGTCTGCACCAGGACGAACAGCGCCTCCATCCCCATGATGGACGGGGTGAGGATGCGGTTGTCGGTGACCGTGTGGAACAGGACCGTGGAGACCGCGCCGGCGAACGCCACCACGAGCATCGTGAGGACGACGGTGGTCCGCCGTTCCACGACGTAGGCGACGTTCCCGCTGACCCCGTAGGTCAGGTAGAGGGCGGTGCAGAGCACGGCGAGAGCGGCCAGAGCCGCGATCCGCGCCCAGGCGGGGACCGCCCGCGGCCGCGGGCGGCGCGGGCCGCGATCCCGTTCCCCGCCCTGTTCCGGGCGCAGGTCCTGTTCAGCCGACATTACGCCTCCGAAGCAGCATCACCAGGAACACGGCGGCTCCCACGACGCCGAGGACGGTACCGACGGGGATCTCGAAGGGCTGGCGGATGACCCGGGAGACGATGTCGCAGAGCACGAGGATGCCGCCGCCGAGCAGACAGACCCAGGGCACGCCCCTGCGCACGTGGTCGCCGACGACCATGCTCACCAGGTTCGGCACGATCAGTCCGAGGAAGGGCAGCGTGCCGACCACGGACACGACCACGCCGCTGACCATCGCGACGATGCCCACCCCGAGCGCCACCACAGCCCGGTGGTTGAGGCCGATGCTGACCGCGATGTCGCGGCCCAGCCCGGCCACGGTGAGGCGGTCGGCGACGAGGTAGGCGGTCAGCGCCATGATCCCCACCAGCCACAGTTGTTCGTAGCGGCCCCGCATGACACCGGAGAAGTCGCCCGACTCCCAGGTACCGAGGGTCTGGAGCAGGCCGTAGCGCAGCGCGAAGAAGGTGGTGACGGCGCTGATGACGGCGCCGAGCATGATGCCGACCAGGGGGACGATCAGCGAGGACTTCAGGGCGACCCGGCGCAGCACCCCCAGGAAGAGGAGGGTGCCCAACAGGGCGGCCGCGCACGCGGCGGTCATCTTCACCGGCAGGGGCGCGCCCGGGAAGAGGACGGTCACCAGCAGGATGCCCAGCGAGGCCGACTGCACGGTGCCCGCCGTGGACGGTTCGACGAACCGGTTCTGGGTGAGCATCTGCATGATGAGGCCCGCGACGCTCATGGCGGCGCCCGCGAGCAGCAGGGCGAGGGTACGGGGGACCCGGCTGAGGAGGAAGAGCTCGCGGGCGTCGGGGTCCCCGATCAGCCTCGCCGGGGTGATGTCGCTGGCCCCGACGAAGAGGCTGACCACGGACAGGGCCAGGACGGCGGCCCCGGCGGCGGCCGCTGTGAGGTGGCCACGGACGCCCGGGCCCCGGTCCTGCTGCCGGGTCCCGGGCGCCGTGGCGGGGGTTGTCGCTGCCACTGCCTAGGACAGGGCGTCTTCGATGACGTCCAGGGTGTTCAGGTGCGCCTGGATGCCGCCGACGAGGTAGATCTCCTCGGAGTTGAGGTGGATGATCTGGTCCTCCCGGGCCGCGGTGGTGCGGTCGACGAGGTCGTTGTCCAGGACCTGTTCGGCGGTGTCGGCGCCCTCCTCTCCGATGGCGCCGTCGCGGTCGATCACGTACAGCCAGTCGGGGTCGGCGTCGGCCAGGGCCTCGAAGGACAGGACCTCGCCGTGGCTGGCCTCCTCGCTGGTCACGTCGATGGCGGGCGTCAGGCCGAGGGCGTCGTAGAAGAAGCCGTAGCGGGATCCGGGACCGTAGGCGCTGATCTCGCCCGCGGAGGTGATGATGACCAGGCCGTCCCCGGCGGCGGCGACCTGTTCGCCGACCTCGGCGATGCGGGAGTCGAACTCGGCGTTGAGTTCCTCGGCCTCGGTCTGCCTGTCGAAGATCTCGCCGTAGGCCAGGGCGCGGTCCTTCATGTCGCCCACCGTGTCACCGCCGAAGACGGTCATGTCGAGGGTGGGGGCGATCTCCTCCAGTTCGGGGATCGCGTCGGAGCTGCGGCCGCCCGCGATGATGAGGTCGGGGTCCATGCCCGCGACCGCCTCGAAGTCCGGTTCGAAGAGGGAGCCGACGTTCTCGACGTCGGGGTCCTCGACGTAGTCGGAGAAGAAGGAGGGGTAGGTCTCGGCGGAGGGGATGCCCGCGACCTCGACGCCGAGAGCGTCCAGGATGTCCAGCTGGGTGTTGTCGAAGACGATCACGGTCTCGGGGTTCCTGGCGACCTCGATGTCGCCGTTGAGGGCCTCGACGGTGACGGTCTCCGCGGCCGTGTCCGTACCCGCCCCGTCCGCGTCCTGCGCGGAGCAGCCCGCGAGGACCAGGGCGGAGACCGGCAGCAGCGAGAACAGGGCGGCGGAACGTGGGGACACGGGGCACTCCAGGGGTCAGGAAGTGGGGGGATACTTCGGTAAGGCTTGGCTAAGTAAGGCAAGGCTAAAGTTACACAACCACCCGGAACCCCACAACGCCACCCCCGACGGCCGCACCGCTGCCCCGGGGCGCGAACACACCGGAAACCCGCACGCCACGGGAGTTCACGCACGCCAGGCAATAGCAGTAGTGACCCTGATCACCCTTGTGGCCCGCCGATACTGGGAGCATGCGCACACCCCCGGCCGAGGTGGCCCCCACCTCCGAACTCGTCCACCGGCTCCTGCGCGACCAGCACCCCGACCTCGCGGAACTGCCCGTCACCCCCCTCACCAACGGGTGGGACAACGTGCTGTTCGGCCTCGGCGAGCACCTGTGCGTCCGGATGCCCCGGCGCTCGGCCGCCGCCCGGCTCGTGCTGAACGAACAGCGGTGGCTGCCCGGCGTCGCCGAGCGCGTGGGGGTCCCCGTCCCCGTGCCGGTGCGCACCGGCCGCCCCGGCCACGGGTACCCCTGGCACTGGTCGGTCAACCCGTGGTTCGGGGGCCGCGCCGCCGCCGAGGTCCCGCCCGCCGACCGGGGCCCCCTGGTGGAACCGCTCGCCCTGTTCCTGTCCCGGCTGCACGTTCCCGCGCCCCGGGACGCCCCCGAGAACCCGGTGCGGGGCGTACCCCTGCGCCGGCGCGACGGACGGGTGCGCGAACGGCTCACCGGCCTCGACTCCCCGCACGCGGCCCCGCTCCTGGCCCGGTGGGAGGAGCTGGTCGACACACCCGGCTGGGCCGGGCCGCCGCTCTGGCTGCACGGCGACCTGCACCCGGCGAACATCCTGGTGGGGACCGGGCCGGACGGGCAGGCCGACCTGGCCGCCGTGATCGACTTCGGCGACCTGACCTCGGGTGATCCGGCCACCGACCTCGCTCTCGCCTGGCTGCTGTTCGAGGCCGGGGACCGGGCTCGGCTGCGCGCCCGCCTCGACCGGCTGTCCCGGATCGACGGGGACACCTGGAAGCGGGCCCGCGCCTGGGCGGTCAGCTTCGCCTCGGTGCTCGCCACCAGCACCGACGACCACCCCGCACTCGCCGCCGTCGGTGAGCACACCATCGGCCAACTCCTGACGGAGGGGTAGCGCCGGGGCGGAACCCCGGAGCGTTCCGGGCCGGGCACGGAACCGGGGGGGCGGGGAAACGAGGGCGCGCGGCACGGCGGGGCCCGCCGCCGGGCGCACAATGGTCCAGAAACCACCCGAACCCGACAGGTGATGAGCGTGCACAAGCCAGGACCGACAGTGAAGACCCTGATGGAGGCGTTGGAGGGCCCGATCCACGGGCTCGTCTCGGCACCGCGGGGCCTGGACGCCCTGGTGCACACCGTGGTGGTCGCCCACCCCGACGACCCCGTACCGACCGGCTCCCTGGTCGTCGCACCGACCGGCGGCACCGAGGCGGTCGCCCTCGCCGAACGGGCCGTGCGCGGCGGAGCGAGCGCGGTCGCCGTTCCCGGAGAACCCGACGAGGGGCTGCGTGAACTCGACCTCGCCGTGTTCTCGGTCGACCCCGCCCTGGACGCGGCCGAGTTCGCCGCCCTCGCCCGGACCGCCCTGGACTCCTTCGACCCCGAGGACCGGCACCGCGACCTGTTCTCCCTCGCCCAGACCGTCGCGACCCTGACCGGCGGAATCGTGAGCATCGAGGACGGCGCCAACCGGGTCCTGGCCTACTCGGCCTCCCACGAGAGCGCCGACGAACTGCGTCGGCAGACCATCCTCGGCCGCGACTGCCCCGCCTCCTTCATCGCCCACCTGCGTGAGTGGGGTGTGGACGAACGCATCCGCGCCGGTGAGGTGGTCGAGGTCGCCGAACGCCCGGACCTGGGAGCCTCGCGCCGCATGGTGGCGGGGATCCGCGCGGGAGAGCGGGCGCTCGGCAGTATCTGGGTGCAGCAGGCCGCCCGGCCCCTGGCGCCCACCAGCGAGCAGGTCCTGCGCGGGGCCGCCCGGCTGGCGGCCGTGCACGTCTCCCGGGTGAACAGCGACGCCCGCGCCACGGGCCACGACACCGGGGAACTCGCCGTGGGCCTGCTGACCGGCGCCTTCGACACCGACGCGCTCGCCCGGCACCTGGGCGCGGACCCCGCCACACCCGTGTCGGTGATCGCGTTGGCGCTGCGCGAGGAGGGCGTGGACCAGTTGTGGCGGCTGGACCAGGCCGCCGAGGTGGTGTCGGTGTACGCCGCGGCCTACCGCAGGCACGCGCTGGTCGTCCCGGCCTGCGGTCTGCTGTACGTGCTGCTGCCCACGCCCTCCGGGGAGGCGCCGCTCGCCTGGGTGCGGGAGCTGGTGGCGGTGCTGCGCGAGCACTTCGGCACCCCGGTCCAGGCGTCGGTGGCGGGCGTGGCGCCCCGGATGCGCGGGGTGCCCGCCCTGAAGAAGCACGGCAGCCGGGTACTGGAGGTCATCGCCGACACCCCCGATCGGTTGTTCGCCACCTTCGAGGAGGTGCGGTCCTCGGTGGTGCTGCGCGAACTGTTCGAGTCCCTCGCCGAGCAGCCCCACCTGCGCGACGAACGGCTCGACGTCCTCGACGGGGAGCAGCACCGGACCCTCGCCGCCTACCTGGACGCCTTCGGAGACGTGACCAGTGCCGCCGGTGTCCTGCACGTCCACCCGAACACCCTGCGCCACCGCATCCGGCGGATCTGCTCGATCACCGGGCTCGACCTGGACGACGCCGACCAGCGACTGCTCGCGGCGGTGAGCCTGCGCAGGTGAACCAGGGGTCCCGGGCGCGGGTCGCGGTCCGGACGCTCTGGTGTCTCCGCCAGGTCACGGCAGCCGCCTCCGAATCCCCCGTCGCGGCCGCATTGTCGGCGGCGACACCCTCCCGCCCCGGTTGTCGTCGGTTCGGACAACGGTGACGGGCGCCACGCGGTTCTAGGCTCCGGGCCATACTCACGGGTCCGCTCCGCTCAAGGCCCGTGGAATCCCCGTCCCGAACTGGAGTCCCACCCATGAGCGCAGAGAGCACGAGCGCGTCGAACGCGCAGGCCAAACCGCCCAGAGCCAAGGTCCTGGTGGCGAGTCTGACCGGAAGCACCATCGAGTGGTTCGACTTCTTCCTCTACGGCACCGCCGCAGCCCTGATCTTCAACAAGCTGTTCTTCCCCTCGGACGACCCGCTCGTCTCGTTGATGCTGTCGTACCTGACGTTCTCGCTGACGTTCTTCATCCGTCCGCTCGGCGGCGTCCTGTTCTCGCACATCGGCGACCGGATCGGCCGGAAGAAGACACTCATCATCACCCTGTCCCTGATGGGCGGGGCGACGATGTTCATCGGCCTGCTGCCGACCTACGACAGCATCGGCGTCCTCGCACCGATCCTGCTCGTGTTCCTGCGCGTCGTGCAGGGGCTGGGCATCGGCGGTGAGTGGGGCGGCGCCCTGCTGCTGGCCTACGAGTACGCGCCCAGGAACCGGCGCGGGTTCTTCGGCAGCGTGCCGCAGATGGGCATCACCTGCGGGATGCTGCTGGCCAGCCTGGCGCTGACCCTGATGTCACTGCTTCCGGACGATCAGTTCGAGGCGTGGGGCTGGCGGGTGCCCTTCGTCGCGAGCGTGCTCCTCGTGCTGCTCGGCCTGTGGATCCGCTCCGGGATCGACGAGACCCCCAGCTTCAGGAAGGCCAAGGAGGAGGGCAACGTCGCCAAGCTGCCCGTCGCCGAGACCCTCCGCCACCACTGGCGGGCCGTGCTCGTCGCCGTCGGCGCCAAGGTCGTGGAGACCGCGCCCTTCTACATCTTCGGCACCTTCGTGGTCAGCTACGCGACCGGAACCCTGTCCTTCGACAACACGACCGCGCTCAACGCGGTGACCATCGGCGCCATCGTCGCGACCGTCTGCATTCCGCTGTCCGGCCGCCTGTCCGACACCTTCGGCCGCCAGCGTGTCTACCTGGTCGGCGCCGTGGCGCTGGGCCTGTTCATCACGCCGTACTTCCTGATGCTGGGGACCGGCAGCAACCTGATGCTGATCCTGGCCACGGTGATCGGCCTGGGCGTCCTGTGGGCGCCCGTGACCGCGACCATCGGCACCCTGAGCTCGGAGATCTTCTCCACCCGGGTCCGGTACACCGGGGTGACCCTCGGGTACCAGATCGGTGCGGCCCTCGCGGGCGGCACCGCGCCCCTGATCGCGACCTGGCTGCTGTCCCGGTTCGACGACTCGTGGGTGCCGATCGCCGCGTACCTGGTCTTCACCGCCGTGGTCTCCGTGGTCGCGGTGTCCTTCGCCGGCAGGGCCTCCAACGCGGAGGACCGCCACCTGGGCAGCGGGCCGAGGGAGGAGCCCGGTGAGTCCGGCGAGACGACTGCGCCGGGCGAGAGGGCCGACACCCAGGCCTGACCGCGCGGACGGAGCGGACGGCGCTCCCGGACCCGCCTCCGCGGTACGCACCCTTCACCGGCCGCGGCGCCGAGAGTACGGGTACCCCGCCCCTTCCGAAGCACCGAGCGGTCAGGGCTCTTGGTCACTCTTGAGCGCTGACGCGAGCGGGTACCCCGTTCCATACCCGGGGTACCCCCTTCCCTTCCCGAGGAGGCAGCGCGTGCGGTGGTTCGAGTCCAGCTACGGCGGCAGTGGCGGCAGCGACTGCGCCGAGGTGACCTGGCGTAAGAGCAGCTACTCCAACAGCACCGGTGGCGAGTGCGTCGAGGTCGGCTGGCACGGGCCCGGCTATGGCAGTGGCCAGGGCAACTGTGTCGAGGTATCGGAAGGGCCGAGCATCCTTGTTCGGGACACCCGCAACCGCCCGCTCGGGCACCTCGCCTTCGGCCCCTCCTCCTGGCAGCACCTCCTGCGAACCCTCGCCCGCTGACCCCCTGCCCCCCGGGGCAGGTTCGGTCCCCTTTTCCGCGGTGATCTTGCTACCAGGGGCGACTTCGGCGCCGAAATGGCCCCTGGTAGCAAGATCACCGCGGTTGGGGCGGTTTCGGAACCAACGGGCACCCGCCGAACGGGCTCCACCCGCATCTCACTCATGGAACCCACGGTGCACACGGCTTCTTCGAGTACACAGGGTTTCCGCGCCCGGAGCCGGGTGTTGCCTACCTTGGACGGATGGACACCGAGCAGCCGCGTGGCGCCGTCGCAGTCATCACCAATCCCCGCGGGGGACTCCTCCTCCACCTGCGGGACGACATCCCCGGGATCTCCTGGCCCGGACACTGCTCCCTGCTCGGCGGGGCCTGCGACCCCGGGGAGCACCCCCGGGAGACCATCGTCCGCGAACTCGACGAGGAGGCCGGACTCGCGGTCGACGACCTGGCCGAACTCTTCGAGACCACCGACGCACAGGGGTCCGGCCAGCTCCTCACCGTCTTCACCGCCACCTGGGACGGCGATGCCCGAGCCCTGCCCCTGACCGAGGGGGTCAGGCTCGACTGGGTCTCGCCCGCACAGGCGGGAACCCTTCCGCTGCCCCCGTTCGCGCGGGAGGCCGTCCGTCGGTACCTCGGCGGAGCCTGATCCCGCGCCATCCTCGGAATGTCACTGGCGGGTGCGAGGATCAGGCTCCACCCCTACCGAGGAGGTCCCATGTCGTTCCAGGCGTATCTGGACACCATCGAGGAAAGGACCGGCCTGGTGCCCCGCGCACTGGTCGACCTCGCCAGGGAGAAGGGCTACGACGCCCCATCGGTGAAGGCGGGCACCATCATCCGGTGGCTGGCCGAGGACTACGGGCTGGGGCGCGGCCACGCGATGGCCCTGGTCCACGTCATCAAGAAGGGGCCCGGGATCGACGCCAGGCACGTGGGCACCTCGGGCAGCCACCGGGACGCCTCCGCCGAACTCTGGCTCGACGGCAAGGCGACCAATCCGAACAGGAGCTGAGCCCGCTCAGCCGTCCGCTTCGGTCACCAGCGCCCGGACCTTCTCCGCGAACTCGTAGAGGGACAGGTGCCCGGCGCCCTCCAGGACCCGCAGTTCGGAACCGAGGAACCTGCGTACCGGGGCCTTCAGCCGGGACGGGGGGAAGAAGACGTCGTCCGAACCCGTCGCCACCAGGACGTTCCCGCCCTGCCAGCGCAGCAGGGTCTCCAGGACCAGCGGGCCCGGAGCGAGGCTGGTCCGGCAGTGCCGGCCGACCATCGTCATCCAGGCGGCGAACGGGTGGACGGGGTGCCGGAAGGCGGGGCCGCTCATGAAGTTGAGCAGCCTGGTGCTCTTGTCCTCGCGCGGGTTGATCATCCACGGCAGGGTGACGCGCATCAGCTCGGGGGAGGTCGCGACGCCGGTCAGACCGGCGGGGTTGACCAGCACCAACCCCTTGACCAGGTCGGACGGTTGCGAGGCGAGGGCGACGGCGCCCCCGAGGGAGTGGCCGAGGACGATCGCCGGCCGGTCCACCAGCTCCGGCAGCACCTCGTCGAGCCACCTCCCGTACGCCTGCGCACGGTCCCCCTTCGGGCGCAGCCCGCAGCTGAGTCCCGGCTGCCCCGGGAGGTCGACCAGAACGACGTCGCGGTCCTCGGTCATGTCGGAGGCGGGCGAGGCGCTGAGCGCGCTGTTGAAGTTGGTGCCGCTGAGCACCACCACCGGGGCCCCGGGGCCACCCGACATCCGGAAGGCCCGGGTCGGCCCGAGGGAGGTGGAGATCTCGGCCACAGAACTCAGGTCCGGGTACTCGTCGAGCCGGTCCCGACACCAGCCGCGGACGATCCTCTCCGCGGACTCGGATCGGTAGACACGCGCACCTTGGAGTGCGGTCTCCGGCATGGGGCACCTGGTTTCGCGTAGGGACGGACACCTTCGCCGACCAGTCTTCCCCGCCCACCGGTCAGGGATGTGCGTCCGGGACCGGCTTCGGGCCGGTTACGGGCGTCCCGCACGCGCGGCCTGTCGGCGACAGGTCATAGTAGCTGTTCAGGGACTATATTGGACAGAACTTTCGTGTGTCGGCGCCGGCCCGTTCCCCAGCGGGTCCGGTTGGCCGAAACTGGACAGAACTGCCCCCATCGACGAATATGGGCGCGGCGCGTCACCGCACGCGCCAACTACCCTTACAGACGAATACGGGCGCGGCGCGTCACCGCACGCGCCAACAGGTGTGCCGGGAAGACTGGTCGGCGTCCCTACGACCCGTACCCCGGAGCCCACCACATGACCTGGAACCATACACCGCCCCCAGGTGCGCTGCGCCGAAGCCGTTTCTCGGAGCGGCACAGGCTCCCGGTCGGAAACCGCCGCCCGCTCGGTACCAACGGCTACACCACCGCCTGGGGCACCAACGCCCACGGCGAACTCAGCTCCTGTCCCCCGGGACCCGGTTGACCGCGCCCCCGTCGGCGCCGTCCCGAAACCGTTCCTACCCGTGTCGCCGCGCGAACCGCATCGGACGCCCCTCCTGGGCGCCGTGACACCGTCCGCGCGGCGCCAGGCTGTGAAAGGACAGTGGCGTGGTGCTGCTGATTCTCCTCCTCGTGCTCGCCGTGACCGTAGCGAGCACGCCCTTACTGGACAGACTGTTGGGCCGAAACGCCGGCTGGCCGATCGCCGCGGTGTTCCTCGGCCTGACCCTGCTGGTGTCCGCGCAGGCCACCCAGGTGCTGGGGGCCGGGGAACCCCTGGAGTTCTCCCGACCGTGGATGCCGCAGATCGGGGTCGGACTCCACCTGCGCATGGACGGGCTCGGCTGGCTGTTCACCATGCTGGTCACCGGGATCGGCGCGCTGATCATGGCGTACTCGACCCGGTACTTCCCGCCCAGGCGCAGGTTCGGCTTCTACTTCCTGATGACCCTCTTCGCCACGGCGATGTCGGGTCTGGTCCTGGCCGACGACGTCGTGCTGCTCTTCGTGTTCTGGGAGCTCACGACGATCGCGTCGTTCTACCTGATCGGCCTGTCGGGGCCCTCGGCCAGCCGCCCGGCGATCCGCACCTTCCTGCTCACCGCCATGGGCGGGCTCGCGCTGCTCGCGGCGGCCGTACTGCTCATCGTGCGCACCGGGACCTCCCAGCTCAGCGTGATCCTGGCGGACACCTCGTGGACCGAGGACACGGGGTTCGTGTCGCTGGTGGCGGTGCTCGTCGCCGTCGCGGTGTTCACCAAGTCGGCCCAGTTCCCGTTCCACTACTGGCTGCCCGACGCCATGGCGGCGAGCACACCGGTCAGCGCCTACCTGCACGCCGCGGCGATGGTCAAGGCCGGGATCTACCTGGCCATGCGGTTCACCCCGGCCTTCGGCGACCTGCTGCTGTGGAACACCCTGCTCATCGTCCTCGGTCTGACCACGGCGGTGGTCGGAGCGGTCTTCGCGCTGCAACAGCACGACCTGAAACGGCTCGCCGCCTTCTCCACCGTGAGCCAGTTGGGCTTCCTCGTAGCGGTCATCGGTGTGGGCACCCCCGAGGCCCTGGTCGCCGCGGCCGTGCACACCGTCGCGCACGCCCTGTTCAAGTCGGCGCTGTTCATGTCGGTCGGTCTGGTGGACATCCAGGCCGGGACCCGCGACCTGCGTCAGCTCGGCGGCCTGCGCAGGCGGGTGCCGGTCACCGCAGCCCTCGCCGCGCTGTCCGCGCTGTCCATGGCGGGCATCCCGCCGCTGCTCGGCTTCATCAGCAAGGAGAACCTGTTCGAGGCGTTCCTGCACGCGCCCGGCCCGGCCTGGTTCGGCCCGGTGGCGGGTGCCGCCGCGGTCGGTGCCGCGGCCTTCACCTTCGCCTACTCGTTCCGGTTCGTGTACGGGGCGTTCTGGGGCGAGCCCAGGGGCGATACGGAGGAGCGCACCGCCTCGGAGGCACGACCCAGCTTCTGGCTCCCCGCCATGACCGCCTCCCTCGGCGGTGTGCTGCTCGGTCTGGCCGTGCCGGTCCTGGACACGATGGTCAACGAGGTCGCCCTGAACGCCACCCACGAGGCCGCCGACGCACGCCTGCTGCTGTGGCACGGCTTCAACGCCGCCCTGGGCATGTCCGCCGCGGCCGTCGGCCTCGGTGCGCTGCTGGCCTGGCGGAGCCGCTCCGGCGACGCCCTGGCAGGACTCGACCTCGTACCGGTCACCGGTGTGCGGATCTTCGAGGCCCTGCACGAGGGGATCGTCCGGGTGGGCAAGCGGACCGGTGACCTCACCAGGACCGACGCCCCCGCGTTCCACCTGGGGGCACCGGTCGTCCTCATCATCGCGCTGGCCTCGGTCCTCGCGGTGGTCGGCCTGGACCTGCCGCCGGTGGCCGGGCAGACCGCCATGGGGCTGGACTGGCTCCTGGTGGGGCTGATGGCCGTGGCCGTCGGCGCGGCCGTGGTCACCCGCTCCCGGATGGCGGGGCTGGCGCTGGTCGGCGTCGCCGGGTTCACCGTCGCCCTGTGGCTGTTCTTCCTGGGCGCCTTCGACGTCGCCCTCACCCAGCTCCTGGTGGAGATCCTGACCGTGGTCGTCGCCGTGCTGGTACTGCGGCGCCTGCCCAAGAAGTTCCACCGGGTGAAGCGGAGCCGCACCGCACTGACCGCCGTCATCGCGATCGGCGCCGGGCTCACCGCGGCCGTGGGCGCCTACGCCCTGACCGGCCGCCGGGAGATATCCGCCGCGGGCGAGTACTTCCTGGGCAACGCCCCGGAGGACACCGGCGGAACCAACGTGGTCAACACCATCCTGGTGGACTACCGTGCGCTCGACACCTTCGGCGAACTGGTGGTGCTGGGCGTCGCGGGACTGATCATCATCGCGGTGCTGCACTCCAGCGGCCTGCTGCCGGTGCACAGCTCCCGCCGGGTGGTGGTGGGTGAGACCAACGCCGCCTACCCGCCGGTGGACAACACCGTGCTGATGCGCACGGTCGGCCGCTTCCTGATGCCGTTCCTGGTCCTGTGGTCCGTGTACCTGCTGTTCCGCGGGCACAACGAGCCGGGCGGCGGCTTCATCGCCGGGCTCGTGGGCGGTTCGGGCTTCGCCCTGCTGTACCTGGCCGCCCCGAGCGACGACAGGGCACGCATCCGGCTCGCCTACCCCGCGATCATCGGGGCGGGCGTCCTGGTGGCAGCGTTCTCCGGTTTCCTCGGCTACGCGGACGGATCGTTCCTCAAGCCGCTGCACGCCGAGATCCCGCTGGCCTGGGGCGGATACTTCCACTTCACCACCGCACTCGTCTTCGACATCGGCGTCTACCTGGCGGTGGTGGGCGTACTGCTCACGGCGCTCAACGAGCTCGGCCTCGAACGGGGTGAGGGCTCGGTCCGAGAACCCGAGGGGTCCCGGACGGACCAGCCCTCGGCCCAGGCGTCCGGCGACGACGCACCCGCCCTGGACGGCTCCACCACCGGAGGTAACCGATGACCCTCGCCATCACCATCGGCATCATGGTCGCCGGAGGCGTCTACCTGATGCTCCAGCGCGGCATGGTGCGCATCGTGCTCGGCCTCGTCCTGCTGGGACACTCCGTCAACCTGCTGATCATGTCGGCGGGCGGCGTGTTCCGCCGGGACCTTCCCCTGCTCCAGTTCGGTACCGCGCTCACCGCGGGCGACCCGCTCCCGCAGGCGTTCGTGCTGACCGCGATCGTGATCGCCTTCTCGATCGCGATCTACATGCTCACGCTCGCCGCCTCCGGTAGCGACGACGACACCGAGGACGCCTCATGAACACCTCGTTGCTTCCTCTCTTCGTCGCGGTCCCACTGGTGTCCGCGGGGCTGCTGATCGTGCTGAGCGGACCCCTGTGGCTGCGCCGGACCCTGCTGCTCGCACCGAGCTCGGCGGCCCTGCTGGCCAGTACCGGGCTGATCTGGCTCACCCGGGACGGGGCCGTGTTCGCCCACAACGTGGGCCTGTGGCAGGACGGGATCGCGATCCCGTTCGTCGCGGACGTCCTCAGCGCCCTGATGCTGTGGACCACCTCGCTCCTGGCCCTGGTGTGCTCGGCCTTCGCCATCGCCACCGGGGACGACCGGCGCCCCTTCTTCGCCACGCTGGTCCTGGTGCTGACAGCGGGTGTGTCCGGTGCGCTGCTCACCGGCGACATCTTCAACATGTTCGTGTTCATCGAGGTCATGCTGCTGCCCTCGTACGGGCTGCTGGCGATGCTCGGCGTCCTGGGGCGGCTGCGGGCCGGACGGATCTACGTCACCGTCAACCTGCTGACGTCCACGATCTTCCTCGCGGGGGTCGCGCTGGTCTACGCCTCCGCCGGGACCGTGCACCTGGGCGAGCTCGCCGGAGCCGCCAAGGAGGACCCGGCGGTCGCGGTCGGCGCGGGCGTGGTCATCCTCGCCCTGTCGATCAAGGCCGCGGTCGTCCCGGTGCACGGCTGGCTGGCCCGCACCTACCCGGCCGCCTCCCCCGCCGTCACCGCCCTGTTCTCCGGTCTGCACACCAAGGTGGCGATCTACGCGATCTACCGCCTGTACGCGATGATCTTCGACGGGGACGCGAAGTTCCTCTGGATCGGGGTGGTCGCCTTCACCCTGACCATGGTCATCGGGGTGCTGGGCGCGGTCGGCGAGAACACGACCCGCTCGATCCTGGTGTTCCACATGATCAGCCAGATCGGTTACATCCTGCTGGGCGTGGCCCTGTTCACCGAACTGGGGCTCATGGCGGGCATCTTCTACCTGATCCACCACATGATCGTGAAGGCGTCCCTCTTCCTGTCGACCGGGGCGATCGAGCACACCTACGGGACCGGGGCACTGGACCGGCTGGGCGGTATCGCCCAACGGGAGCCGCTGCTGGCCCTGGTGTTCATGGGTGCGGCGCTCTCCCTGGCGGGGCTGCCGCCGTTCTCCGGGTTCGTCGCCAAGCTCACCCTGGTCACGGCGGCGGTCGACGACGCGCAGTGGACCGCCGTGGCCGTGATGATCGCGGTCAGCCTCATCACGCTGATGTCCATGCTGAAGATCTGGGGCGGCGTGTTCTGGGGCAGGGAACCGAGAGCGACCGAGCTGCCGGAGCCAGCGGCCGTCGGCGCCGACGGCGCCGTCGCCACCCGGACGGCCGCGCCCGTGAAGATCCGGCCCGCACTGATCGCTCCGGGCCTGGTCCTGACAGCCACGACCCTGTGCATCGGCCTCGGCGCCCAGGTCCTGCTCGACCTGAGCGCACAGGCCGCCGCGGGGCTCATGGACACCTCCGGATACGTCGAGGCGGTGCTGGGACGATGACCCATCTGATGTGGGCGCTGCGAGTGCTCCGGTTCCCCTTCTACGCGGGCTGGGAGATCATCAGGACCTCCTTCGAGGTGATGTGGGACATCGTCACCCCGGGGAGCGCCTCGACCCCGGCCTTCGTCGAGGTACCGATCCGCTGCGGAAGCGACCTGGAAACCACCATGCTGGCCAACCTGATCTCCCTGACCCCGGGGACGGTGACCGTGGCCGTGCGCCGTGAACCCGCCACCCTGTGGGTGCACGGGCTGTACGTGAAGGACCGGGAGTCCTTCCGGGAGGGGATCCGCGAGATGGAGAACCACATCCTCGCGGCCACCCGGCTGACGGGGCCGCCGGAGAGCGCCCCGGCCGAGGGGGGACGGAACTGATGCACTACATCGACATCGGCCTGGCCGCGATCGTGCTGGCGATGGCCATCGCCACGTACCGCATCCTGACCGGCCCCTCGGCCGCGGACCGGGGAGCCGCCTCCGACGTGGTCTTCTTCGGTTTCGTGGGGCTGGTCGCCATGCTCGGCTACCGTCTGGGCACCGAACTGGTCGTGGACATCGTCCTGGTGAGCGCACTGGTCGGTTTCCTGGCCGCCCTGTCACTGGCCCGTCTGATCACCGGAGGTAAGCGATGAACGCGTTGGACGTCGCCGGGATCGTCTGCATGACCGCGGGGGCCCTGGTGTTCCTGGTGGGCTCGATCGGCCTGCTCCGGCTCCAGGACTTCTACGCGCGGCTGAGCGGGGTCAGCATCGCCGGCGCGCTGGGCACGGCCCTGCTCCTGCTCGGCCTGCTGCTGCACTACCCGACCGTGGACAACGCGATCAAGATCGGCCTGGCCCTGCTCATCCAGTTGGCCACCGCCGCGGTGGGTGGCAACGCCATCGCCCGCGCCGGTTACCTGGTCGGGGTGAAACCCACCGAGAAAACGCAGTTCGACGACCTCGCCGCCACGGAGAAGGACGGCTAGACACTCCGGCGGGCAGCGGTGGGCCCCGTCGTGTCCGAGCGGACGCGACGGGGCCCTTTCGCGTCCGAAAAACCCCGCCCACCTGGGAAACCCCGGGTGAACACCCCGGGGGCCCCGATCGTTACCACGTTCGGCGGTGCCTTGTGACACACCCCGATTATCCGCAGGATCGGAAACCCTGTGCTAGGTTTAACGAAGTTGCAGTCGTGATACCCGTTTGGATTTACATCGTTTTCGGGTGATCACCGCGGTGACGGGAAAATCGTCAGACCGCGGTTTTCTTAACATGCTCCCGAGCGAGAGGTACATCCATGGCTACTGGCAAAGTCAAGTGGTTCAACGGCGACAAGGGCTTCGGCTTCATCGAGCAGGACGGCGGCGGCGCTGACGTCTTCGCCCACTACTCGGCAATTCAGGCCAACGGCTACCGCGAGCTCGCGGAAGGCCAGGCCGTCGAGTTCGACGTCACCCAGGGCGCCAAGGGTCTCCAGGCTGACAACATCACCCTGATCTGACCGAACACGCCCTAAGGCTGTTCAGACGGCAGGGGCCCGCCCTCAGGGCGCAGGGCCCCTGTCCGTTTTACTGTTTCCAGGACCGGGTTTCTGGCCGTCGTTCTCCGACTGGCACCGGTCCAACCGCCACGACCCCGGGATTTCCGTGCGGGCCGTGGATCTCTATGCATTTCCTCCGGCGCACACCCGGTGCCACAGGCCGAAGCCCCCAGGGGTTTCCCGCCCGGCAAGCGCCGTCGGCGAAAGGTCTTACATGAACCATCCTCGCGCCAACACGCGTCACGGCCGTCCCTCCGGCGGTCCCGGCGGTTTCAACCGTCAGCGCCCCCGCCGCTCCTTCGACGGCCCCCGCGGCGGCTACCAGGGCCGTTCCGGCGGCGGACGCTCCGGCGGTGAGTTCGCGCTCCCCGTCACCGTCAACCCCGGGCTCGACCCGGTGGACGACTTCCAGAACCTGGAGATGCCCGCGCCGCTGAAGTCGACGCTGACCCGCCAGGGCCTGACCACCCCGTCCGCGATCCAGGCGGCCACCCTGCCGAACTCGCTGGCCGGACGCGACGTCCTGGGCCGCAGCCAGACCGGTTCGGGCAAGACGCTCGCCTTCGGCCTGGCCCTCCTGGCCCGGCTCGACGGCCGCAGCGCGAACGAGCACCGCCCCATGGCCGTGGTCCTCGCGCCGACCCGCGAGCTCGCCCAGCAGGTCACCGACTCCCTCACCCCCTACGCCCGTTCGGTGCGGGTGCGCATGGCCACCGTGGTGGGCGGCATGCCCATCCACCGCCAGGCCCGCGCCCTGCGCCAGGGTGTCGAGCTGCTCGTGGCCACCCCGGGCCGCCTGCGCGACCTGATGGAGCGCGGCGACTGCGTCCTGGACGAGGTCGAGGCCGTCGTCCTGGACGAGGCCGACCAGATGACCGACATGGGCTTCATGCCGCAGGTCACCGCGATCCTGGAGCAGGTGCCGGCCGACGGCCAGCGCATGCTCTTCTCGGCCACCCTGGACCGGAACGTGGACCAGCTGGTCCGCCGCTTCCTCAACGACCCGGTGGTCCACTCGGTCGACCCGTCCGAGGGCGCCGTCTCCACCATGGAGCACCACGTCCTGCACGTGGCGCACGCGGACAAGATGTCCACCGCCACCCACATCGCGGCGCGCGAGGGCCAGGTCCTGATGTTCCTGGACACCAAGCACGCGGTGGACCGGATGGCCCAGCACCTGCTGGACAGCGGCGTCCGGGCGGCTCCGCTGCACGGCGGCCGGTCCCAGCCCCAGCGCACCCGCACCCTCAAGCAGTTCAAGGAGGGCACGGTCACCGCGCTGATCGCCACGAACGTCGCCGCCCGCGGCATCCACGTGGACGGTCTGGACCTGGTCGTGAACATCGACCCGCCCACGGACCACAAGGACTACCTGCACCGCGGCGGCCGTACCGCCCGCGCCGGTGAGTCCGGCAACGTGGTCACCCTCGTGACGCCCAACCAGCGCCGCGAGATGACCCGCCTGATGCACCGCGCCCGGATCGAGGCGCAGACCGCCCAGGTGAACGCCGACGACCCGGAGCTGGCCCGCGTGACCGGGGCCCGCACCCCGTCCGGTGTGCCGGTGTCCCTGCCGAGCGAGCCCCGCCGGGAGAACCGTCAGCGCGGCCCGCGCGGCGGCGGCTACGGCGGCTCCCGCGGTGGCGGCTACGGCGGTTCGCGCGGCGGCTTCGGCGGCGGCGGTTCCCGTGGGGGCTCGTCCTCCCGCGGACGCCGTCCCCGTCCGGCCGCGCAGGCCTAGCCGACGGCGACAGCGGTCACGGAGCCCCGTCACCCCTTCGCGGGTGGCGGGGCTCCGTCGTGTCCGGGGTCGCCTCACACCGCGGCGAGTTCGGCCGCGCGCAGGCCGGGCAGCTTCGCCTCGCCCAACCGCACCACCGCGTCCAGCAGCGCCTGCGCGCCCAGCACGAGCTGCCGGTCCGGGGTGTGCTCCCGGTTGGAGTGCGAGAAACCCCCGGTGGAGGGGACGAACAGCATCGCGGTGGGGACACCGGTGGAGATGACCGAGGCGTCGTGGCCGGCGTAGGACAGCATCGGACGGCACCTGTCGGTGTGCTCGCGGCAGGCCTCCTCCACGACACCGAGGACCTGGGCGTCGAACTCGGCCGCGGCCTTGGCGCTGGTGCGCTCCAGGTTCGCCGTGCACTTCTCCTCCGCGCTCGCGGCGGCCAGGAAGTCGGTGAGGTCCCCTTCGATGCCGTCGAGGACCTGGTCGCTTCCGGCCCGGATCTCCAGCTCCACGTGCGCGGTGCCGGGGACGACGTTGGCCGCGGCCGGACCGAACGTGACCACCCCGGCGTTGCCGACCGCGTCCGGGTCCCTGTCCTGGCAGAGGGACCTCAGCCGCAGGGCGACCCGGGAGGCCACCCGCCCGGCGTCCTGCCTCAGCTCGAACGGGGTCGTTCCGGCGTGGTTGGCCTGTCCGCTGACGGTGACGGTATAGCGGCGCACACCCACGATGCCGGTGACCGGGGCCAGGTCGATCCCCTCCCGCTCCATCCGCGGCCCCTGTTCGACGTGGAGTTCGAGGTAGCCGACCAGTTCCCGGGCGTGGGGGCTGTTGACGAGGGCGGTGGAGCCGGTCAGGCCTCCCCTGCTCCCCTCCATGACGCCCTCCTCGTCGAACCAGGACACGGTCTCGGTGTGGTCGGCCATGGGGTGGTCGTTCTCGTGCAGGGTGCGCAGGACCTCCATGGCGGCGACGACCCCGTAGGCGCCGTCCAGGTGGCCCGCGGCGGGGACCGTGTCGGAGTGGGAGCCGATGAGCAGCCAGGGCCCGGAGGTGTCACCGCGTCTGGAGAGGACGTTGCCCGTGGCGTCGTAGCGGGAGTGGAGCCCCGCCACCCGCATGGTCTTGTCGATCCAGTCCCTGGCGGCCATGTCCGCCTCGTTGCCGGCGATGCGCCAGATCGCGCCGTCCTGCCCGGCGCCGATCTGGGCGAGCCGTCGGATGTCCTTCAGGAGTCGTGCTTCGTTGATCCGCGGAACGGGGGGCATGCGGTTCTCCTTCATCTGTGGGTCGGGGGTGCCTGCGGCGGGGTCCGGGTCACCTGCGGGAGGAGGCCAGGGCCACGCCCGTCAGGACCAGGACCGTGCAGACGACCTGGGCTCCGGTAACGGGTTCGGCGATGGTCAGGTAGGCCAGGACGGCGACGCAGACCGGCTGCAGGTAGTAGACGACGCCGGCCCGGGTGGCGCCGATCAGCTCCACCGCCTTGTTCCAGAGGAAGAAGGCCAGGGCGGAGGAGGCCGCACCGATGTAGAGCAGGGCCGACAGGTTGCCCGTGGTGGGGGTGAACCCGCCCTCCAGCACCAGGGAGACAGCCAGTGCGGGCAGCAGCATGACCAGACCGAACAGGACCGTCGCCGCGAGGAAGACCACCGCGGGCACCTGCTTGGGCTTGCGTTTGAGCAGGGCGGAGTACCCGGCGAAGGTGAGCATGGCGGCGATCATCCACAGGTCTCCGGGGGCGAAGTCCATCCGCAGGAGCACACCGACGTCGCCCTTGGTGATCAGGGCGACCACGGCGGCGAGGGCGATGAGCATGCCCGCGACGCGCACGGCCGGGAGCCGTTCGCCGCCGATGACCGCGAACACCGCGATCGCGACCGGGGACACCGCGGCGATGAGGGCGAGGTTGGTCGCCGAGGTGGTCTGTCCGGCGACGTAGATGAGGGTGTTGAAGAGCGTGACCCCGAGCAGGCTGACGAGCGCGATGTAGCGGGCGTGTTCCCGAATCGTGCGCCGGTGCTCCCACAGGCCGCGGGCGGCGAACGGGGCCAGGACGGCCAGGGCGATGGCCCACCGCCAGAAGGCCGTCTGGACCGGCGGGATCTCCCCCGAGACGGCTCGGGCGATGACGAAGTTCCCGGACCAGATGAGGGTGGCCGCCGCTGCGAGGAGCGGGCCGAGCCACACCGCCCAGCTCAGGACGCGGGCGGTGGACGGCCTTTCGGCCTCGGGGTCGGCGGGGGTGTCTGTGGCGGTCACGTCGGTTGACCCTCCTTCGGATCATCGGATGGATGGTGGCCGGTCCTGACCGTTGGCAGGTCACGGCCGGCGGCAGGTGACAGGTGCGGGCAGCGGTGCCGGTCAGCTCCAACCCGCGCTGTCGTCGTTCGAGGGGACGGCGCCGGCGGCCGTGGCGGCGTGCGGCGCACCGGCGGTGGCGGGCCCGGTCGGCAGGACCGGACCGGCGAGGACGGCGGCGAGGGCGGCGGCTGCGATGCGGGCGGCGAGCTTGCGGAACATGGGCGTACTCCTCCACGGCTGGGGGTTCGAGGGGTGTGCCCGCACCGTTTCCGGAACCGGGCAGGCACCACGATGCCGTCCGCGCGGTGGGCCGGGAAGGGTTTCGGGGTGGCAGCAAGCGCCCCGGCAGGCTCATGCCCGGGGGAGCCAGCCCCGTCTCTGCGCGATGACCCCCGCCTCGAACCGGGAACGCGCGCCCAGGCGCCGCATGAGCGAGGCCATCATGCGGCGTGCGGTGCGCACACCGATGCCCAGGTGGCGGGCGGCCACCTCGTCGGTCATCCCCTGGGACAGGAGTCTGAGCATCTGCCGTTCCTGGCCGTCGGGGGCGTCCCCGCCGTCCGCGCGCCCCTCGCGGTCGGCCGTGGCGCCGAACGGGTTCGCCTGCTCCCACACCACCGTGTGCAGTTCCGCCAGCGCGGTGATGACACCGGGGCCGGAAAGCTGGACCGCTCCGGCGCCCGTGTCCTCGGGGTCCAGGGGGAGCAGCGCCGCGGAGCGGTCGAACAGCACCATGCGGACGGGGAGCACCGGCACGGTCCGCACGGCGGCCCCGTTCTCCGTCAGCCACCGCGCGTATCCGAGGGTGCCGTGGTCGTTGCGGACGGAGTCCTGGTAGAGCGTGCGCATGTCCACGCCGCGTTCGAGCAGCATCTCGTCCAGGGGCCGGGAGGCCTCCAGCTGGGCGTGCGGCTGCGCGCCTCCCGGGTGGAAGGACCAGATCCGTTCGGTGCAGGCGTGGGTGAGCCGTTCCAGGCGGTCCTGCACCTGTTCGATCGAGCACATCTCCTCGCCCGGCCGCCCGCCCCCGGGGCGCGCGGCCCCGGTCTCCAGAGCCTCCAGGGCGGCTGCGCGGCCGGCGGCCAGACGCTCCTGGGCGCGGTGGACCTCTCCTTCGCGACGGGCCAGGAGGATCTGCACGGCGACCTCCAGCCCGACCGGCCGCAGGACCGAGGAGTCGGCGAACTTCGGCCGCAGCAGGCGGAGTTCGGTGAGGTGGTCCAGCGCGGTGTGGACCCGGGTCTCGGACAGGACCAGATGGGAGGCGATCTGCGCCACCCCCCATCCGGGATGGTCGACCATGGCCCGGTAGACGGACTCGGTGGTGGCGTCGATTCCGAGTGCGGACAGCACACAACCCCCCATGAGGTGAACGGTGTGCGGCCGGAGGTGATTCTCGCACAGGTCCCGGGCGTGTTGCTGCCGGGCCGCTTCCTGTCAGGGCGCGGGCCTGTCGCGCGGGTTCCGTTGTCACCAGGCTGGCGGACATGCTCATTCTGGCCGTGACCATCGTCGGAGACAGCGACCGCACCCCGCCCCCGGGGCTGGTGGACATCCTGTGGGCGCTGGCCGGACCCGCGGAGCGGGTCGAACACATCCACGTCGCCCCGGGGGCGGGGTCCGCCGTCATCACCTACTTCGTGGGGGCCACGGACGACCTGGCCGCCCTGTGCTCGGTCCGGGCGCTGACGGTGCGTGCGCTGGCCCGCGCGCCCGCGCTGCGGGGCTGGCTGCCCCGCTGAGGCGGTCAGCCCCGCAGGGACTCCAGGTAGGCCGGCCAACCGCCGTGGCGGGTGATGTCCTCGGCCCCCTCGGCCGCGGCCGGTTCGCAGCCGAAACCGACCACGGTCCGCCCGTCGGCGAGGGTGACGGCGCCGAGCGACATCGGGGCGGGAAGCGCGGCCAGGAAGGCGCCCAGTCCGGCCGGGGAGATCGACCACACCTCGCAGCGCAGTGCCGAACCCCCGTCGTTCACCCGCAGCAGCCCGGGTTTGGCCGGCGTCGTCGCGAGAGCCACCATCCGGTAGTCCCCGCTGGTCGCGGTCGCCTCCACGAACCTGGCGCCCAGCTCGGTGAGCTGGTGGTTGAGCGGCTGTCCGCGCAGGTGCGCGCCGAACACCGCCAACTCCACCCCGGTGCCGGGCAGAGCCCGACCGGGTTCCTCGCCGGTGATCAGCCCGGCCAGGTCCAGGGCCGCCTGGTCCTCGAAGGCGCGGGTGACCACGGTGACCCCGAACGTGTGGCCGTCGGCGGTTCCTGCGGGGACGGCTACCGCCGCCAGGTCGAGCAGGTTGACGAAGTTGGTGTAGGTGCCCAGGCGCGAGTTCTCACCCACCGGGTCGGCCGCCACCTCGGCCAGCGTCGGGTGGCCCACGGTGGTCGGCACCAGCAGCCCGTCGAACCCGTCCAGCAGCCCCCGCGCCAGGGCCCGGTACTCGACCAGCCGGTGCTGGTCGGCGGCGAGCCGGGTGGCGGGCAGGTCTGCGGCGGCCAGGATGATTCCGGCGACGGTGGGGTCGGTGTCCGGGCGGTCACGGTGCTCCGCCAGGAACGCGCCCACCGCCGCGTGCCGCTCGGCGACCAGGGCGCCGTCGTAGAGCAGCCGGGCCGCCTCCAGCAGCGGGGCGATGTCCACCTCCTCGACCTGGACCCCCGCACCGGCCAGGGCGGCCACCGCCTTCCGGAAGGCCTCCCGCTCCCCGTCGCTGAGCGGGGCCAGCCCGTCCGCGTCCGGGATCGCCGTCCGTGCCGGGTTCCGGGGGGCCAGGCGCACGTCGGCGGGCCAGTCGCGGCTGGCCGGGTCCCGGGGGTCGGGGCCGGTCATCACCTTCAGGACCCGCTGACCGCAGGCCAGGTCCCGGGCGAACACGGTCACGCAGTCGTACGGTTCGGCGGCGGGCACGACCCCGGTCTTGGGCACCAGGCCCAGGGTGGGTTTGAGGCCGACGAGGCCGTGCAGGGCGGCGGGCACCCGGCCGGATCCGGCGGTGTCGGTGCCCAGTGCGACGTCGGCGATGCCCAGGGCCACCGCCACGGCCGAGCCCGAGCTGGACCCCCCGGAGATCCGGGCGGGGTCGAGGGCGTTGCGGACCGCGCCGTAGGGGCTGCGGGTCCCCACGAGACCGGTGGCGAACTGGTCCAGGTTGGTCTTGCCGAGCACCAGTGCTCCGGCGTCCACCAGGCGTCGCACGGCGGTCGCGCTCACCTCGGGGGTGTACGCGAAACCCGGGTGCCCGGCGGTGGTGGGCAGGCCCGCGACGTCGATGTTGTCCTTGACCGCCACCAGGGTGCCCGCCAGCGGCAGCCCCTCCCCCGCGGCCAGGCGCTCCTCCAACGCCTCGGCCTCCGCCGACAGCTCCTGTTCGGGACGCAGCGCGATCCAGACCTCCGACCGGTCGGCCTCGGTGATCCTGCGGTAGGCGGCGCGAACCCTTTCGGTGGGTGCGGGCATCAGGCGGTCTCCCCTTCGGTGATGACGGCCAGGGCGTGCCCCGGGTCCAGGTGCTGGCCCGGGCTGACGAGGACCTCGGCGACGGTTCCGGCCGCGGGGGCCCGGACCACCACCTCCAGCTTCATCGCCTCCAGCCGGACGACGGGCTGCCCCTGGCGGACAGTCTCGCCCGGTTCCACGTCCACCTTCCAGACACTCGCGGACAGCGGTGCCTGCACCAGGGAGGCGCCGGGCGGCAGGTCCGGTCCCTGGGCGGGCGCGGTCGGCTCGGGTTCGGGCCTGTCCTCGAACTCGCCCACCTCCTCCCAGCGCCGCCGCTCGGCCTCGAAGGCGGTGGCCTGACGGCGCTCGAACTCCGCGATGGAGTCGGCGTTCTCGGCCAGGAAGCGCTCGTGGTCGGCGAGGACGAACTCGCCCTCGGCGACCTCCGGTTCGTGACGCCCGGCGAGCAGGTCGGCGCGGATGTCCAACAGTTCCTGATGCCCGACCGGGTACCAGGTGATCCGGTCGAAGAACCGCAGCAGCCAGGGTGTTCCGGGCTCGAACCGCCCGTACTGGCGCAGGCCGGACCAGATCGGCACGGTGCGGCCGATGAGCTGGTAGCCGCCCGGGCTCTCCATCCCGTACACGCACAGGTAGGCGCCGCCGATGCCCACACCGGCCTCGGGGGTCCAGGTGCGAGCGGGGCTGTACTTGGTGGTGACCAGCCGGTGCCGGGGGTCCAGCGGGGTGGCGGCGGGCGCGCCCAGGTACACGTCGCCCAGGCCCAGTACCAGGTAGGAGGCGTCGAAGACGATGTCGCGGACCTGGTCGACGCTGTCGAGGCCGTTGATGCGGCGGATGAACTCGATGTTGTCGGGGTTCCAGGGGGCGTCGTCACGCACCCCGGTCCCGTAACGGGCGATGGCCTCGTGGATGGAGGGGTCGTCGAAGGACATCGGCAGGTGCAGGGTGCGGCTGGGCACCCGCAGCCGGGAGGTCGGCGGCAGTTGCGCCTCGATCTCCTGGAGCAGACCCAGGAGCGTGCGCAGCGGCAGGACCTCGGGGTCGGTGTGCAGGTGCAGGGAGCGCACACCCGGGGTGGTGTCCACGATGCCCCGGGGTGCGGCCCGGTCCAGGGCCGCCATCAGCGCGTGGACGCGCATGCGCAGGCCCAGGTCCAGCACCATCGGCCCGTACTCGACGAGGAGGTTGTCGTGTCCGCCGCGCCGGTAGGTGACCTCCGGGGTGTCCTCGCCCGCGGGGACGCGGGCCAGCACGCCGTCGTCACCGTCGGATCCGCTGCCGCGCAGCAGGGCTGCGGCCGCGGGTTCGGTGTGCAGCCGTTCGGCGGCGGCCTCGGTGACCGGGTGGAACCGGACGGTGTCGCCGGGGCGGAGCTGGCCGATCTTCCACCGGGCGCCGGTGACCACGGTGACCGGGCAGACGAACCCGCCGAGGCTGGGTCCGTCGGGGCCCAGGAGCACGGGGGTGTCGCCGGAGAGGTTGACCGCGCCGACGGAGTAAGCGGTGTCGTGCACGTTGGAGGGGTGCAGTCCGGCCTGGCCGCCGTCGGGGCGGGCCCAGGTCTGTTTGGGTCCGGACAGGCGGACGCCGTTGCGGGCGGACTGCGGATGGACCCGCCAGGCGGTGGCGTAGAAGTCGGCGAGGCCGTCGCGGGTGAGGAACTCGGGGGCCGCGTGCGGGCCCTCGGAGACCTCGATGTCCCAGTGGGCGCCGTCGCCCGTCCCGGCCCCGCCGCCCCGGCCGGGCGCGGGGAAAGCGGGGCGGTCGGCCTCGGGGACCGGGCGCGGTTCCGCGGTGCCCTCCGGGGAGCCGGAGGACGGCCGGCCGGTACCGGTGCCGTTCGCCGCCGGGCGGAGCACGTCGCCCGGGCGCAGGGCGCGGCCCGCGTGCCCGCCGTACTCCCCGGCGGTGAACGTGGAGGCGCTGCCCAGGTACTCGGGGACGTCCAGGCCGCCACGGAACAGCACGTAGGTGCGCATGCCCGGTCCGGTGGCGGGGCCGACGTCGAGCAGCGTGCCCGCGGGCACCCGCACAGGCTCCCACTGCGGCACCGGGTCGCCGTCCACGGTGACGTCGGCGGGGGCGCCGGTCACGCACACGGTGGCGGCGTGCGTGAAGCGCAGCGCCGGGCCCTCCATCGTGCACTCCAGGCCCGCCGCCCCCTCGGGGTTGCCCAGGGCGGTGTTGCCCAGGCGCAGCGACAGGTCGTCCACGGCGCCCGACGGGGGCACACCGACCTGCCAGTACCCGGTGCGGCCCGGGAAGTCCTGGACGGTGGTGAGGGTGCCCGCGCGCTCCACCTCGATGCGCGGTTCGGGGTCGCCGACCCTCACGCAGGTGGCGGTGGTGTGGGTGGCCGCGCGGACCTGCGGGTGGACGGTCAGGGCGCGCAGCAGACCCAGGTTGGTCTGCACCCCGTCGATCCGTACCCGGGCCAGGGCGCGGCCGAGCCGGTCCAGCGCGTCCGCGCGATCCTCGCCGCGCACGATCACCTTGGCGAGCATGGGGTCGTAGTCGCTGGTCACCCGCTGGCCGGTCTCCACCCAGCCGTCCACCCGGACGTCGGCGGGGACCTCCACCCGGGTGAGCAGGCCGGAGCTGGGACGGAAGTCGTGGGCGGGGTCCTCGGCGTACACGCGGGCCTCGACGGCGTGGCCGGTGCGGGCCGGACCCCGGGGCGGGACACCGGAGAGCACGTCCTCGCCGCGGGCCAGGCGCAGCATCCAGGCGACCAGGTCGATCCCGGCGATCTCCTCGGTGACCGGGTGTTCGACCTGGAGCCGGGTGTTGACCTCCAGGAAGGAGGCCTCCCCGCGTTCGACGTCGTAGACGAACTCCACCGTCCCGGCGCTGCGGTAGGACATCCCGGCGCACAGTTCACGGGCGGTGCGGTGGAGTTCGGCGCGCAGGGCGTCGGGCAGGTCGGGGGCGGGGGCCTCCTCCACGACCTTCTGGTTGCGGCGCTGGAGCGAGCAGTCGCGGTCCCCGAGGGTCACCACGTTGCCGTGGCCGTCACCGAAGACCTGCACCTCGATGTGCCGGGCCTCGGACACGAAACGTTCCACGAACACGCCGCCGTCACCGAAGTGCGTCCGCGCCATCCGGCTGACCTGGTCGAAGGCGGAGCGCAGGGAGTCCTCGTCGAAGCAGGGGCGCAGACCGATCCCGCCGCCGCCCGAGGTGGACTTGAGGATCACCGGGTAGCCGATGCGCTCCGCGGCCCGCACCGCCTGCCCGACGTCGGGGAGGGTCTCGCTGCCCGCGACCATGGGCAACCCGGCCGCGGCCGCGGCCTTGCGGGCGGTGTGCTTGTCGCCGAACTCCTCCAGGTGACGGGGCTCGGGTCCGACGAACACGAGTCCGGCGGCCTCCACGGCGTGTGCGAACTCCGCGCTCTCGGACAGGAACCCGTACCCCGGGTGGACGGCGCCGGCCCCGGTCGCGACGGCCGCGGCGAGGACGCGTTCGATGTCGAGGTAGCTCTGGGAGGCGGGCGCCGGGCCGAGGCGGACGGCCTCGTCGGCCATCCGGGTGTGCGGTGCTCCCGCGTCGGCGTCGGAGTAGACAGCGATGGTGCGCAGGCCCGTCTCCCGGGCGGAACGGATGATGCGGCAGGCGATCTCGCCGCGGTTGGCGACGAGCACGGAGTCGAACACGGGGCTCTCCCTCGGGTCGGGGACTGGGTCGGCGGTCGGGAGTGCGAGAGGTGCGGCGAGGGGGTTCAGAGGCGGTCGGTGTGCAGAGCCATCCGGGTCAGGGCCCCTCGGGCCCGTTCGAGCACGACCTCCATGGAGGCGCCCACGTGTTCGTGCAGGGCCCGGTAGGCGGAGTCGAGTTCGTCGGCGCGCAGGTGCTCGACGATCCGGACGTGCTCGGTGATGGTCGAGGCGATCCGGTCCTCGGTGCGGAAGTCGTACATGCGCACGCGGCGGATCCGCTGGTTGACGGAGACCAGCGACTCGGTGAGGGCCGCGTTTCCGGAGGCCCGGGACAGGGCGGCGTGGAACTCCTCGTCGAGGAGGACGAACGAGGGGTCGGGCGCGGGCGGGTCGGCGCGCAGTTTCTCCCAGCGCTCCAGTTGGTCGGCGAGGATCCGCGGGTCGTGCCGGATGGTGCGGTCCTCCACGGCGCGGGCGATACCGCGGAGTTCGAGGGTGACCCGGAGCTCGTAGAGGTCGCGCAGCTCGGCGAGGTCGGGGACGGTGACGTAGAAGCCGTTGTCGCGGCGTTCGACCAGGCCGTCGGAGTGGAGCCGGGCCAGGGCCTCGCGGACGGGGGTGCGGGAGACCCCGAAGCGTTCGGCGAGCCGGACCTCGCCCAGACGGGTGTGGGGCGTGACGCGGCCGCTCAGCACCTCCTCGCGCATGAGGGCGTGGACCCGGTCGCGGCGGGAGACGGCGGTGTTCCCGGTTCCGGCCGGGTCGGGCCGCGTATACAGCGGTGTGTCCATGGGCCCAGACGCTAGGAAGCGCTTGTTTCACCGGTCCTGTTGCCGGGTGAAGCCTGGGTTTCCCCGTGTTTCGTCGTTTTCCGGCGTGTTTCGCGCCCGGCCGTACCGGTTTGTCCGGCCGGGGGGCCGGTCCCGGGTGCGGACATTGCAGAACACACGGGAGGGCGTGGGGCACTCCGGACGACGACAACCCCGGACTACGGGACCGGATCGGGCAGCCCGGAACACGACAGAGGGCGCCCCGACCGGTTCCGCTGGACGGGAGCGGAATCCGGGCGGGGCGCCCGTGGGAGTACCGGGGCGGCCGCCGAAGAGGAGGCGCCGCCCCCGGGGTGGGGCCCGAAGGTCAGAGGGAGACCCCGAGAGCCCAGGTGACCAGGCCGTACATGGTGGCGAGGGTGAGGAACAGGGCGATCAGGTTGAGCCAGAGCCCGCCCTTGAGCATCTGGGTGATGTTCACGTAGCCCGAACCGAAGGCGATCGCATTCGGCGGGGTGGCCACCGGAAGCATGAACGCCATGGTGGCGGCCAGGACCGCCGGGATGATGAGGACGAGGACGTCGACCTGCATACCGACGGCGACGCCGCCGAGGATCGGCAGGAAGGTGGCGGCGGTAGCGGTGTTGCTCGTGAGCTCGGTCAGGACCAGCACCAGCGCGGCGACCGCCGTGATCAGGATCCAGGTCGGCACCCCGGCCAGCCCGGAGACCTGGCCGCCGATCCAGGCGCTCAGCCCGGAGTCGGTGAACTGCGTGGAGACGGCGAGGCCGCCGCCGAAGAGGAGCAGGATGCCCCAGGGGAGCTTGACCGCGGTGTCCCAGTCCATGAGCGGGGTCCGGCGGTCCACCGGGATGAGGAAGAGCAGGACCGCGACGGTCATCGCGATACCGGCGTCACTGACGCTGCCCAGCCACGGGGCGACCTCGGCCACGGCACCGATGTCGGCGATGATCGGGACGAAGATCCAGGAGAAAGCGGCGAAGACGAAGAGGGCGAGCACCAGCTTCTCGCCGCGGGACATCGGGCCCATCTCGGCGAGTTCGGTGCGGATGAGCTCCTGGGCGCCCTCGACCTTCTTGATCTGCGGCGGGAAGACCCTGAGCAGCACGAACCAGGCCAGCAGGAGGAAGACGGCGGCGAGCGGCAGGCCGACCATCATCCACTCGCCGAAGCCGAGGTGGATGTCGTGGTTCTCGGCGAGGTAGGCGACCATCAGGACGTTGGGCGGCGTGCCGATCAGGGTGGAGACCGAGCCGATGGAGGCGGCGTAGGCGATGCCGAGCATCAGCGCGGTGGCGAAGTTCGCGTCGGTCCTGCCGTTGCGGAACTGGGCGATCAGTGCGACGACCGAGAGGCCGACCGGGAGCATCATCACGGCGGTGGCGGTGTTCGACACCCACATGGAGATGAAACCGGTGGCGATCATGAAGCCGCCGATGAGCCCGGCGGTGTTGGAGCCGACCTTGGAGACGATCGTCAGAGCGATGCGCTTGTGCAGGTTCCACTTCTGCATCGCCAGGGCGAGCATGAAGCCGCCCATGAACAGGAAGATCGTGGCCGAACCGTAGGAGGTGGCCACGTCACCGACGGCCGTCCCCTCCACCATCAGCGGGAAGAGCACCAGCGGCAGGAGCGAGGTCACCGGAATCGGGAGGGCCTCGGTCGCCCACCACACGGCGATCCAGGCCGTGATGGCGGCGACGGCCGCTCCGTTGACGGACATGACCGTCTCGGTCTCGTCCTCACCGAGCGGCAGTGCCATCTCCGGCATCGCGAGGTAGACCACGAGGCCGAGCAGGGGCCCGAGAACGAGGCCGATGACGCGGCTGCGGGTCAATCCCTGCGAGGACTTCTCCTCGCGCTTGACCTGCGCCTTGTCGGGGGTATCGACGCCCTTCTGGGTCGCCATGGGAGTCCTCCTTCACTGGGCGCCGGAGCCTGCCCCCGCGCCCGTCTTCGCAGGCCTGAACCGCGCGTTGCCACGGGGTTACCTGCGAATTACGTCCTGACCCAACAGATGGTGAGTTCACAGGGGTGTGTGTGCAAAGTAACTCCGGCATTCTTGGGATTCCTCTGACATAGAGCGACATACGGTGCACGCTCGGGAACAACGGGTGATGCGGGATGGTCCGCTCACCCCACGCCGCACACTGTCTAAGCTGCGGGTATGGGATCCACGGGACCGACCAGACGAGCCGCCCTCCTGGGAGCCGCGGGGGTGCTCGCGATCGGCGCCCTGGGCGGTTGCACCCGCAACCCCGCCCCCGGCCTGCCCCGGATCGTGATCGCGACCGGCCCCCGGGGGGCCGTATACCGGGAGATCGGCGGAGCCGTCGCCGCGCTCCTGGACGAGCGCCTCCCCGAGAGCGAGGTGGTCACCGTCGAAACCGGGGCCTCACACGACAACCTGATCCTGCTGGAGGACGGCCGGGCCCACCTCGGGCTGGCCAACCTGGACTCGGTGCTGGAGTTCGGCGCCGAGAGGTCGCTGATCAGCGCGGTGGGCAGGCTCTATGACAGCTTCGTCCACCTGGTCGTCACCGCGGACTCCCCGGTGTGGCGGCTCACCGACCTCGAAGGGCTGCGGGTCTCGGTCGGCACGGTCAACTCCGGCACCGAGTTCACCGCCGAGCAGCTCCTCGACGTGACCGGGGTGACCCCGGAGGTGGTCCGGCTCAACCAGGCCGACTCCGCTGCGGCGTTGGCGGCGGGCGGGATCGACGCGATGTTCTCCCTGACCGGCCTGCCCACCCCGGCCATCACCGACCTGGCCGGGGAGAACGACCTGAGACTGGTGGACCTGGGCGAGGCCGCCGACCTCATGGCGGCCGTCCACCCGGAGGCGTACTTCCCGGCCACCATCCCGGCCACCACCTACGCGGGTGTCCCGGCCTGCCCGACGATGTCCATTCCGAACCTGCTGCTGTGCCGGGACGACCTGCCGGAGGACCTCGTCCACCTGGTGGCCGACACGGTGTACACGGAGGCGGCCCGGATGGCCGAGCAGCGCCCCGAGGCGGCCCAGATCAACGTGCGCACCGGCATCTCCACCGGTGTCACACCCCTGCACCCGGGGGCGGAGCGCTGGTACCGGGAGAACAAGCCCGCCTCGGAGGGACCGGGGCCGGCGGAAGACGAACCGGCCGCCCCGGCGCACTCGGAGTGAGGGTCAGTTCCGCGGGTCCGGTGGGTTCGGTGGCTCGGCCGACGGCTCGGCGGGGGGCAGGATGATCACCACACCGAACCCACGCCGTTCTCCGTCCGCCAGGCCCTCGCCGAGGGTGAGCCGCCCGCCCGCCTCCCGGACCAGGTCGGCGGCGATCGCCAGCCCCAGACCGGTGCCCTCGATGTTCTGGTGGCCGGGAGAACGCCAGAACCGTTCCAGGGCGGCCTCGCGCTCCTCCTCCGGCAGCCCCGTGCCGTTGTCGAGCACCCCGATCCGCACCTGCTCCCCGTCCTCGGCCCGCACCTCGATCCGGGTGCCTCCGGACAGCCGCAGCGCGTTGCTGACCAGCTCGTCGAGGATGCTCCCCAGACCGCCCGCGGGAGCGTGCGCCCACACCCGCTCGGGCAGGTCCGTGCTCACCTCGATGCCCCGGGCCCGGCCCAGGGCGTTCCAGCGCGCCACCCGGGTCTCGACCAGCCCGGTCACCTCCACCGCCTCGGTGCCGGTGACGCTCTCCAGCCGTGTCGCGGCCAGAAGAGAGTTCAGCATGCGGTGCATGACCGTGGTCTCCTCGATCGCGACCGCGTGTGCCTGGCGCGCCTCCTCCCCCCGCAGGTAGGGCGCGAGGTTCTCCACCGACAGCCGCAGACTGGCCAGGGGGTTGCGGAGTTGGTGCGAGGCCTCGGAGACGAAGGAGCGCTGCCGTTCCAGGGCCCGGCGCACCACGTCCACCATGGTGTTGAAGGACTCCGTGAGGCGGCGCAGCTCCGGCGGTCCGCGTTCGGCGTCCACCCGCACGTCCAGGTCGCCCGAGGTCACCGCGGTGGTGGCCGCGTCCAACCGGCGGACGGGCCGCAGGACCCACCGGGACAGCGGCATCGACGCCGCCACCAGCAGGGCCAGCGGGAGGGTGCTGAACAGGGCCATCCACCCCCAGGTCCCCAGGATGGCCTCCCCCAGTTCCTCGGTGGGCGCGACCAGCACCACCGCCCCGGCGACCTCGCTGTCCCGGCCGATGGGTTCGGCGACCACCAGGGGGTCCGGGTTCCACGGCCACACGGTCACCGGCGGCGCCGGGCGCTCCCCCGCCAGGGCCGCGATGATCCCGCCGCCCGTGGCAGCCTCCTCGGCGACGGCCCGCATCCGCGGAGGGTCACCGGAGCCCGCGACCACCCGCCCGTCGGGGGCCACCACGACCACGGGGATGCCGTAGAGCTGTTCGTACCGGGACATCTCCTGGGTGAGGGCGTTGCGCCGGTCGGTCTCCAGGGCGGTCCTGGCCAGCGCGGCGAACCGGCCCGCGTCCCCCAGCCGGTCGACGTAGACCTCCTGGGTGCGCTGTTGGGCGATAACCGCGCCCAGCGGGGTGACAACCGCTCCGACCAGGACGAAGGCGACCGGGAGCAGGATGGTCAGGAGCCGGCGGAGCACGGGTCAGTCCTCGTCGAGCACGTAGCCGACCCCGCGCACCGTGCGGATGCGCGGCGTCGGCCCGACCTTGGCGCGCAGCGAGGCGATGTGGGTGTCCAGGGTCCGCGAGGAGGCCTCCCAGGCGGCGCCCCACACCTGGTCGAGGATCTGGTCCCGCGCCACCACCCGCGGGGAGCGCTCCGCCAGCAGGCGCAGCAGGTCGAACTCCTTGCGCGTCAACGGGAGGGGGTCGTCCCCGGTCCGCGCCTCCCGGGAGTTGAGGTCGAGAGTGAGCCGACCGGCCCGCAACGGCGGGTCCTCCTGTTCGGGTTCGGCCCGCGCCGTCCGGGTCCGTCGAAGCACGGCGTCGATCCTCGCGAGCAGTTCCGCGACACCGAAGGGTTTGACCACGTAGTCGTCGGCGCCCGCCCGCAGCCCGCGCACCCGGTCCCGCTCCTCGCTTCGGGCGGTCACCGCGATGATCGCCGTCTGCGGTCGTTCCCGGAGCCTGCGCAGGAGGTCGATCCCGTCCGCGTCGGGCAACCCGAGGTCGAGCAGGACCACGTCGGCGGGGGCTGCGGAGAGCGCCCGCTCCGCGGTGGCCACCCGCTGCACGTCGAAGGAGGCCGCGCGCAAGGCGGTCACCAGCCCGCGAGCCACCCGGTCATCGTCCTCGACCACGAGAATACGCATGGCTAGTCATAGTAGGCAGAGTTCGGAGCGTCCGTGGCCGTCAGCACACGTCAGCGGGGGTCGGAGCCTCGGGCTCCGAAGCAGGTGACCGCGCAGGAGAGGGGCCGTGTCACACGCCGTGCGCGTACTTCTTTCAGGCCGGTTCCTCTTTTCGGGAACCGCGCTTCCACTCCATCTCCACCTGCAGATTCCCCTCGACGGACGACTTCGCGATGACGGCTCCCGCCTCGGCCGCGAGTTTGACGCCGAAGGTCACTTTGATGGTCTCGGGCTGGAGGGTGTTCCCGAGTTCGGTAAGCGTAACCGAAACCGCTTTACGCACCGAGGAGAGTTTCTCGGTGAACGTCTCCGTGGCTTCGACAATCGCGCCGTCCGCACTGACCAGGGAGGTCCCCAGTTCGTCCTCGTCGACCTCCACCAGGACGTCTTCGGTGTCGTCGATCCTGAAACGCACTAAACGCGCCACTTCATAACCTCCTCTGCCCACTGTCAACATCTGGCCAACATGATCGGTTTGCCAGCGGGCATGTACAAGGCGGATGTCGGTCCATCAGAATACACGGGAGAACTGGTTCCGAACAGGCCTGGTCTTTCACGATGATCCGGTAAACGGAAGCGACCAATGATGGACCTGGGAGAAAAGAGGACATTTCGTGTGTAAAGCAGTCCAACTGAGGCCGCTCCGGCAGGAGTCCCCGTGAAAGGGTTGGGCAGGGACCAGGGCCGATGGCGCAAGTCGAGTTACAGCGGCGCGATACAAAACGGCTGTGTCGAAGCCGTGCTCACAGTTGAGGGGCGCGTGGGCCTTCGGGACTCCGAGAACGCTTCCGGCCCCTGTCTCAGCCTCTCTCCCTCGGCCTGGTCCGAATTACTGCACGGTGTTCTCCCGAACCCCGCCCCGGGGAGCTCGCCGGGACGATGGGACCCCGCCTGATGCTCACAGGCCCCCGATGTAGATGTCGGCGTCGCCCCGTGAACGCTGCCGAAGGCTGGTGGTCGCGGGGTGGTCCTCCCCCATGACCTCCCGGTAGGAGGACTCCAGGGCATCGAAGCCGGATTCCGTGTCGGAATCGGCGGCGGTCTGGTTCAGGATCAGGTTGCGGCGGGCGAGAAGTGTGAGCGGGTGGTCCCGCCCCAGGGCCGCCGAAGACAGCTCCAGACTGTTCTCGTCACGCGCACGGGCCCCCGCGGCGTCCCCTGCCTGGAAGTGGTCGCTGGCGAGGTTGATGGCGCAGGCCAGGGTACTGGGGTGGTCCGGCCCCAGACGCTCGGTGAGCAGGCGCATCGCCCCCTCGTCCAGTTCCCTGGCCTCGGCCAGCCGGTCCAGGCGGCGGAGGATGATCGCGCGGTTCACCTGAGCGAACACCACGTACGTGTGTTCCTCCCCGAACAGCTTGGCGTACTTCTCTCCCGCCTCCTCGGCCAGTTCCAGGGCCTCGGCGAAACGCTCCACCGCGCAGAGCGCCAGCGAGTGGTGCAGGGCCGCGCGCAGGGTGTCGGCGTCGTCCGCGCCCAATCTTTCCCGGAACTCCCGCAGGACGTGTTCGGAGAGCTCACACGACTCCTCCAGGTCCCCCGACCGGCGCATCATGGTGGCGAGGGTGCCCTGCAGACCCAGCACCCCGGAGTGGTCGGCGCCGAACAGCCCCAGGGCGCGGTCCACCAGTGCCTGCTGGACGTCCCGGGCCTCCCGGTAGCGCCCCGACTCCATCAGGGTGTCGGAGTAGCCGTCGATACTGGCCATCGTGGACATGTGATCCGGCCCCAGGACCGCCTGCCTGCGTTCCCAGGTGTCGGCGTACCGCTGCAGCGCCTCCTGGATCCTGCCCACCAGACGCAGGTCGTAGGCGAGGAAGTGCGCCGCCGCCAGGGTCTCCGGGTCGTCCGGACCGAAGAGCCGGAACCTTCGGTCGAAGTTCTCGGTACTGAAGGCCAGGGAGTCCTGGAACAGACCGGACATACGCAGGTTGCGTGCGTGTTCCTGCTCCGCCTTCAGGTACTCCGAGGAGTTCTCCCCCAGCACGGAACCGATCTCGTGCATCGTGCTCTCACACATCTCCCGAGCCCGGTCCAGTTCACCGCCGTCACGGACCGCCCGGGAGATCTGCAGCGCCATGCGCAGGGTGTCCCGGTGGTCGCTGCCCAGACGGTCCGCCCACCGATCGTGTGCACGGCTGCCCAGGCGCAGGGCGTCGCCGTGGTTTCGCTGGATCAGAGCGGCCTCGCACAGCTGGATGACCAGGTTGCGCACCCAGGCGTCCTCGCAGTTCCACGCCTCGGAGGCCAGCACGTGGGGCAGCAGCCGCGCGTAGGTGCGCATGGACTCGGCGGAGTCGTTCTGCGGATCGTTGCGGGAGAGCAGCTGGTGCGCGCAGTGTTTGAGCCGCGCCTGCTCCTGCTCGCTCATCGACGCCTGTACCGCCGGCTTCACCAACCGGTGCAGGGAGATGGTGTCCTGCTGGTGGTCGACATGGGCCAGGCTGTACCGGTGGACGTCCCGGATCGCCATTCCCAGCAGGGGCGGGTCGCTCAGGATGGTCCGCAGTTCCTCGGGGCCGTCGATGTCCCGGCCGAACCTGAACAGTGAACGGGGGATGGGCACCGTGCCCAGGAACGAACAGAGTTGGAGCAGTCGGATGGCTCCCGGGCTGTCGACGGCCAACTGTTCCAGGGAGACGTTCCACGCCGCGGCGACCGGGATCGGGTAGTCGGGATCCACCGGTTCGAGCAGCCGGATCATCTCGGAGGACTTCTCGGCGAGGCGGCGGAGGTACTCCGGCACGTCCATGCCCACCTCGTGCAGCCAGACCGCGGCCTGGTTCAGGGCCAACGGCAGGTTCCCGAGCTCCTCGGCCAACCGTCCGGCCTCGTCCTCGGTCAGGCCACGCGGCCCCCGGCGGCGCAGGAGCTCGACACTCTCCTGGCGGGAGAACTCCGTGACCTCCAGGGACGCCTCGGTGCCAGCCCGGCGCCAACTCCTGTCCTGGGAAGTGATGATCACGTGCCCGTCCCCCGCGACGGGGATGTAGCGGTCCAGAGTTTCACGGTCCCCCGCGTTATCGAATACCAAAAGCCATTTCCGGAATACTTCGCCCTGTCTCAGCGACTCCAGCACACCGCGAACGACGTGGCCACTGTCGGCACGGGTGACATCCAAGCCGATCCTAGCAGCGATTTCGGTGAAGGCCTGCCGGATCTGGTTCTCGTGTCGGGACGGAATCCAACAGATCAGGTCGTATTCCTCGGAATGGAGGTAGATATGCTCTTTTGCGAGCTCGGATTTTCCGACTCCGGACATGCCATTCAGGGCGGTGATGACCTGACGGTTCCGGTTTTTTATGTTGGACCGCAGCTCCTGGAGAAGCTCGGCTCTACCGACGAAGACCGGCGCACGCCGGGGGACCTGGATCCATGCGGCGCCGGAGGGACGACCGCCGACGACGGGCACCGCACTCACCGGGGGCGTCAGCCGACCCACTTCCGGATTCTCGTCAAAACGGTTCAAGGAGGCTCCACCCGCAGAAGATCCAGGAATCCGGCGACGATGGTCCCGATCTTCGTCTTCGAGGCCTCCACCGCCATACTTCGGGGCACTCCGGACAGAGCCCGAGGAACCCCCAGAAGAGGCCAACACTACAGGATCTTCGGCGTTTATGGACCCCTCATCATGTGGCCCCTGTGACCCGTGTTCATCATTGTGATTGATGTAAGCACTGACGACTTCCGGAAATCTCTCATCAAGGGAAATACTCACCAAAGCGGGGAGGATTTGTTTCACCCAGTGATAGGACATCCGACCGACCTGTGGACTGACGTTCTCCTCTCCCCTGAGCATCGCCCCCAGCACGGGGAAGAAGGGGTCCGCGTGCCAGAGTTCCTCGGAAACCGACAGCAGCAGGGACCTGATCTCCGAGACCCGGCCGCCCAGCGCCAGGAGTTCCCCGCGTACCCCGGAGCGAAAGTCCCACACCGGAGGCCCGTCACCGGGAGCGTTCCACAACCTCTCGGAGAGCTCGACCAGGTCGGCTCCACCGAAGAAGATCTCGCTCAGTTCGGAGCGGGGCGCTCGGCGCAACACGTGCCGCCCGAGCATCCGGATGGAACGGAGGTCCATCGGGACCGCCGCCAGGGCCACCGCGAACCGGAACGTGCTCGGCGCCGCCTGCTGCGCGAACCTTCGCACGAGGGCCCCCACCGACTCCTCGCACTCCCCCTCCGACTCCGATCCCTCGTCCGGCACCGCCGGTTCCTCGGGCACCTTGCCCGGTACCGGCAGGACGTGCGACCGCAGGGTGCCGCTGCCCCGTCCCATCACGAAGAGAGCCCACGAGTGCAGCTGCTCAGCGGACAACGACAGGACCGGCACGCTGGTACCCAGGGAGAGGTCTCGCGAGGCGGCTGACGGGGCGGACCCGGGACGAGCGCTCACTCGCCGCCTGGTCGCACGGTAATGGCTGTTGGGGCACGCCGGGGCGACGCTCAGGGGTGCCGTGAGCTCCGCGGGTACCGTCTGGACGCCACTGCGCCGCCACAGTTGGGGGTCGAGCAGGTGGACGATCGAGACCGCAGCCCGCGTCGCCCGGCCGTTCAGCCAGCCACGGAACCCGTGGTCGCGCCAGGCGTGGCCGATCCCGTCCGTCAGGATCATCACCACGTGCGGGCCCGGATCCCCGTCTCTCCAGGGGTCCCGTGCGTATCCCAGGGCGTCGCGCAACACCGGGGCTCCGGCGAGCCCGGAATCGAAACTCAGCTCGTGTACGTGCCGGAAGACACCACCGCCGCGCAGCAGTCCGAGCAGCGACCGGACGACCTCGTCCTGGAAGTAGAGCATCGAGGCCCCGGCGTCGAGGAGTACCGTGAGACCGACCGAACGGCGGGGCCGGGCCCGGAGAACCGGCAGCAGCGGCATCCGTACCGTTCCGGGCGAGGCCGCCACGCCCAGCACGGACCTCGCGTAGTCGCTCGCGGTCCTCTCCGCGTCCAGCTCCTCCCGCGGACCACGGGGGTCCCGCCGGTGGAACGGCCCCATGGCCGCCACCATCTCCTGTCCCGGGAGGACGGGCCCGACGGCCCCCTCCCCCGCGCCCCGGTCCAGGGAGGGCAGAGCGGCCCAGAGGCCGCTGCGTCCGCGCGGCCCCGAGGGGACGGACTCGATCCGGGTGGACGGTGCGGGTGCGACCCCCGTGGGATCGGCGGCTCCCTCCCCGTTCCGGGGGGCCGTGTCCGGGGCGGGCGGCTCCGGCGGGTCCTCCCCGGACCCGGGTGTCTCCGGTTCGTCGGTCGGCCGGGGCTCTTGGGGCTCCTCGGTCTCCGCCGGGCCGGAGGGCGGATCCTCTCCGACCGGTGAGCCGGGGTCCCCTTCCCCGCTCGCCCGATCGGCGGTGGAGTCGTTCGTGTACCGAGCGCGTACCGCGGCCAGGAAGAGGGCTTCGGCCAGCTCCCTCGGAGGCAGGTCCAGGGGCGCGGTCGAAGAGGACGTCCGGGGCGGCTCCGCTTCCCCTCCGACGCCCTCGCCACGTCCGGCCCCACTCATCCCGCCGGTTCCGTGAGGTAGTGCCAGACCACCTGCTTGAGATGGTCCACCTGCTTACTGTCCAGGCTCTCCACGCCCGGCGACGTGGTGGCCACGAGCTGGACCGCGTTCAGCAGCTGGTCGACCGAAAGCCTGCCGGTGGCGCTGCGTTGCAGGAACTCCTCCACCAGCTGGCGGGCGACCGGTGGCGGGTCCCCCCGGAAGTGCCTGGCCACCATCCGGAGCAGTTCCTCCTCCGAGGGCAGACCCACCTGGGCCGGTATACACCGACGCATGAAGGCCTGGGGCAGCTCGCGATCGGAGTTGCAGGTCAGGATCACGACGGGGAAGGCCGAGCAGACGACCCTGCCCCGGGTGACGGGCGCGGTCCGACCCGGATCGTGTGTGCCGACCTCGATCGTCTCGGCCACGCGGGACAGGCGCTCCAGCTCGGGGATGGGGAACTCTCCGTTCTCGAAGAGGTCGAGCAGGTCCCCGGCCAGGTCGAAGTCGCCCAGGTCGAAGTCGTCGACCAGGAGGACTCGCGGCAGTTCCTGGGGGAGGAAGGCGGTACCGACCGGACCCAGGGTGAGATAGCGGCCGATGTGCTGTGCGCCGCTCCTCGGCTCGTCCGCGCCGGGGGCCTCAGGGTCGGCCCTACCCATACTGTCCAGGTTGATGTCGTGGATCCGGCTGATCGGATCGTAGACATAGCAGGCGGTGCGCACGGTGGCGGTGCTGTTCACGCTCCAGACGAGCACCCGACCCAGGCCCAGTTCCCGGGCGATCTGGTGCGCCAGGCTGGACTTGCCGACCCCGGGGGGCCCTGACAGCAGGAGCGGCCTGCGCAGGTACAGGGCGGCGTTCACCTTGTCCAGGAGTTCCAGCCGGACGGGATCCGATGGCCGGGAACCGTCGTCGGTGCGGTACCCGGTGCCCAGCAGCCGGTCGCCCCTCTCGTCCTCGGGCGGCGGGGGCAGGTGCGGGCCGCCGTCGTAGACGCGCCAGGGGGGCACGGCCCGCAGCCGTGCCCCGAGGTCCAGTTCGGGCCGAGGGGTTCCGGTGCCGCGGAAGAGCCACCACTCCGGCGGTGGCGGCGCTGAGGGGTCGCGGTCGGTAGGAGCGCTCATACGGTCGGCCTCCGGGCCTGGGGGGTGTGGAGGAGGGGTCCGTCACCGAGGGAGAGGGGGCTGGGTTCCAGAGGGTGGGGGAGGAGGTCGTGGAAGATCATGCCCACGTCGAGGCTGTCGGTGATGCGTCCGCCCAGGGGCTCGACCGCGCCCCGGCCGGACTCACGCAGGAGTGCGGGCAGGGATGTGACCGCCTCCAACGGCACTCTCTCCTCCTTTCCCGCCAGAATCGCACGAAAAGTCTCCCGGGATGAATGCTGCCGGGTCCGCCAGAGGATGACGGGCACCCCCACCAGCATCGCGCTGTGGATGTCCCGGTAGACGTCCTCCGGTTCATGGTGCCCCGTGGCGAACAAGATCACGCGTTCGTTGGTGGCATATTCAACGAACCTTACCGATTCCGGAATTTCGTCACACTGTCGGTCGACCATGTGGGCCTCCCGTTCCCGGTCGATACGCCCCCAACGGCGTCGCATACTCCTCCGGGCGGAATCGTGTTCCACGTCCCCGAGCAGGAGGAATTCCTCGACCCGGTAAATGATCTCCGCGTCGATCCCCAAACGTATCCGTTGGGGGAGGAGGGACGAGGGTGGTTCCCAGTGTCTGGCCTCCAGCCCCATGAGCACGTCGAAGGGGGCGATCAACTCGACCCTGATCCGGTCGTGGTGGTGGCACCAGGGGTGTCCCTTGAGCCTGTGCAGCAGCTGGAACACCGTTTCGGGGAACTTCCCGGGGACGACCCGGGTGTTGAGGATGTTCGCCGGGCCGATCTGCGGAGGTTCACCGGGCTCGGGGCTGAGTACGTTCCAGGACTTCACCCAGAAACGCGGATCGTCCCCGGGGTCCGGCTGTTCGCGCCTGCCCCGTCCGTCCTCCGACTCCTCCGGTCCGGTGAGGGTGAACCACACCAGGAGCCGAGCGGGAGGGCTGTCGTCCTCCCCCGCCTCCCCCGCGTCGGCGTCCTCCGTCGGCCCACCCCCGGGGGCCGCCGGGGCGGTTCCCCCACCGAGCGACCGCAGAGCGATCCACTGGCACAGAGCCTCCACACCCGCGCGGTCCCGGTGCTCCCCCACTTCTTCCAACCGTTCGGCGAACAGGCTCAGCGGCGCGGCTCCGTCGTACCGGGGAGCCTCGGCCAGGTCGGTGAAGCACTCCCAGAGGCAGGTCGGTTCGGGTACCGACATGTTGAGGGCCCGGGGGCCCATCGCTTCCAGGTAGGCCTCCCGTTCGCGTTCCGTCGGCTCGGCGCCCTCCCTGCCGCGGGCGAAACAGTCGCGGAGCCTGCCGAGGATCCGCCGGGCCTCCTCCCTGCGCGCGGATCCGATCCCGGACAGGAGCCTGTCCTCCTCCTCCCGGACGATGAGCGGCGCGACCCTGGCCCAGGCTCTTCGTGCCGACACCGAACCCTGGTCCAGGAAGTACACGATGCGCATCAGCTCGGCCACGCGCTGCTCCGCGAGAGCGAACTGGGAGACCTGGAGCACGTACTCGGTGGAACCGTGGTCCGTGCCCAGCCCCGGCCACGCGTCCAGATATCTCGCCAGGGTCCCCCTGAGCCCGCTCTCCTTGAAGGTCAGGGTGTTCTGGAGAGCGGCGACCAGAAGCATCTCCGCCCGGTTGCTCACGTCTGCTCTGCCCCGAGGAGAGGTCCCGCCGCCTCCCACACCCGCCGCATGCCCTCGCTGCCCTGTTCCCGGTCCTCCAGCCGGGCGAGGACCTCGCGAAGGCAGGCGTAGTCCCGGTGGGCGAGGGTGACCAGGTTCGAGGAGAAGACGAAGGGGTCCTGGTCGGCCCGGAGACGGCCCGGAAGCGGGGAGGGCAGAGCGAGGTAGAACTCCGTCCTGTGGTCCGGGAGCAGCAGGGTCCGCAGTCGGGAGACCTCCCGGGCCAGGGTCGTCAGGGCACCGACGTCGGCCTCCCGGCATCCCCCGGCGGCTCCGCCGCCGGTTCCGGCCCGGGTGGCGGTGCTCCTGCGCACGGACCGGGGCATCCCCGGTACCGGGGGGACGATGTCCAGGGGGATCATCCAGCCGGCCCGGCCCGATGAGCCCTTCTCGGTGACGATGCCCAGAAGGTCACCGCTGGTCAGGTCCCGCACACCACTACCGCTGTACCCCTTGGACACGGTGATCCCCGCGGACGAGTCGGTGTCGATCTGCACGTACTCGTTGTGTGTGCCCCCCGTGCCGATGAGCCTCCCCGTGATCCAGTAACCGGCCTCGGCATGCGGGCCTCCGACGAAACGCACCGGCCGTCTCGGGGTACGGGCGTCCCCGTGCGGTGCCGGGACGGCAGGGGGGACCGCCACCGCATGGTCCAGGCGGAGCACCGCCGCGTCCCACGGGCTCGTGTCCTCCCACCATCCGTCAGGGACCACGGTGGCGGTTGCTCTCCACCGGGCGTCGCCGCGAGGGGCGTCCAGGTGGACCACCGAGCCCGGACCTGCCTCACGGCCGGTACGAGCCAGAGCCGCCCGGACCACGTGAGCGCAGGTGAGCAGGTGGTCGGCGGAAACGAGAACGGCGGCCCCGCACATTCTCGTGCCGTCATCATCGATGACACGGAACTGCCAGTCGGATTCGCGGGTCCGGTTGGACACAGTTCTCCCGTTCGGCATGTGGGTTCGAAAACGGGGGGTCGACCCAGGCAATACACCCCTACCCTGTCAACACGACTTTCTCCGGCATCGATTCTACCGATCACTTCTCAAATGACCAGGCAGCGAAGAAATCGACAGAAAGATCCGTATGTTGCTTTTTGTCGAATTTGTTAAAAGAGTCAATGAAGTTACTCCTGGGACAAAGCGAACGGCCGCCCCCGTCACCGGTGGGCGGCCGTTCCGGCGCATCGGGGGTCGGCTCAGGTGGAGGGCACGGTCTCCGCGGCCTCGGTGCGCCCGCGGGCACGACCCCAGGGCAGCAGGCTGTCGACCGAGTAGCGGCCGCCGGAGAGACCGAGGGCCAGCGCCGCCGCACCCAGGACCAGGGGCAGCTCGAAGCCGCCGACCAGGGGGTCGCCGACGTGGGCGAAGAAGTACGCGGAACCCATCATGAGGGCGAGGAGCAGGCCGGCGACGGGCAGGGCGAAGCCGACGAGGAGGGCCGCACCGGCCCCCACCTCGATGGCCGCGCCGAGGAGAGCGGCGAACTGCGGGAGGGGGACACCCATCGCCTCGAAGCCCTGGGCGGTGCCGCCGGGGTCCGTCATCTTGGGCAACCCGTGGGCGATGAAGACGACCCCGAGGACGACCCTGGCCAGCAGGGCCGCGGCGTCGCCGAGCCTGGATCTGAGCGTTGCGGTCATGGTGGTTCCTGTTCTGTGAGCGGGTATCCCGGAACCGGTGGGTCCCAAAGCGTGACTGTAACACTTGAGACCACAACCTTTTCCTGGAAAAAAGATACTAGTGCGCATCCGGCCGAACACATAGCGTGGACGGGAACGAGTTGGAAACGTCACGCGACCGCCCTGGTCAGGACGGAGAACAGAACACGGTTCAGTCCCGGGGCCGAGCCCCGTCCGGGTCGGGGTACCTGGGCTCCTCGCCCTGGGGGTCGAGCGCGGACAGCATCGACTCGGAGATCTCCCGCAACTGACCCACCTGCTCCGGGCTGAGCGTGTCGAACAGGACCCGCCGCACCTCGTGCACGTGCCCCGGGGCCGCGGCCTCCAGGGCCTTCATCCCCTCGGGCGTGATCTCGACGATCGTGGTGCGCCGGTCATCCGGCCTCTTGAACCGGTGAATCATCCCCTCGCCCTCCAGCCGTGCGGCCGCGTGCGAGAGGCGACTCGGTGAGGAGCGCAACAGCCGGGCCAGCCGGGTCATCGTCAGCTCCCGCCCCGGGACCTCGGAGAGCATCGCCAGGATCTGGTAGTACGCGTGCGGCAGCCCGGAGTCGTGCCTGAGCTGGCGGTCCAGTGCGCCGTCGAGCAGATTGACGGCGGCCAGGAAGGCACGCCAAGTCTGCTGCTCGCCGTCGTCGAGCCAGCGCGTCTCGCCCATCGGACCTGTGCCCCCAGAAATACTTGAGCGTTCAATTGTGTTGTTGCCGCACACGGAACCGATTCCCCACATCCGGAGGCCACCATGGCGACACGCATGCCCACGCTGTACCTGAGCCACGGGGCCCCACCGCTGGCCGACGACCCCGTGTGGACCCGCCAGCTCGCCGACTGGTCTGGTGCCCTCGACCGCCCGACGGCGATCCTGGTCGTCTCCGCGCACTGGGAGGACGCACCGCTCACCGTCGGCGCCACCGCGGACGACACCCCGCTGACCTACGACTTCTGGGGTTTTCCGCAACGCTACTACGACGTGGCCTACACCGCTCCGGGCGCTCCCGCACTCGCCGAACGAGTCCGCGAGCTCGCCACTGGTCCAGGCGGGACCATCCGCCAGGACCCCGCCCGGGGACTCGACCACGGCGCCTACGTCCCCCTCCGGGAGATGTACCCGGAGGCCGACGTCCCGGTGCTCCAGGTGTCCATGCCGACCCTCGACCCGGCCAGGCTCCTCGAACTCGGCCGACGGCTCGCCCCGCTGCGCGAGGAGGGCGTCCTCATCATGGGCAGCGGGTTCACCACCCACAACCTGCGGGAGATGTCCCGGCAGACCCACGGCGAGGCCCCCTCCTGGTCGGTCGAGTTCGACGACTGGACCCACCGGGCCGTACTCGACCACGACGTCGACACACTGTTGGACTTCGCGCACAAGGCGCCGGCGGCAGCACTGGCCCATCCGCGCAGCGACCACTTCGCCCCGCTGTTCGTCGCCCTCGGCGCGGGGCTGGACGGCCACCGGAGCTCCACCTCCACGGTGGACGGCTTCTGGCACGGCCTGGCCAAACGGTCCTTCCAGTTCGACTGAGGGGCTACCGGAGTGTCCTGGGGGTCTGCAAAACTCCCGTGCATGACAGGCACACGCAACCCTGCCGACGCGAGGACCGTGGAGGATCTGCTCCGGATCGACGGGCGGATCAAGTACCTGCACTTCTGGGGGCACCAGCCACCGCCCGACGGGGTGTCGGCGAGCTGTTTGTCCCAGTGGTGGCCGGCCGACTTCACCGTCGACGGAACCACCTACCCCACCGCCGAACACTTCATGATGGCCGGGAAGGCACGGCTGTTCGGCGACACCGGGGCCGCCGAACGGATCGTGGCGGCGGGCCACCCCCGGGACGCCAAGGTGATCGGCCGCGAGGTCCGCGGGTTCGACCAGCAGGTCTGGGAGCGGGAGCGCTTCGAGATCGTCGTCCGCGGCAACGTCGCCAAGTTCGATCAGAACCAGGACCTGCGCGCCTTCCTGCTCGGCACCGGCCGGCGGGTGCTGGTCGAGGCCAGCCCCCGCGACCGGGTGTGGGGGATCGGAATGGGCAGGGAGAACGAGAACGCCGAGCACCCCCGCTTCTGGCGCGGACGCAACCTGCTCGGATTCGCCCTGATGGAGGCCAGAGCCCGGCTCGCCGCACAGGACGCGGACTCGACGGAAACCGCATAGCGGCCGCCCCTGCGGTGCCGGGGCGGAACGGGACCCGAACGGAGCGCGCTCCGCTCGGGTCCCGCCCGGCCCCGCGTCCACAGCCGTTCTCCCCGATTTCACTTCGGATTCTTACGTTCACCCTCCGTGTCCACACCGGCGGGAGTAGAGTCCCCACACGCGGACAGCACGGTGCCCCGGCACCCGCGCCTGTTTCCCGCACTCGGCCTCAGGCACTCCACGCCACCGAACCCGCGGCCCGACCCCGAGGTCCCGCCGCGCCCGGGAGACAGACCTTCCAGCTTCGTCGAACGCGCGTGTTCCGGACTCCACCGTCCTCGCTTTCCAGGACGACACTCAGGGGATTCCCATGGCCTACTACCGCATCCAGTTGAACGACGGCTCCTCCCACACCCTCCAGGCGGTGCGAATGCGAACCGACGCGCGCAGCCTCTACCTGGAGGAGCGCGCGGCGGGCGACTGGCGCGAAGTGTTCAGCAACCCGATCGACGGCGTCGAACGCGTTCAGCGCCGCTTCACCGAGAACGACGGCACCTGGACCTGGCTCCAGGAGCGGCTGCCCGCCCCGGTCGGCGGGGTCCGCGCCTGGTGAGAACGGTCGGCGCGGAGCACAGCGGCCCCGCGCCGACCGGAGGTCCGTGCCCGGTGCCGCCCGGTCACCAGGGCAGGACGCCATAGCTCTCCGGATCGTCCTCGGAGGCCAGATGGCCCCACAGGACACCGCTGGGCCCGTCGTCGGGCAGGGTCGCCAGGTGCAGGCTCACTCGGGCGCCCTGCTCGGCGGTGCGATCTCCGCTGTGCCCGTTCAGGTCGGTGGCACAGAACCCCGGGTTGGCGGCGTTGACCTTCACCGGCGTGTGCGCGAGTTCCTTGGCGTACAGGGCGGTGAGCATGTTGACCGCCGTCTTGGACACCGGGTAGGCGGGCGATCCGGACATCCCGAAGAAGGGGCCGTCCGGGTCGGTCATGGCGGTGATCGAACCGATCTCGCTGGACACGTTCACCACCCGCCCCGCCGGGGACCGGCGCAGCAGCGGCAGGAACGCGTTGCTCACCGCCACCACGGACACCGTGTTCACGTCCAGGAGAGCGCGCAGCTCCCCGGGATCGGCGGTGCTCGGACCCGAACCCGACCCCAGGGCCGACCCCGCGTTGTTGACCAGCACGTCCAACCGCCCGTACTCGGCCTCCACCCGTTCGGCGGCCGCCCGCACGCTCTCGGCCTCGGTGACCTCCAGCGGAACCAGGTGCGCGGCCAACCCCTCCGCGCGCAGGGCCCGCTCCGCCGCCGCGCCGCGTCCGAGGTCCCGCGCACCGAGCAGAACCGTCATGCCCTCCCTTCCCAACAGCCTGGCCGTTTCCAGGCCGATGCCCTTGTTCGCGCCCGTGACCAGGGCGACCTTCGCGCCGTCTGCGCCGTTCCCGTCGTTCGCGGAGCCGTTCGGGTACCGCATGCTCTGTTCCTCGCTCATGGCCCCAGCGTGGGCGCACGCACGGCCCCGGAAAAGGGGCCGGGCGATGGTGGTACCGGCAGTACCAGTGTCACCGGCGTCCCGGTGGTGCACCCTGGAGGCGAGAACCGAACCCGTGGCACCCCGAGGAGACCGTGATGACGGACCGTCCCGAACTCGCCGCGTTCCTGCGCAGCCGACGCGCGCGCCTGGTCCCCTCCGACGTGGGGCTGCCCGGGACGGGACGGCGGCGGACCCCGGGGTTGCGCCGCCAGGAGGTCGCCCAGCTCGCCGGGATGTCGGTGGAGTACTACGTACGTCTTGAACAGGCACGCGGTCCGCGCCCGTCCGCACAGGTGCTGTCCGCGCTCTCCCGGGCCCTCATGCTCTCCGCGGACGAGCGCGCGTACCTGTTCCGGGTCGCCGGGGAGGAGCCGCAACCGGTCCGGGGGCCCGACCGGCGGGTGTCGCGTGCGATCCGCCACCTCCTGGACAGCCTCACCGCCACCCCCGCCTACGTGCTGGACGCCAAGTACGACGTGCTCGCCTGGAACACGCTGGCCACCCACTTCATCGGGGACATGTCAGCGGTCGAGGACTCCGAGCGCAACATCATCACGTGGATGTTCCGCCTCCCCGACGACGATCCGCGCGTGACCGGACAGGCCGACACCGAGTGCATGGAACGCCACTCGGTGGCGGATCTGCGCGCCGCCTACGCCCGTTACCCCGGTGACCCCGGCATCGGCCGGATGGTGACGACGCTCCTGGGTTCCTCTCCCCGGTTCGCGCGGCTGTGGGAAGAGCGCGATGTCCAGGAGCGCCGCGGGTTCCACAAGCGGGTGGAGCACCCGCTCGTCGGCCCGCTGGAGTTCGAGTGTCAGGTGCTGCACGTACCCGAGAGCGACCAGCGGGTGATGCTGTACTGCGCCGAACCCGGCTCTCCCAGCGAGGAGGGCATGCGCCGGCTGGCCGCCGACCACGCCCCGCCCGGGGCCGGCGACTTCCCCGGCGGTGCCCACAACGCCCGGCTGACCCGCCCGTAAGGCCGGAGCTGCTGCTGGGGCACACCCGGGTCACCTGCAACGAACCGCTGTTCGGTCTTCCCGGGGCGTAGCGACCCCGCCGCGCGGCGGTCGTCTCCGGCGGTGTCGGCGAACCGGGCGCGTCTCGGTAGCGTGAACGGTGTCCCGGGCACGGAGTCGGCGGCCACCGGGCCGGGGCACCGCCCCCCGGTACGAGGAAGTGGAGAGCAGGAATGAGTGAGACGCCCCCCGCGAGGACCGGCTCCCCCGAGGAGCGGCCCCCCGAACGCGCCCCGCGCAGACGGGTGAACCGGCGCGAGCAGATCCTGCGCACCGCGGCCGACGCGTTCGCGGCCCAGGGCTTCAACAACACCTCGCTGGCCGACATCGCCGCGATGCTCGACATCACCCCGGCGGGCGTCCTGCACCATTTCGGCTCCAAGACCGACCTGCTCACCGCGGTGCTGGAGCTGCGTGACAGCAACGACCCCGCGCCCTCGGGCAGCGGCATGCTCGACCACCTGGTCACCACCGCCGAACGCAACGCCGAGCGTCCGGGAACCACGCAGTTGTACGCCGTGCTCTCAGCCGAGAGCGCCACCGCCGGGCACCCCGCGCAGGCGTGGTTCCGTGAGCGCTACACGGTGCTGCGGCAGGAGGTCGAGGAGGCGGTCCTGGACCGGATCGGCCCCGAGCACCGGGAGGCGGCCCGCACCCCGGGGCCGAGCGGCCACTCCCCAGCCCGGTCCGCGGCCGCGGCGGTCCTGGCCACCATGGACGGCCTCCAGGTGCAGTGGTTGCTGGACCCGGAAGCCGTGGACATGGCCGCCGTCACCGCTCTGGTCGTGGACGCCGTCGTGGCCGGGCTGAAGAGCCCGCCCGCCACGCAGGGCGTTTCCGGGGGCGCCGGGTCCTAGGGGTCATCGGGCCCGGGGCCCGGTACGCGGAAGGGGCGCCGCGGTGCTCGCGCACCGTGACGCCCCTCGGGTCCGTCGGCCTCCGGGCCCGCCGTCAGCCGTGTGTCACAGGTCCTCGCCGTGCACGGAGCCGGGCGTACCGTCGGTGGTCATCTGCGGCTCGCCGGTCTCGCTGCCCTCGAGCCACTCGTCCCAGGACTTCTGCCAGTAACCCCAGCCGTTGTCGAACTCGAACTCGCGGTCGGTTCCGGTGGTGTCCAGGATGTCGCCCATCAGGGTGTTCTCGAAGAACCACCTGGCGTCGTCCATCCGCAGGTTGGTGCAGCCGTTGGAGGTGTTGGCCGAACCGATGTTGGTGTTGTAGGACGCCTCGTGCACGAACTCGCCGCTGTTGGAGGTGCGCACCGCGTACTGCACGTCCACCAGGTAGGAGCCCGGATCGTCCTCGGGGATGCCCACGGTCGCGGAGTCCATGGTCAGCTGCTCGTAGCGCTCCATCAGGACGTGCGTACCGGTGCTGGTGGTGTCGAAGCGGCGGTTGGCCGCGCCGTTGCTCACCTCGATGACGCGTTCCTGCTCGCCGTCGACCTCGATGACCATCTCGTGGTCGGGCACGTGCATGGTCGCGATGAGCTCACGGCCGATCTCGAAGTCGATCTGGTAGTTGGTCACGCCGTAGACGCCCTCGGACGCCTCGACGCCGGCCAGGTTCAGGTCGACGGTGACGTTCTGGTACGGCTCCCAGTACTCCTCCGGTCGGAACACCGCCATCTGGTCGGTGATCCAGTTCCAGGCGCCGGCGGTCTCCTGTTCGGCGACGACGTTCATGGAGTTCTCGACCTGCGCCTTGTTGGTGACGGGCAGGTCGAAGTTGATCACCACGGGCATACCGACGCCGACGGTGTCACCGGAGCTGGGGAAGTTGGAGACGAGTTCGAGGCGCTGGCCGGGGACCGCGTCGAGGGTGGTGAACTCGGTGGTGAGCTCGGTCTCCTCACCTGCCTCGTTCTCGGCGGTCGCGGTCACGACGACCTCCGCACCGGGGCGCAGGTTCCAGTCGCTGACCCACTCGCTGCCGTCCTCGTTGAGGGTGCCGGTCATGGCGTAGAGGTCGCCGTCGTCGCCCTCGCCCCCGGCAGCGGCCTCGGTGACCACGGTCTGGTCGACCTGAACGTCGGTGATGGATCCGTGTTCGGCGCTGACCCGGATGGGGGTGTTCGGGGCGATCTCCTCGCCACCGGTCTCCGGTGTGATGCTCAGTTCGGCCGCTTCCGCTTCCGCTTCGGCGGGGTCAGCACTGCTCTGCGTCTCGGCGTCACCGGACGTACAGGCCGTGGCGACGAGCGCGAGCGCCACCAGCCCGATACCGAACCGACGCGTCACCGCCGAGTGGGTCTTGCCCGTCACGTCTGGACCTCCATAGATGAAACTCGAACCCGTCTTGTCCCTGCCACCGGTTGGACGCCGGCACGCGGGAAAAGGTTCTGAACTTCCGCGCATCGGTACGGAGCGGTTATCCGGGGCGCAACCGCCGTGCCCGGAACCGCCGAGGATACACCTCGGGGGTACGCACCCGACCCACCGGGGGACGGATTTCCGGACGCCCGAAAGCCCGGTGCTTGCCCTGCCATCATGCCTGACATAGAATCTTGTTCAGTTGATCAGGTTTTATGCGGAGTAAAAGCTGTTCATTTGCTCAGGTTCCAGCGGGCGAGGAGACGTGACATGCCGTGGATCTGGCTGGCCGGGGCGATCGCCCTGGAGGTGCTCGCCACCACCTCCCTGAAGTTCTCCGAGGGCTTCACCAGGCTCCTGCCCTCGATCTTCGTCGTCGCCGGTTACGCCGGGGCCTTCTTCATGCTCTCCCAGGCCCTCGTCCGAGGCATGCCGCTCGGGGTGGCCTACGGGGTGTGGGCAGCGATCGGGATCGCACTGCTCGCCGCCATCGGCGCCCTCTTCCTCGGGGAGTCCCTGACCTGGATCCAGGTGGGCGGCATCGCTCTGGTCATCGCCGGGGTCATGGCCCTGGAGATGGGTGGTCAGCACTGACCGGTGACGGCTGTCCGGCAGGATGGGACAGCGTGAGCAGCATCCGGCCGGGCGAGGCCCCGGAGAACATCAGCGACGGCCGTCGGCGCAAGGGCGAGCAGCGACGACGACTACTCCTGGACGCCACCATGCGCGTCATCGAAAGGGACGGTGTCACCGCCGTCAGCCAGCGCCGGGTGGCCGCCGAGGCGGAGGTCCCGCCCAGTACGGTCACCTACTACTACGCGACCGTCGACGACCTCCTCGTCGACGCCCTCACCAGGGTCAACGACGCCTACGTCGCCCTCGTCGACGCCCTGCCCGAGGACCCGGACGAGGCACTGCGCGGCTTCGCCGCCCTCATCGCGGAGGGGGCGGTGGCCGACCGGGCGCACGCCCTGGCCGAAATGGAACTGTTCCTCATCTCGGCCCGACGGCCCTCACTGCGCTCGCAGACCGAACGCTGGTCCGCCGCCGTGGACGCCTTCCTCACCCCCTACCTCCCCGACCCCGCCGCCCGGGCCGGGGTCGCCGCGGCCTCGGACGGCTATTTCCTGCGCTGCTGCACCATGGACCCACCGCCCAGCGCCGAAGAGGTCCACCGGGCCCTGCGCCGCCTCATCGATCGCGAGCGCCCCAACCGCTGACCTCCCCCGGGCCGGACCGGGTCACCGACGCGGGCGGTCCCCGCCGTCCCGGACCATGTCCACCAGCAGGCGCAGCACGAACATCGCCGTGGTCGCCAGCAGCAGCCAGGCCAGCAGGTTGAGCGCCTGGGTGTGGGTGGGCAGGTCGGGCCAGGCCACCCCGGTCCGTTCCGTGACGTTGAACAGCCCCACCGACATGAACCCGGTGACCACCGCCAGCACGGTCATGACCGCGCGCCGTGCCACCGAGCGCAGGAGCTTTCTGTCCTCGGGGTGGGCGAACATCCGGACCTGCACGGTGAAACGGCCCTTGTGCAGTTGGTCGGTGATCCGGTCCAGTCTGCGCGGCAGGCGCCGCAGGGTGGGCAGCAGAGCGATCAACTCCGCCGAGGCCATCTCCCTCAGGTTGCCGCTGCCCAGCTGTTCGGACATTCGCGCCCCGGCGTACCGTTTGGCCTCGGCCACCGTGTCGAACCCGGGCGAGAGGTGCACCAGGGTCCCCTCCAGGGTGGCCAGCGCCCGGAAGACCGCCGCCAGCTCGGCGGGCAGGACCAGCCCGAACCGGGTGACCAGCATCAGCAGCTCGGTGAACATCCGCATGCTGGCCGTGGTGCCGCTGTGCAGGTAGCGCGCCATGAACTGGCCGAGCGACCGGCGCAGCCGCTCGGCGTCGATCTCCCCCGGGTCGTCGACCACGTCGAGCAGGGTGTCGGTGAGCAGGACCGCGTCGCCCCGGTCGATGGCCAGCAGCATCATCTGCAGGGCCTCCCGGGTGTGGGCGTCCAGCCGGCCCACCGACCCGTAGTCCAACAGCCCCACGCCGCCCCCGTCGAGCAGCAGGATGTTGCCCGGGTGGGGGTCGGCGTGGAAGATTCCGCTGGACAGCACCTGTTCGAGCAGGCAGTCCAGGAGGGTCCGGGCGACCTGCTCCCCTTCCTCCGCGGACAGCTCGTGCCCGCTCACCTGGGTCCCGTACAGGCGTTCCATGACCAGGACACGACGACTGGTGTAGGCCTCGTACACCTGGGGGATGCGCACCCGCGAACCGCTGGCCGCGTCGGCGACGGCGGCGATGTTGGCCGCCTCCACCTCGAAGTCCAGCTCCTCCAGCAGCGCCTCGGCAAACCCCTCCGCCAGTTCGAGCACCCCGATCGCGGGCCCCCAGTCGGTGTGCTCCTCGAAGCGTCTGGCCAGCCTGCGGATGATGTCGAGGTCACGCCGGACCACCGGGGCGATCCCGGGCCGCTGCACCTTGACCACGACCTCCTCCCCGCCGTGCAGTCGGGCCAGGTGGGCCTGGGCGATGGAGGCGGCGGCCAGGGGCTCGGGGTCGAACTCGGCGAAGACCTCGCCCGCCTCACGGCCCAGTTCGCCTTCCACGCAGTCGCGAATCCGTTCGTAGGGGACCCGTGCCACCTCGCTGTGCAGGCGTCCCAGCTCCTCCACGAACACCGGCGGCAGCAGGTCGCGACGGGTGGCCAGCACCTGTCCGAGCTTCACGAAAACCACCCCGGCCTCCTCCATCGAGCGGACCAGGGAGCGGGCCAGGCGGCGCTGGGCCGAGGTGTCCTCCACCCCTTCCCTGCGGCCGACGACGTAGCCGCCCAGCCCATGCCGGGCCAGGATCCACAGGATCCGCCGGTAGCGGCCCAACCGGCCGAACCAGCCCCTGGCCTCACGGACCACGGCGACCGGCCGGAACCGGGTGCCCCGAGGCAGGAGCAGTTCCAGGGCGACGAAGGCGAGCATCGCGCCCACCGCCATGGCGAAGAGCATCAGCGCCATGAACCCCGGTTGGTCCATCTCGGTCGTGCCGGCGGAATTGAGCGCGTCGAAGGTGCCGTAGTAGGCCAGGACCGCGCCCACCGCCCCCGTCGGGGCCCCGAACAGCGCCGCCAGCGCCAACCTCGGCAGGTTGAACGGCACGTCCATGAGCCGGCTGGCGAGCTTGCCCAGCCCCAACAGGACCAGGATCAGCATGACCAGTGACAGGACCTGGCCGAGGACCATGCCGAACACCGAGGTGAGGGTCAGCGTTTCCATGAACATCCTTCTGGGACCGCCCCCCCGCGCAGGCGGGGAGCGGAGGGGCGACGGAGGGCGCGGGAGGACAGGAACAACAGTGCCAGCTCCAGGCTGTGGGCGACAGTCGTCACCCACAGCCTGTGGACAACCTTCGGCTGCACGCCCGCACCCGGACACGCGACCGTCCCGCAACACACCGGGACCCGTGGGAGCGCAGCCCCGACCGCCACCGCCGTCACCACCGCCTCCGCGGGCGGTCACCGGCTCAACGGTGCGACGGCTCCCCGGCCCCGGATCAGCAGGTCAGCTCCCAGGAACACTCCAGCTCAGCGCTGCCCGCCGCAGTCCCGCTCCGGGAGAGCGCCACCTGCTCGGGGACCCGGTTGCCCAGGTACTCGGCCAACCGGACCGCGATCGCGTCCTGCACCCGGGTGGGCGCGTAACCGGAGTGGCCGTTGTTGACCACGCTGAAGTACAGCTCGCCGCCGGGACCCTGCACGTAACCCGAGAGGGCGCTCACCCCGGTCATGGTGCCGGTCTTGGCCTGGACGACCCCCGCCGCGGGGGTGCCGCCCATCCGCCGGGCCAGGGTGCCGCCGACGAACGGGTCGCTGTCTCCGGCCACCGGCAGCGAGTGGTGCCAGACCTCGTACCAGGGGGCCTCCTGGGCGCGGGCGAGCAGGTCCACGACGGTGTCGGCGGTGACCCGGTTGCCCCGGGACAGCCCCGACCCGTCGGTCAGGACCAGATCGGAGGTGTCCACGCCCAGGTCCCGGAGCGCGGCCTCCTGGGCGGCCAGGCCCGCGTCCCACGACCCCTCCCCGGAGACCTCCCGGCCGATGCTCTTGACCAGCATCTCGGCATGGCCGTTGTTGCTGAACTTCGTCAACGGGACCACGAGCTCGGCCAGGGGCGGGGACGTGTGCTCGGCGACCACCCTCGGACGGTGCCACTCGCCCGGCACCTCGGCCCGCGCGACCTCGCCGCTGACGGTCACGCCGTGTTCCTCCAGCGCCTGCGCGAACAGGTGCCCGGCCAGCCCGGCGGGCTCGTCCACGGTGCGCAGCACCACCCGCGGACCGGCGTCCGCGGGCAGCGAGCCGGTGACCTCAATGGTGTTGGTGCCCACCGGACGGTCGACCACCAGGGTGTCCTCTCCCCCGGCCGCACCGGTGACGGCCCGGTTGTCGAGCTCGACGTAACCGGCGGCAGCCCCCGGGTCCACGCTCACGGGCTCGCCCTTCCCGGTCGCGGTCACGGTCACCTCCGTCACCCCGGTGTCGTGGCGGTCGCCGTGGGCCACGGTGAGAGCCGAGATCTGCGCCGAGTAGGCGTAGGGCTCGTCCTCGGGCCACCAGTCGTCCACGAGCCGCTCGTCGTCGAACCAGGAGTCGTCGGCGTACAGGTCTCCGACCGAGGTGACGCCGGAGGCGGCCACGTCGGCGGCCATGGCATCCAGATCCTCGCCGTCGAGTGCCGGGTCGCCGCCGCCGACCAGGTAGAGCTCGTCGACGTCGCCCCGGCCCGGGCGGCGCTCCACCACGGCCTCGGTACCGAAGGTGTGGTCGGCCCCCAAGACTCGGAGCGCGGCGGCCGTCGTGAAGGGCTTCATGTTGGAGGCGGGCAGCAGCCGGGTGTCGGCCTCCTCCGAGTAGAGCACCTCCCCGGTGCCGGAGTCGGTCACCACCACCCCGGAGGTCGCACCCTCCAGCATCGGGTCCGTCAGGATCGCGTCGATGTCCGCGCGCAGCCCGTCGGCGCGCTCGGCCTGGTCGGCACCGGCCTGGTAGCTGTCGTCCTGGTGGATGTCGGCGGGGGTCACCGGGGCGGCCGCGGCGGGCTCGGCGGCGACCGGGGCGAGCCAGACCAACGGGGCGGTGACGAGGGCCGCTGCGGCCCGCCGTCCAGGTCTGCGCCGCGACTGCTGTCCGCGGGGGGCCGTGGGGGTCATGGGCAATCTCCTCCGGGGTCAGCCGATCGGGAGCACGCCAGGCGAAAATAACCGAAGGTGCCCTCGCGGCGCCATACCGTGACCGGTGGTTCGCGCACGGCCCCGGCCGAGCGCACGTGAAGGGGCGGGCCGGGAGAACCCCGGCCCGCCCCGTTCCCGGACTCAGAAGAGCTCGACCACCTGCGAGTAGTGGCAGGCGTCCTCGTGCCCCGCGCCCCGGTCCAGCAGCTCCGGCGGCTGTTCCACGCACAGGACACGCTCGGCGTCCGAAAGCCCGTCGGCGAACTTCGGGCAGCGGGTCCGGAACCGGCAGCCCGACGGCGGGTCGGCCGGACTGGGGATGTCACCGGTGACGGTGATCCGCTCCCGGGTCCGCTCCTTGACCGGGTCCGGCAGCGGAATCGCCGAGATCAGCGCCTGCGTGTACGGGTGCGCGGGTGCCCGGAACAACTGCTCCGTCGTGGCCGTCTCCACGATCTTCCCGAGGTACATCACGGCCACCCGATCGGCGATGTGCCTGACCACCGACAGGTCGTGCGAGACGAACAGGTACGACAGGCCGAGCTCGTCCTGGAGGTCCTCCAGCAGGTTGATCACACCCGCCTGGATGGACACGTCCAGGGCCGACACCGGTTCGTCCAGGATCAGCACCTTGGGTTTGAGCGACAGGGCCCTGGCCACGCCGATCCGCTGGCGCTGACCGCCCGAGAACTCGTGCGGGTAGCGCGAGCCGTGCTCCGGGTCGAGCCCGACCAGTTCCAGGAGTTCCCCGACCCGCCTCCGGGCGTCCTGGTGCCCGGTGCCGTGGATGCGCATCGGTTCGGCGATGATGTCCGCGACCGTCATGCGCGGGTCCAGGGAGGCGAACGGGTCCTGGAACACCAACTGCAGGTCCCGGCGCAGCGGCCGCATCCACCGGTCGGACATTCCGTGCAACGGATGGCCCATGTAGCTGACCTCACCAGAGGTGAGCCTGATCAGGTTCAACAGCAACCGCGCGGTGGTGGACTTACCGCAGCCCGACTCTCCCACGAGCGCGAGGGTCTCGTGCTCCCTGAGCTCCAGGGAGATCCCGGAGACCGCCTGCACCTCGCCGATCCTGCGCCGCAGCAGTCCCTTGGAGCGGACCGGAAAGTGCTTGACCAGATCGGTGGCGGTGAGCAGGACCTCCGGTTCGGCCGTGCCGAGGGCCTCCCGGTCCGACTCAGCGCCCGATCCCTCCGGGTGCTCCTCACTTGTACCGGAGTCCGGGGACTCGGCCGGTTCGCTCTGGGAGACGGATCCCCCGCCCTCGTCGTCCGCGACTGCGGACCCGAACAGGTCGGCCGCCTCGACCCCCACCAACTCGTCGTTGAAATGGCAGGCCGTGGTGTGGGCGAGGGTGCCGCCCTCCGGCTCCTCCCGGTCGGCGCCCTCCACCAGGAGCAGCCGCGGCTCCTCCTGGTGGCAGAGGTCCCTGGCCATCGGGCAGCGCGGAGCGAACCCGCAGCCTTCTGGCAGGTCCCGCAGGGACGGCGGCGCACCGAGGATGGGGGTGAGCCGGTCGTCCCGGCCGCCGTCCAGGCGCGGCAGCGAACCGAGCAGGCCCAGCGCGTAGGGCATGCGCGGCCGGTAGAAGACCTCCTCCACCGAACCCATCTCGACGATGCGTCCCGCGTACATCACACCCACACGGTCGACCTGCCCGGCTACCACGCCGAGGTCGTGGGTGATGAGCACCAGGGCGGCCCCGGTCTCCTTGCGGGCCCGTTGGAGCGCGTCCAGCACCTGTGCCTGGACGGTCACGTCGAGAGCCGTGGTGGGTTCGTCGGCGATGATCACGTCCGGGTCGTTGGCCATCGCGATGGCGATCACCACGCGCTGGCGCATACCGCCGGACAGCTCGTGCGGGTACTGCCTGAGCCGCTGCTCAGGCGATGGGATGCCCACGACCTCCAACAGTTCCAGCGCCCGGCCCATGGCGGCCTTCTTGCTCACCCTGCGGTGGGCGAGCACCGCCTCGGCGATCTGGTATCCGATCGTGTACACGGGATTGAGCGAGGTCAGCGGGTCCTGGAAGATCATGGCGATCTTCTGCCCGCGAACCTCGCTGATCTTCTTGTCGGAGAGCCCGAGGATCTCCTGGCCCAGCAACCTGGCCGAGCCCTCCACCCTCGCCTTCCGGGGCAGCAGGCCCATGATCGCCATCGAGGTCACGGACTTGCCGGACCCCGACTCCCCCACGATGCCCAGGGCCTCGCCCCGGCGCAGCCGGTAGGAGACCTGTCGGACCGCGGGCAGCGGTCCGTCCTCGGAGGGAAAGGTGACGCTCAGTCCGCTGACCTCGAGCACGACGTCATCGGTGCCCGCCTCAGCGGTGTGTTCTTCGTTCATGTACTCAGTCGTCATCGCCGCACCCCGGTCTGTCGTGGGTCGAGGGCGTCCCGGAGGCCGTCACCGATGAAGTTGATCATCAGACAGATCAACACCAGCATCACACCCGGCGGATAGAACAGCCATGGACGCGTGGACACCGCCGTGCGCGCACTGCCGATCATCTGGCCGAGCGAGATGTCCGGCAGCTGGATGCCCAACCCGAGGAAGGACATGCCGGCCTCGGCGAGGATGGCCACCGCCACCAGGAGGGTGGCGGCGACGATGATCGGCCCGGCCGCGTTGGGCAGCAGGTGCCGGAGGATGATCCATGACGCGGAGGCGCCCGAGGCTCGGGCGGCTTCCACGAACTCCTGCTCCCGCAGAGAGAGCACCACACCGCGTACCACTCGGGCGATGGCGGCCCACGAGAAGATCGCGATGATCAGCGCGATCGCGGACCAGGAGGCCCCGGCCCCGCTGTTGCCCGCGATCGCCGCGGCGGCGACGAGCAGCGGGACGATCAGGAAGATGTCGACGACCCGCATCATCAACGCGTCGACCCGGCCGCCGTAGTAGCCGGATGTGGCGCCCCACAGGGAGCCGACGACGGTGGACAGCAGCGAGACGGTGAAAGCCACCTTCAGCGTCTGCTGGGCTCCGCGCATGAGCTGGCCGAGGACGTCGTGCCCGGCCGCCGAGGTGCCCAGGGGGTGGACGCTGTCCGGCGGCTGGTTGCTGGGGATCTCACGGTAGACCGTGTGGTCCCAGGTCCAGAAGAGGGGGCCGAGGAACGCGAACAGGACGATGAACGTCAGGAGCACCAGGCTGATCATCGCGGGGCGGTGCCGGCTGAACCGGATCAGGATGGTCTGGAGCTGGGTCCGGTCGACGCGGCTCTTCGCCTTCTTCGCCGGATCACGGCGGGCGCTTCCGGACATGCCGTTCTCACTCATAGCGAATCCTCGGGTCCAGCACGGCGTACAGCAGGTCGGCGATGATGTTGGCCAGAATCACCATCACCCCGCTGAGCAACAGCCAGCCCATCAGGGCGTAGGAGTCGTTGTTGTTCACCGCGGTGATGAAGAAGTCACCGAGACCGCGCCACTGGAAGACCGCCTCGGTGAGGATGGCGCCGTCGATGACCCCGGCGACGCCGATGGCGACCACCGTGGTCAGCGGGATCAGGGCGGTGCGCAGGGCGTGGCGCCGGATGACCGTGTGGTTGCGCAGGCCCTTGGCTCTCGCCAGACGCACGTAGTCGCTGTTCATCACCTCGAGCATGGAGGTGCGCTGGTAGCGGCTCCAGGAGGCGAAGCTGATCAGCATGAGCACGATCGTCGGCAGGGCCATGTGGGCGAAGGCGTTGAGGAACTGGTCCCACATCGGCGCCCCTTGAGCGCGGAAGCGCCCGTCACCGATGGTCGCGAAGACCTGCCCGCCGACCAGTTGGTTGAACTTGACACCCGCCGCCTGCATGATGCCCGCGAACCAGAAGCTGGGCATCGCCAGGGCCAGGAAGCCGACGAAGGTGAGGGTGTAGTCGAGTTTGGAGTACTGGCGCAGCGCGCTGATCACACCGGTGATGATGGCGAGGCCGAGCGCGAAGACCATGGCCGCGCCGACCAGGCGCAGGGTGGTCCACGTGCGTTCGGCGATGGCCGTACCGATGTCGTACTGGGGTCCCTGGGTGGAGGGACCGAACTCTCCTTGGAGCAGACCGATGTCGCCGTTGCCGCCGATTCCGGTCATCCACAGCCAGTAGCGCTCCGGCATGGAGCGGTCCAGGTACAGGCGTGCCTCGTTGACCTGGATGACCTCTTCGGTCGGAGGGGGCGTGGACATCCGGAGGTCGGCCAACGGATCGCCTGAGAGGTCGATCATCACGAAGGTGAGGACGGATGCGAGAAGCAGGACGGGAATCGCGCCCAGGAGCCGCCGCATCGTGTAAACGAGCATGGGAGTGATCCTTCAGGGGTGGACGAGGACCGGTCCGGCCCCGGGAGGGGTGTCCCGGGGCCGGACCTGGGAGAGCCGTCGGACTAACTGACGACGTCCCACTCACCGATGTTGTAGGTGGCTCGGTAGCTGGACTGCAGGTTGTCGTGGACGTTCGCGAGCCGGTCGGAGTTGACGAAGAAGTAGTTCGGCTCCGCCATGATCGGCAGCACGTAGGCGTCCGGGACCACGATCTCCATCGCCTGGTTGGCGAGGTCGGCCGCGGTGTCCAGGTCGGGGGCGTTGCCCGCGGCGAGGACGAGCTCGTCGACCTCGTCGTTGGCGTAGCGGCCGTAGTTGCTGCCCGCACCGGAGTACCAGTACGTGGTCGGACTGGAGGCGAAGTACGGCGAGCCGGACCAGCCGTACTGGGCGATGTCGAACTCGAGTTCGGTGAGCATCCCGCCGAGGTTGTCGGTGATCTCGATGTTGCCGGTGATGCCGATCTCGGCGAGCTGTGCCTGGATCAGCTGGAGCGAGTTGTTGCGGATGGCGGTGTCGGTGCTTCCCAGACGGAGCGGGCCGATCTCCTCGCCGTCGAGGGTGAGGGTCCCGCCGGACTCGTACCCCTCGTAACCGGCGTCCTCCAGAATGCTCCTGGCCTCGTCCAGGTCACCGGTGCCCTGGGACTCGCCCTCGAAGTGGTCGACGAAGTAGGAGCTGTCGTTGCCGAAGACGTGGTTGTTCTTCAGCTCGTAGTCCGGGTAGCCGGCGCCGAAGTTGCGGTTGGCGATGTCGTCGCGGTCGATCGCGGTGAAGATGGCGCGGCGCAACTCGACGTCCTGGAGCTGCTCGTTCTCCATGTTGAAGTCGAGGTGCTCCCAGGTCGACCCCTCGCCGATGCTCAGCTCGGCGTTCCCGACGTCCTGGAGCTGGGTGATGACGTCCTCGCTGTACTGAGCGGGGTTGGCGCCGTCGAGCTCGTTGTTGACGAAGGCGTTGACGTAGGTGCCCTCGTCGGTGTTGTACATCATCGTGATCTTGTCGAGCGCGGGCTCGGTCTCACCGAACCAGTTAGGGTTCGGCTCCTTGACGACCTCGTTCTCCAGGTCGCCGTCCACGATCACGTACGGGCCGCCGGACCAATCGGGGCGCTCGGCGTGCAGCCAGTCGTAGTACTCGCCCAGGTCGTCCGGGTCGTCGACGTCCAGGTCCTGCTCGGCGGCCAGGTGCGCGGGCAGGAAGCCGCCGGCGATGCTGTGGGCGTCGAACAGCCCCATCCACTCCGGGTTGCCCTCGCCCTCCTTCAGCGTGATGGTCGCGGTCTTGCCGTCGACCTCGATGGTGTCGACCTTGTCGTAGCTGCTGGAGTCACGGGGGTCGCAGTCGGTGCAGTAGCCCTCGTCGGGACTGGTGGAGAGCATCCAGGTGACCCGCAGGTCCTCGCCGGTCATCGGCTCGCCGTCACTCCACACGGCGTCGTCGGCGAGGGTGATGGACCACGAGACCGGGCCCTCGTCCACGTCGTCGTTGATGAGGGCGGGCTCCTCGGCGAGCACGTCCATGTCGTACTCGTACGTCGCGTCCGGCTGCCACTGCCCGGTGTAGGGAATGGTGCCGGAGAGCATCTGGATGGTGTAGACGCTGCCGCCCGCCAGACTGACGGACTGCCAGGCCCCGGGAAGGCTGTTGATCACCCAGGTGGCCTCCTTGGAGCCGTCGCCCCCGCCGTCGTCCCCTCCACCGGAACAGCCGCTGACCACCATGACCGCTGACGTCGCGGCGGCGGCGAGCGCCAACGTCTTTCGACGCTTGTACATAGTCACACCCTTGATCATTCATACGAACAGGCCACGGGGTTGGCACCAGTCGGGCACAACCCGCAAAAACTAGGCGATTAGTCGCTTAGAAGACCATTAAGCGAAATGTCTGTATAGCCCCAATGCCGGATTCGTGACCCATCCGCAACCGGTTCGCGCCCATGCCCGGACCGCGGCGGCACGAACTCCCCATACGCCCGAAACAACGGGGAAACCTGCCATCAACGCAGGTCAGACGGGCAACCACCGGGGACGGCAACCCGCCGGGATTCGGACAAGGAAGAAAAGCATTGCGGATTAAACGAGCCGCCATCCAGCGCCACGTAAAGGTAAACGACGTTTAACTACCACCCCGAAGCGTGCGACTACCGAGAGAGAAACAGACAAAACCTTACAAACGGAGCATCAGGCAACACTCATGTAACAAAAGAGGACTTCTATCCCACTGGACTCGACTGACAATGCCAATGTCCTTTCATGGGACGATCCTGTCATTGAACATAAAAAGCGACAGAAGGCAGGAATCCGAGCAGGGCATGTCCTGAACCCCACACACGAGCTGACCGAAACGGAGACCCTCGCACCCGTGGAGCGGATAGGGTTCGCTGTGACGCCCTCCGTCACCCCCAACGCCCCGCCCAGCGAGAGAGGCATCCGCCGTGTCCGAACCGGTCCGCCTGGTCTGCCCCGTAGGCCGCAAGTACGTGGAACTGTCGGGCGGTTACGCTCTCGTGGCCCTGGGGGCCGGGGTCGTGGCCCTCGATCCCGGGCACTGGGCGAACATCGTGCTCGGTGTCGTCCTCGCCCTGCTCGGCGCCGTCAGCGCGGTACACGGCCACCTGATCAAGGCGCCGGTCCTGGAGGTCTCCGACGAGGAGTTCCGGTACGAGCGCGGGGACTACGTCGTGCGGATCCCCTTCAACGAGATCGGCTCCTACCACGTGCTCCCCGGACGCATCCGCTCCCTGGGACTGTGCGACCGCGCGGGGCGCCCCAAGCGCTTCCCCTCGCTGAAGAGCCGCCGGACCTCGCGCACCCACCTGCCGCTGACCGGGATGACCAACCCCGCCAAGGTGGAGTCGTTCATGGCCATGGCCGGGATTCCGCCCCGCAAGCGCTCCCTGGCCTCCTGAGCCCGGGCCCCTCCGGCTGAACCCGCGTTCCTTCGGCCCCGGGGGCCGCCGCACCGCCCCGAAACCCCGAGCGTCTGCGTACCCCTGCCCGTCGACTCAGCCCCAACTGTGAACACATCGGACCAATCGCCCACACGCGCCCCACGGACATACCACCCCAAGACAGTTTGATCTAGTCTCGATGGGGTGAAGCAGTCCAGAATCACCGCCATCCTGACCGTAGCGGGGATGCTCGCGGCCATGTGGGTCCTCGAGATCCTCGACACCCCTCTCGGGGGCCGTCTCGACCGCCAGTTCGGCATCAGGTCCGGAGAGGCCGACGCACCCTGGGCCGTGCTGACCGCACCGTTCATGCACGGCAACTTCGCCCACCTGATCGGCAACTCACTGCCGTTCCTGGTGCTGGGCTCCCTCGTGGCCTTCAGCGGCCTGGGCCGCTTCCTGCTCACCACCCTGATCGTGGCCCTGGTCAGCGGCGTGGGCGTGTGGCTGTTCACCGCCGACAACACCGTCACCGTGGGGGCCAGCGGCCTGGTCTTCGGCTACTTCGGCTACACGGTCCTGCGCGGCATCATCGAACGCAAGACCATCGACATTGTCATCATGATCTGCGTGGTCATCTTCTACGGAACGATGATCTGGGGGGTCCTGCCCCAACACCCCGGCGTCTCCTGGCAGGCGCACCTGTTCGGCTTCCTCGGCGGACTGCTGGCCGCCTACGTGCTGCCCAAACGCGAGAAGCCGAACCAGGCGAACCAGGGCATCGGCGGCGCCCAGGGCGGCTACTACGCCCCCTGAACCTAAGCGTCCCGCACACGCGGCGGGGGCCGCCTCCCGGTTGGGGGCGGCCCCCGCCGCGTGTGCTCCCGGACATCCCGCGGGAGCGGGCCGGACGCTCAGAACTCGAGGTCCCCGGCATCCTCCTGCAGGGTGCGCTCCAGGAACAGGGGGTTCTCGGCGAGCCACTGCCGGGCGCCCTCCGCCGGGTCGGTGACCCCGGGGCCGACCGTGAGGGTCTCCAGGGAGGCGAGCTCGTCGTCGTTCATGGACCAGTTCCGGATCCAGTCGGTCAGCTCGGGGTAGTCCTCGGCGAAGCCCGCACGCCCAATCGAGTGCAGGCCCTCGGTACCGCCCATCGCCCCCTGGGGGTCGTCCAGGTCCTTCAGGTCGTACTGGGCGTAGGCCGGGTGCGGACGCCACAGCGTCACGACGACCGGCTCCTGAGCCAGGACGGCCTCGTCCAGCTCGGCCATCATCTCCGCGCCCGACGACGTCTCCAGCTCGAAGTCCTCCTCCAGGCGGTACCCGGGCATGGCCTGGTCCCGGGTGACCTGGGTCAGACCGGCGTCCGGTTCGATCCCGACGATGGTGCCGTCCAGGTCGTCGGCGTACTTCGGGAGGCCGTCGATCGAGCGCACGTCCTCCATGTACTCGGGGACCGTGAGGGTCAGGACCGCGTTGTCGTACCAGGAGCCCAGGCTCTCGATCCGGTCCCGGTGCTCCTGCATGTACTCGTGGTGGGTGACCGGAAGCCACATGTCCAGGTACAGGTCGAGGTCGCCGTCGGCCACCCCCTGGAAGGCCGGGGCGACGTCGACCTCGGTGACCGTGACGTCGTAGCCCTTCTCCTGAAGGATGACCTCCCACATGTGGGTGACCGCGACGGCCTCCTCCCAGCCGATCAACGCGATGTTGATCTCCCTGGCGTCCCCGCCACCGTCAGAGCCACCGATCAGGTTCCCGCTCTCCCCGGCACAGGAGGTCAGCAGGAGTGCACCGCTCATACCGGCGGCGGCCAGAGCCGTCCCGCGCCTGTGGCTGTCCATCATGAAATCGTCTTCCCTCAATACGTGCTTGCGCGGGGCCGGTCCGCGTGAGGGGGGACCATCGGTACCGGCTCCGGAACTTCGCCCAGACGACGGCCGCCCCCACACGTGGTGGAGGCGGCCGACTTCGTATTTCTACCCGATGATCCGGGCGTTTTGTACGCCCTGTGACCGGGGCGACACGAGGGAGTCCTAGAAGTCCAGACCCTCGGCGTCCTCGCCCAGGGTGCGCTCCAGGAACTCGGGGTTGTCGGCGAGCCACTCGCGGGCACCCGCCTGCTCGTCCTCGACGTCCTCACCGACCGTGAGGACCTCCAGGGAGGCGAGCTCCTCGTCGGTCATGGTCCAGCCCTCGATCCAACCGCTCAGGTCGGGGTAGTCCTCACCGAAGCCCTCGCGGCCGACCGCGTGGATCTCCTCGGCCTCGCCCATCGCGCCCTCGGGGTCCTCGAGGTCCTTCAGGTCGTACTGGGCGTAGGCCGGGTGCGGACGCCACAGCGTCACGACGATGGGCTCCTCGTCGGCGATCGCGGAGTCCAGCTCGGCGAGCATCGCGGCGGTGGAGGACTCCATCAGCTCCCAGTCGCCCTCAAGGCCGTAGGCCGGCATGGCCTCTTCCTTGGTGACCCGGGTAAGACCGGCGCCCGGGTCGATCCCCACGATCCGGTTGTCCAGCTCGTCCGCGTGGTCCTGGAGGTCGGCGATGCTGTTGACGTCCTCCATGTACTCGGGGACGGTGATGGTCAGCTTGGCGTTGTCGTACCAGGTGCCGAGGTCCTCCAGCTGGTCCCCGTAGTCCTCCCAGTAGTCCGCGTGGGTGGTGGGGAGCCAGGTGTCCAGGAACAGGTCCACGTCGCCGTTGGCGGCGCCCTGGTACATCGGGGCCACGTCGACGTCGGTGACGGTGACGTTGTAGCCCTTCTCCTCCAGGATGACCTGCCACATGGCGGTGGTGGCGATGGCCTCCTCCCAGGCGATCAGCGCGATGTTGACGTCCTTGGCGTCCTCGGTGCCCTCGTCGGAGCCACCGGTCAGGTCCTCGCCGCCGCCTCCGCAGGCGGTCAGCAGGAGGATGCCGCTCATACCGGCCGCGGCCAGACCTGTCATTCGCTTACGGCTGTACATCGTGGGATGTCCTTCCCTAGTGCTTCTGTGAACCGGCCTGCGTCAGGACGAACCGTCGACGCGGGCCTGCGGGCTGTTCTTGGTTACGGCGGCGGTGAGGCGGTCCAGGAAGATCGCCAGGATGACCACGGCGATGCCCGCCTCGAAACCGAGCGCGCCGTCGTTGCGGGTGATGCCCTGGTAGACCTGGCTGCCCAGGCCGCCGGCGCCGACCATGCCCGCGATGACGACCATCGACAGGCCCAGCATGATGACCTGGTTGACGCCGGCCATGATCGTCGGCAGGGCCAGGGGGAGCTGGATGCCGGTGAGGATCTTGCTCCGCGGAGCACCGAAGGCCTCGCCCGCCTCGACGAGCTCCTTGTCGATCCCGCGGATGCCGAGCTCGGTGAGGCGCACACCGGGCGGCATCGCGAACACGATGGTCGCGACCACACCGGGCACCGAACCGATGGAGAAGAAGAAGATCGCGGGGATCAGGTAGACGAACGCCGGGAGGGTCTGCATCAGGTCCAGGACCGGCTTGATGATCTTGCTGACCAGGTCGCTGTAGGCGGCCAGGATGCCGATCGGGATCGCGATGACCACGGCGATGAGGCTGGCTACCAGGACCAGGCCCAGCGTGTCCATGGCGTTGAACCACTGGTCCACCGAGGCCACGAGGGTCAGCGCGATCAGCGCGAACAGGCCCATGCGCCAGCCCGCCACCGTGAGGGCGAGCAGGCTGAGCAGCAGGATCATGACCAGCGACATCGGCGCGGTGACCAGCATCGGCAGGACCAGCCAGCCGAGCAGCACCAGGACCAGCCAGCCCCCGGCCACGACGGCGGCGCGGACCCGGCTCCGGCTCTCCACGAGTCCCAGTGCGGTGACCGCGATCAGGAACACCAGGGAGATGACGAAGTACGGTTCGACGTTGGTGTCGAACAGGTTCATCGCCCACAGGAAGAGCACCGGAACGCTGTTGATGACGACGGTCACGAGACCGAACAGCGCCTGGAGGACGTACAGCAGCGAGACGCCGACGACGATCCCCAGTAGGGGCGTGCGGCGCGTGCGCACCAGCGGGACCGCGATGATCACGGCGGCGATGAACGCCAGCTGCCCGGCCCCGGGGTCGACGAAGAACCCGGACAGGACCGCGACGGCCCAGCGGATGAAGTCACCGGTCAGTTCGAAGAACAGGCCGAAGGTGGACTTGAGCCAGGTGTTGAGCGCCTCGAAGCCGTCACCGACCGGGATGTTCGGCGGGAAGTCGACGGGTGTCACTTGTTCTCCTCCCCCTTCTCCTCGGTGGTGAGGGAGGCCAGCACGGACTCGCGGGTCACCATGCCGAGCACCTCGCCCTCGTCCGAGACCACCCGGAGGCGGTCCGTGGTGGAGACGGTCGGGTACAGGTCGGCCACCAGGGTGTCCGGGCTGACCTGGGGGGCACTGGTGTCGGTGGCGGTGCCGGCGTCGATCACGGCCGAGGCGGTGAGCACGCGGGAGCGGTCGACGTCCTCGACGAAGCGCTCGACGTACTCGTTGGCCGGCTCGCTCAGGATCTCGGCGGCCGCACCGATCTGGGCGACGCGGCCGTCACGGAGCACGCAGATCCGGTCGCCGAGGCGCATGGCCTCGTTGAGGTCGTGCGTGATGAAGATGATCGTCTTGCCCAGGGAGGCCTGGAGTTCCAGGAGCTGCGTCTGCATGTCCCGCCGGATCAGCGGGTCGAGCGCGCTGAAGGCCTCGTCCATGAGGATGATGTCGGTGTCGGCGGCCAGGGCGCGGGCCAGGCCCACACGCTGCTGCATGCCGCCGGAGAGCTGCTGGGGGAGCTTGTCCTCCCAGCCGTCCAGACCCACGAGCCCGAGGGTCTCCTTGGCCTTCGCCTGGCGTTCGGCGCGGGGCATCCCGCGCAGTTCCAGGCCGTAGGCCGCGTTCTCCAGAACCGTGCGGTGCGGAAGCAGGGCGAAGTGCTGGAAGACCATGCTGATCTTCTCGCCCCGCAGGTTCAGGAGGTGCTTCCTGCTCAGTGCGGTGATGTTGACGCCGTCGACCTCCACGGTGCCCGCGGTGGGCTCCAGGAGACCGTTGAGCATGCGGATCAGGGTTGACTTGCCCGACCCCGACAGGCCCATGACGACGAAGATCTCGCCCGGTTGGACCTCGAAGGACACATCGATGACGGCAGCGGTCACGTCGAGGTCGGCGATGGTGTCACGGTGGCTGCCGTCGGAGAGCCGTTCGACGGCTGCCTTCGACTGTCTTCCGAACACCTTGTACAGGTGGTCTGCGCGTACTACTGGCACGGTCTCCTCTATGGGGCTGTCCCGGCCGCGAGGCGCAGTGGGGCTCAAACCCCCGATCCGGCCCGCGGTTTCCGCAGGTAGCCGGTTTGCGCAGAGCCCCCCCGTGCGCACCCTAAGCGGGCGAAACCGCTACCTGGTTCACGTCGGGGCGCCACCTTACCCAGATGTGTACGCACAGTTCAGGCGGTATGTCACTACCAGATAACATGTTTAACCGCCATAAAAACCGTCTGCCGACCTATGGCACGGGATGCCGACACCCCGAAGCGCCCAGATGTGATCTATACCACCGGCAATTTTAGGGCGATGAGGATCACAATTACATGACAGGCACGCCATACGACAGAACGTGTCAAAGCATGACCGTACCGTAAGCCCCGGTTGGGCCACCAGAGGGACCCCTGCGTCAGGGCCCCTCCTCCACGACCCGGGTCCGCGAGAAGTTCTGGTGCGACCGGGAGGGGGTCGGCCCGCGCTGCCCCTGGTAACGGGACCCGCGGGCGGCGGAGCCGTAGGGGCGTTCAGCCGGCGAGGTGAGCCGGAACATGCACAGCTGGCCGATCTTCATCCCCGGATAGAGCTTGATCGGCAGGGTCGCCACGTTTGAGAGCTCCAGGGTGACGTGACCGGAGAAACCGGGGTCGATGAACCCCGCGGTGGAGTGCGTGAGCAACCCCAGACGGCCCAGGGAGCTCTTGCCCTCGAGCCGGCTCGCGATGTCGTCCGGCAGGGCCACCACCTCGTAGGTGGACGCCAGGACGAACTCACCCGGGTGCAGTACGAACGCCTCGTCGCCGTCGGTCTCGACCAGCCGGGTCAGATCCGGCTGTTCCACCGACGGGTCGATGTGCGGGTACTTGTGGTTCTCGAAGACCCGGAAGAAGCGGTCGAGTCGGACATCGATACTCGACGGCTGGATGAGGGAGGGGTCGAAGGGATCGATCCGGACCCGTCCGGAGTCGATTTCTGACCTGAGATCGCGATCGGAGAGCAGCACGTTCCGAACCTACCGCCTGCGGGAACAGCCCAGCGGCGCCCGAGCACACCCCCGGGCACAGTGCCGACTTGCCCATGGGGCCCGGAGTTGGGCTAGGATAGCCAGCGTTGGCCGGGAGCCCCGGCCCAGCAGCGCGGATGTAGTTCAATGGTAGAACTTCAGCTTCCCAAGCTGATAACGCGGGTTCGATTCCCGTCATCCGCTCCACCAGCAGAACGGCCCCTGGTCCGCGAAGATCCTTCGCTCACCAGGGGCCGTTTTCGCGTTCAGAGTGCACCAACCCGTACCCGCCCCGACGGCCTCGGCAACCACGAGGGCGAACACCACGGCGCGGCCACCGGTCAGCACAGCGCGACCGCCTGGACCGACCCCTGATCCGCACAGACCGCCGGCGAGCCGTCCGTCCATGCGGCGGCGGTTGCACCGGGCGACGGTCTGCACGGCGCCGGACCCCGGCTTCGTCCCGCCGAAGAGCGGTGAACATGTCCGTGGATGCCACTCACCATCGAATGCGGACCGCAGACCGGGTCTGCCCTACACCATCCTGAACGAATTTCGGAGATCCCGAATAAAAGTCCTGAGATGTGGCAGGGGTTCATGGAGACAGGCAACGACGCCACCGATCCGCATCAGGAGGAGGGCTCATGCGCCAGTCGGAGAAACTCAAGGGCAGAGCGACCCAGGCCACGGGCAAGATCAAGGAGATGGCCGGGAGAGCGACCGGCAACAACCGACTGCGGAACCGGGGCCGCTTCGAGATGTTCAAGGGACGAGCCCTCACACGGACCGCGGGCTGGAGGAACTCCGTACGCGGAACCTTCGGGAACCTGCGCTCCAGCGGGCGATGAACGCCTGAGCACCAACTCCACAGCTTCACCGGTCGGCCCCTCCCACGGCACTTTGCGGGAGGGGCCGACCCTCTTGTGCCACGGTCGTCCTGCACCCGCGAAAGCCCTGCGTGCGGCTTTACCGCGTCATTCGACGTGGCCTGTTACGACCTTTGACCAAAGCACTTCAACGTCGGGGCCGCACACCGCTCCGGTTTCAGGTGCGGTAACCGAACCAGACATGAAGCGAGCAGGACCCCGCGGGGACCGCCCCAGATGGAGGCGCGCGAGAATTTCTTCACCTCCACGAACGCGTCCCGTGCGGAGGATCCGATACGGAGTCAGGCATGGGAGAGCGCTTCCGCGCCCACCTCGGAGCGCAGTTTCTTGAGGGTGCTGGAGAGCAGGCGGGACACATGCATCTGGGAGTACCCCATCTGCCGGGCGATCTGGGTCTGCGTGCGGTCCCTGAAGAAGCGCAGCATGAGGATGGTGCGTTCACGGGGTTTCAGGCGGGCCAGGGCCGGTTTGAGCGATTCTCGCTCGACCACCCGCGCCAGGGCCTGGTCCTCTGTGCCCAGACGGTCCTCCAATGAGGAGCTCTCCTCCGCCCCGTCCAGGGAGGGGTCGGGGTAGTCCAGCGAAAGAGCGCTGTAGGCCTGGGAGGCCTGGGAGATCTCCAGCACCTCCTCTTCCGGCAGCCCCATGGCCTGAGAGATCTCGCCGGTGCTGGGGGATCGACTGAGCTGGTGCTGGAGCTCGGCAACGGTGCGTTTGAGCCGGGCCCGGTTCTCCTGGTGACGCCGGGGCACCCGCACGGCCCAGGTGTGGTCGCGGAAGTGGCGTTTGATCTCACCGGTCAGGGTGGGCATCAGATAGGAGATGAAGGGCCTGCCGTAAGCGGGGTCGTAGCCGTCAATGGCTTTGAGCAGCCCGAGCATGGCGATCTGGTTGAGGTCGTCGAACGGTTCACCGCGACCGCAGTAGCGACGGGCGATCTTCGCCACCAGGGGGCGGTAGAGCGCGACCAGGCGCTCCCTGAGCTCGACGGCCCCGGGGTCGGTCGGTTCGAGACCTCTGAGCGTGTGCAGGAGCTCTTCGGCCGAGCCCTCCTCCAGTTCCAGGGCTGGCGTGCGCGACTGGGGGAACACGCCGAGTTCCATGCCGACTGCTTCATGGGATGAGTTGTCCGTTGCGCTTGTCACGAGAGAACCCCCCGGTACTCTGCGTTGCGTGTTCTCGCGGCGGCCCGGGACAGATGCCGGCGCCCCGCACCTGGCACCGAAACCACCGCTTCCGCGGCCCTCGGCGACGAAGTCGGGCCGTACGGCCAGCCTGCCCGGGGAACTCCGGCGGACCTCCCGGGCCGCCCCGCTGGCGTTTTCCCCTCCGACCTTCGGGGGCCGGAGGCGCCAGCGAATACCAACCTCCCCCGAAAGACGTATTTAAACCCCGTCGGGGAAATTTCTTGCTGTTATAAAGAAAGCCCAGAACATAGGGTCGCATAGCACCCCAACCGACACTTACAAGGTGGGCCGCCGTGCCAGAGTTCTTTCCCCGAAGACCACGATGACACGGCGGCCGCATTCCCTCAAGGGGTGAGCTGCGCACGAGACCTTCCCCCAAATGCCTCAAGTGCGCGGCATTGCCAATCCCCTGTCTGACACTAACACGTACAGGCAGTCCTTGGCCTACCCGATGGGAGATCCCAAAACATTCCGGTGGCATTAATTTTTCTTTAGGTACGGTCTTGTACAGTCGCGCTCCGCCTGAGAAGAGCGCTTTCCACGAGCGGTCTCCTGCTGACTCCTGCGCACTTCGCCGCAAAATCCTCGACATCATCGAAAGCCCGGTGCTTTCGTCGTGAAGCCACGAATGCGACGACAGCGGACACACTCATCAACCCCGTACGGGTGTGCCAGGGCCAAGAGGCCGAGCCCCATCTGCCCTGGTGGTGCAGCAGGGCAGACAGGGCGCCGGGGCGCCGTACGCTCTTCGACGGATACTCACCGGCCGCATACACACACCGTGGTCAGCGGCGTCCTGTTCGAGCACCGCGCCCCGCATCGGGTATGGAACGGCAGGAGCAGGATCTGAAAGGCTGGTTTGAGCCGCCGTCACCGAGACACGGTCCTGGCCCCGGCGGGCTCGAATGGTGCGGGCAACCAGGTTCAAGGTGCGTCGTGACAACGGCAGGGCGGCACACTGGAACAGCATGTGGAACCTCTGGTGCTGGATCTTCTTGCTCGTTGACTCCTCTACCAGGGGATTCTTTCTGCCAGGGATGGTTCCGTCAGGCCGGCACGGAGCTGTGCACTGCACCTCCAGGGCAGAAAACGATCAATCCTGTTCAGCCTGGGGTTCTGATCACTCCGCTCAGCGTCCGCACGAGAATGCAAGGTGAGTTCGAGCTCGAGAGCTACCCCTTCGCGAGTGACGCCATACACGCTGTGATATAAACGACGGGCGAAGGCGGATACTGTGCTACACAGGCACAAGTAATGAGAAACCTCCTTCATCTCTCATGAAGCAGGGAACTCAAGCAGCAGATTCTACAGAATGACCCACGCCACCTTTTCCCTTTCCTCGAAACCCCCGAGCCAGTACGGAAGGAAAACGCGCCCAAGCGCGAACCCCACATGAAGATCAATAAGAGAATCCTTGACTCCGTAGGCTTTTTCTCTGTCGCGGGACTTGCCCTGACCGGGTGCGGTTCCGGACCGGACAGCGTGTATGACTTCACTCAGAGCAGTGACGCGGAACCAACTACCGCGGTGGAGATCCAGATTCCCGATGACCTTCGCGAAGCCGCCGGAGCCGACGCCGAGGGACTGCTGGTCAACTCCATCATCGCGAGCTCTCGGGAGCTTGACGGCGCACAGTACTGCGCCATCGACCTTGAGGTGTCCTACACCGACGGCGCAGTCGAATCACTGACGGCACCCGCTTACTCTGAGGCGGACGCGGAAGCAGAGGTGCGAGAACAGCTTGACCTTCTGGTGAGACATCTCGACCTAGAGGAATATGAAAGCCTGGAAGAGGATCTCACGGAGAAGATCCGGGAAGATCTTCAGTACGAGATCGATGTTTTGCATAATGACTCTTTCGGAGATTTGAGTGTCGATGAATATGTCATAGAAATTGGTTTTGACTCCGTTGAAGACGTAGCAATCCACGACATCTGGGAGTGGTACACGGGGTGGCTGGCGGACTGGGGCAAGCCGTCCGATGTGGAGCCCCCGTCAACCTTCGCCGAGGCTGAGCAGGAGATGACCAAGGGGATCGAGGAGGTCTACGCCGAGCAGGTCTCAGAATCAGCGGAAAAGCCCGCCTGGGAGAACCTTTCCTCGCGACTCGGAGTCGGGGAATCGTTCTCGATGGACGAATTCGATGAAACCAAACCCGAAGCAGGGGCGTATTTCTCGGACGAATTCGATACCGTGACACTCGTGCGTGATTGTGCGAAGTCTTCAACCGATGAGGACGCGATATCCAACTTCCGCTTCCCTGTCGAGACAGAGAGCGGGATCGACACCTTCGCTAAGGCCGGGCTCACCGTGATGCGGAACGGTGATGTCTCGGTCGCCACCAGCGAGGTGGACGGCTACATGGTCGACGCCAACGGCGACTGGATCGTGGAGTGAACCGTGGCTACTTCAAAGTCGGTCCCCTGAGGCTCAGCACCGAGCACAGACTTGGAACTCATCCCATTTGGTGAGTCTGCGGTAACAGATCCGTGTACAGGCGATGCCGACGAAGGCCGGGGAGTGATCGGCTAATAGCGGCGATGTAGGCGGCGGCATCCGAACAGTCAGGCCCATGGTGTGCTCAATCTGCCGTCGGTGCCGCCCCAACCGCTTCAAGGACTCCACACCTTTGCGGGCCAAGCGGTGGACGATCCCACGTGCGCGGAGCCCTCGGCGCAGGCGGTCGTAGTCGTAGCCCTTGTCAACGTGCAACTTGGCAGGCCTGCGCCTCCTCAGTCTGCGGCGAGAGCGGACCGGAGGGATCCTGCGGACCAAGGTGTGGAGGCCCGACTGTCGTGGGTGGTGGTTCCCGGGATCGCCACGAACAGGGGCAGACCGGTCCGATCGGTGATCCAATAGACCTTCGTGTCTTTATGCCTCGGCCGGCAGGATAGGGGCCTCTCAGGTCCTCCCTTTTGAGGGCGCGCATGTTGACTGAGTCGATGGCGCACCGCGCCCAGCCCACCCGGCCACGAGCACCGAGTTCGTCCAGGGACAGGCGTGCATGCCGGGCGGAGGCCGGAACCCCGACTGTCATCGCGGCGGCGTCCACGCCTCGGCCGGGCGAGGGACCCCGAGAGACCGGGCGAGCGCACAGGCACTGAGCGCCCGGGAGCGCAGCGCCCCCGTTCCGCACACCCCGGAACTCCGATGGCGGTCCGAGCCGGGAGCTGGTGGATCCGGCCGGAGCACGCGAGGGATATTTCCCCTTGGGCATGAATTGCAACGAATTACCCCCGCCTCTACCCCAGGACCGACAGGCCTCCCCCTCTTCTGTCCGCATGTGGCCAAAAAAGAGATCACGGACAAAGAAGCGAGGTAGGACTTTCCTCAGAAGGACCACGGAGCATGCGCGCCTTCGAGAAAGCACCTGTTCCAATTCTGCAATCCTTTTCTGCAGCCCCTGTCGGGGGCACCTTCGGAAACCGAACACAAAGGCAGGGGGCCATCATGGGAAAGACCTCGAAACACGGGATCGCCGCTGCTGTCCTCGTCGCGGGAATCACCGCAGGAGCAGCGGGAGCAGCCCTGGCCGGAACCCATATCGGAGGCGGGACCTGGTACCACGGCGTCTCGGCCTCCACCGTCTACTCGAACTACCACCACTCCCACAACTGCCACGGGTCCACCGCGGTGGGCACCTACACAGACCGGTCCAGGAACGCCGCCCCCGGATACACCTCCTACGCCAGCGCGCCCAAGGCCTGGACCAACAACCAGACGTACTACCGCAGCGGCTGCTGAGGAGGAAAAACCGTGAATTCCCTGAAGCGCGTTTTCGTGAATGCGGCCTGCATCGCCGCCATCACAACGGGCACCGCCGGAATCGCCCTGGCCGGGCATTCCTACATCGGAGGCGGGGAGTGGCACTGGGGTATCACCGGGGTCCCCGGGGCGGGAGACACCTTCTCCCGGTACCACCACGGTTCCGCCTGCCACGGAGCCACCGCTGTCGGAACCCGCACCGTCCGTGTCCGGGCACAGGCCGGAGCGTGGGCCGAAGCCTTCGCCCCGCGCGCCAACGGCAACAACCAGTCCTACTGGCGCAACAACTGCTGAGGGAAAGGAACCTCCGTGGAGACCCTGAAACGCGTTTCCGTCAGCTTGCTCGTCACCGCCGGAATCGCCGCGGCGACCGCCGGCATCGCCGCCGCCGCCGAACGCTCCACGGTCGGGGGCGGGGTGTGGGAGCGCAGCCTCACCGGCGTCCCCGGGCAGGGCTTCGTCCGCTCGGACTACCACCACCCGCGGAACTGCCACGGCGCCACCGCCGTGGGCACCCACACCGAACGCGCCCACGCCCCGGCCGGGACCTGGGCCAGGGCCGAGGCCTCGCGGGCCCTGGCCAACAACCAGCAGTACTGGCGTGACGGCTGCTGATCCCGGCCCCGCCCCCGGACCCGTCGTCGCCCCCGCCAACGGGTCCGCTCCACCCGCCCCGACAGGACCCCCAGGTGCCGAACAGGACACTCTCCTTCGCCTACACGGCGTGCGTCGCGTTCGCCGCGCTCATCGCGTTCCTCCTCTCCGCCACCGCCGAACAGACCCTCTACGTGCTCGACGACTCGGAACTGGTCTGGATCACCGAGAACAACGGCACCCACGACACGGACGAGGTCGCACGAACCGTCCAGGAGGTCGCCGACGACCACGGCACCGCCATCGGCTACGGCGTCCTCGACGTCAACGAGCCCTCGTCACGGGCCCACCTGTACCTGGCCGTCTCCGATCCCGGCTCCCGGCACGCCCGCTGGCTGAACGACGGCTACCGGACCTTCAGCCGCGGCTTCACCGTCCACACCCACCCCGTCACCGACTTCGGCGAGGTGGGGCCCAACGGCTACTACCTGGTCTTCGGAGCCCCGGAGGCCGCGTCGGCCCTGCGCCAGGCACTCACCGACCACGGCCTCACCGAGGCCCCCGGTACCCGGACGACCCGGCTGTGGCACTTCTTCTCCGGGGGGCACCTGCTCCACCTGGCGGCCGTCGCCCTGCTCAGCACCGTCACCGCCACCGCGGCCGGGGTACTGCTCGCCGCCCGCGACCACGCCGTCAGGCGGCTCCAGGGCCACTCCTACGCGAGCGTTCTGGCCGGAGAGCTGGCCGGGGTCGCCCGACTGTGGGCGGTCGCCCTGCCCGGCACGGCCGCGATCACTCTGGTCGTTCTCGGCGTCTACAACGGATGGAGCCAGCTCGGTTTCTACGCACCCCTCGCGCTCGTTTTCCTCGCCGCGCTCACCCTGCCCTGCCTGGCAGTACACGCCGCCGCGCTCGCCCTGGTACACGCCACCGGCATCCTGCCCGCGCTCAGGGGGCGCCTTCCGCTGCGCAGCACCACCGCCGCCGTCTACCTCGTGCGCGTCCCCGCACTGGTCCTGGCCCTGGTCATCGTCGGTGGCGTGGCCGTCGCCGCACAGGAGAGCCGGGACCGACGCGCCGCGCTGGAGGTCTTCGCGCAGTACGGCGACACCTCACGCCCCGCGCTCAGCGCCAACTACGGCTGGGCGGACGCGGACGCGGTCGACGAGGTACTCGGGCCGTGGCTCCGTGCGGCCGACACCAGCGGCGACATGGTGCTGGCCCTCCCCCTCGCCCCCTCCGAGATCGTCCCCTCCGACCCGGCGGCCCCGCGCAGGGACCGGTTGGCGGCCCCCGTCCTCATCGTCAACGACACCTACCTGGCACGGGAGAAAGTCCTGTCCCCGACCGGAGAACGGTACGGACCGGGCGGGACCGTGCGCGTCCTCCTGCCCGAATCGTCGGCCGCGCACGCCCGGCCGGTGGCCGAGGGGGTGGCCGGGTGGCTGGAGGTGAACGGCGAACCCGGCCGTGCCCCCGACGTCGAGGTGCTGCCCGCCGCCGACGGCCAGACCGTGTTCACCTACGGCACCCAGGAGCGCCTCGGCCAGGCCCTGCCCCTGCTGCGGGAACCCGTCATCGTCGCCCTGCCGGTCGGCGGGGCCCTGTCCGACAACAGCTACGTCAACCACATGTCGGGGCGGCACACGGTCTTCCCCGACCCCGGTGTGGTGGCGGCGCTGCGCGCCGAGGACCCGCAGGCGTCCCGCTACGTCTCCATGGTCGAGACCCTGACCACCGGCGCGTCGAAAGCACACGCCCTCGCCCTGGGCACGCTGCGCGGTGAACTGTTCAACCTGCTCGGAGCGGCTTCCGTACTGCTGCTGACCGCGGTGGCCGCGTGTGTCGTCCACGTCCGCACCCGTGCGCAGACGATCTTCGCCCGACACATCAGCGGGTGGAGCTTCCTCGCCACGCACCGGCGGCTACTGGCCGTCGAAGCGGTGATCGCGGCGGTGTTCGTCGGATGGGCCGCCTGGGGCGCCGTCACCGCCTCCACCGGGCCGAACGACCCGGCCCGCCCGCTGCCGCCCGGCCCGGCGTCCGCCACGGGGGCCGAACCCCTCCACGCCGCGGGGATCGCGCTGGCCTCGCTCGCGCTGACCCTGGGCGTGCTCGTGCTCTTCCACCACCGCATCGTCCGCGAGGGCTCGTCCCGGGCCTGACCCCGATCCCTGCCCCCGACCGGGGAGCCGAGAAGGCGAGGAATCACATGATCGTCCTGGAAGAACTCACCAAGTCCTTCGGCCCGCGCACCCTGTGGGAGGGGCTCACCCTGACCGTCGAACCCGGACGGATGCTCGCCCTGGTCGGCGCCAGCGGTTCCGGCAAGACCACCCTGCTCAACTGCATGGGCCTGCTGGACGAACCCAGCAGCGGCCGGATCCTGTTCGAGGGCACCGACCTCGTCCGTCTGGGGCCCGGCGGACGGCGCCGCTTCCGCCGGAAGCACCTCGGCTACCTGTTCCAGGACTACGCCCTCATCGAGAACGCCACCGTCAGGGCCAACCTCGACGTGGCCCGGCGGCGCGGAGCCGGGGCCGACCACGCCGGAGCACTGGCGCGGGTCGGGCTGGCCGGCCGGGAGAAGGAGAGGGTGCACCACCTGTCCGGCGGCGAACAGCAGCGCGTCGCCCTGGCCCGGCTGATGGTCAAACAGCCGTCCCTGGTTCTGGCCGACGAACCGACCGGCGCCCTGGACAGCGGTAACGGCGCCATGGTCGTGGACGTGCTGCGCCGGATGAGCCGCCAGGGCTGTGCCGTGGTCATCGCCACGCACGACGACAGGGTGCGTGGGGCCTGCGACACCGCCTTCGACGTGCACGCCCGACAGGAGGTCGGCGGGTGACCGGCGGCCCCGCGCACGGGTCGGCCGCGTTCCCCGAGGCCGTCGCACCGGCTCGCCGGGACTTCGGCGGGACGGCGGCCCTGACCCCACAGGTGCGCACGAGCCCCTCGGGGGCGGGGCCCCGGTGCCGGAGCTGTAGCATCTGTGGCGGATTCTCCCCTCGTCCGCGTGCTCCCCGGTCCCGGAGAAAGCCGTGTGACGGGGTTGCCCCCAGACACGGAAACGGACGGCATGGACGCTGAAGAGACCCAGGTCATGACCAGGACCGGCCAGTTCACCACGACGCTGAGTTGGGAGACCGCCGTCAGAGGCCGGGTCGCCGCCGCGGTCGACCGGCTCTCCGGGCCCCTGGCCGAACTCGCGGAGCGCGACGCCAACGACGGTGACACCCGCATGCTGGTCGCCGACTTCTTCAGTGTCGGTCTGAACTTCAGCAAGTACCAGGACATGACCACGGAGTACCGCACCAGCGGGGACTCGATCGACTACGCGATCGTCCTGGACGGTGAGCTCTTCGCCCCCGTCGAGGTGCGCCGGATCGGGCAGGAGGACCTGGACCTGCGCAACATCCAGATGGCCCGGCGCCTGGCCGTGGAGGAGGGCGCCGAGTGGGTGTTCCTCACCAACGGCCGGATCTGGCGGGTCTACCACCTGCGTCCTGACGCCGACGGTGGTTCGCCCCAGCCGGTCACCGTCGTGGACGTGGACCTGCTGGACGAGGAGTCCTACCAGCGCAACATCGACGGCCTGTTCCACCTCACCCGCGAGGCCGTCGAACACGGCCGGCTGGACGCGCTGCGCCGTTGGCGGGAGACGGCCGAAGCCGCCCCGGTGGCCCGGGCCCTGCTCAGCGACGAGGTGGTCGAGGCGGTCCGCGGCCGGCTGCGGGAGAGCGCCGAACACCCCGGCCACCTGGGCGAGGACGAGGAGATCCGCCGCGTCCTGACCGAGGAGGTCGTCGCCCGCGGCCTGCTCGACTAGGGCGTGTCCGTGGTCCGGGTGGTTGCCGCCCGGGTGCCCGGGCCGTGAAAGGGCCCGGGCGGAAGCCGGTGAGCCCCCCTGGCGGCCGATACGGAGCCGGTGGGCCCGCCCGCCGGGTGACGGGCCCGGGCTCCCGTCACCCGGCGGGCGGGCCGGGCTCGAAGACGCTGTCCCCGTTGTCCGAGACGACGTCCGTGTTGTTGCCGGGACCGGACTCCGGGGTGGTCGACGTCGCGGAGGCCACGTTGTCCGGGATCCGGGTGGCGTCGTCGTTGAGCCTGCCGCCCACCACCAGCGTGAGCGCGTCGTCCGTGCCGGGGTCGTGGTCGCCGATCGGGCAGGTGAGGCTCAGGCCCGCTGCGGCACAACCGATGGCGGGTTCACGGACGTAGCCGAAGGTGTGGGTGAGTCCGCCGGGCAGCGTGTCGGTCACCTCGACGTCCCGGGCCGTGGACGGTCCCATGTTGGTCAGGGTGAGTTCCCAGACGATCCATGCGCCCGGCCGGACCACCTCGGTGGCCAGGTCGTTGCGCAGGTCCAGGTCGGTCTCCGGCTCCAGGCGCGGGTCCTCGGGTGCGGTGACGGGACCGTTGTCCTCCGGGTCGGGGTCGTGGGTGTCAGCCGTGACCCAGGCCTGGTTGCGGGGGACCTCCAGGACGTCCGGTTCGACGATCCCGGAAACCTCGATCCGGGCCTCGGACCCCGGGGGCAACGGATCCGGGACGGTGCACGTGGCCGCCCCATCCTCGATGGAGCAGGGGCGGTTGTCGATGACGGCCTCGAGGTGGTCCACCCCACCTGGTAGTTCGTCGGTGACCACCACGCCCTCGGCGGCGTCGGGGCCGTGGTTGGTGACGGTGATGTTCCAGCGGATCGGACCGCCGGGCATCACGTACTCCTGCCCGATGGACTTGCTGATCTCCAGGTCCGCTTCCCCGGTCGAGGGTGTGTACCCCACCAGTAGGGAGGTGGAGGCCGCGAAGACGAGCATCCCCCTCCCGAAGACCGCCAGCCGTCCCCTGTGCCGTGTCCGCCGTCGCTGCACCGAAACCCCGCTCTCGTCCCCGCCCGGACCGGCCCGAGCTGCCGTCACAGGGCATCCTCGGCATTCGGAGGCGGAACGACCTGGTGCGACCGGCGGCTTTCCTCTTTCTTGGGGCCGACCGGACCGCCCCTTCACCCGGAGCGCCCACCGGGTGTCTTCACCCTGCGGGCATCCCTTCCGCCGGACGTCCCCCTCCGCCCCCGTTCCGGAGTCGGCACGCCCACGGGCCCTATTCCAGCGGAACGTTCACGATCCGGTCGTCGCCCTCGGCCGGGGAGCCCCAGGAGTCGTGGTTGCTGGTGCTCAGCCACAGGGCGTCGCCGTCCGGGGTCGGGACGACGGTGCGCAGCCGGCCGAGCTCGTCCACGAAGTGCGCTTCGGGTTCGCCCACGGTGCCGTCACCGGCCAGCGGGACCTCCCACAGCCGTGCGCCCCGCAGCGAGGCCACGTACAGGGAGTCACCGACGATCGCCGCTCCGCTCGGCGAGGCCTCGGCGGGCTCCCAGGTGAGCAGCGGGTCCGTGTACTCGTCACCGCCGCCCGGGCCTTCCACCTCCGGCCAGCCGTAGTTGTTCCCGGGCTCGATCAGGTTGACCTCGTCCAGGGCGTCCTGGCCGAACTCGGTCGCGTACAGGTTCTCCTCGTCGTCCCAGGCCAGTCCCTGCACGTTGCGGTGGCCGTAGCTGTGGACGGGGTTGTCGAACGGGTTGTCCGGTGCGGGCTCGCCCGTGGCGGTGATCCGCAGGATCTTCCCGCCCAGGGAGTCGGTGTCCTGGGAGTTGCCGGTGTCCTGTGCGTCCCCGGTCGCCACGTACAGGTACCCGTCCGGGCCGAAGGCGATCCGGCCGCCGTTGTGGGTGTTCGCGGCGGGGATGCCGTCCAGGATCACCTCCGCCTCGCCGAGGGTGTTCGCGTCGGCGTCGTAGGGGATCCGGCTGACCCGGTTGTCGGAGTCGGAGGTGAAGTAGACGTAGGTGTAGGGCTCCTCCGGGAAGTCCGGGTCCACGGCCAGCCCGAGGAGACCGCCCTCACCGCCGTGCTCGACCCCCTCGACGGTCCCCGCCTCGTCGGTGGTGCCGTCCGGGGCCACCCGGACGACGGCCGCGGAGTCGCGCTGGGCGACCAGGGCGGAGCCGTCGGGCAGGAAGCCGATCCCCCACGGGACTTCGAGGCCGGTGGTGACGTCCTCGGGCCGGCCGGGGTCGGAGGCGACCGCCTCCGTGGACCCGTCACCGGGTTCGGTGTCCTGCCCCGCACCGGCGCCGTCGGCCCCGGTGGTGGCACAGCCGATCACGAGAAGGGCGGTGCCCAGGAGGGCGAGGGTTCGGATGGTGGTGCTGTTCTTCCGTGGGCGTACCGGTGTCCGTTCCATGCCCGTCCCCTGCCCGCGGGCGGCCCGTGTGTACCCTCACCTGCCGTCCGCGGGTTCTCCGTGCTCACTGGTGCTGTTCTCGTAGCCCTGGCTGATCTCCTCGAAGAGCCGTTCGACGTCGGTGACCAGGGCACTGTAGACCGGCCAGTTCTCGTCGTCCCAGCTCTCTCTCATCCTGGCCCGTTCCTCGTCCACCAGCCGCAGCGCCTCGTCGACCCTGGTCCGCAGTTCCTCGGAGGGCTCCGGGTATTCGGGCTCCTCGGCGTCGTACACGGCCTGGAGGATGCCCGAGGCGTGGTCGAGCAGCGGGGCGTACTCGCGAAGAAAGGCGTCGTCCGGCCCGGGGAAACGCGACCCCTTGCCCGTGGTGGAGCGCAGGGTCCGGACGATGGACTGCACGTGCCGGGAGGACCGGTTCAGCGCGGAGATCCAGCCCTGGTAGTTGTCCAGGACGACGGGGTCGGGGCGTCGCCCGGCGATCAGGCGCCGCGGATTGAGCCGGAGCCGCTCCTCCTGTCGCCGGACCGCCTCCTCGGCGTTGCGGATGGTGCCGTCGAGTCCGCCGCAGGCCTGCCCCCAGTGGTCCAGGTCCAGGCCTTCCCTCCCTTCGCTCAGGCCCTCGGCCATCTCGCCGGTCAGGGAGCGCAACCCGTCCGCGAGGTCCAGGACCGCGTTCTCGGCGTCCCGGAACCGGATGGCGGGGGCGAGCACGGCGTTGACGGCCAGGGCGGAGACCGCGCCCACGCAGACCATCAGCAGGAGGTATCCCAGGTCGGAGGCGCTTCCCGCCGTGCCGCCCGCGAGCGCGAAGGCCGTGACCACGGGCAACTGGGTGCCCTGGCTGCCGAAGAACCGGAACTGCCCGGCGACCAGGGCGACCAGGAGGATCAGCGCGAACGACCACAGTTGCGCACCGACGGTGAGCCCGACCAGGCCGGCGAGCAGGGCGCCCGCGAAGACCGCCGCCACGTAGCGGGAGGACTGGAGCACTGACCCGTACACGCTCGGCCGGACCACGAGCAGCGCGGTGAAGGGCGCGAAGCCGATCTGGGAGGTGGCCCCGACGAGGGATCCCACCCACCAGGCGAGGGTCGCGGCCAGCACGCACTTGAGGATGACGACGCCGGTCTCGCGCTCGAACCCGCGCCGTTGGCGGGCGCGCCTGACCCCGTTCCGTAGACGTTCGAACACCCCTGGCCTCCGTTCAGACGTGCGTGGGAGCCGTGGCCAGGTACACCGTGTTGGTGGCGGGCCGCTCCTGGTAGGGGTTGGCGAAGCTGACCACCTCCGCGCGTGCGTCCGTGAAGACCTCGCGCAGCACGGACAGGTAGTCCTCGTCCGGCGGGTCGTTGGACCACAGGGCGAAGACCCCGCCGGGGCGCAGGTGGCCCAGGAGGCGGCGGGTCCCCTCGGGTTCGTAGAAGGGCGCGTGCGAGGGGTTGAGCAGGTGGCGGGGTGAGTGGTCGATGTCCACGACCACGGCGTGGAAGCGGCGTTCCGGCTCGGCCGGGTCCAGACCCTCCCCTGCGGCGAGCGCGAAGAAGTCACCCTGGGCCAGGCCGCAGCGGGGGTCCGCGGTGAGTCGTTCCCCGGCCGGGATGAGTTTCTCCTCGTGCCAGTCGACCACCTCGGGGAGGGCCTCGACCACCACGAGGGAGCGCACGTCGGGGTCGTCGAGCACGGTCAGGGCGGTGTGCCCGAGTCCCAGTCCGCCGACCACCACGTCGTATCCGCCGTCCGGGACGGGGCCACGGTGGAGTTCGGCCAGGGCGAGCCGGGCCACGTCGATCTCGCCCTGGACGAACAGGCTGGACATGAGGAAGTCGTCGTCGAGTTTGATCTCGTGGACCTCGGCCTTGGCCATCGGGTCCCAGCGGACCCGGAGGCTGATGACCCCCATGGGTGTGGGCCGCCAGTCGAGCTCCTGGAAACGCAGGTTCACGGTGCTCCCGGTTGGTTCGTGTACGCGGTCGCGTGCAATCCCCGAGCCTAGAGCGTGGAGCGGCGCCGGGGGCGGAGTCACACGGGCCGCTCCCGGTGCGTCGCCCTACTTGCGAACCATGACCAGGACCCCGCAGGACCAGCCGAGCAACGGGAGCCGTTCCCAGCCGGAGCAGGACTCCAGGCCCTCGACGAGGGCCTCCACGGCCAGGCAGTGGTCCTCCGGGTCGGAGGTGCCCGGGGGTTGGCGGGCGAGGTCGTCCACCACGTAGAAGCCGCCCCGGTCCACCAGGGACAGGGCCTCGTCGAGGTGGGTGAACTTGCCCGGCCCGGTGTCGGCGAAGACCAGGTCGTAGCCGGGGCCGTCGTCGGTGGCGCGGGCGCCGAGCCATTCACCGCCGTCGGCCTCGAAAATCGTCACCCGGGGGTCGGCCGTGTGGTGCCGACGGGCCACGCCCAGGCACTCGGGGTCGTTGTCGAGGGTGTCCAGCCTGGCGTCTGAGTCCATCCCGGCCAGCAGCCAGGCAGTTCCCGCCCCGGTCCCGGTGCCGAGTTCGAGGAGGCGGCCGCCGGGTTTGGAAGCGGCGAGGGCGCGCAGGAGGTGGCCGACGCCCTCCTCGCAGGACATGCGGAAACCGATGCCCTCGGTGTCGTTCTCGATGGCGTCCAGGGTGGCGGGGCGCGAAGCGGACCGGGTGGCGACCACGGGGACTCCTCGGCTCGGCGGACTCGTAACCGAAGGTTATGCCGGAGGTGGCGACCGATCCAGGAGCCGTCCCGGAGCGGGTCGGGTAGGGCGGCCCGGTGCCGCCGGAAGCGGGGGTCGCGTCCGGACGACAGGCCGCCGATGGAGGGCGGCCGGCTCTTTCGCGAGCGGCACGGGACACAGGTCGGCTCTGGCCGGAGATGTGTGGCCGAGGGTTTCCCGACGGGGCCGGGAGGACTCCCGCCCGGGCGCCGTAGGCTTCCCCACAACCCCCAGTAGACGAGGTTCGTATGCGCTTCTTCCGACTCTGGCGGCGGCCCCGGAACGACCCGCGGCGGCCCGGACCACCTGAGGCACCCGCTCCCGAGCCGCCCGCACCCGAACCGCTGCAGGGGGAGCTGCCCCATTACCACGACCACGTGGTGCGTATCGGGGTGGAGGTGGAGCCACGGGACGAGGCGGCCTTCCTCGGAACGGTGGGCGGCCAGCCCTGGCAGACGCAGAGCCTGGGTGAGGGCCGGTACGACGTACGCGTCGCGGTCTCCGGTGCGACTCTGGGCTCCACGGGGGCGGCCCTGGCGGAGTTCCACCGCACCTTGAACAGGGACGGGGCGGGTGTCCGGGTCCTGTTCGCGGCCCGGCTGCGTCCGAGACTGTCGCCGTCGCGCCGGTACCTGGTGATGCCCCGGGGCTGGATGACCGAGCGGAGATGGCTCGCTGCCCCCGTCCGGGGTCTGATGGCCTGGCGGGCCCGGGGAACCATCCAGGCGGCCTCGCTCGCCGAGGCCGGAGCGAGGCTGGCCGACTTCGCGGACCGCAACCCCGAGGCCGGTTCGCCGGACGATCTCACGGTGGTCGGCCCGCCGGACCGTCCCGGCGCCACGAGCCCCGCCCCTGATGCGGCGCCGGTGGATCTGCTGGACGACTGGCGTTTCCTCCTAGCCACAGCACTCCTGATCGGTGCCGGGGCGGTCGCGGTCGGCCTACGCGTCACCGTGTGGCGGCCCGAGGGGATCACGCTCGGAGCCGCCATCGCCTTCCTGGTCGCCATCCCCTGCCTGTTCGGGGTGTGGCAGATGCTCCGCCGGATCCCGGAGGGGCGGATCAACACGTGGCTGCCCCTGGGACTGACCGCCCTGGCCGCGCCCTCGGCGATCGCCCTGAGCAACTTCAGCCAGGACGTCTACCTGGAGGCCTTCGGGATCTCATCCGGGGAGGTGACACCGACCGGTGCCGGTCGGCTCTTCGCCCTGGGCAACACCCTGCCGCTGGTGTTGTTCGCGCTTCTCGTCTCTCTGGGGTTGTTCGGGCTCCTCCAGTACTTCCACCTGTCCAGCCGCGGGCATTTCCGCCTCCTCCAGTGGCTGATGGTCGTCATCGTGGTCGTCCTGTACGGGCTCACCGCGGTGGTGGTGCTCCTGGAGCGGGACACCGAGCGGGGCCTGGCCCACGTCGCCGATTACCAGGACGAGGGCGGACCGGCTCAGAGCTATGTGGGCGTTCGGCCCTCAGTGGTGTGTGTGGAACCCGGCAAGGATCCGGTCAATCGGATCGGGCCGCCGCTGACCACTGACCGACCGGTGCTGTACTTCGGCGGAGCGAACAACGTCGACCTCCTGTGGGACCGCGAGGAGGGGCTCACCAAGGTGACGCGCTTCTCGGTGAGCCTCACCCCGGTGACGAATCTGAAATCCGACTGCCCTGAACCAGAGGCTGCCGAATGAGCAGGACCGTGGTGCTGCGGGTGTCGGTCCGGTGGTCCTCCCAGGTCCGGGGAGCCGTGTAACCGGGGCGGCCGCGCTGCGCCGCGCACGCCCCCGGGACTTCCCGCCGCCCGTAGGAGGGTGCACAGGTCCTGAGGAAGCGCTCCGGCCCCTGTGTGCGACCCACTTGCCATCCCTTCAACCGGCCTGCTTCTCCGTACCTGTCACCGAAGACCCCCCGGTGACGGGGCTTGGGCCGTTTGTGGCCGCACCGGGCCCACGTTCCGGTGCGGCCTCTTGAGTGGTCCGATACTTCGCCGGGCTGATGGTTCAGCCCAGCAGCCCGCTGAGGTTGTGGGCCAGGGCTCCGAGTGCGGCCGAGAGGGTGTAGCCGGTCAGGATCCATCCGGTGCGGCGGCGGGGTTTGCGGTGGCTGGCCGGGCGCCGGGGGCGGCGCGGCAGCGGCGGCCGGGAGGGGCGGGGAGGTGTTGACGGGCTCCGCCCCGGGGCGGGGCCGTCGTCGGGTGCGGGCCGTGGGCGCGGTACCGGAGGCACGACCGGTGCCGGTTCGGGGCGCGATGTCTTCCGGTGCTGAGCGACGTGCATCCAGTCGGGGAGGTCGCCGTGCCGGAGCCGGTGCTCGACCCGGGGGTTGCCGCGCATCTGCGCCAGCATGAGTTCTTCGCGGGAGGGTTGCCGGTCGGGCCGCCGGGTGGCCTGCGGGGCTGCCAGGCGCTCACCCGGGCGGCCGAAGCGGCGACCGTGCGGGCTGTCCAGGACCCTTCGCACCCCCGGGGTCATCGTGGTCGCGGTCATCACGCACCTCCGCAGACGCACGCCTGTCGGCGGCGGGCAGCGGGGACGGGGTAGGTGAACTCCGCCCACAGGACCGCGCCCAGCACGTCACCGGTGTCGGGGTCGGCCCAGCGCTGAGTGCCCCACTCGGTGGCCAACTGGTGGATGAGGAGCAGGCCCCGCCCGGACTCGGACTCCTCCCACTCCTGGACCGAGCGCTGCGCGGGGACCATCGGGCGGGTGTCCATCGGCCCGTCGTCCAGCACCGACAGGCGCAGGGTGGTCTGGTGTCCCATCACGACCGGGGTGGAGAGCAGGCGCATCACCGTGCCGCCGCGCCGGTGGGAGCGCGAGTGCAGGACGGCGTTGGCGAACGCCTCGCTCGCGCAGAGTTCGACGTCGTCGCGGATCTGGGAGGGCGCACCGGCGAGGGACGCGAGGTCCAGGCGCAGGTCGGAGCGGAAGACCGCGCTCGCGGCGAGAACCCCGGGGTACTGCCGGGCCTCCCACCTCCGGCCCGGGTAGGCAGGGGTCGGGGTTTGGGGAAGAATGGACACGTCGGCAACTCCTGTTGTGGAAGACGGACGGTTGTCGATGCGGCCCTGGCGGGTGGTGCAAGCACCCACCAGGGCCTTCTTCATGTCTGGCCGAAGCGCACTTCGACCAGGCACGTGAGCCCCACTTGCTCTTGCTGGTCCCGGGCTCTGCGCGCTGAAGCAAAAACCCTCAGCCGATCTCGCTGAGCGCCCAACACCGTGCCAGAACTGGTGGGATACTCACTGAGAACAGAAGACAGTGTTGCCAGTTGAAAGTCAAGTGGAAATTCCACTTACACTGAATCAGGCCACCAGGCTGGAAGAATGAACTGGACAAAGCGGATTCTAGAGACAGGTGAGTGAGTCATGGTGAACCCAGGGCCACGGGTTCTACGGCTCCAACTGGGGCGTGAGATCCGGCGACTCAGGGAGAGCTCAGGCCTCTCCAGGGAAGATCTCGCAAAGGCTCTGGGATGTGGGACACCCAAGGTCAGCAAGATCGAACTCGGCTACAGCACGCTGAGTAGCGCTGAGAGCAACAAGCTCACAAAGCTGTTCGGGCTGACCGGTGAGGAGGCTGGGGCCTTCCGCGATCTGGCTACCTCAGCCCGCAAGCGCGGCTCATACGGCAAAGTGGTCGATTTCGCCCGCGGCTACGTCAGCATGGAAGCGGACGCCACCGACCTGAAGATCTTCTACGAGGAGCTCATCCCCGCCCTGTTCCAAACTCAGGCCTACGCCGAGGCTGTCTGCTCCACGTCGGTCACCATCGCACCGGCCGACATCAGTCACGTGGTGCAAGGACGTTTGAGCCGAGCCTCCGTCCTCTCCCAAGAGAACCCTCCCAACGTAGGACTCATCCTCGGCGAGGGTGCTCTGATGCGGACCGTCGGCGGCTCGGACACCCTCCGAGAACAGCTGGAGCACCTGCGTCTGTTGGCCCGCCAGCCCCACATTGACCTCCAGATTCTCCCCTACTCCTCAGGCGAGCACGCAGCCATGGGGACCGGGTTCACGCTTCTACGCCTGGACGAGGTGGAAGCGACCTATGTCTACCTGGAGGACCTCACCAGTTCCGACTTCTGGGACCGCCCTCAACACACTGGCGTGTACGAACTCGTCTTCAACAAACTCCAAGTGGCTGCCCTCGGCAAGCGTGAGAGCATAACTCGCATAGAGGAACGCATCCGAGAACTGGACGAGGGGGCCCGCTGATGTCTCAGCAGAAACGGGCGTCAGCAGCTTGGCACAAGAGCACCTACAGTGCCGGGGCCAACAACTGTGTCGAGGTCGCGGAGGGTCTGGTCACGGCTGTCCGCGACACCAGACACCGTGAGCTTGGGGCGCTCTTCTTCTCAGGCAGCGAGTGGGAGGCCTTCCTCCGCACCGCCAAGCACTGACACACGACCGGCCCCGGCATCCCCGCGCCCCCACAGGGCCCCCCCGGGGCCGAGGTGTCTCCGGCACCGCTCGATCGGCTGCGTGCGCACAGCGGCACGACGGCACCTCCCCTACATCTGGCTGGCAGACCAGCGCGGCAACCGCAAGGAGGCGTCAGGCGCGTCCCTTGCCGTGCTGATCTTGCCCCGAGTGCAGTCCTGAACCCGCGAGCACCGCACTACGAGCGAGACTCTCGGGAACGGCCGAGCTCACGCCGACAACGGCTCCGGTCAGTCCGGGAGCGATCGCTCCACCAACGCCGTCACACGGCCGAGCCAACTCTTCCCCTGAGCCAGATTCGGATGTTCCTCACGGCCGGAACGACACGCCGAGGCTCCACTGCGGTCCAGGTCGCCGCCCAGGCGGAAGACCCTCTTTGGACACGACGCTGACCTGCAACAGCGAGTTTTGGTGCATAGCGTGTCGGGAATGTCACGAATCGCATCATTCGTGGGTGTATGTCCTGTTGAGCTGTTCGTGGCGCCGAGCGTCCTGGGTGAGCGCGTGCCTGGCCGCAGGATCCACCGAGATCACGAGGGGGGCACATGAACCTGGCCCACACCGCAACGACCGCTGCCGCGACCCTGGCCTGCGGCGCCGCACTCGCTCTGGGAGCGGGCGCCCCGGCCATGGCCGAAAACTCGATCCCGGCACCGCCGCCGGACCTGGACTGCGCGGACATCGATGAGACCGACTTCGAGGTCAGCGAAGGCGACCCGCACAACTTCGACGCCGACGGCGACGGCATCGGCTGCGAAACCAATGGCGGGAACGGCTCCGCTCCGTCAGGCTCGATTCCGGCACCGCCGCCGGACCTGGACTGCGCGGACGTCGACGAGACCGACTTCGAGGTCAGCGAAGGCGACCCGCACAACTTCGACGCCGACGGCGACGGCATCGGCTGCGAGACCTTCGACGACGGCACTGCCCCGCCGGAAGACGAGGAGGACACCGACTCGACCTCCGACAACGGCGACGAGCCCGCGACGGACGACGAGAACGGGACCATGGCCGACGACGAGGGCGAGACCATGGTCGAGGACGAGGACACGGCACCGGTCGGTGGTGTGGACACCGGTGGCGGCGGAACCGCGAACGGGTCGCCGGACGCCTGGCTCCTCGGCGCAGGAGGCGCCTTCGCCGCGGCCACGGTCGGCGGGTTCGTCCTCACCCGGAGACTGGGCCACAACGGCTGACCCATGGGCCGACACTCTCGACCCAGTCGTGGCCGCCGCGGAAGCATCATCACCGCAGCGGTCACGGTGGCGTGTGCCGGCATCGGCACCGTCCTGCTGACACTCGGGATGACGGAGGAACAGAGCCTCCCCCGACCCCCCGTCGCAGCGACCGGGCCCGCCCAACCCTCGATCGCCCCGAGCCCGACCGACCCACCGAGCGGCACCGAAGACGTCGCTCCCCTTCCGAGGTCCGCCCCGGTGGCCCTGACCATTCCGGCGATCGAACTGCACACCACACACCTGGTCGAGCTCGGCCTCACCCCGGACCGCCGCCTCGAAGCCCCCCGGGAATGGCAGGCGGTCGGCTGGTACGCCCGCGGTGCCGCCCCGGGCCAGACGGGCCCCGCCGTCCTGGCCGGGCACCTCGACTCCGTGGACGGCCCCGCCGTCTTCCACCGACTGGGCGGACTACGCCCCGGCGACCGGGCGAGCGTGCGCCGCGCCGACGGCACGAGCGCCGAGTTCACCGTGTACGCCGTCGAATCGCACCCCAAGGACGCCTTTCCCACCGACAGCGTCTACGAGGACACCCGCCAGCCCGAGCTGAGGCTCATCACCTGCGGTGGCGGCTTCGACGCGGCCACCGGGCACTACACGGACAACGTCATCGTCTACGCCCGGCTCACAGCCGAACACGACCAACCGGGGACGCCTTCGGGGTAGCGGCGGGAAACCCCGTTTCAGCGACGGTGGGGGGTGCCGCCGGGCGATGCACTGGTCCGGTCGGGGGCAGGGCCAAGGCGCAGGAACAGCACCAGCTATCTTGCGTTTACTTCGCTTGTTTCGAATAATGCGACTATAGATTGGGTATCTACTGCTGGACCGAGCGAAGAGGAGGAACCATGGCCGTGTTGTCCTCACACCCGGACAGCAAGCAGATCCAGGCAGCCGAAAGCGCCCTGCCCCAGATCCGCCGCTATCTGGACGAGCACCAGGAGGCGTTGACGCCTGTCCCCGTGATCGTCGAGGACAGCCAGGAAAAGCTCCTGCTCCCTCGGGCGGCTGTCGAGCTGCTGGTCGGCGTACTCACGCACATGGCAGCCGGGCGGGGAGTGTCCATCGTTCCGGATCACGCCGAACTGACGACCCAGCAGGCCGCGGACATGCTCAACGTCTCGCGGCCCCACCTGATCGGCCTGCTCCAAGCCGAGGAGATCGACTACCGCAAGGTCGGCACCCATCGCCGGGTCCGGGCAGCCTCACTGATGGAGTACATGCGCAGAGACGATCAGCGCCGCCGTGAGGCCGCAGACGAACTGTCCGAGATGAACCGGGAACTGGGCCTGGACTGAGATGCCCTTCGTCGTCATCAACGCTCCAGACAAGACCGCCTCCGGCAGCATCAGGGAAAGCTCCGTGCGTACAGTGGCACTGCATATGACCTTGCCACCTCAGGCACCAAGGACCAGAGCCACGGAGGCGAGATGTCCACCCCCTCAGCTCCGAATGACGACTCGGCTTCCTACGTCAAGGCCCAGAGCAACGGCGGATCCGACCCGTGGACCGCGCAAGGGACGCACGCGACCCAGCGCCTGTTGGAGGTAGCTGAGGTCGACGCGCCGGACGACGTCCTTCAGGCACTGAAGCAGAAGCGCGTCACCGTGCGCCGCAGGCTGATGCTCTTCGACGGCGTCCCCGTCGAACTCACCGACTCCTACTACCCGCTCACTGTCGCATCAGGCACCGCCCTCGCGGAGAAGCGCAAGGTGCGCGGTGGCGCACCCACCCTGCTCGCCGAACTCGGCTACGTGGCGCACGAGGTCACCGAAGACGTATGCGCGCGCCCCGTCACCCCAGCGGAAGCGACCGCGCTCGACCTCCCCGAGCGCAGCACGGCCCTCGTCCTGCTGCGCATCACCTGTGACCGGGAGGGCCGCCCCTTCGAGGTCTCACGGATGGTCATGCGCCCCGAAGGACGTCATCTCCGCTACAACTGGCTGGTCGACTAGAACCATGGCAAGGAAGACAGACACCCGCCCCAGACACCAGCAGATCGCTGCCGAACTGCGCACCGCGATCATGTCGGGAGTCCTGCAACCCGGAGAACGGCTCCCCACGACCCAACAACTCATGGAGCGCTACGAGGTCACCAGTCAAACCGTGCAGCGCACACTCCAGGTGCTCAAAGGCGAGGGGTTCGTCCTCGGCAAACCGGGCGTCGGGGTGTTCGTCCGACCTGAACCACCTCTGGGTATCCAGGTTGCCTCCTACCTCGGAGCACCCCGAGCCGGTGGGGCCCACCCCTGGTTGAAGCACGCCCGGGAACGGGGGCAGAAAGGTTCAACGACTCTTCTTCGGGTCGAACGAGTCGAGCCACCGGGCCAGATCGCCGAAGCACTCGAACTCGCCCCGGGCGAGAGCGCTGTTCTCCGCCACCAACTGTTGTCCCTGGACAACGAACCGACCGAACTCGCCTGGAACTACTACCCCCTCAGCATTGCCGAGGGCAGCGCTTTGGAGGGCAGAGCTCGCATCCGGGGCGGCTCTCCAGCTCTACTCGCCGCGCTGGGTTTCCCTCCCCGGGAGCACATCGACCGCGTGTCGGCCCGCCTTTCAACCACCGGGGAGTTCGAGGCCCTGGAGCTGCCGGACGATGTCCCGGTTCTGCGCACACTGCGCACCGTATACACCGACAATGCTCGCCCCGTGGAGGCTTCCGTACTGGTCAAAGGTGGCCACCGGTACGAATTGGTGTACCGGGACAGCATCACTTGACCGACGGACCTCGGCGACCTGTGGGGGCTTCCAACCCATCTTTACCTTGATGGTTTATGTAGCAAGGTAGTTTGGTAGAACTGTCCTGGGACCACCCCCTAATCCCAGGAGCGTCGCTGTGTTGGAAGACTTCGAGCGCACGAAGATCGCCGACTACTTCACCCGGACGGCCAATGGCACCGCACCCATGGGCAAGCCCGCGTCCGTGGTGATCACCCACCTTCTGCCCGAACGTCCGACTTTCCTGGAGGCACTCGCCCGGATCACCGACCTGCGCTCCGCGCTCCCCAAGCCCAAGAGCATCAACACAGCCGCGTACAACGAAGTGAGTGGCCGGTGGCGTTGCGATCATCTGGACCGCACCGCGTTCGCCTCACCTGACAAGGCACTCGCCTACCTGGAATCCAGGGCTCCGGGAGAGCGCCTCGTACTCCTCGACGTAGGCGGCTACTTCGCCGCAGCACTCCCCCAACTGTGTGATCGTTTCTCCGGACAGATCCTTGGCGTGGTGGAGGACACCGAGAACGGGCATCGGCGCTACCTCGAACACGGCAAGCCGCCCTGCCCGATCTACAGCGTCGCCAGGTTACCGCTCAAGCCCCCTGAGGACTTCCTGGTTGGGCAGTCGGTGGTGTTCTCGACCGAAGCTCGGTGGTGTTCTCGACCGAAGCCCTGATCCGTTCACGCGGTGACATCCTCTATGGGAGGGGCGCCACTGTCATCGGCTTCGGGAAACTGGGCTCCTCTGTCGCGGGCATGCTGCATGCCCGTAACGTCCGGGTCACCGTCTACGACACGGATCCGGTCAAACTCACACACGCGATGTCCCAGGGCTTCCAGACCGCTTCCTCCCTGAACCAGGCACTGAGCGGTGCGGGAATCGTGATTGGGGCGACGGGCAACCTGGCTCTGCGCCGCTCCGACTTCGAGCACATCCCCAACGGGGCCTACATCGCGTCAGTGACCTCCTCCGACGACGAGATGGAACTCGACGCCGTCCAAGCCGCCTACGCCCGGAAAGAGATGGGACCCAACGTCATTCGCTACTCCCGCACCGGCCACTACTTCTACGTCCTCAACGACGGCAACGCCGTGAACTTCCTGCACGGCGCCAGCGTGGGGGCGTTCATCTTCCTGGTCCAGGCCGAGATCCTGGCAGCGGTGGCGCTACTCGTCGAGCGCGAGCACGAGCCGGGACATCACGAACTTCCCGCGGACATCCGCGAATCGATTGCGGCAAGCTGGCTCGCCCACTTCACTGGAGCACTGTGAGCATTCCGAACTCCCACGTCCGAACCGTCCTGGACCGCTATCTGGACCGGTTCCCGGAGGAAACCGAAGGCACCCGCCTGTTGAGGCAGGCACTGGGGGCCGAGCACGAACTCAGTTCACACAAGGAGTTCCGAACAGGGCACGCGACCGCTGGCGCGGTTGTCCTCGACCAACAGGACCGGGCCCTGCTGATCCACCACAACGCGCTGCGCACGTGGCTTCTGCCCGGCGGACACCTGGAGCCGGAGGACAGCGACCTCCAGGAGGCGGCCCTGCGCGAACTCTCCGAGGAGACCAGCCTCCCCCCGGACGAAGTCACGGCGGTCGACGCACTGGTCCCCCTGGACCTGGACATCCACCGGATCCCGGAGAACCCGGCCAAGGGAGAGCCTGAGCACTGGCACTTCGATTTCCGTTACCTGTACCGGGCTTCGGGCGGCGAGGTCAGTCTCCAGGCTGAGGAGGTCAGCGACCATGCGTGGCGCTCCCCGGCAGAACTGCCCTCCGCACGTCTGGCGGGCAAGGTCTCCCAGTACCTGGCTGCCGCCCGAAGCAGCTGAGGGACCGGGCGGGGCCGCAGGGGGTCCGGCCCCGCCCGGTGGTAGAAACCGGCTCCCCTACTCGTCCAGGTGCTTCTCGACCCAGGCGTCCAGCGGCCGGCCCTGAATGGCCGCCGCCATCAGCTCCGGGAAGGCATCCGGGGTGCAGGCGAACGCCGGGACGCCGAGTTCGGCCAGGGCGGCGGCGTTCCGGCGGTCGTAGGAGGGCGCCCCCTCGTCGGACAGGGCCAACAGCACCACCACCTGGACCCCGGAGGACCTCATCGCCGCCACCCTCCGGAGCATCTCCTCCCGGACACCGCCCTCGTACAGGTCGCTGACCAGCACGAAGATCGAGTCCTGCGGGCGGTCGATCAGCTCCTGTCCGTAGCCGATCGCCCTGTTGATGTTGGTACCACCGCCCAACTGGGTGCCGAAGAGGACCTCGACGGGGTCGGTGAGCTGGTCGGTCAGGTCCACGACCGCGGTGTCGAAGACGATCAGGGACGTCCTCAGGGTGCTCATCGAGGCCAGGACGGCCCCGAAGACACTGGCGTAGACCACCGAGGAGGCCATCGAACCGCTCTGGTCGATGGCCAGCACCACGTCCTTGTGCACGCCCCGGCTGCGGCGGCCGTGCCCCACCAGGGTCTGCGGGACCACCGTCCGGTGTTCGGGCAGGTAGTGCGCCAGGTTGCGGCGGATCGTGGCGTTCCAGTCGATGTCGGCGACCCTGCGCGGGCGGTGCGTGCGGGCGGTCCGGTCGATCGCTCCGCGAACCACCGACCGGGTCTTCTGGGCGACCCGCCTCTCCAGGTCGTCAACCACCGTGCGGACGACCGCCCGGGCGCTCTCCCGAGCCTCGGCGGGCATCACCCGGTTCAGGGACAGGAGTGTGCCCACGAGGTGCACGTCGGGTTCGACCGCCGCCATCATCTCCGGTTCCAACAGGAGCTGGTGCAGGCCCAGCCGGTCCATGGCGTCGGACTGCATCACCTGGACCACCGAGGACGGGAAGTACTCCCGGATGTCACCCAGCCACCGGGACACCCGGGGCGCCGAACCGCTGAGGTCGGCCCCCCGCTCGTCCGAGTCGGGACGACCCACCCCGGGGACCCGGTCACCGCGGTTGTACAGGGCCTCCAGCGCCGAATCCATCGCCTGGTCGGTACCGGACAGGGTCGCGCACCGCGACTCCCGGCCCAGGACCAGGCGCCAGCGACGGGCCCTCTCACTCACCGCGGAACCCTCCGTCGTCGCCACCGCGCTCATCCGCCGCTCCTGTCCAGTAGTGCCGTCACGGCCGCCACGGCGGGGGCCGCGCGCTCGGTGTCGATCGGACGGCGGGTGCGGGACGGCGTCGCCGCCCCGCCGTCGGCCCTGGTCACGGCCTCGCCGATCTCCTGGCGTTCGGGGCCACCGAAGGCCCCGAAGGTCCTGCGCAGCAGCGGCAGGACCGCGGTGAACCGGTCCTCCGGCAAGCCCAGCAGCCAGGTGTCGACGAGTTCGAGCAGCCGCTCGTCGTGGACCAGGACCAGCCCGCTGCCCTGCAGGAATCCCTCCAGCCAGGCCGCGGCGCGGGTGGGTTCGGTGCCGGGCGACATCGCCAGCCCCAGCCGTGCGCGCAGCTCCTCGGGGCCGGTGCGGCCCGCGTCCGCCAGGATCCGGTTGACCCGGCCGGCGATCCGGCCCGGGACGCTCTCCCGGCGGGCCAGTGCCTCCAGCGCCTCCGTCCAGTCCTGGGTGCCCTCGCCGAGGAGGCCTGCGGCGTGGTGGGTGCTGTCGATCGCCCTGGTGAACACGGCCGCAGCGTCGTCGTCCAGCCCGCGCACCGCCGGGGCCAGGCCGACGCACACCCGGGCGAGGAGCCGCCGGGCGACGGTGCGCAGCCGGGCGCCGTCGGTGCCGCGCACGTCCCCGTACCTGGCCGCGCGGGCCAGCGGCGGCAGCGCCGACATCAGGTGGGTGATGTCGCTGTCGGTGGCGGCCCGGTCGGTGAGCCGGGCGAGCACCTCGGGCAGCGCCCCGTCGAGTTCGGCGAACAGACACTGTTCGGTGAGCGCGGTCAGGTCGGGGAGTTCGGCGTCGGCGGCGCTCTCCACCGCCCTGGCGGTCGCGGCGGCGGCGACGGTGGTCCCCCACGGCGCGGCCTCGATCAGCGCCACGTCCATGTCGGGGTCCCAGCACAGCCGCCAGGACTCCCGGAAGGTGCCCCGGGCGACGCCCTCGGAGGCGCGCGGCACACCCCACTCCACGCCGAGCACGCGCAGCCGGTGCAGCAGGACGCTGCGTTCGCGCTGGCCGTCCTTGCGCAGGTCAAGGTCGAGGTCGCGTTCGAAGGCCTCGGGTTTGAGGCGGAGCCGTCGCTGCGCGGCCACGAGATCGCGCTGCAACGGCACCATGGGCGTGTCCGGGGGGACCGAACCCAACCGTTCACCGACCGCCATCCGCCCGTGCACCAGGGCGGCCCGGGTCCGTTCGCCCTCGCAGAGCACGGCGGTGACCGCCTCGGACACCTCGTCGATCCCGGCGAGCGGGCGTCCGCGCAGCACCGCGAGGCTCTCGGCGAGCCGTACCCCCTCGATGACGTGCGAGGAGGAGACCGGCTGGCCCTCCTGACGCAGGATCCGGGCAGCCTCGGTGAGCCACCGGTGGACCGGCAGGTCGGGGGCGGTGAACAGATGGTGGTACCAGCCGGGCGCCCGCACCCCGGCGCCGTACCCGCTGGCGGCGGCGAGCCGCCCGTGCGTCCACGGCACCCAGGTGGCGGTGGTCCTGACCCTGGGCAGCCCCCTGAGCAGCGCGGTGTCGTCCTTGATCCGGTAGTCGGCCAGGTCGCGCAGGGCGGGCGCGTGCCAGGCCCCGCACACCACGGCCACCCGCTGGTACCCCTCCCTGAGCACGGAGCGCAGCGTCCGGCGCATGTACGCCTCGCGGCGCGCGTCCCGCACGGTCTGGGGCCCGGAGTCGGCGCGGACGGCGGCCATGGCGTCGGCGATCGCGGGGAAGGGCGAGGGTTCGCCGTCGCCGCGCTGTTCGACGACGTCGTCCCACCAGCGTTCGGCGTCGTCGTACCCGGCGGCCTCGGCGAGCACCCCGAGCGGGTCGGCGCGGACCCGGGGTGTCTCCTTCGGAGCCTGGTCGGCGGCCTCCGGTCCCTCCTCCGAGGCCCGCTCGGCGGCCTCCGCCCGCGCGATCCGCTCGGCGATGGTGTGGGCGGCGGGCAGGTCGCAGAAGCGCACCGGCACACCGTCCCCGTGCGCGTGGACCAGGGCGGCCCACTCCGGGGAGAAGGACGCGAACGGCCAAAAGCCCCAGCCCTCCCGGGAACGGACCGTGCCCGCCTTCGGGGTGTCCGCCAGGTGCACCAGCAGCGCCACCGGCGGCTGCAGTCCGCCGACCAGGGAGGTGATCGCGTCGGCCTCGGGCGGCCCCTCGATCAGCACGATGTCGGGTTCGAGTTCGGCCAGGGCGGCCCGCACGGCCCGGGCCGAACCCGGGCCGTGGTGGCGTACGCCCAGGACACTCACCTTCGCGGTGTCCGGTCGGGGTCCTGCCATCAGGCGCCCACCTCCCGGCAGGCCCGGTAGAAGTCGCCCCATCCCTCGCGTTCGCGGGCGACGGTCTCCAGGTACTCGCGCCAGACCACCCCGTCGGACACCCGGTCCTGGACGACGGCACCCTGGATGCCGGCGGCGACGTCGGCGGGACGCAGCCGTCCGTCGCCGAAGTGGGCGGCCAGCGCGATCCCGTTGGTGATCACGGAGATGGCCTCGGCGGTGCTGAGGGTGCCGCTGGGCGACTTGACCCTGGTGGTGCTGTCCTCGGTGACGCCGGAGCGCAGTTCACGGAAGACGGTGACCACCCGCTGGATCTCGGTGAGGCTGGTGGGCACCTCGGGCAGGTCGAGGGAGCGGCCGAGCTGTTCCACCCGCTGGGTGACGATGCGGACCTCGTCCTCGGCGCTGTCCGGGACCGGCAGCACCACGGTGTTGAACCGGCGGCGCAGCGCGCTGGACAGGTCGTTGACGCCGCGGTCGCGGTCGTTGGCGGTGGCGATGATGTTGAACCCGCGATGGGCCTGCACCTCGATGCCGAGTTCGGCGACGGGCAGGGCCTTCTCCGACAGCACGGTGATCAGCCCGTCCTGTACGTCGGAGGGCATCCGGGTGAGCTCCTCGATGCGACCGATGGAGCCCCGGGCCATGGCGGTCATGACCGGGCTGGGCACCAGCGCGGCCTCGGAGGGCCCCTCGGCGAGCAGGCGGGCGTAGTTCCACCCGTACCGGATGGCCTCCTCGGAGGTCCCGGCGGTGCCCTGGACCAGCAGTGTGGAGTCACCGGAGACCGCCGCCGCGAGGTGTTCGGACAGCCAGGTCTTGGCGGTGCCGGGGACGCCGAGGAGCAACAGGGCGCGGTCGGTGGCCAGGGTGGCCACGGCGATCTCCACGATCCGGCGGGAACCGATGTACTTGGGCGTGATCTCGGTTCCGTCGTCCAGGGTGGTGCCCAGCAGGTAACGGGTGACCGCCCACGGGGACAGGTGCCACCCCGGGGGGCGCCGGCGGTCGTCGGCCTTGGCCAGCGCTTCGAGCTCGGTGGCGTAGGTCTGCTCGGCGTGGGGCCGCAGAGCGGAACCGGACCGGAGGTCTCCGTTGGGGGCGGCGGCGAAGGTGGTCAACTAGAGCTCCCTGTGCATGTCGAGCCGGAATCGGAGGGTTTTGCGGAGGTGGAGGTAGGCGGATTCCTCCTCCGCGCGGGGTGGTTCCCCGGGTAGGAGGTCGAGGTGTTCGGGCGGCATCCGTCCGGCGGCGGCCTCGCAGAGGAGTCGGTAGCCGCGCGGGTCGCGTCGGCCGTTCGGCTCGGCCGGGGCCGCCAGGCGGCGGACGACCTCCTCGGAGAGCTCGCGGGTCCACGGGGCGCCGATCGCGAGGAGGATCTCGCCCAGTTGCGGGGGTTCCTCCCCGGGGCCGATCGCGGCCAGGATCCGGGTGCACCGTTCGGTGACGGGCAGCGGGGCGAGCAGCGCCCGCAACCGCTGGCGCCCCGGGTGCTGGGTGCCGTGGCGGACCAGGTGGGCCAGCCCGGACCGGGGGTGGTCGAGCACGGCCCGGGTCCAGTCGGGGTCGGCCTGGACGCAGGCGGCGTCGGCGAGGGCCTCGTACAGGTCCTGCTCCTGCTCGGCGAGGGTCAGGACGCCCGCGGGGTCGGTGTCCAGCAGCCCGGTCCACACGTCCAGCGGGGTGTGCGTGACCAGGACGCGGCTGTGCTCCCAGCGTTCGTCGCGGGACTGCGGCCGGTTCCCCGGTGCGACCAGTGCGAGGTCGCGCAGCAGGTCCGTGCGCCGGAGGTCGATGGGGACGACCTCCACCGGGCAGCGCGGGGTCACGTCGAGCCGCAGGTGTTCGCGCAGGTGGCCGCGGAGCCGGTGGGCGTGGGCGCTGTCCGGGAGCCGGGTGAGCAGGGCCAGGGCGAGGCCGCGCACGTTGGCGCCCCGGTCGTCCAGGGCCGCGTCGAGCAGGCCCCCGTCGTCGGGGCCGAGGTTGACCGCCAGGGCTTGGAGGAGGCCGCGCCGTTGCTCCCCCCGGCTTTCCCGGGGCCAGGCGGCGGTGAGCAGGGACCGGGCGGCCGCGGGGTCGGTGGCGCGCAGGGCGAAGAGGGCCCGGCGGCGTTCGGCGGGGGTGCCGTCGTTCCAGGCCGCGTCGGAGTAGGTGTCGGTGGGCAGGGGTTCGCCGGCGACGAAGGACCACGTCCTGTTGAAACCGGCCAGCCAGGTGCCCCGGTCGCCGACGACGGTGGCGACGGCGGAGCGCAGTCCGCTGTCCCGTGCGGCGCGTTCGAGCAGGTCGGGGATATGGGTGTGGCTGACCCGGCGGCCGGACCGGGCGGCGTGGGAGAGCCACTCGGGCAGGAGCTCGGGGCGGCCGACGAGGATGGCGTCCAGTCGGCGGGTGGCGGCGGGGCCGGTCTCGGGGCGCGGGTCGGGTGCGTCGGGGATGACGGGTTCGGCGGTGTGCGCGGTGTACCCGGCGCGGGTGCGCACGGTGTCGAGGGCGGCCAGGTCCAGCAGTGCGGCGGCGCCCTCCCCGGGGCGTCGGGGCAGGTCGGGCAGGTCGGGGACGGGGCGGCGGGAGGTGCCTACCAGGGCGGTGGAGACCAGGCGGTCCCAGGAGGGGGTGTCGGGAGAGTTCACAGGGCGAGGGCCTTTCCGTCGGCGTCCCACACGGTCATCGGGGCCAGTCCCGTGCCCGGCGACCATTCGGCGGCGACGGTGGCGGGGCGTCCTCCGGTGGCCGCGAGGAGCCGCCACAGTTCACCGGTGTCCATGGGCAGGGAGGCCCCGGTGGGGTCGGCCAGGTGCCAGCCGTCGGCTCGGGCGGGGACCGCGTTCTCCAGCACCACGGGCCAGGCCTCCAGCCAGGGGTCCTGTGCCAGGGCCGCCGCGTAGGAGTCCAGTGCCTGGTCGACGGTGCCTCCGGGCGGCGGTGAGGCGGGGCGTTCGGGCGTCCGGCCGACCCGGACCGCCCTGCGGCCGTCCGGGTGGAAAGCGAGTTCTCCGTCGGTTTCGGTGCCGCACCGGAACGGGGAGTCCGGGGCCTGGGCGGGCCGGGCGTAGGTCAGACAGAGCGCCCAGCGGCCGGTGGCGGCCCCGCGCAGCCACGTGCGGCGGCTGCGCATGCCGTCGGGGGTGAGGCCGTCCCGGCTGCCGAGGACCCGCCAGGTGTCCCGGACGCGCTCACCGGTGGCCAGGACCTCCTCGGTGCGGGTGCTGATGCCCGCCCGGGACCGCACCACGGCGCGGAACCGGGTGTCGGTGCCGTCGTCGGCGAGGTAGCCCTCGACCAGCAGGTGCAGCAGACCGAGGCGTTCCAGGAGGCGGTCGGGCCAGCGGTCGCCGCCGGTCTGGGGCAGTTGGGTGACGAGGGAGGCCGCGCCGCCCGCCTTGGCGTCCACCAGGCGTTTGGCCATGCGGTCCCAGTGGTCGTAGCCGAGTTCGGGGGCGCCGGCGAGGCCGCCGTCGACCTGGTCGCGCAGCCACAGCCGAAGCTCCTCCAGGCCGGCGGTGACCGCGCGTTCCCTGGCTCGGAGGGTGGCCGCGGCCCGCTGCGGGTCGACCGGGGCGGCGGGGGCACCGTTCACCGCGCGTTCCTGACGGGCGTGGCGGGCGCAGAGCCACGCGGCGACCCACTCGGGCCGGTCCAGCCGGTCGGCAACCGCGCCCCGGCTCCACAGCGCGAGCAGCGCGAGGACGTGTTTGCAGGGGATCTTGCGGCTGGGACAGCTGCACCTGTAGGCGGGGCCCTTCTCCCCGTCCAGGTGCGCCGCGGCCAGGTACGGCTTGGCCCCGCTCCCCTCGCACTCGCCCCAGACGACCGAGGTGCCGCCCCCTTCGGCGGGGACCACACCGCTTCGGGGCCACGAGCCGGTCCCGGCCACCTTGAGTGCGGCCTTTCGGGATGAGGGGTCCGGAGCCAGATCCCAGACTTCGTCGGTACTCCATCGATCGCTCACACGGATAACCCTAGGGAGCACCACTGACAATCCGGGGCCTTCGGGACACCGGTCGGAGCGGGACCGAAAAGAAAAACAAACATCCCGCACAAAAGGGTCACGACCATAGTCGGCGCGTGTTGAAAAAGCGTCGACAGGAAACCTAGAATGCCTCGATCAGGGCGGCCCGATCCCCGGCCGCCGCACCACTTCGGCCACGACGCGCCCCGCTTCCCCTTTCCCGTCACCACGGCAGCGCCACGTCTCCTCGAAGGGAGGGAAGCGGCCCCCGCGAACGCCGTTCCGGGGGTCCGTGCACCCGAGATGACCACGACCCGGCACGACCAAGAGGACACCGCCCCCGCTTCCGCCCGGGGCTGCCCCGCCGACGTCACCCGCCTGTACGGCACCACCCCGCCCAGCGGCCGCGACGCGCTGTGGGAGCGGCTGCGCGAAAAGCACGGACCCGTGGCCCCGGTGGAGCTGGAACCCGGCGTGCACGCCTGGCTGCTGCTCGACTACCAGGAGAACCTCACCCTCCTCCAGCAGCCGCACCTGTTCTCCCGGGACACCCGGCACTGGCGCGAGGCGGTCGAGGGCCGCGTCGACCTCGCCAAGACCCTCCCGCTGATGTCCTGGCACCCCAGCGCCCTCTACGCGGACGGTGCCGAGCACGCCCGGCTGCGCACCCCCATCATGGACGCTCTGGCCAGGATCGACATGACCGAGGTCGCCCACACCGTGCGCCGGCTCGCCGACGAACGGGTGGACGCGTTCACGGCCGCCGGCAGCGCCGACCTGATCGGTGAGTACGCCGGACGGCTGCCGGTCCTGGTCGTCAACCGGCTCTTCGGGCTCCCCGACAGCTACGGGCACATGCTCGGCGACCTCACCACGGACGTGTTCGGGGAGGACGCGGCGCGCGCCGACGACGCGATCACCCGCATGCAGCAGTACTTCGCCGGTCTGGTGGCCCGCAAGGCCGACAAGCCCGGCCCCGACCTGGCCACCTGGATGCTCGAACACCCGGTGGGGCTGGCCCCGGACGAGGTCGCCTACCAGGCGGCGCTCATGGTCAGTGCCAGCCACATGCCCACCACCCACCTCATCGGCAATACCATGCGGACGCTGCTCACCGACGACCGCATCCGTTCCGCCCACGCCGACGCACGCCTGTCCACCCATGACCTGCTGGACCACGTCATGTGGACCGACACCCCCTTCCAGATCCTGGCCGGACGGATCGCACTCCAGGACGTGCGGATCGGCCGGGCGCGGATCAGGGCGGGCGACGCCCTGCTGGTCGGGATCGACGCGGCGCACCGCGACCCGGCGGTACGCCGCGGTCCCGCCGACCCCGGCACCGGGGCGGCTGTCGGAAGCCGCGCCCATCTGGTGTTCGGCGCCGGGCCGCACAGCTGCCCGGCCCGGGGGCTGGGCCGCCTGGTGGCCTCCACCGCGGTGGACGTGCTCCAGGAACGGCTCGGCGGGCTCCGACTCGCGGTGCCCCCGGAGGAGCTGCGCCTGGTGCCCTCCGCGTTCCTGCGCGGGCTGCGGGAACTGCCGGTCACCTTCACCCCCGGCAGCCCGGTCGGCGGCGGTTCCGTGCCGACCCGGCAGACGGCACAGGTCCCCGCCGTGGCCGAGGAGGAGCAACCCCCCGAGGACCTGCTCGGGAGGTTGCTCAGCTGGTGGCGCGGCCTGGGACGCTGACCGCCCGGGCGGGCCGCCTCACCTCAGGGCCTGCTCCATACGGCAGATCTGCTGCGCCAGTTCCTCCTCGAAGAAGGTGAAGAAGCCCTCCGGGTCGGGCCCGGCGTTGATCAGGACCAGGTGGTCGAACCCCGCGTCGACGAACCCCTGGACCGCCGCGAGGTGCCGTTCGGGGTCGGGGCCGTACCCGAACGCGTCGGCCATGTCGCCGGAGTCGATCAGGGCGGTCGCGGCCTCGAAGTTCACCGGGTTGGGCAGCTCCGACTGCACCTTCCAGCCGGTGAGTCCGAAGCGGAACAGCTCCCGCGCGGATTCCAGGGCCTTGTCGTCGTCCGGGGCCCAGGCCAGCGGGACCTCGCCGTAACGGGGTCCGGCGCCGCCCGCCTCGTGGTAGGCGCGGGTGAGTTCGGCGTCGGGTTCGGTGGCGAAGAGCCCGCCCCCGGCCTGGGCCGCGAGCTCGGCAGCGCGGGCGCCCCCCGCGGCCACGGCGATCTGCGGCGGCTCCTCCGGCAGGTCGAACACCCGGGCGTCCTCCAGCACCAGGTGCCGCCCCTCGTAGGAGTGGTAACCGCCGGACCACAGCAGGCGGATGATCTCGATCGCCTCGCGCAGCATCTCGTGGCGGGTGGTCGCGTTGGGCCATCCCCGGCCCACCACGTGTTCGTTGAGCCGCTCGCCCGCGCCCAGGCCGAGGGTGAAGCGGCCGTCCGAGAGCAGCGCGGTGGTGGCCGCCGCCTGGGCGACGATCGCGGGGTGGATCCGCAGGATGGGGCAGGTGACCCCGGTGACCAGCCCGATCCGTTCGGTGCGTTCGGCGATCGCGGCGAGCATCGACCACACGAACCCGGAGTGCTGGTGGCTGAACAGCCACGGATGGAAGTGGTCACTGATCTCGACGAAGTCGAAGCCCGCCCGTTCGGCGCGCACCGCCTGCTCCACGATCTCGCGGGGCCCGTAGCCCTCGGCGAACAGCTTGTAGCCGACCTTCATCCCGACCCCCGTCAGGTCTGCCGTGGCCTCCGGGACCGGAGGCCGTCCTGTCGCTCTCCCGTCGTCCCCCGCCGCAGGACTCCAAGGTTTCGACGGGCTCGTCCCCGCCCCTGCCCGGGGGCGGGTCAGGGGAAACACCGGAGCAACCCAACCGTCACATAACGGGACATAGCAGGCATATCTCCGAGTCATGCCGCCCAGAGTGACCGACCCCCCACGGAGAATCCACAGCTATTCACCGATGCTGAACAGGGGCGTTATCAGCACTGGTGGTTCAACGGATGCACGTTCACACGATCGACTTCATAGTCGAACCCACGCCCCATAAGGACGACCGAGAAGCATGAACTTTCCGGTCACCCCCCTTTATGGGAACCCCGGTCCGCGGAAACAACGAATTCCGTGGATTCCCGCTGCACGAGAAAAGGAAAAAGACGTGCGAACAGAGAATCCCCCCTCCCCCGTCTCCCCCAAGGTCCCGCGAAGCCGCTCCTGGCTCTCCGCGGTCGCCGCGAAGTCCGCTCTGGTCATCGGACTCTCCCTCTTCGGCGCCGGCGCCGTCGTCGCCCCGGCCCAGGCCGCCAACCCGCACGAGCGCGGCCCGGACCCGACCGAGCGGAGCGTCACCGCCTCCCGAGGTCATCTCGACACCGACACCACCAGCGTCTCCTCGTTCGTGAGCGGCTTCGGCGGCGGCACCATCTACCACCCCACCAACACCAACGAGGGCACCTACGGCGGCGTCGTCATCGCGCCCGGCTACACCGCGAGCTCGACGTCCATGTCCTGGTACGGGCACCGCATCGCCTCCCAGGGCTTCGTGGTGTTCACGATCGACACCAACACGCGGTACGACCAGCCGAACAGCCGCGGCCGCCAGCTGGACGCGGCGCTGGACTACCTGGTCGACCGCAGTGACGTCAGGGGCATGGTGGACGAGGACCGCCTGGCCGTGATGGGCCACTCCATGGGCGGCGGCGGTACCCTCGCGATCGCCGACGACCGGCCGGAGCTGCGCGCGGCGATCCCGCTGACGCCCTGGCACACCCAGAAGCGCTGGGGCGGCGTGGACACCCCGACCCTGATCATCGGGGCCGAGAACGACTCCGTGGCCTCGGTCCGCTCGCACTCGATCCCGATGTACGAGAGCCTGGACAGGTCCCTGGACAGCGCCTACCTGGAGCTGCGCGGCGCGAGCCACTTCGCCCCGAACTACTCCAACACGACCATCGCGAAGTACAGCATCTCCTGGCTGAAGCGGTTCGTGGACGATGACGTGCGCTACGACCAGTTCCTGTGCCCGCCGCCCCGGACCGGGTTCGGCACCGACTTCTCCGACTACCGGGACACCTGCCCGCACGGCGGCTGATCACCCCGACACCGCACACGGCGACGGCCCGGAGGGACTTTCTCCCTCCGGGCCGTCGCCCTTTTCGCGTTCCGCCGTGTCCTCGCCCCCGCACCGCGCTGTGCGTACTCCGCCACGCCTCCGTGCTCAGCCATCCTGTACGTACTCCATCCCACCCCGTACCCGCACCGCTCTGCTCGTGCTCCACCGCGCCTTTCGTACTCGGCCGCACGGTCCGGACACCGGTGGGACACGGTGGGGCCTGCTGCTCGGGACCAGCCGGTCCCGAGCAATCGATACCTGCACCGGAGGGACGGGGCCGCCGGGGAGGTGGCCCCACGAAGGCACCGCCCCCACCCGGCCTCGGCCGGAGTTCCGTTCCGCACCGGGCCCCGACCTCCCCAGGGCCCCGGGCGGGGACCGCGCCCCGGGCGGGGACCGCGCCCCGGGCGGGGACCGCGCCCCGCACGCATCGCGCGCCGTGCGCACCGGTCCGGAAGGCGCCGCCCGGCGGAGCCACGGCGACGCGGAGTCCCCGCCCGCACGACGGGCACCCCGCCCGACCCCGTGCGCGGTGCCGCTCATGGCCCCGCACACGGCGGCGGCCCGGAGGGATCCGGGCCGCCGTTCGTTTCGTGTTCCGCCGTGTTCCCAGGACACCGGCGGGGTCGTGACCGTTTCGGTCGTGACCGTGTTAGTCGTGGAAGGGGAGCTCCTCCGGGGAGAGCCGCTCGAAGTCGACCTCCTCGATGGGGCCGCCCTCACGGTCGGTCACCCGGGCCTCCTGGATCATCTCGATGTTGCCGCCCGCCTCGTACTGGACGACGTACACGCCCTGGTGCCCGCCGTGGTCGCCGTCGCTGGAGGAGAACGGCGTGTAGCCGGGCCCCTGCCACTCCTGGGTCTCCATGGCGTCGATCAGGGCCTGCCGGGTGAGGTCCTCACCCGCGGACTTCAGGACCTGGGCGAACATGACGGCCTGGGTCATACCGAAGATGTGCGTGTTGGTGAGGGTGCCGCCGTCACCGTACTCGTCGTAGATCGCGATGAAGAACTGTCCCCAGTCGTCCTCCTCGTCCTCCACACGCGGCATGTAGCTCGTGATGAGCATTTCGTCGAGGAAAGCGTCGGCCGGGACGTCCTCGGCGTCGGAGCCCTCGGTGAACTCGGCCAGCAGCGCCTGCAGCGTCGCGGTGTCACCGCCGATGCTGGAGACCACCCACTGGGGCTCGTAGCCGATCCGGGCGGCTTCGAGCATGGCGAGCGCGGTGAAGGTGGGGATGCAGGAGCAGACGACCACCTCCGCGCCGGAGTTCTCCATCTCCGCGATCTGCGAGCTGAGGTCGGGGACCTCCGACTCGTAGTGCTCCCGAGCCACGACCGAGTCGCTGAGGTACTGGTCGAGACCCGCCTGGGAGTCCTCACCGACGTCGTCGTTCTGGTACAGGTAGCCGACGGCCTCGTCGGGGAAGTTCTCGGCGATGTACTCGCCCTGGATCTTCGCTTCCTTGGTGTAGTCGGTCTGCCACCCGTAGGTGAGCGGGTGCTCCTCGGTGTTGTTCCAGGCCAGGGCGCCGGAGGCCGGGAAGATGTCGGGGACGCCCTCGTCGTTGAGGTAGTCGAGGACACCGCTGTGGGTGGGTGTGCCCAGGCCGCCCACCATCGCGAAGATCTCGTCCTCGATGACCAGCTGACGGGTGACGTCGATGGTCTGGGACGGGTCGTAGGCGTCGTCCTCGACCCGGTAGTCGATCTCCCGGCCGTTCACACCGCCCTGGGCGTTGACGTAGTCGAACACGGCAGCCGCCCCCTGGGAGACCGCCATGTAGCCGGGCGCGGCCGGCCCGGTCAGGGGCTGGTGGGAGCCGATGACGACGCTGTCGTCGGTGACGCCCGGAGCGACGTCCAGGTCGGCGGCGTCGCCGTCGGTGACCTCGCCTGCACCGGTGCAGGCGGTGGCCAGCATGACCAGGGCCAGCCCGGAGGCCAGAAGGGCCCGGGTTCCACTGCGTGTACGCATGGTCTTCTCCTTTACTAGGGGGTCAAGAGGAGTTGCTGCGGGCTCGGAGACGGGCTCTGAGGTTCTGGAGGGCCCCGTGGACGCCCAGGGGCCAAAAGCGCAGGACGAGGATGAGAACGATGCCGAAGAACACGATCGGCAGGTTGTTCTCGGCGTCGCGGCTCATGTTCAGGAAGCGGGCCAGGTCGGTGGCCCAGATCTGCAGGTAGACGATGGCGACCGAGGCCCACAGAGCGCCCCACAGGCTGCCGATGCCGCCGAGGACCAGGGCGGCGAGCAGGGTCAGCGAGAGCACCAGGGTGAAGCTGCTCGGGGTGACGGTGCCGAGCACGTAGGCCTGGAGGCCTCCGGCCAGACCGCCGGCGGCGGAGGCGATCACGAAGGCGACCACCTTGGTCTTGCCGACGGGGATGCCCGCCATGGAGGCGGCGGTCTCGTCGTCGCGGATGGCGCGCATCCGGCGGCCGAGCCGGCCCGCGGAGACGGTGGCGAGCAGGGCCAGACCGATGACGACCGTGGTCCACACGACCAGGGCTCGCCATTCGCTGGTGGAGATGACGCCGTCGAGGAAGGGCGGGGCCCCGGCGGTGCGGATGTTCAGGCCGTTGCTGCCGCCGAGGAAGTCGTGGTAGCGGTGCGTGAGCCCGGGCAGGCCGACGGCGAGGATGAGGGTGGCGCCGGCCAGGTAGGGACCGTGCAGGCGTGCGGTGGCGGCGCCGACCGCGACACCCGCCACGATCGAGACCAGGACGATGATGCCGAGGTTGGCGATGATCGGCAGCGTCGGCTGGTGCAGGACGAGCAGGGCCATCGAGTAGGCGCCGATCATCATGAACGCGCCGTGGCCGAGGGAGACCTGGCCGGAGCCGCCGACGAGCAGTTGCAGGCCCGCGATGGCGAGCATCGTGTACCCCACGGCGGCGAGCCGCAGGGCGGTGAGGTCGCCGGTGGCCAGCAGCAGTCCGGTCACGGCGGCGAGGCCGAGGGCGGCCAGCAGCAGGTGACGGGCGGGCAGGGGCAGCGCTCCCCAGCGGGAGGTGCCCGGGGTCCGGGGCGGGGTCGTTCCGTCGCCGGAGGCGGTGGGGCGCTCTTCGCGCTGTGTGGTGGGCGAGGTCATGACTGGCTACACCTTTCGCGCGGTCGGTCGGGACAGGATGCCGTCGGGGCGCACGCTCAGGACGATGACGACGATGGCGAGAGCGGTCAGGGTCGCCAGTTCGGGTCCGACGTAACCGGACACGTAGGACATGCCGAGACCGATGAGCAGGCCGCCGATGACGGCGCCGAAGGGGTTGTCCAGTCCGCCGACCACCGCCGCGGTGATACCGAAGACGAACACGACGTCGAAGACGTTCGGCGAGATGAACGGCGGCCCGGCGAGCATGCCCGCGAGGGCGCCGATGAGGGAGGCGATGCCCCAGCCCGCGGTGAGCATCATGCCGACCTTCACCCCGCTGAGCCGTGCGGCCTCGGGGTGGAAGGCTGCGGCGCGCATCCGCAGCCCGAGCGGGGTGAACCGGTACAGGGCGAACAGCAGCAGGGCGGCGATGCCCACGGACACCAGCGCGAACACGTCCGAGGGGGCGAAGCGGCCCACGTAGCTGAACGCGTAGCCGAAGCCGTGCTGTTCGTTGCCCCAGATCATGCCGACCCCGCCCTGGACCACCAGGAGGAGGCCGAGGGTGACGATGATGGCGTTGAGCTGGGAGGTGCGGGCGATGGGCCGCACGACCACGCGTTCCACGAAGGCGCCGACGAGCAGACCCGTGCCGAGGGCGGCGGCGAAGCCGATCCAGTAGGAGCCGGTGAGCTGGGTGACCGTGTAGGCGGCGTACACCGACAGCAGGGCGAGGGCCGGCTGGGCGAAGTTCACCAGCCGTGTGGCCTGGTAGATGATGACCAGGGCCAGCGCCAGTGCTGCGTAGGCCGCCCCGGACGCCAACCCGTTGAGGGTCAGGGTGATGAAGTAGTTCATGGGTCTCCCTCAGAAGCCGAGGTAGGCGTGGCGCGTACGGTCGTCGGCCAGGAGTCCGTCGGAGGGTCCCTCCGCGGCGACGCGTCCCTGGTTGAGGACGAAGCCATGGTCGGTGACGGACAGGGCCCCGGCGGCGTTCTGCTCGACGAGGACGACGGTGAGACCGGTCCGGTCGCGCAGGTCGCGCAGCAGGCTGAAGATCTGTTTGGTGATCAGCGGCGCGAGGCCGAGCGAGGGCTCGTCGAGGAGCAGCACCTTGGGCCTGGCCATGAGCGCGCGGCCGATGGCGAGCATCTGGCGCTCACCTCCGGAGAGGGTTCCGGCGGGCCTGGACCGGCGTTCCACCAGGGGCGGGAAGAGGTCCATGACCTCGTCGAGCGTGGTGCGGTCGCGCCGGTCGGAGCGCCACAGGGCGCCCAGGCGCAGGTTCTCCTCCACGGTGAGCTCGACGATCACGCCGCCGCCCTCGGGGACGTGGGCGAGGCCCCGGGTGATGACCTTCTCGGTGGGCAGCCGGGTGATGTCCTCGCCCGCCAGCAGGACCTTCCCCGAACTCGCCCGGTGCAGGCCGGTAAGGGTGCGCAGCAGGGTGGTCTTGCCCGCGCCGTTGGCGCCGAGGACGGCGCACAGGCCGCGTTCGGGCACGTTCAGGCTGACCTCGTCGAGGGCGCGGACCGCGCCGTAGGAGGCGCTGAGGTCCTGCACGCTCAGGAGCGTCTCGCCGGTCGGCGGGGTGCTGTTCAGCGGTGTGTCGCTCATCCGGCGGCTCCGTTCCCGTTGCCGTGCGTGGTCTCGACGGCGGCTCGGCCGCCTCCGGAGGCTTCTTCGGAGGCGGGTGTGCCCAGGTAGGCCTGGGTGACGGCGGGGTCGGCCCGAACCTCCGCGGGGGTCCCGGAGGCGATGACCTTGCCGAAGTTGAGGACCACGATGTGGTCGCAGACCTCCATGACCAGGTCCATGTGGTGTTCGACGAGGACGACCGCCATGTCCTGGCTGAAGCCGCGGATCTGCTTGGCGAGGGTGTCCATCTGCTGGCCGGAGAGCCCGCTGGCGGGTTCGTCCAGCAGCAGGAGTTCGGGTTCGCCGACGCAGGCTCGGGCGAGGGCGACCTGCTTCTGTACGCCGTAGGGGAGGGTGCCGGGCAGGCGGAGGGCGTGCTCGGCGACCCCGAAGCGCTCCAGGGCGGCCATGGCGCGCTCCCTGAGCTCGCGCTCCTCGCGGTGGTGCCTGCCCAGGCCGCTGAGGAGGGAGAACGCGCCGCCCCTGGCGAGGCGGTCGGCGCCGACCATGACGTTCCCCAGGACGGACATCATCGGGAAGAGGTTGAGGCCCTGGAAGGTGCGGGCGATCCCGGCCCTGGCCAGGTGGTGCGTCCGCTTTCCGGGCGGCGGCGCCCCCTTCCAGGAGATGGTTCCGCCGGTGGGGCGCAGCACCCCGGACAGGACGTTGAAGAGGGTCGTCTTGCCGGCTCCGTTGGGGCCGATGAGGCCGACGACGGAGCCCGGCTCGACCTGGAGACCGACGTCGTCGAGCGCCGTGAGCCCTCCGAAGCGCACGGTCACCCCGTCCGCTCTCAGGAGATGTTCCGGTGCGGTCGTTGTCATGACTGCCTTTCTCTCGGTTTCGACCAGAGAACCCGTACCGACCAGTTGGTATGACCCTGTTGGTATGCGGGGGCGCCGTCCGCCTCGTCGCGGCCGGCCCCGGGATGGTTCAGTTCAGGAGACGGGCCAGGTCCACCCGGGACCTGATGTTGAGCTTGCGGAAGATGCCCCGCAGGTGGTGCTCCACGGTGCGGGGGCTGATGAACATGTGCGCGGCCACCTCGCGGTTGGTCGCGCCCTCGGCCACCAGCCGGGCGATCTGCTGCTGTTGGGCGGTGAGCTCCCCGGTGGCGGGGGGCTCGGGGCTGCGCTCGGCGGTACCGATGGCGCGCAGCTCGGCGCGGGTCTGTCGGACCCACAGCCGGGCACCGAAGCGCTCGAAGGTCTCCAGCGCGTCATACAGGTGTTCCCGGGCCCGTCCGGGTAGGCGGGCCCGGCGCAGGAAGGCGCCGAAGAGCAACTGGGTGCGTGCGTGTTCGACGTCGTCGTCCCCGCAGGTCCGGTGCAGGGCGAGCGCGGCCTCGAAGTGGTCCGCCGCCTCGTCGCCCGCCGCGAGCAGGGCGTCCCCGCGCGCGGCCAGGGCCAGCGCGCTCGGGCTGTCCACGGCGTCGGCCCAGCCCCGGTATCCGGCCTGGGAGGCGCTCGCCCACTCGGTCTCACCCATGCGGACCGCGGCCTCCACGAAGTGCGGGGCGGTGAGCAGGCGCATGGTGGGGTGGCCATGGCCGGGCCCGGCGTGCACCAGGGAGCGCAGCCGGAAGAAGGCCTCGGCGGCGTTGCCCCGCGAGAGCTCCAGGACGGCCAGGGCCCAGGCGGCCAGTGCGGCGGGCAGGCCGAGGCTGTTCTCCCCGGCCTGGGCGGCGACCGCCCGCGCTCGGATCCGGCAGGTGTCGACATCGCCCTGGATGGCGGCGATCATCGCCAGCGAGGCCAGGTGCTGGGTAGCCCAGATGGACTGTCCGGACTCGCGGGAGGAGCGCAGACCGGCCAGCGCGGTCCCGGCGGCCGAGGGGAAGCGTCCGCTCCAGAACTCGGAGAAGACGAGGAAGGCCAGGGCCGAGGGGACGAACGAGTGCTCGCCGCGGGAGCGGGCGGCCTCCACCGCGCGGGAGGTGATGGTGCGGACGTAGGGCGTGTCGGCCAGGCGCAGGCCGCAGATGCCCGCCCACACCATCTCCGAGGGCTCGTTCATCTCGTTCGAGAGCCGGACGGCCTCGCGCAGCAGCGGGGTCGAGTTCACGTAGTCGCCCTGGAAGGAGAGCGTGCACCCCTCCAGGTAGGCCGCTATCAGCCGCATCGAGGCCGAGTCGTCCGGCCTGACCAGGGGGACGGCGAGATCCGACGCCTTCTTGTGGCGGATCGGGTCGCCCGCGTAGGAGGCGCTGTCGGCCGACCGCACCAGCGCGCGCAGGGCCAGGTTCCGGTCGTGCGGGACGAGGTCGCGGCCCACCTGGTACAGCCGTTCCGCCGCGTCGATCGCGTTGCAGTCCCGCATGTCGAACTCGGCCTCGATGAGGGCGACGGTGGCCCGGCGCCGATCCGAGACCGCGAGCGGCCGGGCCTGGCCGAGCAGGCGGGCGGCGCGGGCGGAGTCGCCGGCGACGTAGGCCTCGTAGGAGGCGGTGGCCAGGCGGCAGGTGCGTTCGTCGGGGTCGGGGGTGAGGGCGGCGGCGCGCTCGTTGGTGTGCGAGGCCGGAAGCGGCCCTTCCAGGCGCTTGGCGCGCCGGGCGGCGGACGCCACGTCGTCGGCGAGCGCGGTGTCGGGGGCGTCGGCCCCGCAGGCGGCGTGCCGGGCGAACTCGACCGGCGAGTACTCGCGGTCGGTCACCCCGGCCAGGGCGCGGTGGGCCTCGCGCAGCCGGCCGGCGGGGGTGCCCTGGGCGATGGCCTTGCGCAGGAGGGGGTCGACGAAGAGCACGGCGTCCCCGTCCACCCGGACCAGGCCGCGTTCCTCGGCCGGTTCCAGGGTCGCGACGGAGGCGCCGGGACCGCCCGCGGCGTCGAGCAGCCGGTGGACCCGGGGTTCGGCGGCCAGTGCCGCGAGCAGGAGGATCCGCCGCGTCTCCTCGGGCAGTTCCCGGTAGGGGGCGAGCTGGGCCGAGCGCAGGCGGGCGGTCAGGGGCAGGGGCTCGGGCAGGGGCCGCTCGCCCTGCACCTGCTCCGTGGTCAGGGCCGACAGGAAGCCGAGGACGGCGGCGGGGTTGCCGTGGGCGGCGAGGACCAGCGCGGCACGGACCGAGGAGGCCAGGTGGGCGGGGGCCCGGTCGGTGAGGACGTCGTGCACCGCACGGTCCTCCAGGGGGGCGAGCACGTGTTCGGTGACCCCCGGGACCAGGGCCGTGTCGGCGCCCTCGCCGCGGACGCCCCCCTCCGAGGCACCGGCCCGCCGGGGACCGACGGGTTTCCCGCGTCCGGCGCAGGCCGCGAACACGGCGGCGACGTGGGTTCCGGTGAGCCGTCGGGCGACGAAGGCCAGGGCGTCGAGGGAGGCGCCGTCGAGCAGGTCGGCGTCGTCCACGCACAGCAGGAGGGGCTGCTCGGCTCCGATCAGGGAGAGGAGTTCGAGCAGGGAGGTGTAGAGCGCGAACCGGTCGGTGTCGGCGACGCCACCGCGGGTGAGGGCCTCGCGGAGGAGGTCCCGCCTGGGCGCGGGGAGCCGGTCGAGTGCGGGTTCGACGGGACGGAGGAGGCGCTGGAGTCCGGAGAGGGCGAAGTCCGCCTCGTCGGCGACCCCGGCCACGTGCAGGACGGTGAAATCACCTGCGGTGTTTCGGGCTTCGTCGATGAGGACGGTCTTGCCGTGGCCCGGGGCTCCCGTGAGGAGTACGGACGCGCCTCGGCCGGACCTCGCGTCGCCCAGGGCGTCAGCGAGGATCCGTTGTTCGGCGTTCCGGCCCCGGAGGCGTGCTCTCGGGTGCTCCGCGTACCTTTCTGTCACGTTGATCACATTCGCACAGCTCGCCCCTGTTACGGCAGGTCTCTATGGTCACACTGGTCGTTTCACCGATACCCGCACGGAGTCGCACACGGTACTCGCGCGGTGGGGCCCCGGAGCCCTCGGGGCATCCGCGAACGGAGGCTCCCAGAGCGCGAAACCCGGTATCCACCTGCGCTTCCGACACCCGGTGAAGTGACGCCGGTCACCGTCGAACCCCCGGCGGACGCCCCTCGCGGACCGCCGCCCGGCCTCATCCCAGTTATCAAGACGTTACGTGCGTGTAACACCTCACCCGCGAAACCGGCAAACCGTACATACAACCCTCCGGATAGCTTTTTGTCCTCTTGGGGACACTGTCCCGGCCGTCCCGCGCGGGATATCCAGTGCGGGACGCACTGGATCGGACAGCCGGAGGACCCGTATGGAGAACTGCTCCCTGACAGCGGACGAGCGAACCGTCCCCGTCGGCACCGCGAACCGACCCCTCACGTTCGGTGTGGAGGAGGAGTTCTTCGTCGTGGATCCGCGCACGCGCCGCATCCTCTCCCGGGCCCCCGACGTCCTGGCCCGCACCCGGACCCTCGGGGCCCACCTGTGCGGTGAGTTCACCGGCGCCCAGGTGGAGGCCAACAGCCCCGTGTGCACCACCGCCGAAGACGCCCGCGCCTTCCTGGAGAGCGCGCGGGGTGAACTCCGTCGCGCCGCCGGCGACGCGGGACTGGCCGTGGCCGCCACCGGCACCGCCGTCCTCGGCGACCCCGGGGCGGCCGCGGTCAGCAAGGGCCGCCGCTACGCCGACATCGCCGCCTACTTCGGCGCCCTGCGCGACGCCCACGTGGTGTGCGGCTGCCACGTGCACGTCGGGATCCCCGACCGGTCCACCGCCGTGGCCGTCAGCGACCACCTCCGCCGATGGCTGCCCTTCCTCGTCGCCCTCTCCGCGAACTCGCCCTTCCAGTCCGGACGGGACACCGGCCACGCCAGCTGGCGGACCGTCTCCTGGAACCGCCTGCCGTCCGCCGGGCCGCCGCCCCTGCTGCGCACCCTGAGCGGGCACGAACGCGCGGTCCGGGGGCTGGCCGCCAGCGGGGCGATCCTGGACCGGCACATGGTCTACTGGGACATCCGCCTCTCCGACCACCTGCCCACCCTGGAGATCCGGATCGGCGACGTGGCCGCCACCGCGGAGGAGGCCCTGCTCTTCGCCACCCTCACCCGGGGGCTCGCCGCCCGGGCCCTGGCCGACGTGCGCAACGGCGTCCCCGCCCCCGACCTCAGCGGCCAGACCCTGCGGGCCGCCGTGTGGCGCGCGGCCAGGGACGGTCTGGAGGGCGTCGTGCCCGACCCGTTGACCGGCCAGGCCCTGACCGCGAGCGCCGCGATGGAGCGGGTCCGCGGAGCCGCCTTACCCGGTCTGGCCCTCACCGGCGACACCGACCTGGTGTCCTCCCTGCTCGACCGGGTCCTGACCGCCGGATCGGGCGCGGCCCGCCAGCGCTCGGCCTACGCGCGCAGGGAGCGGATGAGCGACGTGGTGGACCACCACCGGTGAGGGGCTGCGGTGAGCGCCGTCCGGCCCGGAGCTAACCGCCCCGGACCGGCCCCGCGGCCAGCTCCGCCGCGGTGGGCGGGTCCGCTCCCTCCCTGGTGACCGTGTGCGCGGCCACCGCGGCCGCGTAGGACAGCAGGTCCGCCAGAGCGGCCCCGGTGAAGCCGGTCAGGCGGCTCCGGGGGTCGGATCCCAACCGTCCGTCCAGGTCCAGGCGGTGGAGCAGGGCGCCCATGAAGGAGTCGCCGGCACCCACGGTGTCCACGACCTCCACCTGCGGAACGGTGACCGAGGCCGTCACCCCGTGGGAGAGGGCCAGGGCACCGTCACCGCCCATGGTGACCACGACCAGGGACGGGCCGAGAGCGGCGAGGGCGTGCGCGGCCTCCACGGTCGTGCGCCCCGGGTAGAGGAAGTCGAGGTCCTCGTCGCTGGCCTTGACCACGTGCGCGTGGGCGGCGTGGCGCAGGGCCAGGGCGCGGGCGGCGTCCGGGGCCCCGACCACGTCCTGCCGGATGTTGGGGTCGAGGGTGACGGTCACCCGCCCCCGGTCGTGTTCGCGCCGCAGCAGCTCCCCGATCCGGGAGGCCCCGGGTTCCCGGAACAGGGCGATCGAGGCCGCGTGCACGGCCCTGACCCCCTCACCCGGGGACTCCGGTAGTTCTCCCGGGCGCCACCGCCAGTCCGCCGCGTCGTCCATCCGGAAGTCGTAGCGGGCCGAACCGTCCGCGGCCAGCGTGGCCAGGGCCAGCGCCGACGGCTCCGAGGCGGCGACCAGACCGGAGGGGTCCAGCCCCTCGGCCAGGAGGCGGTCGCGGATGAGGCCGCCGAAACCGTCGGAACCGATCCGGGCGAGCAACCGGGTGGGCAGGCCCAGCCGTGCCGCGGCCACCGCCGTGTTGGCCGGGCCTCCCCCGGGGGCCGCACGGAGGATCCCGGGCCCGTGCTCGGTGGGCAGCAGGTCCATGACGTTCTCCCCGACCACGAGGAGTCGGGCCGATCCGGCGCTCATGCCGTCCCTCCGTTCCGACGCGCGGCGGGCAGGGCCGCCGCGATGGAGCCCGCGAGCCCGATCTGGGGCAGGAGCGCGGCCTGGTAGGCGTGGTAGACGTCCGGTTTGCCCGCCCACACCGATCCCGAGGGCTGATTGGCCGGGTCGAGTTCGTGCCGCCAGCTGCCGTGTTCGCGGTCCACGTGGAACCGGTCCGCGTAGGACCACCAGCGGTCGTAGTGCCCGGTGTAGGCCTCGTTCCCGGTGCGCCGGGCCAGCGTCCACGCGGTCATGGTGGCCTCGGCGACCACCCAGTGCATGCGTTGGCGCACGACCGGCCGGTCCTGCCAGTCCAGCGTGTAGGCGAACCCCTCCGCGCCGTCGACCGCCCAACCGCGACGGACGGCGTTGGCGAAGAGGAGTTCGGCGTCGCCGAGCAGCCAGTCCGGGGCGCTCTCCCCCGCGCGTTCCAGTGCGAGTTCGAGGTGGACGAGGAGCCGGGCCCACTCCAGGAGGTGGCCGGTGGTGCTGCCGAACGGCCGGAACGGGTGGTCGGGGCGGTCCCGGTTGTAGTCCGGGAGCGGCTTCCAGTCCGGGGTGAAGTGCTCGGGCAGCCGCCAGTCGTGCGCGGCGGCCACCCCGTGCACCAGGCGTTCGGCGACGGCCAGGGCCCTGCGGGTCCAGAGGGCGTCCCCGGTGGCGTCGGCCGCGGCGAGGAACGCCTCGACGCAGTGCATGGCGCTGTTGGCCCCCCGGTAGGGCTCGGTCGCGCTCCAGTCCGCGTCCCAGCTCTCCCGGACGCAGGCCGCCTCCTCCTCCCAGAAGTGCTCGTCGACCACGCGCAGGGCCTCGTCGAGCAGTCCGCGCGCGCCGGGGCGCTCGGCGAGGACGGCGGAGGACGCGGCGAGGACGACGAACGCGTGCGGGTAGGCGGACTTGTCCGGGCGTTTGCCCCCGGTCCCATGGGAGCGCTCCCGGGGCTCGTTCGCGGCAGCCCCCTCCGGCACCTGGTCGAACCATCCGCCCAGGTCGGCGTCGCGCAGCGGGCCAGAGAGGGCGGCCAGACCGTGGTCGGCGAGCTTCGCCGCTCCGGCGTCGCCGCGCAGGTGCGCGAGGGAGAACACGTGCGTCATGCGCGCGGTGATCCAGGTCTCGGTCGGGCGGTCGGGCTCCACCTCGCCCCGGGCGTCCAACCAGCCGAACCCGTCGGGGACGGCGGCCCCCACGGCGAACTCGACCAGGTGCCGCTCCTGAGCCCTCAGCCAGGCGGGATCGCCCGGTACCGGGTGTGTCGATGCGGTCAAACCAGTGCCTCCTCGGGAGTCGTTGCGCGCGTAACCGTATCCCGTGCCCGGCCCTCCGGGAAAGGCCGAGGTGCGCCGTTGACCGGCGCGAAGACGGGTACCGTCCAGTTGCGGCTCCGCCTCGTCCGGTGGTTACGTCTGTCCGGGCCGCCCCGGGGACGCCCGCGTCCGAGCGGCCGCGGGGCCGAGGCGCCCACACCACCAGGAACGCCCAGGAGGCAGACAGTGATGCTCGCTGCGGGGGAGACCCCCGTGTACCTAGGCCCCATCGTGGCCCTGCTCGTCACCGCGGGGCTCATCGGGGCGCTCTTCGTCCGGTTGAAGGTCGTCCCCATCGTCGGGTTCCTCCTCGCGGGCGTCCTGATCGGCCCGCACCAACTTGGGGTGGTCGCGGACGAGAGCCAGGTGGAGGCGGCGGCCGAGATCGGTGTCATGCTGCTGCTGTTCACCATCGGCGTGGAGTTCTCCGTCGAACGCCTCGCCAAGATCAAGCGGTTCGTGCTCGGTGGCGGCACCATCCAGGTCCTGCTGACCACCGCCGTCGTGACCGCCCTGTGCACGGTGTTCGGGGTCGACTGGCGGGTCGGCGTCTTCACCGGGTTCCTCGTCGCCCTCTCCTCCACCGCGATCGTGCTGAAGGTGGTCGCGGCGAAGGGAGCCACCCAGCAACCGGTGGGCCAGGCCTCGGTGGGCACCCTCATCCTCCAGGACCTCGCCATCATCGTGATGGTCCTGCTGATCCCGATCCTGGGCGGCCAGAGCGACGGGGTGTGGGACATCGTCCGAGCCCTGGGCACCGCGGCCCTGGTCCTGACCGCCGTGATCGTCATCGCCCGCAAGGTGATGCCCCCGCTGCTGGAGCGGGTGGCGCGCCTGTGCTCCCCCGAGATCTTCCTGCTGTCCATCGTGGCCATCGCCCTGGGCGTGGCCTACCTGACCTCGCTGGCCGGGGTCAGTGACGCGCTGGGGGCCTTCCTCGCCGGGATGGTGCTGAGCGAGTCGCGGCACAGCGCCCACGCGCTGAGCGAGATCATGCCGCTCCAGATGATCTTCAGCGCCGTCTTCTTCGTGTCCATCGGCATGCTGCTCGACGTCGCCGTGCTGGCCCAGCTGTGGTGGATGGTCCTGCTGGCCGCCCTCGCCGTCGTGGTCGTCAAGGTGGTGACCGCCTACGCGGCGATCTCCGTCCTCCGGGTCGGAGCGCCGACAGCGGTGGGGGCGGCCTTCCTCCTCGCCCAGATCGGCGAGTTCTCCTTCGTCCTCCAACAGGTGGGCGCCGAGTACGGGCTGAGCCCCGCAGGGATGGGAGCCGACGGCGACCAGTTGCTCGTGGCCGTCACGGTCGTCCTCATGACCGCCACGCCCGCGCTCGGCGCGCTCGGCGAGCACCTGGCCAAACGGGTGGGCGGACGGCCCGCCCCGGCGACCGACCGGAGCGCACCGGAACCCGGCGACACCCGGGACCGCGTCCTGGTCTCCGGCTGGGGCCAGGTGGCCCGGCACCTGTCCTCCTACCTGCGGTCCAACGACGTCCCGGTGACGGTGACGACCCTCAACCCGGACCTGGCGGCCCAGGCCGAGGCCGAGGGGCACACCGTCGTCCGTGGGGAGGTGACCAAGGCGAGCGTCCTGCACGAGATCGACATGGACCGGGTGAAGCTGATCGTGATCGCCGAGAACACGGCGGAGGAGGCCACCCACATCGCACACATCCTGGGCGGGGTCGCCCCCGGGGTCCCGATCGTGGTGCGCCCCGTGGACACCCCGGACGTCCCCGGCCTGTACGAGGCGCACGCCGACCGGGTGGTGGACACCCAGCGCGCGGTGACCGAACCGCTGGGCCACACGGTCCTGGACCTGCTCGGCATCGGCCGCACCGGGGTGAAGCGCCCCGACCCCACCGTGATGTCCCTCTTCACCCCTGACCCGGACTCCTCCTGCGTGCACACCGAGAACCTCCAGCCCGTCCTGCCGAAGAGCCCCGGGTGCACCGAGTGCCTGCGCCAGGGCAGGCGCGACTGGGTCCACCTGCGCCTGTGCGCCCACTGCGGTTTCGTGGGCTGCTGCGACGACTCCCCCGGCAGGCACGCGACCGCCCACGCCGAGGGGGTCGGCCACCCGGTCGTGACCTCCGTGGAGCCCGGCGAGGACTGGGCCTGGTGCTACCTGGACTCCGTCAGGATCGAACCCTCGACGGGCTGAGGACCCGATCCCCGGCACGACAGGTCCAGCGGATGTGTCCGGAGACGGCGAGGGGGTCGTCGGCCATCGGGATGTGTCCGGCCCCGATCAGCGACACCATGCGCGCCCCGGGTATCCGCCGGTGCGCGTGCCCGGCACCGGAGGGCGGCAGCATCCGGTCCCGGTCGCCCCAGGCGACGGTGACCGGGCAGGGGATCGGGCGCGCCGTGAAGTCGTAGTCGGCGATACGGGGCACCAGCCGCACGTAGGAGCCGCCGGGTTCGAGCTCCCGGACGCCGAACCGGGTGGTCCTGGCCCCGGGGGAGGCGGGGTCGCCGCGCAGGGCCCTGCGCGCGGCGGCCCGCGCGGGCGGGGTGTCGGCGAGCCGCTCCCGGACCGTCAGGGGGACGCGGGCGGCGAGGTTGGCCACCAGGCCGGCCGTGCGCATGCCCCAGCGGGCGAACCTGTCGGAGAAACCGGCCGGGGAGAACACCGTCACCGAACCCGCGACCCCCTGGACCCCCAGTTCCAGGGCGATGGAGCCGCCCAGGGAGTTGCCCGCCAGGTGCGGGCGCTCGAAACCGTGGAGTTCGCAGAACTCCCGGACCACCCGCACGAGGCCGGCCACGTCGTAGGGCTCGTCCCGCTCCGGGGCCGGGGACTCGCCGAAGCCCGGCAGGTCCACGGCGACGACCTCGTAGTCACCGGTCAGGCGGGGAGCCACGGCCCGCCAGCTCTGTCGGCGGTCGCCGAGCCCGTGCAGGAGGATCACCGGTCGGCCGCTGCCCCACCGGTCGTAGGCGATGTCTCCGGGGTTCATGCCACCGGTCTACCCGAAGCGCTCCGTCCCGCCGTCGGCGACAGGCCGTGCGGCCGGGCCGGCCCGGGGCCCGGTTCGGCCGCCGTGGCGGGGCCCGGCCCCGGGACGGCCGTCAGCGCTGCCACGCCCACAGGCCCGGACGCGCCCCGGCCGCGCCGGCCACACGCGGGGCCGCGGTCAGCAGCAGCCCGGACACCACGGCCACCAGGCCCAGCACCGGGGCCAGCCCGAAGCCCAGCCCGGCCACCGTCAGCGCCAGCAGGCCCCCGCCGATCAGCGCCGCGGCGGCCAGCGCGCGCACCGTCCCGGGGTCACCGCCCAGGACCTTCGGCGGCTCCTCGAACCGCACCGCCCAGTGCGCCAGCGGAAGGATCAACGGCAGCAGGACCGCCACACCGAGCACGCCCCACAGCAGCCACAGCCCGGTCATCGGCTCGGGCGTGTCGACGCCCAGGCCGTACACCAGAACCCCCGCGACCACGCTGATCGGGAGCATGTGCCACAGGTACACCGTCATCAGCTGCGGCGAGACCCGGTCCAGCATCCTGGCCGGTCCGGAACGGTCCGTCCACGCGGCGATCCGGTCCCGGAGCAGCATCGCGACCCCGACCTGCACCGCGCCCACCGCGGCCAGCACCAGGGTCGGCGGGGCCACGTTCGAGTTCTCGGCGGCGAACACGCCGGTCATGTTCAGCGAGTAGGGCCCCGCGGTCACCAGGACCACGGCGGCGACGGCACCGGCACCGGCGAACCACGCCGCGTGGGAGCGGCGGATCGCCCCCGTCGCGTACCGGAAGCCGAGCTGGTGCACGGCCAGCCAGACGAACGCCACGTTGAGGAAGCCGAAGGCGTCCACACCGGACGCGTACCGGGCGAGGTCGACGAGCACGGCACCGGTCAGCAGGCCGGCCGGGACCCACCAGCCGAACCGGTCCTGCGCGGCCGCCAGCAGCGGTGTGGCCACGACCACCAGCACGTACGTGGCGAGGAACCACAGCACCATGCCCGCCGCACCCGCACCGACCAGCACCGGCTGTTCGGGGGCTCCGGCCAGCACCAGCAGGTGGCAGGCGAGGATCCACACCACCGCGAGGGGGACCACCGGCCACGCCAGCCTCCGCAGCCGCTTGGCCCACCAGACCGAGGCGGTCTCCCCCCGGGCCGAGGCCGAACGCCAGCTGATCAGGTTCGCGGCTCCGCCCACGAAGAAGATCAGCGGCATGACCTGCGAGACCCAGGTCAGCGCGAAGCCGCCCGGGGTGCTCAGGACGCTGCCCGCGGCGAGCTCGCCCTCGGACTGCACGGTCAGTACCGGCAACCACCAGTGCTGGGCGACCACCAGGACCATGACGAACAGGCGCAGGGCGTCGAGGAAGCGGTCGCGTCCCCCGCCCGGAGCGGGCGAGGTGCGCACCGGTGCGGCGGCGCGGCCCGGGGCGGGGGTGGGGGGCCTGCCTCCGTCTGTCGGTTCGACGGTCACGGTCATCGGCTGTCGCTCCTTGGTTCTACCGGACTCGGGTCGACCCGGGTACGCGGCGGTGCCCTCGTCGTACTGCCCGGGATCAGGGGGGTGTCGACACGTTCCGGCGTGCCGTGTCCACGAACGCACACCGGTACGGTTCATCGAGACGGTGACGCGTCGTCGGAAACGACACTAGGTGCGACGACGGGTTGTTCGCGAGGGCCCTGGAACCCCACCCGCCCCACGGCCTGCCCACCCTCGTGAGGTGGTGCCAGCACTACCGGCGCTCCGGAGGCACCGGCGGGAAAGGGCTTGTTCGGGCCCGGACGCGGTCAGGGCGCCGTGGGCAGGGCCCGCTTGTGGGCGGTCACGCGGTAGCGGTCGACGAGGGTGCGTACCACCTTGTCGGAGACCGGGAGGCCTTCGAGGAAGTCGTCGATCTGATCGTAGGTGAGGCCCAGTGCCTCCTCGTCGGGCTTCTGCGGGGCGAGCGTCTCCAGGTCGGCCGTGGGCACCTTGCGCACCAGGTCGTCCGGGGCGCCCAACCGGGCGGCGACCGCGCGCACCCGGCGCTTGGTCAGACCGGTCAGGGGGACCAGGTCCGCCCCTCCGTCACCGTACTTGGTGAAGAAGCCGGTGACCGCCTCGGCGGCGTGGTCGGTGCCGACCACGAGGCCGCGCAGCCCGCCCGAGACCGCGTACTGGGCGATCATCCGCTGCCGGGCCTTGACGTTGCCGACCACGAAGTCCTCCGCGGCGGCGTCGGTGTAGGCCATGCCCGCCTCGGTGAGCGAGGCCGCCATGGCGTCGGTGGCGGCCCGCACGTCCACGGTCAGGCAGCGGTCGGGGGAGGTGAACTCGACCGCCCGGGCGGCGTCCTCCTCGTCCTTCTGGGCGCCGTAGGGCAGGCGCATCGCCACGTACTCGGCCGTGTGCCCGGCATCCCGGGCCCGGTCGACGGCCAGGCGGCACAGGCGTCCGGCCGTGAGCGAGTCCACCCCGCCGCTGATCCCCAGGACCAGGGCGCGGGCGCCGGTCGTGGTGAGCCTCTCGGCGAGGAAGGCCGTGCGGCGCGCGATCTCGGCGTCGGCGTCGAAGCTCGCGGGAACCTCGAGGTCGCGGATGATCTCGCGGCGCTCCTGGCTCAGCTCGGTCTCGGTCACGTGCGCTCCCTGCGTGTGGTGCATGTGTTCCCCGATTATCACCCGTACCGGGGAGCGCTTCACCATCCGGGCCGGTGATCGCCCGGGTGTTCGGCTCCCGAACAGGTCAAACGTCGCAGCGCAGGCGGCGGGCGAACCGCTCGTAGTCCACCACCAGGCCGTTGCCGTCCACGGACAGCCGGTACTCGCCGTGGAGGGGGTCCCGGTAGGTGTAGCGCTCCAGCCCGTCCTCGGCCGGGTACCGGGTGTAGCGCTGGCGGACACGGCGGACCCGCAGGGAGGGGATGTCGATCCACACCACCGCGATGTCCCGGTGCTCGCCGGGGCGCAGTCCGAGGCGGCGGATGGGGAGCGTGTTCGTCAGGGGGGTGGCCGCGACGTCGACGTCCAGGCACCCCACCAGCTCGGCGAGGGGGCAGCCGTCGGCGTCGGTCCAGTGGCCGTCCTGGGCCCGGAGGGTGACCGACTCCGGGCCGGAGGCGGACAGCACCTCGGCCCGGACCTCACGGGTCGTCCAGGCCAGGTCCGTGCGGACGGTGAAGCGGGTGAAGAAGCGCTCCTCCCCCTCCACCACGGTCTCCCCCGCCTCCAGCCGGTGGCCGTCCGGTTCGGGCAGGAGCGTGCCGAGCCCCAGACCCTCGGGGACGTCGGTGCGGGTCCAGGCTGCCGGGTGTTCCGTCAGTGACGACATGTCACCGTTCTACCGTTCCCGGGCGGGGGACGCCAGACCGCCGACGGCCCCGTGCCGCATGGCGGTTTCTAGGGATCGTTGCAACACGTGGTCAGTCGGTTCAGGCCGCGAGTAGTTTATGCAAGCGCTCGGCTGGGGTTTCCCAGCCGAGCGTTTTGCGTGGGCGGCCGTTGAGCTCGGCCGCGACCGCCTCAAGGCGCTCCCGGTTGTGGAGGGTCAGGTCGGTGCCCTTGGGGAAGTACTGCCGCAGCAGACCGTTGGTGTTTTCGTTCGAGCCGCGCTGCCAAGGACTGGCCGGGTCGCAGAAGTAGACCGGGACGTCCGTGGCGACCGTGAAGGAGCCGTGGGAGGCCATCTCGCTGCCCTGGTCCCAGGTCAGCGACCGCACCAGATGAGTGGGCAGGCGTTGGACGGTGTCCGCCAGGGCGTCACGGACGTGCTCCGCGCTGCGGCCGTGGGGCAGGTGCACGAGCATCACGTAGCGCGTGGCGCGTTCAACCAGGGTGCCGATGGCCGATGCCCCGTCCTTGCCGATGATCAGGTCGCCCTCCCAGTGACCGGGCACGGCCCGGTCCTCGACCTCCGCGGGGCGCTCGCTGATCATCACCATCGGGGTGGAGAACCGCGGGGTGCGCTGCTGGGCTTGGCGGCGCGGTTTGCGGCGTGCCCGGCCCGATCGCAGCGCCTTGGCCAACTCTCGGCGGAGTTCGCCTCGGCCTTGGACGTAGAGGGCCTGGTAGATCGTCTCGTGGACCACGTGCAGCTCCGGTTGGCCGGGAAAGGCTATCCGCAGAGCCTGACAGATCTGTTCAGGGCTCCACTTCTTGTCGAGGCGGTCCTGGATGAAGTCCCGAAGAAGGGGGGTGTGGCCGATCTTCCCCCTCTTGGGGCGGGGACGGCGGGCCTCGGCCCGGGCCTGGGCCGCGTGCGGGCGGTACTGGCCGTTGACCGGGTGCCGATTGCGGCGGATTTCCCGGCTGATCGTGGAGGGGGCGCGGTCCAGCTCCGCGGCGATCTGCCGGATGGTGGCCTTTTCCCTCAGCCGGTCGGCGATGTGGATCCGGTCGGCTTCATGCAGGTAGCGCGAGGGGCCGGAGGGCTCCACCGTGGTGATCGGTGGAGCCCCGCCGGTCCTTGCGGACGGGGCGCGGCCGTTACGCCATCGCTTCCCGGTCCGATAGTTGATCCCGACGATCCGGCACGCTTCCTGACTACTCACGCCTTGCTGCACGAGCTCAAGGTAGACGCGTCGCTCATCGGTCAGCTTACGGCGACCCCGGTTGACGGATCGGTTCCGGATCTTGAAATCCATCGCACTCCCTAGCAGGAGTGTTGCGACAACCACTAGAACCTAAGCATGCGACACGGGGCCGGAAGCCGTTCGTTACGGGCCCGGGCCCGCCACCCCAGCGGAGCGCGGGGGCGCGGGGCCCGGACCGGAGAAGGCGGGGTCAGGCGGTCGGTTCGGCCGCCGGGGCGCGGCCCTGGCCGATCTCGCGGACGACCTTGTCGAAGTCCTCCTCCATCTGCGCGCTGACCCGGCCGAGACCGTTGAGGGCGAAGATGGCAACGAAGCTCAGGATGACGGCGGGCACCATGGCGTACAGGCCGGTTTCGAGGTAGGCGCTGTCGACGATGTCCCAAATGATGGCGGTCGCGCCGCCGACGACCATGCCCGCGAGCGCGCCGACCCAGGTCATGCGCTTCCAGAACAGGGCCAGCAGCAGGACCGGGCCGAAGCCGGCGCCGAAGCCCGCCCAGGCGTAGCCGACCAGGTCCATGACGGACTGGTTGCCCCACAGGGCCACACCGGCGGCGACCGCCGCGACGGCGACCACGGTGCCGCGGCTGATCCACAGCAGCGACTTGGGCGAGGCGTTCTCGTTCACGAAGGCCTTGTAGCCGTCCTCGGTGAGCGTCGAGGCGGCCACCAGGAGCTGGGAGTCGGCGGTGCTCATCACGGCGGCGAGGATGGCGGCCAGCAGCAGACCGGCGACCAGCGGGTGCGTCAGCGCCTCGATCAGGCGCGGGAAGACCTGCTCGGGGGTGTCGAGCGGGGTGTCGAAGTAGGCGATGCCGATGAAGCCGACCACGACGGCCAGGGCCATCGCGGAGACCGCCCAGGCCACGCTGACGAAACCGGCCTTGGGGATGTCCCTGACCGAGCGGATGCCCATGAAGCGGGCCAGGATGTGCGGCTGGCCGAAGTAGCCGAAGCCCCAGGCCAGACCGGAGACGATGACGACCCAGCCGAGGGTCTCGGTGGAGACCCAGGCGCCGGCGTCGGTGTCCAGGGCGGTACCGCCCACGGCGGACAGCAGGTCGTCGCCCCTGCCCGCGACCCCGTCGGCGAGACCGGAGAAGCCGCCGATGGCGGTGAGGGCCATCACCGGGACGACCAGCAGGGCGGCCCACATCATGACGGCCTGGATCACGTCGGTGTAGGAGACCGCGAGGAACCCGCCGAGCACCGTGTAGAGCACGACGATGCTGACGCCGATCACGATGGCCGGGGCCGGGGCCAGACCGAAGACCTGGTCGAAGAGAGCGGCCATGGCGACGAGGCCGGAGGCGACGTAGAAGAAGTAGAAGACGATGATGAGCACGGCCGAGACGGCGCGCAGGGCGCGTGAGCGGTCGTTGAAGCGGTTCTCCAGGAAGGAGGAGAGCGTCAGCGAGTCGGACTCACCACCGAAGCGGGAGTCGCTGACCCGCTCGGTGTAGACCCGCAGGCGCGGGGCGATGAGGATCCAACTGCCCGCGAATCCCGCTGCCAGACCGACGGCGATCCAGGCCTCTCCGAGACCGGAGACGTAGATGGCTCCGGGGAGTCCCAGCAGCAGCCAGCCGCTGAAGTCGCTGGCGTTGGCGCTCAGGCCGGCGACCCAGCTGTTGAGCTGCCGTCCACCGAGCACGAAGTCGGACTGCGAGACGGTTCTCCGGTAGACCCAGAGCCCGATGGCCACCATGACGGCGAGGTACACGCCGAAGGTCGCGACTGACGCGAGCGTGGAGTCGTTCACCCGTCTCCTCCTTTCCTTTGGAGCGCGGCAACTGTGCTCACGCGCGCTAGACGAACTTTGTCCGTGATCATCACCCCTCGTAGCCCGGACCACAATGCCCCGTGTGTGGAACAACACCTGTTCGAGACCTCACCGAGTTCTTGACCAGGCATTATTGTCCGGTTGGCCATCGACGGGAACGTCCGTTTGTCTGATCGGACATACGCGACATCCGGTAATCGGACCCCTGCCTGTCGGGGGTCCGGGAGGCTGGGGAGGACGTTCGGCCGGAACTCGGCCCGCCGAAGGTGGTCGGAGAAGGTGGTGGGCGAGGGCGAGGAGGGCTACCGTTACGGCATGGACGCACAGCCCGCCGCCATCCGCGCCCGCAGCATAGGACCGTCCGGGATATGTCCTCGCGGGGAGCACGACTGGCAGCCCTCGTCACCCGGGTCGGCCCGACACCTGTGCACCAAGTGCAACTCGATGATGACCCGGAACTACACCCCGGACCCGGTCCCGGCGGCCCCGGAGGCGGACTGACAGGTCCCGGCGGCCCCGGAAACGAACCGACCCGGAAGCGGACCGGCCCCGCCAGAACCCGGAAGCGGACCGACAGGTCCCGGAAGCGGACCGGCCCCGCCAGAACCCGCCGGGCGTTCCGCGTACCTCTACCCGTGCAGCGCCCGAAACCTTCCAAACCGCGGTGATCTTGCTACCAGGGGCTACTTCGGCGCCGAAGTAGCCCCTGGTAGCAAGATCTACTGGTTCATCCTGGTGTGTGTCGGGAGGGTTTCGACGGGAGCCGCCCGACAGCGGGGCTGGGGTGACTCCAGCAAGATCTGTCCCACGTGGACCTTGTCGTGACCTGTCCACCAGCACCCGCAGGCCAAGACCCTGGCCGCGGGAGTGACCTCATAGAAGCCTGTGCAGCCGATAACTCACAGTAGATCTGTCCCCCGGGCCAGGGCCCTGGTAGTCGTCCCGTTCCTGAACAAAGGAAAGACAGGACACCACCATGGTGACAGTGGGCATCGATCCGCACAAGAACATGCACCAGGCCCTCGCGCTGGCCGATGACGGCACCCGGCTGGGCACTGCCAAGAAGGTCACCGCGGGCCCGCAGGCCCTGGGCGAGCTCCTGGCCTGGATCCGCCCTCTGGCGGGCGATGCCCCGGTGTTGTGGGCGATCGAGGGCGGCCCCGGGCTGGGCCGGGCCATCGCTGACGCCTTGTTGGGGGCGGGCCAGGAAGTGGTGTGGGTGCCGGCGCGCGCGATGGCCGCCCACCGCCGCCTGAGCGGGGCGGTGGGCGCCAAGTCCGACGTGATCGACGCGGTGGCGGTGGCCCGCGCGGCGATGGCCGACCCTGATCTGGCCCGCCACCGTCTCGATCCGCTGGTGCGGCAGGTGCGTGTGCTGGTGGATCTGCGCCAGGACCTGGTGCGGCGGCGGGTGGCCCTGACCAACCGGGTGCTGGCGATGCTGCACCGGGAACTGGACCACAACCTGGGCAAGGGTGCGTTGGCCACCCGGGCCAAGGTGGGACGGGTGCGTGCGCTGGTGGAGGGGGCCGAGCTGGGTGAGGTGGTGCGATGGGCGCTGGCCGAGCAGCTGGGTGAGGTGCACACGCTGTTGGTGCGTATCGCTGGGGTGGAGCGGCGGCTCAAGGAGTTGGTGGAGCCGTTGGCGCCGAACCTGTTGGGGATTCGTGGTGTGGGTGTGGTCTGGGCTGCGGTGTTGCTTTCGCAGGTAGGGGACGTGTCGCGGTTCAAGACCTCGGCGAGGATGGCCCGGTGGGCGGGGTGCGCGCCGATCCCGGTGTTCTCCTCGGGGCGCCAGCGGCACCGGTTGCATCGGGGTGGGAACCGGCAGGTGAACCGGGCGCTGCACTCGATCGCTGTGGTGCAGGCCCGGTTCCATGGGCCGGCCCGGGAGTTCGTGCGTTCCCGGCAGGAGGCCAAGGGCACCAAGGGTGCGTATCGGGCGTTGAAGCGGCATTTGATGGATGTGGTGTATCGGGCGATGGTCGCTGATCAAGTGGTGAGAGAGCGGGCTGTTGTCTCTCTTCAGCCCGCCACTTGACATAGAAGCGTCACGGCGAGAAAACGGCCCGGGGCGCGCGCCCGCCCCGGGCCGTTCAGGGGAGAACCAGCGCTCTCCCCGGAGAGGACCTAGTCCCAGTCCAGGCCGCCACCCGTCTGGTACTCGATCACTCGGGTCTCGAAGAAGTTCTTCTCCTTCTGGAGGTCCATCATCTCCGACATCCACGGGAACGGGTTCTCCGTCTCACCGAAGATCGGGGCCAGGCCGATCTGCTCGGCGCGGCGGTCGGTGATGAAGTGCATGTACTTCTCGCACAGCTCGGAGTTGAGCCCCAGCACGCCGCGCGGCATGGTCTCGCGGCCGTAGGCCACCTCCAGCTCGCAGGCCTCGGTGAGCATCTGCCGGACCTCGGCCTGGAACTCCTCGCTCCACAGGTGCGGGTTCTCGATCTTGATCTGGTTGATCACGTCGATGCCGAAGTTCAGGTGGATCGACTCGTCGCGCAGGATGTACTGGTACTGCTCGGCGATACCGACCATCTTGTTGCGGCGGCCCAGCGACAGGATCTGCGCGAAGCCCGTGTAGAACCACATGCCCTCGAAGATCACGTAGAACGCGACCAGGTCACGCAGGAAGGCCTGGTCGGCCTCGGGCGTACCGGTGCGGAACTCCGGGTCCTCCAGGTTCTGGGTGTACTTGAGCGCCCAGGCGTCCTTCGCGGTGATCGAGGGGACCTCGCGGTACATGTTGAAGAGCTCGCCCTCGTCCAGGCCCAGGCTCTCGCAGATGTACTGGAAGGTGTGCGTGTGCACGGCCTCCTCGAAGGCCTGGCGCAGCAGGTACTGGCGGCACTCCGGGTTGGTCAGCTGGCGGTACACGGCCAGGACGATGTTGTTCGCCACCAGCGACTCGGCGGTCGCGAAGAAACCGAGGTTGCGCTTGAGCATGAGGCGCTCGTCCTCGCTCAGCCCGTCCTTGGACTTCCACAGCGCGATGTCGGCCTGCATGGCGACCTCGGTGGGCATCCAGTGGTTGTTGCACCCGGACAGGTACTTGTCCCACGCCCAGGTGTACTTGAGGGGCAGCAGCTGGTTGACGTCGGCGCGGGCGTTGATCATCGACTTGTCGTCGACGTTCACGCGCTCGGCGTCGCGCTCGATCTCGCCCAGGCCGCTGGTGGCGGCGGCGCTGTTCTCGGAAACCGCGGTCATGCTCGGTACTTTTCCGTTCTCCGGTCGTGCCGGTGTCGTCTCGGGGAGGGGCTGTGCCGTCGGGGGAGGGCGCCCGCCGCGCTCGGCGGGCGCCCGGCCGGGCCCGTTACTGGCAGGCCTCGCACTCGGGGTCCTCGATGCCGCACGCCTGGCCGTCGACGATCTCGAACTCGTCCTCGTTCGCCTCGGGCTCGGCCGCGGGGGCCGGGCTCGGAGCCGGGGAGGGGGACGGGCTCGGCGCCGGGGAGGCGGGCACCGCGGCGGCGGCCGGGGTGGCCGACACCGCGTTGAGGCGACCGTCCGTGCCCTTCAGGGTGCTCTTCTCCACGTGGGTGGCGCTCTGCGAGCGCAGGTAGTACGTGGTCTTGAGACCGGAGCGCCAGGCGCGGCGGTACAGGGCGTCCAGCTTCCTGCCGCTGGGAGCACCCATGTACAGGTTCAGCGACTGGGCCTGGTCGATCCACTTCTGGCGACGCGAACCGGCGTCCACCAGCCAGTCGGGGTCGACCTCGAAGGCGGTGGCGTACAGGGCCTTCAGGTCGTCCGGCACGCGGTCGATGGTGCCGAGGCTGCCGTCGTGCATCTTCAGCGCGGACACCATCTCGTCGTCCCAGAGACCGCGCTCCTTGAGGTCGCGGACCAGGTAGTCGTTGACCACGGTGAAGTCACCGGACATGTTCGACTTCACGAACAGGTTCCGGTAGACCGGCTCGATCGACTGGCTGACGCCGGTGATGTTGGCGATGGTCGCGGTCGGCGCGATCGCCATGACGTTGGAGTTGCGCATCCCGGTGGTCTTCACCCGCTCGCGCAGGGAGTCCCAGTCCAGGGTCTCGCCGCGGTCCATGTCCAGGTCACCGCCGCGGGACTCGGCGAGCAGGCGCAGGGAGTCGATCGGCAGGACGCCCTTGCTCCACAGCGAGCCGTCGAAGCTCTCGTAGGCGCCGCGCTCGCCGGCCAGCTCCATGGACGCCTCGATGGCGTAGTAGCTGATCAGCTCCATGCTCTCGTCCGCGAAGGTCACCGCGCCCTCGGAGGCGAACGGCGTGCGGATCTTGAACAGCGCGTCCTGGAAGCCCATCAGGCCCAGGCCCACCGGACGGTGGCGCATGTTCGCGCGGTGCGACTCGGGGATCGTGTAGAAGTTCACGTCGATGACGTTGTCGAGCATGCGCACGGCGGTGCGGACGGTGCGGCGCAGGCGCTCGACGTCGATGCCGTCCGGGCCCACGTGCTGGGCCAGGTTGACCGAGCCGAGGTTGCAGACCGCGACCTCGTCCTTGCTGGTGTTCAGCGTGATCTCGGTGCACAGGTTCGACGAGTGCACCACGCCGGTGTGCTGCTGCGGCGAGCGCAGGTTCGACGGGTCCTTGAAGGTGATCCACGGGTGACCGGTCTCGAACAGCATGGTGAGCATGCGGCGCCACAGGTCCACGGCGGGCAGCTTCTTGGAGACCTTGATCAGCCCGGCCTCGGCGTCGGCCTCGTACTTCTCGTACGCCTCGACGAAGTCCTTGCCGTACTTGTCGTGCAGGTCGGGGACCTCGTCCGGGGAGAACAGGGTCCAGGTGCCCTGCTCCTCCACGCGCTGCATGAACAGGTCCGGAACCCAGTTCGCGGTGTTCATGTCGTGCGTGCGGCGGCGCTCGTCACCGGTGTTCTTGCGCAGGTCGAGGAACTCCTCGATGTCGATGTGCCAGGTCTCCAGGTAGGCGCAGACCGCACCCTTGCGCTTGCCGCCCTGGTTGACCGCCACGGCGGTGTCGTTGGCGATCTTCAGGAACGGGACGACGCCCTGGCTCTTGCCGTTGGTGCCCTTGATGTGCGAGCCCAGGCCGCGGACCGGGGTCCAGTCGTTGCCGAGGCCGCCCGAGTACTTGGACAGCATGGCGTTGTTGCTGATGCCGTGGAAGATGTCGTGCAGGTCGTCGCCGACCGTGGTCAGGAAGCAGGACGAGAGCTGCGCCCGCACCGTGCCCGAGTTGAACAGGGTGGGCGTGGAGGCCATGAAGTCGAACGAGCTCAGCAGCTCGTAGAACTCGATCGCGCGGGCCTCGCGGTCGTCCTCGTTGAGCGCCAGGCCCATCGCCACGCGCATGAAGAACGCCTGCGGGAGCTCGTAGCGGACCTCGTCGCTGTGCAGGAAGTAGCGGTCGTAGAGGGTCTGGATACCGAGGAAGGTGAACTGCTCGTCGCGCTCGGCGTGCAGGGCCCTGCCCAGGCGCTCCATGTCGAACTTGGCCAGCGCAGGGTCGAGCTGGCCCAGGTCGATGCCGCGGCCGACGTAGGCGGCCAGGTAGGTGGCGTAGCGCTCGGACATCTCGGACTGGCCGGCGGTCTCGGGGGCGCCGCCGACGAAGCTCAGGGCCTCGGTGCGGAGCTTGTCCAGCAGCAGGCGCGCGGCCACGTACGAGTAGTTCGGGTCGACCTCCACGAAGCTGCGGGCGGCCATGACCAGGGCCAGCTCGACCTCGGAGTCGGGGATGCCGGGGTAGAAGCCGCGACGCGCCTCGGTGAGGACCTTTTCCGCCGAAACACCGGTGAGCCGCGCACAGGCCTCGGTTACGACGTGCTCGATCCGGTCGATGGCGGCGCGGGCGCCACCACCGTCGGTCGGCTCGGGCCGAACGGATGCGGGCACGGCCTCGACGTCAAGGGTCATACAGCGGCTCCAACCTCGGTAAAGAAGAGTCCCGGCGGGGAACGGGGGTTCACGAGTGGCAGGCGCGCGGCTCGCACCGGTGGACCGCCGCACTGGATGCGGAGGATCCTGTGACCGGTGGGTCGCGGCGACTCCCCTCGACGCCCCCTCGTCTGGGTAGCTGGTGGCAGGCCTGGGGCCCGCGGGTGACCTACTCGTCCACCGACGTCCGGGGCCGATCGGACCCCGGTCCGGGTGGCGGTCGTCGTTCCCGCCTACTTCACCAGGGCGGGAACCCCGGTGAACCACCAACGGGTCCCGATACTACATCTAGGGGCTCCCGCCTTGGAACACCGCAAGATACTGGCGTGTTGCGGATTTCTCAGATTCTTCGACACCCGTCGAACACACGCATGGAGCGTGGTATGAGTGCCTCACGAACACCCGATTCCGGTGCACGCCCCGCCGGGTTCGCAGGCTTTCGGAGAGGGTCGGACACAGCCTAGAACGTCGCCGGGGCGCATGTGTCCGAGCCGCTCCCGGAGATCGGCCGCAGAACGGCACAGGAGCGCCGGGAAGGGACCCGTGAACGGGGGCCGCGTCGACGGAACCCGGCGTACCAGGTCGCTGCGGTGCAATGGGGCCGCCGTCGCGTGTCCGGAACCGGACGCTGGCCCCCGGCCCCGGATCACCGGGGCGCGTCAGAAAGCTCACTCCTCGTCGAGACGGCGGTCCAGGTCGTCCTCGGACAGACCCAGATCGGTCCGGATCCGGAAACGGATCCTCAGGAGTTCCACGAACAGGTCGCGGACGTAGGCGGGCAGCGCCCCGCCCGCGAACCGGCGGGCGCCCTCGGTCGCCCAGCGTTCGGCCCCCTCCAGGTCGTCGTGGGCGTAGAGGACCTCGGCGACGTGGATGTGGGTCGCCAGACCGGCCCGGGGGCCGCTCTCCAAACGCTTGAGGTGGTCGTAGGCCCGTTCGCGCTCGTCCAGCTGGAGCAGGGCCCCGGCGCTCAGGGCGCGCGCGTCGACCACGGTGGGGCCGCCGTCGTCCATGGCCCGCTGGTAGGCGGCGCAGGCCCGCTCGAACTCCTGGGCGATCTCCCACTGCTCCCCCGCGCGCACGAACAGCTCCGCGCGGGTGACCTCGCTTCCGGCGTCGACCCGGTTGGCCAGATCCAGCAACTGGGCGGCGATCCTGCCATGCTCACCGGATCGGACGGCGTGGAATTCCAACCGGTCGAGTTCTGCCGTCGTCACCTGGGTCAACCGCATCGCCCCCATCCCCTACTCGCTCCCCCCGCGCCCGTCAGGCCCTGGCACGCTCCAACGCCTGCCAGAACCCGTGGCGCAGTCCGTCACGGACCTCGTCGCGCAACAGGTGGTCAATCGGGAGCGAGGAGCCCTGGAGCAGGCGCGCCTCCAGGTCGGAGGGCATCCGGGGCCTCCGGGCCAGTACGGCCTCGACCCACAGGGCGGGTGCCTCACGTGCGATCGACTCCGCGAAGTCGTTCCCTTCCTTGTGCGCGACACGCACCGCGTCATCAACGGTATGCGCGGCGGAGCCAGTCTGCTGGGCATATCCAGGACTGTGACCTGATTCCTGGTAACCACCGGTACTGAACCGGCTGTCGAACTCGGGACCAGTAGGTTGCCGTTCCCCGAAGCGGGGTCCGGCGTGACCGCGGCGTGCGGCGTCAGTTTCCGTACTGGTCCCATAGGTAGGGTTTGCTTCTGCCCCACCTCCGAAGCCTGGATCCTCACCGGGTCCGAACCTCAGGTCCTGCTGGGGTGGCGGGGTCTTTCTCTGCGGTGGCCTCTGCTGGGGTGCGAAGGAGGCCTGTGGGCCGGTTCCGCTGTCGAAGGCCCTCTGCGGCCCGGTCCCGTGGAAGGACTGCTGCGGCCCGGTCCCGTGGAAGGACTGCTGCGGCCCGGTGCCGTCGAAGGACGGCTGGGGGCCGGTCATCGGCTGCCCCTGGCCCTGCGCCGGTCTGTTGGGGAGCCCGTAGCCCCCCTGTTCGGCACCGCCCATGGCCTGGTGTCCGCCGGTGCCCGGGGGCGCGTATCCGCCCTGGCCGTTGGCTCCGTGCCCGTTCTGGGCCGGGTGCCCCCCGGCGGCTCCGGGGTAGGCCCCGTTGCCGTTGGGCGGGGCCTGGCCGCCCGAGGGGAAACCGTTCGCGTCGATCCCGCCGGGGGCCGGGGAGGCGTTCTCCGCGCCCGGCCCGGCCAGGTGGTCGACACCGCGCTGTTGCGCTATCGACCGGCGCATCGCACGCAGCTGGTCCATCGCGCTGCCCTGGGGGACGGACTGGCCGCCGGTGCCCGCGAACATCGCCTCCAGCCCGCCGGTGGAGGTGTCGGCCGGTTCGCCCCTGCCGGTGTCGGCGGTCGCCGCGGGCTGGCGCGGTCCGGGTTGGCGCGGCGTCTCGGGGGCGGACCGGGCACGGCCGTTGGCGAAGGGCGTGGTCGTCTTCGCGGCGTTCTCCTGGGTGGAACCCCCGCCGGAGAGCAGGCTGACGTGCGGACGCAGGTGCCCCGCGCCGATCTCGATGAGGTCGTCGCACTCCCGGCGCAGCGCGCGGGAGATGGTCCAGTTGCCCTCGACCGAGATGTGCACGACGGTGACCCGTACACCCATGTCCTGGACGTCGGCGACCACCTCGGCCATGTCCTCGTCCCCGCTGACCAGGACCGCGTCGCACAGGACACCGGTGCGGGCCAGGGTGGTGAGGTCGCGCTGGACGTAGCTCTCCACGCCCTCTCTGCGGCCCGGCCGTATCCGGGCGGCACGGAACTTGACCCCGGGGATGTCCGCGATCCCGTCCTGCTCCTGGGCCCTCCGGTCGTCGGCGACCGCCTCGTACCAGTAGCAGCGCAACAGCGGCAGGCCCGTCCGGTCCCGCGCCACCTCGTTGAGGAACTGGACGAGACCGGAGTAGTCCCAGGCGACGGAGTCCCGGTTACGGGTTCCGTGCACGGCCATCGCACCGTCGGCGAGAAGGTATCCCGCGTCGACGAACAACGCGCAACGGTCCACGTGACACCGCCCCCTTCCCTGTCGATCTCTGGGCCATGTCCATGACCGGGGCACAGCCTAGCCAAGTCTGTATCGGTTTGCGTGCCCACCATGAACACTGACAGTTACGGTCTTGCTACGCACAAACGGACCCCCGAGGCGGGTGCCGGCCTGCCGACCGCCCTCTGAGGACCGGAAACCGCCCGCCGGTAGCTGGCTCTCAGGACCGCATCGGAGCGGTGAGGGCGACGACGCCCACCATCACGGCATCCTGCCCGGAGGAGATTCGGATATCCGTTTCGCGCCCGAGTACTGCGTCGAATCGGACCACGTCGACCCCGAACACCATCGGGTCCCCGACCGCACCCCTCGCGGAACTCGTGAAGGCGTTGTCCGCGCTGCCGTGGCCCCCGGTCGGCGCGAGCGGGGTCCCGCCCACCGTCACCCGGTCGCCGCCCAGGTCGGCGTCGCCCTCCCAGGCCACCACGTCGAACCGCGCCGGGACCGACTCCGGCAGCAGACCCGACACCGGGAACCCCGCTCCGACCCGGTCCTGGAAGACAGCGGTGGTCTCGTCCAGGACCATCGCCTGGTGGGCGCCCTCCACCGCCGGGTCCTCCAGCACCACCACCAGGCTCCAGCCCGCGTGGACGCCCCGACCCTCCCGGGCGGGGATGTCACCGACCCACCACTCACCGCCGCCGCTCTCCCGGACCAGCTCGGTGACGTTCGCGAACGCCTGGTAGGTCGGGTAGCCGGGAAGTTCGGCGACGCGGGTGTCGGAGGAGGCGACCGTCGTGTAGGCGGCCATGCCCGGCCCCTTCACCCGGGCGGTCGGCGAGCCCGGCTCCCCCGCCGCGGAGAAGTACAGGCCCGCCCAGCGCACCGAGCCGCCCTCGGGGAGTTCCCAGGTGGCGGAGCTGGAGGAGGTGGTCGTGGGGTCCTGGTCCCGGTCCAGCGGAGCCATCACCCAGTTGTCGTTGTCGAGCCGCTCGCCCGAACGCTCGCGCGCCCGCGCGCACTCTCCGAGCGCCTCCTGCGAACCCTCCTCGTCGTACCCGGGGGTGGGGGAGGGTTCGGCCGGGACCTCGGGTACGGGCGGGCCCGTACTCCCGGCCCCGTCCGGGGCGCCCTCCTGGCCGGTGGCCTCCTCCTGTCCGGTGCCGTCCGTGCCCTGCTGCGCCTCGGGCACATCGTTACCGGATTCGTCCTCGGAGCCGTCGAGAATCCCACCGCCCCCGAGAACATCACCGAGCCCATCATTCACACCGGGCCCAGGGCTCTCCGAGTCGGCCGGGGCCCTGCGCAGGTCGGCGTCCTCCTGCTCCTGAGACCCGGGCGTCGCGGGTCCCTCCTGAAGCCCGGGCGGGACGGCGGGGCGTTCGTCCGGCGGGCTCTCCGGCAGCTCCGGCCACCCCCACCACGGCCAGGGCCACCCGCCCTGCGGCGGTTCCGGTTCGGTACAGGTCAACAGGGCGTTGCCGACGGTCTCCGTACGTACCTGGCCCGCGGTGGCGTAGCGCGCCGTGGTTCCGTCCGGGGTCACCCCCCGCTCACCGGTGGCCCGGAAACTCACCCCGCCCGAGGTGATCACCACGCTGGCGGGCACGTCGACGTCGGCGTCCGGCGCCACCCGGACGTCGAGGAACTGGGTACTGCTCTCCCCCTCCTCCATCCCCGAGCGCACGCACTCGCCGCCGCCGCTCCCGGCCGCACAGCCCCAGTCGCCGTGGCCGACCGCCATCGGGACGGCGTTCCCGGCCCCGCCGGAGGAGATCATCTCCACGCCGGGCGGCAGGGTGACGGCGGCGACCACGTCCTCCACGGTGGACGCCCCCGTGTTGAGCACGTCCAGGACCATGATTCCGTCCTCCCCCGGCACCAGCGCGCCGACCGGGTCGATGCCCGCCGCGAACAGGGGCTGGGGCTCCTCGGCCTCCTCCGGAGGCTCCGGGGGGACGGGTGCCTCCGGGGGCTCCGGCTCCTCCGGGGGCTCCGGGGCGGGTGCCGGGGCCGCCGGGACGTCAGCCGGGATCGCGGGCACCGGTTCCGGTTCCGGGGCGTCCGGGGAGGGCGGGTCCTGCGCGGGCGCGGCCGCCGGGGGGTCTGCGGGGGCCGGTTCCCCGCCGGGCCGCTGCTCCGGCTGGGGGGCCGCGGCGGGCGGAGGGTCCGCCGGCGGCGCGCCCTCCCCGCCGACCAGGGCGAGCGCGACCGCGACCGCCACACAGGCCGACGCCGTCGCTCCGGCCGTGGCCTGCTGCTGGCCCCGGGACATCCGGTTCCACCAGGCACCGGCCGCGATCCCTCCCGGCGTCGCGGTGAGGTAGCCCGTGGCGCCGAAGCCGACCACCAGGGGAAGGACGATCCCGCGCAGACCGACGTTGACGTCCATCAGCTCCGCGTACACCTCGCGGCAGTCCGCGCAGTCGTCCAGGTGTCGGTCGACCTTGGTGGTGTCGCGTTTGGCCAGGCCGCCGCGCACGTAGGCGCCGAGCAACCCGAGCGTGGGCCGACAGGCCTCCGCCGCTCCCCCGCCCGCCAGGTGCATCTGGAGGTAGGCCTGGCGCAGCCCCTCACGCGCCCGGTAGGCCAGGGCGGCCACACCGTTGGCGTTCATCCCGAGGATGGTCGCCGCCTCCGCGGGCTTGACCCCCTCGATCTCCGTGTGCCAGAGCACCGACTGCCAGCGTTCGGGCAGGGAGAGGAAGGCGCGGGCGATCAGTGAGCGTTCCAGACCCTCCAGGGCCGGATCGACGAAGGGTTCGCCGGCGTCGTAACTCTCCATGTCGTCGGTGACGACCTGGCGCTTCTCCCCTCTCCCCCGGTCGTAGGCGGCGTTGCGGACCGCGGTGAGCAGGTAGGGGCGGAAGGCGTCGCTGGGACCGCCACCGCGCTGGATGACGCTGAGCACCTTGGTGAACGCCTCGGCGACCGCGTCCTCGACCTCGGCCTCACCGCGCAGCAGCTGACGCGCCAGACCGCGGGCGGCCCCGGCATGGCGTTCGTAGAGGGTTCCGTAGGCGACGTTGTCACCGGACTTCACCCGTTCGATGATTTCGGCGTCACCGAGGAGTGTCTCTGTGTGATCGCCTTCGGCGTCGGTCACCCAGCGCCCTTTCGTGGTCAGCTCCCCCGCCGCGGGCCAGCCGGGGGCACGGGGGCGGGGTCGGTGTCGAAGAATCGCGTGCTCGAAAAAAATATCCCGTATCCGCGTCATAGCCGCCACCGATCTCCGTGATTGGAGTGAAGGAGAACGGAGGGGGTCCACCGCGGGGGCGCGGACCCACCTCCGTTCACCTGGCCGAACGACGACCGGGAGCAGTGCCATGGGCGAGATCGATGTGGGTGCCGGGGCGCGGGGCCGTATGGTTCGCCGCGCCCGGGAACTGCGTGCGCCGTGGGGGCGCCGGAGCAGGGAGGAGGGGTGGAACCCCGCCGAGGACTGGTGGACGCCCTCGGTGGACGCCGTCTGTGAGGCCCACGCGTGCGGGGGCGATCTGACCGGTGCCTGCACCCGGCTCGGTCAGGCCCGGGCCCGCTCCGGGATCGGCATCGGCAGGGCCCTGACCGACCTCGACGCCTTCGCCCGGGTCGCGGGCTGGGACCCGGTCCCGTTCCACCTCGTCCTCGCCCTGGCCGAGGGCTGGGTGGAGGGCGGACGCGGACGGAACACCTGCCAGGACCCGCTCACCGGCCTGGCCGGCGAGGAGTACCTGCGCACTCGGGTCGGTGAGCTCTACCGGGGCGCGAACGAGACCGTCCCCGCCGCTTTCGGGCACCAGCTCGTCGTGGTTGCGCTGGACCCCTCGCTCGACCCCTGGCGACGAACCGCCCGGATGATCGTCCTCGGACACGAACTCCGCCGCTTCTTCACCCGCGGCGAGTCGGTGTGCCTGGTCAGCCGCGGCCGGATCGCCGTGGTCACCCGGGACGGTTCCGGGTTGACGGCGGAGCTGGACGAGCTGCGTGAGGGGATCTGCTGGGACCACGGGGCCGCCGTGTGGTCGGTCCCGTTGCCCGGGACCCACCGGGAGGCCGCTTCCCTGCTCGACGGCCTGGGGAGGCCGCGACGGGGCGAATGACCCACTGACGCCGTCCCGGACCGCGCGGCCCTCCTTGAGGGGGGAGGGCCCGGTTCGGACGGCAACGCCGACCGCCGCGCGAAGCTGAGGGGACGAGCGCGAAGCGGTCGGCGCCGTCCGACGGGGTCCCCGGGCCCTCTGGCCCCCACGAGAGGGCGGCCCGCGGGACCTGTCGGACGGGTACAGGCGCCGCGCGACGGCGGTGCCCGGAGGCGCGCTCACACAGGGGAGGTGGGCGCGCCTTCCGTCATCTCAGCGGATGACCGGGCCCCGGATGAGAGGTCATCCGACCTTGAGCAGACCGAAGCTGGCCCGGAAGAGCGCCCTTCCCAGCAGGGAGGCGGGCACCGCCCGAACCCCGGCGATGCGTTCCTCGAAACCGCCCGGGACCGGCAGGGGCCTGGCGGATGCCGCAGCGCTCCAGGGGTCCGTGCCCGGGACGGGGACCCGTTCAGCGGATTCGACCGGCTCGGCGGGCTCGACCGAAGCCTGCTCCACGGGCTCGGTCGGGACCCGCTCCACGGATTGGACCGACTCGGCGGGCTCGGCGGGGACCCGCTCCACCGGCTGGACCGACTCGGCGGACTCGGCGGACTCGACCAAAGCCTGCTCCACGGGCTCGGCCGGGACCCGCTCCACCGGCTGTGGACCGGTCTCCCGCCGGATCGGAGCCGCAAGGGGTTCTTCGGGCCTGCTCGGCGGCCCGGATCTGACCGGTCCGGGCACCGGGGCGGGAGCCCCCGGGGGCCGGGCCGACGGCGGAGGCGGAGGCGGCACCACGCCATGCGGCGGTGTGGGGACGACGGGGCCGGGCTGGGGCCCCTGGAACGCCGGTGAGTTCCGTGGCCCCGGCCCCGGGGCTCCTCCAGACGGCGGTCCCTGGGGCGGCGGCCCCTGGTACGGCGGTGCCTCCTGAGGCGGGGAGGCCGTAGGAGTGCCGGGAGGTGCGGGCGGAGGAATCGTGGTGCCGGAGAGGAAGGCCTCGGTGATCGAGTCCCACGCCCGGACTCGCGGGGGCACCGGGGGACGTTGGGGACCCGAGGGCGCACCCGGGGGCGGTGGAGGAGGGCCCGGTCGATGCTGAGGACCCGGGACCGGAGGCCCCGGAGGACGCTGAGGCCCCGAAAAGGTGCCCGGGGCCGCCTCCCCCGGCCTCGACCGGTACGGGACAGCGGGGGTGGGCGGCTGTCCGGGGTTCGGGCCGGAGTGCTGCGGCGGGGCCCCTCGGGGAGGCTCCTGGGGCTGGTCCGCCCCCGGCCGGGCCGGAGCGTCCTTCGGCTCGGCCGGTCGCTTCGGGTCGTGCTGGTTCACACCCACTCACCTCTCCCTTCCGTTCCCGCCGGCCGGGGCCGAACGTCCACCGCGCTGTTGACCGCCTCGGCGGCGATGCGGAGCGCGGCCCGGTGGGTGACGTCCGCGATGCGGCGTGTGTCCACGGCCAGCCCCTGCGCCAGATGCCGATCATGCGGCACGAGCACGACCTTGGCTCCGCTCTCGGCGATGATCCGGGTGACGCGCGCGGCGTCGAAGCCCGGGTCCTCTCGTTTTTCCTGGTCGAAGACGACGACCACGCTGCGCTCCACCTCGTCCCGGCGGCCGTCCCGGAGGAGTTCGTCGAACTTGCGGCCCACTTCGAGGGCGGCCTCCCGGGTCGCACGCACGACTCTGATCCGGGAGTGCGCCGTTTCCGCAACGGCGTCCACGAAGGTCCCGCCGGAGCCGCCGGCCACGAGCGTCACCCCGAAGAACCGGGAGATCGGCAGTAGCCCGAAGGTGTGGACGCCCGCGTCGTCCTGCGCGGCCCGGACCGTCCACAGCCCGGTGGCCGCCGCGCCGAGGCTCTTCTCGGCGAGCTCGAAACTGCCCGCCTCCACCCCTTCTCCCAGGGCGTGATCGGCTCGGGAGCCCAACCGGGTGCCGAGCGTCGGGAGCCGGTCGGTGGCGTCCACCGCCAGCACCCGGTCGTCGCGGTGGTGGGCAAGGGCCCGGGCGACCAGGGCGGTCACGACCGCGGTGTCCGCTCCGGTGCCGAGATCGTCCACGACGATCCGGCGGCCGGTGGCACTGGCGCGTTGGAGCCGTCCGCGCACCTCGATGGCGTCGGCGATCTCCGACACCGAACGGAAGGGCGCCAGGGCGGCCCGGCCGAACCGGCGCACCCAGGGGTCCCCGTGGACCGACTTCGTGGGGCTCATCGCCCGCCTCCCCGTCAGAAGGTCGTGAGCAGTCGTTGGAAGGTCCCGAAGGCGCCGACCGCCAACGGCACCATCACGACCACGGCGATCACCTCGAACCTGCTGGTCACACCGCGCAGGCGGGCACGCACGTGCTCGGGCTGCTCGATGGACAGGACCACCGCGGGGATGATCGCCGTACCGGCGGCGATGCCCAGCGCGGGCCACACGCCCCACGGCTCGGCGTCGGCCCACGATGCGAGGAAGACCACCAGCGTCACCAGGCTCGCCGCGATGAGCGCCACCTTCTGCGCGATCAGCGGGAACAGGCGGGAGCGGCTGGCCACCACGATCGCGAGCGCGGCGGACAGCCCGCCGGTCCAGGGGGTGAAGTTCGTGGCCAGGCCCAGGCCCGCGACCGCCGCCACCACCGCGACGGCCAGGGTGGCGATGACCAGGCTGCGGTGCGCCCGGGCCACCGAAGTGAGCACGTCGGCCCTGGTAACGGACTCACCCGAGGTGCGCCGGTCGTCCAGGACCGCCAAACCGGAGATCATCAGGGCCACCCGCAACAGCAGGCTCAGAGAGATCACACAGGCCACGGCCATGACCACGGCGACGAGGTCGGTGGACAGGCCCAGGGCCCGGCAGACCGTCCACACCGCCGTCATGGCCAGGCCGACACCGCCGCCGGCCAGGCCGCCCAGGCCCAGCCCGGAGGTGAGTCCGAGCAGTAGTACGAGCCCCGAGAGCAGCGCGGCGGCGCCGCCCCACAGGACCCACTCCGGCCAGCCGTACTGCTCACTGCCCAGCCACAACGCGAAGGCCCCGGCCGCCGCCCCGCTGACCGCCAGCGCGGTCCCCAGCGGTTCCCGCCAGGTCGGGCCGACCGTGGCCCCGATCGCCAGCAGCACACCGGCGACCACCGCGATCACGGCCGTGCCCCCGCCCCCCGGCGCGTGGCCGTGGACCAGCCAGGCCATCCCGAGCGTCAGGGTGACCAGGGCGAACGTAGCGCTCCACCGGGCCGCCTCCGGCGTCCAGCGGCCCCCGTGGTCATCCAGCGCCTTCGCCACCGCCTCGGGCACCTCGTGCACCACGGGCGCGGGCACCGGGGCCTCGTCCCGGACCAGCCTCAGCACGGCGCCATCCCGGATCTGCCGTTCCTCCAGGGTGTTCTCCCCGGCCAGGACCACACCCGAGGCCGTCACCAGGTGGCGCAGCCGGGCCGGGTTCTCGGGTTCGTCACCGAGCAGCTCCAGTACCTCCGGCATGAGTGCGCCGACGGGTTCGTCCGCCGGGAGTACCGCGTCGACCCTGCGCTCCTCGCCGACGAGCGTCACGCGGCTCCAAGCGGTCATGACCTTCCAATCCTGGTGCTTCCTGCTGTGTTCGCGGCGCGGTCCGCCGTGGTCTCCGCTCCGGGAGCGGGTGCGGGGCGGGTGTACCGCCCCGGGGGAGGGGTCAGTCGGGGATCGTGTCGACCGAGACGCGCTCAACGTACCCCTGACCGACCAGCCAGCGCAGGGTGGGGGCCGACGGCACCTCGGCGAACCCCGCGGTGTCGAGGGTGAAGCGGACCCCGCCGCCAGGACTGCCGTCCTCCGCGGGGTCGGTGGTGGCGGTCACCCGGAACGGGTGGACGACGCGGTAGCGGTGGTAGAGGTCCTCGCCCTCGGTGTCGGTCCGTACGTAATCCGGCAGACCGCGTTCGGCGAAGGGCATCCCGTCGGGGAAGAGGTACCGTCCGCTCTCCGGACCGAAGGCGTCGAGGGTGTCGCCCGGTTCGAGGGTGTGCAGGTAGGAGTCGGCGTTGCGCTCCTCCAGGCCCGCGTGGACCTCCTCGCTGATCTCCTCCGAGGCCTCCTCGGTGGCGGTCTCGTCCGCCGCGCTGAGTGTGCGCGGGTCGCCCTCGGTGGTGGCCAGTTCCTGGAAGAGCCAGCGCGCGGCCTCGTCCTCGCTACGGAAGTCCATCCCGGGACGCCCCTGGTCGAAGTCCATCACGGACACGGACAGGAAGCCCTCCGCGTCCTGGGTGACCAGGTAGTAGCTGCCCACGGTGCCGGGTTCGGGACGCGGCTCGCCGGGCAGGACGTAGAGGTCCTCGGGCACCTCGGCCCGGTCCAGCTCCTCGACCAGCATGGGGAACTCGACCTGCGCGCCGACCCAGTCGCCGGGGATCGGCGGGATGGCGTTCTCCACCGGCCCGGACTCGGCCTGCTCCCGCTCCAGCCGCTGACTGCTGAGGGTGTTGCTGACGAAGGACCAGCCGACCGTCCCCGCGCACGCGACGGCAGCCAGGCAGGCGCTGATCGTGATCTTGCCGAAGTTCTCGTCCAGGCGGCGCTTGGTCCGCTGTCCGCCGAACAGCACCGCCTCACGCAGGCGCTGCCGACGGACCGCGACGGACTCGAGCAGCTGGTTGTCGTAGTCGCGGCCCACCGGTGCTCCTCGTCAGATGTCTCCCCTCCCGACCGGGCGGGGTTCAGATGGCCTGGACGGCGTTGCTCGCGTTGGTCATCGTCTCGGCCGCGATGTTGTCGTACTCCACGAGCGTCTGCTCAACGGCCTTGATGATGCCCCGGACCTCCGTCGCGGCCTCGGCCCACTTCTGTTCCTTCTCCGTGTACAGCGTGGTGGCCTCACCGGCCTCGATCTCGGACATGGCCGTGCCGACGTCGATGCCGCGCTGGTCGATGAGGCTCTCGACCTTGCTGGTGACCTGGTTGAGGGTGCTCTGCACCTCCGCGGAGACCGCGGGGTCGTAGGCTACGCGTTCACTCATCGCACTACTCCTTCAGGGGTGCTGGGGCTGTCTTCGGAGGTTCGGGGCGCAGAGCTCCGGGGGCGTCCGGGCCGGGTGCGCGGCCCGGAGGCCCGGCTAACGGAACTTGGCGGCGTCGAAGTTGGCGGCGCTCATCTGGGTCCGTGCCTCGTCGGCCATGGCCTCGTCACCCGCCATGATGACCTTGCTGAACTCGGCCTGGCCCTCGTTCATCCGGCCCAGTCCGCGGTTGAGGTCGGCCGCGACCTCGCCGGCCCGCCTGTTGAGCTCATCGAAGTCCGTTTTGGCCTGGCCGGAGAACGAGTCGCCCATCGGCTCCGCCGCTTCCATGAGTTTGGTGACCTGTGAACCGAGCTCCTGCAAGGCCTGCTCGGTGGTCATCATCAGATCGCTGGCTGAGTCAGCGTTGACGTCGATGTGCTGGCTGGACATCACTGCACCCTTTCTCGTGGGCTCTGAAACGGCTCCCGTGAGCCCTGTCACGGGTTCGGTACAGGGTGGTGCGGCCCCCGGGAAGACGCGATCCGGACAGCCCCGGTTCTCATAATCCATCACAGAAGTCCGACAGGGACACAGATCCCTCCTCCTGTGGATCGAAAGCGCGCAAGAACCGCAAAAGGCACATCGATTCCGGTTTGAACTGCGCAAATACCAACGGAAACCGGGGCGCCACGCCTCCTGGAACACCCAGAAAGCCGACATGATGTGACTCAATTCACATAACGACCCGATCGATATCCGCCATCCGACCGGACGGCCCGAACTCGCCCCCGCCCTTTCAGCGAAGGAAACCCCCGACCGCCGGGCCGCCAATCACATGAGATGACGGAAATACCCCCGAACAACACTTCGGTAGGGTTTCTGTCGCTCCTGACCGATCTCGTGTTCCCCCCTGCGTCGAGAGGAACGCCGATGACCCTCCGGGTCGTACACCGGCCGACACGCACCACCCACCCGGCCCCCGAACAGGAGCCCCGGGAGGTGGAGGCCCCGCCCACCCTCCCTGACGGGAAGTCGCAGGGAAACCCGCTGATGACCGTCCTGCCGCTGGTGGGCATGATGGCGTCGCTGTCGATCATGATGGTCATGCGCAACCCGGCCTTCATGGCCCTGGGCGCGGTCATGCTCTGCGTGGCGCTGCTCGGTGCCGCGCTCATGCTGTTCTCCCGGCGCGGTCAGGTCGGCAGGCAGCGGCGCAACCAGCGCGAGCTCTACCTCCAGTACCTGGAGGAGCTGCGCGAGACGCTCAGCGAATGGGAACACGAGACGCGCGCTCACGCACGTCTGATCGACCCTCCCCCCGAGGCCCTCTACGACGTCCTGCGCGACCCCAGACGCCTCTGGGAACGCCGCCGTCGCCACGCCGACTTCCTGAAGGTCCGCGTCGGCACCGGCATGGCCCGGGGACACCCCCTCAACCTCGCGGAACAGGGCACCGCCCTCACACCCACCGATCCGTTCATGCAGTCCGAGGCCCAGGCGGTGATCAGACGGTTCGAGACCATCCCGGACATGCCGTTCACCCTGCCGCTGGACATGACCGGCAACATCAGCGTGGTCGGTGAGCGCGAGGACGTCATGTCCCTGGTCCGGGCCATGGTCGCCCAGTTCGGGGTCTTCCACGCCCCCGAGGACGCCGGGATCGCCGTGGCCCACCCGGAGGAGAACGCCGACGACTGGCCCTGGCTGCTCTGGTTCCCGCAGGTTCTGGACCCCCAGCGCCGCGAGGCCGGGATCGCGGCGCGACTGATCGCGCCCACCCCCCGTGAGCTCGGCATGCTGCTCTCCGACGAACTGCGCTCCCGGAGCGACTTCGCCTCCGAGGTCCGCAGGGGGATGGGCCGCCGCGAGGCCTACCAGACGCTCCGCCGCCTGCTCGTCATCCACGACACCCACGGCGAGGTCGCCACCGAGCTGGTCCGCCCCGACCACACCGTCGACCCCGCGGCCCTCGGTGTCACCGTGCTGCACCTGGTGTCCCGGCAGATCGACGAACCGAGCGACGTGAACATCCGCGTCACGGTCAAGGGCCGCGAGGTCGTGGTCGAGGACCTGCGGCCCACCGACCCCGTGATCACCTCGGGAACGCTGGACGACGTCTCCCCCGCCACCCTGACCGGCCTGGCCCGCATGGTCGCCCCGCTGCGACTGTCCCCCGAGTCCGTCGAGGAGACCGCGCAGGAGGGCGGCCGCGTCGACTTCCCCGCGATGATGGGCGTACGCGACCCCGGCAACATGGACGTCCAACGCCTGTGGGCGCCGCGCAGCGAGCGCGCCTTCCTCCGGGTGCCGATCGGCGTGGACGAGATGGGACAGCCCCTCGTGCTGGACCTGAAGGAGTCCGCCCAGCTGGGCATGGGCCCGCACGGCCTGTGCGTCGGCGCCACGGGTTCGGGCAAGAGCGAGATGCTGCGCACCCTGGTGCTGGCCCTTGCCGCCTCCCACCCGCCCGAGCGGGTGAGCATGGTGCTGGTGGACTACAAGGGCGGCGCGACCTTCGCTCCGTTCGAGGACATGCCGCACGTCGCCGGAATGATCACCAACCTCGAGGACGACGCCGCTCTCATCGAGCGGGTCCACGCGAGCCTGTCCGGTGAGGTGCAGCGCCGCCAGCAGATGCTGCGCGACGCGGGCAACGTCCCCAGCATCGGCGACTACACCCACAAACGGGAGCAGGACCCGAACCTCCCCCCGATGCCGCACCTGCTGGTGATCATCGACGAGTTCGGCGAGCTCCTCACCGCCCGGCCCGACTTCATCGAACTGTTCCTTTCCATCGGCCGGATCGGACGCAGCATCGGCGTACACCTGCTGCTGTCCAGCCAGCGCATCGAGGGCGGCAAACTCCGCGGACTGGACACCTACCTGTCGTACCGCCTGGGCCTGCGCACCTTCTCCGAGGAGGAGAGCCGGACCGTCCTCAACACCCCGGACGCCTTCCACCTGCCCTCCCTGCCCGGGTTCGGCTACCTGAAGGTGGACACCACCGTCTACCAACGGTTCAAGGCCGGATACGTGTCCGGCGCCTACCGGGGCCCGGTGGTCGAGGAGGAGGACGACGAGGGCAGGACCCCGTCGCCCCGCCCGTACACCGCCTACAACCCGCCCCCGGAGAAGGAGGCCGAGCGGAGCGAACCCGAGGAGGGCTCCGGCATGCCCTCCCGGACCACCGGCCCGACCCTGCTGGACGTGCTGGTCAACCAGCTCGGCCGCCACGGCGAACCCACCCGGTCGGTCTGGCTGCCGCCGCTGCCGAGCGCCACCACCCTGGACGAGGTCGCGGGCGTCCCCGAGGAGACCGAGCGCGGCCTGCGGCTGCCCGGCGAGCGCCCCGTCCTGAACGTGCCGATCGGGCTCCTGGACGACGCCACCCGGCAGTGGCAGGGCGAATGGCTGCTGGACCTGACCGCCTCCGGCGGGCACGTGGCCGTCATCGGCGGCCCGCAGAGCGGCAAGACCACCCTCCTGCGCACCCTGGTCCTGTCCCTGGCCCTCACCCACACCCCCGAGCAGGTGTCCGTGTACTGCCTGGACCTGCTCGGCGGCGGGCTGCAGTCGCTCTCCGGGCTCCCGCACGTGGGCGGAGTCGCGGTGCGCACCGACCTCGAACGCGTCCGGCGCACCATCGAGGAGGTGCGCGGGATGCTCGAACACCGCGAGGAGGTGTTCCGGGAGCGCGGCATCGACTCGGTGGAACAGCTCCGGCGCCGACACGCGCGCGGTGAGGTCCCCGAGCTGGCCAGCGCCGACGTCGTCCTGTGCGTGGACGGCTACGGTTCCCTGCGCAAGGACTTCGAGGAGGTCGAGGCGGTCGTCAACGAGCTGCTGCAGCGCGGCGGCGGGTACGGCATCCACATCGTGGGCGCCATGCTCCGCTGGAACGACGTCCGGATGGCGGCCCAGTCGAACTTCGGCCAGCGGGTGGAGCTGCACCTCAACACCCCGGGGGACTCCTCCATCGCCCGCAAGCTCGCCGAGACCATCCGGGAGGACGCCTCCGGGCGCGCCCTCACCAGTTCCAAGCTGTTCGCGCAGACCTGCCTGCCCCGGTTCGACGGGGTGCCCTCCACCGAGAACCTCGGCGAGGTCGCCGAGCACGCCGTGCGCGCGGTCGACCGGGCGTGGAAGGGCCCCCGCGCCCCCGAGGTGCGGATCCTTCCGCACCTGCTGTCGGTGCGCGCCCTCCCGGACAGGGAGGAGGCGCCCGCGACCGTGCCGATCGGCCTGGACGAGCGCGCCCTCCGGCCGGTCCAGTTGGACCTGTTCGATCGGGACCAGAACCTCCTGGTCCTCGGTGACGGCGAGTCCGGCAAGTCCAACCTGCTGCGGATGATCTCCGAGGGGTTCGCGGAGCGCTACTCCCCCAAGGAGGTCGTGTTCGCGATCATGGACCCGCGGCGCAGCCTGCGCGACCTCGTTCCCAAGGACTACGTGGGCGGGTACGCCACCACCCCCCGGGTGTGCAACGGCCTGGCCACGGGTGTGGCCAAGGAACTGGAGGCCCGCATCCCCCAGGACGGCGGCGCCGAGGACCTCGAACCCGGCTCGTTCTCGGGGCCGCGCGTCATCGTGATCGCCGACGACTACGACGTCCTGACCACGGCGGGCCAGAAACCGCTGGCCCCGTTCGTGCCCTACGTGTCCAACGGGCGCGACATCGGTCTGCACTTCGTGATCGCCCGCCGGGTCGCGGGCGCCAACCGCGGCATGTACGACCCCCTGCTCCAGTCCATGCGCGAGGTGGGCAGCAGCACGCTGCTGATGTCGGGTGACCGCGGCGAGGGCCAGATCTTCCCGCGCGTGTACGCCACACCCCTCCCGGCGGGTCGGGGCCGGTGGATGCCGAGGGGCGGCGCCCCCCGCCTCATCCAGACCGCCATCCGCGGCCAGGCCTGATCCGGAAGCAACGGAGGAAGCGCAGGCCGCCCGGCCGAGCATCGCCACCCCCCCAGTCCGACACCGCCCCGGAGGAACGTTGAGCTACGACACGGTCGCACTGGTCGCCCAGGAGCCCGACCTCGCAACGGTCGCCCGCGTCCTGGAGCACATCGCCCCGGGGCTGTGGCTGCAGCCGCACACCGACAGCGGCCTCCTCGAACTGCGGGACGACCGGGACTCGCTCCTGGCAGCCGTGGAACCCGGGCTGGCCCTGGCTTCCCACCAGGAGATCGGGCGCCTCCTGGGCCCCGAACAGCAGGACGCCGCCCCGGACCCGTGCTGGTGGGTGGAGACACGAGCCCACCCCGAAGCCGCCGGACGCCGGATCGCGGACGATGTCGCGCGAACGCTGACCGCCCGCCTCGGCGGCACGGTGTGGACCTCCGGGCAGGCGGACACCGACTTCTGGGCGGAGGGACCGCATCCCGCAGTCGACCGGGTCACCGACCACGCCGTCATCGTGACGCAGGACCGCCCTGTCGTGCCCTGGTCCTCCTGGCTCGCCGACGCCGTGGTTCGGTGCGGCAGTGAGCGGGTCCTGCAGCTCCGGACCCCGGCGTCTTCCCGGCTCACCCTGTCCGCGTGGACGGCCGTCACCGCCAGCGCTGGGATGTGGGTGGTGCACGACGGCGACGGGAGCCACTTCGACGGGGTGACCGGGCTTCCGCTCTCCTGGGAGGAACACCGGGGGTTCGTCCGCCACATGCCCGGACCGCCGGAGAGGCGCGCCGCTAAGGCCACGGACGGTATGCCTCAGGGCCCCGTACCCGCGTTCCTCCAACCGCCTCCCCCAGGCACACATCTGGAGGTTCGCCTCTCCACCGTGCACCCAGCCGGGGAGGAGCCGAGGCTCGGGCGCGGCGTGGAGATCCTCGCCGAGTACCTGTCCGGGCCACCGCCGGCCGCATGGGGCCCGCATGAACCGGCCACCCGGGCGTGGGACCCCGCACTGATGCTGGCGTCGGCCCGCCACCACGCCCCGGAACGACTGTTGCTCCATTTCGCCGGCCCGTGGGAACTCGGCCGTCCCTACGTCGGCCGCATCGGGCTCACCTGGGCCAACGGTGCGCTCAGCGAGGAGGTGACCCTGCTGATGGGTCTGGCACAGGGCGGGGAGACCGCGCTCTCCACTCTCCCGGAGGCGGTCCGGGCCCTGGGCGAGGCCGATGTGCTGGACACCTTGTGGGCGCGTCACCGCACCGGTCGTTCTGACACCACCCACGAGCCCGCCTGGCGTGCTCCGGGTTCGGCCCTGGGGTTCGCCGTCGGACCGCGGAGAGTGCGCCTGGTGGGGCTCCCCGCGACCGAGAACGGTCCGCTTCCGGGGACCCCCTTCGGCCCACCGGAACACCGGTCCGTGTGGTACCCGACCCTCGGGGACGTCGACGAGCCCAGACGTGCTCTGAAGGCGTTGCGTACCCAGTGGGAACACCTGGCGGCTCACGCGGGAAAGGGGCCGCCGAGGCGTACGACGGACGAACAGTGACCCGGTCGTCTCTCGACAGACATCAGAACCGCTGGCCGGTGAGCCAGTGGCCGCTTTCGGCCACAGGTCCCCCGGTAAACGCTTGGTTCCCTGCGAACCTTTTGTCCTTGTCGGTCGTCTTCTCCAGCGGACTCGCTACTCAGCGCAACAACACTGTCCTGAACAGTAACCCCCCGTTAGGACGGAGTATCCATGAAGTTCGACCTGAACGACCCCGCCCCTGAGGAGTCGAACTCAAGCGTTCCCGCCTCCCCCGGGTACCCGGCCCCGGCACCCACCGAGGAGTTCGAAGTCGGTGGCGTGAAGGGCAAGTACGGGCGCGCCATCGACAGGGCCCTTTCCTCCCTGTCGCAGCTGCGCGCCCACGTCTCGGGGCGTCCGGCACCGCAGGAACCGCTCGGGCGCGATGAGCTGTCCTTCGACGGTGAGGACAGCGCCCAAGCACTGTTCCGACCCGACCTGTTCTCCGGCCGGACCGGAGGTGGGCGATGAGTTCCTGGAACATCGACGTCTACGGCGTCCACGGCGTGCTGAGCGTCTACAACAACCAGCTCGGCACCGAGGGCGGCGGGCTGTCCGACGAGATCGACTCGACCGCGCGCGGCATCGACATGGCCCTGGAGAACGCCAAGAGCCCGCCGGTGGAGACGGCGCTCGCGGGCTTGTTCGAGTACTACTCCAACGAGACCGAAACGATGTTCCTGAAGGGCCTCTCCTGCTTGAAGGGCGCCAGTGACGCCACCAACGCCTACCAGAACGGCGACCACGAGATGGCCCTGACCGCACAGGGAGAGGCTGGGAAAATCGACGCCCTCGACCTCGACGGGGGCAGTGGCTCGTGAGCGGCTTCGAGCCGACCGAATCCCAGACCGGGGTCGGCTACAACTTCATGACCCTCATCGACCCGGATGCGATCCCCTACCCCGAGACCGACACGTGGTCGCTCAACTACGCCGCCGAGACCCTCCGCACCGGCGGTCAGGAACTGGGCTCCATCACCGAGAGCATGGAGACCACCTGGCAGGGGTTACAGGAGCACTACGAGGCGCCCGAGTCCGAGACCCTGTTCGCGGCGGTGGGTCCGGTGGCGACCATCGGTGAAGACTTGGAGGGTGACCTGGCCACGGTGGCCACGGCCCTGGAAGAGCTGGCCGAGGCAGCAGCGGAGGCCAGACGCAAACTCAACAGCCTCAGGATCGAAGCGCAGGTGTTCGTCCGCGGCCTGGAGGACCGCAAGTGCTGGTGGCTGACCAAGGACGAAGACAACGACGACTGGTCCATCGACACCAATTTCGGCCTGAAGTCGGACGTGAACAGCGCATGGTCGGACTTCACCGCGGCCGAGATCGCCTGCGCCAACACCATCACCGGAGTCTTCGGCGGGGCTACCTTCAGCAAACCTGGTGATGCCACGGGGGCCGACAACGAGCTCGTCTACGGCGAGTCCCGGTTGATATTCGCTCCGGGGGAGGACAGTCGTTCGGCCGCCCACGCTGCTGCCGCATGGTCGTTGGACAACGTCACCGAATGGGCCGGCCAGGAGCTGAATCCGGAGTCGGTCGAGTTCGACAACAGCAACGTGCAGGCGGCCTGGGACACCATCGCCCTCGGGGGTGTCTGGGGCCCCGTGCAGGGCGCCGTCACCAAGACGGGGTACTGGCACAAACAGAACGGCTGGGCCAGCAACAACGAGGAGTACCTCGACAACCTCGAGATGACCTGGACCGATACCGCTCTGGACGCGGGGGAACTGTTCGGCGTCCGCAACGAGGACGGCTGGCTCTACGACTACCGTAGCGACGACCCCACGGAGAACCTCAGCTGGGACTGGTGGCTGGGCAACGCCAAGAACTCCCTGGGCGAGGTGTGGGAGGGCCACTCGGCATGGTCGAAGCGCGAGAGCGATCCCGCGTACACGGGAACCCACACCGCGATCAACACCGCCATGCTCCTGACCGGCCCGGTCAAGTTGGGCATCGAAGTCCTCAACCTGGGCAACGGCCGTTCCGGAGACGGCGCGGGGGCCGAGGCCGGTCCGTACGGCGGCCAGGGCTGGAGTCCCGGCGTAGGAGAGTCGGACCGCGAGATCGCGGACATCATCGGGGAAGGTCGTACTCCGATCACCGAGCGCCTCGGGGACGTCCTGGAGCAGACACCCACTCCGCCGCCCATCGCCCCGGATCGCCCCAGCACACCGCCGCCCTCGGGCCAGCCCGCCCCCGTGACACCGACTCCGAGCCAGGCGCCCACCAACCAGGGCCCCACTCAACAAGACTCCACCCAGCAGGGCGACGCCCGCAGTGAGAGGGAGATCGACACGTCCCGGAACGGGGGGCAGCGCCCAGAAGAGGGTTCCCGAACCGATAGTGAGCGCCAGGGCACCGACCAGGACCAGAATGAGACAGATCGGATCCGCGAGAACGGGGAGGGTCCGTCCAGAGTCGGGAGCGAGGGCAACGAGCCCAACGGGTCACGTTCGGAGAACAGGCAGGACCGCCAGAACAGCTCAGACGATACTCAGACCGTCCCGCCCCACACCGGGGATACGGGAACGGACGATGGCGCTTCCGCCACGTCCAACAACTCGAACAATGAGACGACCAGCGGCAGAAGGAGCACCTCCGAGGACTCGACCTCCAACCCGACCCCGCAGAACCCGGGAGACGGCAGCGCCAATGGAGGAGGGAACTCAGGCAACAGTGGTGGTGGCGACGGAGACAGTCCCGGTGACCCGGCTGCAGAGGGGGCTGGCGATGGCGACCCATACAGAAGCCCGCACCCGGGAACTCCTGAATACGAAAGTAGACTACAAGAATTGAAGGAGGATCCAGCGAGTGGCCCTGCAAATACACAACACAAAGATGACGCTGCCCTCAGGGAGGCCGAAGTTGGCCTCGCAGCGGAAAGGCAAGGATTACTGAAAGGGCCGATTCGGCGTGGAGAGATGGACTATTCCGACCCGAGCAACCCTAAAGATGGCGGAGACTTCATTGATGCCAATGGCCAACCTTGGGACGTCAAGGGATTCAGGGATACCTTTCCACCTTCGGCTGGACCCATGGCAGGAAAGCCACTCAAGGGGCGTGGCGCATTTGATATTTCCAAGGTCGAAAAAGCAATTCAAAGGGAGCTACAGGACGGCGAAAACGTACTCTTAGATCTAGGAATCCTCACTGATGCAAATAATAAAAAATCCATCGAAGACCTGGTTCTCGGAAATCCAGATTGGAGAGAAAGGGTTGTGATTGTTCATGTCTAAGGAAGTTGACCTTCCCGCTGTTGAGCCAACTGCGTGGCCGAGAGATCCGGATACCAAAGAGGCACTCCAGGAGTATCTGATCTGGCTTCGAACTGGAGGCTCCCAGGGCAGCGAACTCGGTGGCGTATTGGATTTTCGTGGGGCCGACCTTACCGGGTTCCAGATGAAGTGGAAATTCTTGTGGGGGTCGAATTTTTCAGATGTGATACTAGATGGCGTCGATCTGTATAAATCTGAACTGGTTGGCGCTGTTCTTGACGGGGCTTCACTTAGGGGTTCGCGCCTGCACAGGACTAATATGAGTGAATGCGAAGCGCATCGAGCTGTGTTCGTAGGGGCAAATCTTTTGAAGGCCCGAATTTATGATTCGGAATTGGCAGGGTCAGATCTTCGCGAAACTTGGACCAGTGGTGCTCACTTCGATCACACGGACCTGAGGGGCGTTGATTTTCGTGATGCCAGATTTGGATCAGGAGAACCGGGTGAATGGACAAGGTTTTCCGGGGCGCGCATGGGAGGTTGCCGTTTGGCCGGAGCAAAGGGGTCCGTGCTTGGCCCAATAGACGTAGGTGTGGACGATGCCGAACTCATTGGTGGCGTTGAGCTGGATGCTTGGTTCTGTTCCCAGGGTGCGCCTGGTGTGAAAGTTGCCCGCACGTAAAGCGCCGTAGAAAAATCGCAGTTCAAAGGAGTCTCTCAGGCAGGAACAACGGTTAATCACCCTCGCTGAACACGAGGGGGTCCCGCTCGCCCACAAGCAAGGAGAGCGACCGACCGGGATCGAGCAGATCGAAGCCGGTCTTTCCCCAGCTGGATCTGTTGCGCGCCTTCCTAGGTGGTGAGCCGGAGGAGTTCGAGCAGACCCTCGTCCAGGAGCTGGAGTCGTTCGGGGAGTACCGCGCTCGGGAGGAAGGGCAGGGGATTCGCTCACGCAGGTGCTGCCGCTCGGGTTGCCGGTAATCCGGTCGCACTTGGAGTCTCGGGCTGATCGCCCCCCCGAACATGAGACGGCCACCGCTGTGAGCATGTGGGTGTTTTGGAACCAGACGATCGGCGGTGCCCGTGCCGCCCACCGTAGTAGCGATCACCCCACTCGACTGGCCGAGGGGGGTAGGTCGGGCGTCTCGGCACGGGGCGTGCTCGCGGCGTGACGGCAACGGCATGGGCGAATTACTCAGGCCGCTGTCCCTTCTCACACACGCTCCAAGCCCTCCGCCGAACCAACTCAGCCCCGGCCCCCTGCCAGGGGCTTCAGTGTTTCCGGCCGGAGAGGGGATGACGTGGTGGCACGAGGAGGAGCGGCGTACCAGCACGGGAAGGCAGACACCTCAATTTCATTCACCTATGAATCAAAACACTCAAAAATGCACATCGGCCCCAAAAGTCAATACCGACATCGATAGCGGTTGGTATCTTCCAGGGATGCTCGCACGCTTCTCGGGGTTCTTCGTCGGTTCGGTGTTCGGATTGGCGTTCGTGCTGATCAACAGTGGTCCGCCCCTACCACCGACCGTGTCCCTCGCGCTGCGGACCCTGGCCGTCGCCGTGGCCGTCGCCATCGTCGTGCTGGCGGTTCTCGCCATGCGCAGGGACAGCCGGAACACGGGAGGCTCCGCCCACGAGCAGGGGGAACGACCGGTCGCCCCGCGTTTCGGGGCCCTCTTCGGCACCGTCACCCTGGTCGAGTTCGCCCTGATCTTCGGCGGGGTGGCGGCGCTCAACTCCTTCGGGGCCCCGCCCCAGACCGGGGTGGCCTGGGTCGCCCTCGTCGTCGGCCTGCACTTCTTCCCGCTGGGCCTGGCCTGGCGGCAGCGGGAGATCCTCCACCTCGCCTGGTACGCGACCGCGCTCGGCGCGATCGGCCTGGTCATGGTGCTCGCCGGGTACCCGGACTGGGTTCCGCTGGTCAGCGGGGTCGTCACCGGCGCGGGGATGCTGCTCGGCGCCCTCACGGCCCTGGTCCTGATGCACCGCGAGGCCGCCCCGGCATCCGAACACCCGGCCTAGTCGGGCAGTTCGCCCAGCCCGAAGTAGGGCAGGCACGGCTCCAGGCCCTCGACCGTCACCGGGACCGTGCGGTGCCTCTCCCAGTCCTGCCTGGTGAGTCGGTACACGGTCTCGCTGACCTGCCTGCCCCTTACCGCGACCAGGCGTGAGCCGTCCGGCCGGTACCCCAGCCTCCGGGACACCCCGTGCGAGGCCGCGGAGTCCTGGAAGGCCTCCGAGACGGCCGCGTCCGCGCCCAGGCACTCGAAGGCCAGGTGCAGCACGGCGGCGCGCATCTCCGTGCCCAACCCCATGCCCTGGTGGCTCAGGGCCAGCCACGAACCGGTACCCACCTGTCGGGCGACCGCGAAGTCCTTCGCCGTCATGTCCTGGACGCCGATCACGGTGCCCTCGTACACCACGGCCGCGTTGAACGTCCACTTCTCCGGTGTCCACGAGGCCATGGACGACCAGTTGTGCTGGATGACCCCGAGCGCCAGGCGGCGGGGGGTCTGGTCGGTCCACGGAACGACGAAGGGCATCCGCTCCGGCTCGTGCACCCCCGAGACCGCGGCCTCGGCCAGTCGGGCGAGGTCGTCGTCGGAGGGCATCCTCAGTTGGAGCCGGGGCGTGTTCAGGCGCAGCCCCATCGGGGGAAAGTGCTCGGCGATCATGTCCCGATTCTGGCCGCGCGGCACCCCGCTGTCACCCGTGTTTCGGCGGCCCGGAGAGCTCCGGGCCGCCGTTCAGCGGGTGAGTTCACCGACGAGCGCGGCCAGCTCGGCCGCTGCCCGGGCAGGTCCACCCGTGACATCCCGGACCACCCACCCGCGCATCCCGGCCAGGTGCGCGGGGTGCGCGAAGGCGGGGTCGGTGAGCAGGTAGCCGCAGGGCGCGTCCGGCCAGTCCGGGACCGTGGGCAGGCGCTCGGTCCGGTAGGCGGCGGGTTCGCCCTCCCGGCCGGGGAGTCCGTCGAGTCCCTGGTTCCGGGAGATGTCCGCGCGGGTCGGGCTGCCCGGTTGGGGCAGCGGGGCGTCCACCAGCACGTAACCGAGGACCGGACGGTGCGCGGCGCGCTGGGCGGCGCCGATAGCGCCGAGGAGCGGACCGGAGTCCCCCTCGGCGACGAGTACGGTCGGCGCCCCCGCGGCGACCAGCCGGCTGATCTCCAGGCTCGCCCGTGCGACGTAGCGGGCGGCGTGGGGCGGCGTGTCGTCGTCCGGAACCTCGGGGAGGACCGGGGTGCGCCCCCCGGCGGTGAGCGCTTCCGCCGCGCCAGGGAGGGAGAAGGGGGCCTGGAGGGTGGGGGGCAGGAGGACGGTGATCACGCGGGGCCGTCCTGGCGGGTCTCGTCCCGGACCCAGGCCAGATAGGCCGGGTTGCCGCCCGCGACCGGTACCGCCACGATCTCCGGCACCTCGTAGGGGTGCGTCCGGACCAGGTGCGTAACCAGGCCGTCCAGACGGTCCGCCGCGGTCTTGGCCACCACCAGCCACTCCTGGTCGGCCTGGGTGGCGCCCTCCCAGCGGTAGAAGCTCGTGATCGGTCCGCTCACCTGCGCGCAGGCGGCCAACCGGTGGTCGACCAGCGAACGAGCCACCTCCTCGGCGCCCTCGCGGCTGTCGACGGTGGTCTCCACCCGGACGGTCCCGGTGTGCTCCTGCATACTCGTCCCAACTCCGGGTCGGGGCAGCCCTGGTCCGCGCGGCCCCACCCGGTGTCCTAGGCTCACTGGTCATGAGCGAACGTGATGAACTCCTGCGTCAGATCAACGATAAGGCGGTCGTGCGCGGGAAGGTGACCCTGTCCTCCGGCAAGGAGGCCGACTACTACGTCGACCTGCGCCGGATCACCCTGGACGGGGAGGCCGCGCCCCTGGTCGGCTCGGTACTGCTGGACACCGTCTCGGACCTGGAGTTCGACGCGGTGGGCGGTCTGACCCTGGGCGCGGACCCGGTGGCCGCCGCGATGCTGCACGCGGCGCACGCGCGCGGCCGCAGGCTGGACGCCTTCGTGGTGCGCAAGGCCGGCAAGGCGCACGGGCTGCAGCGCCGGATCGAGGGGCCGGACGTCCGGGGCCGCCGGGTGCTGGCGCTGGAGGACACCTCCACCACCGGCGGTTCGGTGATGACGGCCGTGGAGGCGCTGCGCGAGGAGGGCGCCGAGGTCGTGGCGGTGGCGTTGATCGTGGACCGCGGCGCGCGCGCACGGTTGGAGGAGGAGGGCCTGGAGTACCGGCCCGTCTTCGAGGTGTCCGACCTGGACGTGTGACCCCGGCTCAGCGGCGGTTCGCGGGCGGGGCCGGTCGGCCCTGCCCCGGACCGGAGCCCGGTCTAGGGGTTCAGCGTGAAGGTGTGACCGGGGCTGCGGTCGGAGATGTCGCGCTGGGTGCCGTTGACGTAGACCTCGACGGCGGCCGGGTCGCCGATGCTGACCTCGAGGCCGTCGGTGTTGTCCGGGTAGTTCACCGAGTGTCCCTGGGCGAGCTCCTGGTCCAGGAGCACGTCCCCGCCGGGGACCCGGACGAACACGTCGCTGGACTCGCCCACCACGCGGATGAAGAGGACGCCCATCTCGTCGGCGTCCACACCCTCGGCCGCGGCCTCTGACGCGTTGGCGCTGACGCTGTCGCCGGTGCCCGGCAGCGAGCGGTACAGGAAGTACCCGCCGAGGGCTACCAGGGTGACCAGGAGCACGACAGCCCCGACGATGGCCATCACCTGGCCAACGCCGCGCGGATCGTTCCTATGCCTTCCCACGGCGACGAATGTAGCGCGTATCACGACAAAAAGCGACAGCAGCCGCCCTGAAGTCCACGATTCACCACTATTCGTGACATAGCTACCCAGGCGCTCTCGACTTCCCCGGCACCCCCGCCCCTCGCTTCCATCGAGCCCCGTAAGCTGCGGGTACGTAGCCGATCCGGAGCATTTTGGTCTAGACCTTTCCAATGGCTCCGGCTATTCGGGATACTTGGACGACACCCGGTGGACACGTCCGGACGCACGGCCCGCGGGCCTTCCCCTGACGACCGGTTCCTCCCACCGGGGGCAACGCACGCGGGGTGCCGTCGGCACGCGAGAGCATCGCACCGGCGGTCGCTCGATCCAGGCCGAACCAGGGAGAGTCAAGCCATGCCCATCGCCAGCCCCGAGGTCTACACCGAGATGCTGAGCCGAGCGAAGTCCGAGGGCTTCGCCTACCCGGCGATCAATGTGACCTCCAGCCAGACGCTGCACGCCGCCCTGCGCGGCTTCGCCGAGGCCGAAAGCGACGGCATCGTCCAGATTTCCACCGGCGGCGCCGAATTCCTCTCCGGCGCTTCGGTCAAGGACATGGTCACCGGCTCGGTCGCCTTCGCCGAGTTCGCTCGCGTGGTCGCCGCCAAGTACCCGGTGAACATCGCCCTGCACACCGACCACTGCCCGAAGAACAAGCTCGACGGCTTCGTCCGCCCGCTGCTGGAGATCTCCAAGGAGCGCGTGGCCAAGGGCCAGGAGCCGCTGTTCCAGTCCCACATGTGGGACGGCTCCGCGGTCGAGCTGGAGGAGAACCTCCAGATCGCGGACGAACTGCTCGCTGCTTCGAAGGCCGCCCGGACCATCCTGGAGATCGAGGTCGGCGTGGTCGGCGGCGAGGAGGACGGCATCGTCGGCGAGATCAACGAGAAGCTGTACACCACCCCGGAGGACGCCCTGCGCACCGCCGAGGTGCTGGGCCTGGGCGAGAAGGGCTACTACATGACCGCCCTGACCTTCGGCAACGTGCACGGCTCCTACAAGCCCGGCTTCGTGAAGCTGCGCCCCGAGGTCCTCAAGTCCGCCCAGGAGGCCGTCGCCGCCAAGTACGGCAAGGCCAAGGCCTTCGACTTCGTGTTCCACGGCGGCTCCGGCTCGACCATGGAGGAGATCCACGAGGCGATCGGCTACGGCGTCGTGAAGATGAACATCGACACCGACACCCAGTACGCCTACACCCGCCCGGTCGTCGACCACATCATGAAGAACTACGACGGTGTGCTGAAGGTCGACGGCGAGATCGGCAACAAGAAGGCCTACGACCCGCGCGCCTACGGCAAGGTCGCCGAGGCCGGGATGGCCGCCCGGGTGGTCGAGGGCGCCCAGCACCTGAAGTCCGCCGGCAACAAGATGAAGTAGGACCCCCGCCCGACCGCTCCCCCGGCGGTCCGGCGCCCGGTGCCCGGCGGTCGTGCCACGACCGCCGGGCACCGTCCTTTCCACCGCGTTCCGCCCGTTCTCCCGTGACCCGCCCACCCCGCCCTCTGCGGTGGCACACATCGGTCTCGGCACGAAACGCGCCCGCGGACCGTCCGTATTACGCGGACCACTGGCCTCCGGTACCCCCACACGAGAGAAACCGGGGTGCACTTTTCACTGCATTCCCCCAAATTGCACCCAAGGGTGATAACGGGCCGCCGACCTCCGGTTTCGAGATCGGGGGCACGGGCATTCCTCCTGCCGATTTCCCCTCGGACGGAATGAGGACATGTGAAGGACAGGAACGGCTCGGTCCGTCTGGCGGCCGTCGGCGTGCTCGTGACGGGCAGCGTGCTCGTCGGAGGCTCGGCGGCCGGTGCCGCGTGGGCGTCGTCGGTCCCAGCCGGAAGCGCGATCGGGAACACGGCCGAGCGGTCCGCTGCCTCCTGCGGGCTCGGCGCCGACAACCCCACCGTGTCGAACGGCACCATCACGGGAATCGGCTCTCGCACCGGCTGCGGAGGCACGGTGACCCTCACTGTGCAGGTGCGCAAGCACCGCACCGCCTGGCCTGACAAGGTCGTGGCCGAGAGCAGCCAAACCGGGTTCTCCAACGGGCCGCTCGATGCTTCCGGGAACTGCGACGGAAACGGAACGTACTTCACCGAGACCAGGAGTTCGAGCGGCAACAAACTGTCGTCCGGAAGGGTCCACAGGTGCTGACCGGGACCCTCGAACGAATTCCGGTGAGGGGAAAGGGACGGCCCCGTGCGCATCACCGCTGAGGGTCTGGACTTCGGTTACCGGGGCCGGAAGAAGGTCCTGGACGGTCTCACCTGGACCGTGGAGCCCGGGGTCACCGGACTCCTCGGCCCGAACGGCGCGGGCAAGACCACCCTGCTGTCGCTCATCGTGACGCTGCTCCCCGTGCGAGGAGGGCGCCTGCTCATCGGGGAGCACGACCTGGCCACCGGTACTGGCCGGGCCCGGGCCCGCCGCGAGCTGGGGTTCGTACCGCAGCGCTTCACCCTGGCGGGCGAGCTGACCGTGGCGGACACCGTCGCCTACGCCGCCTGGGTGCACGGGCTGGACCGCCGCGAGTGCGGGGAGGCCGCCCGCCGGGCCCTGGACTCCGTCGACCTGGCCGGACTCGCCGACCAGCGCACCCGATCCCTGTCCGGGGGCCAGCGCCAGCGCGTGGGCATCGCCGCGGCCCTCGCCCACGACCCCCGGGTCCTGATCCTGGACGAGCCCACCGCGGGTCTCGATCCGGGGCAGCGGCTCCGGGTGCGCGAGGTCGTGGCCGGTCTGGGCAAGGACCGAACCGTGCTGATCTCCACCCACCTCATCGAGGACGTCGCCCACCTGTGCTCCCGGATCGGGGTCCTGGCGGGTGGCCGGATCGAGTTCCAGGGCACCTTCCCCGAGCTGGAGGACCTGATCGACGACACCGCTGAGGCGAGTGCTTACGGTTCCGGGTTCGAGCGGGCCTACGACCGGCTGATCGCCCGGGTCGGAGAGCGCCCGTGAACCCGCTTCGGAACCGGGAGCCCCGGAGCGAGGCGGATCGGGGCCCGGCGGCCCAGGGCACGTTGACCCGGAACACGTCGGCCCGGAGCAGGTTGACGACCTCGCCCCTCTTCTGGCCGTTCCCGCCGCCCCTGGTGCTGGTCCCGTCCGGGATCGTCCTCGTCATGACACTGACAGCAACCTGGGGTCAGCTCTCCTGGCGTGCCCTGGACTGGGTGTATTTCTCCGGACAGGTGGGGGTCCAGGCCCGGCTGCCGGTTGTGGTGGCGACCGGAGCCGCGGCCTTGGCGGCCGCCCGGTTCACCCGGCCGAGCCTGGTGTTCGCCCAGCCCTGGCAGCCCCGTCTGGGGCGGGATGTCCCGCTGCGGCACGCGACAGTGGTCACCGGCTGGTGCCTGGGCGCCTATCTGGTGGGGCTGCTGCCGCTGACCGCCGCCGTCGCCTCGCAGGGCGCGGGCACGCCGCATCCCGTGCCCGTCCTGGGTGCGCTGACCGGATTCGCGGCCCTCACCCTGCTCGGCTACCTGTGCGGGGTCGCCCTGCGCGGGCTGATCGCCGTCCCCGTGGCGATCGGTCTTGTCTTCGTGTGCACCAGCCTGCCCCTGGTAGCCGACACCTGGACCGCGCTGTCGCTCCAGCTTCCGTTCACCCCCTCCCTCGGTGCGCGGGAGAGCATCCCGCTCGGCCTCTACCGGCTGGGGTTCTTCCTGCTCCTGGCGACCGCCGCCGCGTGGACGTCCGTCTGGCTCCTGCGGGCCCCACGCCAGTGGTCGGCCCCGCAGGTCACGGCGGTGGTCGCGGTGGCGACCGCCGCTGTCCTGCCCCACCTGTACGCGTTCCCGCTCGTGACCTACGCTCCGGGCGGCTCCGAGGTCTGTGCGGAGCGCGAAGGGGTCCGTTACTGCGTGCACGAGGGTCACGCGGACGAACTCGCCCTGATCGTCGAACTGGCCGCCCCGGTCTTCGCCGCCTACGGGTCGTCCGAAGCCGTCCCCGCGCAGGTGCGCGACCACAGCCTGGCCACCGGGGACGACGAGGTGCTGCACGGCGCCGAGCACGGCGTGCTCTGGATGCGCGTCTATCCGGGCTGGGACCCGTACCAGGAGGTACCCGCGACGGCGGCCGTGTGGCTGCTGCCCGACATGTTCGTGTGCGGCTCCGAGAGCGTGGGCAATACGGACGAGAGGGCACCCTCGGAGCAGCGCCGGGTGGCCGTGCTGGTGGAGCTCAAGGCCTGGCTCGCCTCGCGCCCTTTCCCCGGCTCCGCCGACGGCGGTCTGTTCGCCGGGGCCGACCCCGACGAGATCCGGGACTGGATCAGCAGGAACGAGGAGCGGATCGCGGCGTGCGAGGTGGAACCGGAGGAACTGCCGTGGCGACCCTGACCCGGAGCCCCGTCCTCACCTCCCTACGCCCCTGCCTGCTGCCGATGCTGCACGCCCTGGCCGCGGCCGTCGCGGCGGTGGTTCTGGGCCTGGCCGCCTCGGGCGTCGTGGTGCCGGTGGCGGTGTTCGACTGGCCCTACGAGGAGCAGCGGATCCCCGTGGCCGAACTGCTGTGCGTGTGCGCGGCCGCCGTCGGCGCGTGGGCGAACCGGCCCCGGCTGTGGGAGTGGGAGCGGCTGGGCGGGGCCCGGACCCGAATCCGGGCGGCCGCGGTGGCCGCGCTCGGCGTGCTGCTGTCCGGAGGCGCCGCACTGGCGCTGCTGCCCCACGCGTCGGAGGCGGAGAACTCCTGGCTACTGGTGACCAACGTCCTGCTGGCGGTGTCCGCCGTGTACCTGCTGGCGCCCTTCCTGGACGCGGTGCCGTCCGGACTGGTCGTGCTGGCGGGGATCCTCCTGGGGGCGGCGGCCTGCAACACGGTGCCGGGACTGAACCGGGTGAGCCCCTACGCCTACGTGGGATCTGACGGGTGGAGGGCCCCGGACCTGCTCGCCGGGGCGACGGTGCCCGCCCTGGCCCTCGGGCTGGCCCTGGCCGCGGTGGCGGCGCACGCGGTGACGCACGGCTCCACGGCCAGGGTCCGACGGCGCGAGCCGGAGACGGGTTGAGCTCCGTGATCCGGGAAACACCGGGCCCGGTGGCAGGATGGGGGCATGAACCTGCACCAGAACCTGCTGAACGAGCCGCCCGAGACGCGCCTGCCCGACGACCCCGAGGCCCGTGAGGCCCTGGCCTCCGCTGACGACCCCACCCCGGTCGCCGGGCGTTTCCCGTCCTACTCCGCCGCCTGGGCCCGCCTGGCCGAACTGGCCCTGGCCGACGGCCGGCCGGTGACCGCCTACGCGTACGCGCGCACCGGCTACCACCGCGGCCTCGACCAGCTGCGCCGCTCCGGTTGGAAGGGCCACGGCCCGATCCCCTGGGAGCACGCGCCCAACCAGGGCTTCCTGCGCGCCCTGCACGCTCTGAGCAGGGCCTCGGAGCGGATCGGGGACGCCGAGGAAGCCGAGCGCTGCGCCACCTTCCTGCGCGACTCCAGCCCGGAGGCCGCCGAGGCGCTCAACGGCTGAGGCCGCCCCGGCTCGAACACCGCCGTGCCCGGCCCCGGCCTCCGCGGGGGCCGGGCACGCGCCTGCCGCCCGCACCCCGAACCGCGCCAACCTCCCACTTAACGCGGTTCGAAGGGTCGTGTACGCTCAATACGCAACGGCCCCTGTCGCTGCCTTGCGCCAGGGGTTCATCCATGTTCGGGGTCGGAAAAGCCCCGGTCAGGTGTCGAGCGAAGAGGTAGAGACCAATGCCGGCGATCACGCTCGTGGGTGCCCAGTGGGGCGACGAGGGCAAGGGCAAGGCAACCGACCTGGTCGGTGACCGCGTGGACTACGTGGTCCGTTACCAGGGCGGCAACAACGCCGGGCACACGGTGGTCATCGGCGACCAGAAGTACGCCCTCCACCTGCTCCCCTCGGGCATCCTCTCCCCGAACGTCGTACCCGTCATCGCCAACGGCGTCGTCATCGACCCGGGTGTGCTGTTCGAGGAGCTGCACGGCCTCCAGGAGCGGGGCGTGGACACCTCCCGCCTGGTCATCTCGGCCAACGCGCACCTGATCATGCCCTACCACCGGGCCCTGGACAAGGTCAGCGAGCGCTTCCTCGGCAAGGGGAAGATCGGCACCACCGGACGCGGCATCGGCCCGACCTACGCCGACAAGGTCACCCGCCAGGGCGTGCGCGTGCAGGACATGTTCGACCCCAAGATCCTGCGCAAGAAGATCGAGCTCGCCCTCCACGACAAGAACCAGCTCCTCACCAAGGTGTACAACCGGCGCGCGCTCGAGGCCGAGCCGATCATCGAGGAGTACCTGGGCTACGCCGAGAAGCTGCGCCCCCACGTCGCCGACACCTCGCTGATCCTCAACAAGGCGCTGGACGAGGGCAAGACGGTCTACCTGGAGGGCTCGCAGGGCACCCTCCTGGACATCGACCACGGCACCTACCCCTTCGTCACGTCCTCCTCCCCGACCTCGGGCGGCGCGGCCGCGGGCGCCGGCATCGGCCCGAACCGCATCACCAAGGTGGTCGGCATCCTGAAGGCCTACACCACCCGCGTCGGCTCCGGCCCCTTCCCGACCGAGCTCCTCGACGAGCAGGGCGCCTGGCTGCGCACCCAGGGCGGCGAGTACGGCGTCACCACCGGCCGGGACCGCCGCTGCGGCTGGTTCGACGCCCCGATCGCCCGCTACGCCACCCGGATCAACGGCGTCACGGACTTCTTCCTGACCAAGCTCGACGTGCTCACCGGCCTGGAGCGGATCCCGGTGTGCGTGGCCTACGACGTCGACGGCGTGCGCCACGACGAGATCCCGATGACGCAGACCGACTTCCACCACGCGACACCGATCTACGAGTACTTCGACGGGTGGTCCGAGGACATCACCGGAGCCCGAAAGTTCGAGGAACTCCCCGAGAACGCACAGGCCTACGTGCGTACCCTTGAGGAGATGGCGGGGGCCCCGATCTCCGCCATCGGTGTCGGACCCGGCCGCGACGAGACCCTCCAGCTGCGTTCCCTGGTCTGAACCGGAGACCACCCGTCCTTCCTCCAGACAGAAGAAGAGGCCCTCTGCAGTGAAAGCCCTCGTTCTCGGCGGCGGAGGCCGCGAGCACGCACTCGTCCGCGCTCTGTCCCTTGATCCGGGTGTCACCAGCATCCACAGCGCCCCCGGCAACCCGGGGATCTCCGACCTGGCCGAGAACCACGTCATCAACGTGACGGACGGGTTGGCCGTGACCGAGCTGGCCGCGCGCATCCGCGCCGAGCTGGTCGTGATCGGCCCGGAGGCCCCGCTGGTGGCCGGGGTGGCCGACGCCCTGCGCGACCGCGGCATCCCGGTGTTCGGCCCCGACAAGGAGGCCGCTCGCCTGGAAGGGTCCAAGGCCTTCGCCAAGGAGGTCATGGAGGCGGCCGGGGTGCCCACCGCGAAGGCCCGGGTGTGCCGTAACGCGGGCCAGGTCTCCGAGGCCCTCGACGAGTTCGGGGCGCCGTACGTGGTCAAGAACGACGGTCTGGCCGCGGGCAAGGGCGTCGTGGTGACCGAGGACCGCGCCGCCGCCGAGAAGCACGCCCGCGAGTGCGGCCGCGTGGTCATCGAGGAGTACCTCGACGGCCCCGAGGTCTCGCTGTTCGTGCTCACCGACGGGGCGCACGCGCTCCCGCTGCTGCCCGCGCAGGACTTCAAGCGCGCCTACGACGGCGACCAGGGCCCCAACACGGGCGGCATGGGCGCCTACGCCCCGGTGCCGTGGGCCCCCGCCGGGCTGGTGGACGAGATCATGGAGTCGGTCGTGCGGCCGACCGTGTCCGAGATGAACCGCCGCGGCCTCCGCTACCAGGGCCTGCTCTACGTGGGTCTGGCCCTGACCGGCAAGGGGCCGCGCGTGGTGGAGTTCAACGCCCGCTTCGGCGACCCGGAGACCCAGGTCGTGCTGGACCGCCTGGCCACCCCGATCGGGACGGTCCTGCAGGCGACCGACACCGGCGGCCTGGGGTCGATCGGTTCGCTCCAGTGGAAGTCGGGTGCCGCGGTGACCGTCGTGGTCGCGGCGGAGAACTACCCGGGCGACCCGGTGAAGGGCGACCTCGTCGGCGGCCTGGCAGCCGCCAACTCCCTGGAGGGCGCCTACGTGCTGCACGCGGGCACCGCCTGGGACGGGGTGCGCGACATCAAGTCCAACGGCGGCCGGGTACTGAACGTGGTCGGCACCGGATCGGACCTGCGCCAGGCCCGTGAGCGCGCCTACGAGGCCGCGGGCAGGCTCGAACTGCGCGGGTCCTTCTACCGCACCGACATCGCCGAGCGGGCGGCCGCGGAGGTCTAGGGCGTGCGTCCGCGAACACGCGCCCCGGGAGAACGGCAGGACCAGAGCACCGCCCGCACCGCGGTCGCACGGCAGAACCCCCAGAAAGCAGCATCATGAGTGGCTTCGTCACCGTTCCCGAGCCCGTCGAGGTTCCCGGACTGACCCACCTGCACACCGGCAAGGTGCGCGACCTGTACGCGACGGCCTCCGGCGAACTGGTGATGGTGGCCAGCGACCGGGTCTCGGCGTTCGACTGGGTGCTCCCCACCCAGATCCCCGGCAAGGGCCGCCTGCTCACCCAGCTGTCCCTGTGGTGGTTCGAGCGCCTCGGCGACCTGGTCGCCAACCACGTCGTCTCCGACGTCCCGCCCGAGGGCGCCCCCGCGGACTGGGCCGGCCGCACTCTCGTCTGCGAGAGGCTGGACATGGTGCCGGTGGAGTGCGTGGCCCGCGGCTACCTCGCGGGCTCCGGGCTGTCCGAGTACCGGGTGGACCGCACGGTGTGCGGCGTCGCGCTCCCCGAGGGCCTCACCGACGGCTCAGAGCTCCCCGAGCCGGTCTTCACCCCCGCCACCAAGGCCGAGGTCGGCGACCACGACGAGAACGTCTCGTTCGGCGTCGTGGCGGCCAGGCACGGCGAGAAGCTCGCCGCGGAGCTGCGCGAGCTCACCCTGCGGGTGTACGGGCGCGGCCGGGACACCGCCCGGGAGCGCGGGGTCATCCTCGCCGACACCAAGTTCGAGTTCGGCCGGAGGCCGTCGGGCGAACTCGTCCTCGCCGACGAGGTGTTCACCCCGGACTCCTCCCGTTACTGGCCCGCCGACGAGTGGAGCCCGGGACGCGCCCAGCCGTCGTTCGACAAGCAGGTCCTGCGTGACTGGCTGACCTCACCCGTGTCGGGGTGGGACCGTGCCTCGGACACTCCGCCGCCGGAGCTCCCGGACGACGTGGTGGAGCGCACTCTGTCCCGTTACACGGAGATCTATGAGCGTCTGACCGGCGGGAAACCCGAGCTGTGACCGTCGTCAGCTGCGTGATTCAGCGCACGCGGACGTCGTTCCGGCTGTGGGAGCGCGTATGGTGGTGGAGTCGTATGCAACACCGGAGTAACGGGCAGCCGTGCGTACGATCCCTGGTCTCTCCCTCCGGCGTAATGCCTCTTTGGCCGTTTGGCGGGACTTCAACCGCGATCTGCGGGTATACCACGTTCTGGACCGGTTGGCGTGAGCTGGTTGCTATAGAGTCTTCGCGAACCGACCGGTTCACCGGCCGCGCAGGTCACACGCAAGATGGTCGCAACGTTCCAGGGGAAACCCGCGTCTAAAACGCATACAGGCGATACCCGACGAGGGTGACCTTTTTTCACATCTGCCTCACAAAGGAGCACATGAGCATGGGCCAGGAGGTTCGTTACCGCGTTCGCGGCGGACGCCCCCTCAGCGGAACGGCGTTCATCCAAGGCGCGAAGAACGCCGTCCTGCCGATGATCGGGGCCGCCCTACTGGCGGCCAAGGGCCGTACTGTGCTGCGGAACGTCCCGGTCATCGAGGATGTCTACCGCGCACTGGAACTCGCCGAGCACGTGGGCGCCAAGGTCGCCTTCCACGAGGCGGAGCGCACCGTCGTCATCGACGCGTCCGGTCTCAACGACCCCGAGCGCGCCGTCCTGCCCGCCGACATCGCGGCCCGGTTCCGCGGTTCCGTGCTCTTCGTCCCCGCGCTGATGCACCGCACCGGCCACGCCCGCATCGAGGGCGTCGGCGGCTGCAACCTCGGCAGCCGCAACCTCGACTTCCACTACCGGGGCTTCGCCCGGCTGGGCGCCGAGGTCACCGAGGACCTCGAGCGCAACCACATCAACGTCGAGGCGAGCAAGCTCCGCGGCGGCCGCCTCTACCTGGACACCCCGTCCCACACCGGTACCGAGAACCTTCTCATGGCGGCCGTCCTGGCCCCCGGTACCACCGTGATCGAGCACGCGGCCCTCGAGCCCGAGGTCATCGACGTCATCGACTTCCTCAGCGCCATGGGCGCGAAGATCAGCGGTGGCGGCACCGGCCTGATCACCGTCGAGGGCGTCGAGGAGCTCACCGCCGTCGAGCACACCATCATGTCCGACCGCATCGACGCCGGCGTGTTCGCGATGACCGTGGCCGCCACCGGCGGCGAGGCCAGCCTTGTGGGCGCCAACCTGGACCACCTGGGCGTGGCCCGCTGGAAACTCGAGCAGATGGGTGTCGGCTTCTCCCAGGAGGGCGCCGTCCTGCACGTCCAGCGGGACCCCTCCGTGCCGCTGCGGCCGATCAACGCGGTCACCTCGCCCTTCCCGGGCTTCGCGACGGACCTGCAGTCCCCGCTGATGGCGCTGGCCAGCCTGGCCGACGGCGAGAGCTACATCCACGAGGCCATCTACGACGGCCGCTTCGCGCTGGCCGACGAGCTCAACAAGATGGGCGCCAAGATCGAGGTCGAGGGCACCCGCGCCATCGTGCACGGTTCCACGAACCTGCGCGGCGCCGAGGTGGTCGCCCACGACCTGCGCACCGGTGCGGCCCTGGTCCTCGCCGGACTGGTCGCAGAAGGTGAGACAATCGTGGCGCCTGGTTATCTGGTTGACCGCGGTCACGCTCAGTTCGCGTCGCGGCTTGCCGCGCTGGGCGGTGACGTGGAGCGCGTCACCGTCTCGTAGGAGTCGTAAGCGCAGCTCAAGCCGGGGTGGGGGGTCTCCTCCCACCCGGGCTTTCGGCGTTGATATGGAAAACGATCTTCTTTGGCCCCGCACAATGGGTACGATCTCGGCAATCATGCCGTGACAGAGATCGGGTCGGGAAACCAGTGGGCGCACATAGTGAAGAGCGTGGAATGGTAGCGGGGAGCAACCCGAGGTGAGTGCCCAGCGTACTGGCGATTTGACGATCGGCGTCATAGGGCCCCATGAGGTGGTCGAACGGGTCATGCTCATGGGTCCGGGGTCCACAGGACCCCTCAACGCCAGACTCATCGCCGCCGCATACCGAGATGAGCAAGAGGCGACGGACAAGGTCGTCAGGCTGGGTTCGGCGATCGACGCCTATCTGTTCGCCAGCCCTGTCCCGTACGAGTTCGCGCGGAAGGCGGGCGTGCTGACCATGCCCGCGACCTTCGTGCCGCTCGGCGGGGCCAGCCTGCACGAAGCCCTGCTCCGAGCGACCCTGGACGAACGTTACGACCCGACCAGAGCCAGCCTGGACGTGCTCAGCCGCGCCGACGTGGTGGAGGCCTACTCCGAGGTCGACCTGCCCGTGGACGGCATCCACGTGCACGAGGAGCTGACCAACACAGCCCAGCTCACGTCCTTCCACGAGGGCCTGTGGCGGCGCAAGGCCACCAAGATGGCGATCACCTGCGTGCGCGGTGTCGCCGAACGCCTGGAGGCCATCGGGGTGCCGGTGATCCGGCTGCGGCCCACCAACGCGGGCGTGCGCAGCGCCCTGCAGACCGCCGGTCTGCTGGGGGCGCACCACCGCCTGGAGGAGGCCCAGCTGGGGGTGGTCGTCGTGGACGTGCCCACGCTCCGCGACTCCTCCCGGCGCTCCACGCCGCGCTACTGGCGTGACGAGCTGCGGCTGTCCCTGCACCGCCTGCTGCTCCAGGAGGCCCACCGGATCAACGCGACTGCGCACCGGCTGGACGACCACTCGTTCATGGTGACCGCCACGCGGGGTTCCCTCGTCACGGCGACCGAGGGGTTCCGGCAGCCTCCGTTCGTCGAGCGGATCAAGGCGGAACTGGGCATCGCGATCGAGGTGGGCATCGGCATGGGCCGGACCACACAGGACGCGGAGTCCCACGCCCGCGCGGCGCTCAACCGGGCCCAGGCCTCCCGACAGAGCTTCGCGGTGGACCGGGAGGGCCGCTCGCTGGTCCCGGCGCAGCGCGCGCCCGCCCGCCAGTCCTCCGAGCCCTTGCGCACCAAGGGCCGGGAGACCCTCGTCCGGCTCTCGGAGAAGATCGCCGAGGAGGACGGCCCGCTGGTCGTCGACGCGGAGAACGCCGGACGGATGCTCGGTGTCACCTCCCGGACCGCGCGCCGGCTGCTGCGCACCCTGGTGGAGGAGGGCCTGGCCTGGCCCCTGCCGCCGAACCGCACGCTCCAGCCCGGCCGTCCGCGCCAGCTCTACCGGTTGATCGTGGAGAAGCTGGACAAGGACGCGGCCGGCAAGTAACCGCGCCCCGCCCGCGCCGTCCCGTGCATCGGCACGGTGCGGGCGCACGGGACGACGGCACGCCCGACGGGGGCGGACCCTCAGCCGGGGCCCGCCCCCGTCCGCGTGTCGGCGGACGCTCCGGCCGGTGCCCGTCCCGGCCGCGGACCCCCGGGTCAGCGGCGCCTGGCGTAGCCGGTCGCGACGGAGAGGAACACGTCGTTCTCCTCCGGGGTCCCCAGGCTCACCCGGACCCCCTCGCCGTCGAACGGGCGCACCGCGACACCGGCCTCGGCGCAGACGCCGGAGAAGTCCATGGTGTCCTCATCCAGCCGCAGCCACACGAAGTTGGCCTCGGTCGGGGGCACGGTCCACCCGGCGGCCACCAGGGCGTCACGGACGCGCTCACGCTCCTTCACGGTGGCGGCCACGCGCTCCAGGAGCTCGTCCTCGGCCTCCAGGGAGGCGACCCCGGCGGCCTGGGCGATGTGGTTGACCGCGAAGGGCACCACCGTCTTGCGCGCAGCGGAGGCCACCGGGGGGTGGCCGACGAGGTAGCCGAGGCGCACCGCGGCCAGGCCGTAGGCCTTGGAGAAGGTGCGCAGGACCGCGACGTTGGGGCGGCCGGTGTACAGGTCCAGGCCGTCGGGCACCTCGGGGTCGCGCACGTACTCGCGGTAGGCCTCGTCGAGGACGACGAGCACGTGCTCGGGGACGCGGTCGAGGAAGTCGACCAGCTCCCGTTCCCGGACCGCGGTACCGGTCGGGTTGTTCGGGTTGCACACCAGCACCATGCGGGTGTCATCGGTGATCGCGGCGAGGATCGCCTCGAGGTCGTGGGTCTCGTCCTTGAGCGGCACCCGGACCGAGGTGACCCCGGCCAGCTCGGCGAGCAGCGGATAGGCCTCGAAGGAGCGCCAGGCGTAGACGAGCTCGACACCCGGCTCGCCGACGGCCGTCAGGAGCTGCTGGAGCAGGCCCACGGAGCCCGCGCCGAGCGCGACGTGGTCCTCCGGCACGCCCAGGCGCTCGGCCAGTCTGGCGACGAGCTCGGTGGCACCCGGGTCCGGGTAGCGGTTCAGGTCCGCCGAGGCCCGGGTGACGGCCTCGCGCACGGACGGGAGCGGGCCGTAGGGGCTCTCGTTGGAGGAGAGCTTGATGGAGCGCCCGTCGGGCCCGACGACCCTGAGTCCGGGCTTGTAGGCGGGGATGGACTCCAGTACCGCCCGCAGATATGGCGATTTCGACTCCGACACCATTGTCCTTCCTCAATACTTTGTGCTAACCCCGCGGCACTCTCGGCGATGAGAGGCCCGGGACGGCCACCGCTCCAAACGGAAATATTGCACAAACGAGGAGATACCACCATGCGTTTGCGTCAAAGTCCCGCCCGCTCCACACCGAGCGCGGCCCTGCCCGTCGCGATCGCGCTGGCCTCGGCGGTCGCCCTGACGGCCTGCGGCGGACAGGAGGGGGAGCAGAGTGAGGACCCCAACGCGGAGGCGGCGGCGCAACTGCACGACGCCCAGCCGCTGAACGTCGAGGACGTGACGCTGCTCCCCGAGAGCAGCGAGGCCGGGACCTACTCCGAGCTTGTCACAGTGCAGTACTCGGAAGAGGTCCGGGCCAGCACCGAACTGGACAAACCCGAGTGCACGGACGCCGCCAACCGCTGGAGCGACCTGGAGGCCGTGCGGGAGGCCCCCGCCTCCGTGGCCGCTTACGAGTGGGACCGGGGCAACGTCTCGCACATCCTCGTCCAGCTCGACGAGGGCTCCGCCGCCGAGGCGCTGGCCGTCGAACCGCCCGAGACCTGTGCCGAGTACACCGCCACCTACGAGGACGGCAGCAGCTCCGACTACGGGGTCGCCGACCTGGACGTCCCCCCGGTCGGCGACGAGTCCCGCTCCTTCAGCATCCAGGTCAGCGACGACGGGGGCGAGAACCACATGTACACCGTCATGTACCGCAACGGTGGCCTGCTGGGCACCACCTCGGTGATGGGCCCCGGCGACGCCGAGGACTACGAGCAGATGCTCGTGGACTTCAGCGAGGCCGCGATCAAACGGCAGGACCAGATGCTCTGACCCCGTCCGGCAGAGCGCGCCCGGACTCCCCCGGGGGTTCCTCGGCGAGGGTCCCCGGCCGCGCGCCGCCCCGCCCTGCGGCCTCGTCCCGTCTGGCCGCCCGACGCGGGCTGGGCAGCCTGCGCGGCGGCCCCTGGAGGTCGAGGGTGGTCACCGCGCCGAAGGTGGCGACCACCGTGCCGCTCTCCCGGTCCACCAGGGCCGCGCGCACCCCGGTACGGCGCGGGCCGCCGATCCGGACCGCGTAGACCACGTCCACGCGGCGGCCGTGGCGCATCCCGTCGTAGCGCAGGAACCGCCAGCAGCCGTGGCGCCACGTCTCCTCGGGTTCGCTCCTGATCATGACCTTGGCGTTGGTCCGCCAGACCTCGCTCCCGCGCAGGCGCCGGCTGGTCCGCCGCTCGGAGACCTCGCGCAGCGCGCACGGTTCACGGGTGGCGGCCCGGGCGGCCACCTCACGCAGCTCGGGGCTGAGCAGTGCCAGCACGATCAGTTGCACGCCCAGGACCGCCCCGTGAAGCGGCTCGGGCGCAGCTGCCACCTCCCACCCGGAGAGCGGCAGCCCGACCGTGGCGACCGCGGCCACCGCGAGCAGGGCGGCCCGGGTGAGCGTGCGCCAGCCGATCGGCGCCCGGCTCAGTCCGCCGAAGCAGCCGCACCCGGCCTCGGGATCGCGGCGGCGGGCCGCCAGCAGCAGGACCACCGACACCGCGAACATCAGTGCGGTGGCGACGCGGGCCGCCTCGCCCAGAAGGCCGGTCGCGGTCAGCAGCGCCACCGCGAGGGCGGCCTCGGCCAGACAGGTGGCGAGCGTGGCCGGTCCGCGCAGCCGTTCGGGCAGCAGGACGGCCGCACCCGTCCCCGCCGAACGCGGGCCGGCCTTGGCCGCCGCGCCGAGCAGGAGCAGCGCCGCGAGCAGCGGCAGCTGGAGCTCGCGGGCCGCTTCGAGAACCTCCGGGAACATCGGTCACCCCTCTTGTTCGGCGACGGTCATGGTCGCGTTGAAACAACCGGCCTCCAGCCGCCCGCCCAGGGCGACGAAGGAGGTCATGGTGAGGGAGGCGAGCCGGCCCGCGCTCTGGTTGCCGCAGGCCGGGCACAGGTCGCACAGCCAACTGTCGGCGGCCGCGCAGCCGACGACGGGGACCACGGCCGTGTCCCGGGTGCAATCGTTGCGCAGGTTGAGCGAGGCCCCGGCCGACAGCAGCGGCAGGGGCAGGCAGGAGGTACGGCGGTCGCACCGGCCCTCGTGCCCGACGGGGTCGAGCGCCGGGTAGGCGGCCCCGTTGACCATGGCCCTCGGGTCGAGGTGGCTGGAGCGCCCCCAGGCCGGGTCGTACCAGGTGGCGATGCCGGTCACGGTCGTGGAGTACCGCCGGACGGGCGGACGGCGCGGGGTCGAGTTCAGCGGGTACGGCGGTTGGGTGGTGACCGGGCGTGCGGCCCGAACCTCCCCGTCGCGCCAGGTTCCGACGGCGTCGAACAGGTAGCCGGGTTCCAGTCGCGGGTGCCGGACGGCGATACGCCCGGAGCTGCGGTAGGGCAGGACCACGGTCAGGCGGGGGCGGCCGTGCCCGGGGTCGATACGCAGACTGTCGCCCTCGCGTTCGACGATGACGCCGGTGGCCCGGGCGGTCTGGGCCCAGACGCGTTCGGCGACCAGGCGTCCGTCGTGCGAGCACAGCACCACCGCGTCGTCGCCGGGGCGCAGTTCGGTGGGCAGGACCTCCCCGCCGCGCCAGAAGGTCGTGGCCCGCTCGTGCAGGAAGCGCTCCTCCCCGTTCGGCGTGGCCAGGCAGAGCATGTAGGCGGTGGAGTCGACGACCACCCCGCGGGCGACGCGGTGGTGGACCGGTGTGGGTTCGGGAGCGGCCGCGGCGCCGAGCACGGCGGCCGTGAACCGCCGACGATCCCGTCCGCTGTCCGTCATCACTGACATGTCCTGAGCGCCCCCTTGTCGACCGACTCGTCCGTTGGTGCCCATTGTCGCCTCCGGACCCGCGAACGAACGCGCACACGCCGAAACGGAACCGTTCGTTTCAGTGAGATGCCCTGGGTATTGCACTGTTCCACCCGGTTTGTCGGCACGTGGCGCCCAGATTCCCGAGCGTTTGCGTCCGCTGTGTGAGAGTGAGGATCAAGGGCGGCGCAGAGCCGCGGTGCACAGCGAGGACGCGCCTGGAACCGGCGCGGCCGGAGGTCGGTGATCGGCGTGACGGGAGCCACCCGGACCCCCAGGTCCGACGAGTTCAGCCGCTACGTGTCCGAACGCGGCCCGGCCCTGCTGCGGATGGCCCGCTCCCTGACCAACAGCCACGCCGACGCCGAGGACCTCCTGCAGGCGGCGCTGGTCAAGACCTTCCTCGCCTGGGGGCGCATCGCCAACCCCCGCGCCCGCGACGGCTACGTCCGCCGGGCGATGGTCAACACCCAGATCTCCGAGTGGCGCCGCACCCACCTGGACGTGTACCCCACCGACGAGATCCCCGAACAGCGGGTGGACGACCCCACCTGGCGCAGCGACCTGGCCGACGTCGTGGGCCGCGCCATCGAACGCCTCCCCCGGCGCCAGCGCGCCACGGTCGTTCTGCGCTACTACGACGACCTCACCGAAGCCCAGATCGCCGAACGGATGGGCGTCACCATCGGCACCGTCAAGAGCACGCTCTCCCGCGCCGTGGACAAACTCCGCAGCGACGCCGACCTCATCATCGAACGCACCACCACCTGACCGCTCGGCACCGGTCCGACCTGGCCACCAGGTGTCCCGGGGCCGTGGCGGCCCCCGTCTTTGCGGACACCGCGCGGCACCCGGCCCACCAGTCACCGGCATCCTCCCCCGGTGCTGTGACGAGGCGGGCATGCTGGTCAGGCAGACCACCGACCTGCTCACCGGCCTCGTGGGCATCGTCGCCGCGGCCGGGGTCCTGAGCACCCTGCACCCGGCGCTGGTCCCTCTCCTGCTGCTGGCGATGGTCCCCCAGTGGTGGGGCGCGGCCGCGTCCGCGCGGATGCGGTACCGGATGGTGCTCGCCTTCACCGAGGGGAGCCGCCGCAAGCACATGCTCGAACAGCTCCTGACCGGGCGGGACAGCGCCGCCGAGGTCCGCTCGTTCACGATGGAGCGCCGGCTGCTCGCCGAGTTCGACCGCGTCGCCCGCCGGGAGCTGGACATCCACCTGGGGCTGGCCACCCGCCAGGCCGCCGCCAGGCTGGCCGGGTCCGCCGCCGGCGGCCTGGTGGCCGCCGGGGTGTTCGCCGTGCTCGCGGTGCTGCTGGCCCGGGGCGTGGTGCCGATCGCGGTCGCCGGGGCCGCCGTGGTCGCCGTGCGGGTCGCCCAGGGCGCGCTGAGCAACGCCCTGCACGCGATGACCAGGGTGTACCAGTCCGGCCTGTACTTCTCCGACTTCGTGGCCTTCCAGCACCAGGCCCGCGCCCGACTGCCGCGCCCCGGACTGGTGCCCGCCCCGGCGGGGTTCGAGCGGATCGAACTGCGGGACGTGACCTTCGGCTACCCCTCGGGGGAGGGCCCGTCCCTGACGGACGTGAACCTCACCCTCCACCGCGGCCGGACCGTGGCGCTGGTCGGGGAGAACGGTTCGGGCAAGAGCACGCTGGCCAAGCTGTTGTCCGGGCTGTACACGCCCCAGCGGGGCAGCGTGCGCTGGGACGGCACCGACCTGGCCGGGGTGGACGGGGTGAGCCTGCGCGAACGGATCTCCGTGATCGCCCAGGACCACACGCACTGGCCGCTGACCGCGCGCGGCAACACCGTGATGAGCAGCGCCGAGTGCCCCAAGCGCTTCGCCCGAGCGACGGCGGTGACGAGGTGCCGCTGCTGATCGCCGACGAACCCACCGCCGCCATGGACGCCCGCGCCGAGCACGGATTCTTCACCTCCGTGCACGCCCACGCCCGCCGCACCGGCGCGACGGTCGTGTTGATCACCCACCGGCTGGCCTCGGTGCGGATGGCCGACCACATCGTGGTGCTGGACGGGGGCCGGGTGGCCGCCCAGGGCAACCACGCCGAATTGATGGCCGGAAACGGCCTGTACCGGGAGTTGTGGGAGCCCCAGGCCAGCGCCTACCGGCCCCCGACCGTGCCGAAACCGCGCACACCCTGACCTCGGGCGGGAGGGCTCGGGCACGCTGCCGCCCTCCCGCCCCGGACATTCGTTTTGCGCAGGACCTCTGCGCTCTGTAGGCTGGTCGCAGCCAGGAGGATTCGCCTAGAGGCCTAGGGCGCCGCACTGCTAATGCGGTTGGGGAGCAATCCCCTCCGGGGTTCAAATCCCCGATCCTCCGCGCTCTGACCTGGGGTTTTCCGCACTGCGGAAGGCCCCAGGTCTTTCTTTTTGGACGGTCGGCACGCACGAGGCACGCACGTCAGTCGGCCTGGAGAGCACTCCCGGCAGCTCCCTTCGGGTTCCGTCGTGACTCCCCAGCGTCTTCCGCATCGAGGTAGCGCGCTGTCACTTCTGCAGCCTCACGCTCCTGGTGCGGCATCAAGCACCCGTAGAAGTCACTGGTGAAGCTCGGCTTCGCATGTCCAAGGGTCCTGCTGATGACCTCCATCCGGACATCAGCGGCCATACTCAGGCTGGCGGACTCATGCCTCAGGCCGTGCAGGGTCACTGGTGGCAGCCCGGCCCGGCGTACCAACTCAGTCATCTGAGCAGTGACGTTTCCCGGCCCCAGAGGGAGCCCCAGCTCTGTGGTGAAGACCAGGTCGTGTTCTTTCCACAGCTTGCCAGCGGCTGCTCGTTCCCGCGTTTGACGCCTCTTCCACTCACGCAGCACATCGACCGTCGTGGCATCCAGGTCGATGTAGCGGTAGCCCGCTTCGCTCTTGGGCTCGCCTGTCCCGTCCTCGCCCTGACGGGCCTCATGTATCAGCACGAAGGCGTTGTCCAGGTCCACGTCCGGCCACTGGAGCGCAAGCAGCTCACCCCGGCGAGGGCCGCGGGCCATCGCGAGCCGGTACAGCGCGAAGAGGCGTTCTTGAGAGATGAACCGGAGGAACTCCCGAGCCTGGCCCGCGTCCCACACCATGACGGCTGAGGGCTTCTTTCCTGTCTCCTTCCAACGCCTCACTCGGTCCTCTGTCCAGACCATGGGGCGCTGTCTGATCACTCGAGGCATGGTCAAGTGCTCTGCAGGGTTGTGTTCCAACAGTTCCCAGGTGACCGCCTCGCCCAGCGCGCTGCTGGCACAGGCCATGATCCTTTTGATCCTGGCGGCTGACAGGGGCTTGTTCGATTTTCTCCGGGCAGGGGCGTCTCCCACCGGTTTCCGGTAGGCCCGGACAGCGAGCAACCGCCCGAGCAGGTCGCTGGGGTCTTCCTCGTCCCGATTGATCTTCTCGAGTTCGACAACGAGTTGATTGAGACGGCGCCTCGTGACCTCGTTCAACTTGAGATGACCCCATGCCGGAATGAGGTACAGGTCACACGATTCCTCATACGACTTGCGAGTGGACTCAACCAGAGCGACCTTGCTGGGCAACCACTCTTCCTTCAGGTACTTCTCGAACGTGATGGTGCTGCTGTAGTCGTATCCAACGGCACCCGTCTTGGCCAGAGTGACGGCAAGCTCCTGGTCGGCCTGGGCCCGGGTCCTGAAGGGTCCATGCTGTCTCTGTCGACGGGACTGTCCCTGGCTGGCTGGTACATCGATGCGGAACCAGTAGCGGCCGTGTGTGGAGTCCCTGAGCTTGGGGCACTTGCCCTTGCGATAGGGCTTGCGCGTCTGAGGCTCCCTGCACCAGCACCGCCGGAAGACGTGTCCTCGCATGGCAGGCTCCTTCAACAACTTCCCACCCGTGGGATGAGAGGGCTTTCCTCTCTACCCATGAAGAAGCCACGACAGGCCCAGCTTGTGACAAGGGCAAGCAAAGATTCTCGACATCAGTTCCAACGAGCAGGCGGATGGCACGCACCAGGCACGCACCGCTCCGCAGAGCTTCGAACAGGGATGACTCCGCTAGAACCGTTGGATTTCAGTACGAGCTGTCCAGACAGACCAGACCGTCTCACGACGTTCATTTGGGGCTCAGTCAAGAACAAGACCGCCACTAGGGCGCCCCTGAGTTCTTGAGGGCATCTGACGACATCACAGCCCATACTGGCGGCCTCCACACCACGTCCCCGGCTGCCCGATCTCGTCTGTGACAGACCAGAGGCGCTGGACACGGTGCACGCGGCCCAGCGCCTGTCCCGTTCCGGCCAGAGCCCACTTGGCCTTCTCAGCTCATCAAGTATCCCGGCTGTGTGCTCACCGCGCAGAGGCCCCTGTCGCGTAGAGGTAGAGAAGCGCGTTCATGGACGTACCGCTGACGAGTTCGCGTTTGCTCACCAGGTCAGGGATGCGCTCGATCGGGACCCAGTCCAGGCGCTCGGCTTCCCAGTCCTCTTCCGGTTCACCGACGTGCTCGGCGCTGTCAGCCACGAAGATGTGGTGTTCGCTGTCCGAGAGGCCGCTGGAGGGCTGGGTGTACAGCAGTGGCCTCAGCGGACCCGGCCTCCATCCGGTTTCCTCCTCGACCTCACGTGCGGCGGCGTCCTTGGGCTGCTCTCCCTTTTTGATGCCACCGATGGGGATCTCATAGCCCCAGGTATCAGTGATGAAGCGGTGACGCCACAGGAGAAGGACATTGCCCTGACCGTCGAGCACGACGGCTCCAGCACCAGGAGCCGAGCGGATGACTCGGTGCGCCAGGTGTCGGCCTCCGGTGATCTCCACGTCCGCGAGGCGGATGTCGAGCCACTGGTCGGTATAGAGGGGTTTTTCCGAGTGGACGGTCCAACGCATGCGAGGTCTCCCTGAGGGTCGCTGACGGACTGCTGCATCAGGCAATCACAGCCCTAGCATGAGTTGGCCATCGGCCTGTTCGACGAATGCCCGCACCTGCGGCTCGGTGCTGCGCCGGCCGAGCGCGTCACGGACGGTTTTCACCCGGTCGTTCAGCCTTCCGGACTCCATGCCTCCAACACGTCTGAGCATCTCCCATGCCGCAGGGAGCGCTTCGTCAACACGTGATCGTTGGGCCCGGATGACAGCCAGGCCCGCGTAGCGATGCACCTGCCCTCGCGTGTGCGCGAGATCGGCGGTACGTACTGACTCGAGCGCGTACTCCTCAGCAGCCGTGAGGTCGCCGAGCTGGCGTAGGGCTTCGGAGAGCTGGATTTCCACGAGCCCCGTCTGCACATAGCTCGTCTCCGCGGGCTCTTCGGCATGACGGATGCATCCGGCCAGGGTTTCTGCCTTGGCCATATGCGCATGGCAGGCCGAGCGGTCGCCCAACCGCGCGAAGGCCCGCGCCTGCATCGTGTACAGGTCCGCCTGCAAGGCTGGGGACAGGCCCCCTCGCGTTCCCTGTAGTGCTGTGTTGACGTACTGGATCACACGCTGGTATTCGCTCATACTCATGGCCTGGTTCGACATGAGGGCGACCACGTATCCGCCTAAGCTTCGGTCTCCGGATGCCTTGGCCATCCGCAGAGCCTGGAGAAAGTACCGCTGCGCCAGCGCCTGCCGGGAGGCGTCGTAGGCGCACACCCCTGCCAGGGCGGCCAAGCTCGCTGCTGTCTGGAAGAGCTGGCGCCCTACGGTGTCGCTGTAGGTGCCATGGAGCAGTGCGGGCGCCACCTGGCGTGACAGGAAGGCGGAAATCCGGCCACGCACAGGAATTCCTCCGACCCGGCGATACATTTCCTGGTAGCGATGGCGGGCCGTCTTGAATATTTCTAGGTCAGAGGCGCCTACTGCTCGTCTCCCCTTGTGAGATACGTCGATATCGGCTGGGGAGTTCTCCCACTCGAAGACCGGGACGATCGTGTCTGCTCCGCCGAGAGGCACTCCGGGTTCGAGGAAGTCAGCGCGTTTGGCGTCTTGCGTCCAAAGCGCGGTCGCTTGGCTGATGCTTCCGGTGAGATCGCTCGCGCTGTGGGAAGCCGGTCCGGGTCTTCGCATCCCTATGTCCGCCCGGGTGACCTGGCGTTTGAGCTGTTCAGAGAGGATCATGCAGATGGCTTCGGGGGCCTGGCCTCTCGGTATGGCGCGGTCCCTGATCCATCGTGCCACGGAGGCGTGATCATATCGGGTTCCGAGCTGGTGGTTCATTCTGGAGGCCAGTCCAGAATGCGAGATTCCCGCCTCCTCGAGGAAGCTGTCCAGCAGGAAATTTGGCTCGCTCACAGACACCCTTTCATTCACACACTGTGTGAATGAAGTACCACAATCCCTGAGGGTCACACTCTGTTTTTGCCAGGCGGTCAGAGGCAATCTTTGGTATGCACACCGGGAAGGCGCCAGTTGAATGACGGCCTGACCAGGCCATATGCCTTTTTCTCTGGTTAGAGGCTGAGGAGGGCCCTCAGCGCCAAGACCCCTGGTTCTTGCGCGGCCTTGAGCACCATCAGGGCCGTTTCGGCTACCGCCCCCGGACTCGCGGCACACGGACAGGAGTCAGCATGCGCATCGCCCTCTACGGCGAACACAGAACCGGAACCACGGGGCAGGGATTCAACGTGGTCGAACGCAAGGGCATCGGCCATCCCGACTCGCTCGCCGACCTCATCGCCGAGGAGTTCTCCCGCCGATACTCGCTCCACGGACTCGACGAGTTCGGAGCGGTCCCCAACCACTGGGTGGACAAGGTCGCCCTGATCGGCGCCGAGGCTGAGGTCGGCTTCGGCGGCTACACGGTCCACAAGCCCATCAGCGCTTACCTGTTCGGCAAGGTGACGCGTTCGGTCGGCGACCAGACCCTCCCGATCATGGAGATGTTTCGATCCGCGGTCGAGGACGTACTGACCGAGGCGACCGGCAGTGACAGCATCGTCCGCTCCGTGCGCACCTTCGTGGAGAACACCGCGGGTGTGGGCGCTGACCGTCCCGCCTCGTTCTACCGCCCCGGCGTCGGAGAGGAGTGCGGTGTCCCTGGTGGGAGGGTGCTGGCCAATGACACCGCCTTCTGTAGCGCCTACGCCCCCGCCGATCCCTTGGACGTCCTGGCGGTCGATGTGGAGAACCACGTCAACGGCGGTTCCTTCGCAGACGGGGTCGGCGGTCTTGGTTCCGATGTCAAGGTGATGCTGGTTCGGGCAGGGGATGTGCTGGAGGCAACGGTCTGTCTTCCGGTACGGCCCGAAGCGGTGGGCTCGCACCGGGAGTACACGGCGCTGGTCGTTGAGGCCCATCAGCGGCTCGACGACTTCGTGAACCAGCATCCTGTCGTGCAACGGCATCGGTGGCTGACAAGGTTGAGTATCAACACCAAGGACCACGGCCGTAGCGCCTACCTGGCGCCCTTCGGGACCTCTCTGGGTAAGGGCGACTGCGGGCTCGTCGGACGGGGCAACAAGGCCAACGGTGTCATCTCGATCAGTGGTGGTGCGGGAGTCGAAGCACTGGCGGGCAAGAACCCGGTGCACCACACCGGCAAGCTGTACACGCTTGCCGCCGCGCACCTAGCTGACCGGATCCACACCAAGCTCGGTGTCCCCAACGAAGTGGTGATGGTGTCGCGCAACGGCGACCCGCTGGGCACCCCGTCGTTCGTCGGTATCCGCACGGCACACCAGGAGAGTCTGCCTGACCGCGATGCCATCGAGGAACTGACCGCCTCGACCCTGACCGAGATCCCGTACCTGTCCGAGCGCCTGCTCACTCTGTCCCCGCTCGACCGTTTCCGTGACCCGTCACTGGTCCTACAGGGGTGAGCGATGACGACCACCGATCTAGCCGACCTCAGCGTCGTGTTGGTCACCTTGGACTCTTGCCGCTACGACGTCGCGGAGAGCGCGTACACCCCGAACCTGGCGAAGCTCGGACCGCTGGTACTGGCCGAGAGCCCTGGAACCTATACGCTGCCCGCCCACGCGGCGTTGTTCAACGGCTTTCTCCCCCGACCGATCTCGGCAACGTTGAAGCTCGACGGAAACACGGTGGACGCCGTGTGGCGTTCGGCGGCGGCCCGCCCCTCCAAAGGCCGCGTCGCCGTCCCCTTCGAGGGGCCCACGCTGATGGCCCACTACGCCAGGAAGGGCTACCGGGTGGCAGGTACGGGAGGGGTGTCCTTCTTCGACTCCTCAGATTCGGCCAACGGCCTGCCCAAACTGTTCCCAGAGTTCCGTTACTTCGGTCGGCCCTCTCGTGCCCGGGCCGCCACAGAGGACCGTGTCGCTGATCGCGACGAAGTCCTACCGCTGTCCCACACCCGAGAGCTCGCGGAGCTGTGTCTGCGGGCCGAACGGTTCTTCCTGTTCGTGAACTGCTCCAGCACGCACATCCCCTACACGACCCCGTTCAGCCCCCTCAACGACCGAAACAAGCAACTCCTCGAACGCCTCTATCGACTGCACGACTCCCAGCGGGGCTCCGGCGAGGGGCAAGAGTTGGCCGCTGAGGACATCGAGGTGCTTCTGGGCATGCAAAGGCACGCTCTGGAGTGGGCCGACACCCGCTTGGGTGACTTGTTCTCACTGCTGAACGCGCGACGCTGCCTGGTCGTGGTCTGTGCTGACCACGGCGAAGAGTTCGGTGAAGGCGGCAGGTTCGGTCACGCGCACTCCCATCCGACGGTCGCCACCGTGCCGCTGTGGTGCGGTGTGCTGGGAGGGGAATAGTCCATGGCTGATATCCGCCCCTGGTATGCACATCCCGCGATCACCATGGCCTCCTCCGTCGGCGTCCGGACAAGGTTGGGGGTCTCCCCCAACCACGGGTCCTTCCGGGCCGGAGTTCTGCGCACCCACCTGCTCACCGCGCTTCTGGCTCACAGAGCCGCACAGCACCTCGGTGTGGGTGTACACGTGGCGGTTCGGTGGGATGACAGCGACAGCTTGCGCAGCCGTGATGTGCATCGGGCCCACCTCTTACAAGAGATCAGGCGGGTAGCGCAGATACCGGTAGCGAACGAGGAGGAAGCCTTACGCCAGAGCCGGCGAAGCGATCGGTACCGGCAAGCCCTGCGGCGCCTGGCGGCCCAACGGCTCCTGGTGACAAGGCGAGGACTTCCCTGCTTCCACGTGGCTGCTGTGGATCGTCTCATGAGCCAACAAGGCATCTGCCCCAAGGCTTTGACTGCCTCTGTGGCGGTGAACGTGACCACGCCCCTCGCACCGGGGCAGGAGATGGTTCCGCTCATGCGCAGCGATGGCCGGGCCCTGTGGCACCTAGCGACGGTCGTGGACGACATCGCCCAGCGCACGACTCTGGTCGTGCGGGGTACCGACAAACGCGACGCCACACCCATCCAGGTCCGCCTGTACTGGGCTCTGACCGGAGGAAGGCGCCCACCGGCGCACCTGTTCCTACCCAAACTCCTGGAGCAGGGCCCTGATGTTCCTCGCATCGCTGACCTGCTCGCACAAGGCATCAGGCCCTCCACGCTGCGGTACTTCCTGGCCGAACCCTACCTGGACCAGCCTGAGTCGGCTGCTCGATCCTTGGGCTTCTCCGCGCTGGCGGAGCGCGTGCGCACGGTTCTTCCCAGACATGGGGACAGCCGCCTGGACGAGCGACGACTGACCTCCGTGGACCGGAAGGTATCCGCCGTCCTTGCCCCAGAAGTAGCTGGCAAGGAGCTGAGCGAGCACTGCCCGGACTCCCCTTCGCACATCATCGGGTGGACCGTCCGGCGCTACCCCCGGCCATTGGTCCAACAGATCCGGTTGTGCCGAGCCCTCACCAATACACAGATCAGCTACGAAACACCCCCGGCCCAGGTTGAAGAGGCCTGGCGGTGGTTGGAAGCCTACTCACACGGCGCGAAGAAGGGCCCGCCCCCACAGCCGGTGCGCTGGGTGCTCACCGGACAACAGGACGGGCCCCAAGTATCGGAACTCCTGAAGGTCTTTCCTCCACAGCTAGTGGCTGTACGGCTGGATGCGGCTCGTCAGGTGTTGAGCCGCTCCAACGCCGCGCGCAGGCGCTCCAGCGTGCGCTCCCTACCCAGCAGTTCCAGGGATTCGAAGAGCGGAAGCCCGATCGTGCGGCCGGTCACCGCCACACGGACTGGCGCCTGAGCCTTGCCGAGCTTGAGCCCTTGGGCGGCCCCGGCCTGCTCAAGGGCTCCCTTAAGGGCCTCGGGCTCCCAGTCCAGGGACTCGTCCGAGTAGGTGGCGATCGCTGCGGTGAGCATCTCCGCTCCGATACCGGGCTTCATGGCCTTGGTCCAGCTCTTCTCGTCGAAGACGGGCGAGTCCAGGAACAGGAAGTCGACGTTGGGCACGATCTCGCTGAGCACCGCCACCCGGCTCTGCGCCAGCGGAGCGATCTGCGCGAACACATCCGCGTCGAAGTCCTCCGGCCGCCACGGAACCCCCTCGCCCTCCAGGTAGGGGGCGCAGCGCTTGACGAACTCCTCCACGTCGAGGGCGCGGATGTAGTCGCCGTTGAAGGCCCGCAGCTTCTTCTCGTCGAAGAACGCCGGCGAGGAGTTGACGTCGGCCAGGTCGAAGAGTGGGATCATCTCCTCGATCGGCATGATCTCCCGGTCCTCGCCCGGTGCCCAACCCAGCAGCATCAGGTAGTTGACCATGGTCTCGGGCAGGAAGCCCTCGGCCTGGTAGGACTCCATCGCGACCTTGTCACGCCGCTTGGACAGCTTCTGCCGCTTCTCATTCACCAGCACGGGGGCGTGTGCCCACACCGGCGCGGTGTGCCCCAGCGCCTCCCACAGCAACTGCTGTTTGGGGGTGTTGGACAGGTGTTCCTCGCCCCGGATGACGTGTGTGATGCCCATCTCGACGTCGTCCACCACATTGGCCAGGACGAACAGGGCGGTGCCGTCGCCGCGGGCGATGACGAAGTCCTCCAGAGCCTCGTGCGGGAACTCCACCCGGCCCCGGATCTTGTCCTCGACCACGGTCGGCCCGCCCTCGGGGATACGGAAGCGCAGCGCCCGCCCCGGCCCGGCCTCCAGACCGCGGTCGCGGCAGAATCCGTCGTAGCCCAGGTTGGGGTTGTCCCGGCGGGCCTGGACCTGCTCGCGCTTGCAGTCGCAGTAGTAGGCCAGACCTTCCTTCAACAGGCGCTGGGCGGCTTCGGTGTGCTTGTCGGCGTAGTCGGTCTGGGAGTAGGGGCCCTCGTACTGGGTGGAGTCCACACCCAGCCAGGCCATCGCCGCCAGGATGCCCTCGGTCCATTCGGGGCGGGAGCGGGCGGCGTCGGTGTCCTCGATCCGCAGCACCATGGTGCCGCCGGATTGTCGTGCGACCACCCAGTTCAGCAGCAGGGACCGGGCGTTGCCCACGTGGAACATGCCGGTCGGGGAAGGTGCGAACCTGGTGCGAATCGAGGTGTCAGTCACCCCACAGAGCCTAGCGTGACTCCGTTAGGCATCCATGGCGTTCCACGACGACCTCCTTCCGAATCCATGCAGTACCGACATCAGAACCTCTGCACTCGAAATGCAGGGATCGCAGTGAAACACCTGTCCCAAGCTCGACTGAGGTGCCTCGAAGCTTCCGGACAGGCCCAGATCGAGCCACAGAAGCGCCTTCAATGTAGACGCCCTAACTGAGGGCGTTGAGGCGTCCATCGCGACCAACCTGGCCAAGGTGACGCCGGAGCTTAAACGTAGACACCCCCGATGAGAGGCGTTGAGACATGGGCGGACGGATCCCAGCCTGGGTGTTCTGCCAACTTCGATGTAGACGTACCGCTCGAGGACGTTGAGACCAGCGGAGCGAGGTACATCCCGGTCTGGTCTTCCCACCTTCAACGTAGACGTCCCGCTCAGGGACGTTGAGACGCCGTCCTGGTTGCGGACGAACAGCGGCATGGACGCCCTTCAACGTAGACGGCCCGGGCAGGGACGTTGAGACCTTGATCAGGGGTGGGAGCGGCTGGTGCTGCATGTGCCTTCAACGTAGACGTCCCGAACAGGGACGTTGAGACCCGGACACCGCTCGCACCCGATTCATCGACGCCTCTCTTCAACGTAGACGTCCCAAGCAGGGACGTTGAAACAGCCGGCCGGCGTCGGTGTTGACCGCGCGGTCAGTCCTTCAACGTAGACGTCCTGCGCAAGGCCGTTGAGACTCCTGGGCCTTGGCCTCACAGATCATCTCGGACACCCTTCAACATAGACGCCCTGCCTGAGAGCGTTGAGACAATGCCGGAGCCAACGGCTACTCGATCAGTATCGACCTTCAACGTAAACACCCTGTTTGAGGGCGTTGGGACCCCGCTGGTCGCGAAGGGCCTGTGGCACTTGGCGCTGCTTCAACGTAGGCGTCCTGCTTAAGGGCGATGGGACGAGCTGGGCGAGGTCTCCGAGATCGAGAACGCAGAACTTCAACGTGGACGCCCTGCTTTAGGACGTTGAGACGTCATCATCGGCCGGACGCTACAGACGATCGAGCGGCTTCAACGTAGACGCCCTGTTTGGAGGTGTCGAGACTAGCCAGTGACCAGGCCAATCCGGGTTCGTCGTCGCACTTCAACGTAGACGTCCCGCTCAGGAACGTTGAGACATGATCTCCTTGGTGCCCCACCCGGCCATACCCAACCTTCAACGTAGACGTCCCGATCGGAGACGTTGAGACCGCCAGCCATGCCAGCGCGGCGGCGTCACGTGGGGTCCTTCAAAGTAGACGTCCCGGTCAGGGACGTTGAGACCAGGCGTGCCCGGGTCACGGGACCGCGCGCTGGACCTTCAACGTAGACCTCCCGATCAGGGACGTTGAGACACGGACATCCTGTATCTGACCGCTACGCACGTCCCTCTTCAACATCGACGCCCGGCTTGAAAGCGTTGAAACCGGCGGGGCTAGGAGGGCGCAGCGCAGAGCTGGAACCTTCAACATAGACGCCCCCTGAGGGACGTTGAGACCGCGGAAAGCGCGTTGACCCCCAGTCGGCCCGTGGTCCTTCAACGTGGACGCCCCACTCGAAGGCGTTGAGATGGGTCGCCCTACCCCGTGTAGGTAGCGGCCACAAACCTTCAACGTAGACGTCCCGGCCGGAAGCGTTGAGACAAGATAACCTTTGTGGGCTTCAGCCCTTCCTTCGTTCTTCAACGTAGGCAGCCCGCTCGGGGCGTTGAGACACGTGGCAGCAGGCCATCGACCAGGCCGTGCGCAACCTTCAACGCAGACGTCCCGACCAGAGACGTTGAGACGACCAATCTTGTCCGTACCCCTGTAGCCGATTAGACCTTCAACGTAGACGTCCCGACCAGGGACGTTGAGACGTCGTAGCGGCGGCTCAGCTCGGTGCGCAGGGCGCCCCTTCAACGCAGACGCCCCACACAGGGACGTTGAGACTGGGTCACTCTCGACGACGAAGAGTACGACATCACCCTTCAACGCAGACGTCCCGATCAGGAACGTTGGGACGGTGCGGGCCGCATCAGCCGCACCCGCGACTCGCACCTTCAACGTAGACGTCCCACTCAGGGACGTTGAGACCGGTGGGCCTCACGGTCGGGCGTCCTCTTCCCACACCCTTCAACGTAGACGTCCCGGTCAGGGACGTTGAGACTTGTCCGGTCACCGCACGGCCATTACCGCAGGAGGCCTTCAACGTAGACGTCCCGATCAGGGACGTTGAGACAGCGTGTGAACAGGCAGAACCCTCTGGAGAAGATGAGAGAGCTCTCGGCACAGGACGCATGCTAGGCGTTTTGTGGGGTTTTGTGGTTGGGAACCTCCCGGGAATGTGGCGTGCACGTGGGGTTCGCGCTTCAGAACAGGTCGGCGGGCATCGGAGTGAGTACGCCCGCGGACTTTCCGCCGGGGATGGGTCGGCGGTGCGCGGCGGCGACGGTGAGCACGCCCAACGAGACCAGGCCCTTGCGGTCCAGACGGGGTGACGGTTGCTCTGCGGGCTGAGGCGTCAGGTTCGGGTGGGTGAGAAGGGCTTGGACGCTGTCCAGGTCCAAGGGTTGTTTCCATACGGGCCAGAGCATGATGCGTTGCCGGTGGTGGCGGTACCACAGGCCTGAGCGCAGGTATCTGCCATCGCCGGACAGCGGCAGCAGGGGTAGGGCTTGGGTGGCCAGCCAGGTCGCGCCGGGTACCCCGTTGGGTGTGGAGGCGCCGGTGGTGGTGTCCACCGCGGTGCGGATGGCCCGGTGGTCAAGGTTCTCCCCGGTGCACCCCTCCAGGCGTTGCCACCCGGTGAGGGCCTGGTGCAGAACTGCGGGGTCTTTGAGGACCAGTTCCAGGGGTTTGGAGAAGAACGTGGCGGCCTTCTGTCCACCTGCGGGGGCCATGAAGGGCGTGAGTGCGACGCGGCCGTCGTTGTCGGTGGCCAGGTCGGTGACGATGGTGTGCAACCAGGCCGGGGCGTGTTCACCGCCCACCTGGCGGGCCCGGTCTCGCAGCTCCTGTAGGTGGTGGCGGGGAACGCGCAGAGGGTCTTTGCCGACACCGATCTGGGGTGGCCAGGCCGCCTGCACCTGCGGGAGAGCACCTTGGGTGGGGATGTCTTGGACGATGCGGTGCAGGGCAGCGCTGATCTGTTCCACCTCTGGAAGTGGGCTGGTGATCTGCGCGGTGGCCATCAACGGGTCGAACGAGAGCCGTACTCGGCCGGGTCCGAGGTGTTGGTGGAGCAGGCGCAGCACGCCCAGGCTGGTGAGGAAGCCCAAGGGGTCGCGTCCGTCCAGGGCCGGCAACGTCACGGTGTGCGCCTCGATCGCTGTGGCGGCGGGGGTGGGTTGCTGGTGTGGCCGGGGTGGGGTGTGTGTTGTGGTGGTGACCGGTTGTCCGGCCGAGCACCACATGTCGGCCATGCGCACCACCGCTTCCAGCAGGGACAGCTTCCACCGGCCATGCGTGTGGTTGAGGCGGGCGAACCGGGCCGGGGAGCGCCAGTCCAGCAGGCCTGCGGTGCTCACTGTGGTGTCGGTGCCCGGGAGCGGTACCTGGACGGGTGCGGGGTCGGGTACCGGTGCCAGCAGGGGGCGGGAGTGGCCGTGGTGGGAGGCCACCAGGTGCAACACCAGATCCCGTACCTGTTCGTCGAGGCCGTGGGAGTCCAGGTGGTGTTGGGCGATGCGGGCGGAGAGCCCTTCATGGCGTGTGCCGGGCGGGTAGCCCGAGGCGTGGAGCGCCTGCTCGCGTGCGGTCGGGTCGGTGGGGGCCTTGAGTGACTTGGCGAGCACCTGGCCCGCCTGTATCTGGGCGGCGGGCAGGGGGAGGCCGCCGCGCAGGATCGTTTGGAAGCGGGGGTCGCGTTTGCCCTCGTCGTGGTACAGACCCGCCAGGTAGACGGCGTGCACCTCGGTCTCCGTCAGGCTGATGTTGCGAGCGAAGGCCGCGGCCTGGCGGGCGACCTGGTCCTGGTGATCGTCCAACCACACCGGTTCGAGTTCGTCGGTGGTGGAGGCCGAAGCCTCGTCGGTGTCGCCGCCGCGCAGCGCCCTGCGTGCGGCCAGCACGACCCTTCCCCGCAGCGACTCCTGTTCCACCTCAACCCCGGGGTTGGCGGGGGTGCGGGACTCTGTGCCCTCGGCGGGGAGGACTTTGACGAGCAGGCTGCGGTTCTTGGCGGCCTGGGCGAGCCGGGTCAGGTTCGTGGCCAGCGGATGCTGTAGGCGTTGCTCTTGGATGAGTGCGTTGACCTGTTCCAGAGCGGCACGGTAGTCGCCTGGTTCGGGGGCCCGGCCCATCTCTTCGAAGGCGTCCTGGACCGCGAGTAGCTCGTGGAGTGCTTGTCGTAGGGCCTGGGCGGGTGCGCTGGCATCGTTCGCCTCGACCAGGCCGACGGTGTGGATCAGGCGCTGGTCCAGGCGCACGGTGGGGAAGCCGCAGCGTGAGGCCAGGTCGGCCACGTCCACGACGGGGCCGGTGTGGTGCTGGGGCGCCCATCCGTAGCGGTCGCATCCGCCGAAGGAGCTGGGCAGGATGAGGGCATCTCCCGGGCGGACCTGGTTCAGGGTGATGCGTTCCAGGTCGCGGTGGCCCCGGTAGCGCAGCACGTACTCCTGCTCCGCTACCTCCTCCACGTCCTGGGGAGCGGGGGCTGTTTCCAGGTCAGCGATCTGGCCGGCCGCGACGTGGTCGCTGTTGCGCCAGCGGCGCAGAGCGGTCAGGGAGACCTGGAGCTGTTCGTCGCTGCTGGGCGGTACCAGCCGCAGCCGCTCAACCACCGCCTGAGCGACCTTCCCGGTCTTGTCCAGGCAGGTGGCGGGGTCAATGTCCTCACGCCAGAGCACGGTGACGTCGGGGTCGCGGGTGTCGAGTCCGTGCAGGAACGGCGCCACGGGTGGGTCGGTCACGGGGGTAGGGCTGGTGTGTTCCCAGGACCGCAGCACCCCCGGGTGCATCACCGGGGGTGCTTTGGCCGCCTCTTGCAGGGCGGCCCGCTCCTCTTCGCTGGCTTGGGCGAGCAGCTTCTTGAGGGCCGCGGGTGAGACCTCGATCCCGGTACCCAAGTCCTCCACAGTGCAGGCCTGCTTGGGTGTGGTGGCCAGGGGCGGGCACAGGCGGGACAACAAGCGCCAGGTGCCCTGGCGGGCAGCCCCGTAGGCGGGGTCCTCGTCTTCCACTGAAGGGTCGTGGACGATGACCGCAGGAGCACGCCAACCCCGCCCGCCGCCAGTGGTGGCGGGAGCTTCGCGAGTTTCGGGGGTGCGGGCCAGCCGTCCCAGGCGTTGGATGAGGGCGGTCATGGACGCCGATTCGCTCACCAGCACATCGGCGTCGATGTTGGCTCCCACCTCCACCGTCTGGGTGGCGACCACGTACAACGGCTCGCTCTCACGACCGTGCTTGCGTTTGACCTGGATGCGGTCGTAGAAGGTGTCCATGAGGCGTTGCCGGTCCGCGGGGCGGCTGCGCCCGATCAACAACACCCTCTGCTCGGGGGCGATCTGTGCCTCGGTCAGGGCGGTGAAGACCGCTCGGCCTCGAGCGACGGTGTTGCACACCACCAGCACCACCGGGCCGGCCATGGGCTGGGCTGCGGCCAGGGTCTGGGCCCAGGAGGCGAGCTGGGCGGTGATGACCTGGGAGGCGTTCTTCTTGGTGACCTTGTGTGGTTCGACCAGGTGCATCCACCGCGGCGAGGTCAACCGGCGCGAGGCCACAGGGTGGGCGTGGTCGGCCTCGCCGATGGAGTGGGTCCGGCGGGCGGCACCGTCTTTGACGGTGGCTGACATCTGTACCACACGCGGCCGGGCGAGCCGGTGCTCGGGCTGGTCGATGGTGGCGGCGTCGATGCTGGTGAGCATGGCCTGGGCCAGGTGGGCCTCATCGACCAGGATGAGACTGTCGGTGCCCACCAGGGCCGCGTCGATGGGGCGCAGCCGGTCGGAGACGCCGTAGCCGCGTAGGAACAGGCGGGAGCCGATCTGGTCGACGGTCCCCACCACCAGGGCGTGGCGGTCGGGGCGTTGGATCCACTGCCAGGACCAGGTGGTGCCGCCCCGCATCCGCGTGACCTCCACGACCGGGCCCTGGTCCTCGCTCTGGCGCAACCGATCGGCAATCGCCGCCAGGACGGCCATGTCCTCTGCGGTGCGGTCAGCACCCGCTGGTGTGTGTCCGTTGAGCAGGTCGGCGATCACGTGGGCGTGCTCAAAGGCCTCATCCACCACCAGGCGGCGGTCGACGATGAAGAACACGCGGCGGCGCCGGTCGGCCGCCCCGGCCGCGGCGGTGTACAGGGCGATGTCGAGCAGGCTGGTCTTGCCCAGCCCGGTGGGCACGTCCACGGCCTCGGGCCAGTCCTCGCCGGCCAGGAGCCGGTCAGCGAGGGCGGCTTGCCAGGGGAAGGGGCCGTGGCCGTGCACGGCCTTGAAGAACGCGGTGAACGTGGGCAGCTCAGCCGGTGACATCGACAACCTCCTCCGAGCGGGCACGGTTCTGGGCCGTGGTGTGGGGGCGGGCTGTGGGGTGGGGTTCGAACAACCCCAGGCCCAGGTAGCGCATGGAGCCGACCAGGACGGGGCCCACCACGGGTTCGGGGAATTCGATGCGGGCGTGCAGCACCCACCGCCGGGGCCGCTTTGGGGGGTAGGTGTCCTTGCGGGGGCGCAGCATCGCCCCCGGGGTCAACGGGGCCTGGGAGACCTGCACACGTGAGGGTGCGGGGTAGCCCGCGGTCACCACGGAGCGGGCGATGCTCTCGGTGGGGTCGCTGTTGCGGCGCACGAACCGGTCCAGCATCAGCGGGGTCGCGCTCACCCACACCCGCGAGCCCGTTCCAGGGGCGCTCCAGCGTGCCGGATCCAGCGCCTTGGTGTTGGAGCCTTCTGTCTGCAGGTGCAGGGGGAAGATGGGGCCGTAGCCGCGATTGAGGTGGGTCAACGGCTCCTCCACCAGGGCCCGGTGCACCGCCTGGGCCGCCTCGGGATCCACCTCGTGGGGCAGCACCACCGCCAGGCCGTGCAGGGCACCGCGGGCGTGGCGGTGGCCGACCTCGGGCAACCCCACAAAGCCCACGTGGTGACGGCCCGGGTCGGCGTGCCCGGACACCTGCCCGGGGATGTTCTCACCGATGCGTGCCATCACCGTGTCGCGGAGCTTGTCGGTCAACGTCAACAGCTCACCGGAAGCGGGCAACACCACGTCACGTGCGAAGGCGAACACCAGCATCGTCCCGAACGGGCCCCGCACCACCTCAGGCTCTTGCACGGCTGGGGCGTCGGGGGTGGTGTAGCCGATCGTGCGGCGCACATCCCACGCACTCTCCCCTTGGGTGAAGGCCCGGTCCAAAGCCTCCAGGTAGCCCGGGTAGGGCACGCCCAGCGCGGTCGTGGCCCGCTCGCCCAACGCCACGGGGGTGTAGGGGGTCCACTCCGGCCGCGCGGCGGGGGTGGTGTGGACGCGGATGGCGACGGTGCTGGTGGACCGGCCCAGGTAGGGCACCTTCCACGCCAGCTCCGCCAACGCCTTCTCCACCTGCGCAGGTGGGTCGGCCTCGGGCCACACGAACGCGAACTCGTCCGTGTCCGGGATACCTGACACCCTTGTCAACGGGGCGGTGGTGCGCCCGGGCAGGGACTGACTACCGCCCTTGCTCGAGGTCTTGTTGGTCACCGCATACCCGTCCGAGCGAAACCGCGCCCGCTCGGGCAGCTCCCCTGCCCACACCTGGGGTGGGCTCTGGTTTTCCAACCAGACCAGGGCTTGGCGCTCCTCTGCGGTGGGGGCCGAGGCCACCAGGGCGCAGAACAGCCGGGAGGGGGCGGGGGGCCATTCCACGTTCTCGCGCCACCCATCGGCGGCGTCATAGCGGCCCTGCAACAGCCGCACGTTCATCACCAACGGCACAGGACTACTCCCCCGGCTCGTCGGACTTGGCCACCGAGTACTCGATGGCCTTGGCCAGTGCCGGCACCGGGTCCAGGGCGATGGTCTCCTGGGACATGGTGATGCCGGCCTTGGCGGTGCGCTCGCACAGCTCGTGGAAGACCTCGATCGCCTCCCCCGCACCCAACGTGATCTCTTCACGTGCCTGGCCCTCGCCTTCGAAGACCAGGCGCTGGCCGGTGTGGATCAGGTCGCACCCTGAGCGCAGCCACACCGAGGGCCCACCGAACGCCAACCGGTCCCCGGCCAGCGCCAACGCGGCCAGCGTGGCCCGGGCCAGACGCACCGCCTCCACCGGCGCGTCACCAAAACGCAGCCGCGCCAGAGCGGCCATCGACAGCCACCCCGCACGCCGGGCGCCGGTGATGGACACCCCGCCGTGGGCGGGGTTGGGGGCGATGTTGCCAAGGCCGCGCTCGCTGAGCTTCTCGCCCTTGGTCTTGGCCTTCTTCTCCCCCGGGATCATGAACTCCCAGTCATCCTTGGCCGAGTCCTTGACGGCACCGGTGAGGTTGACCGGGTCCATCCGCCCGCCCTGGCGCTGACCCAGCCGCGGGTCCAGGCCGACGATGGAGGAGGAGTAGGCGCGAGCGAACCGGGTCTGGTGGCCCTTGCGGTGGGAATCCCAGCCGCCGAACAGCAGCGACTCGGGCGAGTACTCGAACAGGGCACGCACATCCCGCGCGGTGACCGAACGGATCTTCTGCCCCACCTCCGTTTTTGGGAAGCGCACCCCGCCGATCTGGCTGTCGCGCAGGTAGGCGTCAGCGAACCGGTGCGGCATCTCCAACGAGGTGATCCGCACCGGACCACGCGAGGTCGTGGTGGTGAGTTCGAACAACGGCAGCCGGATGCGGCCCTCGTCACGGGCCTCCAGCAGGGCGGTCTCGACGCGGTTGGCCTGGCTGGGCACCTGGTCCAGCACCACGACCCACCGCTGCTCGCCGTCCACCCAGTGCTCCTCGGCCAGGTAGGGCGCATCGGCCAGCGGGTTGCCTTTCTCCTGGCTCCTGTCCTTGGGGTAGGAGGGCGGGAACACCTTGTCGCCCGCGGCGGGACGGTATTCGGCCTGGGCCGACACCCCGGCCCAGGGGCGCTCGGGCCCCACCGCGGCCAACAACAACTCCAGGAACTGACTGGACATCAACGTCTCCTTCAACAAGGCAAGGGGGCTGCGTAGTGATGGCGGTGACCAGCGGGGGAAAGGGGTCCTACAGCGGTGTGGGTAGCACCGGGCAACACCGTAGGGGCGGGGTGTGACAGATCCGGGTGTTAGTCTGCCGATCCGAGATCGCCAAGCATCTGTGATGACGGAACTCGGCCCGCGCGAACCTGGAGTGCGCATGAAAACCCCAGCAGGTTCCCAAGCAGAAAACCGACAAAACGCCCGCCAGAACAGGTTTTCCGTCTTCTCTCAGATGCCTGCTACGGATATCTGCTGGTCAGATGCTGTCTCAACGGCTCCTTGGGAGCTGTCCACGTTGAAGGTTCTTTTGTCTGTGCTCGTCGGGGTACAGGGCCCGAGTCTCAACGGCTCCTTGGGAGCTGTCCACGTTGAAGGACGTCGGCGCCCCCGCCGAGGAAGAGCGTCTTGTAGGTCTCAACGGCCCCTTGGGAGCTGTCCACGTTGAAGGTCTTACACCCTCGGATGACGCTCGCGAGCAGGTGTCTCAACGGCTCCTTGGGAGTCGTTCACGTTGAAGAAACATCGTCCAGACCGCCGGGTCCGGCGGCCAGCAGCCTCAACGGCCCTTCTCGCGCCGTCCACATTGAAGGATCGCGTTGTCGGTGCGGTTGCGGCCGAACCGGTCGTCTCAACGACTCCTCGTGAGCCGTCCACATTGAAGGCAGTACGTGGGTCCTGTTGCTTCTTCGGCTGGCCTGTCTCAACGGCTCCTTGGGAGCTGTCCACGTTGAAGGTGCTCTGCCGGTAAGGATTCCGGTTGCTCTCCCCTCGTCTCAACGGCTCCTTCGGAGCCGTCCACGTTGAAGACACCTGGCACACATCGCGGCCTCCACGATCCTGACGTCTCAACGGCTCCTTCGGAGCCGTCCGCGTTGAAGGTCCGAGCGGTGGTTCTTCGGTGGCCCTGGGTGGGAGTATCAACGGCTCCTCACGAGCCGCCCATGTTGAAGGAGCGTCATCTGTGACGCGGTGCGGCGACCCCGCAGGTTTGAACGGCTCCTTGGGAGTCGTCCACGCTGAAGGGCCGGCCACCCGCCCCACATCCAGGGCCAGGCCGAGTCTCAACGGATCCATGTGAGCCGTCCACGTTGAAGAAAGCTGCCCGTCCCCGTCGGGATACGCTGCTTCGGGTCTCTCCGGCTTCCCCTGGAGTCGTCCACATTGAAGCATCCTTGGCGGGCACGCGACGGTGATGGACCCGAAGGTCCCAACAGCTTCGTGGGAGCCGTCCACGTTGAAGCCGCTGGGTGAAGTCCTCACCCTCTTGGACTTCCGGGTCTCAACGGCTTCTCTGGAGCCATCCATGTTGAAGCTACAAGTGCCACATCACTGGCGCCAAGCTCCGGTCGTCTCAACAACTCCCCAGGAGCTGTCCATGTTGAGGTGCTTGGGGTGGCATCCTCGTACGTACGACCTACGTCGCCTCAACGGTTCTTCGGGAACCGTCCACGTTGAAGCATTTTCACGATCAGCCAGGGAGCATCCCGAACCGTGGTCTCAACGTCTCCCCGGAGATCGTCCACGTTGAAGGGTCCCACTGACCATCACCGACTGCGGCGCCGATATGTCTCAACCGCTCCTCCTGAGCCGTCCACGTTGAAAGTCTGAGCGCGGCCCGGTGGTGGACTTGAGCGCGTCGCCTCAACGGATCAACGTGAGCCGTCTGCGTTGAAGGAGCGTGAAGGTCGCCACCCCGTTCTCCAGAGTCCAGCCTTAGCGGCTCCTCACGAGCCGTCCACGTTGAAGGGGGGTGGTGATCGCGTCGTCAGCGATCTCCGTCTCGTCTCAACGGCTCCACCTGAACCGTCCACGTTGAAGGGGCAAACGCGCGGGGACCCGCGCTTACCAGGGCAAGACCTCAACGGCTCCTGAGGAGCCGTCCACATTTAAGGCGCGTGGTCATCGACGGGGTACTGCACATCAACTGGTCTCAACGGCTCCTTCGGAGCCGTCCACGTTGAAGGTTGTCGGCGGCGCTGATCGCGCTGTTGGCCTGGTCGTCTCAACGGCTCCTTGGGAGCCGTCCACGTTGAAGGAACATCGTCCAGACCGTCGGGTCCAGCGACCAGCAGCCTCAACGGCTCCGTTTGAGCCGTCCACATTGAAGGGGGGTGCATTTCGTGGTCGATCTGCTGCATTCGCTTGCCTCAACAGCTCCTTGGGAGCCGTCCACGTTGAAAGCAGATCGACGGGGTCACACCGGAGCAGATCACCGCGTATCTACGGCTCCTCGCGAGCCGTCCGCGTTGAAGGTGGCCGATGGTGATGGACGGGTCGCGGGACAGCAGGGCTCAGCGGCTCCTCGGGAGCCGTCCACGTTGAAGCAGGTGCCTTGCGGGACCTCTTAATGTGACCGGCTGGTCTCAACGACTCCCTGGGAGTCGTCCACGTTGAAGGTTGCACTTCAGTCCGCACCTGGTACAGGTGACGCGTCTCAACCGCTCATCGCGAGCCGTCCACGTTAACGCGGGCAGCAGGCCCTGAGCTGCTCAGGTGCAGGTGGTGTCGTGCTCGCGTCCGGGACCCACCGGCGAGGTCCACAGCGACCAGCCGTCGGGGATGGAAATGACCTGGACGTTGCTGCCGTGGTGCTTGGTTGGCCCGACCACCACAGATCCGCGCCGCTGGGGCCAAGGGTGGCCACCGGGTCGGTGCGCACCAGTGTGCCGTCCAAGTTGAGGTGGGAGTGTCCTGCCTGGTGGGCCCGTTGCAGTGCAGTGTGCAGGTTTGGGGCTTGGGAGGACAAGATGTCGATGCCCTCGTGTAGGTAGGCGTAGACGGTGTCTTCCCGATGCCGTTGTCAGTGGCGAGCTGGGTGGCGCGAGTGGAGTGCAGGAACCAGCGTGGGACGAGCACGGCCTGGCCGAAAGGGCTCAGGGCCCGGGTTTCCGGGCGGGTGCCGATCGTTTCTTGGTGTGCGGTGAGCAGCCGGGCGAGATGTTGGGCTGTGGAGGGTTGGACGCCCAGGACCGCGGTGTAGGTGATATTGGGAAACACGTGAGGCCTTCGGTGAAGGGCTGTTCTTTGGTGAGAACTCTTCTACCAGAGGCCTTGCGTCTGTTCTGTGACGGGTGGATGGAAAGGTCTCACAAGACATCACGCTGAGCCACAAAATCTTGCCCGAAAAGGCTCACTGCAGTTCTCCCTGCAGAGCTGACATTCATACGGATAAATGCCTACCACGGACCGCCTCAGCGAAGCCGTCTTCGACCTCTGGGGCTACGCCCCTGCCTCGCCCTGGAAAAACTGAGATCTTTGTTCAGGTACACGGTCTCCTCGCATGACCGGAACCGGACACCAGCACCATATCTTCGCCGAACAGGAGCCAGAATGTCCTCGAAAGACCGCGAGGGAGGAACATGCTCGTCGCCAATAATCACGATAGGGAGCGAACTATCGCTGCCAAAGATACCCCGGACGGCTCTTACACCTGCCCGGAGTGCGGCTCAGGGGTCATCCTCAAGAAGCGCGGCCGCAAGATCGCAGCACACTTCGCTCATAGCCCCGGGTCCACCTGCACAGCGCAAGGCGAAAGCTGGCGTCATCTTCTCGCCAAGAAAGTCCTGGCAGAAGAGTTCACACGCCTGGGCTATACCGCTGAGATCGAGGTGAGCCATAGAGCCCTGGGGCGTCGCGTGGACGTTGTCGTCTCCCGCGTCGACTCCCAGGGCAACATCCGCAAGGTCGCCGTTGAAGTCCAAGACTCCGCGATCCAGGTAGACGAAGCGAAAGACAGACTCATGCGGGATCGCCAACTCGGTTACGACGCCACAGTGTGGCTGTTCACCAGCCACCGCGCAGCGACCCTGCTCATCGCAGACGAGGAAGATGAGGTGCGTGTACCTGCGGAGATGCTGTGGGTAGATAACCGGTACGGGCAGGGCGTGCACATCATCGATCCCGAAAGCCGCGAGGTGTGGCGCGTCGACTTCGAGAGCCTTCGCCGCCCGGGGGAGTCCTACTCCTGGTACGGCCCAGGGGGTGAACCGACTGGTGTGGACTACCCAGGGTACTCACCACGCACGCTCAGAAAGTGCTTGCGCGAGCAGGTCGGGTTCAATTTGAGCTCGACCCGTGGGAGGTTCGGTAAAGAGTGGGCCATCCTTCTGGTTTCTGAGGAACAGAGTCAGCAGGAGCACTGACCTTGGTCATGGGTGTGAGATGAGTTCGGCTAGGTCGTTGATTCGCTTCTGAACTGCTGCGATGTTAGCCCGGAGATCGTCATCAACGACCGCAATTAGATCAGCAGGATCAATGGATTCGATGCTCTTAACCGTGGTGGTGATCGCCTTTGCGAATCGCGTCCTCTGCTCTCGGATCGAAATCTCCGGATCTGAAGCGGCCGTCTCGACAATGAGCGCCTGGATAGCCCCATAGGCCTCGGCGACCATTTCTGCAGTGGCTTTCTCGTCTTGGACCGATTCCGCATAGGCAGCGGCCTTTTCTTTGGCTAGCGCAGGCAGGTCAATTGGCAGCCCAGCCGGAGTCTTGGCCTTGCCCTCGTCAGCGATCCGTCGAAGATAATCGACGCGCTCGGCTTGCCGAGCTTCGGCCGCGCGTACCTCCAGCGCCTGCTTTGCCGCCTCAGCGGTCCGTTGGTCGGCGATGATCGCCGCTTTCAGCGCCGTAGGGTTCTCCGTGACCTCCAGCGCCTTTGTAGGTCGGACGCCAGCCATCTCGGCCGCGGCGGCAACCAAGGCACTCCGTTCCGAGGTGGAGTTTCGACGGGAGCTGTAGAACTGGCCCCAAACCTCATCATCAGGAAGGTCAACTAGCTCGTGCCCAGGGAAGAGGTCAGTTGCCCCAAGCTGGACCACGCCAGCCTCCGTGGCCGCCTCCCATGCTTGCAGATAGCGCAGGACACGCTCTGGTGAGGTCTCGGAGCGGCGTGCAAACTCGGCAGCAGAGATCTTCGCGGGGCGGCTGGCTGCAGTCTGCTTGCCGCTCGCGCCCTTGGAAACCTGGCAGGCCACAAAAAACGCAAGCCACCAGCCGCCCGACCGGTCAAGGGCGGCCCAGGCCTTGATGTCCCGATCCCGCTGTTCCTCGCTGTAGCCCGTGATCCCGTCTTCAGCGAGCATCGCGCGGACAGCGACCCTCATCCCTTCCATGCGCTGACGAATCTCGGGGACACCCTCATGGGGGTGAGGTACCTGGAGAACCTTAAGCACGTATTCGGGCTTGTGGCCCAGCCCGAAAGGCGGCTTGGCCTCAATGAACTCCTTGAAGGAGACGAAGGGCTGGTCGACGTTGATGTCGGAGGGTATCTGCCGCCAGGTTCCCTCCTCGACGACCGCCGCGAGCAAGTCGAGGAATCCGCCGGGGGTGCCGCCGTTGCGCTCAAGACTGGCACGTAGCTGGTGGACCCGCTGCTGTTCTTCTGTGAGATAGCTGTTGGACTCGACTCGCACGGTCATCTAGGTCTCCTAAGCCAAGTGTTTGCTGATGTTCAGAGCCACCTGGAGCCGCTTCTCCGCCCTCTGGAGCGTATTCGTTTCGTCCGCGCTAAACCCGCAGGCCTGCTTCAATGCGAAGTTCGCCTTGGTCATGGCATCCGCGTAGCCGGGCTGACCCGGTCTCACACCGCGTCGGGCGAGCTCGCTCTTGACCGCTTCGGCAGCTTTCGACTTGAGGTTCTCGATCTGGGCCCGTTCCGTCTTCGGAGCTGGGGTCGGCGTGGCCGTCGAAGGCTCCGGTCCCAGCGGGGGAACGACTTCGCTTTGGACCTTGACCCCAGCCAACTCCAGGATCTTCTTCACCTTGGTGGCATCCTCGCCGGAGTCCGCCATCACCTTGTACCCATCGATCAGGAGGAACTCGTCCGCCTCCACGTCGGTGTCGTTGCTGGCCGCTCGAGTCGTGGTCGCGACCGAGGACTCCACGTAGGAGAAGGCTTCCTGGACGGGCTCGCCCGGCTCCCTCGGCTCCAGCGCCTCATCACGCTCCTGGAGGATCCGCAAGCCCTGCATCTCCTCGTCGCGCAGCACATTGAGGAAGTTCTGCATCTTGGGGTCATCAGGAGCCACAATGATGCACGACTGCTGGCGGGCTGGCGACCCCTCCTTCCACACGCGCAGACCACGACCGACCAACTGCTGAAGGTGCCCTACGTCACGGTAATTGGTCAACACACCGACGACGCTAATCTCCGGACAGTCGTAACCGATGAACGCCATGCGGACAGTCACCAGCAGATCCATCGGTTTAACCTTGAAGTCGGCTAGAGCCCGACCAGCGGCGCCTGCCTCGGCCGAGACCGCTAGACCGACCCGCAGTCCAGGATGGTTCTCCTGCAGGTACTTGACGACCTTCTTCGCCTCGGCCTGCTGCATACAGGAGATCAAGCCGCGGTAGGCCTGGTTGAATTTCTGCTTGTCCCGAACCGATTTGACCACCAAGTCAACCAGTGGTTTCCAGGTCCGTTCATCCTTCAGCGCCGCCCTCAGCTCACTGCCGTCGTTGGAGAGGTTGAACTCCAGCAGGCTGTCGCCACGGCCGGCCTCAGGCTCGCTCATGGTGCGCTTGGAGATCCGAGCGTCGGTGAGCTTCATCTCGAAGGTTCGAAGATAGCTCTCGGCGATGCCATCGATGTAGGTGGCCTCCGCGTGCCGAACCAGCCGCTCCTTCCCGGAGTCCCGGTGCGGCTCGTAGTCGGCGAGAATCAGCTTCTGGTTGTCGGCACGATAGGGCGTTCCAGTCAGCAGCAAAGTGTGCAGCGCGTACTCGTGCAGCTTCTTGATCAGCTCGCCAGCGCGGGTTCCACCGCCCTCTTTGTCATCGTCACCGCAGAATTGCGCCTCGTCCGCGATCAGGAGGAAACGCCCCTGGTGACGGGTGGCCCATCGAGTGAAGATCTCTTCGTTCGTGACCAGCGCGCTGTAGGTGGCAACGAAACCACTGTTGCGCTCGTTGCTGGGAATGAGCGGCACCTCGTTGACACGGTGGCGGATCTTCCCGAGCCGCTTCGTGGCATCGAACAGCTCGCACAGCCCACCTGTGACGTGCCCACTGGCGTCCGTCGTCATCCAGCCGACCTCGCACTGTTCTGCGAGTGCCGTTCGAGGGGCGAAGACCGCGATGTAGTCAATCAGCCCCTCCCTGATCATCCGGGTAGCCAAGGACTGGTAGGCGAGGGTCTTACCTGATCCGGGAGACGCGAGCACTACCGTGCGGTCCTCGCCAGCGGAAACTCGTTCCAGGACACGGTCGATCAAGTTGGCTTGAAACGGGCGGGGGATGAAGGCATCGCGATAGTGCATATCACGTCCTTTGAGTAGATTGCAGGAGTTACAGAGGGCTTGTCCGTTTTCTATTTCTGTTCGCCCTCCGTCGGCCCAGGGGATGCGGTGATCCGCGTGCCACCCTGGGCCCAAAGGTGTGAGGCACCGCTGACAGCGGCCTTCAGCGTTTTCGTAGAGCATTTGTCGTTGGGAGGAGCTGAAGGATCGGCGAGGATCAAGGTCAACCATGAGAGCTCTTCTCCCCCTCCGCAGAACCTAATGATGGTTCGAAGGCTAGCGTCAGCCACCGACATTACGGAAGACGTATGACGAGCGGCAGCGGGCACGGGCACCGCATGCCCCGCTGGTATATGCCGGTTTTGGTGGAGCATCTTTACTGTTTTCAAGGCATGATGCTCGATTTTTTGCTCTCAAACTCTATGGGTGTCAACCAGCCAATCGCTGAGCCATCCATCTGTTTAAGAAGACGGCTCCCTAAAAACAGCCCAAGGCGATAGCAGCGGGATGGAGCCCTGCAGTCTGGGCTCCTGGTGGATACTCCTCGCCAACATTGACGAGACCAAGGTCAACTCCGCCGCCGGCGACCTGGTCAGCCAGTGCCAGCGCGAATCCGATCAAGCCTTGCGCCACTACTGGACGGAGGGTGGCGCCATCAACTTCTGCGCCACGGTCGGCCAGCTCGGCGCACTGATCGCCCGTACCGCCACGCAGCTCGAACTTCTCGGCGTCGCCAAGAAGTACGGGCTCGTCAATGACTCCTACCTCGAAGGCATCTCCCACGCCCTCCTCGCCCGCATGACCGATGAGGAAGCCCAGCTCGACCCCGCCGATATCACCATCACCTGCCACGAGTGCCTGGATGACCAGGGCGTCAAGGGCAAGGTGTTGCGCTCGGCCACGCACTCGGCTGGGCATGGCCGCGGCTGCCCTCTACTGAGCCCAATGCGGCAAGGATCCTCAAAAGATCAAATGCCCCGTTTACGGGGTGCACCGCCCCGCGCCGGTCTACGCTCAGCGGGAAATCGACCTGTTCGACACGGCGTGGGCTGAGGTCTCCCACCACTACACACAGGCGGCCAACCGATGAGCGAGTCCACGATCACCATCCCGGCCTTCATCGCCGAACCGACCTTCTACCCGACCCCGAACGTCGCGGTTTTCATGTCCTCAGCGGAGCTGCCCGCCGGGTACCCCCTGATCGCAGCCCGCCTAGAGGAGAAACACGACGGGCTCCAGCTCTTCTGCTTGATCTTCAACTTCGAGCTCACCGCCGCCGAGCGCACCAAATGGGTGCGGAACACCGACATTTTGCCGATCGGCCTTGTCGACCACATCACCGCCGAGATCACCCGCCGCGACGCCCAGAAGGTGAGCCGATGACCACGCAAACCAGCAACAAGCTCGGCACCACGAGGACTACCGCACTCGGCGAGATCACCATCGTCGGACACACCTGGGTCATCCTGCGCAGGTTGTACACCCCAGGCCCCGGCCGCCCCCTGCCCAATACCTGGGGGATCGGAACCGCACCGGAACTGTGTACCCTCACCTGGCTCACCGAGGATCTCGGTACCGACGAGAAAGGGACCAGTTCAAATCCGGGGACCTTTGGAGACGGACAGGCCGTCCTGGCCGCCGCCCCTGCCGCGATCTTGCACAACCGCCCCCGCATCCGGCCGGAACTGGTCTGGACCCAGCGTGAAACCAAAGACGGAACCGCGTACGTGGCCCCGCTGCTGACCATCACCCATGCGAACGGCAACATCGTGGAAGTCCAGGCCTTCCACCACCCTGCGTTCCGCGAAGCCCTCGGGCGCTCCAATGGCATGAGTGCGTTCAGCGGTTCCCGCCCTCACCGGGAACTGCTGCTCCTGGTCACCGATATGGACGCCGTGGACCTCGGCGCGCTCTTCGAGCAGCTCCGCACAGCACCGCAGCTCCTGGGCTGATCCCTCCCCTCCGCGTCCAGGAGTGTTGCAAAGTCAGGGATGGGAGACATCGTTCCTGGTCACAAGAGGGCGTCAGAACCAGGCAGGCCCCTTGAACGCAGCAACGGAGCCCCGATGAGAGGTCAGGAACTTCCACGCCCCTGGCGCCACAAGGGCTCCGTTGCGCCTTCACAGATGAGGAGGCTGCCCCCGCGATCGGCGGAGCCGCCCTCACCATCTGGACCGCATCGTCCTGATCTGTCTGTACGCGGTGCTGTCTGGGGCCTGCTTCCTGACCGCGAGCAGCCCAGGCGCACAACGCGCCCCAGCACACCCTGGCTCGCCTGGGCTCCCGCGTAATCTGCCGAGCCCTGGTCCTGCACCAACCACCCATCCCGGCCACCATCCGAGGATTCCTGAACAGCCTTACCCCCAACCCCGACCTGGCCGTGCTCATCATCGCCAGCACGTGCGCCAGAGGCTCACGCACCCGTTGCCGCCAGTTGGTACACCTGCTGGCAGCGATGGCACGCCCCCTCCTTCGTCCTCCGAATCCCCTGGTGAACGATTCCCACCGATACGGGGTTCGGTTCCCTGGCCGCCGGCCGAGCCACCGGCGCTCAGGGCCAGGTGTTCTGAGGCCGCGGGACGCCTCCTGCCACCAGCGCTTCGGGAAGGAAGACCCGTCGTGTTTCGCTGGGCTGTTCCTATGAACCCCACGGAAAAGGCAAGGCCGGTTCCACAACTCCAGAGCCCCTGGTTCTCAGTCCTGGTCGTCTTCCGATTCCCAGGCGGCGAGTTCTTCCTCGATCTCCTGCTGGTACTCCAGCCAGGAAGCGCGGGCCACGTCGACCGCGGCTGAGCGCTCAGGTGTGCGCTTTTGGGTCCCCACGCTCAACAGCAGATCGAAACCGGAGGCATCGGGTAGGACCAGGACCGCGTTCCCGGCCATCGTGAGTCCCTGTCGTACCAGGTCGCCTTCGAACACCTCGTCCAGCTCTGACGTCTCTTCGCTCAGCAGGTCGAGGAGCCCCCAGGCGAAGGTCGCAGAGCCGGCGGGGTTCTCGTCCGGGAAGCCGGGCAGAGGTTGCCCTGGCCGGTTATGGTCGCGGCAGGAAACCCTGATCAGCACATCGTGGCCCGTCTTGGCTTCCAACACGATGGTGGGGCAGGAGTCCTCGTTGATCTGGGCTACCCGTCCCTGGTGGAGGATTCTGTTGAGGAGCAGGTTGAGGTCTTCTTCGCGTTTGGCCAGTAGGTCGAAGATGCCTGAGGCCATCACCCGGGACTGGTCGGGGTTGTCGTCGAAGACGTGCGGAGTGTTCTGGTCGGAGGGCGGGTGCGTACCTGATGCGGCCTGCTGCAGCCATTCCTGTGTCTCCTGTGACCAGGGCTCCCACCAGCGGTCGGGGTGCAGGGGAGAGGTGACCAGTCGGCCCTCGATCTGCAGGGGGGCCAGCAGGTGCGCCGCGTAGCGGGGCGCATCGAGCATCTGCAGGGCCTGGATCAGCTGAGGGGAAGTCAGGGCCCGCCGCACCGTCGGCCACTTCTTGCGCCCTACCAGGTCCTGCTCGTACTCCCGGTATCCGAGGTCGGAGAGCTCGGATGAATCTCCCAATGACGCAGAAGTGAGCGCGATGCGCAGGGCGGCTGCTTCGGCGAGGTTCTCGGCTCGGGGAGGCCACCCCTGGTCAAGGAGTCCGCCCAGGTGCTGGGACGTGGCCAGGAAGCGCCTGAACCACTGTGGCCGTTCCGCGACCTGCATCAGGACCGCGTCTGCAAGTTCGCCTAGGACGTGGGAGTCCCAGACATTGTCCTCGTTGAGGTGAAAGGGTTCCCCGTTCATCGTGAGTTCCATGGCCAGCAGGTGCGCTTGTGAAGGTGTCAGCGGGTCACCGCGAAATCTCCTGTTGAAGAGCGGCACCCAGGCATGGGCCGGATGTAGGGCCGCGGTGACCATCTCACGGATCTTCTTCCGGGTTGTGGCGCCCACCGCGGAGGTGTCCGACTCCGCTCGCCGCCATGTGGCTAGGGAGATCCCCGCGCGGCGAGCCGCTTCGGCCTGACTGAGGTTCAGTGTTTCTCGTGCTGCCCTGATGTCCACTGGTTCCGACACGATACCTCCATTGAGTACTCAGTGAGTGCTCATAATATGCGATGTTGGCACGATGTCGAATGGCGAGGGCCTGAGCGCCTGAGTCCACGCCTAAGCAAGCCCTCTGACTGTTCGAACCATGGCGTCGCACAGGGCATGCGGCTATAATGAATCAAGCCGGAGAAAAGTGATTCAGATTGGTGGGGTGGTGACGATGACAGCAGCAGGTATCGGCGCGCGGATCGAACGCGCCCGCGCGGCAGCGGGACTGAGCCAGCGTGCTCTCGCTGAGGCCACGGGCATCTCGCAGGCCACCCTGTCTCGGATCATTTCCGAAGACCGGGTAGCGAAGATGCCAGAGCTCGTGGCGATCGCCTGGGAGACCGGGCATACGGTTGCCCAACTCACCGGAACCGGTGCGGTAACCGAGCGCGTGCAGTGCGCGGCCCGGGCCACCAACGACTCTGACATGGGCGATATGCGCCAGGCACTGCTGGACTTCCTGGAACTGGACGCCTACCTGGACGACCAGGCCATCCCCGCAACGGTCTGAAACGGAACCGAAGAACTGTGAGTGCCGAAGCCGAAGGCCGTTCCGCCGCCGAACGGTTCCGCGGGGAGCAACACCTGGGCGTACAGCCGTTGGGTGACCTCGTGGCCCTCATCGAGCAGGCTACCGGGATCGACGTGGCCGTACTCGAGGCTGACCAGGACCAGCACGGCCTGATGATGCGGGACCCACAGCGCGACGCCGTGTTCATCGGTGTCGCGTGCACCAGCCGCCCGATGCGGCAACGCAGCACCCTCGCCCACGAACTCGGCCACGTCCTGTTCACGGACGTGACCGACAATTCGGCGGGCGCCTGGAGCCATCGGTCCCACGAAGAGATCCGAGCCGACTCCTTCGCCCGAAACCTGCTCATCCCGGTCGAGGGCCTGCGCGAATTCCTCGGTGAGCGAGAGCCGCTGACCCAGTCAGTGCTCTCCGAGGTCGTTCAGCGCTTCCTCGTCTCACCATCGATCGCCGCGATCGCGCTATGTCAGGCGGGCTACATCGATGCCGCCACCAAACGGGAGTGGCTGACACTCACCACGCCGCAGTTGGCCACGCGGTTCGGGTGGAGCGACCAGTACCGCGCACTGCAGGACGAATCAGCTCGGCGCAGGGCACCGCAACGACTGCTCGCCCGAGCCATCAGTGCCTATGCCGAAGGCGTGCTGTCCGTACAGGCCATCGCCACCCTTCGCGGTATCACCCGGCAAGAGGCCGAAGCGGAACTGCGAGAGGCCGGCGTGGTTCCGAGCGAACAGCCAGTCGAGTGGGCCGATCTCACCGAACTACCGGATGCGGACGTGGACCTCGCGGCTTTGGACTCAGCTCTCGAGGATCCTGGTCACGATGCCGCGGCTCCTGACGTGACAGCGGGCGAGGACGGATGAGCCACCGGCCGATCATCGACGCCGGTCCCGGCCTGAACTTCCTCTCGATCAACCAGGAACGTCTCCTCATCCGCGTCCTGGGCAAGCTCAGCGCCCCAGAGACCGTGCAGAGCGAGGTGCTCAGCAAGGCCCGGCAGGATGAGCGCTTCCGCGTCGCCGAAGGTATCTGGCGAAAGCTGACCCCCAACTGGGTGCAGATCCTGTCCGACGACCAGACCCCGGAACTCGAAGGCGTCGTCCAGCGCATCACCCACCAACCCATGGCTGAACGTCTGGGGCGGCCCAAGGACCTGGGCGAGATCATGGTCATCGCGCACGCGGTCGTGGCTGCTGAAGCAGGCCAGGAGGTGACCGTGCTCATCGACGACGGGGAAGGGGCGCGGACCGCCACCTCCGAGATCAACCGCCTCGAACGACTCCGGCGCAGTGGGCGTCCGGTGGGGTCGATCGCCCTGGCCAGCACGCTGTCCATCTTGGAGCGCGCGGCACAGAAGCAGTATGTGCCAGGCAAAGCGGATATGCGCCATCTCTACCGGAGATTGCGCGAGCTGGATGACGGGTTGCCGCCGATCGAGACGACCCGACTGCTGTCGCCTGGCCTCTGGCCCTGAGAACGGTCCTCGCTGCACAAAACCGCAGTGTGGGCTGTTCCCGTACCGGGGCTGGCGGAGCTGGTGGTGTGTCCCGCGTTCTTCGGAGACGGATTTCTGGATTCTGGGACCCCGCGACCTCAAAGAGGACATCGTGGAACGTGATCGATACCCAGCTGAGTTCCGCCACAAGATGCTGGACCTGGTCGAGGTGTTCGCACTCAAGCTCCTCGTGATTTTGTCACCGGTGTCTGTAAGACTCATCCGAGATGGGTAGAGGTCCGGCCTTCCTAGGGAGGTGGTCCCTCGGATGGGGACCAAGAGCGCCGAGCAGTTCCTCCACGAGTTCCGCAACGGTTCGGAAGCGGACACGGCGATGTCGCTGCTGCGGTCCCGGCATGCTCTGGTGCATCTGGCCCTGATGGCCGCCCACCTGGGAGACGGGCAGATCGCGGACGGTATGACCCTGACCGCTCGACTCGACGAGGACCTCCCCCCGCTCACCCAGAGCATCCCGGGAGCGGAAGCGGATACACCCACAGGCGCCCTCTCGGACGCGGAGGAGACCCTCGCGACGTGGGTGAGGAAGAGATGGGTCCATCGCGGTGTGGATCCCGAGACCCGCACTGAGCGCTACCAACTGACCTCGGGCGCCGCGCACGCAGTACGGCAGATGCGGGGCCTGCGTCGGGAAGCCTCGGTCGCGACCCGATCCGCACTCGCGATGGTCATGGCCGAGCTGCGGCAGATCGCTACCGAAGCCGACCCCGACCCCGCCGTACGACGGGAGGCAATCGACCAGCAGATCCTCGCGCTCCAAGCTCAGCGCGAGGAACTCGAAGACCAACGGCACATCAAGGTCGACACGAATCGACTGATCGACCAGGTGACGGCCCTGTCCCAGCTGATCGAACGCATTCCCGCAGACCTCGCGCGCTACGGCGAGGAGATGCACACCAACACCGCCACGCTCCTCCGGCAGAGCCTGTCGGACACACCGGCGGAGTTCGCACAAGCCCTCGATCGTATGTTCGCCGGCCACGACGTCATCGCCGAATCCCCGGAAGGGCAAGCGTTCCGCGCTTTCGCCACACTGGTCGGAACTCCTTCGCAACGCTCCCAGCTGGAATCCGACATCAAAGAGATCCTCACGAGGTTGGAGGAACTTCCCGAGCATCCGGCAGGGTCACTACGGGGCTTCATCGACGCCATGTGGCGCCGTGTCCAAGAGGTTGAAGACGTCCGCGGGGCCGCCTTTCGCAGGATGAGCAACTTTGTGCGCGGTGGTGACGCGGCCCATTACCGGGGTATGCGCACCCGCATCAGCGAGGCACAGGCACTCGCCGCCGACGCGTTCCACGTCACCCATGGTGGCCGCGACGTAGGGTTCGTCGTTCCCATGAGCGGTGCCGACACTACGTCGGTCGGCAGACTGCGTCTGGACGAGGGCACCGCGACCCAGCCCGAGCCCGTCACCGACTCCGGAGATGAGTTCGCTATCGACCCGACCGAGCTGACTGGGCGGGAATCCATCGACTGGGTGGCCCTGCGTGCGGCCGTACACGCCGCGATGGCCGGGCACGGAGACATCGCCACCCTCGCCGAGGTGCTCGAACACCTGCCCCAGGCGCGAACCGGCGACATCGTCGGTCTGTGGTCACTGGCCGCGCGCTATGGGGAGATTGACGACCGTACGCGAAGCAGCGTCCAGGTCGAGACAGACCGAGGACGCCGTGAGCTGTCCGTGCCCTACCTGGTTTTCGGCGAACCGATCCCCACCCCCGCGCACCTGACCGCCGCCCCACCTACCCGAGCGCGAGGGCCCCTTCGGAAAGGCAGCAAGGATGAGCCACCCCCCTGAACCGTCCTTCGAAGAGGTCTTCGGTGAGACGGAGCGCCCGGGCGCCGCCCCCTCTTCGCCCGCCGGCATCGCCAGCGACAACCTTTCCGAGGTGTTCAACGACGAGGGCGACACCGTCGGTTCGCACGTAGAGGGTGCAACACATCAGCCGCGCTTCGATGGCGACACCGGCGCATTACCCGCCGAGACGAGTTGGGCGCTGCAGGCCCTGGTGGCCGCACCCCACGTCAGCCAACAGCACCCCAAACACTGGGCCACGGTCCTCCAATACGAGGACATCCTGCGCAGTCGGCTGTCCGAACTCGGGCTCATCCTGGAGATCAACCGAGAACACGGATACGCCTTCACCCGTCAGGCCGAGGATCCCAGCCCGCACAGCCGGACGATCCTGCGTACCAAAACCCTCAACCTCGCCGCGAGCACCTTGTGCCTCTACCTCTACAACCAGTACGTGCTCTCCCCGGACGCGCCTGTGGTGGAAACCGCCGACATGGAAGAGCACATGCGGGCCTACCGTCGGCCCACCGACACCGATGACGCCGCCTTCCAGAGGAGGATCGCGACAGCGATCAAATCCTTGGAAGACGCGGCGATCATCAAGCCGGTCAAGGGGACCAGCCGCTACGTCGTCTACGGCGTCATCGCCTCCATCCTCACCGCCGAACGGGTGGAGGCCCTCAGCTCCCGTTTCAAGGCGCTCGTTGACAGCGACCGAGCCAATACGCCCGGGGCGCCTCCAAGTACTTCCCTGCACGCCCACACTGCAGAAGGCCCCTCCCAGGAGGACACCGATGCCTGACTTCAACCATGCGGCCGACACCGCCGCAGCACAATTCCGGTTGACCCGGCTGCAAGTGATCAACTGGGGCACCTTCGGCGGATACAAGGACTTCCCCATCGATCCTCGCGGTGTGCTGTTCACCGGCCCGTCCGGGTCGGGAAAGTCCTCACTGATGGACGCACACTCGATCGTGCTGCTTCCGACCCGGGACCACCGGTTCAACGCCTCAGCGGACCTGACAGCCCGCGGTGCCAAACAGGGCACCCGCAACGCCGCCGACTACGTGCGCGGCGCATGGTCCGAAACCGACGACGAACGCGGACAGTCCCGGATCCGTTACCTGCGCGGAGGTCAACCGACCTGGTCGGCCGTCGGTGCCACTTACGAGGACGGACAGGGCTCGGTCACGACAGCGGTAGCGGTGAAATGGTTCACCGGGACCGAGACCGACGGCGCGTCCCTGAAGTCGATGTTCCGACTGCACGACGGACACTTCGACCTACTCGCCCTGAACGAGTGGGCGGAGCGGGGATTCGACACAGCCTGGCTCAAGAAGAGGCATCCCGCTGATGACCCCAACGGTCAGGAGGTCTATCTGCGCCGCCTGAGCAAACGCATCGGCTTGGGCACCTCCCGGACCGCATTGTCGCTGTTGGGCAAGGCCAAGGCCATGAAGAACGTCGGTGACCTGAACCTGTTCATCCGCGAGAACATGCTGGACGAACCAGCGACCTATGAGGCCGCTGAAAAGATGGTGAAGGCCTTCACACCACTGAACGAGGCCTACGAAACCGCCAAACGTGCCGACCAACAGAAGGAAGTGCTCAGCTCGGTCCCAGAGGACTGGCGTGTCTACCGCCAGGCCAAGGAGGAGGCCGCTCTGGTGTCCCGGCTCCTCGGCTCGCCGCTGGACCGGTACCTGCGACGTGTGCACGTTGACACGCTCCGGACGGAGATCACGCGATTGGAGGAGGTCCGCGAAGGACTCAAGGCAGAGTTGACGGAGCAGACGCGGCGGGCTTCGACCGCGGAGTCTGACTACCGCTCCTTGGAGAGGCAGCTCGATCGGGAAGGCGCGGTGCTTCAGGAACTGACCGTTGAACTCGAGACGGTACGCAACGAACAGAACCTGAAGAAAAACGCCTTCGACCGCTACGCGGCTCAGGTGCGCCTTCTCGGACTCGCGCTCCCCTCCGACGAGGTCGCGTTCACCACCGTCCGCGACAAGGCCGACGTCATGCGCGAGCACGCCGAACAGGAAAGGGAAGAGCTCACACCAACGCTGCACGAAGCGTTCGGCACCGCCTCCACCACCAATCGGCAGTACGAGGACAAACTCAAGGAACTCACCGCCCTGCGAACCGCCGGTTCCCTCATCCCGCCCAGGGAACTGCACCGCAGGGACCAGATCGCGCGCGGCAGCGGAGTACCCGCCGCCGACCTCCCCTACGCTGCCGAGCTGATCGACCTCCTGCCAGAGGAGGAGCGGTGGCGTCCAGCCGCAGAGAAGGTACTGCGCGGCTACGGGCTTCGCCTCCTCGTCCCCTCCGAACAGCAAGACGCGGTCAAGGCGTTCATCGACCAGCACGATATGAGGGGTGTGGTCGACTACAGCGTCATCACCCAGGCCTCGCAACACCAACCCCTTCCGCACGCCGACACCCTGGCCAGCAAGCTGAAGGTGCGAACCGACCACCCCTACGGGCTGTGGCTGAGCGGACAGCTCGCCCGCAAGTTCGACCACGTGTGCGTCGAGAGCACACGTGATCTCGAGGCACACCGTAAAGCGGTGACCGTACGCGGAACGGTGAAGCTACCCGGCAACCACTACCGCAAGGACGACCGCCCCGATGTGGCCAAGCCATCCTCGTACATCCTCGGGGCCGATATCGCCACAAAACGCGCGGCTCTGGAGGAGGAAACAGCACGGCTGGAGGCGGCTAAGAAGAAGGCTCGGGACAGGGCGGATGAGATCGCCCGCCGAGGCGATGCCATCCGCGACCTGGTCCAGGCCGCAGAACAGGTTCTTAACCACCACAGGTGGGCCGACCTCGACCATGGAGCCTCTCAAAAGCGGGCCGTATCCCTGGCGGAGCGCATCGCGGACATCAAACGGAACGACGTCGACCTCCAGCGACTCACGGACCAGAAGGACGCGGCGAGGAGCACGTGGAAGAGACTGAACGACACCTGTTCCCGGATCAGCAACAAAATCGAGGACGACGACCGATCAAGATCCGATATGACCCAAGTGCGCGAACGGCTGTGCGCCGAACCGCGCACGGTCGACGACGACGATCACGCCTACCTCACATCGCTGCTCACCGACTTGGGCACTCCTGTCCGCCTCGACACGATGTCGCAACTCTACGAGCTCACCCGTAAAGAGCTGGAACATCGAGGGAAGAGCGCCGAGGCCGAGCAGAAGCGGTCGTCCGCAGGGATACAGCAGGCCATCCGACGTTTCCTGGACCGGTGGGAAGACTCAGCCCCCCACAACAGTGACGACGTCGAGCGCAGCGGAAGCGACTTCGCCGCCCTGCACGAGGAGATCAACGAACGCCGACTTCCAGAGGCCATGGACAGGTTCCGTCACATGATCAGCCAGGACATGGTCCCCTCGATAGCGTTCGTCCAACGTGCCATCGAAGAGGCCACGAGCGGCATCAAGGAGCGTGTCGAGAAGGTCAATATCGGGCTTCGACGGACCGAGTTCAACACCGGTACCCATCTACAGATCGCCCACACAGCCAAGCAGTTCGCCGAGGCCAAGGACTTCCGTCGACGGGTCGACGAGCTCATGCGTAGCCAGCCCGCCGCTGAGACCGACGTACAGGTGTCTGTGGAGCAATTCAAGCGTGTCCGCCGGCTGATGGCGCGCTTCACCTCCGACGACGCCGAATCCCGCCGCTGGAGGGACACCGTCCTCGACGTCCGCCTCGGCTACACCTTCTACGGCCGCGAGGAGACTCCCGACGGGATCACGGTCAGCACCCACCGCAACACCGCCACCAACTCCGGAGGAGAGCAGGAGAAACTCGTAGCCTTCTGCCTCGCCGCGGCACTCAGCTACAACCTGGCCGACCCCAGCTCCAAGGGCCGCCCGCGCTTCGCTCCGCTCATGCTGGACGAGGCGTTCAGCAAGTCCGATGAAACGTTCTCTGGGCAAGCCCTCGCCGCGTTCGAAGAATTCGGTTTCCAGCTTCTCGTGGCCGCCCCGATCCGCATCTCCGGCGTTCTCGAACCCTTCATCGGTCAGGTGCTCCTGGTGGAGAAGCGCACCACGGCCGAAGGTGCACGCTCCAACGCCACGTCAGCGACCTTCGGCGATCTCGCCGTCCGAAGGGCCGCGGAGAGTGACGGGGGTGAAGATGCGTGAACCCGCCGACGTCGTCGAACGGCTTCGGGCCCGTTTCGAACGTGACTACCCCCAATGGGCTCGCGGGGGAGGTTCCTGGCCCCTACGTATTCCCCTGGCGCCACCGTCCACCGGGCAACGGTCGGCGGATCCGGTCGGCTGCCATGCTTGGGCAGCACGTTGGGCCGACCACAACGGTCCGGGAAGGATCGAACACTCCAGACTCCGCTTTCCTACAGGCCTCCACGACATACCGAAGACCCTCGTCTTCGACCGGCCCGCCGACGTCGCTGGGGTTACACCCCACACACGGGAGACCTGGGCACGGTGCGGTAGAAGACTGCCCAAGCTCCAGCGTGACTTTCCCGAGGCCTCTTTCACCGGGATCATCCGCAAGCTCATCGAACTGGACGAAGACCAGTACCAGCAACTGGTCGACACGGTCACCTGGCTGAAGAGCAACCCGACCTCCGGCCGGCTGCTGCGGCAACTCCCCATCGAGGGCGTCGACACCAAATGGCTTGCCCGACACTCCACCCTGGTACTCGCCCTGCTCGGAAAATCCACCGGACCAGATGCCCAACAAGCGGAGCCGAGCACGCCCGGTCCGATCCGCCGACGCCTGCACGAACGGCTCGGGCTACGAGTTCCGCCCGAACTCGTCCAGGTCTGCGTACTCGACCCCGGCCTGCGCTCCCAGGTCGGCGGGATGCGGCACTTCGCAGCCTCGGTCGAAGACCTGAGCCGATGGGCCCATGTGCCGCACACCGTGGTCATTCTGGAGAACAAGGAGACGGGCTACGCCATCACCGACGACCACATGGGCGTGGTCGCCTTCCACGGCCAGGGCTTCAACGTCTCCGAGTACGGACGACTTCCCTGGATCCGTGGTGCCCACACCGTGATCTATTGGGGAGACATCGACGCCCCGGGGCTGCAGTTCGTCAACGACCTCCGGCACCAGGGCGTCCCGGCTCGGAGCATCCTGATGGATCTCCCCACGCTGAAGCAATTTCGGCACCTGGCCGTCGACGGAGCCGGCCCGCAACGCGGAGAGCTACCCCATCTCACCGAGCATGAGCAGAGCCTGTACGACCACCTCGTCCACCACGCCGCCGAACACAGGGTCGGCCTGCTGCTCGAACAGGAACGCATCCCCTGGCCCCACGCCCACTCGGTTCTCACCGCGGCCATCGAAGCAAAGTGACACGTTCAGTTCGATTGAGCCCGTGCCGGCACCGCCGCCCCGCCCTACCGTCAGTCCCCGAGAATGCACACCAGACAACGAAAATAAGACACGGATAGGAAAATCGATGAACCAAAGGTTCGACGAAGCCGTCCTGGACGTCTTGGTGGACGAGACGTTCGCCCCCACCGAAGACGGAGGCGCACACCCCCACCAGCCGCATGTGCGCATTGTCGGACGGGATTCGAACGGGTCATGGATCCCGCCCCGCATCGGAACCGTGACTCGGGAGCACGCAGAACCCGAAGTCGACGAGAACGATCAGGCCGTGGTTCCCGACAGTTTGTTCGACCACCTCCTCCGAGCCTTTCCCGGTGTGCGCTCGATCGGCTACGACGGCGAGTTCCTGGATCCCGACGAAGACGTGCCAGCGATCCTCGACGAAGAATTCACCTGGACCTGCCATCAACTGTGCGGCCAGGATCCGGTTTAGGCCTGGACAGGCGGGATCAGATGACCCGCCTTCCTGGGAGACCTCACCCGGTGGCGACGCCACAACCCATATCGCCCCCGCGAGGTCTTCCACCCGAACACGTCAGCCGTGTACCGAACTGGGCCAAGGCGTACCAGCCCTGTACCAAACCGGTCCAAGACAAGTCAGCAAGAGAACCTCGAGCAGCCAGGGTACGACGTACTCATCGCCGAGGCCGGTCCGGGAGCTACCACCATGAACGGCGGCCCACACCCTGCGTATGCTGCAGCCAGAGTGGGGTATCACCGACGCAGTCCCCAAAGGCGAACGGCCGACGTCCGTCCTGTTGCTCGAGGGCACCTGGGTAAGCGGTGCTCGTGCTCAGTCTTCCGCGCACTATCTGGAAAACGCAAGTGCCGATCGGGTGACCGTCATGGTATTAGCTCGGCAGCTCAACCCGAACTACGAACCAACCCAACCACTGTTCACCCAGGCCAAGAAACCCCTTACGGACCTGAGACCTGCGTTCCGCACTGAACTTCGCTCCGAGGACTCAAAAGCTGTGCGGACTCAGTCGATGTGCGTGTTGTGACCCGGAGCGAGACAGAAATCTCCGTTCAGGAACACTCAGCGGCATTTCAAGCTATCCGCAGGGGAAGCCTGAACGAAACAATGGCCTACTGATCTTTGAGGTGGGTCTTGACGGAAGCGGGCTCCTGTCGTGTCATAAGGCATGGAGGTCCCCCCGAACCCTCGCACCCTGGACGAACTCCACGACCGTCGAATGCTCGCCGCTGCCCTGTTCGAGGCCGGTGAGCACTCCCAAGCCCAGATCGCCCGCATGCTCGGCGCCTCGCGCCAGGCCGTCCACCAGTGGCACAAGGCCTGGACCCAGGGCGGCACCAGCGCCCTGGCCCCCGGCCAGCAGGGAGCCGACACCCTGCTGGCCCCCGCGCAAGAGCGTGAGCTGGTGTCCCTGATCGCCCAGGGCCCCGGCGCCCACGGGTGGCAGGACCAGCAGTGGACCCTGGCCCGGATCAACCGTGTGATCGAGGAGCGCTTCGGCGTCTCCTACGCCGACCCCTCCGGGGTCTGGCGGATGCTGGACCGTCTCGGACTGTCCTGGCAGGTACCCGCCGTTCGGGCCGCCGAGCGAGACGAGGAGGACATCGCGGCTTGGCGCACCCAGGTGTGGCCGCGGGTCAAAAGAACAAGCGCACCGGTGCGGGGCGTGGATCGTCTTCGCTGATGAGACCGGTGCGAGCACCGATCCTCCGGTGCGGCGCACCTGGGGCAAGCGTGGCCAGACCCCGCTGATCGCGGTGTCCCGTAAGCGGCGTCAGAGGATGAACGCCAGCGGGTGGCTGTGCGTCGACCCCGCCCAGGGCCGGGTGCGCCTGGTGTACACCGCCCAACGCGACTCCATCACCCAGTACGACCTGCCCGACCTGATCTCCAGAGTCCACTCCCAGCTCGGAGCACCTGTGGTGCTGGTGTGGGACAACCACTCCTCGCACACCGCCCGGTGGGTGAGCCGGGAGCTGGCCGACCGTCCGTGGCTGAGCGTGGTCCGCCTGCCCAAGTACGCGCCCGAGTTGAACCCGGTCGAGACACTGTGGTCACACCTGAAGGCTCACCTGGCCAACCGGGCGTTTCGGAGTCTGGACGAGCTGGAGAAGGTGATGCGGTCTCATCTGCGCTCGGTCCAACGCCGACCGGGCTTGCTGCGCGGATTCATCCGATCGGTCGGGTTGGACCCCGACCCCATTCTGTCAAGCACCTAATCAAAGATCAGTAGCCAGAGGACAGGTGAGGGCGTGGGGAAAGAACACGGAGATGGAAAAGGGAGCCGCCCCACGTCTCCAGTTCGCCGGGGCTCGTGACCCGGAGCCCACCACCGCGCACGATCTGGCGCGGGAGCTGTGGTGTCTTTTTATCCTACCTGGATGGGATGCTGTTTCTGGGATTCGGGGGAATCCCAGTAAGGAGATCAACATGGCCAAGGGAGACATCCACACCACCCAGCAGGGAGACCGCTGGGTGAACAAGGTCGAAGGCAACGAGAGGGCTTCCAACAGCGCGAGCACCAAGGCCGAGGCTCAGGGGAAGGGCCGAGAGATGGCGATCGACCGCGGTGTGGAGCACTTCATCCACAAGCAGGATGGTCAGATCGGTGAGCGTAACACCTACCCTCGCAGCCGTGATCCGCGCCGCTCGCGTGGCTGAAACACCGCTGATCCCGCTGCTGCCGTAACAAGCCCCCGCAACCGATCGTTGCGGGGGCTTCCTTACACCTGGACAACCAATTCTCTCAGGGCGGGCCGGGGTTGAAAATGGCGTGGGTACCCACCCGACGCCAGATCACGTGCGGCTTTCCGGGGAAACGCTCCTCCCCGTACTCCCACGTGGCTCGCCCGTCAGGGGCCCAGGTCATCTCGTAGACCCCCGGGGCACCCTGGACACCCTTGACCCGCAGGCCGGGCCGGAACTCCCCCTTCTGCACGTCGGGCGCGAACTCGCCCGTGACCACGCGCCGAAAGCGCGCGACCTGCTCCCTGGTCAGCTTCTTGAAGTCCGCCTTGAAGCGGGGGGTGGTAGCGAACGTGGCCAACTACTCTTCAGCGCTCCTGTTCAAGAGCGTCGAACATCGACTCCGCGTCCTCGAACTCCTCGGTGCGACCAGTGGCGATCTGCTCGCTGGCCTCCCGCTCTCCCTGCTGCCACTCCCGATCCCAGAACCAGGCCTGATCGGCCGGGACCACAGTCATGCCGCGCAGCACGACCTGTCCGTCCTCACCGATCTCGAACTCGACCTCGTCACCTTCGCGGATGTGCAGCGCCTCTGTGACCTCCCGAGGCAGGGTGAGCTGGTTCTTACGACGCATCACCGCACGTCGACGTCTCCCTTTCGTGTCGTGCATCGGTCATCCTCCCGGCGGGGTAAGGCCTTTCTGATGGGGCGTGCTCCAGGGGCTTCCCATCCCCGGAGACACACTCGAGGATACATCTGAAAGTAAGAAAGTACGACTTTCTGACGCGAGTGTCTCAGGTCTAGTCTTGTTTGAGTCCTCGGGAGCCTGCCTCTGTGTCGATGGTTGAGCGCTTGATGCCGGATGAGTTGGGGGAGCTGTTTCAGCGAGTAGCGCACGGAGCGGCTCATCCGGCCTCAGGACAACGAGCGGCGCAGATACGGCGACCGTAAGGCGTTGGCCCCGATCATCTTCGTGGCCACCACCGGCTCTTCGGGCCTTCCGAACCCACTGCGGATCAACGTTTCACCGAGTGGGCGCTGGACCCGGTCGGGGCCAAGCCGCACCGCCAAGCCCTGGACGAACTCGGTGCCCACAGCGAACTGGACTGGTGATGGCGCGCCGCCAGCCTGGTCAACATGCACACCCTCAAAGAAGGACCTAACGAGTCCGAACTCTGTCGATCGAGGCAAGAAGAGGCCAAAGATCCACCTGATCACCGAACGGCCCGGAGCACTCTCGGCCATGGGGACTAAGGGGCGAACCTGCATGACAGTCAGGCCTTGCAACCCTTTGATACGCGGCACACCCCTCTCCGAAATCGGGGTCATCAGGTTCGCAGTAGGCATCTAAGTAAAGTTTTTCTGGCTCCCTCAATGGGCCAGGTCTGACCACATACTCTGCCCATAAACGATCCGAAAATCGGATCTGGGGCACGCCTCTTGAATCAGCTCCGGGGCCTCGCCCAACAGACCATGAACCTGGTGCAAGGGTCAGATCATGGTAGCTTCATCTGCTTGGTACAAACTAATCAGAGGGCTTGGACAGAGATCCTGGCACGCGCCTGGCACAAACCTTCCGGCACGAGGGATCACAGGGCAACACACCATGACACGGCGAACCTATACTGACCATATAAAATGGCATCACAGGGCACCTGAAAACATGATGCAACTGCTAATGCGGTTGGGGAGCAATCCCCTCCGGGGTTCAAATCCCCGATCCTCCGCGCTCTGACCTGGGGCTTCTCGCATCGCGAAAGTGAGAGAAGCCCCAGGTCTTCTCATGTTCAGGTGTCCACTGGCACAGGATCCGTGTCAGGTACGCACGCCAGTCACCCACGACCCCCAACCCTGGCCACTGAGCTGCGGGAACGAGCCCTCGGGCGACCTGGACCTGAGAGTGCCGCAGAAGGCATGCGGCGCAACCCAGCGCGCCAGCACCCCCCAGCAGGCCAGCTCCAGGCAGCTTTGTACCAAGCGAGAGTGGCCGGCGTCACATAAAATGGGCTCGTCTTGTCACTGGGCGTAGCGGTCAGCAGACCTTCGGAACATCGAGACACACAGCGGGGAGCAGCCCTCGTCTTCATCGAGGCGGCCCGCCAGCCCTTGGGGGGTGTTCTCGGGTGCGATTCCGCCTGGATGCCAGGCTCGGCAAGCCCTGGAGCTGGGGCAACGCCCTTCCGCGCTCGGGGTGGACGCCAGTGGGGAGAACCGACGCTGCGCGGCGGCAAAGGGCATGACTACGAGCACCTGCACCAGTGCCGCACAGGCGTGGATCGCTGACCGCTTGGACCGCCAGGACGTGTCGTTGAAACGGTCGGGCCGGCGCTGAGCAGAGCGAGCGCATCAGAGTTGGTTGGTTGGATGCCTCGCCTGCGCATTGATTTGTCGCCCCGGACTCAGCAGGGAAAAGAGCCCTCAGAGCTCATCTCAAAAGTCCTGCGAGGTGCTGCTGAGCCTGGCATGATCACACCCTGTGAGTGATGTGTTGCCTGACGGGCTCTGGGAAATCGTCCAGCCGCTGCTGCCCTCACCACCCAAGACCGGCCGCCCCCGCGCGGACCAGAGAGCGGTGCTGACCACCGTGTTGTTCGTCCAGGCCTCGGGGTGCTCATGGGAGAAGGCCGACGGCCTGTTCGGCGTCACCCGAGCCACCGCCCACCGCTGGTTCCAGACCTGGACCGAGACCGGCCTGTGGCCCCGCATCCACCAAGCAGTCCTGGACGAGCTGGGCAGACGCGCCCTGCTGGACTGGTCGCGGGCCACGGTCGACTCCCAGTCGATTCGCGCCAAGAGAGGGGGAGAAGACGGGGCCAAATCCCACTGATCGCGGCAAACCCGGCTCCAAACTCCACCTGGTGTGTGACAACCAGGGTCTCCCGTTAACCTGCGCGATCTCCGCGGCAAACGTCAACGACGGCGAAGCGCTCAAACCCCTGGTGCGAGGAATCCCGGCGGTGCGCTCACGCCGCGGCCCCCGACGGCGGCGTCCGGCCAAGCTTCACGGCGACAAGGCCTACCACTCCCGTGACCGGCGCCGCTGGCTGCGCGGACGTCAGATCGGGGTGCGCATCGCCCGGCCCGGCATCGAGTCCTCTCAACGGTTGGAGCGGCACCGGTACAAGGTCGAACGCTCCATCGCCTGGCTGGGCTCCTACCGCAGGCTGAACGTGCGCTGGGAGCGCAAGGCATCCACCTTCCTGGCCATGCTCGGTATCGCTTGCATCCTCATCTGCTACAAACATCTGGCCAAGCACACCGACGACTTTTGAGATGAGCCCTCAGCCCACGATCGGACGCTCCTCGGGGAGTTCGTAGGCCCGGCTGCGCCGCCGCATGGCCAGCGCCGACGCCAGGGTGATCGGGCCGATGCGCCCGACGAACATCAGGAACACCAGGACCAGCTGTCCGGACACCGGCAGGTCACCGGTGATACCGGTGGACAGCCCGACGGTGGCGAAGGCCGAGGTGGTCTCGAAGAGGACCTGGTCCAGGGTGAACGGCGTGACCGTCATCAGGACCAGCGTCGCGGACAGCACCAGCCCCAGCGACAGCAGCACGACGGTGGTGGCCTGGGACACCGTGGCCTGGCTCAACCGCCGACCGGCCGCATGCACCGTGGGCTCCCCGCGCACGTTGGCGTAGGCCACCAGCAGCAGGATCGCGAAGGTGGTCACCTTGATGCCGCCCGCGGTGCCCGCGCTGCCGCCGCCGATGAACATCAGGATGTCCGTGGCCAGGAGCGTCTGGGTGTTCATCGCCCCGAAGTCCAGGCTGTTGAAACCGGCGGTGCGGGGCATCACGGCCTGGAAGAAACCGGTCAGCAGTCTCTCCCGCACGTTCAGGGCGCCCATGGTGGCCGGGTTGTTCCACTCCAGAGCCAGGAAGGTCACCAGGCCGATCAGCAGCAGGCCCGCGGACATCCCCATCGTGATCCTGGCGTGCACCGACCAGTGCCGCGGTTCTCCCCTGCGTCTGGAGAACCGCCACAGCTCCACCCACATCGGAAAGCCGAGTCCGCCGGCGATGACGGCCAGGGCGATGGGCACCGTGATCCACGGGTCCGTCGCGTACCCCGTCATGCTGTCGGAGTAGAGGGAGAACCCGGCGTTGTTGAACGCCGACACCGAGTGGAAGGTCCCCGTGTACAGGGCGTCCGGGAGGGACAGGCCGTAGGCGAGCCACCAGCGCAGTGTCAGCAGGACCAGCAGTACGCCCTCGAACAGCAGGGTCACGTAGAGCACCCCGGTGACCAGTTGGCGCACTTCCCCCAGGGAGACCCCCTTTGCCTCGGAGCCGGTGTAGACGGCCATCCGTAGGCCCAGGCTGCGCCCCACCACCAGCGCCAGCACGGTGGCCAGGGCCATCACGCCGAAGCCGCCGACCTGGATCAGCAGGAGGATCACCGCCTCGCCCAGCGGGGACCAGTACGCGGAGGTGTCCTCCACCACCAGCCCTGTCACGCTCGCCGCCGAGGCCGCGGTGAACAGGGCGGTGAGCGGGGGCGCGGACCCACCGCTCTCGGTGGCCTGCGGAAGGGACAGGAGCCCGGTGCCCGCCAGCACCAGGGCGGCGAAGGCCGCCACGGTGAACTGGGGAGGGCTCGCCCAGAACCACCTCCCCCGCCGGTGCCACCGGCGGACCCGGCCCGGCCGGAGGCGCCGTCCGGGGATCACGTGTCCCGCTCCCCCGTACTGAACCTGTATCCCAGCCCCGGCTCGGTGAGGAAGTACCTCGGTCGGGGCGGGTCCGGCTCCAGCTTCTGCCGGATCTTGGTCATGAAGACCCGCAGGTAGTTGGTCTCCCGGCCGTAACCGGGCCCCCAGACCTCCTGGAGCAGCTGCCGGTGGGTGATGAGCCGGCCGCGGTTGCGCACCAGCACCTCCACGATGTGCCACTGCCGGGGGGTCAGCTGCACCGCCTCCCCGCCCCTGGTGATCTGCTGGGCGGCCAGGTCCACGGTGAAGTCCGCGGTCACCACCGAGACCTTCTCCTCCGTGGGCGCGGTCCTGCGCATCGACGCCCGGACCCGGGCGAACAGTTCGTCCATGCCGAACGGTTTGACCACGTAGTCGTCGGCGCCCAGGTCCAGGGCCTGGACCTTCATCGGTTCGGTGTCTCGGCCGGACAGCACGACGACGGGTACCCCCGTCCAGCCGCGCAGCCCCCGGATCACGTCCAGACCGCTCATCCCCGGCAGCCCCAGGTCCAGCAGGACCAGGTCGGGGCGGTGGTGGGCCACGAGTTTGAGTGCGCGCTCCCCGGTGTCGGAGAGCAGGGCGGTGTAGCCCCTCGCCCGCAGGTTGAGGTCGAGCGTCCTGAGCAGTCGGGGGTCGTCGTCGACGACCAGGACCGCCGGTGCGGCGGTGTTCCGCTCGTTCATACGGATCCGTTCTGTGCCGAGTCAGCGCGTTCTTCCCTATGACGCCTGAACTGGTTTTTCGCCGCTTCCGTCCGGCAACACGATGGTAGGAGGGCGTGCCCTGAGCGGAGCCCGGGGCACACCCGTGAGGCGCCCTTCCGGCCCGGGGCGCCTCGTCCGACTGTGCGGCAGCGCGGACGGCGGGTGGTGTCTCGGTAGCGTTCCCTTAACGGCCAGCCGAGGGGATTTAGCGGACAATTAGCACCAAAGAACTCAAAAGCACACGGTGACCGGTGAGGATGGTTCCCGAGGAGGGGCTGCTGTGACACGTGGGAGCTTGCGGGTCTACCTGGGAGCGGCACCCGGGGTGGGCAAGACCTACCGGATGCTGGACGAGGCCCACCGGCGCCGTGACCGGGGCGCGGACGTGGTCGTGGGGTTCGTCGAGTGCCACGGACGGGTGATGACCGAGGCGATGATCGACGACCTGGAGGTGGTCCCGCGCACCCGGACCACCCACCGGGGCCGCGCCTTCGAGGAAATGGACCTGGACGCGGTCCTGGAGCGCCGGCCCCGGGTGGTCCTGGTGGACGAGCTCGCGCACGACAACGCCCCCGGCAGCCGCAACGCCAAGCGCTGGCAGGACATCGAGGAGCTGCTGGACGCGGGCATCACCGTGCTGTCCACGCTCAACATCCAGCACCTGGAGTCCCTCAACGACGTCGTGGAACGCGTCACCGGGGTCCGTCAGGAGGAGACCGTTCCCGACGCCTGGGTGCGTGCCGCCGAGCAGATCGAACTCGTCGACATGACCCCCGAGGCCCTGCGCAAACGGCTCGCGCACGGCAACGTCTACCGTCCGGAGAGGATCGACGCCTCCCTGGGCGACTACTTCCGCGGCGGCAACCTGTCCGCCCTGCGGGAACTGGCCCTGCTCTGGCTGGCGGGCCGGGTGGAGGACGAACTCGCGAGCTACCGCAGCGACCACGGCGTGACCGACACCTGGGAGACCCGGGAGCGGGTCGTGGTCGCGCTCACCGGCGGCGCCGAGGGCGAGACGCTCCTGCGCCGCGCCGCCCGTATCGCCCGGCGCGGCCGGGGCGCGGACCTGCTGGCCGTGCACGTGGCCCGCAGCGACGGGCTGACCGGCGCCGACCCCGGTCTGCTGGCCCGGCAGCGCGTCCTGGTGGAGCACCTCGGCGGCACCTACCACCAGGTTCTGGGCGAGGACGTGGCCCATGCGCTGATCGCCTTCGCACGAGGTGTCAACGCCACCCAACTGGTGCTCGGGGCCGGTCGACGGGGGCGGATGGCCCGGCTGCTCTCCCCCGGAATCGGAGCCGCCACCGCTGCCCTGTCCGGGCCGATCGACGTCCACCTGGTCTCCCACGAACAGGCGGGGGCGCGAACCCCCTCGGGTCCGGGGGCCACCCTCTCCCGGCGCCGCAGGCTGGTCGCCTGCGGGCTGGCGCTGCTGGGCCTGCTCCTGGTGGGGCTCGGGCTGGGCGCTCCGGCGGAGGAGGCCTACCTGAGCAGCGCGATCGTGCTGGTGTTCGCCACGGTGACGGTGGTCGCCCTGGTCGGGGGGATGTGGCCCGCGCTGCTCACCTCGGTCAGCGGCTTCGCGGTGCTCAACTTCTTCTACACCGAGCCCTACCTCACCTTCACCGTCGCCCGGGTCCAGAGCGTTCTGGCGCTGGCGGGCTTCGTGGTGGTGGCGGTGTCGGTGAGCGTGGTGGTGGACCAGGCGGCGCGCCGCACCCGGGAGGCGGCGCAGGCGGGGGCGGAGGCCCAGACCCTGGCCACCGTCGCCGGCAACGTCCTGCGGGGCTCACGCCCGCTGGAGGCCCTGATGGAACGCCTGAGGGAGACCTTCTCCCTGGCCTCAGTGGCTCTCCTGCAGCGCAGACCCGGTTTCTCCGCGCGGCCCGACCAACGACGGGACCACCAGGGGTGGGAGGTGGTCGCCGCCGCCGGCGAGGGCCCTCCCCGCTCCCCGACGGACCGGGACACCGAGGTGCCGGTGGACGAGACCCTCACCCTGGTGCTGCGCGGGCGGCGGCCCCGGGCCGGGGACCGCCGGATCATCGAGGTGTTCGCCGCCCAGGCAGCGGTCGCCCTGCGCCAGGAACGGTTGGAGCGGGAGGCGGCTTCGGCCCGCCCGCTGGCGGAGGCCGACCGGATGCGGACCGCGCTGCTCTCGGCGGTCAGCCACGACCTGCGGGCTCCGCTGGCCTCGGCCAAGGCCTCGGTGACCAGTCTGCGCAGCCGCGAGGTGCACTTCAGCGACCAGGACCGGGACGGGTTGCTGGCCATGGCGGACGAGTCCCTGGACCAACTGACCCGGCTGGTGACCGACCTGCTGGACATGAGCCGCCTCCAGGCCGGGGTACTGGGGGTGACGGCGCGTCCGCTGCAGTTGCGCGAGTCGGTGTTCTCCGCGCTGGACCAACTGGACGGGTCGGGGGCCGACCGGGTGCGGGTGCTGGTCCCCGAGGAGCTTCCGGACGCGGTGGCCGACCCCGGGCTGCTCGACCGGGTCCTGGTCAACGTCGTGGGCAACGCCCTGCGGTTCAGCCCCGGGGACCGGCCGCCTACGGTCTCCGCCTCCTGGGCCGGTGACCGGATCGAGCTGCTGGTGGCCGACCACGGGCCGGGGGTGGCGGAGGAGGACCGGGAGAGCATGTTCGTGCCGTTCCAGCGGTTGGGGGACACCGACAACCACAGCGGTCTCGGGCTGGGCCTGGCCCTCTCGCAGGGGCTGGCCGAGGCCATGGGCGGTTCGCTGGAGGCCGAAGCGACACCCGGTGGCGGGCTGACGATGCGGTTGACCCTGCGGGTGCCGGAGTCCGAGCGGGGACCGGACGGGCTCGAAGGCCGGGACTGACCCATCCGCCGGGGCCCGGGCCGGCACCGGACCGGGCCCCACCGGGGCCCCCGTCCGGGACGGATCGGGGCCCGGACGGGGGCCGCAGGAGCGGCTGCCTCGGCGCGGTCAGGGCACGTCGGCGGGGGTGAGCAGGGTCAGCTCCTCGCGCGTGGGTTCGGCGAGGGCGACGGTACGGCCCGCCTGGCGGGTGATCATGCGCTCCAGGACCTGGCGCGCGTAGCGGGCGTTGCCGAAGGAGTCGGTGCGCGGCACCGAGGCGAAGTGCTCCCCCAGCGCGGAGGCGGTCTCCTCCGGGACGGTGAACCCGCTGTCAGCGGCCATCCGGCCCACGATGGAGACCAGTTCCCCGTCGGAGTAGTCGGCGAACCGCACGTGGTGGGAGAAGCGCGAGGCGAGCCCCGGGTTGGAGTCGAGGAAGCGCCGCATCTCCGCGTCGTAGCCGGCCACGATCACGACCACCTCGTCCCGGTGGTCCTCCATCAGCTTGACCAGGGTGTCCACGGCCTCCTGACCGAAATCGCCGTTGGCTCCGGAGGGGGTGAGGGTGTAGGCCTCGTCGATGAACAGCACCCCGCCGCGCGCCTTCTCGAAGGTCTCCAGGGTGAGCTGGGCGGTGTGGCCGATATAGCGTCCGACCAGGTCGGAGCGGGCCGCCTCCACCGTGTGGCCGCCGGGGAGCGCGCCCAGGGCGCGCAGCAGCCGGCCGTAGAGCCGGGCGACGGTGGTCTTGCCGGTGCCGGGCGGACCGGAGAAGACCAGGTGGTGGCTGAGGCTGGGCGTCGGCATGCCCATCCCGCGCCGGCGCTCGGCGGAGACCAGCACGTTGACCAGGTCGTTGACGGTGGACTTGACTTCGGCCAGGCCGGTCAGGGCGTCGAGTTCGGCGCGGAGTCCGGCGACGTCGGCCCCGCCGGGGCCGGACGACTGCTCGGGGCGGGCTCCCAGGTCCTCGGGGGTGAGCACGGTGAGCTCGGCGGGGTCGGCGGGCGGGTCCTCGCCGAGCCGGTGCGCCTGGCGGTCCACCATCTGCTCGAAGACCCTGCGGGCCTCGCGGCCGTTCCCGAACGTCGGCCCCTTGGGCAGCGCCTCGAAGTGCTGCGACAGCAGCGGCCGCAGGTCCGGGGAGAGGCTGTAGCTGTGGGCGGCGCCGAGGCGCTCGACGATGAGCACCAGCTCCTCGGTGCCGTAGTTGGGGAAGGTGACGGTCCGCGAGAAACGCGAGGCCAGACCGGGGTTCGAGGACAGGAAGCCGTCCATCTCGGCCGCGTAGCCGGCGACGATCACGACCACCTCGTCCCGGTGGTCCTCCATCAGCTTGACCAGGGTGTCGATGGCCTCCTGGCCGAAACCGCCGCCGTCGTCGGCCGAGAGCGTGTAGGCCTCGTCAACGAACAGCACGCCGCCGCGCGCCTTCTCGAACACCTCGGTGGTCTTGATGGCGGTGGCTCCGACGTACTGGCCGACCAGGTCCGCCCGAGCGGCCTCGACGACGTGCCCGTAGCGCAGCACGTCCAGGTCGGCCAGGACACGCCCGTAGAGGCGGGCCACGGTCGTCTTGCCGGTGCCCGGCGGGCCCGCGAAGACCAGGTGCCGGGCCACCGGCGGCGAGGGCAGGCCCATCTCGGCGCGGTGGCGGGCCATCCTGTTCCGGTTGACGAGGGTGGTGACCTCGTCCTTGACGCTGTCGAGGCCGATGAGGGCCTGGAGCTCGGCCAGCGGCCCCCGCTCCTCGTCGTCCTCGGGGTCGTCCCCGGCGGCCGTCCCCGTCGCGGTGTCGGCGATGTCGGCAGGGACGGCGTCGGGCCCGTACCGGTCCTGGGCCTGGTTGTCCTCGCTGACCAGGGAGTCCGCCCTGAGGCGGCCTCCGGCGACGGTCTGGCGCAGTCCCGCCCTGCCGTTGGCGCGCACGGTACAGCCGTCGAGGACGACGTCCTCGCCGCTGCCGACGAGGACCCCGTCGCCGCCGTTGCCGACCAGTTCGCAGGAGCGCAGCACGGCGCGGCCGCCGGCGGCCACCAGGACCCCGTTGCGGGTGTTCTCGTGCGAACGCACCCGCAGCGCGGTGATCTCGCCCTCGGCGTGCACGGCCACGCCGTCGCCGCCGCACCCGGAGGCCTCGCCGTCGCGCAGGTCGAGCACCGCGCCGCCGACGGCGGCGACACCGTTCTCCCGGGCGCCGATGACCCGCACCCCGCTCAGGGAGGCCCGGGCTCCGGCCGCGGCGTACACCCCGGTCCGGCGGACACGGGCGATCTCGAAGTCCTCCACCCGTCCGCCGCCGCCGTCCCAGCGCACACCGTGGCTCCGCGCCCCGGTCACCGTGCCGTTGCGGAGGAAGGGCGCCGCACCGGAGAGGATCTCCACCCCGGGCCCGGCGGTGCGCCCCACGGTGACGCGGTCGAACTCGGCGGTGGAGTCCTCGGTGACGCGGATCCCGGCGGCCTCCGTGCCGTGCACGGTCAGACCGCTGAACGCGGTGGAGGAACGGCCCGTGACACCGACCCCCTCCGCACCGGCGTCGCGGACCTCACAGTCGCGGACGTGGCCGCGGGCCTTGTCCTCGGCGACGATGCCGGCGGCGCCGCTGCCGGTGATCCGGACCCGGTCCAGGCGCGGGTCGGTGCCGGCGCGCAGAACCAGGCCGCGGCCGGCGGGCTGCTCGACGACGAGGTCGGTGACGACCACGGACGAACGGGTGGAGAGCACGACCCCGTCGTCGGCGACCGCGCGCACCCGCAGTCCGCGCAGGCCCGTGGCCGCGTGTTCCTCGATCACCACGGCGGCCTTGGCGGTGCCCGAGACGGTGCAGTCGCTGATGTGGCCGGCGCCGCCGCCCGCGGCGTAGAGGCCGTTGGCGCCGGCGTCCCGGATGGTGCACCGGCGTACCTCCGGGGCGCCCCTGTCGTTGATCACGACACCGCTGGTGCCGACGTCCTCGATGAGGCAGTCCTCGATGACGCTGGGCTGGGCGGAGGTGACGACGATGCCCGCTCCGACGGTGCAGCGGACGGTGCAGCCCCGGAGGGCCAGGGCCCCCTCCCCCCGGGCGAGCACCGCCGCCCACGCGGCCCCCTCGACCTCGCAATCGGCCAGTTCGACCTGCCCGGCGGCGGCGTCGACCACCGGGGCCTCCGGGTCGCGTCCGCGCAGGACGAGGCCGGTGAGTTTGACCGCCTCGGCCACCGAGGTGACGGCGGAACCCGAGGAGCACAGGACCTCGACGGTCCCGGGCCCCTCGGCCGCCATCAGGGTGACCACGCGGGTGAGCACGAGCCGCTCGTCGTAGCGGCCCGGTGCAAGGGACAGTACGGCGCCGTCACCGGCGGCGGCGAGGGCTTCGCCGATGGTGCGGAACTCGGCTCCGCCGGAGGGGTCGACCGCGCGCACGTGACGGTTCATCGCCTGTCGTCTTCCTTTCTGTGCCCGCGGACCGGTGGGTCCGCGGGCTCGTCCTACTTCTGTACCGGTTCGGGGTTCTGAGTGCTTACGCTCCGGTCAGCGGCATTCGGCTTCGACGACCGACAGGGGGAGCTGGGGCGCTTCGCCCCCTTCGGGGACGGCGCCCGCGTTGCGCGCGCGCAGCGTGAACGATTCCCCGACGTCGTGGATCTCGGTCAGCGCCCAGTACCGGCCGCTGTCGGGACGGGTGACGTCGAAGCCGCCGCGGGGGGAACCGCCGGTGGTCTCGCCGTCGAACACCTCGTAGTGGGTGGGCACCCCGTTCGCCCACAGCGGTTCGGGGCCGTTCTGCACGAGGATCTTGATCGTGCAGGTGGCGCCCGGGCGCCCGGGCCAGAACGTCCACTCCGCGGAGGTGTCACCGCCGCCGGGGTCGCCGCTCACGGCCATGACGTCGAAGCCGTCGTCACATCCGGAACCGGAGTAGCCCGCCGGTCCCGAGCGCCAGACGCCTCCACCGTGCACCTGGTACCGGGCCCCCTCCGCCTGGCAGCCGGGTCCGGCGACCGCACGGAAGGGTTCGGGCACGGGCGCGGGTTCCGGCTCCGGTGCAGGTTCCGGCTCGGGCTCCGGTGCGGACGCGGGTTCCGGTGCGGGCTCGGGTTCCGGTGCGGGCTCGGGCTCTGGCTCGGGACGGCTGTCGTCGTCCCCCTCGCGGCTGCTGCCGGCACCGGCGCTGAGCAGCCCCGCCTCCGCGACGTCACCGTCCGACCCGGTGTCCTGCCCGTCGGGAACTTCCCCGGCGGGGCCTTCCTCCCCGGCGCTGAGCGTCCCGGCCACCTCGCCGCCCCCGGGGTCCTTCTCGGAGTCCTCGCCCCCACCGGGCGCGGGATCCTCGGGATCCTCGGGATCCTCGGGATCCTCGGATTCCCCGGACCCGCTGGGTTCCTCGGGCTCCGCGGGCTGCTCGGAACCCCCGTCACGTTCGGCCAGCAGGTCCGCCAGCAGCGATCCCTCCTCGACGGGCACGCCCACGGGCTCGCTCCCGCCGCCGCTCCCGCCGTCCCCGGCCTCGCCCCGGTCGTCCTCTCCCTCGGAGGAGCCGGGGACGGGTACGCCCTCGGGGCCGCCGGACCGGGGTTCCACGGGCCGTTCGGGCAGGCCGCCGTTGCCCGGCCCCCCGGAGGACCCATCAGCGGCGGAACCGGGTGCGGAACCGGCCCCCGGGTCCGCCCCCGGGTCGGCTCCGGCATCCGCTCCGGGAACGCCCGGGCTCTCCGGCAGCACCTCGGGGACGTACCCCTGTACCCCCTCGGGGGCACCGCCCTGGTCCCCTCCAGGGGCTCCCTCCTGCGCTACTCCTCCCTGCGCTTCGGCGCCCGAGGCGGTGGCGGTCGCCCGGTCCGTGGAGCCACCCGAGGCGAGGTCGCCGTTGAGGAGCGCGGCGCCCTGGTGGTCCTCGGCCACGGACAGCCCGAACGGGGCCGCCACCAGCAGCAGACCGGCGATGGCCGCGACCGCGAGGACGGGGCGGCTCGGCCGGTAGCGCTCGCTGTCGGGGTTGTCGGCCCCGTCAACGGGGCGGGCGGCGCCGACGCCGCGCAGCGCCAGCGCGGAGAGCAGGGCCCGGCGTCCGCGATCGGTGCTCTCGGCCGTGGTACCGGCCGCGGCGGGGGTGGGGCCGGAGGAGGTGGGCGCGGGGGCGGACTGGGCCGGGCTCCGATCGGGCGGGGACCCGATGGCGTCCTTGGCCGCCGCCGAGGGGGCTTCCCCAGTCGAGCTGAGGACGGGCCCCGCACGGTCGGGACCGCGTGGTGTCTCGGTTCTGTCCGTCATTCTTCGTCTCGTCCTTTCGGGCACCGGATGTCTTCCGGTGGATCGGGGACCGGCCGCGGAGGGGCGGCACGGGCGGGGATGGTTCCGGGCGCCTATCCGGCGGGTGGGTTGAGGGCGCTGTCGAAGGCCGCCTGCAGGGGCGTGGTGCCCGTCGGCGGGTCGGTCGGGGCGGGCGGGGTGGTCGGGTCCGGCCGGGCCGGGGGCGCGAAGGCGGTGTCCAGGGCCGTGAAGTAGGCGTCCAGGGCCGCCCGGTGCGAGTTCAGCGCGGTGTGCAGGGCGTTTCGGCGTTCGACCAGGTCGCGTAGTGCTTCCACCGTTTCCACGGGTAGCCCTGCGGGGGTTCCCGCGCCCCGCTGGAGCGCGGTCAGCCCGTTCAGGGCGGCCCGGTGCTCCGCCTCGGTCCGGTCGGCCGGTCGGCCCCAACCGTGGTCGTCGTCCGTGGAGCCGAGGTAGTCGCGTACGGCCCGGAGCCCGTCGGAGGTCTCGGGCGCCCAGATCCGGGGGTCCGCGTCGGAGCCGAGGGACAGCAGGTCGGCGGCGGTGCGGGCGCTCGCCCGGGCTTCCTCCGACCGGTCCAGACCCGCTTCCCGGTCGACCGCCGCGCCGAGGGCCTTCTCGGTGGCGGCGGCCTCGGTCTGGCGCTGCGCCACGGTGTCCCACGAGGCGACGGAGTCGTCGTGCACCCCGGTGGCCACCGTCCGGAGCTGGTCGGGGCCGAGCCACACGTCGACGGTGGACTTGGCCCACTCCGCCCGCGGCGGCCCGCCCGACGCGGTGTCCTGGGCGATGAGCAGGGCGTCGACGGGGAAGCGCACCAGGTAGCCGCGCCCCTTGACGGGGGCGGCGGTGTCGGTGCGCATCGTGGAGGACGACTGCTTGCCGCCGCCCGCCGCGGTGCTGTTCGCTCCGGCGGTGGCCACGCCGCCGCCGACCAGGGCCCGGCTCTCGTTGAAGTCGGAGACGGGCTGTTGCACGGCCTTCATACCCGACAGGTCCAGCCCGGTGGTGAGCGCGGTCGATCCGGCGTGGGCGGTGGCGCGCTCGTCCCGGTGCAACTTCTGGGTGTCGTTGCCGGTCGCCAGTTCCTCGGTCGCCCCGATGACGGTGGCCCCGTCCGGGTCGACCTGGGTGAACAGCCGGGTCTCCAGGCCGGGGACGGCGAAGGGTCCCTGGGGGTCCCTGCCCACCAGGACGGCGCCGCGGCTCCCGGAGGCCGCGTCGAACAACCCGCGCAGCACCTGCTCGTCGACGGCGGCGCCGAGCATGTGCGCCCTGGACCCGGACCGCCCTTCACGCAGGTACTCGGCGGCGGCCCCGGGCGTGACCCGCTCGGTGCCCTCGGGCTGCCACCCCAGCGCCCGCGCCTGGGCGAGCAGTGCCGCGTCGGCGATGGGGCGCTGCCCCACACCCTCCACCGGAGGCAGGGCCGTCTCCCCCCGGCCGAGTCGGCCGCGCCAGTCGCGGGCGAAGACTTCGGGGTCGTCGGCGCCGGCCCGGGAGGGGGCGACCGGGGCGGAGGCCACGGGGGCCGAGGGGGGCGACGTGGGGCGGAAGGTCCCCGCCTGGAACACCTCCCTGCGGTTTCCCACGTCGACGGTGCCGGTGATGACCGGGCCGCGCGAACCGCCCCGCCAGTTGTCCACCGACAGGGTGAAGTCGACCCTCATCGGGGTGGTGGCGGTGACTCCGGGGGCCTTGACCGTCCGCGAGGTGTTCCGCGTGTCGGTGTCAGAGGTCAGTTCGGTACTGGTGGTCGCGGTTTCCCAGCCGGTGCCGACGGTGCCCGTGTTGGTGTAGTAGCGGTCGCCGGGGAAGGTAGGGGCGCCGCCGGGGCCGGTCCCGGTGGCCGGGACGGGGTTGAAGCCGCCGTCCGCGGTGGCGGTCACACCGTGCTTCTTCTGTCTTCCGCGGGACTCGTTGTGTTCGGTGGACTCCGAGACGGAGCGCTCCGAGGACAGTCCCGACTCGACCGGGCCGAAGGCGGGGTCGCCGTTGCGGCCCAGTTCCAGGCGCAGCCAGCCGCCGCTGCTGAGGCGCTGTTCGCCGAAGGCGTCCTCGCGCACGCGGACGGGCAGGACGAGTCCGCCGGTCTGCAGCCTACGGTTGGTCCCCCGGGTGTTGGTGGCCGACAGGGCCACCTGGATGTCGTGCTCGCTCTGCTCGGTCAGTTCGACCCCCCGGCCCCGCACCCGCTGGGCGATGCCCTCGACCGCCCCCGCGGTGTCGATGCCGTTGAGGGCGTATCCGGAGCTCTCGCGTCCGGGGACGAACCCGGTGCCGTCGGGGGCCGCGCGAGCGCGCGCCAGTGCGGCGTCGAGGCCGGAGGTACCCGGCAGGGCGGCGTTCTGGGCGAGGTCGAGGACGCGGTAACGCGCCTCGGTGGACCCGGGCTCACCGTGGCGGTCGGGTGCGGCGTCGTCCCGGTCGCCGTCGTCCCGGTTCCGGTCGCCGCCGGTGCCGCCGGTCGCGTCGGCGGGACCTGCAGGCTTCGGGGGTTCGGCGGTTTCGGTGGTGGAGCTGTAGGGCACCGAGACGAGGAGGTTCCAGCGGCTGCGGATCCTGGCCTGCACGGTGAACCGGTCGGCGGTCGTCACGTCCACGGTGCTGCCGGACAGGGAGACCTTGTCCTCCTCACCGAACGTGGTGGTGTCCCCCTCGGTCCGGGTCTGCTTCGAGGCGTAGGGAACCGCGCCCGCGCTGAAACGCAGGCGGTTGTTCCTGGTGTCGGCCGGGTTGGGGGTGCCCTGCCCCTTCACTCCGACCGCCGTGTTGTGCGATGAGCTCCTGCCGGCACCGGTGACCCTGTCGGATTCGGTCTTGTAGGTGAGGTCGACGCCGCTTTCGCGCAGTGCGCCGGAGGTGCGCATCGACGTGCGTTCGGCGTGGAGGGTGAGGGAGAGGTCGGCGCGCCTGCGCACGCCGTCCTCGAACTGCCCCTGGAGGGGGAGCCCGCCGTTGTGCACGTCCATGGTGTGTGCGGCGAGGGCCTTGGCCGAGCTGAGGACGCGCCAGTGGCCGATGACGGCCTCTCCCGAACGGGAGGCGGCGGTGAATCCGGGGGCGGAGCGGACGGCTTCCACCACGGTGTCCCAGAGGCTGCGGGCCTCGGTGTGCCTGGGCGCGTGCGGCAGCGCGTCGAGGTCGAGGTCCGCCCGGGGGCGCGGTGTTCCGGCGTGGTCCCCGGGATCGGGGGCCCCGGTGCGGTCCCCGGGCGTCCGAAGGCGCGCGTCACGCTCCAGCGCGAACCGGTGCTCCTCTCCGCGCCCGTGCGCGGCGGCGGCACCGGCGTGCGCCCGCCGCTCGTCGTCCAGCGCCTCCGTGAGCTCCCGCTCCCTCGCGGGGAGGTCACGCTCCGCGGCGACGGACTCGTCGTGGTCCTGACTCGCCTTGTCGGCGAGCCGCTCGGCCTCTCCGGCCCGGAGCCCGGAATCCGCGGCCCGCCGCCGTGCGGTGTCGGCCTCGGCACGGCGCTGGGAGGCCTTGCCCTCGCGCAGCCCGGCGTTCTCCTCGGCCCCGGTGGCCTTGTCGTCCTGTGTGTCGGCCTCATCGTTGCGACGGTCGGTGGCCTGCACGGCCTTTTCGGCCGCCGTGCGCAGCTTCTCGACCGCCGGCGGGGTCGTCGGCCGCGGCGGGGCGGCGGCCGTGCCGCCGTCGGAGGACGACTGCCGAGGGGGCGCGCGGAAGGCCGTCTCGGCGGCCCTCACCTCGCCGCCCGCGTCCCGCGCCGCGTCCTCCAGGGCCTCCCAGTTCTCGACCGCCGTGTCCCAGGCGCGGTCGGCCGCGCTCTGGTCGGGGTCATCGCCGAGGGCGTCCGCCCCCGTGTCGCTCGGCTGCGGCAGCGGCGCGGGGGCGGGGGTCCGTTCCCGCGACGGTTGCGCTGCTCCGCCGTCGTGGCGGTCGCGCGCCTCCTTCTCCGTGCGGAGCGCCTCGGCGTAGGCCCGCATCTTCTCGATCGCGTTCCTGCGGAGGACCGCCGCCTCCTGCTGGTCCCGTGCGGCTTCCAGACGGTGCCGGACCGCCTCCCGCCGGGCCTCACGGGCGACGTTCTCGGCCTCGGCGGCAGTACGCTCCTGCTCCTGGGCCGCCCGAGCGTCCCGCGCGGCCTCCTCGCGCGTGCTGCCGGCTTCGCGCTGAGCATCGGCCAGGCCGGCCTCCCGGCGCGGGAGCTCCTCGACGAGGCCGGCCAGGCGGTCCCGTTCGGCACGCAGCTCGTCCACTCTGCCACGGGCCCGCCGGGCCTGGTCCAGTGCCTGCCGGGCGTCCGTGCGGGCCCTGTCCGCCTCGGCGGCGCGGTCGGTCTCCGGGCCGAACGGGCCGAGCTCACCGGGGACGGGGGCCGTTCTGGGGCCCTCGACCAGGAGCCGGGGCCCCGCCGCGGTCGCACCGGCGCCCGTCGGGGTGACGTCGACGGGCGCGTTGCTCCCGATCGAGGCCTCCAGGTGGAGTGCGTAGGTCCACGCGTCCAGTTCGCCCTTGGCGCTGGAGGAGGATTCGACGCCGGACTTGCGGGTGCCGGACGCGGGGGTCGTCTTCTCCCGCTCGTAGGCGTATCCGGCACCGACCTCGACGATGCCGCGGGGCATGGCGGCGGCGGTCTCACCGGGACGGACCTGGAGCGCCGCCGAACCCTCCGCACCGTAGGCGGTGGTGTCCTGCCTGCCCGATCCCTGGGAGGTCGAGGCGTTGAGGCCGGAGCTCAGCGACCCGCCTCTCCGGGAGCCCGCGAAACGGGCGTCGTCGAGCCGACCGCTGAGCCGGACGGTGACGAAGTCGGCGCCGTCGCGGTCGTCGGTACGCACGGACGAGGCTCCGGGCAGCGCACCGACGACCGTGCGCAACCGTCCCGGGGCGGGCGTCAGGGCGTTGCGCAGCCCCCCGGCCCGCAGGACGATCCGGACGCCGTCGGTGATCAGGCTGTCGGCCTCGGCCGCCGCCCTGCCGACCTGCTCGTGGATCGCCAGCGTGTTGAGGGCGCGCAGGTCCGGTCCGCGCCACAGGCGCCCCCAGAACCCCCGGCGGTCTCCGCCGGGGCCGGCGGGGTCGTTCACCAGCTCGGGGTGGGCGGCGAAGACCGCTCGGTGGACGCGGTTCGCCACGGCGGTCAGGGGCGCCTCGCCGTTGGTGTCGCGCAGGCGTCCGTCGTTCCATTCGGCCCGCACCGGGACCGATTCACCCAGGTGCTCCACCCGGTCGGCGCGCAAGCCCGGGGTGGCGGGGGCGGCCGGACCGCCCCGGGGGGCGTGCCCCGCGCCGTCCCCGGCCAACGCCCGGGCGTCGGAGGTCGACACCTGGTCGAGGGTGGTCAGATCCAGCGTGCCCGCCCGCACCCTGGGCTGGTGCCGTACCGGACCGCCGTGGCGTCCGGCGCCGTGCGGGTCGGCGGCGGCGTCGTTGCCGGTGTTCCCGGCGTCGGGGGCCGCGTGCTGCTGTTCGGTGGTCGTGACGCGGTAGGTACGGGTCACCCGGTAGAAGGCGGAGTCGCCCTTGGTGCCCGGCCCGTGCACGCGCTCGCTCCCGTGTTCGGTGGTGCGCGTGTACTTCTGGGCTCCCTTGACGCCGCCGACCACCTCGGGGCCCACCCGCAGCAGGGAGGACGACCCCGCTCCGGGGATGATCGTGCCGAGGAAGCCGGCCCCCGCACGGATCTCCTGTTTGTTGGTGCGCCCCGCGTTGCTCTGGGCGTTGGTGGAGGACTTGTCGGTGTCGGAGAAGGAGGAGTCGGCCATCTCCGGGCCGATCCGCTCGTAGGCGACGGGGCCGCCGCTGAGTTCGGCGAACTGCCAGTCGCCGGAGTCGTCCCGGTAGGGGACGTGCAGCACCTCCCCGTGGTCCATCCGGCCCAGGGTCTCGCGCAGCGTCCGCATGTCGAGCGGGAAGTTCTCGGGCGGTCCGCCGTCGAGGACGCCCAGCGTGCGCGAGAAACGGGGCGCGCGGACCGGGGTGCCGTTACCGTCGCCGACGCGCGAGGCGGGATCGTCGGTGCGGAATTGCCGGGGAGCCTCGCGGGGGTCGGCGGTGCGCTGCCCGCCGCCGTCCACGGCACCGTCGCCGTCGCCGTCGCGCACGTGTCCGGGCAGGACCACGTCGAAGGCGTCGTCCAGCCTGTCGGTGAACCGTACCGGCTCCGTCGGCCGGGGCGGTCGCTCCCGTCCGTCCTGCCGCTCCGACCGGTCCCGGGTCTCGGGACGCGCGGGCGGGGGCTGCTGTCCGCTCGTCTCCTGCTGCTCGGTGCCCCCGTCGGGCGGGACCGACGGCGGGGCGACCTCCAGGGAGGCCGTCACGGTGAGGTCGGCCGTGAAGCGGGCCGGGTTCTCCCCGTCGACGTCGACCTTGCGCTTGTGGCGGCGTTCCGCGCTCGTCTGGTATTCGCTGCCGCGCTGGCGGACGGCGATCGACCCCTTCAGACGCGGGGAGATCAGCATGGTCTTTCCGGCGATACTGCCGATGACGGTCGCGGGAAGCACGGGGTTGACGCTCTTGCGTGACTGCTGGGCCCCGGCACCCACGGCCTTGGCCCGGGTCTCCACCGTGTGGGTGGCGCCGGTCCGCCGGTCGGGGGAGTCGGTGGTCTCGCGCCACGCCCGTTCGACGGTGAACCGCACCTGCCCGCGCACCGGCGGAGGGGTGCCGTCCCGCCCGGCGCGGTCACCGGTGGGGACCTCGCGGACGGGGACCCCGATCTCGTCGCCCGGGCGGGCGCGGCCGTCGGTGATGCGGTCGAGGGCCTCGCCGAGTGCCGTGCCGTCCGGTTCCACACCGTGCCGGGTGAGCTGGTCGCGCAGGCGTCGCCCCAACCCTCGGGCGTCAGTGCCGGAGTTCACGCGCAGGCCGGGGTACCCGCCCCCGTCCGCGTCGGTTCCGGCGTCGGCGAGTGCGTCGAGCATCCGCACCGTCTCCGCGTCGACCGGCCTCGCTGTCGGCGGCCGTTCCGGAGGAACGCCCGTGGCCTCGGTGCCCACCGGCCGGGGCGGCCCCTGCCGGGTGGGCTCGTTCTGAGTCGGCTGGTCGTTCTGGATCGGCTGGGGCCGATCCTGTTGCGACGGGGGCGTCTCCCGGCGAGGGGCACCCGAGGTTCCCTCACCCGTGCCGCCGGTGGTCCCGTCACCCCTGTTCCCGCTGGTCCGATTCCGGTTCTCCGACAGGTCCTGCATCGGATGGTCCTCGGTCCTGCTGCCGCCGCTGCCACCGCTCCCGTCCTTGGGCCGGAAGATGTCGGAGAGGGGGCCCGCGGCGCGGTGCTCCGCGCCGCCCTCGGTGGGCACCGGCGCGGGGCGGCCCGGCATCCGCGACAGCGGTGCCTCCATACCGGCCGTGCGCGCCCTGCCGAGGGCGCGTTCCAGGCGGCCGTCGGACGTCCACTCCGCGACCGTGCGGTCGAAGCGGTCCCGTAGCCGGGGCGGCAGGTCGGCACGGACCCGGTCCTCGTCGAGACCGCGCACACGGCTGTCGTAGGCGGCACCGAACAGGGAGACGGTGTCGGAGGGGTCCTGCCGCCCTTCGGGATCGAGCAGGGCGGCCAGGTCTCGGTGCACGGGGCCGGGAAGGTCGGCCAGCCGGGCGGGCGGATCGTAGCGGGAGGCCCCGTGTGCCTGCGATTCGATCTGCTCCAGGTAGCGGTTGAGGATCTCCGGAGGCCGGCCGTCGCGCCCGCCGGGCGCGTCCATGTAGCCGCCCACCTCGTGGACGGCGGTGGAGTCCGGTGAGCCGCGCAGCACGGCCTGAGGTCGGCCGGACTGCTCCTGCGAAGGGTCACGGTACTCGTCGTCGAGGCCGAGCCGGTGCAGGGTCTCGTGCAGCCAGACGTCGGCGCCGTCGTCGAGGCGCCAGTTGGCGGTATCGCTGCGCCCGGGCAGGTCCGAGTTGTCGCGGACCCAGGTGACGTCGGCGTGCGGGCGGTCGTCGGCACCGACCGGCTCCACCCGGACGTGGAGCTGGTCCCCGCTGTCGGGCAGCCGGTAGCGCTGGTTGAGGACGTCGTCCACCCGGTCGAGGAAGGCCCGCTGAGCGGTGTCGGCCTCCTCGGGGCGGACGTCGTCGCCGGGGTCGAAGTTGATCCTGACCGTCAGCTCGGTGACATGGGTCGGGCCCTCGGATCCGGGGTCCGGGAGGGGGACGCGGCGCACGTCGAAGCCGCGCTCGGCGACCGAGACGATCGGGCGGTCCCTGGTGGAACCGTCCAGGATCTCGACCCCGTCGGTATCGATGCCGGATCCGTCGCGGCTGGTGCCCACCCGCGCGGTCTCGGCGCCGTCACGGGCGTCCTGCCAGGCTTCGGGCGGGCGCAGCCCTTCGGCGGCGGGGGCCGGGGCGTCGGGCTCGGGGCGGGGCCGGACCGCCGGCGGTGTGTCGGTCCGGCTCGTGGGCGGGGCCTGTCGGCGTCCGTCCCCGGCGAACTCCTGGCCCTGCGCGGCGGGGTTCACCGGCGGGGGCGTGACGGCGGGCCCGGGGGCACCGTCCGCGTGCTGGGGCGGGTCCTGCGCACGGCTGGCCGCGGGGGCGGGTGCGTCGAGGTCGCCGTCGTCGCGCGGCAGGCCCTGCTGGTCGCCCTCGCCACGGGAGGGCCCACCGGAACCACTGCCCTCCCCGGCCTCTTCGCCGCCCCGGGGCCGAGCGTCTCCGCGACCCTCTCCAGCCGCTTCCCCGTCCGGGCGCGGCGGGTTCGCCGTGCCGCCGTCCGCTCCCTGTCCGTCCGGACCCGGAACCAGATTCTGCGCCGGACTCGGATTCGGCGCCGGAGCGGCCGGAGTCTGCCCGTCAGCGTCGGTACGGTCTTCCGTCACCCGGGTCGGGAAGTCCTCGTCGGAGGTGCGGTCCTGCCCGTCGGGCGACCGGTCCGGACCACCGCTGACCGGTGCGGCACCGGTGCTGTCCGAAGCACCTACCCCGCTCGCGCCGCCCCCGCCGTTCGTCTGAGCCGTTTCCTCCGGTACCCGCTGATCCGGGCGGTCGAAGACGGCGCCGTCCTGGTTCGGGACCTCCCCTGCCGGAGCGTTCTGGCCAGAGGCGTCCTGAACCGGAACGCCCTCAGCGGGAGCGTTTCCTACCGGCACCTCCTGGCCAAAGGCATCCCGGACCGGAACCTCCTCAACAGAAGCGTTTCCTACCGTTGCGTCATGTCCGGGAGCGTTCCGAGTCGGAACGTCCTGGTTCGGAACATCCCGTGAAGTCATGTTCGGGGTCGGCACGTCCTCGGCCGGAGTGTCAACGGCCTCGTCGGAGCCCCGCACGGGGGCACCCCCGGTCTCGGGAAGGCTGTCCGCACCGCGGTTCCCGGAGCTCGGCGCGGCGGGCCGGTAGGGACCGGTGTCGGTCGGGCCGTTCATGGCGGAGGACTCGGTGACGACCCGGTCGGGCGGTGGGGGAGCCGGAGCCCCCGGGGAAACGGCCGTCGTGTCGCCGTCCTGTGCGCCGTGTGTGCCGCCGCCCTGCTGATCCGGCGTGCCGTCCCCCTGCGGGCCACGGGTGCCGCCGTCCTCCTCCGAAGAGGGCCGGTCCGGGGAGGGCCGGTCAGAGCCCGGCCCCGTCCCCGGCGCTCCGCTGATCCGGTCCGGAGAGTCGTCACCGGTACCGCGGTCGCCGTCCTCAGGGTGTGGACCCATCGGCGGATCGGGCAGTTCGGGTACCCCGTCGGGCAGACCGGCTCCCTTGAGCTGGTCGATGAGCATCAGGCCGCCCTGGGTGAGGCTCTGCTGGACCGCCCCGGAGACGAACCCCGAGACCCCGGACAGCCACGTGATGGAGAAGGTCTTCTCGTCGCTGAAAAGCAGGTTGAAGAAACCTTCGCCGAGTATCCCCTGAGCCGCGTTGGCGATGCCCTGGCCCCCGAGCTGCGCCAGGAAGTTCTTCCAGTGCGAACCCACGGCGGAGAGCCCGTCGCGGACCCCGCCGGGCACACCCGTGGTCAGGAAATCGCGCATTTTCGGGTCGAGGCCGCGACCGTACTTCGACACCACGTCACCCAGGGCGTCGTCGAGGCCGCCCCGCCCCCAGTGGCGGGCGAACACGTCGGCGTAACGCTCACCGAAATCGCGCGCCTGGTCCCGTCCCATGGCTCCGCCCAGGGAGTCGGCGAACCGGTCCCCCATGTCGGTACGGAAGCGCTCCCCGTCGACCGGGCGGGACCACCCGGGCCGGTCGTCCATCCCGTACGGGCGCAGCAGCTCGTCACCGTTGCGGCCCATCACCGAGCCGATCCCCTCGGGCAACCCGCCGCCCGTCCCCGGGCCGTTGCCCGGGGGGAAGCGGTCGTCGAGCTGGTGGGCGATGGCCGATCCTGTGTTGTTGCCGAGCAGTCGGTTGAACTGGTCCGAAAGCGCGTTGCCGCCGAAAGCCGCGGCGGTGCCGAACAGGCCGTCCAGCATGGCGCCCTTGGCGGCGTCCTCCGTGAGCTTGGTGTCCCACTCGTCGCGGACGCCGTTGTCGATCTGGATCCGCTGGATCAGCGCGTCCAGTGTGAGCGCGAAGAACTGGCTGATCATCATCTGCTGGAGCAGCTCCGAGATCAGCCGGAACATGACCCGCCCGACGACGGTGCGGGCGATCGCCTGGAAGATCGGGATCTTGGCCAGGGAGGCGCCGAACGTGAACGGCGCCATGGCGATCGCCCAAGCGATCTCCGCGGCCAGCTGCACGAGCTGGCCGATGATCATCCACTTGGCGTACTGCACCTGCGTGCCCGCGTTGTGGACGTACTCCTGGAGCCCCCGGGCCACCGCCGTGCCCTCACCGAGGTAGTTGCGCTCCCCTGCCGTGAACTGGTCCACCGACTCGTCGAAGAAGTCCGCCGCAGTGGCGTCGAAGTTCTCCCGAACCTTGTTCTTGATCCGGATGACGAGCTGGGGGAGCTCGACCTGCAACCGGTCAGCCGTGGTCCCGTAGACCTGGGCGAGCTGCCACAGCCGTGTCTCGTCGGCGGTGGGCCACTCCGACCCGGTCAGGACCATGAACAGGTTCCGCAGTTCGGGGGGCAGTTCCATTCCCATGGGGGTCAGTGCTTCCCGGCGCCGGGGGCGCCGCCCTGGAATCCGCCGAGGCGCGTTGCCTCGTCGATGCCGTACTGCTCGGAGCGGGCGAACTGCTTGGCGCTGTCGACCGTGCCCTCGGCGGTCTTCTCGAACGCGGTGCCCAGCGCCTGCAGGAAGACGTCGAACCGCTCGCGGGCCGGGAGATACTCCTTCTCGAACGACTTGGCCACGGCGTCACCGTCGCCCCAGCACTGGCCCAGGGCGTCGGCCGAGTCGGTGAACCACCGGTGGATGGCGCGCACCTCCGCGGCGAGTTCGTTGATCTCGGCGCCGTCCCTGGCGACTGACTCCGGGTCGACGGAAAGGCGGTCGGCCATGGTCCCTCCTGCCTCGTTACGTGTCTTCGTGTCCGTGCGGTGGCCGCGGTGCGGGGCGGCGATCGTCGCCCGGCACCGCGGCGGTCCGTCACGCGGGCGGGTTGACCTTCCCCAGGCCCAGCTCCTCCAGCAGGGCCGAGGGGTCGCCGGCCACCGCCTGCTCCCGCGCCGCGGAGTCCCCCGGCACCAGTCCCCGCATGGCCTCGGAGACCTGCCGGGCCACGTCGCGCCGTGCCCGTTCGATCACCTCGGTGACGGCCGAGGCGAGTTCGGCGGGCGCCATCGACCGGTACTTGTCGGTGTGGAACTTCAGCTCAGCGATCTCGCCTCTGGCGTTCACCGTCGCGCTGACCATCCGGTCCTTGGACACCGCTTCGGCGGTAACCGACTCCAGGTTTGCGCTTGCCTCCGCCAGGCCCTGCTGTGTCCGACGAAGCTGTTCGAGGGACCTCTCCATCTGCCCTTGCAGGGACATGTCCACCGCTGCTCACTCCCTTGTCCTGTCTTGTTCCCGGCCGCCCCAGCGAGGCGGGTCCGCCCCGTGCGGAAGTGCCCCACACCCGTTCGTCCTCCGCGAGCCACGTGGTGCGGCTGCGCTCCTGCGATCCGGCTCCACCACCGCCCGCGCCGCCCGCGCCGCCCGGCGGCATCATCGGCATGCCGGGCGTGCCCGGAGTTCCGGGTGTTCCAGGGGTGCCGACGGCTCCTGACTGGAGAGAGCCGTCAGTTCCCCCTCCCGCGCCGAAGGCGCCCAGCGGGCTGGTTCCACCCGGCCCGGCACCCCTGCCACCTCCGGATCCTTCGGTGCTCCCGCCAACGGAGCCCGAGTCCGGCCGGGCGGTGATCTCGCTGCCTCCGGGGAAGCCGGAACCGGCCCCTCCCGAGCTGTCGGGGGAGCCGAGCCCGGAGGGTGGTGTCAGCACGGGACCGTCACGGCCGATCGGGGTGCGGTCGCCGCTGCCGCCCGCCCCGGAACCCGGAGCCGACGAGTCCACCTCGTCCGGGGCCCCGAGGTCACTGGAGCCACCGGGCGCAGGCAGATCAGCACCCCCGAGACCACCCGAACCACCAAGAACCGGATCCTCCGAACCCCCCGGAAGACCCACACCCCCCGGACCCCCAAGGCCACTGGAGCCACCAGGCACAGGCAGACCCACACCGCCCGAACCCTCAAAACCACCCGACCCGCCAACAACCGGGTCATCCGAAGTCCCCTGAAGATTCACACCCCCCGGACCCTCAAGACCACCGGACTCACCAGGCACAGGCAGACCCACACCGCCCGAACCACCATCACCGAGACCACCAGAACCACCCGAAGACGAAAGGCCCAGATCACCGGGACCACCCGACCCACCGAGAACCGGATCATCCGAAGCTCCTGGAAGATCCACACCCCCCGAATCCCCGAGACCGCCCGCACCACCAGGCACAGGCAGATCAGCACCCCCGAGACCACCCGACCCACCAACAACCGGAGACTCCGAACCCCCCGGAAGATCCACACCCCCCGAATCCCCGAGACCGCCCGCACCACCAGGCACAGGCAGATCAGCACCCCCGAGACCACCCGACCCACCAACAACCGGAGACTCCGAACCCCCCGGAAGATCCACACCCCCCGAATCCCCGAGACCGCCCGCACCACCAGGCACAGGCAGATCAGCACCCCCGAGACCACCCGAACCACCAACAACCGGATCCTCCGAACCCCCCGGAAGACCCACACCCCCCGGACCCCCAAGGCCACCCGCACCACCAGGCACAGGCAGACCCACACCGCCCGAACCACCATCACCGAGACCACCAGAACCACCCGAAGACGAAAGGCCCAGATCACCGGGGTCACCCGTCCCGGTGGGCACACGGCTCGGCGGCGGAACCAGTGCGCTCCTGTCGTCGTCCGGGGAGGACTCGAATTCTCCCGTGCCGGGCGGGACTCCCCCGATGGACGAAGGCAGACCGCCGCTACCACCGTCGGCTCGGGAACCGTCCGGGAGCAGGGTGCCGTCCGGAAGCGGACCCCCCTGGTCCCGCCGCCCGGAGTTGCCCGCGCCGCCTCCGGAACCACCGAGGCCCATACCGCCCATGCCCGGGGCTATGGGAGGCGGGACGAAACCTCCCGGCCCGCCGCCGTCCGACGAGGAGGAGAGGTCACTGCCGTCGCCGAAGCCGTCAGGCGAGCCGCCCGCGCCGAGCGAACCGGATCCGTCGAGGTTCTGTGAGCCCGGAGGACCCTCCAGGTCCAGCGATCCCGGAGAGCCCGGTGAGCCGTTGAGATCGCCAGAACCTCCGGGAACGGGTTGTCCCCCGGAGTCCTCCGGAAGCGGCCCCCCGCTTCCCTCGGGACCCTGGTTGTTCAGGTAGTCGTCAACGATGTCCTCGACGCTGCGGCCATCACCACCAGTACCGCCACCAGTGCCGTCCCCGACACCGCTGCCGCTGCCCCCGTTGAGGTAGTCGTCAACGATGTCCTCGACGCTGCGGCCGTCACCGCCACCACCATCGCCGCCACCGTTCAGGTAGTCGTCAACGATGTCCTCCACAGTGCGGCCGTCACCGCCACCGGTGCCATCGCCGCCGCCATCACCGTCACCACCCCCGTTGAGGTAGTCGTCAACGATGTCCTCGATGCTCCGACCATCACCACCATCAGTGCCATCACCGCCACCGCCGTTCAAGTAATCGTCAACGATGTCCTCGATGCTCCGACCGTCACCACCATCAGTGCCATCACCACCGATGCCGGAGGGCGGCTCGCTGGAGGTCGGGACGGGCGTGAAGGGCAGAATCGCCGAGGAGGCGTTGTTGTAGGACGTGGCGACGTCGGAGATACCACCGGTCACGGCCTTGCGCAGCGTGTCCAGGCTCTCCCACCAGCGCTCCTTGACCTCCGTCTCGAAGGTCTCCCAGGTGGCCTGTTCGTCGGTCCGCATGCCGCGGATCTTGATGATGCCGCCCTCGTAGGTGACCTGCTGTCGCTGCTCCTCCCACCAGGTGCGGATCAGGCGGCGCGGGGAGTGCTCGGGGCTGCCGACCCATTCGTTGTAGGCGCTGATCACCGACTGGATGTAGGTGGGGTTGGCGGCCCTGCGCGCCGAGTTCACCGCGTCGACCGCCGGGTCGACGAAGTTGGCGATGTTCTTGAATTCGAGGGCCACGGTCCTCATGTACTGGCCCAGGGCCTCGGCCCCCGCGCCCTCGAACTTCTCGTTGCCCGGCTTGATCTCCTCGTACAGCGCCCACAGGTCGTCGTAGCGGGCGTTGGCGAAGTCGCGGAAATCGCCGAGGTCGGTCTCGATCCGGCTGAGAACACCACTGTTGAAGGTGTCACTGCCTCGTGAGGGGTCGGAGGCGGCGTTGAGAATCGTGGGCATCCGGTCGATGAAACGCCCCCATACGGTGTCCCCGCGCTCCTTGACGGCGTCGTTGACGTGGATGCCCGAGTAGACCGCGAACCCCCACTCGTAGCCGCCGAGCAGTTCGGCGTCGGAGGAGCGGTCGGAGAAACCAAACCACTCGTCGGCGTCCTTGGGGTCGCTGACGTTCCAGAAGTAGTTGGAGAACCAGTTGGTGTCCCGCACCGCCTGGGCGGTGCCCATCGGGGGGACCGAGCCCTCTTCGTCCGCGTCGGCGAAGACGTTGACGGCGTGGGCGACCTCCTCGCTCTCGGCAGCGCCCCCGTCGGCGGGGGCGTCGGGGTCGGTCCCCTCGCTCTCGGGGAGATCCTCGTCAGCCATGGAAGTTCCTCAGGGGGCGGGATGGGCGGTCAGCGCAGAGCCGGCGGGAAGGAGCCGCCGCCGGCCGGGTCGGCTCAGGGCGACTCGGAGGTCTCCTCGGTGGGGTCACCGAGTCCGTTGGATCCGCCGGAACTCAAGGGGGCACCGCCGGACACGATCTGGTTGACGCGGGCTGCGTCCAGTTCGGCGTCGGACTCCAGCTCGTCGAAGTGGATCGCGCTGTCACGGATGCCGACGGACATCCCGACCAGGCGTTCCTCCAGGTCGGTGATCATGGTGGTGAACTGTGTGAGCACGGTCGCGACCTCCTTGGAGACCTCGCCGGCGGCAGACATGAGACTGCTGTTGCCGAAGGGCACGTTGACACCGGAGGCGGTCCCGTCCCCTTCGTAGTGCTGTGACGCGCGGGTCTTCATCGCCGACACCTTCTCGCGCAGCGGCTCGACCTCGCCCGTGCGCAGGGTGCGGAGGTAGTCCAGAGTGACCTTGGTCCTGTCCTCTGACACGTGTTGTCCTCTCCTGTGCTGTCCTGCAACTCGTCAGACCGCGGCGCGGCGTTCCCGGTGGCCGCGGCGCGGGTTTGTCGGAGCCGCGCCGCGGCCGTCGGGGGAAGGTCAGCGCCGGGCCTGCCAGTTGCCGGCTTCCTGGAGGTCGCCACGGCGGTAGCGGTCGGTGATGTCGCCCAGGGAGACCTGTGCGTGGCCCAGCAGCGCGCGCATGTCCGCCACGTTGCGGCGCCAGGCGGCGAGCCGCTCGTCGTACTGCTCGGAGGCCTCACCGATCCAGTCGGCCTTGACCACCCGGACCTTGGCGTCCAGTTCGTCGATCGCCGCCGCGATCACATCGGTCTGCTTGCGCAGGTCCAGGCCCGCGTCGTCGGCCCCGCTGTAGGTGATCTCGAATCCGTCGATACTCATGGCGCCGGTTCCTCTCGGTGATGCGCCTCCGGTCCCGGAGGCGGTCGGGTCGGATCAGGTCGGATCAGCGGGCGGCGACGTCGCCCTGGTTCGGGTTGAGCTGGGTGATCCAGTTCGCGGACAGCATGTTCTCGTCTTCCATCTGGTGGAAGTTGCGCTCGGTTCCGCCGAGGATGCCGATCATGTCGTTCATGTCGTTGGTGATCAGACGCAGCTCCTCGAGCCACTTGACCAGGGCGGTGTCGTACTGGGTGGCGGCGCCGCCCCGCCAGTTGCCGCCGAGCAGGTCCCGCACGGCGTCGACCGTGGTGTAGACGCCATTGCACGTGGTGTGGGCTGTCTCCATGGCCTCGCGACCGGTCCGCATGGCCTGGTCGGTACTGCGCATCATCGACACGGGAGTCTCCTGTTCTGTTGCGCGTCACTGGGAAAGGCACCGGGGTTCTCCCGGTTCCGCGAGCGCGCCGAGGGGTTCCGCGGCGGCCTGCGGGGTCAGGTCGGGTCCGGTGGGCAGCAGGTCCAGCAGGGCGGTGGTGGCGGTGGCCGCCCCGCCGGGCGCGTAGCCGAGCCGCTCGGCGGCCCCGGCATCGGGCAGCGGGTACTTGGCTCCGGTGTCGGTGACCAGGAAGTAGGCACCGCGGAGCGCGGTTCCGCCCGCCGGGGACGCCCTGACCAGACCGCCCTCGCCGACCGGGATGTCGATGAGGTCGGGGGCGGTGCAGGCGGCCGTGCTGCCGGCGGGAGGGCGTGCGGCACGGCCGCCGATCTCGGCGGGGGCGGTGAGCGAGAGCGTCGGCGTTCCCTCCCCCCGGTGGACGGTGCACAGCGCCGCACCCTGCGGGTCGGTCAGGGGAGGCGGTGTGGCGGGCAGTCCGCCGGTGACCGGCTCCTCATCCGACAGGTGCGCGCGCACCTGGGAGGCGGCGAGTTCGACCGGTACGGCCTCGTCGCCCCCGTAGGCGTCCTCCGCGGTGAGCGGATGCCCCAGCAGCAGCCGGGCGCGGGTGGTGTCGGTGGGGGTGAGGCCGCCCCGGGTGAGCACGTAGAACTGCGCGGGGCTGCCTTCGGCGGCCGGGACAGTGAAGACCTGGCCCACCCGGGTGTCCGCGCCGTCGATGCGCGGCCCGGCCCCACCGCGTCCGTCGATGTCGGGCGAGGCGAGCTCGGGGCCGGCCGGCAGTCCGTCCAGCAGGGCGGCCGAGACGGGGTGGGGGGCCGTGGTGCCGTATCCCAGGGACTCCAGGGCGCCGTGCTCCTCGTCGACGGCCAGGCGGCTGCCGTTCCACAGCAGGTGGCTCCCCCCGTCGGGGCCGCGGACCAGGACGGCGCCGTCCTCCCCGACCGGGGTTCCCGTGGGCGACCGGCCCAGGGCGAGTGAGGTCAGGGTCTCGGCTCCCTCCCCGGCGTCGACGGTGGTGGCGCACACCTGCCAGGCGAGGGGGTCCTCCGCGTCGGTGGCGGGCAAACCGTCGGGAGCCCCGGCTATGCCCAACGGGGCCCCTACCGGGGTGCCCTCGAGCGAGTCGGCGGCGACCTGGACCGGTTCCCCCGCCTCCGCCAGCAGCAGGGCCGAGGCCTGGTTGGCCACCGGCCAGAGGACACCGTCGGAGAAGACGTACCGGCCGGCGCCACCCTTGACGGCGACGACCGTCCCCTCGTTGCGCCAGGTGGTGGCTCCGCCGGGGAAGATCAGGCCGAAGACGAGGAATCCGACGCACAGCAGTGCCGCGAGGACGAGTCCGATGAAGGAGCCGTTGCGGGTGCGCCGCAGGGGCGCCTCGGCGGCGTCGGGGTCGGCGGCGGACACGGCCGTGGAAAGCCTGCGCACCATGAACGAGTGCGCCTGAACCTGGTCGCGACGGGTCTGCATCAGCTCGCCCGCCTTCCGGTGCGCCTCATCCGCCGATCCCCCTCAGCAGAGCCAGCAGCCCGAGGTTCGCGGGGACCAGGCACACCAGGACGATCGCGGCGAGGCTCTGGACCAGTTCCCCGGCCCGCCCCCAGTGCGGGACGGGACGGGTGCCCGGCACGGACCAGGCCGCCAGGAGCAGCACGAGCGCCGCGACCAGGAGCAGGCCGAACAGGACCATGCGGGTCGTGTCGCCGCCGAGGAGCCCGCCCCCCACCGCCAGGGCCACCGGCCCGTAGACGCCGGGCCCCAGCAGGAAAACCCGGTGCCGGACACCGCTGAGCCCGCGCGCCTGGAGCAGCAGGACCACCGATACGCACACGCCGGCCGAGGAGGACGGCCAGCCGGGGTAGGCGGCCAGAACGGTCAGCGCGACCGCGCACACCGCTCCGGCCACGGCCAGCAGGGCAGCGAGGTGGTGGTCCGCGCGGAGGGTGCGCGTGCGCACCTCGCGGGCCGCGTGAGGGTCGATGTACTCGCCGAGTTGGGCGGCTCCGGCCGGCAGCGGGGGCAAGCGCATCCCCGCCATCCGGAAGGCCAGGGCTGGGGCGGGGGAACAGAGCAGCAGCGCCAGGGCGGCGGCCGCGGCGGCCACGCCCTGCGGCGGGGCGTTGTCCCAGAACATGAGCAGGGCGCCCGCCGCGGCGGTGAACAGGGCCGTGCCGATGACGGCCGCGAAGAAGGGCAGGCAGGCCGCCACCGCAGCGATCGCCAGGACCGCCGCGCCGGTCGCGGTCGAGGCGGCGGAGAGCATCCGTGCCCCGGTGAGGGCGGTGCCGGGGTCGCCGTCCGGCAGTGTGGCTCCCGCGAACGCCATGAACAGCACGGCGGCACCGCCGGTGACGGCGCCGGCGACGGGGGCGTCGAAGGCGCGGGCGGCGGCACCCGCGGTGAGCAGGAGGAGCAGGCCCGTCGCGGCGGCGGTGGCACCGGCCGTCCAGACGGTCCCGAGCATCGTCAGCAGGCCCAGGGCACCGGCGAAGCCCACCGCCGCGGTAGCGGTCAGCGCACGCCGGGAGACGGCCGGGCCCCACGCGTCGGAGCGGTCGGCCAGTGAGTCGGCCACCCCGTCGACGAGGTCGTCGAAGTGGATCTCCGGCATCTGGTTGGAGCGCTCCCGCAGGTGGAGAGTCTCGCCGTCGGTCAGACCGAGCGTCTCGACCGTCTCGCCCTCGTCCAGCGGCGGTGAGCCCAGCCGTTGGAGCACCCATCCGCCGTGCTCGATCCCGCTTTCGTCCAGGTCCTCGTTCTCGTTCTCGGCGTAGAGCACGAACGTGGGCAGCAACTCGGCCAGCGGCAGGTCGCACGGGACCGCGATCTCGAAGACGGCGTTGGGCGCGCGCACGACCAGGCGGCACAGATCGGCGGTGACGGCGTCCGGCATCGGCCCTCCTCACTGGACGACGGTGGCTGGGTCGGAATGCGGGGGGTGTGATAAAGACACCCCCGGAAGGGACGAGGTCAGGGTCCGCCATTCCTTGCCAGAACGCCCGGAGGCGGGACGGCGCACCCGATCGCGAAATGCTGGGCTAGAGTAGCATCACTTCCGAAATGTCAGTCATGACGTTTTGGAAAACTCCGGCCCGGGGTTACCGGTGCTCATTTGAGCGCGCCGCGGCCGGAAACCGAATCCGATTCCAGGTGTCCACCCAATTGATCCCCCCGGAATTCACCGGGGCCGATCCGCCCTGCGCCCCTGCTGCACCCACCGGACCAGGGGAAAGAGAAGGGAAACGCTGATCAGCACCATCCTCGTCCGCAGGCCGGCCCGCCGACCCGGCCCCGAGCCGCCCGAGGGCGAGCTCTCCCTGCAGGAGCCACCGGTCCTCCCCGAGCACGAGAACAGCATCTCGGGCGTGTTCATGTACCTGCCGATGGCGCTGAGCTCGCTCGCGATGGTGATGATGTTCATCCGGCCGGGCGGGGGCGCCCTGGGCACGGCGATGCCCTTCATCGCCGGCGGGATGATGCTGGTCGGGGCGGTGGCCATGGTCGGCGGACAGTTCCTGCGCACCCGGATCGAGCGCAGCCAGCGGCTTTCCGGGGACCGCCGGGACTACCTGCGCTACCTCGGCCAGATGCGCGGCCGGGTGCGGGGGATCGTGTCCGCCCAACGCGAGGCGCGCGCGTGGAACGGTCCCGATCCGGCCGCGCTGTGGTCGCTGGTGCGCACGAGCAGGCTCTGGGAACGCCGCGGGGGGCACGACGACTTCGCCGAGGTCCGCATCGCGCTGGGCGAACAGCCACTCCAGACCCGCATCGCTCCCCTGTCGACCAAACCGGTGGAGGACCTGGAACCGCTGTGCGCCCACGCGCTGCGCCGTTTCATCAACGCCTACGCCACCGTCGAGGACCTGCCGGTCTCGCTTTACCTACGGGGGTTCGCACATCTGGCCCTGCGCGGGGACGACGAATCCAGCCGTGCAATTATGCGCGCACTCGTGGGGCAGGTCACAGTATTTCACGCCCCGGATGAATTGCGCCTGGCAGCCTGCGTGAACGATGAGCGAATACCCGACTGGGAATGGATGAAATGGCTCCCGCATTGCCTGCACCCGACCGAGCGAGACGGCGCCGGACCCCTGCGGCTCATCACGTCGGACGCCATGGAACTCGAACGGATCGTCGGGCCGGAACTGGCCGACCGGCCGCCCTTCGACCCGCAGGCGGCACCCGGTCGTGACGAGCCCTTCACGGTCATCATCGTCGACGGCGGAGCCGTGCCACAAGGGTCGAGATTACTCAGCGGAGGCTTTCGAAACGCGATCGTGATCGAGGTGGGCGCCGAACGGGCCTGGGACGGCGCCCCGCACACCCTGTCCCTACGGGTCGCACCGGACTCGCTGGAGATGAGCGAGCTGGACCGGTCCGGGCGGGAGACGTTCTCCCCCCTCGGCCGTCCCGACGCGCTGGACCTCCCCCGGGCGCGCTCCCTGGCACGCATGCTGGCGCCCTACCGGGTCAGCGTCGCCGCCGACGTGGTGGAGCCGTTGACCACGGACTTCGACCTCACCACCCTGCTGGGCATCCCGAACCTGCACACCTGGGACGCCGCCCGCGAGTGGGAGCGCGAGCGCCCGGAGAGCCGACTGCGGGTGCCCATCGGTATCGCGGCCTCGGGTGCTCCACTGGAGCTGGACCTCAAGGAGTCGGCGCTGGGCGGGATGGGGCCGCACGGGATGCTGATCGGCGCCACCGGATCGGGCAAGAGCGAACTGCTCCGCACGCTCGTGCTGTCCCTGGCGCTCACCCACTCGTCCGAGACGCTCAACTTCGTGCTGGTGGACTTCAAGGGCGGCGCCACGTTCATCGGCCTGGACCGGCTGAACCACACCTCGGCGCTGATCACCAACCTGGCCGACGAAACGGCCCTGGTCGAACGCATGCGGGACGCCCTGCACGGCGAGCTCGTGCGCCGCCAGGAGCTCCTGCGTTCGGCGGGCAACTTCAGCTCGGTGCACGAGTACGAGAAGGGCCGCAGGAGCGACCCGGCCATGGAGCCCATGCCCACGCTGCTGGTGGTCGTGGACGAGTTCAGCGAGCTGCTCGCCGCCCACCGCGACTTCATGGACCTGTTCGTCATGATCGGGCGGCTGGGCCGGAGCCTGGGCGTGCACCTGCTGCTGGCGTCCCAACGGCTGGACGAGGGGCGCATGCACCAGCTGGAGAGCCACCTGTCCTACCGGATCGCGCTGCGCACGTTCTCGGCGATGGAGAGCCGGGGCGTGCTCGGGGTGGCCGACGCCCACAAACTCCCCCCGGCGCCCGGATCGGGCTACCTCAGGTCCGACACCGAGGAGCTGGTGCGGTTCAAGGCCGCCTACGTGTCGGGCCCCTACCGCGCCAAGCGCCGCGCCGGACGGGCGTCGACCGCCGCACGCGAGATCGCCCCCTTCCTCGCCGGGTACGTCGCCGGGCCCCCCGCACCCGCGGTGGAGCCCGAACCGGAACCGGAGGAGGGATCGGACGCGACCCTGCTGGAGACCGCACTGGAGGCGGTGCGCGAGGTCGGACCGCCCGCCCGACAGGTGTGGCTGCCCCCTCTGGGCGAGCCCCCCACGGTGGCGGGGCTGCTCCGGGCGAACGACGCTGGGGAGCTGCCCGCCTGGGGTGCCGAACCGGTGCTGTCCGTGCCGGTGGGGCTGGTGGACCGCCCCTTCGAGCAGCTGCGCACACCGCTGACCGCCGACCTGCGCGGGGCCGGCGGGCACACCGCGGTCATCGGCGGACCGCAGAGCGGCAAGAGCACCCTCCTGGTCTCGCTGATCACGGCGCTCGCGCTCACCAACACGCCCGAACAGGTGCAGTTCTACGTACTGGACTTCGGCGGCGGCACGCTGCGCGGTGTCGCGGACCTGCCCCACGTGGGCGGTATCTGCGGCCGGATCGACACCGAGCGCATCGTCCGCACCGTCGCGGAGATAACGGCGCTGCTGAGCCGACGCGAGCAGTTCTTCGCCGAACACGGCATCGACTCGATCGGCGCCTACCGGCGCCGGCGGTCCGCCGGGGAGTTCCCCGAGCAGCCCTACGGGGACGTCTTCCTGGTCATCGACGGCTGGGCCACCGTGCGCTCGGACATGCTCGACCTCATCCCCGACATCGTGCAGATCGCGCAGCGCGGCCTCAACTACGGCATCCACCTGGTCGTGGCCTCGCCGCGCTGGGCCGACGTGCAGTCGAGCCTGCGCGACCTGCTGGTCACCCGGTTCGAGCTCCGCCTGGGGGACGCGGTGGACTCGGCGATCAACATGCGCCAGGCCGAGAAGGTCCCCCGGGTTCCCGGACGCGGCCTGACCTCCGAGTTCAAACACTTCCTGGCCGCCCTACCGCAGGTGGCGGAGGGTCCCGAGGAGTCGGTGGCGGGTGTCGTGGACGCCGTCACCCGGAAGTGGACCGGCCCGTCGGCCCCACCGGTGCGGATGCTGCCGCTGTCGCTGCCGGCCGCGGACCTCCCGCCGACCGAGGACGGACCGCGGATCGCGCTGGGGTTGGAGGAGCGGCGCCTGGAACCGCTGTGGCACGACTTCTCGGTCCTGCCGCACCTGCTGGTCGTCGGCGACAACGAGAGCGGCAAGACCAACCTGCTGCGGCTGGTCACCCGCACCATCCGGGAGCGCTACAGCGCCACCGAGGCGCGCGTGGTCGTCGTGGACCCGCGGCGCGGCCTGTTCAACGCGATCCCCGAGGAGCAGCGCCTCGGCTACGCGGTGACCGGGGAGAGCGCCCGCGAGATGATGCAGGCCGCGGCCCAGGCGCTCAAACCCCGGCTGCCCGGACCGGAGGTCACCCCGGAGCAGCTGCGCGAGCGCTCGTGGTGGACCGGGCCCGAACTGTTCGTGGTCATCGACGACTACGACCTGCTGAGCTCGGGGGGCGGCGGCGGTCCGCTGACACCGCTGATGGACATGCTGCCCCAGGGCGCCGACATCGGGCTGCACCTGATCCTGGCGCGTGGGGCGGGGGGCTTCAGCCGAGCCATGGGCGAACCGGCCCTGCGGATGCTCATCGACGCCAACACCCCCAGCATGGTGCTGTCCTGCCCGCCCTCGGAGGGTGTGCTGTTCGGATCGCTGCGCCCGCAGCGGCTGCCTCCGGGGCGGGCGCTGCGCTTCGACCGCCGCGACCCGGTGAAGGTGCAGTTGGCGCTCGACCCCGAGACGGAGGAGGCCGCCGCCCGGGGCTGAGGGCTGTGCGCGGGCGGGGCGCCCCGCACGTGCGAGGAGACAGGCGCCGGCCGCCCTGCCGGAGGCACGGCGGTTCGGGCGGTCGGCGGTACCGGTGGACAGGAGCGGGAGGCCCCGTGGCGAACGGAACGAGATGGAACCGGGTACGGGTCGGGGCGGGGATGTGCGCAACGGCCGCACTGCTCCTGGTCGCGGGAGCGCCCGCGGCAGCGCAGGACGAGGTTCCGCCCGCGCTGCCCCGGGTGGCGCCCGAGCTCTCCGGGGACACGTGTACCGGCCCCTCCGAGGAGGTGGTCGACCAGGAGGTATGGACCGAGTACGCCCTCGGGCTCCCGCGGGCGCGGTCCACCTCCTCCGGGTCGGGGACCACCGTGGCCATCGTGGGCGCGGGCGTGGACGACTCCTCCGCCGCCCTGGCGGGGGCGGTGGACGGGGCGGGCGAGGACTGCACCGGGTTCGGGACCTTCCTGGCCGGGGTCGTCGCCGCGCGCCCGCAGCCGGGCAGCGCTCTGGTGGGGGTGGCGCCCGAGGCCCGGGTGGTGTCGGTGCCCGTCACCGACGACCGGGGGCTCGCCGACGCCGACGCGGTGGCCGGGGGCATCAACGAGGCCGTCGACGACGGCGCCGACATCGTCCTGGTGGGTGTCGCCATCCCGTTGGGGAGCCCCGGGCTCGACGCCGCGGTGGACACCGCCATCGAGGCGGACGTACTGGTCGTGGCCCCCTCCACGGCGGTCGTGCGGGGTGAGGTCCACGCCGCCGTCCCGGCAGCCCGCACCGAGGTGCTGGGGGTCGTCGCGACCGGCACCGACGGTTCCCCGCTGAACGCCGTGCCCGCCTCCGGGGAGGAGGGCCGCGTCTCGGCGCCCGACCTCGCCGCCCCGGGACAGGCCGTGCTGGGCCCGGCGCCCGGCGGGGACGGCCACGCGGTCGCCGAGGGGGACGCGGTCGCCGCTGCCTTCGTCGCCGGTGCGGCGGCGCTGGTCCGGTCCCACCACCCCGAGCTCGACGCCGCACGGACGGCCGAGCGCCTCACGGTTTCGGCGTACCCGGACGCCGGTGCGGGGCTCGGAGCCGGGACCCTCGACCCGGTGGGTGCTCTGACCCGGACCCTCGGGCCGCGCTCCCCGGGCGAGGGCCCCGAAACGGAGACCTTCGCGCTGGACCTGCCCGCGGAACCGACCCGGGGCCGCGTCCTGGCCGTGCTCGGGGGCACCGTTCTGCTCGTGGCGGTCTGCGGTGTGGGCGCCGCGGCCGTCCGGCGCCGCAGGAGTACGACCCCGGCCTGATCCTTCCGCCGGGCCCCCGCAGGGGCCCGGGGGCGTGCGGACGGAGCTGACCGCACGCGTGAGCGGACCGCTGATCTGACCGGGCCACCGGCCCGGCCGGGCGGTCGGCCTAGTTCAGGCCCTTGCGGGCCAGCAGGGGCTCCATACCGGGCTCGCGGCCCAGGAAGTCGGTGACCGCCCCCATCGGGTCGACGCTGCCGCCCAGGGACAGCACCCTCTCCCGGAAGCGGTCGCCGCCCGCACGGGTCAGTCCGCCGTTCTCCTTGAACCACTCGACGCTCTCGGCGTCCAGGACCTCGCTCCACACGTAGGAGTAGTAGCCCGCGCTGTAGCCGTCGTCGGAGAAGATGTGCTGGAAGTACGTGCTCCGGTAGCGGGGACGCACCAGCGGGTGCAGGGCGCCCGCGGCCTCCAGGGCCCTGGCCTCGAAGGAGGCCGGGTCCTCGACGGTCTCGCCGGGCGCAAGGCGGTGCCACGCCCAGTCGAGCAGCGCGGCGGCGAGGTACTCGAAGGTGGCGAAACCCTGGTTGAACTGGCCGGCCGCGGTCAGCCGCCGCACGAGTTCGTCGGGCACCGGCTCACCGGTCTCGTGGTGCCTGGCGTAGTGGGACAGCACCTCCGGCCACAGCGCCCACATCTCGTTGACCTGGGAGGGAAACTCGACGAAGTCGCGCGGCACGCTCGTGCCCTCCACCCTGGGAAAGCGCACCGCCGACAGCAGCCCGTGCAGGGCGTGGCCGAACTCGTGGAAGGCCGTCTCGACCTCGTCGAAGGTGAGCAGGGTGGGACCGGAGACCGGCTTGGTGATGTTCAGGTTGTTCACCACGACCGGCCGCTCGTCCAGGAGGAAGGACTGGTCGACCAGGTTGTGCATCCACGCGCCGCCACGCTTGGTCGGACGGGCGTAGGGGTCCAGCAGGAACAGGCCCAGCGCGGAGCCGTCCCCGTCGAGGACCTCCCAGGTGCGCATGTCGGGGTGGTACCCCGCCAGATCGGGGCGCTCGGTGAAGGTGACCCCGTAGAGCAGGGTCGCCGCGTGGAAGACGCCGTCCTCGATCACCCGGCCGAGTTCGAAGTAGGGGCGCAGGACGCTCTCGTCGAAGTCGTACCGGGCCTTGCGCACCTGCTCGGTGTAGTACGGCCAGTCCCACGGTTCGATGTCGTGCCCGGCGTACTCGGCCAGTACCCGGGCCTCCTTCTCGACGTTGCGCCGTGCCGGGCCGACGAGCTGGCCGAGCCGCTCCTCGACCGCCTCGACGGTACCGGCGGTCTGGTCGGCCACCTTGTACGCCGCGTGGTCGGGGTACCCCAGCAGCCGGGCCCGCTCGGCGCGCAGCTCGGCCGTGCGGGCGGCGATCTCCAGGTTCTCCGGAGCGCGCCCGACGCTCAGCGTGTAGAGGCGCTCCCGGGTGGCACGATTGGTGAGCTGGGCCAGGGCGGGTTGCACGGTGGTGTTCAACAGCGGGAGGACGTACTCCCCGTCCTTCTCGATCGCGCTGAGCTGCGCCTCGTCCAAACCGTCGAGGTCGGCGGCGTCGGTGGTGACCAGGGAGGCTTCACCGGTCGCCCGGACGACGTTGGCGGAGAACTCCGTGCCGAGCTCGGCGAGCCGGGTGTTGAGCTCACGCAGGCGCTCCTGTTCCTGGTCGCCGAGATCGGCCCCGGCCTTGACGAAGTCGAGGCGGTACCGCTCCAGCAGCCAGGCCTCCTGCGGGTCGTCGGTGGTGACCTGCTGGATGCGGGCCCACAGGTCCCGGTTCAGGGAGACGGCGTCCCCGTGCTGCGAGGCGCGGGGGGCGATCTCCCGCTCGATCTCCCGGATGCCCTCGGTGGCGTCGGACCCGGCGAGGGTGTGCAGGACGGTCTCCACCCGCTTCAGGGTCGCACCGGAGCGCTCCAGTGCCGCGATGGTGTTGTCGAAGGTCGCGGGCTCCGGGTTGGCGACGATCGCGTCGACCTCGGCGAGGTGCTCGGCCACCCCCTGCTCGAAGGCGGGCAGGAAGTGCTCCTCGCGGATCGCCGCGAAGTCGGGCAGCCGGTAGGGGAGTTCGCTGGGTGACAGGAACGGGTTGGCGGTCAAGGGGTGGTGCTCCTCGTTCTTCGGGGCCAGGGCGCTGGTCACGGCCTGGGCGCTCGTGCCGTTCTACCTTGCCGACCGCGAGCTGTCACCCGGGTTCGGCTCACCCGTCCCCGACGACGTGCGGGTCGGGCAGCGGCTCCTCCCCGTCGGCCATGGGCAGCTCCACGATCGGGACGTAGCGTCCGGTCGCCTCCCCGGCGCCCTCCGGACTGTAGGTGAGCGTTCCGCCGCCCGCGCGAACGTCGTGTGCGGAGTTGAGCAGCATCAGTCTGGCCCTTACCTCGGCGGGGGTCGGGGTGCTCCCCTCCGCCCCCAGCCCGTTGGTCATCCGAACCGCGTGGGCGGCGACCGCCACGGCGTCGTGGGTGACCAGCGCGTAGCCGTTGCTGAGCCCGTCGACGCGCGCGGACGGGGCGTACTCCAGGTAGGCGTCGCGGAAGTCCGGGTAGCCGGGCGGAACCGCGTTCGAGGTGGGGTCGGCGGTCTCCCATCGGGTGTCGGTCCCGGAGGCGTACACCAGGGAGATGTCGTTCTCGGCCAGGAGCGCCAGGGTCTCCTCGTCGTCGAGGACGCTCAGCCCGGTGGCGACGAACAGGATGCGCAGCGGACGGGGCCCGCCGCACCTGTTCGAGGCCAGGGCGGCCAGGAACTCGTCGAGGTCGGGGGAGCGTCCGGCGAACAGGATCGTGTCGACCCCGGCGCCGCACACGTTCTGGGTCACGTCGTGGAACAGACCGCTGACCGGGGCGTCGCCGACGGTGGTCCCGTCGTACTGCTGGGTGGAGCCGTCGATGTGGTCGTGGAGCTGCTCCTGGTAGGCCTCGTACAGCGTGGAGACGAACAGGTCCGGTTCGGTCCGGTCGTGCACGATGAGCGCCCGGACCGGGTCGGAGAGCCCGTCGAGGTAGGCGTCGAGCGCCCTGACGTACTCGGTGTTGCTGGGGAGCACCCGGATCACGCCGGGCAGGGCCGGCTCCCCCTCGGTCCCGGCGTCGTCCAGCCCTCCGGGGCCGTGCGCCAGGCCGTCCGCGGTGAGCGCCGAGGAGACCATCGGGATGTCGTTCTCGTTCAGCCGCGCCGCGGCCTCGCGGGTGCTCTGGATGCTCACCCCCATGCCGGTGACGGCCACCAGCGGTCGGTCCTCGTCCTGCGACATGGCCACGAGCTCGTCCACGACCGGCTCCCACTGGCGCTGCTGGCTGCCGATGTTGGCCAGGACCAGCTGGATCTGCGGGGTCGGGTCCGCGAAGTCGCGGGTGTGGTTGGCGCGCATGACGGCGGTGTAGGCGCCCTCCAGGGATCGGCGCATCCGCTCGGGGTCCATCGGGCTGACCCGGTCGAAGGTCAGGATGCCGAGGAACGCGATCCGGACCACGGGGGTGCTGTCGGAGAGGGCGTCGACGCGCTCGTTCTCCTGCCTGATGAGTTCCTGGATGTCGGTGAAGTCCTCGTGGAAGACGTGTGAGCCGTCGGTGACGCCGACGCACTGGCCGCCGGTCTCCCGGACCCCGTTGCCGGGACCGCCGCAGGTGAACCGGTCCCACAGGGCCACGGTGGTGACGACGAGGGTGACGGCGAGTGCGGCCGCCGACCCCAGCAGCAAGGCTCGTCTCCAGTCCTTACCACCCGTGTCGGCCATCCGTGGTCACCTCTCCTCTGCGTTCCGCTTCCCCCGGCGGCTCGTCCGGTCCGCCCTCCGGCAGGACTTCCGGAGTCTGCCCGTTGGACGGTCAAGGACCCATGATGCGCGTTTTTCCTCGATGTATGAGTGGCTCCGCCTTTCGTAACGCAGGCGTTATAAGAATTCCCTCACTTTCCGCACTGAAAATCACCGGAATCACTTTTGATACCTGAAGTCGATTTCGGGACCTGAGGCCCGAACCACGCCCCCACACCGTTTCCCCACTCCCCTCCCTCTCGGACAGAACCGTCCGGTTCCCGACCCGCTCCCCGCCCCGGGCCCCGCTCGGGGCTCTGGTTACATGGGCGTGCGCCGGCTCACACGGAGGTGTCAGTTGCCCGACCCCGTAGGCGTCCCCGGCCCCTGGGGGACCCGACCACTCCCCCGCACGGCCCTTCCGCCCATCGGTGCCCCCGACCTGCGCGGCCCCCTCCGCTACGTGTGGTGGCTGATCTCCGCCCAGCCATGGCGCGTCCTGCGCGGCTCCCTCTACGGCACCCTGTGGATGGCGGGGCTGATGGTCCCGCCCTACCTGCTCTCCCGCGCCATCGACGACGGTCTGCGCGCCGGGAACACCAGGGCCCTGGTCCTGTGGGCCGGCGTCACCGCCGCGGTGGCCGTGGCCACCGCGGCGGTGTCGATCCTGCGGCACCGGACGCTGTCCCTGGTCCGGATGGACGCCGCGCACCGGACCATGCGGGTGGTCACCAGGCACGCCACTGTGCTGGGCGCGTCCCTGGCCCGCCGGGTCACCTCCGGGGAGCTCTCCACCGTGCAGGCCTCGGACGTGCTGCTGATCTCCCACATCCTCACCCTGACCGGCCCCGGGGTGGGCGCGGTCATCGCCTACGCGGGCGTCTCGGTCCTGCTGTTCACCGTCTCCCCGCTGCTCGCCGCGATCGTCGTGCTGGGTCTGCCGGTGCTGGCGGTACTCATCGGCCCCCTGATGGGGCGGCTGCACGGCCGGCAGAGCGTCTACCGGGAGCACCAGGGGCGGACCACTGCCCTGGCCGGGGACATCGTGTCCGGACTGCGGGTGCTGTGCGGGATCGGCGGCAAGGCGCACTTCGCCCGCCGGTACGGGGAGCGGTCCGAGGAGCTGCTGCGCCAGGGCTACCGGGTCAGCGAGACCACCAGCTGGTTCCAGGCGGTGAGCTCCTGCCTGCCGGTGGTCTTCCTCGGCGCGGTCACCTGGGCGGCCGCCCGGATGGCCGTGACCGGGCAGATCACCGTCGGCGAGACCGTCGCCGTCTACGCCTACGTGGCGGTGCTCGTCCTCCCGGTGTTCTTCCTCGTCGAGGGGGTCAGCACCCTGGTCCAGGGGCTGGTCTGCGTGCGGCGGGTGCTCGACCTGCTCACCCTCGAACCCCCGCTCACCGGCAGCGGCAGGGACCGCCCCGGGCCGGCCGGGGGCTCGGAGCTGGTCGAACCGTGCTCCGGGTTGACCGTCCCGCCGGGCCGCACCACCGCCCTCGTCTGCGCCGACGCACACGGGACCGCCGCGGTCGTGGACCGGCTGGGCCGCTACACCGACTCCGACACCCGGTGGGGCGGCGTCCCGCTTCGGGACATGGCGCTCGACGAGGTCCGCCGCCGGATCCTGGTCAGCGACAACGAGTCCTACCTGTTCGCCGGTTCCCTGCGCGAGGTCCTGGACCCGCACGGGACGCACACCGACGCCGGGATCCGCTCGGCGCTGCACGTCGCGGGCGCCGACGACGTGGTCGCGACCATGCCCGACGGCCTGGACTCCGCGGTGGAACCGCAGGGCCGCAACCTCTCCGGCGGCCAGCGCCAGCGGGTCCGGCTGGCCCGGGCGCTGCTCGCCGACCCCGAGGTCCTGCTCCTGGTCGAACCCACCTCGGCCGTGGACGCGCACACCGAGGCCACCGTCGCCGACCGGCTGCACGAGGCACGGGCCGGGCGCACCACGGTGGTCGCGGGCACCTCGCCCCTGCTGCTGGACCGCGCGGACCAGGTGGTCCTGCTGGTGGCCGGGCGGGTCGCGGCCGTGGGGACCCACGGCGAACTGCTCGCCACCGTGCCGGACTACCGGGCGCTGGTCTTCCGCGGCGCCGAGGAGGAGGGGACCCCGGTATGAGTGAACGGCTCCCGGTCGCCGACCGCGCCCAGGTGCGCCGCGACACCGCCCGCCTGTTGGGCGCCGAACGCGGGCGGGTGGCCTGGCTGGTGCTGCTGACCTGTCTGGCCACCGGGGCCGGGCTGGTCGGCCCCTACCTGCTGGGCCGGATCGTCAACATGGTGGAGGACGGCACCGCCACCCTGGGCACGGTGGACCTGCTCGCCGCCGGTGTGGTCGCGGCGGCCTGCGTCCAGCTCCTGCTGACCCGGTACGCGCGCCGGGCCGTCCACCGCTTCGGCGAGCACGTCCTGCGGCGGCTGCGCGAGGACTTCGTCGGCCGGGTGCTGGCGCTGCCCACCCGGGTGGTGGAGCGTTCGGGCACCGGCGACCTCACCACGCGGGCCTCCTCGGACGTGGTGACCGTGGGCAACAGCCTGCGCGGGGCACTGCCCGAGATCAGCACGGCCCTCCTCCAGGTCCTGGTCCTGCTGGCCGCGATCACCTGGATCCACCCGTTGCTGGGACTGTGCTCCCTGCTGGGGGTCCCCCTGATGTGGCCGACGGCACGCTGGTACCTGAAGCGCTCGCGTGAGACCTACCTGGCGGAGGGGGCCGCGCTCTCGACCGCCCTGGAGGGCGCCACCGCCACGGCCGAGGGCGGGCGCACCGTGGAGGCCCTGGGCGTCCAGAAGGACCGCCGGGAGGTGACCGACCGGGACCTCGGCGTCCTGTACCGGGCCCGCCGGGGCGGCCTGCGGCTGCGGTCGGTGCTGTTCCCGGTCGCCGAGTCGGTCTTCGTGCTGCCAACCGCCTTCGCCCTGCTGGTGGGCGGGGTGCTGTACCTGGGCGGCGGGATCGGCCTCGGCGCCCTGGTGACCTGCCTGCTGTACGTGCAGCAGTTGGTGGACCCGATGATCGGCATCACCCAGCGGCTGGAGGAGCTCCAACGGGCCGGGGCCTCCTTCGCCCGGCTGCGGGGCGTGCAGCGGCTGCCCGAGGAGACCTCCGCCCCGGGCGGGATCCCCCAGGACGACCGGATCGAACTGTGCGGTGTCCGCTACGCCTACGTGCCCGGCCACGACGTCCTGCGCGGTATCGACCTGGGCGTGCGCCCCGGCGAGCGGCTGGCGGTGGTCGGCCCGTCAGGGGCGGGCAAGACCACGATCGGCCGCCTGCTGTCCGGGGCGGACGTCCCCGGCTCGGGCCGGGTCCTGCTCGGCGGTGTGCCCGTCACCGAACTCTCCCCCGAGGTGCTGCGCGAGCGGATCGTGCTGGTCGACCAGGAGCACCACGTGTTCACCGGGACGCTGCGGGAGAACCTGGCCGTCGCAGCCTCCGACGCGGACGACGAGAGGCTGCTCCGCGCCCTGGACGCGGTGGACGCCGACTGGGCGCGGGAGCTGCCCGAGTGCCTGGACACCCGGGTGGGATCGGGCGGCCGGGCCCTGGACCCGGCCCGGGCCCAGCAGGTGGCGCTGGCCCGGGTGGTGCTGCTGGACCCGCACACCGTGGTCCTGGACGAGGCCACCTCCCTGTTGGACCCGAGGACGGCGCGGCAGGCGGAGCGGTCCCTGGCGGCGGTGCTGGAGGGGCGTACGGTGATCGCGATCGCGCACCGGCTGCACACCGCGCACGACGCCGACCGGGTCGCGGTGGTGGAGGACGGGCGGATCAGCGAGCTGGGGACGCACGACGAACTGATCGCGGCGGGCGGGGCCTACGCGGCCCTGTGGAGCTCCTGGCACGGCAGCGGCTGAACAACGGCGGCCGAGGGATGCGCGGGGCCGACGGGCAGGGCCGGTCCCCGCGCGCCGGTCAGCCCCGGGTACCGACCGGGGTGATGAACTCCAGGCGGTTGCCGTTGTTGTCGCGGGTGTGGAAACGGCGGTGACCGGGGAGGTCGTCGTTCCAGACGATCTCGTACCCGGCGGCGGTGAGGCGCTCGGCGAGGGCGTCGAGCTCCCGGACGAGGATGCCGGGGTGGGCCTTGCGCTGCGGGGCGAAGTCCCTCTCCACACCCAGGTGGAGTTCCAGACCGTCGGCGCGGACCCACAGACCGCCGCGCGCGGCCAGGGCCGAGGGCTTGGGGATCTCGACGAAGCCGAGGACGTCCACGTAGAAGGCGCGGCAAGCCTCCTCCCCGCCCGGGGGCAGGGAGATCTGGACGTGGTGGAGCCCGAAGCCGAACCCCGTGGCGGTGTCCGGTGTGTCCTCGGTGCGGGGGGTGGCCATACTTACCTCTCTCGGTGTGCGGACGGCTCCCGGTGCGCGGACGGCGGGGGCGAGGGGCGTTCGTGGACGTGTTCCAGGCCGTCGATGTCGTCCCACTGCTCGCCGACCCGTTCGAAGCCGAAACCGGCGATGGTCGCCAGGGATGCGGCGTTGTCCGGTCGGATCGAGGCCCGCACGGTGGCGACCTCCGGAGAGGCGTCGGCCCTGCGGAGCAGTTCGACCAGGGTCGCCCGCGCGTAGCCGCGGCGGCGCAGTTCGGGCACGACGGAGTAGCCGATCTCCACCATCCGGCGCTCGTCCGGGGGACCGTGGAAACCGGCGTGGCCGACCGCCCGGCCGTCGTCGGCGTCCACGACCACGTACGCGAGCCAGCCCGCCCGGCCGGGCACGGCCCGGAGCTGGCCGAGGCGGTACCGGCTCAGCCAGCGCATCTCCGCACTCGCGAAGTGCTCCCCGAGGTCGGTGCCGAGCAGCGCACCCGCGGTCTCCGTGTCCCCCTCCGCCAGGGCGGCGAGCACGGGTTCGACCATCTCCACCAGCCGTATCCGGGGTGGACTGGTGCGTCGCGGTCCGAGTGGCGGGTCCGTGTCCGTGTCTGTCACCGTTCCATCCTTCCCTCCGCGGGCATCCGGTACAACGTGTTTTCGCCCGCCCCACGTCCCTGAACGGGGTTCTCCCGCCCGGCGTTCCGTGCGACGTTCCGTCCGGCGGACCACGGACCGTCGGAGCCGTCCGGGACGATGGACGCAGCCATCCGTACCGCCTCTTCGGGGAGCACCTTTGACCGACACCGACGACCGCCGCTGCGCCTGGGCGCGGAACGCGTCCGAACTGATGACCGCCTACCACGACACCGAGTGGGGGCGCGTCTCGCACGAGGACGGGTACCTGTTCGAGATGCTCGTCCTGGAGGGCGCCCAGGCCGGCCTGTCCTGGTCCACGGTGCTGAACAAACGCGAGAACTACCGGCGCGCGATGGACGGTTTCGACTACGAGCGGATCGCCGCCTACGGGCAGGCGGAGACGGATCGGCTGCTCGCCGACCCCGGGATCGTCCGCAACCGCCTCAAGGTCGCCTCCGCGGTACGCAACGCCCGGGCCTTCCTGGCGGTGCGCGAGGAGTTCGGAAGCTTCGACGCCTACCTGTGGGGGTGGGTACCGGGACCGGTCGTCGGCCACTGGGCCTCGGCCGGGCAGGTCCCGGTGACCACCGACCTGTCGGACCGGCTGAGCCGGGACCTGAGGAAGCGAGGGTTCAACTTCGTGGGGAGCACGATCGTCTACTCCTACCTGCAAGCCACCGGTCTGGTCGAGGACCACCTGGAGGACTGCCCCGCCAAACCCGGGTAGGCCCGCCCGAAGCCCCTCCCGACCTGCTCCGGAAAGAGGACACCAGAAAACTTTATGCCCTAAGGAATTATCTTCCCGGGTCCCCGCGTTCCCTTGTCCGTACGCCGTACTGTACGAAGTACGAACGAGGAGGGACCCATGGCAGCAGCACCGGCGCGCACAGCGCCAGCCGTCAGCGCACGCGGGATCGGCAGGAGGTTCAAGGACAGGTGGGCCCTGCGCGGGTTCGACCTGGAGGTCGGCCGGGGCACCGTCCACGGCCTGCTCGGGCCCAACGGTGCCGGGAAGTCCACGGCGGTCCGCGTGCTCACCACCCTGCTCCGCCCGCACGAGGGCACCGCGCAGGTCGCCGGGTACGACGTGGCCACACAGGGCGCCCGGGTCCGCCACCGGATCGGGCTGGTCGGCCAGAACGCCGCCGTGGACGAGATCCTCAGCGGCCGCCAGAACCTGGAGCTCTTCGGCCGCCTCCACCACCTGGTCGGCCGCGCGGCCGACCGCAGGGCCGCCGAACTCCTGGAGCGCTTCGGCCTGTCCGACACCGGGAGGCGCCCGGTCAGCACCTACTCGGGCGGGATGCGCCGCAAGCTCGACCTGGCCGCCGGGATGATCCTCAGCCCGCCCGTGGTGTTCCTCGACGAACCCACCACCGGCCTCGACCCGCGCGGCCGTGACGAGGTCTGGGCCGCCGTGCGCGGCCTGGTCGACGGGGGTACGTCCGTCCTGCTCACCACCCAGTACCTGGAGGAGGCCGACCGGCTGGCCGACCGGATCTCGGTGGTCGACACCGGGCACGTGATCGCGGAGGGCACGCCCGCCGAACTCAAGTCGAGGATCGGCGGGGACCGGATCGACGTGGTCCTGCACGAGGGGCACGCCCTGGCGGAGGCCGCCGCCCTGATGGAGGGGGCCACCGGGCACCCCGTGCGCACCGCCCCGGAGGAGCGGCGGATCAGCGCCGAGGTGGACGACCGCGCGACCTCCCTGACCCGGGCCGTGCGCGCCCTGGACGAGGGCGGGGTGGCCGTGGCGGACGTGGTCCTGCGCAGCCCCAGCCTCGACGAGGTCTTCCTGCACCTGACCGGCCCCCGCGCGGGCACCGGCTCTCCCGCCGCCGCCCCGGTGACCGGCGGCACCACCGCACCCGAGCAGCAGGACACCGGCCAGGAGGTCCAGCGATGAACCGCACCGCCCCGAACCCCGCCGCGCCCGCCGCCCCGGCCCCCGCGCCGCCGAGCGGGCCCCTGAACCGCCTGGCCTGGGCCGCCGCCGACGGCTGGACCGTGGCCCGGCGCGACGTCACGCACTGGCTGCGCCAGCCGTGGGAGCTGCTCTTCGGACTGCTCTTCCCGGTCCTCATGGTGCTGATGTTCGTGTACCTGCTCGGCGGCGCCATGTCGGTACCGGGCGGCGGAAACTACACCGAGTACCTCATGCCCGGCATGTTCGCGATGGTCATGGTGTTCGGACTCGGAGAGACCGTCACCGCCGTGGCCACCGACTCCGCCCGCGGGATCACCGACCGGTTCCGCTCGATGCCGATGGCCGCCTCCGCAGTGGTCGTCGGCCGCTGCCTGGCGGACATGCTCCGCTCCACGGCCACCCTGATGATCCTGGTCGGGTTCGGGATGCTCGTGGGCTGGCAGTGGCACGGGAGCGCGGGGGCGGCCCTGGCCGGGTTCGGGCTGCTGCTCCTGCTGCGCTTCGCCCTGGTGTGGATCGGCGTCTACGTGGGCCTGGTCATGCGCGGCCAGGGCGGCATCGCCGTCATCCAGACCCTGGAGTTCCCGATCGGCTTCCTGTCCAACGCCTTCGTGGCCACCGCGACCATGCCGGTGTGGCTGGGCGCGGTCGCCGACTGGAACCCGATGTCGTCCACCGTGGCCGCCGCGCGCGGGCTGTTCGGCAACCCGGCGGCCGTCGGGGACGGCTGGGTCGCGCAGAACGCCCTCCTGATGGCGGTGGTCTGGCCGCTGCTGCTGGTCGCGGTGTTCGCACCGCTGTGCGTGCACCGGTACCGCAACCTCGGCGGCTGATCCGGCCCGGGCCGTGCCCCCGCCCGGCTTACACTGGCCCGTACGCCCCACGGAACCAGTACCAGGACGGACCGATGTCCCCGCAGCACAGCAAGAGTGGCGACCCCGCGCGCAGCCTGGCCCTGCTGTGGCGCACCCAGGAACCCGCGAGCCGCCGCCGGGGCAGGCCGGGGCTGAACGTCGACCGGATCGTGGCGGCCGCCACCGCCCTGGCCGACGCCGAGGGCCTGGCCGCGCTCTCGATGCGCAGGGTCGCGGAGGCCCTGGGCGTGGGCACGATGTCGCTCTACACCTACGTGCCGGGCAAGGGCGAGCTCATCGACCTGATGGTGGACACCGCCTACGCCGACCTGGACACGCAGGAGCGCTCCGGTACCTGGCGGGACCGGCTCCGCCGGATCGCGCACGCCAACCGGGAGCTGTACATCCGCCACCCGTGGATGCTGCAGACCGTCACCGTGCGCCTGCTCGGCCCGAACGTGATCGCCAAGTACGACCACGAACTCTCCGCGGTGGACGGGCTCGGCCTCAGCGAGATCGAGATGGACTCCACGGTCAACCTGGTCAACGGTTACGTGGAGAGCTCCGCCCGGCAGACCCTGGGCGCCGAGCAGGTCGCCTGGGAGTCCGGCATGGACGACGAGCAGTGGTGGCGGACCCACGATCCGCTGCTGGCCGCGCTGGTCGACGGCTCCCGGTACCCGACGGCCTCCCGGGTGGGTACCGCCGTCGGTCAGGCGCACCAGGCGGTCCACGCCCCCGAGCACGAGTTCTCCTTCGGCCTGGAGCGGGTCCTGGACGGCGTGCAGGTCCTGGTGGACGCCCGTTCCGCACCGGCTACGGGTTCCTCCTGACCGCCGGCCGCCAGGGGCCCCGCTCCCCGATCCGCCGCCTCTGCTGCGCGGCCCCGGTGTCGCGCCCGCCCCGCCCGGCCAGCCTGGCCGGGATTCCTGGCTAGATCACGTTGAACTTGGCGGCGGCCTCCGTCACGTGCAGGACCAGGCCCCGGATCCCGGAGAGCATCCGGCCGTAGGGCTCCCCGTCCGGGGTGACGTCGGCGTGGTCGCCGTCGGGCTGGAAGTGGGCGAGCTGACCGAAGTCACGGCCCCGGGCGATCCACGCCCGCCACTCGTCGTCGACCGCGGCGTCCCACGGGTGAATGGGCATGACGGAACCCTCCTGGATAGATATGCAGACCATTACATACCTTCACAGGAGGGTTCCAGGGTTTTACGGACTCCGGGCCGGTCTCCAGGGCTCAGGAGCCCAGTGCGGCCGCCTCCCGGGCGAGTTCGGTGACCGTGTCCCAGCGTCCCCCGGCGACCAGGTCCGCGGGGGTCAGCCAGCTACCGCCCACGCAGCCGACGTTCGGCAGGGCGAGGTAGTCCGGGGCGGTCCGGGCGGTGATGCCGCCGGTGGGGCAGAACCGGAGCTGCGGCAGCGGCCCGTTGAGGGACTTCAGGAACGCCGCCCCGCCGGAGGCCTCCGCGGGGAAGAACTTGAGCTCGGTCAGGCCCAGTTCCAGCAGGGCCATGGCCTCGGACACCGAAGCCACCCCGGGCAGGGCGGGCAGGCCGGTGTCGGCCATCGCCCGGGCCAGGTTCGGGGTGCACCCGGGGCTGACCAGGAACCGGGCCCCGGCCTTGGCGGCGGCCGCGGCCTGCTCGCCGTTGACGACGGTGCCCGCGCCCACCACGGCCTCGGGCACCTCCTCGGCGACACGCTCGATCGCGGAGAGGGCCGCCGGTGTCCTCAGGGTCACCTCGATGCCGGGCAGGCCGCCCGCCACCAGGGCGCGGGCCAGCGGTACCGCGTGCTCGACCTCCTCGACCACCACCACGGGCATCACCGGGGCGAGGGCGAGGACGTCCGCACCGGAGCGGGGGAACGTCGTCATGGCTGTCTCCAAGGGGTCTCGGGTCGAAGGGGCGATGTGTACGGACGCCTCGCGGACGGAGTCACGGACGGAGGGGCTCAGTGGCCGAAGACCCCGGCCCCGGTCTCGGCCGGTCCGACCGCTCCGCGCAGGGCGGCGAACAGTTCGCGGCCGGTACCGGTGGAGGAGTCCACCGTGGGCCGGGCGTCCTCGCGGCCCTCCAGGTCGGCCAGGACCTCCAGTGTCCCCTTGACCGCGTCCAGCCTGATGATGTCGCCGTCCCGGACCCGGGCGAGCGGTCCGCCCGCCTCCGCCTCGGGGGAGACGTGGATGGCCGCGGGCACCTTGCCGGAAGCACCGGACATGCGGCCGTCGGTGACCAGCGCGACCTTCTGGCCCCGGTCCTGGAGGACGGCCAGCGGCGGGGTGAGCTTGTGCAGTTCGGGCATGCCGTTGGCGCGCGGGCCCTGGAAGCGCACCACCGCCACGAAGTCTCCGTCGAGCTCGTCGGCGGTGAAGGCCGCCTGGAGCTCGGCCTGGTCGGCGAACACCCTGGCGGGGGCCTCGACGACGTGCCGCTCGGGGGCCACCGCGGACACCTTGATCACGGCTCGGCCGAGGTTGCCCGCGAGCATACGCAGCCCGCCGTCGGGGGCGAAGGGGTCCTCGACCCCGCGCAGCACCGTCTTGTCCGAGCTCTCCACGGGACCGTCCACCCAGGTCAGCGTCCCGTCCTCGGCGAGCTGGGGCACCTGCCGGTAGCGGTTCAGCCCCGGCCCGGCAACCGTCTGGACGTCCTCGTGCAGCAGCCCCGCGTCGAGCAGGGTACCGATGAGGAAGGCCATGCCGCCGACCTCGTGGAACCGGTTCACGTCGGCGGCGCCGTTGGGGTACATGCGGGTGAGCAGCGGCACGGCCTCCGACAGGTCGGCGAAGTCGTCCCAGGTCAGCTGGATCCCCGCCGCGTGGGCGATGGCGACCAGGTGGAGGGTGTGGTTGCTGGAGCCGCCGGTGGCCAGCAGGGCGACCACCGCGTTGACGACGGCCTTCTCGTCGATCTGCTCGCCGACCGGGTTGTGGTGGTCGGTCAGGGCGGTCAGCCCGAGCACACGACGGCCGGCCTCCGCGGTCAGGGCCTCGCGCAGCGGCGTGCCGGGCTGCTCGAAGCTGGCCCCGGGCAGGTGCAGGCCCATGACCTCCATGAGCATCTGATTGGAGTTGGCGGTGCCGTAGAACGTGCAGGTACCGGGCGAGTGGTAGGAGGCGGACTCGGCCTGGAGGAGCTCCTTGCGGTCCACCTTGCCCTCGGCGAACTGCTGGCGGACCCGCGCCTTCTCCTTGTTGGGCAGACCGGAGTGCATCGGCCCGGCCGGCACGAACGCCACCGGGAGGTGGCCGAAGGACAGGGCCCCGATGAGCAGGCCCGGCACGATCTTGTCGCACACGCCGAGCATGAGCGCGCCGTCGAACATGTCGTGGGACAGGGCCACGGCGGAGGCCATCGCGATGACGTCCCGGCTGAACAGGGACAGCTCCATGCCCGCGCGGCCCTGGGTGATGCCGTCGCACATGGCGGGCACCCCGCCGGCGAACTGGGCGACGCCGCCCGCCTCGGAGACCGCCTTCTTGATCAGGGCCGGGTAGGTCTCCAGCGGCTGGTGGGCGGAGAGCATGTCGTTGTAGGCGGAGACGATCGCCAGGTTGGGGGTGACGTCACCGGCCAGGGAGAGCTTGTCGCCGACCCCGCAGGCGGCGAACCCGTGCGCGAGGTTGGCGCAGCCCAGGGAGGTACGGGCCGGCCCCTGGGCGACGGCCTCGCGGATGCGGTCGAGGTAGGCGGAACGGGTCCGGGCGCTGCGCTCGGCCAGGCGCCGGGTGACCTCGGCGACGACCGGGTGGGTCTTCGCCCCTGCTCCCGGGGCGCTGGTGCTGGGGGTGTGCGCGGTCATGTCTGCTCCTCTTCGTGCCACATGCGGCCGGTCCGGCTGATGAGCCGCTGTGCTCCTGCGGGGCCGGAGCTACCGGCGGGGTAGGTTTCGGGTGCGGTACCGAGGCCGTTCCAGGCCTCGATGATGGGGTCCACCCACCGCCACGCGGCCTCGACCTCGTCGCGGCGCATGAAGAGGGTGGAGTCCCCGGCCAACACGTCCATCAGGAGCCGCTCGTAGGCCTCGGGCGAGCGGGTGGCGAAGGTGTCGGCGAAGCTGAGCTCCAGCGGAACCGGCCGCAGCCGCAGCGCGCCGGCGCCGGGCGTCTTGGTCAGCATGGTGAGGTGTATGCCCTCGTCCGGCTGGAGGCGGATGACGAGGCTGCCCGCTCCGGGGGCGGTGGCCGCGCCGGGGAAGATCGTGTGCGGGACGTCGCGGAAGCGGATGACGATCTCGGAGCGGGCGTGCGACATGCGCTTGCCGGTGCGCAGGTAGAAGGGGACGCCCGCCCACCGCCAGTTGGCGACCTCGGCGCGCAGGGCCACGAAGGTCTCGGTGTCGCTGGCCGGAGGGCCGCCCGCCTCGTCCAGGTAGCCGAGCGCCTCGTCACCATGGACGGTGCCGCGGGTGTACTGGCCGCGGACGGTGTGCTCGGCGACCGCTGACCCGGAGATGGGTCTCAGGGACTGGAGGACCTTGAGCTTCTCGTCCCGGACGGCGTCGCGGTCGTAGCTGGCCGGGGGCTCCATGGCCGTGAGGCAGAGCAGTTGGAGCAGGTGGTTCTGCACCATGTCGCGCATGGCGCCGGAGGAGTCGTAGTAACCGCGCCGACCGCCCACTCCCACGGTCTCGGCCGCGGTGATCTGCACGTGGTCGATCCACCGGGAGCTCCACAGGGGTTCGAGGAAGACGTTGGCGAACCGCAGCACGAGCAGGTTCTGCACGGTCTCCTTCCCCAGGTAGTGGTCGATCCGGTAGGTGTGGGCCTCGTCGAAGACCGCCCCGACCTCGTCGTTGACGGCCTGGGCGGAGGCGAGGTCGCGGCCGAGGGGCTTCTCCATGACCACGCGGGAGTCCGGGGTGACCAGGCCGGCGTCGCGCAGGCCCCGGCAGATGGCGCCGGAGATCATCGGCGGCACGGCGAGGTAGAAGACGCGGTCGCGTCCGGGGGTGAGCGCGGCGGCGAGGTCCGCCCAGCCGGCGGGGTCCCCGCCGACGTCCACGGTCACGTGGGAGAGGCGTCCGCGGAAGCGGCGCAGGACCTCGGGTTCGACGACCTGGACGGCGCTGTGGCCGCGGACGGCGGAGGACGCCTTGTCACGCAGGTCGGCGTCGGTGAGGCCGTCGCGGGAGACCGCGATGACGCGGGTGTCCCCGACCAGGTGGCCGTCGCGGTCCAGGAGGTAGAGGGAGGGGAGCAGCTTACGCATGGACAGGTCACCGGTTCCGCCGAAGACCACCAGGTCAGTGGGACGGGGGTCGGGCTGCTGCGACATTCGGTTGGCTCCTGCGGGAGGGGAGGTGAGCGGCGGGGGCTCCGGGGACGGGGCCCGGGGCTCCGGGCTGTTGCCTGGGGGACTTACGGCCCGATTTCGACCCTAATCGCACTATGGTAAAAAACCAAGCACACTTCAGAACATAAATTTACATAAGTGAACGGCCTTCGAGGCTCCCAGCCGAGTGAATGGTTCAATGAGGCATGGCCAGAACCCCCGGACGCTTGTCCTCCACCGCCACCAGCGGGCACATCCTGGAGATGATCCGCACCGGTGCCGCCGCCAGCCGGGCGGAGATCGCCCGCGCGACCGGCCTGTCCCGACCCTCCGTGGCCCTGCGGGTCACCGAGCTGATCGAGAGCGGGCTGGTCACCGAGGGGACCCGGGCGGCCTCCAGCGGGGGACGGCCGCCCACGCTGCTGGAGTTCAACGCCTCGCACGGGCTGATCCTCACCGGCGCCCTCGGCATGGCCCGCAGCCAGGCCGCCGTGTGCGACCTCGACGGCCGGGTACTCGTGCGCGCCCCGGGTTCCCCCGAGATGGAGCAGGGGCCCGACGCCACCGTCCCCTGGCTGCTGGACACCTGGTCCGAGCAGCTCCGCGAGCTGGGCCGCTCCCCCGAGGACGTCCGCGGCGCCGGCATCGGCCTGCCGGGCACGGTGGAGTTCCACACCGGGCGGGCCGAGGACCGCCCCTTCCTGGGCAAGTGGGCGGGCGTGGCCCTGGCTCCGCTGGTCGCCGAGCGCTTCCCGGTCCCGGTGACGGTGGACAACGACGTGAACGTGATGGCGCTGGGAGAACACATCGCGGGCGGTCACGGTCACACCGAGGACATGGTGTTCGTGAAGGTCTCCACCGGGATCGGCGCCGGGCTGGTCTCCGGCGGCAACCTGCTGCGCGGCGCCCTGGGCGCGGCCGGGGAGCTCGGCCACATCCCCGTGCGCGACGGGGGCGGCCTGCCGTGCCGCTGCGGCAACACCGACTGCCTGGAGGCGGTGGCGGGCGGACGCCGCCTGCTGGTCCGCGCGGCGGAGCAGGGCCGGCAGGTGTCGGGGCTCAAGGAGCTGGTGTCGTTGGCCGCGGAGGGCGATCCGGTCGCGGTCACCCTCGTGCGCGGGGCCGGTCGGCGGTTGGGCGAGGCGCTCGCGGGCGCGGTCAACCTGCTCAACCCGGAGCTGATCGTGCTCGGCGGCGACCTGTCCGAAGCCTACGACCACCTGGTGGCGGGGGTGCGCGAGGCGGTCTTCCAGCAGTGCACCGCCCTGGCCACCCGTCAGTTGCGGATCGTGTCGAGCTCCCTGTGGGACGACGCCGGTGTGCGCGGCTGCGCGGCCGTGGTCAGCGAGGAGATCCTCTCGCCCGAGGCCGTGAACAAGTTCCTGGCCGGTTAGGCCCGCCCCAAGACGCCTTCCGGCGGGGCCCGGGGAAGAGGGACCGACCCGGGAGAAACGGCCGGAAGGGGGCGGTCGGACCGGGGCGCCGTCCACAGCCTGTGGACAGGCACGTTTACCCGGCCCGGGTGCGGGCAAGCGGTAGACAGGGCGAAGTGTCGACAATGCCCCCGTCCGTACTGACCTGCGAAGGCGCCGTCCCCACGAGCGCCCGCCCCGTCGTGACCCTTGACAACGAGTACTCATCTGCCGAATAGTCACGCACCCGAGTACTGACCAGTACCCCCGCACATCCCCGTCACCCCGTGGCCATGCCCCGTGCGGCCCCCCGCCCGGAAAGGTCTCCCGTGGAAATGCTCACCAACGACGCCGCGCTCATCGTGCTCGGCGCCGCCATCAGCCTCGTCACCAGCGTGGTCGTGACCGCCCTGCACGCCCGGCAGATCCGCCGCTCCGAGCTGCGCACCGCCACCCGCACCTCCGCGCGCAACCTCACCAGCGCCTTCATCGCGGAGCGCGACGGCACCGCCGAGGGCGCCGACTTCCTGAGTGAAGCGGAGCTCACGGTCATGTCGATGACCGACCGCAAGGCCCGCGAGCGGCTCAGCCGCGTCGTCCGCCTGCTGCGCGAACACGAACTGCCCGAGGTCGAGCAGTTGAGCGGCGTCAACTCCGCCGCCGCCAAGCGCGTCCTGTGCGACCACGCCCTGGACGTCCTCGGCGCCCACCTGCGCGCGGACCGCCTGCCCGAGGTACCCGACGTGATGCGCAGGATGCTGAAGGTGGAGGAGGAGGCCCTGAGCATCCACTCCGGCGAGGCACCCAAGCCCAGCGCACCGATCGAGAAGAGCCCGGTCACCCCCCGGCCGCGACACACCGGCACCGCGAAGGCCACCGGTGGCACCGGCAGTACCGGCGGCACCGCGCGCAAGACCGCCAAGACCACCAAGACCGCCGCCAAACCGAGCGGGAAGAGCGGCGGGCGCACCACCGCGACCGCCACCGAGGAGGAGCCCAAGAAGGAGAGCGCCTTCTGGGACGACTGATCCGGACAGAGGACGACAACGCATGATCTTTGCGTCGAACACCGCTTCACCGGAGGGAAACCGTGTTTCACCGGCGGGTCAGAGGTGATTCGCGCGGGTGCGGATGAGACAGTCGGACAGGAAAGCCTCGGACGACTGCCCTCGGCGAAGGAATTGTGCGGCGTAATTGTGGTCAGGAACCGCGCGCGTGGACAACCCGAGCGCGCACTCATCGGGAACTTCACCTAGGATCACTGCCACGCGCGGGTTCCGGTATTCTCAGCGCCCTCTGGCCGCTGCCGCTCCAGCTTTCCTCACGGATTCGCCATCCCCCCTCGGTGACTTTTCGGCCAGGATTCCGGTCCGCCCGCGCGCATCCCCCGCGCGACCTCCGCCCCTCTCGGACACGGACGCGTGACCCGCCAGGGTCGGTGTCCGGCCGTTGGCACACCCAGCCGTCCGAACTCACCGAGATTGTCACTATGCCCGCTGACGAGAACCCCGCCGATCCCGGCGCGGACCACACACCAGACCAGACCCCCGAGCACCCTCCCCGGACCGAGAGCGCCGGGGAGGAGGCCGCCGAGCCCGACACCGAACGGTCCGCCGATGCGGGGGAGAGCCCCGAGGCAGAGTCCCCCGAGGAGGACGCGGCTCGGTCCTCCGGCGAGGATCCCGACCGTGACGCATCAGCCGCGGACGGGGAGGACTCCCCGGAGACCGTGGTCATCGACACCGGGGTACCGGTCGAGACCACCGCGAACACCGGGGCCGGGTCGGAGTCCGACGGGGATACGGAGCCCACCGCCGAACCCGCTGCGGCCACCGTGATTGGAACGGATGCCACTGTCGGGCCAGACCCGGGCGGGGCGGGCGCCGGGGCCGGCACGGTCGAGGACGGCCCTGCGCAGGACGGCGCCGCAGGAGAGGGCGCTCCGGAGGCCGGAGCCGGAGCCACCGGGAAGAAGCGCAGACGGGGCCGTCTGCGCAGGGTCGCCCTGTGGACCTCCGCGACCCTGGCCCTGGTCATGTGCGCCGGCGTGGCCACCGCCTACGGCTACTACCAGTACCTGCGCTCCGACATGGTGCAGCACGACATCGGTGCGCTGCTCAACGAGGAGGAGCGTCCGGACAAACTCAACGACGCGGTCAACATCCTCTTCATCGGCTCGGACGGGTACGAGGAGGACAGCCCCGCCTACTCCACGGAGTTCGAGGGCGAGCGGTCCGACTCCCTGATGCTGGCGCACATCTCCCCGGACAACCGGGCCTCGGTGATCAGCTTCCCGCGCGACTCCCTGGTCCAGCTCCCGGAGTGCGACGCCTACGGTGAGGCCCAGGGGACCTACGGTTACTTCGGCATGATCAACGCCGCGATGTACCACGGCGGCCCTCCCTGCGTCGTGCGGACCATCGAAACCCTCACGGACATCCGGGTCGACCACTTCGTCCACCTGAGCTTCGCGAGCTTCCGGGATGTGGTGGACGCCATCGGTGGTGTGGACATGTGCATCCCCGAACCGATGCAGGACCGCCGCGCCAAACTGGACCTCGAAGCCGGCGAGCAGACCCTGGACGGGGACGAGGCGCTGTCCTTCGTCCGCGCCCGGTACGACATCGGTGACGGCGGCGACATGGGACGCATCGACCGGCAGCAGATGTTCCTCGCCGCGCTCGCGGACCAGGTGACCAGCAGCGACGTGCTCACGAGCCCGGGCAAGCTCAACGGCATCCTCCAGGCGGTGGTGCGGCACAGCGCCACCGACCGGGAACTGACCCTGGACCGGATGCTGTCCGTGGCGGTCACGATGGCCGACGTGGACCTGGCCGACATCGAGTTCCACACCGTGCCCTGGTACCAGGCGCCCTACGACCCCAACCGGGTCATGTGGAACGAGGCGGAGGCCGCCGAGCTGTTCTCCGCGGTGCGCGAGGACCGCAGCCTGCCCGAACTGCTCGCTGCCGACGACGCGTCCGCCCCGCAGGAGCCGCCGACGGCCGAGCCGACCCCGGCGGACGCGGAGGCTGCCGCCGGAGAGGGCGATGCCATGCCGGACACGCCCGCCCGACCGGGCGTGGGCCGGGACGCCACGTCCGATCCCTGCCAGGACGGTCTCGGCTTCGGCACCGGCGAGAACGACTGGTAGCCGGACACGACCGACAGCACGAGGCCCCCGCCGCGCGAATGCGGCGGGGGCCTCGTGCTGTCCGCTGGGGCGCAGGGCCCGCTCTCCCGGGACCGGGGGTGTCGTCACGGTCCCGGGAGGGGGCGGATGCCTCGGGCGGCGGGGTCTGCGCCCTCCCGTCGGTACGCGCCGGGGAACCCCCACAGTCCCCTGGCGCCCCGGTCGACGGGGGTGGTCCCGCGCACCGCCCGAGGCGGTGTGCGCCCGCCATGACCGGCGGGCGCACGTTCTGGGGCTAGGACAGCTCCGGCAGGTCCTCGCCCAGCAGGTCACCGGCGGGCAGCTCCTCGGCGAGGGGCAGCTGCTCCACCGGCAGCAGGTCACCGGTGGGCAGGTCGTCGGTGGGCAGTTCCCCGGCCAGGGGCAGCTGCTCGGTGCCGACCTCGGGGGCGTCCAGCTCCGGCAGGCCCTGGACGTCGACCAGGTCGCCGCCGGGGGTCTGCGGCAGCAGGCCACCCTCCAACCCCGCCTCGGCACCGCTCATCGGCAGGGTGTCGTTGACGTCGCTGGGCAGCAGGGTGGTGAGCCCACCGGTCAGGTCGGCGTTCTCGCCCGCGTCGAGCCCGACCGGGTCGCTCATCGGAACGGTCTCACCGACCTGGGCGAGGTCGATGTCGTCCAGGCCCACCAGCTCGGGGTTGGCCTCGTGGAGGCCGCTGCCGACACGGTCGCCCAGTTCGGCGGCGGTGTCGTTGACGACATCCGTGCTCTGCTCCAGGGAGAGCGGCGACTCGGGGTGGCTCAACGGCAGGGTCTGGCCGCCACCGTTCAGGCCCAGGCCGTCGAGCAGGCCCGCCCCACCCAGCAGGGTGGAGACCGGGTCGACCGACCCGCTGCTGAGCGGCAGGGTCTCGGTGGCGCTGTCCAGCTCCAACGGGCCGACGCCGGTGGAGTTGTCCTCACCGGTCTGGAGCGGAGCGTCCGCGGAGATGCTGTCGCTGGAGACGGTGTCGCCGACCACGTGGCCGAGGGGGCCGCCGTCCTGGCCGGACTGGTGCTGCAGGTCGGGCTGGGCGGAGAGCTCGCCGGGCTGGACCTTGATCAGGTCGCCGACGGGCGAGGTGACGCCATCGGTCAGGGTGGACGGAACCTGGCTGCCCAGGTCGCCCAGGGGGAGGCCCTCCGTGGCACCGCCGAGCGCGTCGGCCCCTGCGACACCGGCGCCGAGGGCGACGAATCCGGCGGCGCCGGCGGCCACCAGCAGGGTCCGGGCGGAGGTACGGGCGGTGTGGAACATGGAATGTCCTTCCGGAGTGTGTGTTCGGTTCGGGGGCGCGACGGAGCGGGTGTCGTGCCCCGGTGGTCCGGTTCCCTGGCCAAGGGTTCCGGGCCTGGTGGTCGTACGGGTGAGCTCTCCGGCCGGTGAACCCCGCCGCCCCTGGCGGGGGCGGGTCGGGTTCGGGCCGGAACCAGTCGGTCGGTCTGGCGGACCACCGGCTGACGTGAACCTCGCGAACGAGGTGCGGGGCTCACGTCAACCCCCAGGTGTCACTGGGTAGCGGGTGTCGCTGGGAGGGCGCCGCTCGAAGGGGCGCGCGGAAAGCGGACGCGTGCGGCGCGCGGGGCTCGGGGCCTGCGGTGCGGGACGCGTGTCCGGTGGTGCGCTAGTCCGGGGAGAAGGTCGGCTCGTCCGCGGAGTCGGCGGGGGCCGAGCGCAGGACGTGCCGGGCGGCCTCGAACAGGCCGGGGGCGGGAGCCGGGGATCCGGCGGTCTGCAGGTAACCGGCGACCGCGGGGGCGGTGGCGCCGCCGACGGCAGAGGTACCGTTGGCCACGGTGGTGACCGTCTCGGCCCCGCGGGGTCCGGTGTCAACGGTTCCGCCCTGTTCGCGGGTACCGGTCTCCTCGGCGGAGGGGTCGGTCTGCGGACGCGCCGTGACGGGGGCTCCGTCCGCGATCCGCTCGTCCACCGCCGGCTTCTCGGCCTGCGCGCCGGGCCCCTGCTCCTGGCGGGGCTCGGCGGGGACGTCCGCGGCATCGCCGACCGGGGCGGGTGCGGTGACCTGCTCGGGGACGGGGATGACGGTCTCGGGCAGGTCCTCGGGACGCGGCAGGGAGGTGTCCCGGACCGTTTCACGGACCTGCTGGACGGGTTCGGCCGCTTCGGTCTCGACCGCTCGGGCGGTCTCGGCTGCTCCGTCCAGTGCCCTGTCGGCCTGCCTCGCTGCCTGGTCGCCCACGGCGGTGACCGCTCCGCTGATCGAACCGCCGAGGGTCTCGGCGCTTTCAACGACGGTCTCGCCGGGTAGGGCGTTCCCGGTGACGGGTACCTCTTCGGCGTGCGCCGGGATCGCGGCTGCGAGCCACACGGTGAACAGGATTCCGGCAACCAGACCGGCGAGCAGCAGGGCCCGCCGGAGTGCTTCCGGCCACACGGCGGGACGGACGCCGATGGCGCCGACCGTACCGTGGTATCCAGACACCGGGAGGTTTCCTTCCGCTGTGGGGGCGAGTCCGCCCCGGCGAAGTGCCGAGGAGCGACAACATCAGGGGTGCGTGCGAATAGCACCGGAAAACAGGGGTTACATGCGCTGGACGCGAGGTCAGAGAGGCCTTCGTGCGCCGACTGACCGTGACGTTAGCATGAATTGCCGAGCCGCCGCCCCCGATTCCCGGGGAATTTCCGGGCTCTCGGACAAGCTTCCTAGCAGCCAGATGTGGCAAACCGGGAAAAAACCAACGACAATTCAACTATTAGCCCTCAACCCCTCAACGGCTCTGCGGAGGTTGACCCACACATGACCGAGATCCCCCAGAGCCACCGGTTGTCCCCCAGGCCCCTGGAGGAGCTCCTCTCCGAGGTGCACTCCCAGATGAACCCGGGGCTTTCCGCCCAGGGGAGGGTGCACTCCCTGCTCCAGGCGGTCCTGGCCATCGGTGGTGATCTGGATCTGGCGACCGTGCTGCGCCGGCTCACGGAGGCCGCCGCGCACCTGGCGGAGGCCAGGTTCGCCGGTCTGGGTGTGATCGGTGAGGACGGGAGCTTCACCGAGTTCATCCCGGTCGGGCTCTCCCGGGCACAGGCGGAGCGGATCGGCCGTTTCCCGCACGGCAAGGGGGTGTTGGGCGCGCCCCTGTACGAACGAACCGCGCTGCGCCTGTCCGACCTGCGCGACCACCCGGACTTCGGCGGGTTCCCCGAGGGGCACCCCGCGATGTCGAGTTTCCTCGGTGTGCCGATCCAGGTGCGCGGCGAGATATTCGGCAACCTCTACCTGACGGAGAAGGAGAACGGCGGGGAGTTCGACGAGGAGGACGAAACCATCGTCACCGCGTTGGCCACCGCCGCGGGCGTGGCGATCGAGAACGCCCGCCTTTACGAGGAGACCCGGCTGCGCGAGCGGTGGCTGGGCGCCTCCACCGAGATCACCACCCGGCTGCTGTCGGGGGCCGACACCAATGAGGTACTGGCCTTCATGGCGGCCCAGGCCAGGGAGATCGGCGGTGCGGACACGGCGGTGGTGATGCTGCCTGACCCGCACGCGCGGGGGCACCTGTTCGCGGAGTTCGCGGACGGCCCCATCGCCCAGGAGATCCTGGGGACCCCGGTGGAGATCCACGACTCCGTCTGCGGGCTGGTGTACGAGACGGGTGAGGCCACCGCACTCCCCGACCTGCGGCTGGCCAACTGCCCGATGCTCACCCACCGGGGTTACGGCCCCGGTCTGCTGGTGCCCCTGGGAACGCCCGGGAACACCCGGGGGGTGCTGCTGCTCGGCAAGCTCGCCGAGCGGCCCCCGTTCGACGAGAACGTACGGCGCATGCTGCACGCCTTCTCCGTGCAGGCGGGGGTGGCCCTGGAGCTGGCAGAGGCACGGCGGGACAGCGAGCGGATCGTGGTGCTGGAGGAGCGGGACCGGATCGCCAAGGACCTGCACGACGTGGTGATCCAGCGGTTGTTCGCCTCCGCGATGACCCTGATGAGCACGGTCCGGCTGATCGGCTCCCCGGAGGCCGAGGAGCGCGTCCAGAGCACCATCGACGAACTGGACGGCACGATCCGGGAGATCCGGTCGACCATCTTCGACCTCCAGAACCCGCCGAGCCGGCGGGACACGTCGTTGCGCGGGAGGATCCTGCGGCTGGCGGAGAGCACCGCGCACAGCCTGGGGTGCCACCCGGGGGTGAGTCTGGACGGGCCGATCGACGCGTCGGTCCCGGACGAGGTGGGCGAACAACTGCTGGCGGTCCTGGGCGAGGGCCTGACCAACGTCGCCCGGCACGCCCGGGCCACGGAGGTGCACGTCTCGGTGACGGTGGAGGAGAGGTCCGCGACCGGACGGCCCACCACCCTGGCGCTCACCGTCACCGACAACGGGGTGGGGCTTCCCGAGGAGGGACGCCGGAGCGGCCTGCGCAACCTGGACCAGCGCGCCCGGGCCCTGGGCGGCGTGTTCAGCGCCGGCAGGGGCTCCGGCGGCGGCACCGTGCTCGTGTGGAAGGTCCCGGTCGAGGGCCCCGCGAGCTGAGGAGGGCCCCGGGGCCGAGGGGTGTCGCGTCCCTGCGCGGCCCGGACTGCCACGAGGGCCGGGCCGCCCGTCGGCCCGTGGGAGGTGGACACCGGGAACGGGTCACGAGACGCAACGCAGTCGTGACGAAACTACGCAACGAAAGCAACCCCGCTCGGAGCGGCGGTCCCGGCGGCACGGGGTGAAACGTTTGCTGCCGGACCGCGGTCGGCCGTCCACAGGCTGTGGACGGCCGACCGCTCATCGGTGGGCACGGTCAGGCGCGGGGACCGGGTCCCGAGGCGCGCGGGGCGGGCCGCACGACATCCTCGGAGGGGACGGTCAGCAGGCGGATCCCATGCGCCGCGACGAACGCGCACACCAGGGCGACCACGCCGCCGAGCCAGCCACCCGCATAGGACTCGCCCATGAACGAAACCCCCACGATCGCCGCCGCGACCGGGTTGGCCAGCGTCGTGACGCCCAGCGGAGCCCCCAGGTCGACCCCCTGGTAGGCGGCCTGGGCGAGGAAGAGCCCGAGGACCGCGATCACCGGGGCGGCCAGCGTCGCGGGATGTGCCATCCCGGCCGGCGCCCCGTCCCCGAAGGCCCACACGGCGGTCTTCACCGCCGCCGAGGAGACCCCGAAGGCCACACCGGCGGACGCCGCCAGCAGGTAGCTGCGCCAGGCCGGTGACGGAACCCGGCCCGCTGCCCAGGCGACGGCGGCGAGCAGGGCGACGGTCCCGGCGCCCACGAGCACCGAGCCCTCGGCGGACAGCACCCCGCCCTGGCCGCCGGTGACCGTGACCGCGAGCAGGACCCCGAGCGCCACCGCCGTGTAGGCGGTGCCGCGCCACTCCGCCCGGGTCACCCGGCGATGCGCGAGCCTGGCCGACCAGGGAACGCCGAAGATCAGTACCAGGACGCCGAGGGGCTGCACCACGGTCAGCGGCGCGAAGCTCACCGCGGCCACCTGGAAGCCGGCGCGGCCCCCGTTGAACACCAGGGACACCCACCAGAGCGGGTGTCGGAGCAGCGGCCCCAGTTGACCGCGTCCGGTCAGTGGTCCGGTGATACGGACGGCGAGCCTGCGCTGGGCCACGGCTGCGGCCGTGTAGGCGGCGCAGGACAGAACACCGAAGGTGATTCCGAGCCACACCCCGTAGGACGAAGCGGTCATATCGACCATCCTCCCGGCACCTTCCCGCTCAGGACAACGGGGGCCTGAGTCCCGTTGGCGGGCCTGGTCAGGGGCGGCACGAAGACGGTACGGCTCCGGTCGGTGCGCGGCACACCCGGACGGTGCGGGCCCGGCCGGTGCGCGTCACGCGAGAGCGGCGCGGGAGAGGGGAGCCCCGCTGTGCCGGAGGTCCTGGGCGGCCATCGCGCCCCGGGCCCCACGGAAGTACCGGTTGGCTCCGGGCAGGAAGGCGGACACCGTCGCCACCACCACAGCCCCGACGTAGACGAGCGTGTGCGCGACCCGGACGAGGAGGACGGCACCGTGGCCCTCGTAACCCAGTCCGACGAACACCCCGAACCCGGACAGCACCCCGAGCCCCATGGAGACCAGCACACTCGCGAGCCCCACCCCGGTCATGAGCACCACCAGGGTGATCCGCGCCCACCCGTGTCCCCGGGAGAACCAGGCGACCAGGAGCGCGGAGAAGGTGTAGAGCAGCCCGCGCGTGACCAGGGCGAGCCACGGCACGGCCCCGCCGTCGGCCAGACCGGGGGCGACGGCGAGGGAGGTCTCGGTGATCCCGGCCGCGATCGCCACCGACCACAGGATCGTGGCCCAACGCACCGGGTTCGGAAGGGTTCTGTCCATACGACCCAGGTTCGCGCGCGGGGGCAGCCTTTTCCATGGTGGTGATACCACCACCTCCCGGGGTGCGCGCTCCCCGTCCCGCACGCTCCCGCCCCGGGGCAAGGGCCACCGACCCCGCGCCGGAGCGGGACCGCGGTGTCCGGCCCCGGGCGGGCCGGATCACGGCGCCCGACCCCCTCGGTACAGGGCGGACACCACCCCCTCGATATCGGGTTCGCGCAGGGTCAGGTCGGCCACCTCGTGTTCCCGGGTGACCGCCGCGATCACCCGGGCCGGGTTGTCCGCCAGCTCCAGCCACTGGCGCGGTCCGTCCACCCGTACCGCGGTGGCACCCGACACCTCGATGGCGGGCGCCGGGGCCACCAGATCGACCACCAGCACCCGCGGGGTCGGGACGGTGGCGCGCAGCTCGGGCAGGTCCCCGTCGAAGGCCACACGGCCGTGGTCGATCACCATCACCCGGTCGCACAGCCGTTCCACGTCACCGAGGTCGTGCGTGGTGATGAGGATGGTGGTGCCCCGCTCCCGGTTGACCCTCAGCAGGAACTCGCGGATGGTCGACTTGCTGACCACGTCCAGCCCGATGGTCGGCTCGTCCAGCACCAGCAGGCGCGGGGCGTGCAGCAGTGCGGCGGTGAGGTCCCCGCGCATCCGCTGGCCCAGGCTGAGCTGGCGTACCGGGGTACCCAGGAACGGCCCGAGTTCCAGGAGCTCGGTGAGTTCGGCCAGACGCTCGGCGTGCACGGCTGCGGGCACCCGGTACAGGTGCCGGGTGAGGGTGAGGCTGTCGCGCAGCGGCAGGTCCCACCACAGAGTGGTGCGCTGACCGAACACGACGCCGATCTCCCGGGCCAGGCGAGTGCGCTGCCGGGACGGTTCCATCCCGGCGACCCGCACGCTGCCCGAGGTCGGGGTGAGGATGCCGGTGAGCATCTTCATGGTGCTGGACTTCCCGGCGCCGTTGGGGCCCAGGTAGCCGACGATCTCCCCGGGCCGGACGGTGAAGGTCACGTCCCGGACGGCGCTGACGGTGCGCCTGGTCCTGCGGAGGAACCGGCCCTCGGAGCGGACGAAGTCGCGGCCGAGCCCGACCGCCTCGATGATCGGTCCGCCGTCCCCGTCGGCGGCGGCCTCGCCCGCTGTGCTCTCGTGGGTGGGCATCGGTCAGCTCCCGGTGGATCGGTAGTGGCGCAGGCCGAGCCGCCAGACCAGGGCGGCCGCCAGGGCGAGGACGACGGCGACGAGGGGGCCGAGGAAACGCAGGGCCCCGGGGAGGCCGGTGGGGTCGGGCCGGTCCAGGAGGTAGAGCGCGGGCTGCCAGCTCACGAAGGCCAGCGGGACCACGAAGGTCACCGTCCGGACCAGGCTCCGGCCGTAGATGGCGATGGGGTACTCGGTGAGCGCCTGCCCGCCGTAGGTGAGCGAGTTCGCGGCCTGGCGGGCGTCGAGCACGAAGAACTGGAGGCAGCCGCCGAGCAGCCACACCGAGCAGCAGATGACGACCCCGGACACCACCAGGACGGGGAGCATCAGCACCCGCCCCGCGGTCCAGGCGACATCGCACACGGCCAGCACGAACACCAGCACGACCAGCGCGGGGACGGCCTTGCCGAGACGGCGCGGGGAGAACTGGTCGGTGGCCAACTGGACGAGCGGCGGGACGGGGCGGACCAGCATCGTGTCGAAGCTGCCCGAGCGGATGTGCTCGCCCAGCCGCTCCACCGACCCCATCAGGAAGTCGGCGGTGCCGAAGGCCGTGGCGGCCAGCGCGTAGACGAGCAGGCCCTCGTACACCGAGAACCCGGCCAGGGTCCCGGCGTGGCCGAACACCACCGCGACGGCGCCCATCTCCGCCAGCGAGCTGAGCGCCACACCGAAGGTGAACAGGGACAGCGCCATCGGGTACTGGGCGACCGCGCGGCACCAGGTCCAGGCGAGCAGGACGTAGGCGCGCAGGGCCGGGCGCACCTGGCGGAGGAGGCCGTCGCGCGGGCCGGGACGGGGCCGACGCGGGAGGCGGGGCGTCCCCGGGGCGTTCGCGGGGAGGAGGTCAGCCACCCTGGACCACCACCTTGCGCATGGCCAGGGTGGTCAGCCGGGCGGCGAGGGCGAGCAGCACGACCGCCCACCCCGCCTGCAACAGCAGCCCGCCGTACACGCTCCCGCCCGGCAGGGTGTCCTTGCCGAGGAGGACCTCCGCGGGGATCTGCACCATCGACGCCCACGGCAGCAGCCGCAGGACCTCGGCGGCGGGGGCGGGGAAGAGGGTGAGCGGAAGCAGCATCCCGGCGGCGACCGGCCCGACCGGGCCCATGACCGCCCACACGCCCCGGGTGTCCATCAGCCAGAAGCCCACCACCGAGTACAGGTAGCGCAGCGCGAAACCCACCACCGTGGCCAGCGCGAACGACAGCAGGGTGAGCGCCCAGCGCAGGGCGTCGCCGGGCAGGGCGAGCGTGAACAGGAGGGCGCCGAGCGCGAAGGTGGGCACGCTGCGGAAGAGGAGGTCGAAGGTGGCGCGGCCCAGGTCCTGCGCCAGCCACCAGCCGAGCAGGGAGACGGGGCGGAGCAGGTCGGTGCCGACGGCGCCGGTGCGGATGCGTTCGCTGAGTTCGAGGGCCGGTCCCATGATGGCGAGGGGCGCGATGAGGGCCTGGGCGACGTACACCTGGGTGACGGCGTCGGCGGCGTCGTAGCCGTTGATCTCCGGGCGGGCCGCGAACAGGGCGAGCAGCACCATGGCGTTGATGACGCCGAAGACCGAGTTGGTGAGGATTCCGGCGACGGCTGCCGCACGGTAGGTCGAGTAGCGGCGCAGCCCGCGGGCGTACACCGCGCAGTGGACACGCACGGGCGTGGCTCCCTGGCAGGTGGAGAACGTGCAGAAGGGTCCGGTCGCCACCGCGAGGGGCCCGGGAGGGCTTCGGGGGGACACGGGTCCGGCACGTCCCTGGGCCACGGGGCCAGGTCCGGGTCGCCGCGAGGAAGCGACGTTAGCACAGGGCGCGGGCGGGTGGGGCGGGTTCCGGGCAGTGGACGGACAGCGGGGATGTTCGGGGCGTTCGGGCAGCACGAAGCGGGCGGGGCACGGGCTCCCCCGTATCGACGGTAGGCCGCCGGAGGGCTCCGGGGCCAGGCCGGTATGTCGACCTGTGGACAACTCGGCCCGGTCGACGCGCCCCGACCGACTCGACCCGGCTGGTCGGCCCCGCCCGGGATCGCTCAGCCGCGCCCGGCGAAGGGCATCTCCCGGGCCATCACGGTGACGGTCGGGACGTTCACGTCCGTGGGCAGGGAGACGATGTGCGCGATGGTGTCGGCGACGTGGGCGGCGTCGATGGTGGGTTCGGGGCGCACCGAGCCGTCGGCCTGGCGGGCGTTGGCCCCGAACCCGGCGGTCATCGCGGTGGCGGCGTTGCCCACGTCGATCTGGGTGCAGGCGATCCCGTAGCCGCGCAGGTCCAGGTTCATGGAGGCGGTGAGCCCGCTGACGGCGTGCTTGCTCACCGTGTACGCCACACTCGACGGCCGGGGCGCGTGCGCGGAGACGGAGCCGTTGTTGATGATCCGGCCGCCTCCGGGTTCCTGCTCCTTCATCATCCGCGCGGCCTCACGGGCGCAGTTCAGCGAACCGGTGACGTTGGTGTCCAGGACCTCGCGCCAGTCCTGGTCCCCGATCTCGTCCACCGAGGCCGCGGGCCCGAACACCCCGGCGTTGTTGAAGAGCACGTCCACCCGGCCGAAGCGTTCGCGGACCAACCCGAACAGGGCCCGGACCGACTCGGGGGAGGTCACGTCCGCCTCGGCCACCGTGGCCCCGGGGCTCCCGTCCGCGGTCTCCGTCAGGCTCTCCCGGCGGCGCCCGGCCAGGACCACCGAGTGGCCGTCCCCGAGCAGCCGCCGCGCGGTCACCCGACCGATCCCGGCGCCCGCCCCGGTGATCACGATGACTTTGTGGTCGTTCGCGGTGTTCCCGGCAGTGTCCACGGTCGGCCCCCTCGTTCGTCCCAGCCTTCGGCCCGGCAGGGAGGAGACTACCGATGGCGGTTGCCGGGCCATCCACCGGACCGTGGGCGGCGGGACGGCCCTCTTTCGCTCACCGCGGCGGGCCGGAGCGGCCCGGCCGGTCCCTCAGGCCCCTTCCGCCGCCTCGAAGAACCACGCCACCGAGACCGCTCCGGGGTCGAGTACCTCCTGTGCCCGCTCCCCCAGGTAGCTGGCACGGCCGCGGTGGGCGATCATGCCGCTGGTCGAGTCGGCCCCGGCCCGTGCGGCGCGGGCCGCCCCACGTACGGCCTCACGCCAGGAGCGCGTCTCGGCCGAGGTGAGCGCGTCGGTGGCCGGGGCCATCGCGTCCACCATGGTCTTGTGCCCCACCTCGGCCTTGCCGAGCCTGCGCACCGCGCCGGTCGCCGTTTCGAAGGCCTTCCCCAGGTCGGCCACGCTCCACGGCGCCGACGGCCCGGCACCCAGCCGCCCGAACCACAGCCCGAACAGCGGGCCGCTCGTCCCGCCGGAGGCCAGGAAGGCGTCCGAAACGGCCTGGAACACCTCCGCCGGATCCTGCGCGCCGCTCTCCTCCAGGCCCGTGCGGGCACGTTTGAGCGCCGAACTGATGTTCCAGCCGAAGTCGCCGTCACCGGCCTGTCTGTCGAGTTCGGTGAGCTCGTCCGCGTCCGCGACCACCCGGTCGGCGAAGGCCAGCAGCCAGGCCCTGGCCTGTGCTCCGGTGAGTTCCGTCCCGTTGTTTGCCGACATCTGCACTCCTTCGCTCACCAGACCAGTGCGGGGGTCCGCACCGGTGCGTCCCAGAACTTCACGAGGTCGTCGGTCAGCACGGTGAGCGTGATCGACAGCCCCTTCATGTCCAGCGAGGTCACGTACGGGCCGACCAGTGTCCGGGCGACGCTCACCCCCAGCCCGTCGAGGACCCGACGGGTCTCGCGGGCCGCCACCCCGAGCTCCAGTCCGTGGGTGGCGCCGAGCCCGTTGACGATCGCGAGCACGGAGTCCCCGCGTTTGGCCCCCACCGACTCCACCAGCGGGCCGACCAGGCTCTCCACCAGGTCCGCGGCCTCCGTGACCGGGCGGGTCTCGATACCGCGTTCACCGTGGATGCCCACGCCGAACTCCATCTGGCCGGGCTCCAGCTCGAAGGAGCGCTTTCCCGTCATCGGATTGGTGCAGGCCTCGAAGGCCACGCTGAGCGTCGCCGACCGCGCCACCACGTCCTGGCCGAGCGCCCGCACCTCGGCGACGGGCGCCCCGGCCTCCGCGGCCGCCCCGCACACCTTCTCCACCGCGACCACGGCGGCGGTCCCCCGGCGTCCGGGGCCGCCCTCGTCCTGGCTCTGGGTGGCGAGGTCGTCGTCCACCAGCACCTGTTCGACCCGGTGGGTCTCGGCGAGGAGTTCGGCGGCGATGGAGAAGTTGAGGACGTCGCCGGTGTAGTTCTTGACGATCATCACCGTGCCCTCTCCGGTGTCGGCGGCCCGGATCGCCGCGCGCACCTGGAGGGCGGTGGGGCTGGCGAACACGTCTCCGGGCACCGCGGCGTCGAGCATGCCGGGCCCGACGAAACCGGTGTGCAGCGGTTCGTGCCCCGAGCCGCCGCCGGACAGCAGGGCGGTCTTGCCCGTGGCGGGTGCGCGCCGGGTGACGAACAAGGGGTCGGTGTGCACGTCGACCAGGCCGCCGTGGGCTTCGACGAGCCCCTCCAGCGCCTGTTCGACCAGGGTCTCGCGTTCGTTCATGAAGAACCGGCTCATAGCGCCTCCTGGGGTCGGATCCCTCGGCCGGGCACCGCGCGACGGACAGGGCGCCGTGTCCCATCCCCCTGCCTACCCACTTCCGACCGCTCGACCGGCCGGAGCGGCACCTGTGTACGGACGGGGGCGGGGGCCTTCCGGGCCCTCCCCAACGGCCCGGGGCCCGCGCCGCCCCCGTCACTCGACCCGAACCCGCGCGGGTGTGCCGCGGGTTCAGGCGAGTCTGCGCCCGGACGACTGCCCGGAGACCGAGATGCGCAGCACCGTCGGCAGCCGGTCCAGGTCCAGGGAGAGGCGCAGCCGGGCGAGCGCGTCGTCCCGGCACCGCTGCCACACGGCGACGGGGTCGGCGTCCTCGGCGAGGACGAGGTCCATCAGCAGGCAGGGCTCGCGCGGGGACTCGGTCAGTTGGGCCCGCCCCCTGTGCACCCCCGGGTATGTGGCGACCTCACTGGTCAGGGCTTTGCAGGCGGCGCGGGCGAGGACGTCGGTGCGGCCCCGGTCCCCCTCGTCGAGGCGGAGCGCGGGCACCCGGGCGGAGCGCCCCTGCACGAGCAGCCAGCGCAGGGCCAGCAGCACCACTCCCACGGACAGCGCCGCGGCGGCGTACGGGACCCAGGGCGTGGCCAGCAGCGGGGCGATCCGTTCCCCAGCGGCCCCGAGCGCCTGCCCCGTGCTCCCCGCAGCGGACAGGTGGGAGGGGCCGTGCAGCAGCAGGGGCGCGGCCGAGCCGACGGCCAGCAGCAGTACGCCGACCAGGGCCAGCCCCTGCCGGTTGCCCCGGGCCGTCCGGCGGGCGGCCCGGTGCGGGTAACGCCTCACCGGAGGCCCCCCTTCACCTGGCGGACCCGCACGCGCACCCGCACCGGGCGGGCGGGCCCGAGTTCGAGGAGGCGTTCCCGGACCCTGTCCTCCACTCGCGCCCGCAGTCCGGCGTCGGCGGGCTCGGGGGCGCGGGCCGTGATCCGGACGGTGCGGGCCCGCGCCCGGGCGCGGGCCCCGGTGACGCCGTCCACCTCGTGGGCGGCGCTTTCAGCCATCCGGCGCAGCCCTCGCCGGGACAGGCCGACGACCAGGTCCCGGTCGTCGGTGCGCAGCACCATGTGGCTGCCCTTGCCCGGGATGAGCGCGGTGAACAGCAGGTACAGGCCGACGACCGCGGTCGCCGCGGAGGCGATGACCATCTCGGGCCCGCCCCAGCGGGCGCCGATGGAAGGCTCGGAGACCCGTTCCAGCGGCAGGCCCCGCAGCGGGGCCCCGACCAGCGCGGCGATCACCCCGGCGGCGGCCACCCCGGCGACCAGCACGGTGACGGTGCTGACCAGGACGGCGGTGGTCGACCGCCGGGGGCGGAAGGTGCGGACCGCGACGCGGTGGGCGGCACGCGCCTCGGGACCGGACGCGGTCGGCCCCGGTGTTGCCGGGCCGGGCGCCATCGGGTTGGGGGCTGCCGTGCTCACCATCGCGCGCCCCCGTCCTGACGGGTGAAGAGGGCGGCCAGGTCCGTCTCCCCGGCGTAGGCGCGGCCCGCCAGGAACCCGGCGGCGCCGAGGACCAGGACGAGGAGGAAGGCGCCGAATCCGCCGAAGTAGGCCACCAGGCCGAGGAGGGACCCGTAGGCCAGGCCGGTGATCGACCACATCGTTCGTACTCCTTACTGCTGTGGGGGAGGGGCGCGTCAGCGGACGCGGGGCTCGGCCGGTGCCTCCTGGGTCTCGTCGTCCGGGAGGTGGATGTCGTCGACGGTCACGTTGACCTCGGTGACCTCCAAGCCGGTTATCCGCTCCACGCCGGCGGTGACGTTGCGGCGGACCACCGCGGCGAGGTCGGGGATGGAGACGCCGTACTCGACGACCAGGTTGATGTCGACGGCGGTCTGGGTCCGGCCGACCTCCACGGAGACGCCGCGGGCGGCGGCGTTGGTGGAGGTGGAGCCGGGGATGCGCTCGCGGACGGCGTCGAGGGCGCGTCCCGCTCCCCCGCCCATCCGGTGGACGCCGCGGACCTCGCGGGCGGCCATTCCGGAGATCTTGGCGACGACGTGGTCGGCGATGTCGGTGCGGCCGTTGTCCTCGGACCGGGCGGGGCTCCGGTCGGTGCGGGCGAGGTCGGTGCGGTTGGCGGGCGCATCGCCGCGCGCGGAGGGGGCCTGGTGGATGTCGGTGTGCGCGCTCGCGGTGTTCCTGGCTGCCATGGGGTGCTCCTGTGCTCCGTGCGGACTGGTCTGCGTGGCCCCGAATTCGGGCCGTCGTGTGGAGGACACACGGGAGGGGGTTCGGCTCACGCAGAAATCAATGTGACTTGGAACATGTTTACTGATCGCGAGTCTGCTACTTAATGTAGTTAACTACTCACGACAGGTAGTTACCCCGGCTTCGGGAAAGCTGAATCCCGCAGATGCATACGGACACCGCACTACCGGAGAGCGTGCTCGTGGAACGAGCGCAGGACGGCGACGACCAGGCGTTCGAGAGCCTCGTCCGTCGCCACCAGGACGTTGTCTACCGCATCGCCCTCCGCACCCTCGGCAACGCCGCCGAGGCCAGGGACACCGCCCAGGAGGCCCTCATCACGGCCTGGCGCAGACTGCCCGACCTCCGGGACCCGCACACCTTCCCGGCCTGGCTCCACCGCATCGTCAGCCGCCTCGCGCTGAACGCCCTGCGCGCCCGCCGCCCCGAGGCCCCCGCCGAGGCGGAGCACTCCGGGCTCAGGGAACGGAGCGCGGGGCCCGACGACCGGGCCCTGGCCACCGGCCTGCACGAGGCGCTGCACGAGGCCCTGGCCGGGCTGCCGCCCCCGCAACGGATCTGCTGGGTTCTCCGGGAACTGGAAGGATTGGGTCATGAGGAGATAGCGGAGATCGTCGACACGACCCCGACCGCCGTACGCGGCCGCATCCACCGCGCGCGTACCCATCTCGTGGAGGCGCTCGAACCATGGCGGTAGACCCGTCCGACGACCACGACCAGCTCCCCTGCGGCACCTCCGCCGACACGCTCCTGGACCACCTCCGATCGGGCGCCACCACCGGGCACGAGCGGACCTGCCCGCACTGCCGGGCCGCCGCGGAGGAGTTCCGGCCCCTGCTGTCGGCTCTGGGGGACGAAGGCGAGATCACCGCGCCGCCCGGGCTCCTCGACGACGTGATGCGCACCGTGCGCGCCGAGGGGCGTTCCAGGCAGACCCTCCGGCTGCCCGGCGGCGGCCCCGGTGACACCCGCGTCCGCCACTCCGCGGTCTCCGCGATGCTGCGCGCCTGCGTGGACCCGACCGAAGGACTGATCGTCGGCCGCTGCCGGATCGAACAGACCCCGGACGGTCTGGCCGTCACCGCCACCGCCCGGGTGCTGAGCGGCACCGTCATCCCCGACGCCACAGCCGCGGCACGGCGGGCCATGGGCGCCTTCGTCCAGAACCGCCTGGGACTGAGGGTCGGGCGGATCGACATCGACGTCACCGACGTCATCGAACGCCCCGGGCGCCCCTGACCCGGGCGCTGGAAGCGTCGTGAGCGGTGTCACCCTCCGCGTTACCGCGAGGACACAGAACGACGAACGGACGCAACCTCGGCCTGACACCGTCGGCGGCATGGACGCTTCGAGTGGCAGCCACCGAACCGACGACCGTCACGGATTCTTCGGCCGCGAGGTGCTGGAGCTGGGGACCCTGCTGTTCGCTGCGGGGGCGGCCCACCTCCTGGTGGTCTCCCTGGGGCACAGCGACAGCGGGGTGCGAACCCTGATCGGCCTGGGGGTCCTCCTTCTCGCGTGCTCCGCCCTGCACCGCTGGCACCGGCACCGCCGCTCCCGCGACCGGGCCGCGCCCCCGGCCGGGACGACCGAACCGGCGACCGGGCGGACCCGGTCCGCGACCCCGGCCGAGGAACGACTCTGGGGCGTACGGGTCACCGTCGCCGACGTGCCCGGCGGACTGGCCGCCCTGACCGGGCGGTTCGCGGCCCTGGGGGTCGACATCCGACTGATGCAGGTCCACCCCGACGGCACCGACGCCGTCGACGAGTTCTTCGTGAGCGCGCCCGCCTGCGTGGGCGAGCCCGAGCTCCACCGGTCCGTACGGGACGCGGGCGGGCGTGACGCCGTGGTCCGCCCCGCCGACGTCCACGAGCTCAGTGACACCACCAGCCGCACCCTCACCATGGTGGACGCCCTGGTCACCGGAACGACCACGCTCGAACGCTGCCTGCTCGCGCTCGCCGCCGCCCAGGACGTCCGGTACACCCGGGCGCCCGACCGGCAGGACCCCGCACGGGAGCTGTCCGGCACAGCGATGACCCTGCCCGCCCCCGGCGGCGGCACCCTGACCGTCCACCGCGCCGACGTCCCGTTCACCCCGGTGGAGTTCGCCCGCTGCCGTGCCCTGGCCCAGGTGGCCTGCTCCCTGCACGAGCGTGCGTACCACCGCTGACCGGGCCGCCGGCCGAAGGGTCCGCACCCGGCCGCCCCGAATCCGGGACAGTGCCGGGCCTGTGGGTAAATGGGACGTATGGTTTCCCCCCGATCACCCTTCGCAAGGAACCCCCTCCGAACGAGCACCCTCGCCTTCGGCGCGGCCTGCGCCCTGGCGGCGGGGCCGGCGCTGACGGCCGCGCCGGCCCACGCCTCCCCCGTCCCGACCTCCTCCGCATCCGCTCCCGCGGCCTCCTCTCCGGCTGCCGCCCCGAGCGCCCCGGCTGTGACCGCGAACCTGCGCAAGGGCGACTCCGGTGCCCAGGTGAGAGCGCTCCAGGGGCGGCTGGACGAACTCGGCTACTGGATCGACGGCGTCGACGGCCAGTTCGGGATGCACACCGAGCACGCCGTGCTGGCGCTCCAGAAGGCCGCCGGAATCGCCCGGGACGGCCTGGTCGGCCCCGACACCAGGGCCGCGCTCGCCGAGGGCTCGGTCCCGTCCGCCACCACGGAGTCCGGTTCGGTGGTGGAGATCGACCTCGAACGGCAACTGCTGCTGGTCGTCGCCGACGGCTCGGTGGAGAGCGTCATTCACACCTCCACCGGTTCCGGCCGGCCCTACGAGGGCTCCGACGGCTCCGAGCGGATCGCGACCACGCCCACCGGCGAGTACACGGTCTTCCGCGACGTCGACTCCTGGGACCCCGGGCCGTACGGGGCGCTGTACCGGCCCAAGTACTTCAACGGCGGGATCGCCGTGCACGGCTACCCCAGCGTTCCGGCCCAGCCCGCGTCCAAGGGCTGCGCCCGGGTGAGCCTGGCCGCCATGGACTGGCTGTGGCAGCAGGGCCACCTGGACCTGTACGCCACCGTGGTGGTGCGCTGACCCGGCTCCCGACAGGCCCCGCGCGACCCGGATCCCGGGCGTGCGGGGCCTTCCGTGTGCCGGGAGCCACCCGTGTGCCGTGCCCCCTCACGGGTAGGAGGGGCCCGTGCCCTTCCTTCTCGCCACCGAACCCGGACGCCCCGACCACCCGAACGAGGACTTCGCCGCGGTGACCGCCACGGCCGCGGTCCTACTCGACGGGGCCGGCGCCCCCGCCGACGTCGACAACGGCTGTTCGCACGGGGTCGCCTGGTACACGCGCCGGCTGGGCGCCCTGCTGCTGGCCGGGGCGGACGCGGGGGCGGACCTGCGCGAGGCGCTGGCGGAGGCGATCAGGTCGGCGTCGGCGGCACACGGCGGGACCTGCGACCTGGGGAACCAGGAGACGCCCTCGGCCACCGTCGTGGCGGTCCGGATCAGCGGGGACCGGCTGGAGTACCTGGTGCTGTCGGACTCGGTACTGCTGGCCGAGGAGGGCGGAAACCTCCGAACGATCGCGGACACGCGGTTGGACGACCTGCGGCCCGAGGCGGGCCCGGGGACCGCCATCCGCGCCTGGCGCAACGTTCCGGGCGGGTTCTGGACCGCGGGCGCCGACCCCCGGGCTGCCGAGGAGGCCCTGGTCGGGACGGTGCCCAGGGGGCCGTTCCTGGCGATGACCGACGGTGCGACCCGGGCGGTGGAGGTGTTCGGGGACCTGTCCTGGGAGGGTGCGTTCGCCCTGGTGCGCCGCCGGGGGCCCGGCGCCCTACTGGAGCGGGTCCGAGAGCTGGAGGCCGCGGATCCCGACCGCCGAAGGCATCCGCGAGCGAAGGTGCGGGACGACGCCACGGCCGTGTGGTGGTCTCCGTAGTTACGGACAACCTCAACTCCCAATTTAAGACAGGACATTTCCCGGGGGCGAAAGATCGTTTTTCGACCATACCGCAGTGAACAGGGAAAAGAATGTTTCTGTCATTACAGACGTTTCTCCTGGCGCCCGAGATCACCTTTGATCAGGTTTCCCAGAAAAGTTCCCAACGGGACACCCCGTGGCGAAGCGACCGTGTCGGAAAGAGACGCACGCCTCCCGCAAACCCGGACACCAGGCGCTTTCGCACACCGTCTTCATCCGGTAGATTTCCCTGTAACCGATCGGTCGGTGTTCCCGCCACAAAGCCCGTAGCCGATGGTCGGTGTTCTGAGAGCCCTCTGCCCACGCCCCCCGCACGGGCGCTGGAGCACCCTTTCGCAATCTTGGCCGTCGTGACGACCGCCGATAAGGAGACCCAGTGAGTGTTCCGGGCGTCCTCGAACCGACCGGTCCCAACCGCTCACTCCCCCGGACCGGTTGGCTGGACCTCGTCCCCTCCGAAGCCATGAACACCCCCGTCGAGACCACACACCCGGAGCCGGAGCAGCGCCCCGACCCCGGGGACGCGAACACCCCCGCGGAGTTCCTGCTGACCATGCGCCGCTATCTCGCGTGGGCCGGCGACTGGTCGTACCTGGAACTGGAGTACAAGTGCGGCGGCGTGGTCAGCGCCACCAAGTTCCAGCGCGCCCTGGAGGGCACCGAACTCCCCGGCTACGTCTTCCTGATGGCCTTCGTGACCGCGTGCGTCGGCACGGACGAGGGCGAACGCCTCCGCTGGGCCACCTCCTGGCACCGCCTGCGCCGCGCCGCGCGCGCCGAGGAGGACGCCCGCCTGCGCCGCGCCGAGGAGGAGGCCCGCCTGCGCGCGCAGCGCCAGGACGGCTGACCCGCCCGGGCCCCGGGATGGCGGGGCAGCAGGGCGACGAAACAGCGAGACGACGGAGCAGGGTGACGGCGGAACGGCCGACCTGACGTCCCCGTGCGGAGGGGGCACGGTCCGCGGGTGAACAGCGCGCCGTGACCGGTGCGCGGTGATCGGCCTCACCGCCCCCGAATCCCCCACTGGCAGGGGATTGCAGTCTGTGGTTCGGATCACCGGGGATCCCGGGTCAAGCGGGGATTGCCATCCCATGGCCACCCGTTGCACGCGGAGTGTCCCCGCGTGGGACCCGTCCCGCAGGTGCCCCACCCGAAGGTGGCTCACGGCGCCGCACACCACCCCAGGTCGTCCCCGACCTTCCACAGCCCTGCTTTGGAGAGCTCGTGAGCCTTACCCTCGTGCGCCCGAACAAGCGCCGCAGCAGCCGCCCGGAGACGGCGGCCCCGGCACCGCGCCGTCCCGTCAGCCCGACGCCCCGCCGCCCCGTCACCCTGCTCGTCCTCGTTCTCGGCGTCCTGTCCGCCATCGGCCCGCTGGCCACCGACCTCTACCTGCCCGCGCTCCCCGAGATCGCCGCCGACCTCGGTGCCGGCGAGTCCCGGGTCAAACTGACCCTGACCGCCGTGATGGCGGGCCTGGCCCTGGGCCAACTGGTCACCGGGCCGCTGAGCGACCGCTGGGGCCGCCGCGCGCCCCTGCTCGTGGGAACCGCCGTGTTCACCGCGAGCACCTTCGCGATCGTCTTCGCCTCCTCGGCCGAGGCGTTCATGGCGCTCCGCTTCCTCCAGGGGCTGTCCGCCGCGACCGGGCTCGTGGTCTCCCGAGCGGTGGTCCGGGACGTCTTCCACGGCGAGACCGCCGCCACCTTCTTCTCCCGACTCGTACTGCTGACCGGGCTGGCGCCGATGCTCGGCCCGCTCCTGGGCGGACAACTGCTCCTGCTCGGACCGTGGCAGCTGATCTTCGGAGCGCTGGGACTGACCGGCGCGCTGACGTTCGCCCTCGTCCTGTTCGCCCTGCCGGAGAGCCTGCCGCGGGAACAGCGGAGCCGACAGGACCCGCGCGTCCTCGCCCGCACCTTCGCCCGACTGCTGCGTGACCCGGGGTTCATCGCCCCGACGGCGGTCCTGGCGCTGAGCTTCGGGATGAGCTTCACCTACATCTCGGCGTTCTCGTTCGTGTCGCAGTCCCAGTTCGGGGCGAGCGCCCAGCAGTTCAGCCTGGTCTTCGGGGTGACCACGCTCGGCATGATCCTCGGCAACCAGGTCAACGTGGTGCTGATCCGGCGGATGGAGCTGCGCCGCCGCCTGGGCCTGGGGCTCGTGGGCGCGGTCGCCGCCGTGCTCGCCATGGCGCTGCTGTCCCTGACCGGCGGGGCCGACCTGGTGACGGTCACCGCGGCGCTGTTCGTGATGATGGTCTTCACCGGCCTCATCTCGCCCAACGCGACCGCGATGGCGCTGTCCGGGCAGCCCTCGGAGATCGCCGGAACCAGCTCGGCGCTCCTGGGGACCCTCCAGTTCGGCGCGGGTTCGGCGCTGGCCGCCACCGCCGGACTGGCCGGTTCCACCACGATGGCGAGCATGACCGCGGTGATGCTGGCGACGGCGGTGGGCGCCGCCCTGGTCTTCCTGTTCGCCACCGTGCGCGGCGGCACCCCCGCCCCGGCGGTCTGAAACCACCGGGGCGCCCCGGAACGAGGGCCCCGACCGCTGGAGTCCGTTCGGACCGGCACGGGTCGGGGCCCCGGTTCGACACAGCTATACACGACGCGTATACACCGCATGTATAGTCGTTGGCATGTCACTCGGACCAACCTTCCTGGGGCTGCTGGAAACCCGCCCCCAGCACGGATACGACCTCAAACAGGCCTACGACGAACAGTTCGCGACCAAGCGGCCGCTCGCCTACGGCCAGGTGTACGCCACCCTCTCCCGCCTGCTCAAGAACGGCCTGGTGGAGGTGGAGGCGGTCGAGCCCGGCGCGGGCCCCGAACGCAAGCGCTACACCGTCACCGAGGCCGGGGTCACCGACGTCGAACAGTGGCTCGCCGCCCCCGAGAGCCCCGAGCCCTACCTGCAGAGCACCCTGTACACCAAGGTCGTGCTCGCCCTGCTCACCGGCCGCCCGGCCGACCAGGTCCTCGACGTCCAGCGGGCGGAGCACCTCAAGCAGATGCGCGTGCTCACCCGCCGCAAGGCCGGCGGCGATCTCGCCGAACAACTCATCTGCGACCACGCGCTCTTCCACCTCGAAGCCGACCTGCGCTGGCTGGAACTGACCGCCGCACGGATCGACGACCTGGCCGGGGAGGTACGCGGCCGATGACACACACCGCCCCCCAGAGCTCCCCCGCCCCGGAGCACGCCACGGAACCCCTGCTCACCGCCTCCGGACTGAGCCGCTCCTTCGGTCCCACGACCGCCCTGGTGGACGCCTCCCTCACTCTGTATCCGGGGGAGATCGTGGCCGTCATGGGCCCCTCCGGCTCCGGCAAGTCCACCCTGCTGCACTGCCTGGCCGGGATCGTGCGGCCCGACGGCGGCCGTGTCGACTACGACGACACCGACCTCGCCAAGGCCTCCGACTCCCGGCTCAGCGACCTGCGCCGAACCGACTTCGGTTTCCTCTTCCAGTTCGGCCAGCTCGTCCCCGAACTCTCCTGCGTCGAGAACGTCGCGCTGCCCCTGCGGCTGGGCGGAGAGCCCCGGCGCCGGGCCGAACGCACCGCCCTCGACTGGCTGGAACGGCTGGACGTGGCCGAGGTCGCCGGGAAGACCCCCGGTGAATGCTCGGGCGGCCAGGGCCAGCGGGTCGCGGTGGCCCGAGCCCTGATCACCCGCCCCCGGGTGGTGTTCGCGGACGAACCCACCGGTGCCCTCGACTCCCTCAACGGGGAGCGGGTGATCCGGATGCTCACCGACGCCGCCCGGGACAGCGGGGCCGCCGTGGTCCTGGTGACGCACGAACCCCGGGTCGCCGCCTACGCCGACCGCGAGGTCGTGGTCCGGGACGGCCGCACCCGGGACCTCGGAGGTCTCGGATGAGTCTGCGCGAACGCGCCCCCGAGGTCCGGCAGGAGCGGGCCCGCCGGTCCTTCCCCAAGGACCTCTGGCTGGGCGCACAGCTCTCCCTGCGCGGCGGCAGGGAAGTCGTACTGAGGACCGTGCTGACGGCGATCGGAGTGGGTGTGGCCACCGCCGCCCTGCTTCTGGCCGCCGCCCTGCCGACCGTCATGGCCCACCTGAACGAGCGGCACGCGGACCGCTTCGACTACCAGGTGGCGGAGTACCCGCCGCCCCCTGCGGGCGAGGACACCCTGCTGTTCAGCATCGCCGACACCGACTACGAGGGCAGGAAGATCTTCGGCCGGGTCGTCCGTGCGGAAGGGTCCGGCCCTCCTCTCCCGCCGGGGGTGGCCGAAATCCCCGGCCCCGGGGAGATCGTGCTCTCCCCCGCCCTGGCCGAACTCCTCGAGGACCCGGAGAACGAGGTACTCCAGCGCAGGTTCGACCACACCGTGATCGGGGAGATCGGGCCCGAGGGCCTCATGGGGCCGCACGAGCTGGCCTTCTACCTCGGCGACGAGGACCTGACCCTGGACAGCGCCGGGAACCGGATCACCAGCTACGGCGGGGAGCCGAGTCCCAGCGGGGACGAACCCGTCATCCTGCTGCTCGGCGCGGTGGGCGTCGTCGTCATGCTCACCCCCGTGGTGGTGTTCCTCGGCGCGGCGGTGCGCTTCGGCGGCGAGCAGCGCGACCGGCGCCTGTCGGCGCTGCGGCTGATGGGCGCCGACCGCGGGGCCACCCGGCGCATCGCGGCCGGGGAGACCCTCCCCGGGGTCGCGCTCGGCCTGGTGCTCGGAGTGGGGTTCTTTCTCGCCGGACGCCCGATCGTGGAGTCGGTGCCGATCTCGTCCGGGTTGTACACCGCCGACGTGACACCGCACCCGGTGCTCGGCCCCCTGGTGTTCGTCGCGGTACCGCTGTTGGCCCTGTGGGTGGTGCTCGGCTCCCTGCGCAGTGTGGTGGTCGACCCGTTGGGCACCGTACGCCGCGCCGAGCGGCCCCGCCCCAGGCTGTGGTGGCGACTGCTCCTGTTCGTGCTGGGCATCTCCCTCATCGTTGCGAGCATGCGTCTCAGCCCCTCCGGAGGCCAGTGGGTCCCGATGGTGTCGGTCGGGCTCCTGGCCGCCCTGTTCGGCACGACGGCCGTGCTGCCCTGGTTGGTCGACCGGCTCTTCGGCCGCGCCTCGGGCGGCCCCCTCTCCCTCCAGCTGGCCCTGCGCCGCCTGGGCGCGGCGGGCGGCGGGCCCACCCGAGCGGTCAACGGGATCGTGGTCACCGTCGCGGGCGCCATCGCGTTGCAGAGCCTGTTCGCGAACGCCTGGGACGATTCCACGGTGGAGCTCGCGGAGACCGTCGAGGAGGTGTACGCGGCTCAGGAGTTCGGTGTGTCCGGGTTCCAGCTCCAGACCGATCTGCGGTCGGTCCCGGTCGGGAGCGACCCGGCCGGTGCCGTGGCTCAGGTGCGGGGGGTGGAGGAGGTCCTGGCCTACAGCAGCGTGGGCGGCGTCACCGACGACGGCTCCCAGGTCCGCGTCCTCGTCGCCGACTGCCCTTACCTGCGGGAGATGGCCGACCTGCCCGAGTGCTCCCCCGGGGACGCCTTCAGCGGAGTACCGGGGCTGGAACCCGGTGGGACGCTCATGGTCGGAGGCGGCGACGAGGTGGACGCGGCCCCGTGGACGGTGCCCGAGTTCACCGAGTTCGACGGGCCGCTGGCCGAGCACCCCTGGTACGGGCTGGGGTACACGGCGCAGAACGCGATCCTGGCCACTGAGGAGGCGGCCGCACTGCCCGAGGGGATCGCGGTACCGGGCTCGCTCTGGATCCGGGTCGACCCGTCCGCCGCCGGAATGGAGGAGGAGCTCAAGGCCGCCGTCGCGGCCCTGGACCCGACGGCCCGAGTACAGGTCCCGATCGCCAGCGCGACCGTCCCCGCCATGGTCAGGATGCGTGACGCGCTCATGGCCGGAGCCCTCGCCTGCCTGACGGTGATCGCCGCCGGTCTGGTGGTGGGCACGGTCGAGCAGATCCGCGAACGCAGGAGGGTGCACGCGGTGCTGACCGCCTTCGGCGCCCGGCGACGCACCCTGGTGGCCTCGGTGCTGTGGCAGACCGTGCTCCCCGTGCTCCTCGGCATCGCCCTGGCAGCGGTGGCCGGGACCGCTTTGGGGGCCCTGATCCAGCGGTTGGCCGGGCTACCGGTGACCTTCGCCCCGGCCGACATCCTGACCATCGTCGGCGCGGGCGTGGGGGTGGCGTTCCTGACCACCCTGCTCGCGATGCCCGCGCTGCTGCGGACCATGCGCCCGGAGGGCCTGCGCTGGGAGTGAACCGGCGGGTGTTTCGGCCGGGCCCCGGACCCTTCCGACGGGAAGGGCCGGGGCCCTGACCGGGTTTGTGCCCGGCGGCCGTTCAGTGGCTTCGCTCACCAGAGGTTTTTCCGAAAGCAGCCGCCCGCTCCGCAACACGCTGCTATCACTCGGGTATGCCCCTCCCCTGAGCAAGTCGCAGATCGTGCGGCTCGGTGAACGTCTGGTGCGCCAGGCCGAGCCTGCGGAAGATGATCTCGGCTGCCTCAACGAGCTTCTCCTGGCCTACGACGAGGCCCTGGAGCACTCCATGGAGCTGGTCCGGGACCTGGGCTTCGCTCCTTCCGGACGTATCAAGAACACCGGAACGATCCTTGAGAAACTACGCAGGCACGGCGGATCGTGGCTGAAAAGCATCCAGGACCTCGCTGGCATGCGCGTCATCATCAGGGGTGGACGCAGAGAACAGGACGACGCGGTCGCCAGAATCGTGCGCGCCTTTCAGGGGCAGGCCAAGCAACCCCGAATCACCGACCGCCGTGACCAGCCAAGCTCCGGTTATCGCGCCGTCCACGTCATCGCCTACCCGGACGGTCTCCCCGTGGAGATCCAGGTTCGGACGGCCTGGCAGCACGAGTGGGCGGAGATGTTCGAGAAACTGGCGGACGTCCTCGGCCGGGGAATCCGATACGGCGAGGCACCGACCGACTGGCGAGATGCCCTGGACCTGGATCTGGAGCCGACAGAGGATCGACGCCTCATCATGCGCAGACTCGCCGACGCCGCTTATACGCAGAGAGTCCTCATGGTGCGTCTGGCCCTCACCGTCGGCGACTTGATCGCAGTGCTCGAAGAGGCCGAACTGGACGGGGTGGCCCCTGACTCCCCCGAAGTACAGGAGCACTGGCAAACAGTTGAGCATGACCTGGAGGAGCTCCAGTCAGGCGTACTGGAGCTGGAACCGATCCGAGACAGGTGAGCACGTGTCAGGTACCTTTGAAACCATGACCAACCTCCTCGTGGTGTATGACCGTTCCTCCGGTCGCATGGTGCGTGAGCAGGAGTACACACACAGGCGAAAGGCTCTGGAGGCGCGCTTCGAGGCTGAGCGGGAGTTCCGTGGGGACCCCTCGGTCGAAGTTGTGGTTCTCGGTGCGGAGAACCGTGAAGCTCTGCGACGCAGCCACGGACGTTACTTCCTGGACTTCGACGAACTGTCCGCCCGCATCACCTGAGAGCTCATACGCCAAAGAGACGATTGACACCGGGGCGGGTCCGGACTCCAACAGCAGCGCGACTCTCGGTCAGAAACTGACCAGGGTCGCTTTCTGCCGTCCACCCACTCGGATGGCCCTGGGCCGAGGTGACCGAGGTCCGCCGCCTCGCAGGGAACAAGCTCTGGGCTTCACCCAGTACCTCGACCACCGTGACTTCTCCGCCGAGCCGGGCAGCCGTGAGGCCGGGGACCTGGGCGCCGAGAGGTTGGCCTTCGTCAGCGCCGGGGACTCTCCCGTCCCGGGCGTGCCGCTGCTGGCCGTCGCCAACGAGGTGTCCGGCAGCACCACCCTGTTCCGCGTCGACCGGAGCTGAGCGGTCATGTCGGGCCCCGGACCGCGCCCGCCGCCCCGTGTCTCCCAAACGTCCCGGTCCGAACACTGCACAATGGTGGGAGAGCCCCCTGACCGGGTATGAAGTGACCCTCAAGCCGAGACACGGGTGGTCGACATGGCCGTCAACGACGAGCTGGTCGAGATGTTCGCCGGGCTGCTGGAGGACTCGCACCTGACGACGATCGAGCAGCTCCCCGCGACAGTGCGCGGACGCGCCGAGAGTGCGGGGCTCCACCACGTGGCGATCTACGTGGTGGACCTCCAGCAGGACGTGCTCCGACTGCTGCTCCACGACAAGGACCGGGGGGACCCCGAGTACGGAGAGACCGAGCTTCCGATCAACGGCACCCTGGCCGGACGGTCCTTCGAGACCCTCACACCGCTGAGCGAGACCCGCCCGGGACTCGACCGGTGGTGGATCCCCCTACAGGACGGGGCCGAGCGGCTCGGGGTGCTGCGCGTGGACGCCGAGGAGTCCGGTGACGACACCGTGCGGGCCATGCGGGCACTGGCGGTCATGGTCGCGATGCTGGTCGTGGTCAAACGCGAGTACAGCGACTCCTTCGCCCGGCTGTGCCGCACCCGGCCGATGAGCGTGGCGGCCGAACTCCAGTGGAACCTGATGCCGCCGAGCGAGTTCGCCAACCACCAGGTGACGATCAGTGCCGTACTGGAACCCGCCTACGAGGTCGGCGGCGACGCCTTCGACTACGGGATCGACGGCGACGTGGCGCACATGGCCGTGTTCGACGCGATGGGCCACGACGTGACCGCGGGCCTGGCAGCCAACCTCGCGGTCGCCGCCTACCGCAAGAGCAGGCGGGAGGGCGCCACCCTGCTGGAGACGGGAGCGGCGATCGAGGCGACCCTGGTGGAGCACCTGGGCACCGTCCGCTACGTGACCGCCCTGATGGCCGACCTGAACATGAGGACCGGGCAGCTGACCTGGGTCAGCCACGGACACCACCCGCCGGTACGCATCCGGGGCGGACGCATGGTCGACCTGCCCGACTGCCTCCCGGGCTCCCCGCTCGGCATCGACCTGGGGTTGGGCGCGGCCCTGTGCGAGGAGCAGCTCCGCCCCGGGGATCGCCTGGTGCTGTTCACCGACGGGATCACCGAGACGCACGACCCGGGCGGCGACGAGTTCGGGCTGGACCGGTTCGTGAACTTCATCGTCCGCCACAACGCGGAGGGCCTGCCCGTCCCGGAGACCCTGCGGCGGCTGATCCACAACATCCTCAACCACCACGGCGACACCCTCCAGGACGACGCGACGGTCCTGTTCATGGAGTGGCTGGGCCCCTGAACCGGGCGGGCGCAAGGGGCGCCGCGACACCCGGAACGGGAAGGACGCACATCCCGAAAAAAGGTTCACGGCAATCAATCGATAATCCGATTGATTCGACGGAAAACAGGGGCGGAAAATCCCGGCGGGAGTTATCCGATCGTCATTACCCGGTGCCCTCAGACTTTCTTTCGGCTCACTAGGATCGTCGATCGGTGAACGTCCGTTCTGTTCAGTACGCCCTCACCGACCTCCGACCCGCGCACGGACCCCGTGAAGACACGGACCGGTGCCGCGGTATCCCCTCCCCCGCCGACGAACCAAACGCGGTCGGGCCCACCGAATGAGAGTTCCTTGACTTCCTGTACTCGCAACAGCACCCGTCGCTCCCTCCGGGGCGGCCTGGCCTTCGTCGCCTTCGGAGCGCTCGGCGTCGCGGCCGCGGTCCCCGCCCACGCCGACACCGGAGAGATCGGCTACGCCGAATCGAGCATCAACGGCGAAGGGAGGATCTTCGGGAACTACCCGCGCGGAGGTGACGTCGGTGGTTACGGCGGATACCTGTATGACGAAGAAGTATGGGCCGACACGATCCACAGCGTCGTGGTAGACGTGCAGGAGGACGAGATCCGCGCGCGTCTGATGTATCGGGAGCTCAGCCTGGTACTCACCGAGGCTGACGTGGAGGCCATGCGTGCGGCGGCCGTGGACGGCACCTCCCAGCCCGGCCTGGAAAACCCCGAGGGCGAGGGCTCCGACGACGTCGTCCTACAGGTCGCCTACACCGGAAGCGACTCCTCGGTCACCCAGGACTGGGCCGGCGCTACGGAGTTCTCCCATGACCCGGGCCAGGAGTCCGTCGAAGTGAACGAGCTCGGCGCCGAAATTTCCCTCACCACCGAGTCCGCCCCCTGGGAGGGTCGGTTCGAAGGCGTTGACTACTGGGGCTCCACCCACAACCTTGTCCTCGTCGTGGAATTCCCCGAGGAGGAGTTCAGTGTCACCTACGGGGTCGGTGAGACCTGGGTCGGCGCTGACGTCCCGCCCGCGACCAACGGCGACGGTGACGAGGGGGACGGCGGGGACACCGGTGGCGACGGGGATGCCGGGGACGGGGAGGACGACGGTGACACCGGCACCGGCGAGGACGGAGACGCCGGCGAGGGCGACCAGGGTTCCGGGGACACCGGTGGTGAGAGCGGCGATGACGGCTCCGACACCGGCGAGGACGAGGGCGGCGAGGCTCCGGCTGACGAGAAGGGCGGCAGGGACGATGACGAGGACCTGGCCCGGACCGGTGCGCCGGTCGTCGGTCTGATCGCCGCCGGAGCGGCCGTGGCCGCAGGTGGTGGCGCTGCCGCCTACCTGGCTCGCCGTAGGGGGAACACGGTCACCGAGGAGAACGACGAGAGCTGATCTCCGTTCTCTGCCCCTGCCGGGGCGGGTGCCCGGGCCGGCCCGGGCACCCGCCCCGAACCGTCACCCGCTGTGCCCCGGGCGGACGACGGCTTCGTCGGTCCCTCAGTCCCGGGGGAAGAGCGCATCGGTGAAGGGGTTGCGGAACTTCCCGTCCGGGTCGAAGCGCTCCAGAAGGCCCGCGAAGTCCGCGGCGCGTTCGTAGCCGCCGACGACCTCCGACGGCGGCAGCGTGGTGAGTTTGCCCCAGTGCGGTCGGGCACCCAGCGGGGCGAGTCTCTCCTCCACCGCCCGCAGTACGGGGGCCACCCTCTCCGGGTCCCGGACCCAGGTGAAGTGGAAGGTCGCCGAGTCCCGCCCGTGGGCGGGGCTGAGCCACAGGTCGTCGGCGCGGACCGTGCGTACCTCGGCGGTGTACAGCACCGGGGCGACCAGGTGCCCGATCCCCCGCAGTGCGGCGAAGGCCTCCGGGGCCGCCGCGCGCGGCAGGTAGAGCTCGGACTGCAGCTCCTCCCCCGCGCTCGGGGGCAGTTCGGGTCGGAAGTGCGGAAGCCGCTCGAACCAGGGGCCGACGGATCCCAATTGCTCCGTGGCGGCACCGGTCGGCATCCCCGGCACCGGGTGTTGGGGGCCGGCCGCCGGGCGTCCCCCGCCCCAGGCGCCCTCCGGTGAACCCTCGCGGTGCTTGAGCCAGACCCGGCCGGTGTCCGCGCTCCAGTCGGTGAACAGGCTGACGCTGTGGGCGGCGCCGAACACCTCGTCGAACCCGGCTCCCACCTCGTCCAGGGGTACGTCCAACCGGACCCGCTGGAACATCTCGAAGGCCGGTTCGATCTCCAGGGTGAGCCGGGTGACGACACCGAGCGCCCCGAGCGCCACCACCGCTCCGGGGAAGGTCCCCGGGTCGCCGTCCCGGCTCAGCCGCACGGTGCCGCCGTCCGGTCCGACCAGTTCCAGGCCGCGCACGGCGGCGGACAGGCAGCGCTGCCGGTCCCCGGAGCCGTGGGTTCCGGTGGCACAGGACCCGGCCACCGAGATGTGCGGCAGCGAGGCCAGGTTGCCCAGGGCCCAGCCCTTCCGGTGCAGTGCGGCGGAGAGCTCGGCGTACCGGACCCCGGCCGCGACGGTCACGGTGGACGCCGACGGGTCGATCTCGATCTCCTCAGGGAGGGAGTCCAACCGGAGCAGGTCGTGCCCGGAGTCCGCGACCCCGTTGAAGGAGTGCCCGCTGCCGAGCGCACGGATCCGCGGACTGTCGCGGACCAGGGCGGAGAGTTCACCGAGGCTGGTGGGGCGGTGGATCCGGGGGCTGGCGTAGGTGAGGTTCCCGGCCCAGTTACGGACCGGCGCCGACGAGGAGGACATGGCGCGCTCCGGAGGTAGAAGTGGCTGTGCCAGACCCTACCTGGGAGCGATTCCAGAGACCGGGCGGCGCGTACCGCCAGGCCGTGCGAGCGCCCGCGGGTTCTCCCGCCACCGGGCTCACAGGCCCTCGCCGTGCACGGAGCCGGGGGTGCCGTTCCCGTCGGTCAGCTGCGGCTCACCGGTGGCGCTCTCGGACAGCCACTCGTCGAACTCCAGCTGGAAGTAGCTCCAGCCGTTGTGCCACTCCACCTGGCGGTCGGTACCGGTGGTCTCCAGGACGTCGCCCATCAGGGTGTTCTCGAAGAACCACAGGGCGTCGTCCATCCGCAGGTTGGTGCAGCCGTTGGAGGTGTTGGCCGTACCGATGTTGGGGTTGCCGGACGCCTCGTGCACGTATTCGCCGCTGTTGGTGGTGCGCACCGCGTAGGAGACCACGGTGTTGTAGCCGGGAAGGCTGTTGGGGATGGCGGTGGTACTGGAGTCCATCTCCTCGCGCTCGTGGTGCGACATGAGGACGTGGCTGCCGCTGGTGGTGGTGTTGAAGTCGGTGGTCGCGGCGCCATTGCTCACCGGAATGGTGCGCTGCTGCTCGCCGTCGACGTTGACGACCATCTCGTGGTCGGGCACGTGCATGGTGGCGATCAGTTCGCGGCCGACCTCGAACTCCAGGCGGTAGTCGCGCAGCCCGTAGACGCCCTCGGACGCCTCCACCCCCGCCAGGTGCATGTCGACGGTGACGGTCTGGTACGGCTCCCAGTACTCCTCGGGCCGGAAGACCGCCATGGTGTCGCTCAGCCACCGCCACGAGCCCGGGACCGGGTGCTCGGAGGTGACCTCCATGGAGTTCTCTACCTGGACCCGGTTGGTCACCGGCTGGGTGAGGTTGACGATGACGGGCATGCCCACGCCCACGGTCCGGCCGCTGTTGGGGAAGTTGGAGGCCAGGTCCAGGCCCTGGTCGGGCGCGACGGCCAGGGTGGTGAACTCCGCGACCTCCTCGGTCTCGGTACCGTCCTCGCCCTCGGCGACCGCGGTGACCGTGACCTGCGCCCCGGGGCGCAGGTTCCAGTCGCTGACCCAATCGGCCCCGTCCTCGCTGAGGGTGCCGGACATCTCCCCCAGCGCGGGGCCCTCACTCCCGGCCTCCTCGGAGACGTCCTGGTCCACCCACACCTCGGTGATGGTGCCGCCCTCGGCCGAGACCCGCACCGGAGTGTTGGGCGCGACCTCGGAGGCGCCCGCCTCGGGTGTGACGCTGACGGAGACGTCCCCGCCCCCGGTCGTGGCCTGCGGCTCGGCCTCGGTGGGGGTACAGGCCGCGGTCGCCAGCGCGAGCACCGCGACCCCCATGCCGTACCGGCGAACCGCCGTCCGGGGGAACCTGAACATCCTGCCGAACCTCCTACTGCCGTGTGCGCTCTCCACACGTAGTAAGACCTGCGGCAGCCGGAAGGGTTCGCTTCCGGTGGAAGTTTTCTTGTGGTTTCAACTGTTTCATTCGTCAAGTTCCCGGCCCCCGCACCTCCGGGAGGACCGCCCCGGCCTGGGCCGGGGCGGCCGCAGACGGGATCAGCCCTGCTGAGGGCGGGCCCCGTCGGACTCGGTCCGCAGGTTCGCCCCCTCGATGTCGACGTCCGGCAGGACACGGCCCAACCACCCCGGAAGCCACCAGGCCGCCTTGCCGAAGAGCGCCATCAAGGCCGGGACGAGCGTCATCCTGACCAGGAACGCGTCCACCAGAACCCCGACGGCCAACGCGAAGGCGACCGGCTGGATGGTGGTGTTGTCACTGAAGACGAACGACGCGAACACCGCGAACATGATGACGGCCGCACAGACCACCACCCGGGCACTGGCGCGGAAACCGCTCACGACGGCGTGCCGGGCGTCCCCCTCGTGGATGAAGTCCTCCCGCATCCGGCTGACCAGGAAGACCTCGTAGTCCATGGCCAGACCGAACAGGGTTCCGATGAGCACGATCGGCAGGAACGACAGCAGTGTCTCGGTGGGTGTGACCCCGAGCAGGGCGCTGCCGTAGCCCCACTGGAAAACGGCGACCGTCGCACCGAGCGCCGCGCCCATGCTCAGGACGAACCCCAGCGCGGCCTTGACCGGCACCAGGATGGAACGGAAGACGAGCATCAGCAGCACCAGGGCCAGGCCCACCACGACCGCGAGGAAGAGCGGCATCGCCTCGGCGATGCGCTCGGAGGTGTCGATGCTGGTCGCGGTCGCACCGGTGACGGAGATGGTGGCTCCGGTGTCGGACTCCCAACCCGAGCGCGCGTCCCGGATGTCGTGCAGCAGTTCCTCGGTCCGCACCGAGGAGGGACCGTCCTCCGGTACCGCCACGACCATCGCGGTGTCCCCGGCGTCGTTGCGGACCGGCGACTGCACGCTTTCGATCGCGTCGAAGGACTCCAGTTCCTCGCGGACCCGTTCGGCGTCGCCGGTGTCCTCGGACTCCACTGTCACCAACAGGGAGGCGTTGAAACCCTCGCCGAACTCCTCGGTGATGATGTCGTAGGCCCGGTGCTGGGTGCTGTCGGGAGCGCTGGACTCGTCCGTGGGCAGGCCCAGCCTCATGCTCTGGATCGGCAGCAGCGCCGCCCCGAGGACGACGAGAACCGCGACCACGGCCAGGAGCGGGCGCCGGGTCACGGTGCGGGCCCACCGGGAGCCGAGCGTGGATTCGGCTGTCAGGGCCCTCTCCGCGCGCGCCCCCAGTCCGGGCAACCGCCCCGCGCGTACCCGCCCGCCGAGCAGCCCCAGAACCGCGGGCAGCAGGGTGACGGCGACCAGAACCGAGAAGGTCACGGTGACGGCGGCGGAGACACCCATGACCGTCAGGAACGGGATCCGGACGACGGACAGGCCCAGCAGGGCGATCACCACGGTCACACCGGCGAAGACGACCGCGCTTCCGGCCGTGCCGATGGCCCGGCCCGTGGACTCCTGCGGATCCATGCCCTCCAGGATCTGCTGGCGGTGCCGGGCGAGCACGAAGAGGCTGTAGTCGATGCCCACGGCCAGCCCGAGCATCAGCGCCAGCAGGGGGGCGGTGCTGGTCAGCTCCAGGATCCGGGAGAGCGCGTAGACCAGGGCCATGCCCGCGCCCGCACCGGTCAGGGCCATGAGGATCGGGAGCCCCGCCGCCACGACGGCTCCGAAGTTCAGGACGAGGACGCCCAACGCGACGAGCAGGCCCACGCCCTCGCCGCCGTGGATACCGGCGACCTGGGCGGCGGTGATCGACTGGCCGCTGAACTCGACGGTCAGCCCGGCCCGCTCGGCCTCGTCGCCGCTGTCGAGCAGTTCGTCCACGGTCCGGGAGGGGACGCTGCCGTCGGGTTCGACGAACTGCACCTGGAGTAGTGCCGTGGTCCCGTCGTCGGAGAAGAGCGGGATCTGTTCCCTCAGTTCGTCGTCGATCCGCTCGGTGGCCTCCTCGGGGAGGTCGTCCTCCTCGATACGGCGGTCGACCTCCTGCTCGACCTGGGACCGGGCCTGCTCCTCGTCGAAGGCGGGCGCCTGGGAGCGGACCTGCTCGCGTGCCTGCTCCTCGGCCTGTTCCAACGCCTGCTCACGGCCCGGCGCGCCCTCGGGAAACTGTTCCTCCACAGAGGAACGCGCCTGTTCGACGGCTTCCTCCTCGGCATCGGCCAACTCGGAGTCGTACTCCGCCCGTGCCTGTTCCATGCCCTCCTCCATCATGGAGGAACGCACCTCGTCACTGTTCAGGGCCTGTTCGTAGCCCTCTTCATACAGCTCGAAGGGGTCGGTGACCGACTCCACGCCGTCGATGTCCCCGACCTCGTCGGCGGTGTCCCGGACGGCCTCCTCGTACTCACCGGAAGCGATGTCCTCGCCCTCGGGGGCTTCGAGGACCACGGTGGCGCGGCCACCGCTGCGTTCGGGGAACCGCTCCTGAAGCATGTCCACGGTGTCCTGGGACTCGGTCCCGGGGATCGAGAAGGAATCGTTGACCGGGACCCGGAACACGGCGGCGGCCGTGGCCAACGCGGCCACCAGGGCGATCCACGCGATGATGACCGACCACCGGTGTCTGTAGGTGAACTTTCCCAGCCGGTACAGGAGCGTTGCCATCGTTTCATCTCTGTAGTCGTCGGGTATTCGGCACCGTCAGGCCGGGCAGCCCGATTACCGGGCGCTCCTCCGCCTCTGACGGCTCACAACGAGTCCGCGCGTCGCACGGCGAGGGCCCTCGCGTGCGGTTGTGCACTCACTCACCCTGGGTCATCTTCGGTGCCGGACCGGGGTGCGTTCACTCCTCGGCGTGTCCGGGAGGCGAGCGTTCGCTACGGCCCGGACCGGCCTGGCCGGATGTGGACACGGGATCACCCCGGGTGAGGAGGCTGTCGTCCTCCGCTCAGCCGGGACCGCGCCGCGACAGGCCCGCACCTGCACGGCGCCGCCGACCGCCAGAAGGAAGCATCCGGGAGGAGAAACCCTTGACTGACCCTGGGTGCCGACAACGGACAACTCCCCTTGAACCGCTCCCGCCCCCTCTGTAGAAAAGGCTCCGAAGAATCCCCCCTCCCACGGAAAAGCGATAAAAATGATCAGGCAGAAAGAAGCATCCGCACGGAAAACACACGACGGCCGGTCCTGGCCGGGCTCTTCGCCCTGACTGCGGCGGCCTCCCTCGGCCTCGTGGACCTGGCCGCAGCCGACCCCGCGCAGGCGTGTGTACGCGGCACCCGGGACGTCACCCTCTCCTATGCACGCGCCAGCACATCCACCAGCGGCTGCACCGCGGAGGGGCGTTCCTGGGCCTACCATGGGAGCGCTTCCGAAACCACCGGTTGGCATCAGGTGAGCACCACCGCCTACGCAGCCAGCAGCCGCGGAGCGACCCCCCGCTTCGCGGACTACTCGTTCCGCTGACCCCCCGCCGCGGCTGCCCGGGAAACCGCCTCAGGCAGCCGCGGCCTTCGGAAGGGAACCCATTGCACAGGAAAGCCGGAGCCAGCGCCCTCCTCACGGTTCTCGTGTTGGCCGGCTGCGGAGCGCAGGAGCCGCCGGAGGGGATGTCGGAGGCCGCGCAGGCGGCCGGGACCATGGACGAGAGCCTCACCGAACTCCTCGAGGCGGCGAAGGAACGTTCCACCACCGACTTCGAACGCGAAACCCTCGACCGCGCCGTGGAGAACGGCGGTCTGACCCAACAGGACTATGAGGAGGCCTTCAACCGGTACCAGGAATGCGCCGAAGCCGCCGGCCTCCAGGAGACGTACCGGAAGATGCCCAGCGGCCTCTACCGCCTCGTCGAGACCGGAGGCGGTGACAGCGAGGACTCCATGGCCACGGCCATGGACACCAACGCCGAATGCGCCGACGGGACCATCATGCGGATCGAGTCGATGTACGCGCTACAGATCGGCAACCCGCACATGCTGGCGGACTCCAGGGCCGCGGTCATCCAGTGCCTCTACGAACAGGGGCACATCGAGGCCGACTACTCCATGGCCGACTTCGACCGCGACATGGAGGACGGCATGCGAAGCGCCCCCTTCGACCTGGCCGACGAGGCCGTGGACGACTGCTTCTACAGTTCCGGCTTCGCGATCTCCGCGCAGACGTGAGAAGGGGCAGAGTGCGATTCCACCCCAACGGAGGCGCTCCGCTGACCGCCCTGGTACTGGTCGCGGCCGCAGGCACCGCGGGCTTCCTGCTCCGTCCCGCGGAGCCACCCGCCAACCTGGCCTCCGGCGGGGTCGCGGACTCCGCGCCCTCGTCCGTGGAGAGCTTCTCCGACGAGCACAGTGTGGAGGTGGGCCTGGAGACAGGCCCCGACCTCGACCTTGAGGTGGGCCGCGGGGGCCGGGTGACGGCCACGGAGTGCACGACCGGGGCGACACTGGTGTCCGGTGAGGCTGCCGCCGAAATCGACGGCGAACCGGTCCTGGCCCTGGCGACGTCCGCTCCCCCCTACCGCAACCTGTCGCAGGGCGATCGCGGCCCGGACGTGACCGCGCTGCAGAGCGAGCTCAACCGGCTCGGCCACGACACGGCCGAGGACGGCACCTACGGCGAGGGGACCGCCGGCGCCGTGCGCGCCTTCCAGCGGGACGGCGGGCTGTCCCGCCCGGACGGTCGAATGTCGTTGGCGGACACCCTGTGGATACCCGCCGCGGAGGTCGTGGTGGGAGAGTGTCACGCACCGCTCGGCAGTACCGTGGGCGCCGGCTCCCTCTTCGCGACGGTTCCCGGGGCCCTGGCGGGGGTGACCGTAGAATCCCCGTTCACCACGCGCGTCGACGGCGAACGCGTTCTGACGGTCGGCGGCGTCACCGGCCCGGTCGACGCCGACGGACGCGGTGACGATCCGGACTTCCTCCGGGAACTGTCCGACACCGCGGAAGCCCGTGCTACCCGTGGGGGAGACGACACCCGGGTCATGGGCAGCATCGCCCTCGCCGAACCAGTGGAGGTTCTCAGGGTCCCTCCCGGAGCGCTCGCCGGAAGCAGCGACGGCACCGGATGCCTGGTATCCGAAGGACGCACCCACGCGGTCGACATCGTCGGCTCCACCATCGGCTCGACCCTGGTCGTCCCGGCCGGGGGCGGGAACCCGGCGACACTGCCCGATCACGTGGACCTCGGGGGAACCGGGGCGCGGACCTGTCGAGGAACGGAATCATGACCGGCGGGGCCCGCGTAGTGGCCACAGGTCTCGGTCACCGGTTCCCCGGGACGTCCTGGCTCTTCTCCGGCCTGGATCTGGACCTGCGGCCGGGAGAGGTCACCGGGCTGTGCGGCCCCTCCGGGTGCGGCAAGTCCACACTGATGTCCGTCCTCGCCGGGTGGTCTCCGCCCGTGGAGGGCACCGTGCGGTCCGAGGGAGTGCGACGGACGGGCTGGATCTTCCAGAACCCCCACGGCGTTCCGGGACGCACCGCGCTGGACCACGTCGTCCTGCCGCTGCTGGCCCGCGGTTACGCCCGCGGCGATGCGCAGGAGCGTGCACTCGCCACCATGGCCGACTTCCACCTGGGCGGACTCGCCTCGCGCCCCTACCGGGAACTGTCCGGCGGCGAGGCTCAGAGGCTGATGCTCGCCCGCGCACTGTGCTCGGCACCGGACCTGCTCCTGGTCGACGAGCCCACCGCGCAACTCGACCTCCGAACCGCCCGGAGCGTCAACGCCTCACTCGGCCGAGTGGCCGCGGAGGGCGCCATCGTGGTCGTGGCCACCCACGACCCGGGCACCCGAAGAGCCTGTGCCCGCATCGTTGACCTGGAAGAGTACGCGTGAGACCGTCCGCGATCCTGTCCGAGGCATGGCGCAACCTCGCCACCGGCACAAGCCGCGCCGCGGTGTTCGGACTGGGCCTCGCCGTAGTGTGCGGGGCACTGGCTGTGGCGGACGCCCGGAACATCGTCGCGTTGGAACAGCGCGCCGCCGAGTTCGTGGCCTCCGGAGCGCCCGTGCGGGTACTCAGCGCCGAGTCAAGCGTGAACGGGTCGTCCTGCGACGCGCTCCCCGGTGTGCCGGGGGTGGGCGGCGCCGGCGCGTTGCGTGAACGTGCGGCACTCCGGTTGGACGCGGTGCCCGACAACCCCCTCCCGGCCTACACGGTGACCCCGGGGCTCGCGGCCGTTCTCGGAGTGGAGACGGTGACGGCGGAGGGCGTGTGGCTCTCCGAGGAGACCGCACGGACGCTGGAAACCGCGCCTGGTCAGAGCCTCGGTACCGCGGAGGGGGTGCTCACCGTGGCGGGCACCTTCCCCTACCCCGATGACGGCCGGGACGTACGTCCCGGGTACGCGGCCCTGGTCCCCTCGGCGGACACCGATCCCTTCGACGAGTGCTGGGCCCGGGTGTGGCCGCCCTCGGAGAGTACGCAGGAGCTGCTGCTCTCCGCCGTGACGGCCGACTCCCCCGCGGACACGGCCCTCACCACCGGACAGCTCAACGCGAGCCTCGGCGAAACCTTCGACGGCGCTGCCGAGTTCAGCGACCGCATCACCCGCTTCGCGCCGCCCGCCACCGCCCTGGCCGGGCTGCTGATGGGCTTCGTCTCGGTCCGGCTGCGCCGGCTGGAGTTCGCGAGTGCCCTGCACGTGGGCCAGTCCCGACGCTCCCAGCTGGTGACGGCCCTCCTGGAAACCGGAGTGTGGTCGACGGCGGGGCTGGTGACGGCCGGATGCGCCCTCGTCCTGGCCTCCCATGCGGGCAACCCGGGTGAACCCGGCGCCGTCCTCGCGGTGAGCGGGCCAGGGCTCGTGGCGGTGGTACCGGCGTGCCTGGCCGGTGCGGCCCTGGCTCTGGCGGGTGTCCGGGAAGAACACCTGTTCCGGTACTTCAAAGACCGGTGAGCGCTGCCGGACCACGCGGTCCCGCCCGGGAGACGCCCTGCCCCACCGGTGTCAGCGATTTCCGGGGCCGGTTTTCGGGCGTGGGGGCAAACCGCTGACCCTCGCCGGAAGCTGTGTGAATACACGGTCATGAACTGCGAAGACGCGTTCCCCTGAGCACATGGCCGCCATCCCCCGGCCTGCGGTGCGCACCCCCGTGGCGCACCTGAACGACGAATGGATTCCGGACAGGGGCTTGCGGTTCCCCGGACACGTGTGGCACGCTCTTCCGCAGCACCACACGTGCATCCAACCCGGCCTCGGCCGGGTTTTTCTGTTTCCGGGGCCCTGTCACCCCAGTCCGACGCCAACGCGCCGCGCTCACGGACGACCGACGTCGTCCCACAGGGCCCCGCGTCCGTCCCGGTCTCCTCGCCGACGGCTCCTCAGCCGTGTCGGCCCCACCGGTGACCGCGTCGCCACTGCCTTCTCTTCGTGCGCAGGGCCCCACCCGTGTCCACTGCGAAGAAAAGGTGAGCCATGTCCGGTGCCGTCACCGTGCGCGTCGATCTGATCTCGGAATTCCAGAGCATCGGCGACCAGATCAGAAAGGAAGTCGAGCAGAGACTCGCGTCCCTGCCACAAGCGGGACAGCAGGCGGGGAGGGAGGTGAGCACCCAATTCGCCGACGCCGTCTCCGGGAACATCTCCTCGGCCCTGTCCGGAGCACCGGCGGCCGTCCAGGCCCTCGGGGACCAGGTCGGTGAATCGTTGAGCTCCTCGATCATCCAGGCCGGAGAGGGGGTCGGGGCCCGGCTCGGTTCCATGGTCTCCGACGGCGCCGTCTCCCTGATCGAGAAGGGGGTCAGCGGGTTGCCGGGGGTGATCGACGGGGTCACCTCCACGATCGGAGCGGCGTTCCAGGGCCGGATGCCCTCGATCGGCCTCAGCGGGGGCCGGGAACTGGGCGGCAGGCTCAGTGACTCCGCGATGGGCCTGATCGGGTCCGGCCTGGACGCGCTTCCCGGCACGGTCGACTCGCTCGGTGCCAAGGCCGGGGAGTTCCTGGTCGACCAGGTCACCGAGGGGGCCGCCGACGCCGGACGCCAGGGCGGCGAGCTCCTGGCGGGCAAGGCCAACGAGATGATCGAGAGCGGCCTGTCCGGGATGCCCCCGGCAGTCCAGGCGTTCGGTTCCCAGGTGGGGGACACCCTCAGCGCCACCCTGCCCGACGCCGGCGAGGAGATCGGCCGTGCCCTGGCCGGAAAACTGGTGGACACCGCGGGCCCGGTGGTCTCCCAGGGCTTCTCCGCGGGTACGGACGCACTCCGCAACCTGGCCTCCGGCTTCCGGAGCGCGGGGTCCAACGCCGCGGGATTCTCCCGCAACCTCACCCTGGCGGGGGCGGCCAGCAAGATCGCGGCGGTCGCCAAGCAGGGGCTGGCGGCGGCGCAGCGCGTGCTCAACACGGTCATGCGCGCCAACCCGATCGGGCTGATCGTCACCGCGCTCGGGGCGCTGGTCGCGGGCCTGGTCTACGCCTACAACAACAGCGAGACCTTCCGCGAGATCGTCGACTCGGTGTTCACCTTCGTCAAGGAGATCGCCCAGGACGTCATGTCCTTCTTCACCGAGACTCTCCCCGCGATGTGGGACGTCCTCAAGGAGACGGCGCAGGCGTTCTGGGACTGGCTGGTCGGGGTGATCGAGACCGCCTGGGAGTGGATCAAGGCGATCATGGCCCACCACCCCTTCATCATCCTCTTCACCTACTGGGAGGAGATCAAGGCGTTCATCGGCGAGGCCTGGGACTGGCTGGTGGAGAAGACCGGTGCCGTCTGGGACTGGATCCTCGAGAAGATCACGGCCGTGGGCGTGGGCCTCGTCGAGTTCCTCACCGGCATCTGGGAGGCGATCACCACCGCCGTCCAGGCGGCCTGGACCTGGGTGACCGAGGTGATCTCCGGAGCCTGGAACACCATCCTGGAGCTGGTCGGCGCCGCCGTGCGGTGGGTCGTCGAGCGGGTCACCTCGTTCCGGGACCAGGTCGTGGCGATCTTCACCGCGGTCCGGGCCCGCGCGCAGGAGATCTTCGCGGCGATCCGGGAACGGATCGTGGCCATCGTGACCGGTCTGCGCGACCGCGCGGTGGCGGTCGTGTCCGGCATCCGGGACCGCATCGTGGGGGCCTTCACCGGTGCCCGCGACCGGGCGGTGGAGGCGTTCGTGACCATGCGCGACCAGGTCAGGCAGCGGATCAGCGACCTGTTGACCACGGTCAGGGAGATCCCGGGCAAGGTCCGGGAGGCCTTCTCCAACGCCAAGAACATCCTGCTGGACGCGGGCAAGAACATCATCCGGGGGCTGATCGACGGCGTCTCGAACATGATCGGCTCCCTGAAGGACAAGTTCTCCTCGGTCACCGACCTCATCCCCGACTGGAAGGGGCCCCGCCGGGTCGACCGCAGACTGCTCACCCCCGCAGGCCGTCTGATCATGGACGGCCTCATGGGAGGCATCGACGACCGTCTCCCCGACCTGCGCGGACAGCTCGGCGACATCACCGGCCAGATCGGCGGGAGCGTCGTCCCCGCCTCCCTGGAGGTGCGCCGCCACGCGGCGGGCCGCACCGACTCCCCCTTCACCGGCACGGGCCCGGCCGTGCACATCGAACACTTCGAGACCACCGAACAGCTCTCACCGCACGACGTCGGTGAGCGGCTGATGTTCCTGATGCGATCGAGAGGAATGTGATGACCGAACTCACCGAGGGACAGGTCCGCTGGCGCGGCCGACTCCTCTTCGACGGCCGTGACCTGGCACTGGTGTCGCTGGAGGGGTGGGACGACCTCCCCGACGTGGACACCGGCAACGCGGCGCGCCCGTCCCGGCACGGTGCCTGGCCGGGCCGCCCCCTGGCGGGCCAACGCGCCGTCACCGCGACCGCCGTACTCGCCGGCCCCCGCGGCCTGGCCGACGTGGGAGCCCGGCTGGCACCGGTGCGCAGGGCCCTGACCCTGCCGGACGCACCGGGCGAACACGAGCTGGCCATCCGGATCGGCGGGGAGACGCTGACCGCCCGCGGGCAGGTCACCGCACGCTCCATCCCCGGCGGCCCGGGCTACCAGGCTGCCCGGCCCACCATCGCCGTGCAGTGGGTCTGTTCCGACCCCCGCCGGTACGGGCGCGCACGCGACGCGTCCCTCCGGGCCCCGTACCGCTCCGGGGAGGGGCTCGACTACCCCCTGGCGTACCCGCTCGACTACGGCGAACCCGCCCGGGGCGGTTCCGCGACCCTCGCCAACCGCGGCGACACCTCCGCCCATCCGGTGGTGGAGGTGACCGGGCCCTGCACCCGCCCGCGCCTGATCAACAGGGACACCGGACGGACCCTGGAGTTCGCCGTCGCCCTCGCCGCCACGGACACGCTCACGGTCGACTGCGACCGGGGGACCGTCGACGTCAACGGCACCGACCGCTTCCACACCCTGACGGCCGCCTCGGTTCCCCCGGAGCACTGGACCCTGGCGCCCGGCGACAACCCGGTCCACTTCCGTCCCGAAGCCGCCGAGGACACCGCACGGGCGGTCGTCCGCTGGCGCGACGCCTACCTGTGAACCCGACACGACCCTTGGAGGATCACCATGTCCATTCGCTCACTCGCCCTGCGCTCGGGGCAGACCTCGGCTGAGGACCACCGGCTCCTCATCGGCTCCCTGCTCGGCGGTACCGACGGCACCTGGCCGCTGGACCGCAGGGGCGGCCTGCTCTACGCACCGGGCGCCGCCGACCTGGGCGGCAGCGTGATGACCGCGCTCGTCCGTCCCTTCGCCGCCGCCGTCGCCGGCGGCGCGTCCCCCCTCCAGGGCACCTACCTCGTGGTCAGCACGGAGGACACCGAGGTGGTGCTGGAGGACGGTCCCAGCGCCGGCTCCCGGACCGACGTGATCGGGGTGGTCGTGCGCGACGATCTCTATGACGACTCCGGCGAGGTGGTGGCCGAGGTCCGGGTCGTCGACCCGGAGTCGGACGAGTCCTACCTGCCCCTGTTCGAGGTCACCGTCGGGCAGGGGGCCGGCGCCGGGAACGGCGGCATCGAGTGGCCGTCCGACCCGGGCTCCTCCCTGCCCGGCAACATCCGCGACCTGCGCGACTACACCGCCTCGGCCGGAGGCGTGGTGACGGTTCCCGACAGCGCCGCGCGCAACCGGCTGGACCAGGTCCGCGACGGCACCCTCGTGCACGTCGGCTCCACCCGGGACCTGTACATCCGGGACTCGGGTGAGTGGCGACCGGTCGCGGGACCGTCCGCCGACGCGGACCTGGACCGGCGCTACGAGCCGCTGTGGACCCCCACGCTGCGCAGCGGCGACGCGTACGTCGATCCCACCGAGCTGTTGGAGTCCCCTCCCCTGTTCACGGGGGACTACTACCGGGGGTACCAGCGAGTGGAGTTCCCGGTGGGCACCTTCACGGAGCGGCCGTCGATCCAGTTGACCGGACACTCCGAGGTGCCGGGAACCCTGTTGGAGGTGTCCTTCACCGACCCGACGGCGGACGGCTTCACGATCGTGATCGCCCGGAGGACGACGACGAGGACCAGGGTCACCTGGCTGGCGGTGGGTGTCTGACATGGCCTTCTACCGCTACCAGTTCTGTGACCTGGTCACCGACCGTCCGATCGCCGAACTCGACCTCACCGGGGTCAGGTTCGACCGCAGGATCTGTCAGCCGGGGTCTTTCAGCGGATCGGTGCCGGTCACCGGCCCCGAGACCGCCGACAAGGTCGCCAGGATCGCCGGCAGGCACGACTCCGACCTCACCGGGGGCCCCGGCCGCACCGTCGTGCACGTCTGGCGCGGCGACCGGATCTGGGGCACCTACGTGATCTGGTCGGCCGAGCCCAAGGGCGACGGCCGGGGCCGGGTGACCGTGGAGTTCGGCGGTGCCTCCCTGGAGAGCTACCTCCACCACCGGGAGATCCGCTCCGACCTGAGCTTCACCGGAACCGACCAGTCGCGCATCGCCCGCACCCTGATCGCGGACATGGAGGCCCCGCGCCCCACCGGGCTGGTCAACGCCGACACCGGCACGTCCGGCGTGCTCCGCAACGCCGTCTACGCCGCCTCCGACGCCCTGACCTACGGCGAGGCCCTGGAAGAGCTCTCCGCCCAGGAGAACGGGCCCGAGTGGATGATCCGCACGGTGCTCCGTGACGGCCGGCGGGTCCGGGAGTTCGTCGTGGCCCGACGGCTGGGCCAGGACGGGGCCGACCACGTGTTCACCCAGCCGGGGAACGTGCTGGACTGGAGCTACCCGTCCGACGCCAACGACGCGGCCACCGCGTGGCGCGCCCGTGGCGACGCGCCGGAGACGGACCCGGAGGAGGACGCCGAGCCGGCCCTGTCCGGGGTGTGGTCGGACCCGCGCCTCACCGAGGCCGGATGGCCCCTGCTGGACCGCACGGTCGACGTCAAGGGGGTGTCCGACACCGCCTCCCTGGACGCGTACGCCCGTTGGTGGGCGGCCCGCGCCTCCGGGACGGTGCGCTTCCCCCAGGTCACCGTGCGTCTGGACGACGCCACGACGCTGACCCCCGACCGGTTGGGCGACCGTGCCCGGCTCACACTCGTCAACACGTGGTTCCCGCTGGTGGACGGACGACCGTCCTTCTCGCGTTCCCGGCGCGTGATCGGTATGGAGGTCACTCCGGCCACGCGCGGCTCCGGCCAGGACACCGCCACGCTCGTCTTCGAGGAACCCACCGACACCATCCCCGAGGAGGTGGCCTGACATGCCCATGCCCTCTTATCCACCCGACCTGGCCACGGAGTGGGCCGACCTGCGCCGACGGGTGCGGTCGGCCTACGCCGCGTCCCAGCGCCGGTCGGCGCTGAGCCGTCCGGGCGGGCTCGCCCGCCTGGACGCCGACGGTCTGGTCCCGGTCGAGTCCCTTCCACCCGAGGCCACCACCACCGGTGTGTACGACGTGCGCGCCTACGGAGCGGTGGGGGACGGAGCCACCGACGACACCGCTGCCCTCCAGGCGGCGCTGTCGGAGGTGAGCGACGCGGGAGGCGGCACGGTCTGGGTCCCCGGCGGCACCTACTCGATCCAGGCCCCGCCGCTGCGCGTCCACCGGAACACCAGACTCGTCCTGGCGCCGGACGCGGTCGTCCGCCGGGACGGGGAGCGGACCCTGCTCACCAACGGCGATCCCGGCCAGGACCTGCCCGGCCACACCGGACACGGGAACATCCTGCTGGAGGGTGGTGTGTGGGACGGCAACGCGGGCCAGGTGCCCCGGTACAACAACATCCTGTCCTTCGGCCACGCCGACGGGCTCACCGTGCGGGACACCGTGGTCCGCGACGTCCCCGGCTACCACGCGATCGAGTTCAACGCCTCCCGCCGGATCCGGGTCGACAACGTCCGCTTCGAGGGCGTGGCCGACCCGGAGGGCACCCGGTCCTACACCGAGGCGGTCCAACTGGACCTGGCGAAGGCGAGTGCCTACTTCGGTGAGTTCGGCCCCTACGACGACACACCGTGCACCGACGTCACCATCGTGGGCTGTACGTTCACCGGCTCGGACACGCCGGGGGTCGGCCCCTGGCCGCGTGGTGTGGGCTCCCACGCCGCCACCCGCGGCCGCGCACACTCGGGGGTGCGGGTGCTGGGCTGCCACTTCGAGAACTGCACCCGCGAGGGGGTGCACGCCTACGCCTGGAACCGGCTGGCCGTGCACGCCAACACCTTCACGGGGTGCTCCGGCGGCGTGGCGGTCGCCTCGATCATCGACACCAAGGACAACGACACCCGGCCGCCCGGCTGGGGCGACCCCACCGGGCTCTCACAACCGGTCACGGACGTCGTGATCACCGGTAACACGTTCACGGACAGCGGGACGCACGTGCCGGTCCGACTGGACGGCCACCCGAACGGAGGTTGGATCGACAACGTCGTCATCACCGGGAACACCGTCAACGGAAGCGCGTCCTACGGCATCGACGGGCGCCGCGTGCGGGGCCTGGTGTGCTCCGCCAACCTGCTGGCCGGAACCACCACGTCGGCGATCCGCCTCGACACCGCGACGGGTAACTCGATCAGCGCGAACACCGTCACGGGCACGGAGGGGACCGGGTTCTACCTGGTCTCGTGCCCGGACACCGTGGTGTCGGGCAACACCCTGCGCGACCTCGGCCACAACGGCGTGCACGTCCAGGGAGGCGAACGGCTGACCGTCAGCGACAACCAGGTCTCCGGCGCGCCCGGCTACGGGATCCGGGTCAGTACCGGGGCCGCCGGCCTCGCGTTCACCGGCAACCGGGTGGCGAGCACGGCCGAGGGCCTGTCCATCACCGGTACGTGCCGGACGGTGCGCCGCTACGGCAACGACCTGCGCGATTCGGCAGGCCTGGAGGACGCCTCGCCCGATCCGGTCACCGACCCCGGCGACCTGGTCTGAGGCCGGGTCCGGTGTACCCGTCGGCTCCGCGCACCCGCGGGTGCGCGGAGCCGACGCTCGGCCCCACATGGCCGGGGAAGCCGGACCAGGGCCACGGCAGGGCGGCCCGCCGAGCACGATGCCTCCCAGGCATGCGAGGACGCCCGGCGCCGGCGGTCACGCGACCCCGACGGCTACAGCTGCCCCGGTCCACCGCGCCCCAGGGGGGCGCACGTTGCCGACGGCTGATCCCGCCTACGTGGCATCAGCCGTCCTTTCTCCCCTGTTACCTGCGCGAACGCGCTCAGGAAACAAGAAACGGCAAGATATCCCGCAGAGGGGCTTGCGAATCTCCGAACAACTGTGGCACGCTATTTCGCAGCACCACAGGTGTATCCAACCCGGCCCCGGCCGGGTTTTTCTGTTTCCGGGCCTGTTCTGGCCCGTCTCCGCTGGAGCGTTGTGCTCGCGGTCCTTTTCGTAGCCGGCACCTCTTCGGCTCTTCCTTTTCGCAAGGTCTCATCCCAAGGAGCACTGACTCATGCCTGCCATTATCAGCCGATCAGGCTGGGGCGCGCGTACACCAAGAGCGGTCACCACCGCGGAATGGCCGAAGCGCACCGGTTTCACCGTCCACTATTCATCGGGGTCGCCGTCCCAGACGCCCCGCCGGATCCAGGACTTCCACATGGACGGCCGGGGGTGGTCCGACGTGGGCTACAACTTCCTGGTCGACCGGCGCGGCCGGATCTACGAGGGGCGCGGCTGGACGGTCGTCGGCGCCCACGCGGCCCCGCACAACGTCTCCCACATCGGGGTGTGCTTCATCGGGCGCGACGGCGACGCCACGAACGCGGCCAAGGCGTCGATCCGAGCGCTGTACGACGAGGCCGGCCGCAGGGCGGGGCGCACACTGTCGCGTACTTACCACGGTGGGCTGTCGGGCAACAGCACCTCGTGTCCCGGATCGGAGCTGCGCGCCTGGGTACTGGCGGGCATGCCCGTCCCCGACGGGGGAGCTCACCCGCCCGTGTCCGCGACACCCGGCCGTCTGGCCGAGGACGGGCGACTGGGCCCGCTCACCCTGCGTGCCACCCAGCGCGCGCTGGGCGTGGCCGCCGACGGTGTGTGGGGGCCGGTGACCGTGCGGGCGATGCAGCGCCGGACCGGTGCCGCCGCCGACGGGTTCCTCGGGCCGAAGACCATCCGTGCCGTGCAGCGCCGCGTGGCCGCGATCGTCGACGGGATGTGGCCGTCGGTCCGGGGCTACGACGCCACGGGGATCGTGTGGACGACCGCGTCCACGGTCTCGGAGACCACCAGGCGCCTACAGGCCGCTCTCAACGGCGAGCGGTTCTGATCATTCCCCGAAACCAGGGGGAGCCCCGGAGCGGGGCCGTGCGAGCACCGGTGTCCGGTGCGCGCCACGACCCGCCACCGCACTCGCCGAAGCCCGACACCCGTCGGGCTTTCGTGTTCTCCGGGGTCATCGTTTTCATTCCATGAGGAGAAGAGCCCCGGACCATGATCGTTCAACCCTTTCCCGACGTCGAGGACCTGATCGCGGAGCACCTGCGCTCCCGGGTCCCCGACTTCCCGTCCGCGTGGGCCGGGACGCCGGTGGCGACCGCGTCCTTCCCGGACCGGTCACCCGGCGAAGAACCGACGCTGACTGTGCGTTGCGAGGAGTCGACCGGGAACTACCCGATCACCCAGCAGGCCCTGTTGCGGGTCTCGGCCTGGACCGACACCCGCGACGACGCCAAGGCCCTCGCGCGCCTGGCGCACGCCGCGCTGCTCGAACACGCCGGTGACGCCGACATCGTCTCCGTGCGGCAGGTCGACGGTGTCATCGCGGGATTCGACCCCGAGGTCCCCGAGCCCCACGCGACCTTCACGGTGCTGGTCACCCAGCGCCCCTCCTGACCGGCGGAGCCGGTCCCCACGAACGCCCGTTGCTACGGGTTCGCATCACCAGTGAATCAACCGATCATCCCATGAAGGGACATTTCTATGGGTAACGCCAAGAACGCCAGCGTCTGGGCCTACGCGGACGTGTACATCGCTCCGCTGGACGCGCCGATCCCCGAGGGGGGACTTCCGTTCGGCCCGGAGTGGGAGCAGGTCGGCCTGCTCGACGGCGAGGAGGGCTTCACCGAAACCGTCGAGGTCGAGTCCGAGGACCTGTACGCCTGGGGCGGCGTCCTGGTTGCCTCCACCCACAACAACTTCAAGGTGACCCGCAAGTTCCTGCCCTTCGAGGACAACAAGGCGGTCTACGACCTGATGTACCCCGGCCACGAGGTCGCCTTCGACGGTGAGGGCGGCTACGAGGGTCAGATCCACGTCCCCGACCTCCAGGCCAGGTTCAAGATCGCCTTCGAGACCCGTACCGGCGACCTGATCAAGCGGACCGTGTCCGCGAACTACGCCCAGGTGGCCGAGCGCGGGGAGTCCACAGAGAACGCGACCGAGCTGGCCAAGCGGGAGATCACCGTGGCCGTCTACCCGACCGACGCCGACGCGAACGGCAACTCGACCCTCTTCTACACCTACAAGGGCGCCGCCACCGCCGAGAGCGGGGCCTAGGCCAGGGGCCGGTCGGCCCCTGATCCGAGACCGGCCGGGCCGGGGTTCGCGCGGTTCACCCGGCCCGGCCACCCCTGCCCCCGAACCGCGCACGCCAGCACAACCACGTATCGGAAGGAACCGCGACATGACCGAACAGACCATCGCCCCGGCGGTACAGGACGAGGCCACCGGCAAGGCCGAACCCAAGAAGCTGACACTGGCGGGGGCCGAGTACCTGCTCCCGGCCGGCTCCGAGGAGTGGCCGCTGGCTGCCCTGGAGGGCTTCGAGGAGGGAAAGATCGTGGCCGCCCTGCGTGCGCTGCTCGGCCCCGACCAGTGGAGTCGACTCAAGGGCACCGGTGCCACGCTCAGCGACCTCAACACCCTGGCCGAGCAGATCGCCGCCGCCTACGGGTTCGAGACGCCGGGGGAATAACGCGCCTCCTCCGCCTGCTACGGAGCTCGCCCGGTGCGGTGGAGGCCGACCTCGCACGTTACTACCGGATCGAACTGGCCGACCTTTGGCGCGGTCGCCTGACCCTGCGCCGGCTGGCTGTCCTCGTCCGCCACCTGCCCCTGGACTCGGCGACAGCCGTGGCCGCGGGAGGGGACGGCTGGACGCTGACCCACTACCTCCAGGCCGACACGGTGCATGCCACCACCGGCCAGCCGCACCCGGCTGATCCACGGATCAGGCGGGCCGAGGAGGAGAAGCGGGTCCGACTGGCCGAGGCACGGAACCGGGCCGAACGCCGCCGTCGCCGCATGGCCACGGACGATCCGAACCGACCATGACCGCTCGGGGCGGGGTGCTCAGAGCACCCCGCCCCGTTCTTTTCGTCCGAGGGCCCACTGAGGCGGTCCACCGGACTCTCACAGGAGGAAGGAACACCCTTGGCACACGACCGACCACCGGAGACGAACACGGGGGGACCCAACCCCTTCTCCTCCGTCGTGACCGCCCGGGACGTCTACGACGCCACACGTGAGACCCAGGCCGACGTGCGCTACGCGCTCACCCGTCTGACGGCCCTGGAGAAGGAGCACACGGAGTTCAGACTCCGGCTCATCGCTCTGGAACGGTGGCGATACGCGCTTCCGGTCACCGGGTTCAGCGCGGCACTGGCAGCACTGGGGGCGGTGCTCGCCGCCATCTTCGGCTGACCGGCCCGCAGACAAGAGAGGTGATTGTCTTGATAATTTTCACATTTGTCAAGGCCAAACGTGGTTTACGAAGATCCTTGTCCGGAATCGGCCACGCAACCTCCTCGCAGTGTAAGCGCAGGTCGAAGTGCCGCGTTCTTCGTGAACGCACTGTGAACGGATGGGCATCGGAGAGAAAGGCACGCAGGTACTTGCGATCTGTCGTGTCCAACTGATCATCTAAGGACGTTTAGTTGGAAGTACGAAAAGAGGTAGGTCTCTTCATGACAGCGGGACTAGGGGTGTCCGGACGCACTCGTCTGGAGTTCAGCGTCTGTTCCCCTGCGGAGCTATCGGTCCCGTTCGCCGTGGCCACCACCGGGACGGTGACCGTCGTACTGGTGCGAGTCGACCTGAGCATCCGCGAGATCCTCGCCGACGCGGCGCTGCTCCTGTCGGCCTCGGAGCAGGCCGCGCTGCTGGCCTGGCTGGAGGCCAGGCCCTGATCAAGCCACCGGCCGGATCCCGGCCAGGTACGCATCGACGACCTCGCCCAGACTGTACAACGGACGCCCGGCCGACCCCGTACCCCTCTGCTGGATCCTTCCCCGCCTGGCGTACCCGCGGACGGCCGCCGCGCTCACTCCATACCCGAGGGTACGCAGGGCCCGTGCCGCGTCGGCCGCAGTGACCAGGTGTTCCCCGGCTGTCAGGAGCAGGCGCCGACGACCCTCGCGCACCGACAGGGGGGTGTCGCACTCACGGCAGCGCGTGGACTCGGCCCCGGCCCTGGCGTAGCAGGGAGAGCCGCAGTGTTCGCACAGCCCGGCGATGACCCGTTCGGCGGGCAGATCCACGGCCCGTTCCACCTCGACGACCGCGGCGACGACCTCGTCGACGCACTCGGGGCCGAAATCGCAGCGGCGCAGCCACTCGGTGAAGCGCCCGAGCCAGGTGGCCATGGCCGCTGGGGTGTCCGCCGGGAGCCGGCCGCCGATCTCCTCGTGCAGGAGCCGGCACCACGTGGAGAGGGTGTTGCGCAACACGGCTGCTGCCTCGGCGGCCACCGGATCGTAGGCCAGCGGCGTCTCCGTGGACCTGCGGCCCATGTTGCCCGGTCCCGTGCGTCTCTGCCGAGCCAGAGTCAGATCCAGGTCCTCCAGGAGTCCGCCGTCACCCTCACCGACGACCAGGCGCAGGGCCCGGCCGAGACGCTGGGCGCAGCCGGCACAGACGAGGGCGCCATCGACCACGGGGTTGACGCAGGAGGGGACGTCACAGGGGAGGGACACGTGTACTCCGTTCGACAATGGTTGATCCATAAGCAAACTTAGCCAAAGTAGAGCAAAGTATCAAGAGGGTTAAGGAAGGTTGCGGTCGTGCCCCTCCCCTGAGGACCGGACATTCTCATCAGGCCGAGCTGCCTCGCCTTGAGTGATCGTCCCGGGCAAGAGGCTTCGGCAGGTGCTGGACCCCGCCGGGGATGCGCAACGGACCCTGGACCCGCCGGCCACCGGAGCGGATCGCCCCAGCACGCGGTGGACGCGGCGCCTTGACGATCGAGACGATGTTTACCCAGGCCGAGGGCGCCCTGGCCCTCGCGGATCTCGCCCCGACCCGCGTGCAGCAGCAGGGCGGGCCGAGCCACATCGCAGGCGGACCCGATGCGGTCGGCACCCACGGAGCGTCATCCGCGTGTGCGCACGATCTGCATCGCGGTTGCCCCGGAGGCGGCCTCCACCCGCCGCCCCAACGATTCCGCGGCCTCCTTTTGTGTCGGCCCACCCCGGCTCGCCCGTCGGACCGAGAAACCAAAGGTCAGAGGGGCACAGAATTTTTGCCCCCCACGGGGTGATGCGGGTTTTGGTAGTCCAAATTTGGGAAAGTTAAACAAATTTTGCGCTAGTTGTGCCTAGCTTCACTTAAGATGAGGGCATGCCGAAGGACGCTTCCCCAGTTCCCGCCCTCCGTTACGACCTCCTGGACCAGGCCATGGACCAGCGCCGCCTGACCCTGGGCATGCGATGGCGCGACCTCGCCGACCACACCGGGATGTCCGGTCAGGCCCTGCGCGACATCCGACGTGGCCGAAGCGCGCCCCGCGAACTGACCGTTCGTCAGTTGGAGGAAGCCCTGGGCTGGGCCCCGGGGTCGATACACCGGATCCTGGATGGCGGCGATCCCGAACTCCTGGAGGATGCCCGCCCCGAGACCGTCACCGAGGGTGGTCTGACCTACTGGAGCGAGGGGGACGCCGTCTGCTACGAACTGACCCGCCCCATCGCTGGGAACCCTTTCACCGCACGGCTGATCGTCCGCGACGGTCGATCCCGGGCCCAGGTCGAAAGGGAACTGGCCAAGGTCGTGGAGATGGCCCGCATCCAGTTGGAGGGATGAGCAGAGAAACGGAGCCGGCGCAGTCAGCCCGGACTCCGTCCACAGGCTCCTCCGCGGCAGGTCAGGAGCGTCGGGCAGGCAGGCCGTGATGATCACGGAGAACCCCTGACAGCCGGGCGCACTCGCCCTTCGTCCTGGCAGGAGGAAGAGCTCGCCCGGAGGACAGCGGAGGAGATACCCGCTTGCCGCGGGCACATGAAAGCCACCGGATCTCCGGTGGTATCTCTTTTCGTTGCGCAGAGACCAACCACGACTGCGCAGAACGTGACCCCTGGGGCACCAGGGACCTGACAGTGCGGCGTGCCGTGCCCGTTACCCGGGCAGAAGCAAGTCGTTACCTTCACCTTCTCAACCTCCACACGACACCATGCGTCTCTCATGGGAAGTGACAAAGGAGGCAAAGAAGTCGATGAACGACGAACACGAATATGAAGACGAATACGAAGACGAGTACGTAGAGGGTGAAGAGCACTTCTACGACGATGACGGCACCTTCGGGGTGGGACTCCCGTTGAACCGTCCATGAGCGGGGACGCCGGTCGGCCTGTCGACAAGCCGACAGATCCGCTTGTGACCTGGGGACGCTCCCCGGCGACTCCCCCTGGCGCCCACCCGTCCCTTCTCCGTCATCTACCCCGCCCCAGACGAGCAGAACAGTCCCCAGGCTTTCGCCGACGTCTCCCCCCAGCCCGGGTACACCGCACGAGCATCCAGCAACCACAGAGGTAGGGGCCGCATGAACGCCACGGCCCGCGCCGAGATGGTCCTGTGGTCGGTCACCGACGTCTCCGCGCACCGGCCGCGGCCCTCCACGGGCGTGGAGACCCGCGTGGATTTCGGTTCGGTCCGCTCCTGCGTGCCCGGTCGCTCAGTGCCTGCCGGGGCGCCATGTCGCGGCTGCCCGGGCCGAGGCCGTCCCCGCCACCAGTCCGGCGGCGAGCGCCAGGACGACTGCACCCAGGGTGATGGCGGCCAGGGTATCGGGCGGGGCGACCGGGACCTGACGGTTCTGCTGGATGACCGTGCCCAGCGGCAGGCCCAGCGCCGCGGACAGGACCGCCGCGAGCGCCATGGGGACGGTGATGAATCCCAGAGCGATACCGAGATGCCAACGGCGTCGGCCGGTGAGCACACTCAACGGGGCCGTCGAACGCACCGCCTCCGCGATGTGACCGCCCGCGCTGATCAGACTGGCGAAGGCCAACAGAGCCAGCCCGTAACCGCCCAGGAGCGCACCCCACTGGGACAGACGCGCGTTGGCCGGGGTCATCTCCAGGGAGACCAGCCGGTCGACCCCGGTGGTGGGCCCCAGCACGGGGTGGAGGGTGTCGCGAACGCCGGCGAGGGTGAGGGGGTCCTCCATCGGGGAGAGCACGGCCAGTTGCTCCACGCTTCCCTCGGCGGGCGGAGCTGGTGCCGCCTGGATCCGCACGTCGCTGTTGTTCTGCCGGTTGACGATCTCGGTGACCCGGGCGTCGCCGGTTCCCGACTCCACCGGGGCGGGCTGTTCGGGGCAGTCCAGCCGCAGGGAACGCAGGGTCGGGCAGGGGGCCCGCAGCACGGTGGGCCCTTCTCCCTCGTCGGCGGTGTCGATGGCCATCAGGCGTGCCCGCTCGGGCAGGGCCCGGGCCGCCTCGGTGACGCGCTCGGCGGTGAGGTCGTGTGCCGATACCTGCAGGGCTCTGTCGGCGAGGCGTTCGTTGGCCTGGCGGGCCTGTACCGAGGTCAGGGTCTCCGAGGCGAGGAAGTAGTGCATGTTGACCAGGGTGACCACGCCGATGACCACCGGGGCGACCAGGCGGGCCAACACCCCGGGGCGGTGCTGGCACCAGCGCCCGGCCACGATCCAGGCGGGGCGGCCGGTGCGCAGGCCCCGGCGGGCCACAGCGGCCCCGACCCGGGCCAACAGGGCCGCCAGCGCCGAGGGTGCCAAGGCCAGGGCCCCGATGAGCCCGACGGCGTAGACGGGTATCGTCCAGGGGCTGCCCGCAGGGATGAGGGCGGAGGCCGAAGCAACGGCGGTGAACAGCGCGAACAGGGCGATCTTCCAGGTCGCGACGCGATCGGTGGCCGGGCGCGGCCGGGTGGTGCCGCGTCGGGCCCGGCGGGCGTGCAGGGCGGCGTAGCCCAACGCGGCCGAAGCAGCCGAGACGGCCACCGCGACCAACAGGACCCACCACATCCGCCGGACGTCGGCGGTGCGCACGGTGTAGTCGATGCCGGGCAGCGTCACGTCGGCCGCCAGCACGGGGACGATCGCCAGGGTGCCGATGACGGTACCGGCCAGGATCGCCGGCAGGCATGAGGAGAGGCCGACGAGGAACTGGTGGCGGGTGCGTGCGCCCAGCGCGTTCAGCAGGGCGGCGCGGCGGTCGCGCCCGGCCGCGGCGAACCGTGCGGCCACGACGAACAATCCGGTCGCGGGCAGGACCACGAACACCAGGTAGACGGCGATCATGAGTTCCTGGGCAGCGGGGGTGATGGTGATCTTCTCCCCGAAGGAAAAGGCGCCCGGCGGGCCGAACCCGGCAATCGACCGCATCCAGTCGTCGGGGACCGCTGCGTCCTCGGGCAGGCCCACATAGGCCAGGCGCTCGGTGGGGGAAAGCAGCCCCCGGGGGCCGATGGTCCCGGCGTACTCGCCGTAACGGTCCCGGACACCGGGGCCGGCATCCGCCAGCGCGGGAGACAGGTAGACCTGTCCCGGACCGGGCCAGGAGTCCAGACCCGGCGGAGGGGCTGCGGCGGGGTCGATGGGGTCGAGGTAGACCACCGAGTGCTGCCACCGCCCGACATTGTCGGGGCTCTCGCCCCACCAGGCCGTGGCCTGCACGGAAGAAGTGGTGATGACGGGTTGGCGCATGGCGTCGCGCAGGTCGCGTCCGTCGAAGGTCGCCGCGATCACGGCCAGGCCCAGCAGCACGGCCGTGAGGGCGGCCGTGGCGATGGCGAGCACGACCTGGCGGGTGCGCTGGGACAGGCCACCGGTGCGGGTCCGCCCCAGTTTCAGCAGCTGTCCGGTCAGGCCCGGTGCACTGTCGCGGCTCATCGCCCCACCTCGCTCAGGCGCCCTCCCCGCAGGTGGAACACGTGATCGCTGCGCTCGGACAGGTCTCGGTCGTGGGTGACCACCACCAGAGCGCAGCCGCGCTGGGCGGGCAGGGCGAACAGCAGGTCGGCGACCTTGTCGCGGTTGTCGGGGTCCAGCGCTCCGGTCGGCTCGTCCGCCAACAGCAGCGAGGGCTCGGTGATCAGGGCCCGGGCCACGGCGGTGCGCTGGTGCTCGCCTCCCGAGAGCTCGCCGGTGGTCTCGGCCGCGGTGGCCACGTCCAGGTCGGCGAGCAGGCCACGGGCCCGCTGCACGACCTCCTCGGCGCCGAGTCCGGCGAGCAGTCCGGCCAGGGCGACGTTGTCCACGGGGGTGAGCTCGGGCAGTAGTTCACCGTCCTGGAACACCATGCCGATGTCACGGCTGCGCACCGCGGCCAGGTCCCTGCGGCGCATCCGGGTGATCTCGCGTCCGGCGACGCGGATGCTGCCCGAGTCGGGTGCCGACAGCCCCATGACGCAGGCCAGCAGGGTGCTCTTGCCGCTTCCGCTGGGGCCGGTGACCACGGTCGAGGTGCCGCGGCGGGCACTCAGCTCTACTTCGTCCAACAGAGTGCGGCCTGCGACCGTGCAGCTGACCCCGCTGAGTCGGAGCGGTAGCGCCTCCGCGGAGGTGCGGCGCGGGATCGGTGCGTCGGTGCCGTGCGGCATGTGTTCTTCTCCGGGCAGGGTCTTCTCGCCATGCGACAAAGCTTCTGATCAGGCTGCGACGGACCCTGGCACAGGGACCGGAGAGAAACAAAACGAGTACGCCCCGACAGGCGCGCAGAAGCTTCGTTGACGCACTTGGAGGAGGTGGGGCCGGATCCGGCCACCGAGACCTGAGGAGACGCAGTCTGCGCAGGACCCCATGGGAAGAGGGTCGGCGCCTGGCCGCCGAGCCGGTGATGGAATCCCAACAGCCGCCCGAAGTACAACGCGGCCCGGACGAGAGCGCTGCTCCCGTCTGGTGCAAAAAGCCGACCGAGCTGCTTTCACAGTTCGGGCCCGGGGGTTTGAGCCGGCACAGGGCCGGAGCCCGGCTTACCGAAGCAAGTTCCGGGCTTTGCTGGGTCTGAGGCGGCACACAGGCGGCCGCCGGGCTGTTCGCACAGGCCCAGCGGTCGCTCCACTGTCTCAAGGCGGTCCACCCGGGAGGATCCGGACCCCCGCCTTCTGACGCACCGCCATCGGATGACGGGATGGATATCTGCACATCAGAGACCGGGTGGTGGCGTCCTGGTGCTGCACTGTTCCACTACGCTCCAGGCCCGGGGCTCCGAGCACCATCACCGCTGCGCGGGAGAGGCGTCGCCGCGGCGCCGCCATGGAGCACCTCCCGGACAAGGGGCAGGGAAGGCCCAAACCTGCGATGGCGGTGCTGTCAGGCCAGGCAGGTAGGGAGTCTTCCGCCGTTGAACTCGACCATCTCCTCGAAGGCGGCGAGCACGTCCAGGGGTGCGCCCGGTTCGGCCCCGTCCAGTTCGGCGTAGGCGCGGTGCAGGTTTCCGACAATCCGTTCCGGGTCGATGAGGTCGGCATAGGGTTCCGGGTCCGCCTCGAACGCCGTCTCCAACGGGGTCCGTCCCCGTCTGCGCCCCCTCTCGGCCAGGTCCCGGAGCCAGTGGGTGTATTCGCTTGTCAGGTCGATCGCCTCGGGCCCGCAGACCGGACCGTGCCCGCACACGAGCACGCGCGCGCCGAAACCGCGCAGCCGGTCCATCGCCTCCAGGGTTCCGCTGATCGAACCCATCAAGGTGAACGGGGTACACCCGCTGAGCACGGTGTCACCCGTGAAGAGGACCCGTTCGTCGGGCAACCACACGACGACGTCGTTGGTGGTGTGGGCCGGACCGACGTAGTGCAGTTCCGCGACGCGGTCCCCGAGTCTCAGATCGACGCGGTCGGTGAAGGTTATCGTGGGAGTCACCAGACGGATGTCGCCCCAGTCGACGTTCGGCCAGAGCCGGGTCAGCGCCAACCCGGTCTCCTCGATCTCCGCCACCGCCCGGTCATGGGCGATCACTTCGGCAGAGTCGCCGAAGACGGAGTTGCCGAAGACGTGGTCGCCGTGATGGTGCGTGTTGACGATAATCCGGCGCGGCCCGGGCGCGAGAGCGTCCACCTCTCGACGCAGACCCTTCGCCCGCCGTTCGGTGGCGGCGGTGTCGACGACCACGGCCCCGCCCTCGAAGACGATCACACCGGAGTTGCTCAGGCACCAGCCCCCGTCGGGCTGGATGTGGGCGTAGGTCCCGTCGGCCACTTCCTGGACCAGGGGGGCGGCGGCCCGAGCCGCCACCCCCTTCACGAACCGTCCCGTGCACCCGAGGGAACACCGCGCGAGACGTGCGCGGCGGCCCGTTCCAGGGTGGCCCTGCTGTTGGCGCCCAACAGGTCACGGACCCGGTCGCGGGCCTGGGCCAGGGAGGTCCCGGCGCCCAGGATTCGGTCGACGGCTTCCGTCGCCAGCAGCACCGTGTGCTGGGAACGAGCCGTCGAGGACCCGTCCGGCTCGTCCTGGAAGGTCCAGATCCCGCTGTGCCCCAGAAGGAGCTCCGGCAGGACCACCTGTTTGTAGGCGATCCACGAGGGCTCCTCGCAGACACGGTGCGAACGTGTGACGTGCGCGGAGCCGTCCGCGGTCGCGGTCTCCATCTCCAGGTCCTGGATACCCGGGGTGTCCTCCCGAAGCGACACGCGCCGCACGTGGGGGAGGTGTTCGGGCCAGGCGTCGGCACGGGCCACGAAGTTGTAGACGGCCTCGGCGGGCGCCTGGACCCTCATCGTGTCCGTAAAGGTGAACAGGGCGTCGTCCAGCGCGTCCCCGAGTTCGGCGACAGCAGCGAGCGCGCCTAGTTCCCGAACGCTGTTCTTCTCGACGGCCGCCAGGAAACCCTCATGCGACCCCTCGGGCCCGTCCCCGAGGGTGAAGTCGTGCCGGAGTTCGACTTCGCTGAGTCCGGGTTCCAGGGCCCGAACCGTCCATGAGCCCGTCATCGACGTCACCGGGGGCCTGGAACGCTCCTGCCGGAAGGAGACCCGCAGCGCTTCGCGTTCCAGGGTCCGGCGTGAGGTCCACGTGGAAACCTCGCCGTTGACCAGGGCCCAGATGCGGAACCTCTCCTCGCTCTCGCTCCGCTCGATGTGCCGGAGCGCGACACTGGGCTCGAACACCGCGGGCCAGCGGGTGGCGTCCGCGACCAGCGAGTAGACGAGCTCGGCCGGGGCACGGACCTGCCGGTGATGACGTGTGGTGTGGGGCGATGGGGTCACCGCGGTCACCTTTCCGTGTCAGTGGACGTGTTCAGGAGGCCACGGGTGCGGCGTTGACGAACTCCAGAAACTGGCGCGGTGTCCTCAGGTCCGCGAGTGTCTCGTCCGGTACCTGGACCCCGTACTCGTCGGTAATGGCGGCCGCGCTCTCCATGAGTGCCAGGGAGTCGTAGCCGATCTCGTCGAAACCGACGTCGAGCAGGCTCTCGTCGAGCTGGACTCCGTCGATCTCCCCGGCGTTCTCCGCGAGCACACGGCGCAGGTCGGTGAGGGTCATCCTCGTCATGGTGGTTCCTCTCTCCGGTCGGTTGGTTCAGTTGCGCTGGTTGTTCTTGAGCAGCACCGCGCTGGTGAAGCCGCGGATTCCGCGGGCCAGGATCAGGGCGGTGCCCAGACGGGCCGGGCGGGGGCGGGCGCCGACCAGGTCGATGCCGTACTCCCGGGGGACCTCGATGTCGGTCCCGGTCGGAGGAATGCTGCCCGCGCCGAAGGCGGACAGGGCCGTCGCGGTGTCGAGCGGTCCCCCGCCGGAGCCGAGCCTGCCCACCAGGGCCTTGGGTGCGGTCACCGGAACACCCCCAGGACCGAAGACCTCCCGGATCGCCCCTGCCTCCGAAGCGTCGCCCCCGGGTTCGGCAGCGGCATCGGCGAAGACGACGTCGACGTCCTCCGGTCGAAGCCCGGCATCGGCGATGGCGGTCTCGATCACCCGCCGCAGGACGGAGGGGCTTCCCGTTCCTGACTCGGGGTCGAACCCGGAGGCGTAGCCGGCGATTTCGGCCAGCGGTTCCACCCCCCTGGCCCGCGCGTTCTCCGCCGACTCCACCAGGAGCATGGCGCCGCCCTCCCCGGGGACGTGGCCCTCGGGACTGGCAGAGAAGGGGAGGTAGGCCCGGGCGGGATCGGTCGTCCGGCTGATCCGGCCGCTGGAGATGTGCGAGGCGTAACCCCAGGGGTCGAGGGCGGAGTCGACCCCGCCCGTGACGACGATCGGAGTGCCCTTGCGAACGGTCCGGCGCGCGTGCCCGATGGCGTCCAGCCCTCCGGCTTGGTCCGCCACCAGCGCGCTGCCCGGTCCCCGCATGCCGTTGCGGATCGAGATCTGGCCGGTGTTCACCGCGTAGAACCACGCGAAGGACTCGTAGACGCTGACGGACCTGGGCCCCTGGCGCCACAGCTTGCGGAACTCGCGATGGGTGAAGGCGAACCCCCCGGTGGCGTTGGAGGTCACGACCCCCATGTCGTAGTCGGTCGTCTCCTCGGGCTGGAGCCGCGCGTCCTCGATCGCTTCGGCCGCGGCCACGAGGGCGAGCCTGGTGGAGATGTCGGTCTGAGGCAGCAGGCGTTTGGAGATGTGCTCGGCGGGCTCGAAGCCCGTGATCTGTCCGGCGAGAGTCGAGGGGTAGCCGGTCGTGTCGAATCGGGTGATCGGGGTGATCCGGCGGTCCCCCTCCACTGTCGCCTTCCAGTGCTCGTCACGGCCCAGGCCGGTGGGCGCCGCGACACCGACCCCGGTGATACAGACGGACGTGTTCACGAACGGCCTCCCTCGGCCCCTTGGAGCAGCACGGCGGTCTGGAAACCACCGAAACCGCTGCCGACACTGATCACCGTCTCCACGCGTTCGTCCCTGGCGACTCGTGGCACGTAGTCCAGGTCGCACTCGGGATCGGGGTGTTCCAGGTTGGCCGTCGGCGGGATTCCGCCCTGGTCGATCGCGAGCGCGCAGGCGGCCAGCTCGATGGAGCCGATGGCTCCGAGGGAGTGGCCGACCATGGACTTGATGGAACTGATGGGCACGGCCCGGGCGTGTTCTCCCAGGGCCCGCTTGAACGCCGCGGTCTCGTGGCGGTCGTTCTGTTTGGTACCGGAGCCGTGCGCGTTGATGTAGTCGATGTCCGCGGGGTTGGTGCGCCCCTGGTCGAGGGCGACCCGGATCGCTTCCGCCATCTCGCGTCCGTCGGTCTTGAGGCCCGTCATGTGGTGGGCGTTCAGGCGGGTGGCGTGCCCGGTGACCTCACAGTAGATGTGGGCTCCACGGCGACGGGCGTGTCCGAGCTCCTCCAGAGTGAACACGGCCGCGCCCTCGGCCAGCACGAATCCGTCACGGGTGGCGTCGAAGGGGCGGGAGGCCTGGCCCGGAGTGTCGTTCCGGGTCGTGGTGGCCTTGATCGCGTCGAAGGAAGCGACGACGATCGGAGTGATCGGGGTGTCGCTGGCTCCGGCGATCATCACGTCCGCGCTGCCCTCGGCGATGAGGTCGCACGCGTGGGCGACCGCGTCCAGTCCTGAGGTGCAACCGTCCGAGACCAGCGTCGCCGGCCCTTCGGTGCCCGCGTGCCAGGCCACTTCGGCAGCCATGATGTCGGGGGCGAGATAGCTGTGCATGTGCGGGGAGAGGTAGTCCGTGTCCATCTCCCACCGCTGCCCGGAGTCGGACAGGACAAGGTACTCGCGTTCGAGGCTGGTGGCCGCGGCCACCGCGCTGCCCAGGGAGACGCCGACGCGGTGCCGTCCGGTCTCCTCCACGTCCAGTCCGCTGTCCGCCAGTGCCTCGGCGGTACAGGCGATCGCGAACTGCGTGGCCCGGTCCATCCGTCTGACCTGCCGGGGGGTGAGCCCTTCGGCCGCGGGGTCGAAGTCGCATTCGCCCGCGACCTGGGAGCGGAAGGGCTCCGGGTCGAAGAACGATATACGGCGCGTCGCCGACCGACCCGCCATGAGGAGCTCCCAGAACTCCTTCTTTCCCACCCCTCCCGGTGCTCGGACACCGACCCCGGTGATCACGACACGACGGTTCATCAGATCCCTCCCCCTCCACGCTCAGCCGTGCTTTCGGCCTATGGTGCGAACTGATGTCCCTCACTGTGGTCGGACCCGCTTGAGACAGCCTCAAAAGGTGTTCGCGGACGGCCGGAGGAGCGGGAGAAGGAGGGGAGGGTCGGTTTTACCAGCCGTTCCTCAGAGGCCGACCGCGGCGGCGAGCAGGTCGACCTGCTCCGGGTCGGCGCTGTTCCCGGTGAAGACGAGCTCGTGACAGCCGGCCGCCTCGAAAGCTGCGACCGCCTTACGGATGTCCTCCTCCGCCGTGTAGGCGCCGTCGATGGCGTACTGGAGCCACTCCTCGCCGATGAAGGCGTAGTAGGGGCGGATCTCCTCGTCGACGATGGTCTTCGCGTCGGGCCCGAGCGCGAACATCACGGCCGCTGAGGTCGGCAACTCACCCGTGTGCCCGGCCTCCGCCCAAGCCTGCCTCGCCGGAACGGCGAACTCCGTGAACTCGTCGGCGGTGCAGTCCCCGATGACCCAGCCGCCACCGAACTCACGGATCCGCCGGAGCGTGGCTGCGGACATGCCGCCGAACATCAGTTCCGGGCCGCCGGGGGTGGCGGGGGCCGGTCCGATCTCACTGTCGCCGCCCCACACCTCCTTCATCCGGCGGAGCTGGCTGTCGAGGTCCCGGCCGCGGGCGCTGAAGTCCACGCCGGTCAGCTCGAAGTCGTCCTCGCGCAGCCCGGGGGCGACGCCCAGACGAAGCCGCCCTGGGCCCGCTATGCGGTCCAGGGTTGCGGTCTGCTTGGCGAACAGGGTGTGGTTGGTCCGCAGGGGGCCCAGGAGGACCCCGGTGGCCAGCCTGATCTCACGGGTGGCACCGGCTGCGGCGGCCAGGGTGACCAACGGCTCGGGGGTCGTGTAGACGACTCGGTCACTGACGGCGAGGGTGCTGAAACCTCGCGCTTCGGCCCGGCGGGCCCACTCGACCACGGTTGTGCCGTCGATACCGCCGCGGATGTGGCCGGGCAGTCCGATGCCGATGTCCATGTGTTCGTCTCCTCAGAGTGTTGATTTCGGGGCAAACCATTGTGGAGCGCCGTGTTCGGGGTTCAGGGGAGGCTTATGCGGTGGCGGCGGCCTCGGTGGCCCGCAGCAGCCGCACCAGCGAGGCCACCTCGGGCGGGCCGTGCTGGAACTTGCGTCCGTTCAGGGCGAAGGTCGGGACGCCCCGGGCCCCGACGGACCCGGCCTCGGCGAGGTCCGTGCGCACGTCGTCGTTGTACTGGTTCCCGCCCAGGACCTCCAGGGCCTGGCCACGGTCCAGTCCCGCTTCGGCGGCGAGGTCGGCGAGCACGGTGTGGTCGGCGATGTTGAGGTTGCGCGTGTGGTAGCCGTGCAGGAGTGCCTCGACGATCGCGTCCTGCTTGCCCAGCTCGCGGGCCCAGGCGGAGACGCGGTGCGCGTCGAACGTGTTGACCGGGTACGCGGAGTCCAACCGCAGTTCCAGACCGTCGGCCGCGCCGATCCTGGAGATCTCCGCGAAACGCGCCCGGACGTGGGCGTGGTCGCCCCCGGGGCCCGCCATGACCTCGATCGCGCTGGGGCCGGGTCGGTCGGAGAGTGCCGGGTCGAGCTGGAAGGCCCGCCAGACCACGGTGACCTGGTCGGCGTGGTCGAAGTCCGCCAGGGCGGCTTCCAGGCGGCGCTTGCCGATGTAGCACCAGGGGCAGATGACATCTGACCAGATATCGATACGCATGGAGCGTTCTCCTCGTTCGTTCGTCACAGGATCGGTTCTGTTCACTTCTCGGTGTCAGTCGTCTTCGGCTCCGGTTGCTCCGGTTTCCCGGAACTTCCGCGCCGCCGCTCCGGGATGAGCAGAGCCGTGATCGCAGAGAGCAGGACAAAGGCGCTCATGGTCAGGAAGACGGTGCTCATGGCGTTGTCCAGGCCGTCGACGTAGGGCGTGGCGATGTCCGGGTGGACGCGCTGAAGGAAGGACGTGTCGTCCAGGTCCTCCGTGGACATGCCTTCACGTACGGTGTCGACCGCAGCACGGTTCTCCGGGTCGGCCATGATCACGGGGTCCTCGACCACACGGGAGAACTCCGCGGTCGCCGACTCCTTCGTGATCTCCGTGACCGCGGCGGTGAACAGCAGGGACACGAAGAACGCAGCGCCCACGGCCCCGCCCAGCTGGCGAGTGAAGGAGTAGAGGCCGCTGGCGACACCGATGTCCTTGGGTTCGACACTCGTTTGCAGTGCGATGAGCACCGTCTGGAAGAAGAAGCCCAAACCGATACCCATGAAGGACACGACGACAACGACGAGTGCCAGGTGTGTCTGCGCGTTCATGAACGCCAGGGCCAGATAGCTCGCGCTCATGATCGCCACACCCGCGACCAGGAGCGGTTTCGAGCGCCCGGTGCGTTCGGTGACCGGCCCGCAGACGTAGGCCCCGATGGTGGTGAAGATCGACTGGGGCAGGAGCAGGAGCCCCGCCGTGGTGGGTGAGAGGCCCTGGACCACCTGGAGGTAGAGGGGCAGTACCGTCAGCGCCCCGAACACACCCATGCCGCCGAGGAAGTTCACCACGTTGACCATCGAGAACGACCTGCTGCGGAACAGCCGGGGAGGCAGGATCGCTTCGTCGGCCATCCGGCGTTCCGTCAGGAGGAAGGCGATGAGGCCGATGAGGCCGAGGGCGTACAGGGACAGGACGGTGGGCGACCACCATCCCCACTCACGGCCCTGTTCGACGGCGACGAGCAGTGGTATGACCGTCAGGACCAGCAGGAGCGCACCGATGACGTCGACCCGGCGCCGGGACCGGTTCGCGGAGGCCTGGAAGTACTTGGCCACCACGAGGAAGCAGAACAGCCCCAGTGGGAGATTGATCAGGAACACCCACCGCCAGCCGTCGATCCACAGCAGGGTGTCCATCCCGGCGAAGAGGCCTCCCCCCACCGGGCCCGCGACACTGGCGACACCGAACATCAGGCCCAGGTTCGCCTGGTGGCGGACCCTGCGCTCGGGGGTGAACAGATCGGCGGTGATGGCCAGGGCCAGCGTCATGAGGCCGCCGGCGCCCAGGCCCTGCACCGCGCGGTAGGCGGACAGTTCGTAGATCGACTGGGCGAACGCGCACAGGACCGACCCGAGGACGAAGGCCGAGATGGCCAACAGGTAGAGCCGCTTACGGCCGAAGATGTCCGACATCTTCCCGTAGAGAGGGGCCGAAGCGGTCATCGCCACGAGATAGGAGACGGTGACCCACGCCTGCCCGGTCATACCGCTGAGCTGGTCGGCGATCGTGCGCAGCGCCGTGGCCATGATCATCGTGTCGAGTGCGGAGAGGAAGACACCGATGAAGAGGCCGGTGAGGACGAAGGCGGCCGCCTTCGAGGTGGGCCGCTCCTTTTCGGCGGGCTGTGTTTCCGGCGTGCTCATGAACGGTTCCCCTCCCCGAGCGCCGACAGCGGTTCCCCGAAGGGCACGGGGTCGGCCCGCGTGGTGACCCGCTTGATCTCGTAGCAGCTGTCGTCGGTGGCCAGCACCTCGAACGCGTCCCACAGCCGAAGGGCGCGCCCGTCGTCGGCGACGCGGTCGAACACCGGGCCGAATCGACCCGGCTCACCGTTCACCGAGATTGTGGGAACACCGATGAGTTCGAGGTCCTGGTTCCCGGAGGGGACCCGTTCGTGCGATTCGAGCACGACCGCGTCCCAGCTTTGGTCGTCGGCGGCTCCGGCCAGGTCCACCGGCAGTCCGTTTTCGGACAGGGCCGCCTCGGTCACTCCCTTGAGCTCTCCGAGGGCCTTCCGCCACAGGTCCGGAGCCTGGGTGAAACCCGCCCGGATCGGGGTGAGGAGACCGTCCTCGGAGTGCAGGAGTGTGCCGAGCGCCGTGTAGAACGCGCCGACCCGTTCCGGCTCATGGTCCGCCGCGACCGCCGCGACCACCCGAACGGGCCCCTTGGTGAGTTCGAGGAGCTCGCGCACCTGGTCGGGTACTCCCGGCCCGCTGTTGAGCAGGCCCAGTCCCATCGGGTGCCAGCGGGCGCGCACGCGTTCCTGGCGCTCGACCGCGACGATCCACCTGGAGGTGATCCAGGCGTAGGGGCACAGGGGGTCGAACCAGAAGTCGACCTCGGTTGTCGGCCGACTCATGTCGCGGGCCCTTCGGTCTCAGGGCCCGCCGGGCTCCCCGACTCGGGCCGCACCGTGATGACGACCTTGCCTCTGAGGTGCCCCGTTTCGGAAAGGCGGTGGGCCTCGGCAGCGTCGGCCAGGTCGAAGGCGCCCGCGATGGGCACCTGGAGGCCTCCCCGCTCGTGCAGGGCGACGAGACCGGCCAGGCGTTCCCTGGACCGCTGGCTTCGGATGGCCCGGACACCCGTCTCCTCCACCAGGTCGAAGGAGACCAGGGTCCCGATCCGGTCGCGGTCCCCGACCAGCGCGAGCGAAGCCCGAAGCGCCTCCTCCCCGGCCGCGTCCAGAGCGACGTCGACCCCCTGGGGGGCAGCCTCGCGCACGCGTTCGACCAACCCCTCACCGTAGGCGACCGGCACCGCCCCCAAGGCGCGCAGGTGCTCATGGTTGCCGGGGCTCGCGGTACCGATAACGGTGGCGCCCAGGTCGCGCGCGATCTGCACGGCGAACGTGCCGACCCCTCCCGCCGCGGCGTGGACGAGCAGGGTCTCGTCCCGGCTGACCTTGAGCTCCTCCAGGGCTGTGTGAGCGGTCTGGCCGGAGGCCGAGAGCACCCCGGCCACCTCCCAGGGCATGCCCTCGGGCTTGGCGACGACCTGTTCCACCGGGGCCACCGTGTACTCGGCGTAGCACGAGAGCAGCTGCCAGCCGAGCACGCCGTCACCGGGGGCGAACTCGGTGACGCCCGCCCCGACGGCGTCGACGGTCCCGGCGAACTCGTTACCGAGGACCTGCGGGAAGGTGACGGGGAAACCGAATGAAAGCCCCTGGCGAAGCGCCGTGTCGAAGGGTTGGACGCCAGCGGCGCGGACCCGGACCCGGATCTCCCCCGGGCCCGGCTCGGGTGTGGGGAGTTCGACGGTTTCGAGGACGTCGGGCGCCCCGTGTGCGGAGAACGCGATTGCGCGCATCTGCTGTTCCTTAATTCAGTGCCGATGGTGAGCGATGTCGTGAACGCGGGCGGCCAAAGGACCGATGAGTCCTCGCTCCTCCGTCACACAGGCCCGGAGGTGCTCCACTCGCATCCTCGGATGTCAAGTGCACTTGATGTCAACTCGCCTGGTCCCCTTCGTCGAGTCAGCGCACGGCCAGGTTCGGGGGGCTCGGTCGAGGCCTCCTCGAACAGCCCTTGACCGTCCCCGCGCAGAATCAGCGGCATGAGAATGCTCTTTGTCGCAGGAGGAAGCGGCGGTGTGATCTTCGCGATCACCCCCCTGGCCCTGGCCGCGCGCAACGCCGGGCACGAAGTGTTCGTCGCCGCCCCGGAGAACGTCGTCGACACGGTGGCCGGAACCGGCCTGCCCTGCGTTCCAGTCACCCGTCTGACCATGCTCGACTTCATGTTCCGCGACCGGGACGGACAGCCGGTCGAGCGGCCGACGGACCTGCACGAACGGTTCATCTTCAACGGCAGGGGGATGGGCCGTTTCGCCGCGGGGAGCCTGGACGGGCTCCTCGATCTCACCGCCGCCTGGCGGCCGGACGTCGTCGTCGGCGGAGCCCTGTCGTTCTCCGCCGGGCTGATCGCCGCGCACCTGGGGGTGCCCTTCGTCCAACACGCCGTGGACATGGGCGAGCCCCGGATGATCGACCTGGCCGCGGCCGCGGAGCTCGCCCCGGAACTCCAGCGCCTGGGCCTGCGGAGCATGCCCGAGCCGGACCTGTTCGTCGACGTCTGTCCGCCGAGCCTGCGCCGGGCCGACGCCCCGCCCGCCAAGCTCATGCGGTACATCCCGATCAGTACTCAGGGGGCGGTCGAACCATGGATGTACACCAAGGGGGACCGCCGCCGGGTGCTGGTCACCGCCGGAAGCCGGGTCACCCCGGAGTTCGACCTCGACATCCTGTCCGGGTTGGCCGAGAAGGTCGCGTCCCTCGACATGGAGCTGCTGATCGCCGCCCCGCAGAAGGTGGTCTCCGAGTTGTCCCACCTGCCCGAGGAGATCCGGGTGGGCTGGTTGCCGCTGGACGTCCTGGCCCCCACCTGCGATCTCCTGGTGCACCACGCCGGGGGGAACACCATGCTGACCGGCATGGCCAACGGCGTTCCCCAGGTGGTCGTCCCCTACCTCCCCTACGTCGTCGACTACTCGACGCGGCTCCGGGACTCGGGGGCAGCGGAGATGCTCCTGCCCGGCGAGGACTCACCCGAGAACATCGCCGACGCCTGTGAGCGGGTCCTCGACGATCCGGAGTACACCCGGAAGGCGGCCGAGATCCGCACGGAGATGCACTCCCTGCCCACCCCCGCCGCCGTGCTCGAGGAGGTCGAGTCCCTGGCCGGCTGAGCGCGCCGACCAGGGCCGGGAACGGCTCAGGCGGTCGCCTCGACGATCGTGTAGCCCAGGTGGTCGCGCTCCAGGACGGACACCTGGGAAATCATCGCCCTGAACTCCTCCGCGAACTCCCGTCCGCCCTTCTCCACCACCGTCGGGTAGTGCTCGGCCACGACGCGTTCGATCCGTTCCGCCGACCGCTGCAGGTGGGGGGTGGCGTCCGTGGTCCTGACCACGGTGAACCCGGCCTCGGCGAACAGCCTCCCGTACTGCACCGCGGTCGGCAGCGCGGAAACCGTGAAACCCTCCTTGAGCACCTCACGCAGCTGGTCGGAGAGCTCAGTGCGCTCGGTGTAGTCGGACAGCACCAGGGTGCCACCGGGCTTGAGCACGCGTCGCGCCTCCTTCAGCGCCCCGGCCTTGTCGGAGATGTACATCATCGTCTCCACCAGCCACACCGCGTCGAAGGCGTCGTCGTCGAAGGGCAGCTTGGCCGCGTCAGCGAGACAGAACTCCGCGCGCTCCGCCAGACCCGCGTCCCGGGCGTTGCGCTCGGCCGACTCGACCTGCTCGGCGCTGACGGTCACCCCCACCACGTCGGCTCCGGTGGCTGCCGCGAGCCTGAGGACGGGGTGCCCGGTCCCGCAGCCGATGTCGAGCACACGCTGACCGGCCGAGACCGGGGTGCGCCCGATCAGGACGTCGGTGAGGCGGTCCTTGGGGTCCAGTTCCGGCTGCGCATCGTCCCACCAGCCGATATGCAGATTCTGACCCATGAAGATCTCGTACAGCCACCCGCGGTCGTCATAGAACTCCCCGACCTCGTCGGGACGCATGGAGTCCTGCTCACTGGTCATGCCGCGACACCTCTTCGCTGTCTGTCCGTTGGCGGCACGAGCGTGGCAGGGACCCCTCGACCCCCACTCGAAGGAGCACGGAACCGGACGTCCACCACGGCTCCAGCGCTCTTCGAATCCGGGCAGCGATGCTGACCGCGCCAGTCACCGCGCACAGAAGGAGAGAGCATGGCGGTCCCCAACGACCTCTACACCGAAGTCCTCCAGTTCTACGCGGAGCAGATGCAGGCTCTCGACAGCCGGAACTTCGCCTTCTATGCCGACACCTTCACCGAGGACGGGGAGTTCACCCACTCCCCCAACCTGCCCGCGGCCCGAGGGCCGCGGGACATCCGCAGGACGCTGGAGGACTTCCACCGCGCCAAGTTCGGTGACCAGCCGGTCCAGCGCAGGCACTGGTTCAATCACGTGGTCCTCGATGCGCTGGACGACGGCGGGATCAGGTCGACCTGTTACGCGCTCGTCATCACCACGCGCCCCGGGACCCCGCCGGAGATCACGCCGAGCTGTGTCGTGCACGACGTGCTGGTCCGGCGGAACGGGGCGCTGCGGATGCGTTCCCGCCGTGTCGACCACGACGGCGACCTCGCCGCCTCGGCGACGGCCTCGACCGTGGAGAGCGTCCGATGAGCGGCGGTGCGCGAGAGTCCGGCATCGTGGCGGCGGCCCCGGCGATCGCCGAGCTGGCGGCCGAACGCGCGGCCGCGTCCGACTCCTCTGGACGGCTCTCCCCCGACGTGGTGGACCGCCTGCTCGAGGCGGGGTTCGCCCGGCACTTCGTCCCGGAGTCCTCGGGCGGGTACGCGGGGACCTTCGGCGCCGCGTTGGAGGCGAGCGCGGTACTCGGCGAGGCCTGTGTCTCAACGGCCTGGGTCGCCTCGCTGATGGCCGGTGTCGGACGCATGGCGGCCTACCTCCCCGAGGAGGGCCGGGCCCGGGTCTGGGAGAAAGGCCCGGACACGGTCATCGTCGGCGCCCTCATGGCCACCGGCACCACCGTCCCCGCCTCGGGCGGCTACCGGCTGAGCGGGCGCTGGTCCTACGTCAGCGGTGTGGACTTCGCCGACTGGGCCCTGGTGTGCGGACGCCTTCCCGGCGAGGCGGGGACCCCAGCGTTCTTCGCCGTACCCAGATCCGAGTTCCGGACCGATCCGACCTGGGACAACGTCGGGATGCGGGCGACGGGGAGCCACTCCCTCGTCGTCGACGACGTGTTCGTCCCCGCCGGGCAGGCGTTCCCTCTCGCACAGCTCATGGCGGGGCGACCCGACGAAGGGCTGTCGCACTGCCACTCCGTGCCCCTGAAGGCCGTCAACGGGCTCACCCTGACGGGACCGATCCTGGGCGGGGCGCGCGGAGCGCTCCGCGCCTGGGCCGAGCTGTTGGACGCCAAGCTCTCGGGCGGGGTGTCCGGCCCCGTGTCCGGTGCGGTCGGTTCCTCCCATTACGAAGCGATCCTCGCCCGGGCCAGCGGTGAGACCGATGCCGCGGGCCTACTCCTCCAGCGCTGCGCGTCCGTCGCGGACTCAGCTGCGACCACCGGACTCTCACCGCTGGAGACCGCACGCGCCCCCCGTGACTGCGCGGTCGCCGCCGACCTCCTGGCCGGATCCATGGACCGCCTGTTCCGTTCCTCGGGCAGCCGCGGACAGGCATCCGAGGGGCGCCTCCAGCGTCTGTGGCGGGACGTGCACTCCGCTGCCGGTCACAGCGGTCTGCAGCCGGCGTCCTCCTCACACGCCTTCGTGCAGGTATACCGCGAGAACGCCACCCGATGACCTTCGGGGAAGGGACGGGGCCGGACACGGGTGTGTCCGGCCCCCGCTCCCGTGTGCTCAGGCGCTTCCCGCCGTGTACTTGCGCACCAGCTCGACCGTTCGGTCCAACAGGTCGGGCGAGAGGCCGGGGTAGACCCCGACCCAGAAGGTGTTCGCGGTGACGACGTCACTGTTGTCCAAGCTGCCCGATACCCGGTGCGGGACCGACTGGTAGGCGGGGTGCCTGGTCAGGTTCCCGGCGAACAGCCGACGGGTCCGCACCCCCTCGGACTCGAGGAAGCCCACCAGCCCCTGACGGGTGTAGCCGGCATGCGGATCGACCGTGATGGCGAACCCGAACCAGCTCGGGTCGCTGCCGGGGGTCGGCTCCGGCAGGATCAGCCCGGCCGTTCCTTCCAACCCGTCCCGCAGCAGGCGCCAGTTGCGTCTGCGGGCGGCCACGAAATCGTCGATCTTCGCGAGTTGGGAGAGCCCGAGAGCCGCCTGCAGGTCCGTGGCCTTCAGGTTGTAGCCGACGTGCGAGAAGATGTACTTGTGATCGTAACCCTCGGGGAGGGTTCCCATCTGCTGCCGGAACCGCTTGAGGCAGCGGTCGTCCTCCCCCGGCTCGCACCAGCAGTCCCGCCCCCAGTCACGCATCGACTCCACGATGCGGGCGAGGAAGAGGTCCCCGGTCAGCACGCACCCGCCCTCGCCCATGGCAATGTGGTGGGCCGGGTAGAAGCTGACCGTGGCCAGGTCGCCGAACGTACCGGTCAGCTGCCCCTCGAACGTGGATCCGACAGCGTCACAGTTGTCCTCCACCAGGAAGAGATCGTTGCGCTCCGCGATCTCCGCGATCTCCTTCACCTGGAAGGGGTTCCCCAGGGTGTGGGCGATCATGATCGCCCGGGTCTTCGGCCCGATCGCCGCGGCGACCCGCTCGGGCGTGGTGTTGTAGGTGCCCAGGTCGATGTCGACGAAGACGGGCACCAGGCCGTTCTGGATGATGGGGTTGACCGTGGTGGGGAAACCCGCCGCCACCGTCACGACCTCGTCGCCAGGCCGCAGTGCGCTCTCCCCCAGCTTCGGTGAGGTCAGGGCGCTGACCGCCAACAGATTCGCCGAAGAACCGGAGTTGGTCAGGTGTGCCTTGCGGAGTCCGTAGTACTTGGCGAACGACCGCTCGAACCTCAGCGCGTCCGATCCGGCCGCGATACGCAGATCCAGTGCCGCCTCGACCAGGGCGACCCGGTCGTCAGCGTCCAGCACCGCCCCCGAGGCCATGATGTTGCGGCTGTGGGGGACGAACTGACGGTCGCTGTCGTTCTCGTGGAACTCTCGGACGAGCTCCAGCAGTTCTTCCTTGCTGATCCCCATGGGCGCTCGCGCGACCCCGCGTCGTCGTGTATCGAGCGCGGCCGCGCCCTCCTCTCGTCGGACCGAAATGGTGGTGGGCTGTCACCGCGCTCGGGCGGCCTGTCTCACAAGGTCGATGACACGGGCCTGGGCGCGCGTGGCAGCACTCGTTCCGCTGTGCCCGGAACGCACGTCCCGGGCGAAGGCCTCCAGGCTGTTTCGGAACTGGTCGTCGGCCTCGACCGTGATCCGGCTTTCGCGCCCCTCCCCCTCGACCCGGATGACGGGCGTGTGGTCGGCGGGGGTGGTGAAGACGTGGTCCACACTGATCCGGCCCTTTGTCCCGAGAAAGCGGTAGCCGGAGGTGTAGGAGTGGTCGAATCCGAACTCGCAGAGGACCGACGCGCCTTCTTCGGAGCTCAGCAGCGCCGCGCCCGCGACGTCGACACCCAGGTGCGGGTCGGACCTCAGGTGGGCGCCGGCCACGTCGAGCCCGGTTCCGAGAAAGTGCAGGGCGGCCCGCACGGGGTATCCACCGCAGTCCAGAAGGGCACCGCCGCCCAGCTCGGGCCGGTGGCGGATGTCGCCCGACGGACGGGGCGGGATCGCGAACACCGCGTGCAGGGAACGGATGTCGCCTATCGCGCCCTGGGCCAGCAGGTCGGCGACCTGCCCGTGCATTCTGTGGCCGAGGAACATGTAGTTCTCACGCAGGAGCAGCCCGGCCGCCTCCGCTTGGGCGTGCAGTCGCTCGGTGTCGGCGGCGGACGTCGTCAGGGGTTTCTCCGCCAGGACGTGCTTGCCCGCCGACAGCGCCCTACTGATCCAGGGGGCGTGCAGGCCGGAGGGGAGCGGAAGATAGACGGCGTCGATGTCGTGGGCGTCGAGCAGAGGTTCGTAACCCCGGACGGCGCGTCCGCCGAACTCAGCGGCCACCGCCTCCGCTTTGGCGAGATCCCGGCTCGCGGCTGCGACGAGCTCCACGCCGTCGAAACGCCGCACGGCGGGCAGTACCCGTCGGACCGCGACGTCCGCACAGCCGATCAGGCCCAGCCGCAGCGGGCGCCCCGTCTCCCCTCCGGCACCGCTCATCCTCCGGTCACCTCGGTGCTGGTGAACTCGACCCCGTCACCGGGCTCCACGAAGCACTCGAAGGCGTCCCATTCCCGGGTGTCGGGGTGCAGCCGGAACCAGCCGAAGGAGAGGTCGTCATAGCTGGAGCCGCCGGGGGCCGTGACGAGGGTGCCGCTCCTCGGGGCCTTGAGGCGGACCTTCAGCGTGGGCAGGTCGAACTCCACCCCGCCCGGCTTGGGCGCGGGCGAGTGCACGGTCAACTGGTTGCCCGAACGCGAGACCGAGTCGGTCGGTTCGTCGCCGACCAGCCAGTAGTTGACGATCTTCGCGTTCTCGGGCAGAGCGTAGGTGACGTGTACGTCGATGAGCTCCTCGTTGAAGTCGGGCACCGGGTAGATCGGGGCCGGATCGAACGAGGTGACGTACTTGGACCTGGGCGCGACGGTCGCGGGAGCCGACACCTCGAAGTCGCGTTCGTAGTCGTCGATGTCGATCTGCTCACCGGCGAACCAGGTCTGACAGGTGTAGGGGACGCTGGTGGGTCCGGACTGGGCCGGCTTCGACTCCGCCGACACGGGGGTGAAGGCCACCAGGAAAGGGGCGGCCATCGTGGCGACGGCGATCGGGCTCAGGGCTTTCAGGGATCTGCGCACGTTGTTCTCACTGTCTCTCGGGCCGGAGGCGGCCCGTCAGGGTGTGGGTGAGGGCGGGGTCTGTGAGATCGGTGTCCGCTGGGTCAGGGGGACGGAGAGGGGGCCGTGGTGAACAAGCGGTCAACAAAGACGAGTGCGTCCGCCTCGTCGGTATGGGTCCACACGACCTGGCCGACAAGGATGTCGTGGTCGCCGCCGGGGTAGCGGTCCACCACTCGGCACTCCAGAGCCAGGCGCGCGCCCTCCAGCAGGAGGGCACCGGAGTCACCGCGTCTGAAACTGCCCGCGGCGAACTTGTCGCCGCCCTTGGTCGCGAACCGGCTGGCGATTCCGGCATGCTCTTGACCGGCCACGCTCACCGCGAACCACGGCGATGCCGCGAAGGCGGCGTGGCAGTCGGCGGTCCGGGCCAGGCACACCAGGACCAGGGGCGGTTCGAGGGAGACCGAGACGACCGAACCAGCGGTGAAGCCGTGGTCGCCACCGTCCCTGTCGCAGGTGGTGACGATGGAGACCGCCGTAGGCAGACGCGACATCGCGTCCCGGAAATCCCTGCCCCCGGGGCCCGGGGCCCGGGCGGCCGCCGAAGATCTGGCCGAGGTCGCTGCGGTGTCCACGTGTGGCTCCCTTCCTCGTGCTTCGCGCTGTCACCGCACTGTGGTGGATCCGGCTCGAAAGCCGCTCGACCACCGCTGGTCGACCGGTGCCGCGGCCGGTGCCGCCGTGCCCGGGCGGCTTCTCCCCCCGGTTTCCCCGGCTTCCACCAGTTCTCAAGGACGGTGCTAGCTCCACCCCCGAAACTCCTTGGCAGGCACGGACACGATCAGCGGTGCATCCGGGAGGAACAGCGGTGGAGCAGACGGAAACCCCTCGCACAGTGGTGGTCATCGGCGCGGGAACTATCGGGCTGAGCTGGACCATGCTCTTCCTCGCGCAGGGGATGCGGGTCAGGCTCAACAGCCGCAGGGCCGATGTCGAGAAGGCCGTCGGGGAGGCGCTCCGAGCCTTTGGCACGTCCCTGCCCCTGCGCCGCGGGACCGATCCCGTGTCCCTGCTCGAGCACCTCGAGGTCGAGCCCTCCCTGGACAAGGCCCTCCGAGGGGCCGACGTGCTCCAGGAAAACGTCCCGGACGACCTGGAACTCAAACAGGAGCTGTACGAACGTGTCCACGGGGCCGCCGATCCCGCCACCCTGCTCCTGTCATCGACCTCGAAGTTCTCCCCCGATGAACTGGGCAGACGCGCGGGCGGCCTCCGGCGCCTGGTCGTCGGGCACCCCTTCAACCCCCCGCACCTCATACCGCTGGTCGAGGTGGTCAGCGGCGAACACACCGCTCCGGAGGCCGTCCAAGAGGCGATGGAGTTCTACCGGGCCGCCGGACGGACACCCGTCCACATCCGTAAGGCCCTCCCGGCCTTCGTGGCCAACCGGCTGCAGTCGGCTCTGCTTCGGGAGAGCATCCACCTCGTCCGGGAGGGGGTGGTGACGGTGGCCGAGCTCGACACCATCGTGACCCAGTCGATCGGCCTGCGCTGGTCCGCCATCGGCCCGTTCCACGCCTTCCACCTCGGCGGTGGCCCGGGCGGCCTACGGCAGTGGCTGACCCACCTGGGGACCGGGCTCGAACGCGGTTGGGCCGGGCTCGGACAGCCGCCCATGGGACCGGAAACCGTGGACCTGCTCGTACGGCAGACCGACGAGGCCTACGGGCACACGACATATGAAGAACTCTCCGTCGACCGGGACCGCAAGCACCTGGCGGTCCTACGCGCCCTCAGCGACGAGGACGACCCGACCGACGACCCGACCGCGGCAGGGAACACCGTCGGGAACGACCGATAGGAGTCAGTCCCATGTCCATCACGGACTATTCGCCGAACACGACCGAGGCGCACTCGCTGCACGGACACGTGTCGGAGCTGGCCGCCCTCAAGGAGAAGGCCGGCGCCGGCCCGAGCCCGCAGGCGACCGAGGCACAGCACGCCAAGGGCAAACTGACCGCACACGAACGGATCGAGCTCCTGCTCGACAAGGGTTCGTTCCAGGAGATCTCCCCTCTGCGCCGCCACCGTTCCCGCGGTTTCGGGTTGGAGGACAAGAGGCCCTACGGCGACGGCGTGATCACCGGCTGGGGCATGGTGTACGGACGCAAGGTGTTCGTCTACGCCCACGACTTCCGGGTCTTCGGCGGTGCGCTGGGCGAAGCCCACGCCCAGAAGATCCACCGGCTCATGGACCAGGCCCTGGCTGTCGGCGCTCCCCTGGTGTCCCTGAACGACGGGGCGGGCGCGCGTATCCAGGAGGGGGTGGTGGCGCTGGCCGGATACGGGGGTATCTTCCAGCGCAACACCCGTGCCTCCGGCGTGATCCCGCAGATCTCGGTGATGCTCGGTCCCTGCGCGGGCGGGGCCGCCTACGCCCCCTCCCTGACCGACCTGGTGTTCATGGTGCGTCCCATCGCCCAGATGTTCGTCACCGGCCCCGACGTGGTGGAGGCGGTCACCGGGGAGAAGATCACCCACGACCAGTTGGGCGGCACGGACGTGCACTCGGAGCGATCCGGGGTGTGCCACTTCTCCTACGACGACGAGAAGGACTGCTTGGAGGACGTCCGGTACACGTTGTCGCTGCTTCCCGCCAACAACCGGGAGCGACCGCCGGCCGAACCGGTCGGCGACCCGCCCACCCGGCGGGTCGAGCGCCTGCTCGACCTGGTCCCCGCGGACGGGAACCGCTCCTATGACGTGCGCGAGGTCATCGGGGAGATCGTGGACGACGGGGAGTTCCTGGAGGTCCACGAACGCTGGGCGCGCAATCTGGTGGTGGGGCTGGCGAGGCTGGCCGGTCAGACCGTGGGGATCGTGGCCAACCAGCCCTCGGTGCTCGCCGGTGTGCTCGACATCCCCGCCAGCGAGAAGGGGGCACGGTTCGTCCAGATGTGTGATGCCTTCAACATCCCCCTCATCACCTTGGAGGACGTCCCGGGTTTCCTGCCCGGAGTCGCGCAGGAGCACGGGGGCATCATCCGGCACGGGGCGAAGCTCCTGTACGCCTACTGCAACGCCACCGTGCCCAGGATCTCCGTGATCCTGCGCAAGGCCTACGGTGGCGCCTACATCGTCATGGACAGCCAGTCCATCGGGGCGGACCTCACCTATGCCTGGCCGACCAACGAAGTCGCGGTCATGGGGGCGGAGGGCGCGGCCAACGTGGTCTTCCGCAAACAGATCACGGCGTCCGACGATCCGGAGGCAACACGGGCCAGGCTGGTCAAGGAGTACCGGCAGGAGTTGATGCATCCCTACTACGCCGCTGAACACGGCCTTGTGGACGATGTCATCGACCCGGCCGACACCCGCGAGGTACTGGCTTCCGGGTTGACCATGTTGGCTGGCAAACACTCCGACCTCCCGGAGCGCAAGCACGGAAACCCGCCTCAGTGAGCGGGGAACAGGGGAACGGCCTCTTTTTGGAGATGGCCGGAGCGAGCGCCGAGGAGGTGGCCGCGGTGGTCACCGTGCTGTCCGAACGCCTTGCCGCAGGGGCCGCTTACGCCAGGTCGGACGCCAACGAAGCCGTCCCGGCACACAGGGCGCCCTGGCGGAGGCGTGAGCGCGAGAAAAGGTCCGGACCCGCGCCCAGCTGGCGCCGTGAGGAGAGTGGAGGGATCGTTCATGCGTAAAGTTCTGATCGCCAACCGCGGCGAGATCGCCGTGCGCATCGCCCGCGCCTGCCGCGACGCCGGACTCACCAGCGTCGCCGTCTACGCCGAACCCGACCTGGACGCCCTACACGTCAAGATCGCCGACGAGGCCCACAGCCTGGGCGGCTCCACCCCGGCCGACTCCTACCTGGACATCGCCAAACTCCTGACCGTGGCCGCCGACTCCGGCGCCGACGCCGTCCACCCCGGTTACGGCTTCCTGGCCGAGAACGCCGACTTCGCCCAGGCCGTCATCGACGCCGACCTGACCTGGATCGGCCCGCCCCCGGCCGCGATCACCGCGCTGGGCGACAAGGTCGCCGCCCGCCACATCGCCCAGAAGGTCGGCGCCCCCCTGGTGGCGGGCACCCCCGACCCGGTCACATCGGCCCAGGAGGTCGTGGCCTTCGCCGAAGAGCACGGGCTGCCCATCGCGATCAAGGCGGCCTTCGGCGGCGGCGGCCGCGGCCTCAAGGTCGCCCACACCCTGGCCGAGGTGCCCGACGCCTACGAGTCCGCGGTACGCGAGGCCGTCACCGCGTTCGGGCGCGGCGAGTGCTTCGTCGAGCGCTACCTCGACAAGCCCCGGCACGTGGAGACGCAGTGCCTGGCCGACACCCACGGCAACGTCGTGGTCGTCTCCACCCGGGACTGCTCCCTGCAGCGCCGCCACCAGAAGCTGGTGGAGGAGGCCCCCGCCCCGTTCCTTTCGCCCGAGCAGATGGAGCGGCTCTACGCCTCCTCCAAGGCCATCCTCAAAGAAGCGGGCTATGTGGGTGCGGGCACCTGTGAGTTCCTGGTCGGTGTGGACGGCACCATCTCCTTCTTGGAGGTCAACACCCGCCTGCAGGTCGAGCACCCGGTGAGCGAGGAGGTCACCGGCATCGACCTGGTCCGGGAGATGTTCCGGATCGCCGACGGCGAAGCCCTGGGCTATGACGACCCCCAGGTGCGCGGGCACTCCTTCGAGTTCCGGATCAACGCCGAGGACGCCGGGCGGGGCTTCATGCCCGCCCCCGGCACCATCACCGACTTCACCCTGCCCGGCGGCCCCGGTGTGCGGGTGGACACCGGCTGCGAGGCGGGTTTCACCGTCCCGCAGGCCTTCGACTCCATGGTCGCCAAGCTGGTCGTGACCGGCCGCACCCGCACCGAGGCACTGCAGCGCTCGCAGCGGGCGCTGGCCGAGTTCACCGTGGGCGGCATGCCCACGGTGATCCCCTTCCACCAGACCGTGGTGGTCGACCCGGCGTTCGCCCCCACCGACCCGGCCCAGGCGTTCGGGGTCCACACCCGGTGGATCGAGACCGAGTTCGACAACCGGATCGAGCCCTGGGCGGGCCAGGTGGGCACCACCGAAACACCCGAGCGCGAGACCGTGACCGTGGAGGTCGGCGGCAAGCGCCTCGACGTGGTCCTGCCCGCTTCCCTGGGCGCGGCCGCGGCCCCCGCCACCAGCGGCGGGGGCGGTGGGCGCAGGAAGCGTGCCGCCCGTAGGAGCGGGGGCGCCGCAGCGGCCAGCGGCGACTCACTGGTCTCACCGATGCAGGGCACCGTGGTCAAGCTGGTGGCCGAAGAAGGCCAGCAGGTCGCCGAGGGCGAGACCGTGGTCGTCATCGAGGCGATGAAGATGGAGCAGCCGCTGACCGCGCACCGGGCGGGCGTGGTGACCGGGTTGAAGGTCACCGCGGGCGAGACCGTCGGCAACGGCGCGGTGGTCTGCGAGATCAAGGACCTCTGACCAGGACGGCCCGGTGTCCGTGTCGAGCCACACGGACACCGGGGTCAGTCAGGCGAGCAGTTCCTCGGTCGACTTCCAGAAGTCGGGGTTGTCCTTGTACCACTGGACCGTCGCGGCCAGCCCTTCGTCCAGGGACCGGCGCGGCCGGTAACCGAGTTCCGTGCGGATCCTGCTGTCATCGATCGCGTACCGCAGGTCGTGCCCCTTCCGGTCCTCCACATAGGTGACCATGTCCCAGTCCGCCTGGCACAGTTCGAGGAGCCGGCCGGTCATCTCCAGGTTGCTCAGAGCACTCCCGCCGCCGATGTTGTAGACCCGGCCCGCGACCCCTTCGGTGAGGACCAGGTGGATGGCGCGGCAGTGGTCCTCCACGTGGAGCCACTCGCGCACGTTCCGGCCGTTACCGTAGACGGGCACACGACGCCCGGTGAGCAGGTAGGAGATGAAACGCGGTAGGAGTTTCTCCACGTGTTGGTGCGGTCCGTAGTTGTTGCTGCACCGGGTGATCCGGACGTCGAGCCCGTGGGTCTGGTGATAGGAGCGGGCGATGAGGTCGCCGCCCGCCTTCGACGCCGCGTAGGGCGAGTTGGGCAGGAGCGGTTCGTCCTCCGTCCAGGTCCCCTCCTGAATCGACCCGTAGACCTCGTCCGTGGAGACCTGGACCACGGGTCCCACGCCCGCCTTCAGACATGCTTCCAGCAGGTTCTGCACCCCGAGGACGTTGGAGCCACTGAACACGACCGAGTCCGGGCCCAGGGAGCGGTCCACGTGTGACTCCGCCGCGAAGTTCACCACCCGGTCGTGTCCTGGGACCGTGCGGCCCAGGAGCTGTGAGTCGCACAGGTCCCCGCGGACGAAGGTGAGCTTCGGGTCGTCCATGGGCAGGTTGCGGGTGTCCCCCGCGTAGGTGAGTTTGTCCAGGACGGTCACCTCGGCGTCCTCGAAGCCGGAATAACCGCCCGCCAGCATGGTGCGGACGTACTGGGAACCGATGAACCCGGCTCCGCCGCAGACCAGGACCCTCATGACCGCACCTCCACGGTGGTGTCGTCCCCGACGGTGAGGCGGCCGGTCGCCCCCCGATCCCCGGTGATCCGGGCCCGGCGGCCGACCACGGAACCGTGGAGCCTGCCGATGTCACTGACGGAGGAACCCTCCAGAAGGATCGTGTCGCTCACCGACGTGTTGCTGATCCGGCTGTCCGGACCGATCGTCACGTCGGGTCCGACGTCACTGTCCTCCACGACGCTGCCGACCGCGATCGCCACCGGCCCGCGCAGGCGCGAACCCCGCACCCGAGCTCCGGGTTCGATCAGCACACGGCCGGAGATCTCCGTGCCCTCGTCGACGTCACCGGTCGACCCGGCGCCCAGCCTCTCCAGGAGGACCCTGTTGCAGTCGAGCAGGTCGCCGACGGTCCCTGTGTCCGCCCAGTAGTCCGCGTAGGTGCTGGCCAGGATGTGGAACCCCGCGTCGACCATGTGGGCGATGGCGTCGGTGATCTCCAGCTCGCCCCGGCCACTGGGGGAGATCGCGCCGGTGGAGCCGTGGATCGCGGAGGTGAAGAAGTAGGCGCCGGTCACGGCGAGGTCGCTGACCGGCTCCCGGGGCTTCTCGGCCAGGGAGACCACCCTCCCGTCCGCGTCGGTCACGGCAACTCCGAAGTTCCTCGGGTCCTCGACCTTCTTGGTCACCAGAAGCGCGTCGGGGCGCTCCCGACGGAAGCGTTCGGCCTCGGCCGCCAGCCCTCCCGCGAAGACGTTGTCGCCGAGGAGCATGACGAAGTCGTCGTCACCGAGGAACTCGGACGCCGTGATCACGCAGTGGGCCAAACCCAAAGGCGCCTCCTGAGGGATGAATCGGAGGTCGAGGCCGAGAGAGCGCCCGGTACCGAGCGCTCCGGCGATCTCGTCGCCGTGCGCGCCGACGATGATCCCGACCTCCGTCACCCCGATCTCACGGAGCGCCTCCAGGCAGTGGACGATAACCGGCTTGTTGGCGACAGGAACCAGCTGCTTGGCCATGGTGTGGGTGAGCGGCCGCAAACGGGTGCCCGAGCCGCCGGAGAGTACTAGTGCTTTCAACGCTGACATCCTTCTGCTGGCGTGAGAGCCCGTGCTGTCCTGGGCCCTCACGACTGTCCGCCGCGTCGATCGAACCCTGGTCGAAGGACGCTGGTCCGCAGCCGTCCACGGGCCCCGCACGGCTGGCCCCGCCACCCCCCTACAGCGGTCTTCGAGAGGTGTTCTAAGCCGTTCGGCGAAGCTGTCCCCGACCGCAGACATACGGACCCGGCGGTAGGGGGAACGAACATGGCGCTGGACCGGGCGCTCCGCGCGTGGATCGACGAACGCGAGAGCGCACACCGCTTCTCCGTTCGGAGGACACCGCTCACGAAGCTGGACGGTTGGTCCTTCAGCTCACCCGACGGCGACCTCGTCCACCGGAGCGGCGGGTTCTTCTCCGTCCACGGTGTCGAGGTCTCCCTCAACGACGGCCGGCCCCCTTGGCACCAGCCCATCATCAGGCAGACCGACATCGGGGTCCTGGGCATCCTGGCCACCGAGTTCGACGGCGCCCCCCACGTCCTCCTCCAAGCGAAGGCGGAACCCGGCAACGTCGGCCCCCTCCAGCTCTCTCCGACCGTCCAAGCGACGAGGAGCAACTACAGCCGTCTCCACGGGGGATCCGCTGTCCCCTACCTCGAGTACTTCCTGGACCCCAGCCGCGCGGAGGTGGTCACCGACACTCTCCAGTCCGAGCAGGGGTCATGGTTCTGGGGAAAGCGCAACCGGAACATCGTGGTGGTCACCGGAGAGGACGTGCCCGTCCGGGAAGGGTTCCGCTGGTTCTCACTCACCGAGCTGAACGCGGCCCTGGGCGTGGACAACCTGGTCAACATGGACACCAGGTCGGCTCTGTCCGGACTGGCCCGCGCCCCCTGGGACACGGACTCCTCGTCCGTTCACCCCACCTCCCACATCCTGTCCCGGCTTACCGCGGCCAAGGCCTCGCGCCGCCTCACCCGACGCCGTGTCCCCTTGGGAGAGCTGTCGGACTGGCATGTCGGCGAGGACCGGATCCACCGTGCGGACGAGCGCTTCTTCAGCATCATCGGGGTGGACGTCGAAGCTGGGAACCGAGAGGTCGCCCGCTGGTCACAACCCCTGCTCGCACCGTCCTCACAGGGCCTGGTCGCCTTCGCCCTGCGCCGCTTCGCCGGGGAACCGCACGTCCTCATGCACCTGCGCACCGATGCCGGGACCTTCGACACCGTGGAGCTGGCCCCGACCCTCATGTGCGCGCCCGCCAACTACGAACAACCCGTCCCAGGCGGACACCCCCGCTACCTCGACGACATCCTCGATGCGCCCCGGGAGCGACGTCTGGTGGACGTCATCCACTCCGAGGAGGGCGGCCGCTTCCACCACGCGTGGAACCGGTACACGGTCGTCGAGATGGCGGACGGGTTCGCGGACCAGCCGGGCGACGACCACGTATGGGTCTCCCTCAACCAGCTGGCCGGGCTGGTCCGGTACGGCAACGTCGTCGACGTCGGTGCCCGCTGCCTGCTGACCTGCCTCACCCTGGCCGGACACCACCCCACCTCGTGGGGGAACCGATGAGGTTCGAGGAGACGGATCTTCCCGAGGTCCTCGTGGTACGCCAGCGCGTTCACAGCGACCCGCGCGGGGACTTCCACGAGTCGTTCCGGGCCGACCGGCTCTCCGAAGCGACCGGAACCCCTTTCACCGTCGCCCAGATCAACCACTCGACCTCCCACCGCAACACGATCCGGGGGCTCCACGGGGTGCTCTCTCCCCCGGGCCAGGCCAAGTACGTCAGCTGTGTCAACGGCGCCCTGCTGGACATCGCGGTGGACCTGCGCGTGGGTTCGCCCTCCTTTGGCCGGCACACGGTGAACGTACTGGAGGCCGCGGAGGGCACAGCCGTGTTCGTGCCCGAGGGGTTCGGCCACGGGTTCCGCGCGCTCACCGAGAACGCCCGCATCTGCTACGTGCTCTCGAGCGCCCATGTGCCGGGGACGCAGTTCGAGATCGACCCCCTCGACCCGGACCTCGACCTGCCCTGGGGTCACGAGTCACCCCCGTTGCTCTCGGAGAAGGACGCGAAAGCCATGAGCCTCCAAGAGGCGCTCGGGGCGGGTGTACTCACCCCCTGGGCGCCCGACACCGCGGTCAGAACCCAGTCCGACGCAACCGCGAACACGAGGGACCACCGTTGATCAACGTATTCCAACCCAGTCTGGGCAAAGCCGAGCTCGACGCGATCGCCGAGGTCCTGGCGACGAACTGGCTCGGCCACGGGCCGCGGACCAGCGCCTTCGAGCAGGAGTTCGCACAGCACATCGGGGCCCGGCCCGACCAGGTCATGTTCCTGAACTCCTGCACAAGCGGACTCTTCCTCGCGATGGAGCTGCTCGGCATCGGCCCGGGCGACGAGGTGGTGCTGCCCTCGATCAGCTTCGTTGCGGCCGGGAACGCGATCGCCGCCGCCGGGGCCACCCCCGTCTTCTGCGACGTGGACGCGCGGACCCTCAACCCGAGCGCGGAACAGGTGGCCTCCCGGTGCACGGAACGCACCAAGGCCGTCATCGTCCTGCACTACGGCGGCTACCCCGGCGACATCGCGAACATCGCCGAACTCTGCCGGGAACGGGGCGTCCCCCTGGTGGAGGACGCGGCCTGCGCGGTCTCCTCCCGCGTGGGGGACACGGCCTGCGGCACCTTCGGCGACATCGCCATGTGGAGCTTCGACGCGATGAAGGTCCTGGTCACCGGGGACGGCGGAATGCTCTACGTCCGCGACACCGAACTGATGGAACGGGCCCGCCGACTCGCTTACCACGGTCTGGAACGGGCCAGCGGCTTCAGCGGCGCAAAGGTGTCCGAGCGCTGGTGGGAGCTGAACGTCACCGACCACGCCCGCAGGCTGATCGGCAACGACCTCACGGCCGCGATCGGGCGCGTCCAGTTGGACAGGCTCCCGGAGTTCGTGGACCGGCGCGCCGAGATCCACGCCTTCTACGACCGGGCGCTGGCCGACGTTCCCGGGCTCCGCCTGCCCCCGGAGCTCCCCGGGGGCCACACGACCAGCGGCTACTTCTACTGGGTCCAGATGGACTCCGAACACAGGGACGGGGTCGCCGCGGATCTGCGGGACGCCGGCGTCTACACCACCTTCCGCTACCCACCGCTGCACCTGGTCGAGGCGTTCCGCCCGGCCGAGCCGACGCATCTGCCGAACACCGAGGCAGCGGCTGAGGAGACCCTGTGCCTGCCGATCCACCAGGGCCTGTCGGACGCTGACCTGTCCACCGTGGTCACCGCGCTGCGTGCCTCCCTCGAAGCGCGCCGGTGAAGGCCCCCAAACGCACCGACACGACCAGCCGAGAGTAGACGGATGCAGCTGCTGTTCATCGCCCCAGTGGCGAAGACCTACCACGAGACCACCCTGGGCCTGGACCTCGCCGATCAGCTGTCGGAGGCGGGATTCACGTCGCACTTCCTGGTCGACCCCTACAACTCCGAGCAGGTGCGTGCGCGTGGACACGCCCACACACCCATCGCACCAGGGCAGGGAGACGTCCAGCGGACCGTCGACTCGCTGGTCCGGTCGGTGCGACCCTCGGCGATCGTTCTCTGCGACTACCTCGCCTACTGGATGGCGATGGCCAAGGGGCATCGCACCGATCCGTGGTTCATCGACCGGTACGACCTGCCGATCATCCCGGTCGACCCCTACGACCTCGCCGGCACGGACTTCAGGATCGACATCCTCGGCCATGCGGACGAACTGGACCGGCGGCTCCTGGAGCTGCCCGCCTCACTCCTGCCCGTGCCGATGGCGAAGCCGAAGGCATCAGGAGAACGGGCCCTGCCCTACCGTGCCACCGCCTCGCTCCACCCGCTCACCCCCGAACGGCGCCGCGAGCTGCGTGGGTCCCTGGGTGTCGGCGGCACGGGACGGCTCCTCACCATCCCCACCCTGGACTGGCAGAACTCGGTCCGGACCCGGGGTACGGACGTGGCACGCGCGACCGCCGAGCAGATCCCGGAGCTCGTCGTGGACTACCTGCTTCACCTGCCCGATACGACGCACTTCGCCATGCTGGGTCCGCGCTTCCCCGCCTACGACCGCCTCCCGGCAGGGCGCACCCGAGTGATCACTGACTACTCCGCCCAGGAGTACGACGACGTCGTGGGCGCATCCGACGGCGTGTTCGCCTTCCACCTCCCCGCGTTCGCGCTGGAGCGGGCGATCCACTCCGGGGTCCCCGGGATGGTCGCGCTCAACTCGTTCGACGTGGAGGGCGAGGTCGGCGTCGATCAACTCTCCTCGGTCTTCGGGAAGGTGGGGCCGTCCGTGGAGCGACTGGTCACCGGTTTCCCCGGAACACTCCCCTCCTTCACCATGTGGCCGCTGGGCTGGAATTCCTTCCTCCGCCCAGGGCTGCTGGACAACCCCTACCCCGAAGCCGGGCTGCAGGAGGAGATCCTCAACGAGTCAGCGATGGTGGAGAAACTCCACGGGCTGCTCTACGACGAGTCCGTCCGCGCCCGCCTGGCCGCGAAGCGGGGCGCCTACGTCGAGGAGATCGAGGCGCTGCCGGACACCGCCGAGACCTTCCACACCGCGCTGCGGCGCCATCGGACGTCCGTTGAGCCGTGACCTGACACGTCCACCTCTTCTCAAGACGGCCTCAAGGCCCGTCCCTGACCCTGGAAACAGGCGTTAGCACCCTCCTTCCGACGTCACCGGAGATCAGCATGGATGCACAGAACTCACCCGTCGCCCTCATCACCGGGGCCACCAGCGGTATCGGCCTCGCTGTCGCACGGGGGCTCGCCCGCCTCAACCACCGGATCCATATCTGCGCGCGTGACGCCGACGGCGTCGCCGACACGGTCAAGGGTCTGCGTGCCGAAGGGGTCGAGGCGGACGGAACCGTCTGCGACGTCTCCGACCCCGAGCAAGTCGAGGCGCTGGTGACCGCGACCGTCGAACGCTGGGGGCGGATCGACGTCCTGGTGAACAATGCCGGCCGAAGCGGCGGCGGTGTCACCGCCGAGGTCACCGACGAGCTGTGGACCGATGTCATCGACACCAACCTCAACAGCGTCTTCTTCGTCACCAAGCAGGTGCTGAATCGCAGCGGCATGCTGGACCGCGGTAACGGCCGGATCATCAACATCGCCTCCACCGGGGGCAAGCAGGGTGTGGTCTTCGGAGCGCCCTACTCGGCCTCCAAGCACGGTGTCGTGGGGCTGACCAAGGCCTGGGGCCTTGAGCTGGCCAAGACCGGGGTCACGGTCAACGCGGTGTGCCCGGGCTTCGTCGAGACGCCCATGGCAGAACGGGTCCGCGACCACTACTCGAACGTGTGGGGTGTCTCCACCGACGAGGTGTTCGAACGGGTCACCAACCGTGTACCGATGGGCCGCTACGTGGAACCGGAGGAGGTGTCCGCGATGGTCGACTACCTGGTCGGCGAAGGTGCAGCCGCGGTGACCGCCCAGGCGCTGAACGTCTGTGGCGGCCTCGGAAACTACTGAGTCCGCACCCGCTTCCCAGGCACACCGACCGAAAGGGAGATCATGCGTGCTGTCCAGTGCCACGCCTACGGACCACCAGAGGTTCTGGGTCTGGAGGAGGTGGCCGACCCGGTACCCGGTCCGCGTCAGGTCCTGATCGAGACCGAAGCGATCAGCGTGGGTTTCGCCCAGACCCAGATGCGCCGGGACGCCTTCCCCGCACCCATGTGGCGGCCGTCGTTCCCGATGGTCCTGGGTGGTGACGTGGTGGGCCGCGTCGCCGCCCTCGGCCCCGGTGTCAAAGGTTGGCGGGTGGGCGACCGGGTCGGCGCGTTCACTCTCTACGGTGCCTACGCGGAGTACGTGGCCGTGGACGAGGAGGCGCTCGTCCCGGTCCCCGAGGGGCTCGACGCGGCTGAGGCGGCGATCCTTCCGGGAACCGGGCTCATCGCCGCTGGGGTCCTGGACACGGCCCGGGTCTCCCCCGGAGAGTTCGTGGTCGTCCACGCCGCGGCCGGCGGGATCGGGCACATCGCGGTCCAGCTCGCGCGGCGGGCGGGAGCCCGGGTCATCGGTGTGATCGGTTCCCCCGAACGCGCCGACTTCGTCCGGTCGTTGGGTGCGGAGTCCGTGGTGGTGTCGGACGCCCCGGACTGGGCCGACCGTGTGCGTGCGAAGACCGGGGGCACCGGTCCTGACGTGGTGCTGGACGGAGTGGGAGGGCCACAGCTCCTGGAAAGGGTGGACCTCCTCGCCCCGTTGGGCCGATTGGTTTTCTACGGTTCCTCCGACGGCGATCTGGCCATCCCCGAGGTGTCGGTGATGCGTCTCATCGCCATGAAACACGTGACGGGTTTCGCCCTCTCGGCCTGGCGTGCCGCCCGGCCGAAGGAGTACCGGCGGGCGCTGGAAGACCTGACCCGAGGGCTGGCCGACGGGTCGGTCAGCTCCCGGGTCCGGTCCCGTTTCCCGTTGGCCGAGGCCTCGAAGGCACACGCCCTGGTGGAGTCCCGGACCTGCAATGGGAGGGCCGTGCTGATTCCCTGAGAGCCCCGCTGGTTCCCTTCATGAAGGGGTGGTCCCCTCCCTGCGGAGGGGACCACCGAGGACCGAACAGCGGGTACCGGGCCCCGGGAGGTCAGGCTCCCAGGAGCTCCATGTGCAGCTGTTCCAGCTCAGGTGAGGGATCGATGCCGAGCTGGTCGTTCAGGGTGCCCCGAAGTGAACGGTAGACCTCCATCGCGTCACCACGCCGACCGCTGCGTTCCAGGGCACGAATGAGCTGTTCGTGAATCCATTCGTCATACGGGAAGTACAGGGCGAGCGACCGGAGTTCAGCGACAAGGTCATTGCTCGACCCTCCTTCCACTTCTGCATGGATTCTCATTTTCAGCACACTTCTGTAGTTTTCTTTCATGTGCGTTATATGCGCATCCAGCAGGGGCCCGGTCTTGACGTTGGAAAGCGGACACCCCCGCCAGAGGTGAAGCGCCTGCCTGAGCGCCTCGGCCGACTCGTCCCACTTTTCTTCCCCGTGGAGTCGGCGGCCGCGATCGACCAGGGACTCGAAGACCTGGATGTCAATGGAATCCTCGTCCAGGTAGAGGATGTACCCCGGCACGCTCGTGACGAGCTTCTCGTCCAAATCGGGACCGATTCGGGCAAGGATCCTGCGGATCTGGTAGATGTACGTCTGGATCGTGGTGCGTGCGCTGCGCGGGGGACTGTCGTCCCAGATCTCCCGTATCAGCAGCTCAGTAGAGACGAGCTTGTTCGCCCTGAGAGCGAGCATGGAGAGGACCTGGAGGACCTTGGGCGCGCTGGGCGTGAAATCCTTGCCCTCCGCACCGACCACGAGCGGCCCCAGCAACCCGATGCCCACCCCTCCCCCGGAGGGAACTTCCCAGCTTTTTCTCTTGCTAGCATACCAATGAAATTCCGAACTCTCCATTTAAACCCTCGGCCCTCGGCATACCATGAGATATTAAACTCGAGTGAAATTTTAAGCCAATAGTTTCGAAACTATTTCCCCTGGAGTGCGCCCGAGCAGTACTCAATGCATTTGCCTCCCCAAGAAGCCCCGCAAAAGCACACCTAGGCAAGTATAATCACATTTATACAAACCCCAAGGGAAAAACATGTCCTCATGTGGACAGTGCCGTTTCTTGACAAGTTTGGCAAGGGGTCAGAAGGAAAGTTGCAAAGTTGGGTGAGGACCGCATTCTCCCTGGTCCGGGGATCCTCAGCAGACCAAGAGGGCGGGTGAACACCGCATAGGAGACCCTGCGGATCGCTTCGGGGCTCTGGGCGTCCCCGGCCCCAGCGGCGGCATGGCCAGGCTAGGCAGCATCGCCGTGTCCTGTGGGCCGCGCCCGATACGCACACCCGGGAAGTGTCTTCGCCGAAGCTCACGTCCCGCACATGGTGGAGCGCCTCGATGGCCCCGCATCAAGCCAGCCGGCCTCTCAGCGCTGACCTGACGCACGTCCTGGTGGCCGGGATGACCAGGTCGGGGAAGGGGTCGGTGATCTGGTCCGCCGTTCGGGCCATGGTCCCCGAGATCGCGGACGGGACGGCACAGGTGTGGGGTATCGCCCCCACCCTCCCGGTGTGGCCCACGGCCGCGTGGAGGGCCCACCGTCCCAGGCGCGGGCCGCCTTCGTCGCCGATGAGGACATCACCGCCATGGCTGAGAGCTACAGGGCGGGTTCGCCATCTGGGGGTGAGGTGGGCTGATGCCGACTGCCCCTCTTCCGTGCGCGGTACCGGATTGTTTCCGAAGCAATCCATACAACGGCGACCGTGGAGAAGACCACCGCGTTGAAGACTTGGGCATACCTGACCAGGCCATCACCCTCGTAGGGTTCAAAGGTCGCGATCGGTACCCATACGAGGGCCATCACCAGGTTCGCAATTCCGGTGATCCGCATGGGGGCTCCTTCTCCTCGGCACCGTGGGGTGGGCTGATCCCGACGCCTACCGGCAAGACGACCCGAGCCGAAGGGCTCACACGACCGCTGGCCCGTGAGATGGTCGGCCGACCCACGGCGTGTGCATCCGACCGGCCTTTCTTCGACGCACGAACATCGCGACCGGCGCCACAAAAGAAGCCGCCCGAGCTGTTTTACCAGTTCGGGCGGCTTCTCCACTGTCTCAAGGTGGTGCACTCGGGAGGACTCGAACCCCCAACCTTCTGATCCGTAGTCAGATGCTCTATCCATTGAGCTACGAGTGCAGGTCTTCAGTTGTGTGTCGCCCGGTTGAGCTGTGCTCTCCCTTGCGACGTCTCCGACTCTATCACGGTGTGGGAGTGCCTTCGCGCCATATTCCGGTGTGACGCGGGCCATGCGGACGCCGCCGGGTTCCCGGCGGCGTCCGGGCTGGTCAGGTGGCTTCTTCGACCGAAGCCGCCCACAGTTCCAGGGCGGTGTCGACCTGGTCGGCGTTGACGACGAGCGCCGGGATGAAGCGCACGACGTTTCCGGCGGGGCCGCAGGTCAGGAGCAGGAGCCCGTTCTGGGCGGCGGCCTGCTGGGCGCGCGCGGCGGCGGCGCCGTCGGGGCTGCCGTCGGGTGTCACGAACTCGTTGGCCCGCATCAGTCCGCGGCCCCGGACGTCACCGATGGCGGGGTGGGACTCGGCGATCTTGGCCAGGCCCTGCTGGAGGCGTTCGCCCTGGCGGGCTGCGTTCTCCACCAGGCCCTCCTCCTGGATCACGTCCAGGGTGGCCAGGGCCGCGGCGCAGGACACGGCGTTGCCCCCGTAGGTGCCGCCCTGGGAGCCGGGCCAGGCCTTCTCCATGACCGAGGCGGGCGCGGCGATGGCGGAGAGGGGGAAACCGCTGGCCAGGCCCTTGGCGGTGATGACGATGTCGGGGCGCACACCCGAGGGCTCGTGCCCCCAGAAGGTGCCGGTGCGGCCGAAGCCGGTCTGCACCTCGTCCATGACCAGCAGGAACCCGTGCTGATCGGCCCGCTCGCGCAGACCCTGGAGGAAGGCGTCGGGGACGGGCACGTAGCCGCCCTCGCCGAGGACGGGTTCGATGAACACGGCGGCGGTGTCCTTGGGGGAGGTCACCGTGGCGAACTGGTAGTCGAGCTCGCGCAGCGCGTAGTCGACGGCCTCGCCCTCGGTCATGCCGAGCCGGTAGGCGTAGGGGAAGGGCGAGACCACGACCCCGGGCACGAGCGGGCCGATCCCGGCGCGGATCTTGACCCCGGATGTGGTCAGCGAGGCGGCGCCCATGGTGCGCCCGTGGAAGGAGCCCTGGAAGACCACGGCGTTCTGGCGGCCGGTGGCCTGGCGGGCCAGGCGGAGCGCGGCCTCCACGGCCTCACTGCCGGAGTTCACGTAGAACAGCCGGTCGAGCCCCTCGGGCAGGACCTCGCCGAGCCGCTCGGTGAGTCGGAGCAGGGGGCGGTGCATCACGGTGGTGTACTGGCCGTGGATGAGCGTCGCGACCTGTTCCTGGGCGGCGGCGACCACCTTCGGGTGGCAGTGTCCGGTACTGGTGACGCCGATCCCTGCGGTGAAGTCCAGGAAGCGACGGCCGTCCTCGTCGTAGATGTGGACACCCTCGCCTCGTGCGGCGACGACCGGGGTCGCCTGCTTGAGGGCCGGGGAGAGCTCCGCCATGCGATGGCCTCAATTCCGTGTATCAGGTTCCGTAGGATTGTTGACAATCGACGCTGCTATGGAAACATCCGGGGCGTGGCGGTGTCCAGCGGGCGCACGTCGGGCAGTTCTGACCACAGGCCGCCCATACCGGGGCGGCCCGTCGACGGAGGAGACAACATGTCGGATCGCGAAGCACGGGTCGTCGAGCAGGTGGAGAAGAGGCTCTTCCTGGCCGGGAAGTGGCAGGACGCCTCCTCCGGCGCCACCTTCGGGGTCGAGGACCCCTCGAACCGGAAGGTGCTGTGCGAGATCGCGGACGCGGGCAAGGAGGACGGCCTGAACGCCCTGGACGCGGCCGCGCGGGCCCAGCCGGAGTGGGCAAAGACCGCGCCCCGCGAGCGCAGCGAGATCCTGTACAGGAGCTACCAGCTGCTCATGGAGCGCCAGGAGGACCTGGCGGTCCTCATGACCCTGGAGATGGGCAAGCCACTCGCCGAGGCGCGCGGCGAGATCGCCTACGCCGCCGAGTTCTTCCGCTGGTTCGCCGAGGAGGCCGTGCGGATCGAGGGCGGGTTCGCCACCTCACCGGACGGCAAGTCGCGCTTTCTCATCATGCGCCAGCCGGTCGGCCCCTGCATGCTGATCACCCCCTGGAACTTCCCCATGGCGATGGGCACCCGCAAGATCGGCCCCGCCATCGCCGCCGGGTGCACGATGATCCTCAAGCCCGCCCAGCAGACCCCCCTGTCCGCGCTGGCCCTGGCCGGCATCCTCAGTGAGGCGGGCCTCCCCGAGGGCGTGCTGAGCGTCCTGCCCACCACCGACCCCGGCGGGATCACCGAGCCCCTCCTCACCGACGGCCGGATCCGCAAGGTCTCCTTCACCGGGTCCACCGCCGTGGGCAGGAAGCTCCTGGAGCAGAGCGCGGGCCAGGTCCTGCGCACCTCGATGGAACTGGGCGGGAACGCGCCGTTCCTGGTGTTCGACGACGCCGACCTGGACGCCGCGGTGGACGGGGCGATGCTCGCCAAGATGCGCAACATCGGTGAGGCCTGCACGGCGGCCAACCGGATCTACGCGCAGTCCGGGATCGCCGAGGAGTTCTCCCGCCGGCTCAGCGAGCGCATGGGCGCGCTGCGCCTGGGCCGGGGCCTGGAGGACGGCACGGACGTGGGCCCGCTCATCGACGAGAAGGCCAGGGACAAGGTCCAGGGCCTGGTGGACGACGCCGTCGAGCGGGGAGCGCGCGTGCTCGTCGGCGGCGGCCCCGGCGAGGGCCCGGGGCACTTCTACCAGCCGACGGTGCTGGCCGACGTGCCGTTCGCCGCGGAGCTGTCCACCACCGAGATCTTCGGCCCGGTGGCGCCGGTGCTCTCCTTCGACACCGAGGAGGAGGCGGTCCGGGCCGCCAACGACACCGAGTTCGGCCTGGTCAGCTACCTGTACACCCAGGACCTGAACCGGGCGATGCGGGTCAGCGAGGCCCTGGAGACCGGCATGGTCGGCCTGAACCAGGGGGTGGTGTCCAACCCGGCGGCCCCGTTCGGCGGGGTCAAGCACTCCGGGCTGGGCCGCGAGGGCGGCCGCGTGGGCATCGACGAGTTCCTGGACACCAAGTACGTGGGTATCGGCGGGCTCTGATCCGCCGCTGCGGTCCGGCCACAGCGGCGGGCCGGTGTCAGGCCCCGGCTCCGGTCTCCGGAGCCGGGGCCCCGTCGTCGGCCGGGGCATCGGCGTTGATGCGGGCGACGGTGTCGAACATGTGCGACTCGATCAGCGTCAGGAGGCGGCCCTCGGCCCCGTCGACGATCGCGTCCAGGATGCGGCGGTGCTCCTCCAGCAGTTCCTCGGGTTCGGGGTAGACGTCCTGCATCACCGTCAGGCACATGCGGGTCTCCACCAGCAGTGTCTGCGCCATCCGCTCCAGTCGCGAGTTGCCCGCGCAGCTGACCAGGGTCTGGTGGAACTCCTGGTCGGCGTCGCTCATCGCGGTCCGGTCCCCGCCGGCCGCGGCCTCGGCCAGCCGGTCCACCGCGGGGGTGAGGCGGGCCAGGGCCTCGCCCCGGTTGCCCCGCATGATCAGCTCGCAGGCGGTCCGTTCCACCGCGAGGCGGGCCACGTAGACGTCCCGGACGTCGTCGGGGGTGAGCTCGCACACGAACAGGCCCCGGTGCCGTTCGCTGCGGAGCAGCCCCTCCTGGACCAGGCGCTGCATGGCCTCGCGGAGCGGCCCCCGGCTGACACCCAGCCGGCCCGCGAGTTCGGCCTCGCCGAGCTGGTCCCCGGGCGCGAGGGAGCCGTACATGATCGCGGATCTCAGCTGGTCGGCGATCAGCTCGGCGGTGGACCGTCTGGGGACGGGTCTGAGCTGGCCAGGGGCTGACATGGGGTTCCCTTCGGATGGGGACGTACACGGACGGATCGGCAGGCCCCGAGGTTAGGGCATGCACGGCGGGCACACGCTCTACCCCCCGTCGAAGGCGCTCCTGACCACGGAGGCGCCGGAGCGGAACAGGGTGCCGGGGCCGGGTCTGGCCGCGCCCCGGCCCGCGAGCCGGAGGCCCTCCCAGACGCTCACCTGGTTGGCGGTGAGGACGGTCTTGCCCAGGAGGGCCTCCATCGGTTCGATCAGGTCGGCACTGTGCAGGGCGGTGTCCGGGACGAGGACGGCCTCGGCCCGGGGGTGGTCGTTGGAGATGGCGAAGTCGAGCGCGTCGTCGGGGTCGAGGTGGCCCACCTCGGCGGCGGTGGCGATGCCGTGGCTGGCCATGGACAGCACGGTGACGCCCGCCGCGGCGAGGAACTCCGCGAAGTGCTGGGCGACGTCGTCCGGGTAGGTGGCGGCGACCGCTACCCGGGACAGGCGCAGTTGTCTCAGCGCGTGCACGAAGGCGAAGGACGTGCTGGAGGCCGCGACGCCCGCGGCCTCGCGCACCCCCCGGACCTGTTCCCGGGCGCCCTCCCAGCCGTACACGAAGCTTCCGCTCGTGCAGGCCCAGACCGCGGAGTCGACCTCCAGCGCGGCGAGCTCCCGGGCGCCCTCGGCGAGCACGCCCTCGCTGCCGACGTCCAGCAGGGCGTCCACCCGGTGGGCGTCCTCGCGCATCAGCGTGTGCACCACGGGGAGTTCGACGTCCCCGCCGAGTACCGAGGCGAAGGTCTTGTAGTCGTCTTCGGCGCTGTGGCCTGGGTACAGGATTCCGACACGGGTCATGGTTCTCCTTCGGGCGCGGGCGCCCTCCCTGACGGTGGTCAGGCGGCGCTGGGCGCGGCCACGTCGAGCAGTCGCTGTCCGTGGGCCACGGCCCGACGGTCGGCGGCCCGCAGCAGGTCCCACATGGTGACCTGGTTGGCCGCTATCACCGGTTTACCCAGTTCTCGTTCCAGGGGCGCGATGATGTCGTAGGTGAGGACGTTGGTGCAGCTGATGTACACGGCCTGCGCGTCCGGGCGGTCCACCTCGTGCACCGCCCGGGCGACCTCGGCGTAGGTGACCCGCCAGATGTGGCTGAGCAGGCCGAGTCCGATGCTGGAGGTGACCCCCACGCCGTGTTCGGCGAGGTAGCCGAGGAGGCGTTCGGTCACGCTGTCCACGTAGGGGGTGACCACGGCGATCCGGTCCGCCTCCAGGGTTCTCAGGGCCCGGATGAGCGCCCCCGAGGTGGTGACCGCGGCCGGGGCGCCCGCGGCCAGCATGGTCCGGTGGAGTTCCCGTTCGCCCGCCGCGCCGTGTACGAAGCTGCCCGAGGCGCAGGCGTAACCGACCGCCAGGGGTTCGGGGGCCAGGAGTGCCCTGACCGCCCTGGTCACCCCCTTGCCCTTGCTGAGGGCGGCGGCCTGGTCGACCGTCACCGGGACGTGCACGTACGGCAGGCGGGTGAGGTGCAGCGAGACGTCGTCGGGTGCCCACCGCCACAGTTCACGGTCGAGCGCGAAGTCGTAGGGCGCGATCACACCGATCCCCGCCTGCCACGGGGTCAGCATCGTCCCGGACAGTTCGACGGCCCCGCGCGGGACGGTCTGCTCGGGTACGGGTGCGGTCGCCTGCAGGGGCGCGTGTTCGGCGCCGTGCTCCGGTCGGTTTCCCTCGGTCCGCATCGGTCACTCACCTCCCAGGGGGTGCTCTCTCGGGGTGTCGGGTGGGGCTGTCGTCCGGTGGGGCCGGTCAGCGGTCGAGCCGTTCGTACAGGAGTCGTTCGCCGACGCTGCCGGAGCGCCAGACGTCGTTGCACGCCTCGGCCATGGCGGGGAGGTTCTCGACGACGGTGCCGAACACGTTGCCGGGCACCCAGCCCACGTCCCCGTTGAGCAGGAGGTTGTTGCGGCCGTAGAAGAGGGCGAGGTCGATGACCCCGGGCAGGTGGTCGATGCCCTTGTCCTCCTTGAAGCTGCGGTCGAGCATGCCTCCGTCGAAGGAGAAGTAGACGAGGTCGCCGGGGATCGGGGTGACGGTGGGGTTCTCCTGGCCCGGTTCGGGGTCGGCGAACCTCGGCACCATCGTGTAGACCTCGTTGCGCGCGTACTTGGCGTGCTGGACGGCGCCGCCCTGCGGGAGGGCGTTCCACACCGCGTCGCAGGTGCGGGGCGCGTCCTTGTCGAGCAGTTCCGCCACGCAGGAGACCCCGCGTTCGGCGAGTGTGACGGTCATGTACCTGGGCACGTGGGGTCCCTTCGACGGATGGGCGGGGATCCTGGTCGGCCGTCTGAGTCACGAGAACGTTGATTGTCGACAATCTTATGATCAACATACCGAAGGCGGCAATAGACCCCCGGGTGCACGGGTATCCCCCCGACGTCGGGCGGGTATGTCGCGCCCTTTGATGCGGAAACAGCCCTTTTGTGGATTGTTGACAATCCTATGGCAGCTCCCTAGCGTTTCCCGTGCAGGGCGGACCCTCACCTCCCGACGGCAAGGCAGTCAACCGTCGCAACCGGAAAGCGCGCGCCCGTGAACAGTTCCAGCACCACCCCTTCCGCCCCCGAACGCCCGCGCCTCCTCGTCCTCCGGGGCGACGACCTACCGCCCGGGCACGAACGCATCGACGACCATCCCGGCCTCGGCGAGGTCGTCTACACCACCGCCGACGAACTGTCCGCCAGGCTCCCCGGCGCCGACGCCCTGCTCGTGTGGGACCTGTTCACCGAGGCGCTGTCCTCCGCCTGGCCCAAGGCCGACTCCCTGGGGTGGGTGCACGCCGCCACCACCGGCGTGGACAACCTGATGTTCCCCGGTCTGGTGGAGAGCGGCGTCGTCGTCACCAACTCGCGCGGGGTGTTCGACGAGCACATCGCCGAGTACGTCCTCGGGCAGGTCGTCTCCTTCGCCAAGGACTTCCACCGCAGCTGGGACTACCAGCGGGAACGACTGTGGAAGCACCGTGAGACCGAGCGGGTGGCGGGTGCGCGAGCCCTGGTGGTCGGCACCGGTCCCATCGGCCGCGCCATCGCCCGCAAGCTCCGTGCCGTCGGCATGGACGTCCGCGGCTCGGGCAGTCACGCCCGGGACGGCGACCCCGACTTCGGCCACGTCGCCGAGTCCAGCCTGGCCGAGCGGGCCGACAACGGCGGGCGCACCCTGCACAGCGAACTCCCCGAGGCCGACTACGTGGTGATCGCCGCTCCGCTGACCCAGGCCACCCAGGGCCTGGTCGACCAGAGCTTCCTCGACCTGATGAAGCCGACCGCGCGGCTGGTCAACGTGGCCCGCGGCCCCATCGTCGTCCAGTCCGACCTGGTCAACGCCCTGGACCGGGGCTCGATCGCCGGAGCGGCACTGGACGTCTTCGAACGGGAACCGCTCAAGGCCATCAGCCCGCTGTGGGGCCTGCCCGGGTCCGTCGTCTCGCCGCACATGTCCGGTGACGTGGTCGGTTGGCGCGACGACCTGGTGGAGCTGTTCCTGGACAACCTCGCCCGCTACCTGGACGGGCGGGAACTGTGCAACGTCGTGGACAAGAGCCGGGGTTACGTACCCGGCTGACCCCTCGCGTGACTTGGGAGGCTGAAGTGACGATCCGTTCCGACCGGGCCGAGACCGACAACGCTGGTGCGGCCGTCGGTGCGGCCGAAGGATCCGCCGGGGCCGAGGCGGGGGCCGCACGCGGCGTCCCGCCGGCGCGCTCCGGAGATCCCGTGACACCGGCCGACCTGTCCGCCGAACAACTCCTGCACGCCTACTCCACCGGGGAGCTGTCCCCGGTGGAGGCGGTGGAGGCGGTGCTCGAACGCATCGAGCAGGACAACCCCGCTCTGAACGCCTTCTGCCTGGTGCGCCCGGAGGAGGCCCGGGAGGCGGCCCGCGCCTCCGCCGAGCGGTGGCGGCGCGGCGAGCCCTCCGGGAGGCTCGACGGGGTGCCCGCCTCCGTCAAGGACATCCACCTGACGAAGGGCTGGCCCACCCTCAAGGGCTCGGTGACCTCCTCGCAGGAGGGCCCCTGGGAGGAGGACTCACCGGTGGTGGCCCGGATGCGCGAGCAGGGGGCGGTCTTCGTCGGCAAGACCACCACCCCGGAGCTGGCCTGGAAGGGCGTCACCGACAACCCGCTCACCGGGATCACCCGCAACCCGTGGGACCTGGCCACCACCCCCGGCGGCTCCAGCGGGGGCGCGACGGCCGCGGTGGCGGCCGGGATGGGCCCGCTGGCCACCGGGACCGACGGGGGCGGTTCCATCCGGATACCGGCCAGCTTCAGCGGGGTCTGCGGGATCAAACCCACCTGGGGCCTGGTCCCGCACTACCCGGCGAGCCCGTTCGGGTCGCTGGCGCACACCGGGCCGATCACGCGGACCGTGGGCGACATGGCGCTGATGCTGGACGTGATCTCGGGCTTCGACTCCCGGGACTGGATGGCGATGCCGACGCCGGGGCCCGGCCTGGCCGAGGCCGGACGCGGTACCGACCCCGGGGAGCTGGTCCGGGGGCTGCGGATCGCCTACAGCCCAACCCTGGGCGGCCTGGACGTGGACCCGGAGGTGGCCCGTACGGTCGCCGAAGCGGTACGGGTGTTCGAGTCGCTGGGCGCCGACGTGGAGGAGGCGGACCCGGGCCTGCCGGAGTCCGTGGACGAGTTCCACGTGCTCTGGTACTCGGGTGCGGCCAAGGCCACGGAGAAGCTCACCGAGCGGGAGCGCGAACTCCAGGACCCCGGTCTGCGGGAGATCATCGAGGAGGGCCTCACCTACTCGGCGCAGGACTACCTGACCGCGATGGCCCTGCGCATGGCCATGGGCGCCCGGATGGGCCGCTTCCACGAGACCTACGACCTGCTGCTGACGCCGACCATGCCGATCGTGGCCTTCGAGGCCGGGCTGGAGTCGCCGCCGGAGCTCGCCGGACGACGGTGGACGTCCTGGGCCGGGTTCAGCTACCCGTTCAACATGACCCAGCAGCCCGCCGCGAGCGTGCCCTGCGGGTTCAGCGGTTCGGGGCTGCCCATCGGCCTCCAGGTGGTGGGGCCCCGCCACTCCGACGCACGTGTGCTGCGGGCCTGCCGCGCCTACGAACTCGCCCGCCCCTGGGCCGCGCGGCGGCCGTGACCCGCGGTGGTCGGTGACGAGATGGTGACGATGGGGCGACGGTAGTCACACCCGCACCGGCCGTGATCAGGCATGTTGCTCCCCGGGCAGGATTTTTGTCCGATTCCAGGACCTTTGCCCGGGGAGTTCGGTGCTCTAAGGCCCCCGCTGGACCCCCCGCAGGCGTTAACGTCTTCCTCGAAGGGGTGTCACGTGCGCGCGAACGCGGGATGGGGAGAGAGATGACTGGCGGTGGGGCCGAGGGTGCTCGGAAGCAGATCAGGGTCTTCCTCGTCGACGACCACGAGGTCGTCCGGCGCGGTGTGGCCGCGCTGCTGGAGACCGAGGACGACATGACCGTGGTGGGTGAGGCCGGGACCGCCGAGCAGGCGCTGGCGCGGATCCCCGTCGTCCTGCCCGACGTCGCCGTGCTCGACGTGCGGCTGCCCGGGGGTTCCGGCGTCCAGGTGTGCCGGGAGATCCGCTCCGACCACCCCCAGATCGCCTGTCTGATGCTCACGTCCTTCGCCGACGAGGACGCCCTCTACGACGCCGTCATGGCCGGTGCCGCCGGCTACGTGCTCAAGCAGATCCACGGCGCCGACCTGGTCGGCGCGGTGCGCACGGTCGCCGCGGGCGGCTCCCTGCTGGACTCGGGCAGCACCGGGGCGATGCTGGAGCGGCTGCGCGGCGCCCAGGCCGAACCGGACCCGCTGGCGGAGCTGACCCCGCAGGAACGGCAGATCCTCGACCTGATCGGTGAGGGCATGACCAACCGACAGATCGGCGAGCGACTGTACCTGGCCGAGAAGACCGTCAAGAACTACGTGTCCGCACTGCTGGCCAAGCTGGACCTGAAGCGCCGGACCCAGGCCGCGGTCCTGGTCGCCGAACTCCGCGGCCGCCGCTACTAGGGCGCCCCACCGGGGCGCCCCTTCCCGGGCCTGCGCCCCGCGCTGGGCCCCGCACCGCCGCGTGCGGTGCGCCCCTGCCCCGGCGACCTGCGAGGATGAGGATTCCCTCATGTCCGCTTCATCCGGACGCCGTCTTCCTCGGGGATGCTCGACAGGTATGAGATCACCTCTGGTACCGCTGGCCGTCGGGGCGCTGACAGTCGTCGCCGCCGTGACCGCCGCCCTGCTCTGGGTGTTGTTCCTGCGCACCCCCGACCCGGCGCCCGCCGCCGAGGTGGTGGTCGGGGAGTCTCCCGGGGCCGCCGAATCCGAACCCGAGGACGACGGGGTGGTCGCCCCCCTCCCTCCCGTCACCGACTGGGGCGGGGAGGGCTCCGCCGAGAGTCCCGGCCCCTCCCCCGCTCCGCCGACGGGCTTCCCGTTCGACTGCCTCGACGAGGGCACGGACCACGAGGCCTGGGGAGAGGACGAGTGGGACGACTGGTGGGAATCCTGCCTGGACGCGCGGTACGAGGACGGGGACGACGATGACGGCTGACCACGAGGGTTCCCCCGACGCCACCACCCCTCCTCCCCCGGGTACCTCCGGCCCGAGGTCGGACGGCACCGCGGTCCTGCCCACCCTCGTCATGCGCGGTCCCCAGCCCGAGGTGCCCCAGCACCGCCGGGTGCCCGCACGGCTCCTCATCATGGTGTGGGTCGTCCTGCTGATGGCCGCCGTCCTCGTGCTGGTCAACGTCCTCACCTGGAGCGCGCTGACCGCCCGGACCGACGAACGGGTGGACACGGCCCTCAGCCAGGAGATCGCCGAGTTCCAGGAGTTCGCGGCGATCGGGGTCGACCCCGGAACCGGAGAGGCCTTCACCGACGTCGCCTCACTCATCCGGGTCCACCTGGAGCGCCAGTACCCCGAGGACTCCGAGATCCTCTTCGGCTGGGTCGACGGCCCCGAGGGCTCGGGCGGGTCGGCGGACCCCGGGGGCCGGGGCGCCGACGGCACCGAGACGGGGCGCATCCGGCAGGGGCAGGAACCGCCGCACGACCTGTCCGGGGACCCCGCCGCGGTGGCGGAGATCCTGGACTCCCCCGACGCCCGCGGCGTCCTGGACACCCCCGCGGGCCCGGTCGAGTGGGAGAAGATCCGGGTGCTCGCACCGGAGGGCGGGGACGACGCGGCGGGGTGGTTCGTGATCGGCTACTTCACCGCCCGGGACCACGGCACCGACGCCGGGGCCATGGGCACCCTCGCCGTGGTGAGCGCGCTCGGCCTGGCCGCCGCGGCCACCGCCTCCTGGTGGGTGGCCGGGCGTATCCTCGCCCCGGTCCGGCTGGTCCGGCAGACCGCCGCGGAGATCTCCGAGGAGGACCTCACCCAGCGCATCGAGGTGTCCGGGCGGGACGACATCGCGGCCCTGGCCGAACAGTTCAACAGCATGTTGGACCGGTTGGAGGGGGCGTTCACCGCCCAGCGCCGGTTCGTCGACGACGCCGGCCACGAGCTTCGCACCCCCATCACGATCGTGCGCGGCCACCTGGAGCTCATGGGCGACGGCCCCGAGGAGCGCCGGGAGGTGGTCCGGCTGGTCACCGACGAGCTGGACCGGATGGGTCGCATCGTCGAGGACCTGCTGGTGCTGGCCAAGGCCCAGCAGCCCGACTTCGTGCGCCTCCGGCCGGTCTCCCTGGCCGAGCTCACCAGCGACATCGACGCCAAGGTCCGGCAGCTCGGCGACCGGGACTGGCGGTTGGAATCCCTGGCGGAGGAGACCGTGCGCCTGGACCCCCAGCGCATCACCCAGGCGATGGTCCAGATCGCCGCCAACGCCGTGCGGCACACCGGCCAGGGGTCCACCGTGCGGCTCGGTTCGGCGGTCGACGGCTCCCGGGTCCGGCTCTGGGTGGCCGACCAGGGGCCGGGCATCCCCGCCGAGGAGCACGGCCGGATCTTCGAACGCTTCTCCCGGGGCGGCGGCGCCGCGCGCGGGGACCGCGGCGCCGGCCTGGGCCTGGCCATCGTCCGCGCCATCGCCGAGGCCCACCACGGACGGGTCGACCTGCGTTCCGCGCCCGGCGCCGGGTCCGTGTTCACCCTCGTCCTGCCCCTCGTCCCCCTCGACAGCCGCGTTGGAAGGGAACACCTGTGAGCCGGGTACTCATCGTCGAGGACGAGGAACGGATCGCCTCGTTCGTCCGCAAGGGCCTGACCGCCAGCGGCTTCACCGCGACCGTCGTCGGTACCGGCGGGGAGGCCGTCGACTACGCGGTCACCGGGGGCTTCGACCTCATGCTGCTGGACCTGGGGCTGCCCGACACCGACGGCTTCGACGTCCTGCGGCGCATCCGTGCGATGGGCGTGGACACCCCCGTGGTGATCCTCACCGCACGCGACGGGGTGCGCGACACGGTGACGGGGCTGGAGATCGGCGCGGACGACTACGTGACCAAACCGTTCCGGTTCGAGGAACTGCTGGCGCGGGTCCGGCTGCGGATGCGGGCCGAGCGGCCCGGCGCCCTGACGGTGCTGGTCGCGGGCGGACTGTCCCTGGACCTGCGCACCCGGCGGGTGACGGTGGACGGGACCGCGACGGACCTGACGGCGCGCGAGTTCGCCCTGCTGGAGCTGCTCATGCGGCACCCGGGCCAGGTGCTCACCCGCCAGCAGATGCTCTCCCACGTGTGGGGTTACGACTACGACCCGGGTTCCAACGTGGTGGACGTGTTCGTGCGCGCGCTGCGCCGCAAGGTGGGTTCGGAGCGCATCGTGACGGTACGGGGGATGGGGTACCGGCTCGACGACTGAGCGGTCGACGGCCCCCCCCCCGCCGGCCCGTGACCGCCCGGGCCACGCGCGTACCGACACCGGTGCTCCGGGGTCCGTCCGGAGGAGGGGCCGCTGCCCTAAGCTCCGGTCATGGTCATCCTCGGTTTGGTGTTCGCGCTCGTGGGCGCGCTCGTTCACGTGTACATCTTCGTCCTGGAGTCGCTCCTGTGGACGTCCCCGCGCGGCCGGGCGGTGTTCGGCACGACCGAGGAGGGGGCCCGGGCGACCCGGGAACTCGCGTTCAACCAGGGTTTCTACAACCTCTTCCTGGCGGTGGCCGTGGTCGTGGGCACCGTGCTCGTGGGCACGGGGGCCACCGGCGCCGGGGCCGCCCTGGTGTACGCCGGCGCGGGTTCGATGGTGCTGGCCGGAACGGTGCTCGCCGTCTCCTCGCCGGGCAAGCTCCGTCCCGCGCTGATCCAGCTGGCCCCGCCCCTGGCGGGCGTGGTCCTGCTGACCCTCGGGCTCCTGGGGTGAGGGCCGCCGGAGCCGCCGGGGTATGAGCGGGGCGGCCTCGGGTCCGGCTGCCGTCCGCGGCCCCTCCCGGAGGGGAGGGCCCCGGAAAGATGAGGGTTCCCTCATCCGCCGCTCACGGGCACCTCACCGGGGTCGGACACCGTGGTCACATGTTCTGGTTCGCTCTGGCGGTCGACCTGGCCGCGATCACGGTGTTGTCCTACGTCCTCTACTTCCGCAGGCACGGCCGGCGGGACCTGCTGCTCGCCTACGCTGCGCTCAACGTCGGCATCTTCGCCGTGGTGTCGATGCTGACCCAGCAGGAGGTGGGCCTGGCGGTCGGCTTCGGCCTGTTCGGGGTGCTGTCGATCCTGCGGCTGCGTTCGGACCTGATCAGCCAGGGGGAGATCGGCTACTACTTCGTGGCGATAGCCCTCGGCCTGGTGAACGCGGTCGCCGCCCCCGCCCCGGGGCTCCTGTTGGGGCTGAACGCGCTCCTGCTGGCCGTCCTCTACGTGGCGGGGCACCCGAGGCTGTTGGCCCGCACCCGGCGGCGGATCATGACCCTGGACGTGGTGCACGAGGACCCGGTGGCGCTCCGGCAGGACCTGGAGGGGCGGCTGCGCGGCCGGGTGAGGCACGTGGACGTGACCGAGGTGGACTACGTGCGCGACCTCATGGTGGTGGACGTGCGCTTCCAGGAGCCGAGGCTGGACGCGGTCCCGGGTCCGGCCACCGGGCGCCGGGCACCGATGGCCGCCTGGTGGAGTGACCGTTGATCCTGCGCACCCCCGGAACGACGGCCCCCGTCCCAGGCCCTCCCGGGCTGACCGGGCTACGGCCCGTGTCCCTGGCCGAGCTCAACGAGCGCGCCGCCCTGGTCACCCGCACCTGCCGCAAGTACCTGCTTCCCGCCGAGCTGCTGCCCGAACTGTTCGCCGGGGCCGAGCGGCGGTTCGGGGTGCTGGAGATCGGCGGCCGGACCTCCTTCCTGTATTCGTCCACCTACCTGGACACCCCGGAGCTGCGGACCTTCCACGACCACCGGCAGGGGCGGCGGCTGCGCTACAAGGTGCGCACCCGTACGTACGTGGACACGCGGACCCGGATGTTCGAGGTGAAGCTGAAGGGCGCGCGCGGGATCACCGAGAAGGTGCGGACCGAACTCCCCATGGACGCCCCGGTGGACCGGCTGACCTGGCGGACCCGGGAGTTCCTCGACCGCTCCCTGGGCCGGTGCCGGATGGACCCTCCGGGCGTGCTGCTGCCCGCCGCGGTGACCGACTACCGGCGGACCACGGTGGCGGCGCTGGACGGTCGGGAGCGGGTGACCGTCGACCACGATCTGGTCGGGTACCGGAACGGCTGGGCGGTGCGGATGCGGCCGGACGTGGTGCTGCTGGAGGTCAAGACCCGGGGCGGGCTGACCGACACCGAACGGCGCCTTCACGGGCTCGGCGTGCGCGAGGCGCGGTTCAGCAAGTACGCGGCGGCGCTGGCCGCCCTCGAACCCTCGTTGCGCGGCAACCGCTGGCACCGGGCGATGGGCCACTGCATGGGCCACCCCGAACCGGCCGGGGCCCGTGGCCCCTCCCCGGGAGGGGTTCGCGAACACGCAGGTGAGAGCGGTGAACGTTTCACGTGAAACATCCGGCCCCACCCGCACGGGAACCGAACGGCAGGCGACCGCCGCCTCGTAACCGGTCGAGGCGGCGGTCTGAGCCGTGAGCCCTCTCCCGCTACAAGAGGGGGACCACGACTCCTCAGATGTTGCCAGGCGCGGTGCCGGAAGTCACGCCGGTGTCCCGCGCCCCGCCCGGCGGACGGGGACGCGGGACACCGACACCAGGGCCAGGGCCAGGTCAGTCTCCGGGGCGCAGGTCCAGCCCGCGGAGGAGCTGGGCGTTGAGCGCGACGATGATGGTCGACAGGCTCATCAGCACCGCACCCACGGCGGGGGCGAGCACGAACCCGACGGGCGCCAGGACACCGGCGGCCAGTGGCACGGCCACGATGTTGTAGCCCGCCGCCCACACGAGGTTCTGGATCATCTTCCGGTAGCCCGCCCGGGACAGTCGGCGCACCGACACCACCCCGCGTGGGTCGTCCGAGGCCAGCACCACCCCGGCGGACTCGATGGCCACGTCGGTCCCGGCCCCGATCGCGATGCCCACGTCGGCGCGCGCCAGCGCCGGGGCGTCGTTGACCCCGTCACCGACCATGGCGACCCGGCGCCCGCGTTCCTGGAGGTCGCGGACGACCGCGTCCTTCTGGTCCGGGAGGACCTGGGCGAACACCTCGTCCAGCCCCAGCTTCGCGGCGACGGCGTCGGCGACGTTGCGGGCGTCACCGGTCACCATGGCCACGCGCACCCCCTGTTCCTGGAGGCGCAGAACGGCGGCGGCCGATTCGGGGCGGACCTCGTCGGCCAGGGCCAGGGCGCCGGCCACGGCCCCGTCCACGACGACGTGCAGGACGGTCGAACCCTGTTCCCGCCAGGGCCGGGTGCGTTCGGCGAGGGTGTCGGGCTCGGCGAGGTCCAGGTGCTCCAGGAGCGCGGGGCCGCCGACGTACACCTCGGTCCCGTCGACGGTGGCCTGGACGCCCCGTCCGGTGAGGGAGCGGAAGTCCGAGGCCGCGGGCACCGGCCCGGCCTCCTCGGCGGCGCGGACGACGGCCCTGGCGAGCGGGTGCTCGGAGTCGGCTTCCACCGCCCCGGCCAGGGCCAGCACGCGCTCGACGGACTGTTCCCCGGTGGCGGCGGTGTCGCTGACCGCGGGCGCGCCCTTGGTCAGGGTGCCGGTCTTGTCGAAGAGCACCGTGTCCACCAGGCGGGTGCGCTCCAGCGCCAACCGGTCCTTGACCAGGATGCCGTTGCGGGCGGACAGGGCCGTGGAGATCGCGATGACCAGCGGGATGGCCAGCCCCAGGGCGTGCGGGCAGGCGATGACCAGCACGGTGACGGTCCGTTCGACCGCCTGGCTGCCGTCGCCGAGCAGCAGGCCCCAGACCACGGCGGTGATGACCGCGGCGGTGAGGGCGAACCAGAACAGCAGGGCGGCGGCCCGGTCCGCCAGTGCCTGTGAGCGCGACTTCGACTCCTGGGCCTCGGTGACCAGGCGCTGGATCCCGGCGAGCGCGGTGTCCTCGCCGACCGCGTCCACCCTGACCCGGACGGAGGAGTCGGTGGCGACGGTTCCGGCGACCACACGGTCGCCCTCGGAGCGGGTGACGGTGCGGGACTCCCCGGTGATCATCGACTCGTCCACGGCGGCGCGGCCCCGGACGACGGTGCCGTCGGCGGGGACCCGGCCGCCGGAGCGGACCAGGACGGTGTCCTCGGCGCGCAGGTCCGCGATGGCGACCTCCTCGACCTCACCGTCCGAGCCGACCCGTTCCGCCTGGTCGGGCAGGAGTGCGGCGAGGGCCTCCAGCGCCCCGGAGGCCTGGCCGAGGGCGCGCATCTCCAGCCAGTGCCCGAGGAGCATCACCACGACCAGCAGGACGAGCTCCCACCAGAAGTCGAGTCCCGAGCCCACCACGCCGAGGGTGGCGAGCATGCTCGACCCGAAGGCCACGGTGATCGCCATCGCGACCAGGGTCATCATCCCGGGGCTGCGTTCGCGCAGCTCCCCCGGGACCCCGGCGAGGAAGGGCCACCCGCCATAGAGGTAGACGACCGTACCCAGGACGGGAGGCACCCAGGTGAGGGCGTCGGGGACGTGGTAGCCGAGCCATCCGGAGATCATGTGGCTGGTGAACACCACGGGGACGCTCAGGAGCAGGCTCCACCAGAATCTGGTGCGGAACATCGCGGCGTGGTCGCCGTGGCCCCCGTGGCCGTGCCCGCCGTGGCCTCCGTCGTGGTCCCCGCCGTGTTCACCGCGGGCCCCGGGGTCTCCGTGGTCCTGCCGGCTGCCGTGGTCCTGTCGGTGTTCGGTGTGTTCGGAGCCGCGCCGTCCTGTACTCATCTGATTCCCTCCCTGTCCGAAAATACCTCTGAGGGGTATCTGAGCCGGGGACGCCCGCGCGATCCGCGCGCCCCTACCGCAGGTATACCCCCTAGGGGTATTTCAGGCAAGGCCCCGGGCCCGCGGCCCCGGCCTGGACACGGACGGGCCCGGACACACGGGAACGCCCGCCGGACGACGGCGGGCGTTCCCGTGTGTGTTACCGGTCGGGAGCTAGGCCTTGGCCTCGGCACCCCTGCCGTACCAGGGCCACCACTGGACGGTGTGCCCGTGCGGGATCATCCGGTCCAGGCGGATCGTGAGCCTCAGCGCGAACCCGCCCGCGATCATCCCGGCCACCAGGTCCGTGAACCAGTGGAAGTGCAGGTAGATCGAGACGGTCGACTGGAGGATCGCGATGCCCACGATGCAGTAGGCCAACCGCTTGATGATGTGCGGCCGGGCAGCGCCGAACCTGATGATGAGGAACAGCACCAGCCCGTAGATGAGGATCGCGTTGGCCCCGTGCCCGGAGGGGAAGGCGACGTTGCCCGCCCCGGCGAAGAAGTCGGGGTCGTAGTTCTTGGCATGGCCCCGGCTGAACAGCAGCTTCATCACGGAGACCATCGACATCATGCCGAAGACGCCGCCCGCCCCCAGGATGATCGGTCGCCAACTCCGGTGCCAGTAGGCCAGCTGGAGCGTGGTCACGCCCAGGACCGGCAGGGCGACGTAACGGGAGGCGACGTTGTCGGGCCAGAAGATCAGGGGCTCGCGCAGGGCGTCCCAGTAGGGCCGGTGGAACTCGTTCAGGAAGTTGTCCACCGGGTGGAGCGGCCCCGCGGCCAGCATCGTCATGACGATCAGCGCGACGAAGAGCATGATCGCGATCCGGTCCGAGGCGAGCCCCCACGCGATCTCACTCACACTCGGCCACTTGACGGCGCGCACGACGGGTGGCCCCGGCGCGTGCTCCTTGGCTCGCACCACGGGAATGGGGCCGCTGTAGGGGCCGGGGTCGGGCTTGCGCTGCTCCGGCTCGTGCGGCGTTGACTGTCTGGACCGCGCGCGCCGGGTCCGCGAAGGTTGCGTCATGTGCTCAGTGCTGTCTCACACGTTGTGGGCTTGCCTGTGGCACTGCTGAGGCGTGGGGGACGGGCTAGCCGAGGTTGTTGGGACTGGTCCTGACGTTCCCGGGGCCGACACGGGGTGTTGGTAACGTACCGGGGGGCTCTCCCCCCGCACCCTCGTTCGACGGTCGAACCTTCGGACTGGTTCACGGCGTTCGTGACCGGCCCTGCGCAGGCTCGACTTCCAGGGAACGGAACTGGTCGACAGTGGCGCCCTCGTTGGCGCCCGTCACCGCTTCGGTTCGGTCGGTCAGCGCGGGTCAGTGCGCTCTCGTGAGCCCGTCGCCGTGAGGCGGGTAACGTCCCGCACGGCTTCGGGGTGAATGTTGCCAACATGCGAGCCTACCCGGACACTTCCCCTCATTGGTGGTTCCGCGGGTCAAGTGTGACCCTTCCACCTCGGACTTTGCCCTGGGACCACCCCCGGTACCGACGCACTTCACTCGGGAGCGACCGGTTCGTGAGGCTTCCGTTAGCTGTTCGAGGCCGACCGTCCGGTCGACCCGCACAGGTGTGGCACTCTTCAAGGAGCCTGTCAGACGCTGGAGTGTGCGGGCCCGTGTACTGGTCGTACGCGGGCCGGAAAACGGAAGGGCCCTGGATGGTCGACCTCCCACAGTTGCCGGACGACCCCTCGAAACTGGCTCGTGAGCCGTTGCGGGAGCAGATCCGGCAGGTACTGGTCGAGGGTCTGCTGTCCGGACGGTGGCAGCCCGGCGAACGCATCGTGGAACGCAGGGTCGCGACGGAGCTCAGGGTCAGCCAGGCACCGGTCCGCGAGGCCCTCCGCGAGCTGGAGACTCTGCGGCTCATCGAAACCGTGCCGAACAAGGGGGCCAGGGTCAGGGCCTTCGGTGTCCAGGACATGGCGGAGATCTACCCGGTCCGCGCCGGTCTAGAGCTGGTGGCGGCACAGTTGGCCGCCCCGCGCCTGGCCGTGGACCCCTCCTGCCTCGAACGCGAGGTGGAGGCCCTGCAGCGGGCCACCGCCCGGGGGGACGTCACCGAACAGATCCGGCACAGCGTGGAGTTCCACCGCGAGGTCGTGCGGGCCGCCGACAACAGCGTGCTCCTGCACACCTGGGAGTCCCTGGGCGTGGAGGTGTGGACGGCCCTGTCGGTGCGCTGGCTCAACATGGAACTGCACGCCAAGGCGGCCGACCACGCGCAGATCACGCGGGCCTTCCGGGATGGGGATCCGGCCGTGGGCCAGATGCTCAGCGACCACGTCCTGAACTACGTCGAGGCTGCGCTCAAGACCCACGAGGGCAGTCACTGACGCCCGCCTGAGGACCGCCCGGCCGCCCTGACCCGTCGGCCCGGCCGACCGTTGGCCGGACCCCCTCCTGCGCCCCGCATGTTGGACTTCCGCCATCACCTGGTGCTTTGCGCCAAACTTCGGGTATCTGCCGTAATGTTGTATTGATCGATCATCGATCAGACCGTAGAGTGTGCGCGACGCACGTCACAGCTCCGAACGCGCGTATCCCTGGTGGTACGGGGTCGTTCATCCGGCCGGTGAACGAACTCGGACGGCCTCCCGGCGGATGCTTACGGCACTCCAGACCGGGAAGCAATGCCGTCAAGGGTTACCTGCGCGACAACTGCACACGCGACCCGCATCGCTTCGCGTCCGAAACCGGGCCCAGCCACGGCCCGGACCCGGACGCGCCCCGCAACAGCCACAGTGCCGCCGCCGATGAGCCCGGCGGCGGCACACGCCAGGACCACGCCCGACAGCGGGTCCCTGGCGGGTCACGCCACCCGGCCCACAGGCCGGGGCGGCGAGGCCTCACGCGCACGTAGAAAGGCACACCATGGCTGACACGGCCAAGCCGAAGGGCGGCACCGCCCGGGGCTCCGCGTCCCGGCGCCGGGGCCGCAAGGACACCGGCCTCGGCAACGAGAAACCGGAGACCCTCCTCGACTACTACCGCCAGATGCTCTTCGTCCGACGCTTCGAGGAGCGCACCGGGCAGGCCTACACCCAGGCCCGCATCGGCGGTTACTGCCACCTCAACCTCGGCGAGGAAGCCACCGTCGTCGGCCTGATGACCGCACTCCAGGAGCGCGACTACCTGTTCACGAACTACCGTGACCACGGGTACGCGATCGGCAAGGGCATGGACCCCAAGCGGGTCATGGCCGAGCTCTACGGACGCGCCGACGGCGTCTCCAAGGGCTGGGGCGGCTCCATGCACATGTACGACACCGAGACCCGCATGCTCGGCGGCTACGGCATCGTCGGCGGCCAGCTTCCCCTGGCCACCGGTGCGGCGCTCGCCGTCACCTACCGCGGCGGCGACGAGGTCGTCATGTGCCAGATGGGCGACGGCACCACCAACATCGGCGCCTGGCACGAGTCCCTCAACATCGCCAAGCTGTGGAACCTGCCGATCGTCTTCGTGGTGGTCAACAACTTCACCGGCATGGGCACCACCGTGGACATGTCCTCCGCCGAGCCCGAGCTGTACAAGCGCGGCGGCGCCTTCCGCATCGAGGGCGAGCGCGTCGACGGCCGTGACGTCCTGGCCGTCCGCGACACCGCGACCCGGCTGATCGAGCGGGCCCGCGAGGAGCAGACGCCCTTCCTGCTGGAGGCGTGGAGCTACCGGCAGAAGGGCCACTCCGTGGTGGACCCGGCCAAGTACCGCACCGACGAGCAGCGCGACGAGGCCCGTTCCGAGGAGAACGACCCGGTCGCGCTCTTCGACGAGCGGCTGGCCAAGGCCGGGATCCTCACCGACGACCTGCGCGAGGAGATCGCCGCCTCGGTCAAGGCCGAGGTCACCGAGGCCGCCGACTTCGCGGAGAACAGCCCGAAGCCGGACGTGTCCACGCTCTTCGACTACACCTACGCCACTCCGGTGCCGAACGAGTCGCGGCGCATGCCCGCCGACCCGGTGTTCGCGGAATAGGGAAGGAACCACTCACATGTCCGTGATCACCTACCGCCAGGCCCTGCGGGACACCCTGCGGGCCGAGATGGTGCGCGACGAGAACGTCCTCGTGATCGGCGAGGAGATCGGCGTCTTCGAGGGCTCCTACAAGATCACCGAGGGGCTCCTCAAGGAGTTCGGCCCCCGGCGGGTCAAGGACACCCCGATCGCCGAGGAGGGCTTCGTCGGTGCCGCCGTCGGCGCCGCCATGCTGGGTCTGCGCCCGGTCGTGGAACTGATGACGATCAACTTCTCCCTGATCGCCATCGACCAGATCATCAACCACGCCGCCAAGATCTACGGGATGTTCGGCGGCCAGACCAGCGTCCCCATGGTCATCCGCACCCCCGGAGGCGGTGGCCAGCAGCTCGGCGCGACGCACTCGCAGAACATCGAGCTGTTCTACTCCTTCATCCCCGGCCTCAAGGTGATGGCTCCCAGCACCCCGGCCGAGGCCTCCTCGATGCTGCGGGCGGCCATCCGCGACGACGACCCGGTCCTGTTCCTGGAGAACCTGGGCCTGTACAACTCCAAGGGCGAGGTCCCCGAGGACTACGCCGAGGCCTCCTGCGACGAGGTCGCGACCATCGGTCGCGCCGGCGTGTCCCGCGAGGGCAGCGACATCACCCTGATCGGCTACTCCCGGATGGCCACGGTCGCGAACCAGGTCGCCGAGAAGCTGGCCGAGGAGGACATCAGCGTCGAGGTCGTGGACCTGCGCAGCCTGCGCCCCCTCGACCGGCAGACCTTCGTGGACTCGGTCAAGAAGACCGGTGCCGCGGTGATCTGCGAGGACGACTGGCTCACCTACGGGATCGGCGCGGAGATCGCCGCATCGATCCAGGAAGGGGCCTTCGACTACCTGGACGCCCCGGTACGCCGGGTGGCCATGGCCGAGGTGCCCATGCCCTACGCCAAGCCGTTGGAGACCGCCGCTCTGCCGTCGGTCGAGTCGATCAGCACCGTGATCAAGGAGACCCTGAGCGCCGTCGGCAAACGGGTCGGGTAGAGGGAGTAGTCAATGAGCGAGATCCACATGCCGCGCCTCTCCGACACCATGGAGGAAGGCGTCATCTCCACCTGGGTCAAGAAGGTGGGGGACAAGGTCGCCTCCGGTGACGTGCTGGTCGAGATCGAGACCGACAAGGCCGTCATGGAGTACGAGGCCTACGAGGACGGCTACCTCGTCAAGCAGAACGCCTCCGAGGGCGACACCGTCCCGATCGGCGAGGTCATCGGCTTCATCGCCGACTCCCCGGACGCGGTGCCCGAGGACTCCGGCACGCCCTCCGCTCCGGCTTCGGAGAAGAAGGAGGACGAGGCCGACGAGGAGAAGGAGAGCGCGGAGGAGGCTCCCAAGGGCGAGGAGAAGCCCGCCGAGTCCGGGTCCGCCGCTCCGTCGGCCCCCTCCGGCGGCGGTGACGCCCCCGCGGACCGCCCCCGTACCTCCCCGCTGGCCCGCCGGCTGGCCAAGGAGTACGGCCTGGACATCACGAAGATCAAGGGGTCCGGGCCCAAGGGCCGGATCGTGCGCGCCGACATCGAGGCCGCCGCCAAGGAGGGTCCGGCCGCCGAGTCGGCTCCGGCCGCCCAGGAGAAGGAGGACAGGCCCGCCGCCGCCAAGGCGCAGACGGCTCCGTCCTTCGACGACGGGCGCGACTCGGAGCAGGTCAAGACCAGCAACGTGCGCAAGGTGATCGCGCGCCGCCTGACCGAGAGCAAGCAGACGGTCCCGCACTTCTACCTGCGCCGGGCGATCGACGCCGAGCCGCTCAAGGCCTTCCGCGGCCAGATCAACGAGCAGCTCTCCAGCACGGGTGTGAAGGTCAGCTTCAACGACCTGATCGTGAAGGCCTGCGCCACCGCGCTCAAGCTGCACCCCGCGGTCAACACCTCCTGGGTGGACGACAACCTGGTCCAGCACAACCGGATCAACGTCGGTGTGGCGGTCGCCGTGGACGCCGGTCTGGTCGTGCCGGTGCTGCACGACACCGACAAGGCGACCCTGTCGGAGATCTCCACGAACACGCGTGAGCTGGCGGGCAAGGCCCGGGACAACAAGCTCAAGCCGCAGGAGATGAGCGGTGGCACGTTCAGCGTGTCCAACCTGGGCATGTTCGGCGTGGACAGCTTCTCGGCGGTGATCAACCCGCCGGAGGCCGCCATCCTCGCCGTGGGCGCCATGCGCCAGGAGCCGGTGGTGGTGGACGGCGAGGTGCAGGTGCGCAACCGCATCGCGCTGGAGCTCTCGGTGGACCACCGCGCGGTCGACGGTGCCGTGGGCGCCGCCTTCCTGAAGGAACTCGCGGAGATCCTGGAAGAGCCCATGCGGATCATCCTGTAGCGACTCCGTACGCGACGCCCCGGCCGGGTCCCTTCCGGCCGGGGCGTCCTGCGTCGGCGCGGACCGCCACAGGTTGTCCACAGCCTGTGGACAGAGGTTCGGCTAAAGGATCAGCCTGGCGAGCTGGCCGATCATCATCCCCGCGACCAGCACCGCCCCGTAGCTCGGAACGGCCCAGCCGCGCCAGCGGCGCGGGGTGCGGCGATGACGACCGCGCGGGAGCGGAGCGGGTTCGGGCTCGGGTCCGGTCACACCCGCTCCCCCGGCCGCCCGTCCCTCCGATCCCCCATGGTCCTTCGCCACGCGCATCCACCCGGGCAGGACGCCGTGCGCCAACCGGTGGGCGACCTTCGGGTTGCCCGCCATCTGCCGCAGGAGGTGCTGTTCGCGGACCTGCCGGGTTCCCCTTACCGGTGCGGGGGTCCGGGAGAACCGGCGTCCCCGGGGAGCGTCCAGGACCGACCGCACCCTCGTCTCGACCGTGGTCACCGGTCACCACCGCCCAGCGCGAACTCGGCCCACACGGCCGTGCCCAGGTCCGAGCAGAACGGGAAGGGCACGACCGGGTAGGTGCCCCACCTGGCGGCGAGCACGTCCACCAGCAACAGGCCCCGACCGCGTTCGGCGCTCAGCCAGTCCCCTGCCAAGCGGTCCGGGATCTCCGGCGAGGACTCGCGGGCTCCGTCGTCAACGACCACCAGGCGCAGTACACCCGGCTGCGGAGCGAAGAGCGCCCGCAGCACCCGGCCGTCCGGGGCTCCCGACCGGCTGTGCTCGATCGCGTTGGCCACGATCTCGCTCCCGCACAGGACGGCGGCCTCCGCCAGGTCCTCTCCGAACCCGGCCAGGTCGGCGCGCAGGTCCGCACGGACGGTGCTCATCTGGGCGAGATCACCCGGATAGATCCGCGCCTGCCAGCGGGCAGGGCTCACGTGGGGCACAATGGTCATGTCGACAACTCGCTTTCTTGATGGATGGTCTTGTCGGCCTGCTCTGGGGGTGTTGGTGCACCCGCCAGAGCTTTTCTCTTGGTTGCCCCGGTTACGGGGCAGCGGTGGTCCCGGGTGCGGGGGTCAGCGCGTGGCCGTGATGGTGTGCCCGCAGTGGCGGCAGGTGGCGGTGGCCGTGTTGCCGTGTCTGACCGGTGGTTGGTCCGGGACGTAGTCGTGCCCTGCGGTGCCGGGACACGTGGTCTGGTTGTCCACGCCGCCTCACGGGGGCTGCGGGCGGAGCGGGCCCCGCGGGCTCACCTCTGTTCTTCCAGGTGGTTCCAGGGGTTGTCGGTGAGGTCGTAGGCCAGGGTGAACCAGACCTTGCGGGTGATGGGGACGCCGTTGTCGCCCCACTCGGAGGCCAGGGCGTCGATCATGGCCAGACCGCGACCGGCCTCGGCGTCGGGGTCCAGCCCGCGCGGGTCGGCGCTCAGGTGCCGGGGGTGGTCGGCGTCGAAGGAACCGAGGGGCTGGGTGCCCTGGTCCTGGCAGGTCAGCCGGAGCCCGTGCCGCAGGCGTTCACAGGTCAGGGAGTAGTGGCCGAACCGCTCGCCCGAGCGCGTGTGCCGGATCGCGTTACTCGCGAGTTCGCTGCCCAGCAGGGTGAAGAGGTACTGGTAGTCGGGGTTCTGGCGCTCGGCGCAGGTGTGCAGGAAGGCACGGACCAGCGGCATCTGGAGGGGTCCGGCCCCGAACTCGTAGCGGCGGTGACGGAAGGGGGCCCGGCCGGAGTCCGGGTCGAAGTAGTGCCGGTGCTTGGACTGGACGGTCGCGAGCAGCGGCAGCGTCACCTCCGGGAGCTCAAGAGTCCGCGCCTTCACGCGACCATCCCCATGTCAGCAGAGACAACCGCGCTGGCCCCGCACTGGAGCACGAAGCGACGGACCCGAGAAGCCCGGCGTCCAACCTCTTCCGAAGATCCCAAAGACTGTTTCGTGAACTGTCGCATTTTGCACTGCCCTCCAGAGGAAGTCATCACTGAAGCATGCTGCTCACGATGAACGCTCTGACTACCCCCTCGCAAGGCAGAACGTGATTATGGGCAGCAAAGAACGACTCCGTGAAATTTCGAATGATTTTGAATACATGACACGTCCGACCATGTTCTAATGAGGACATGACGACCCCTCAAGCGAAGAAGCGGTTCGGGCGTGAGCTGGCAAGGATACGCAAACGTGCAGGAATGACCCAGGCGAGGATGGGCGCCCTAGCCGGAGTCAGTACTTCCCATATGTCCAATTTGGAAGGCGGGTACCGGAGTCCAGCCCTGTCATTGCTCCCCTGCCTGGACGAAGTTCTGGGGACCGGGACTCGCCTTCAGGACCTGTGGGACGATCTCACCGGCACCGGTCGCCCAGCATGGCTGGACGAAATCGCCAACGCCATTCAGAACGCTCTGGCCGTGTACGAATACCAGGTACTAGCGTTCCCGGCACACCTCCAAACGGAGACGTACACGCGGGCCCTCATGCGTTATGGAGCCCCGTGGCTTTCAGCAGACGAAGTGGATGTGCTCGTCGCGGAGCGCATGACGCGGGCAGAGGACATGGCAGATGCCACAACGCCTAAGCTGTGGCTGGTGGTGGACGAGTCGCTTTTGTCCCGTCGATACGGCGGGCGTGAGGTGACGCGGGCACAACTGGAACACATCGCGGGGCTTGCGGAACAGGAGCGCTTGACCCTGCAGGTGGTCCCCGTGGATTCCCCCAAGCATCCCGGGAACTCCGGAGCGTTCAGCGTGATCGTGACGCAGGACAGCCCGGACTCCGTGTACGTGGAGAACGCCCGTGAAGGACAGTCCGTCACGGAGGCCGACGAGGTGGCACATCGCAGGATGCTGTTCGCCGCACTCCAAGCCGTGGCGCTGACCCCGGACAGCTCCCTGGAACGCGTCCGAGAAGAGATCAAGAGGTTGGACAAGGCATGAATCAGCAGTGGCACAAGTCGTCGTACAGCGGGGCCACCAACAACTGCATCGAGGCCCGTGAGAGTTCCGCCTACGTAGACATGCGGGACACTCAGAACAGGGACCTGGGACACCTCACTTTCCCCACGAGGGAGTGGGCCGCATTGCTCAACGCAGCCCACACCACCCAGGTATAAGCCCTCCCAGGACCACTCGCACCAGGGACGGAGCCCCACAATGACACCCGAGTTCCGTAAGAGCAGCTACAGCGGCTCCTACAACGACTGCGTGGAGGTCGCTGACCTGCCCGGTGAGCACCTGGTCCGTGACACCCAGAACAGGGACGCCGGTCACCTCGGCTTCGCCGGATCTGAGTGGACCGCCGCCCTCGGCGCCATCCGCGCCGACCAGGTCTGAGCCACCCCAACCAGCTCCGCCCCCGGCCGGATCCCTTCCGGCCGGGGCGTCGCCTACGTCTGCGCGGACCACCGCAGGTTGTCCCCAGGCTGTGAACGACCGTCCCGGTTAGACGCGCCTGGGAGGGCGCTCCGCGAACCGAGTCGCTACCGTCTCCCCCATGGCCCACATCCTGCACCTGACCGAACTCTCCCGCTGGCGGTCCGGCGGGGACGTCGAAGCCGAATCCCTCCGCACCCAGGGTTTCCTGCACGCCTCACCCGACGACGCCACCCTGCTCGCGGTGGCGAACGCCTTCTACGCCGAAGCCGCCGAGCCCCTGGTGGTCCTGGTCGTGGACACCGACCTGGTCGACGCCGAGGTCAGGTGGGAGGCCGCCGATCCCGCTCCCCCGCCCGGGGCTCCCGAGGTGGTGCTCTTCCCCCACGTCTACGGGCCGGTCCCGCGCCGCGCGGTGGTGGGAGTACGCCACCCGCGCCAGGACCCCGGGGGCCGGTACACCGCCTTCGAGGAGCGGCCCGGGACCGCGGAGGAGCTGGACCTGCTGCCCCACCCCGAGGGCGGCTGGTACCGGCGGACCTGGCGCGCCGGAACGGAGATCCATACCGCGGGCTATCCGGGCCCCCGGCCCACCGCCACCGGCATCCAGTTCCTGCTCGGACCCGGCGAGGTGTCGCGCTGGCACCGGTTGCGCTCGGACGAGATGTGGGTCTTCAACCGGGGCCGACCGCTGCGGCTGGAGTTCGGCGGCACGGGCGGGGCCCCCGAACCCGCCGACGGCTTCGTTCTGGGGCCGGGAACCGGGGACGGCGAACACCTCCAGGTCCTGGTCCCGGCAGGCACCTGGCAGAGCGCCCGTCCGCTGGGCGGGGAGTCCCTGGTGAGCTGCTTCGTCTCACCCGGGTTCGACTTCGCCGACTTCGAGACCGCCCAGGGCTAGCGGTCACTAGCGGCCACCGGCGCAGGCCCTCAGCCCGCCCTCGCCCCGACCCGGTCAGCGAGGTCGCCGTCGCGGGCGACCCGGGTCAGGCCCGCGGCGAGTGCGGCCATGTCCTCGCCGTCCACGAGCCTGCCGAGCTTCTCCTCGTCCGCGGGCAGCCCCGCCCGCTCGGCCCCGCTACGGGCGAGCTTGTCGGTGTAGGGGCGGAGCCAGGGCCAGACCGCCTGGGCCTCGCGGCAGAACATCGCGGCGCCGGTGGGGCCGATCCCCGGAAAGGCGCGCAGCCCGGACTCCAGGCGGCTCCGGTCCCGCTCCGCACTCTCAGCGAGTCGGCGCAGGTCACCCCGGTACTCGTCGCGCACTCGGTCGGCGCACTCACCCAGCCGGGTGGCGGTGCTCTCGTCATAGCGGACGTAGTGTCCGCGCCCCAGCGCGTCGACGCGGCCCTGCCACCCCAGCGAGGCCGTCCCGTCCGGGGTCGTGGCGCCCGCCCTGTTGAGCTCGCGCGCGGCCGTGACCGCGATCCGCGCCGAAATCCGGGTGGACAGCAGGTTCACCAGCACCAGCAACTGCCACAACGGGGCCGGTTGGTCCGCCATCCGGATCCCGGCCTCGGAGGCGAGGGTCCTCCCCGCCTCGTCGACGACGGCGCGGGCGATCTCCGTCTGCTTCGCCATCCCGCTTCTCCTTCCACCACGGTGAGAGGACTCCGGTGGGGGGCTACTACCCGTCCCGACCAGGGGCGGCACGATGTCGGGGCGAATTGCCAAAACTTGTCCACAGCCTGTGGACAACATTTCTCACCCCCGAACCCCGATCGGAGAACGCACCCCGGTCGCACCCGGACACGCGGGAGCCCCGGGTCGCGAAGGAACACCTCCGCGCCCCGGGGCCCCGGCGGTCCCGCTCGGGTGCGGCCGCCTCAGGCGTGGCCGAGGCCGGTCTGGTCGGACGCGACGTCGCTGTGCTGCCCGACACTGCTCGGGACCGCGTGGCGGGCGCGACCCTTGTCGATCCCGAGGAACCGGTTGAGGTGGCCCTTCTTGCCGACCACGAACCAGGCCACCGCCCCGAACACCGGGAACCAGAGGATGAACAGCACCCACAGGAGTTTGCCGCCTCCCGTGGTGTCGCCGTCGGCCAGCGTGGAGATCAGCGCCGCGATCACCAGGACCAGCACGGCGAGGAGCACGATCAGGAGCAGAACGCCGGTAATTCCGCCCATCCAGGCGACGGCGGGACTGGTGTTGTCCGCCAACTCCGACAGTCTCGTCCGGTCCGCCAGCTCCGACAGGTTGGTGATCATGTCTCCCCCAAGCAAAACGTGGTTGCCTCAATACACAGAGTAATAATCCAGGATGTTCAGGCACACACATTCCGACGCTTTCGGGCGATTCCTCGCATCAGCCTCCCCGGTTCCGATTCCGTGCCCCCGCGCAGACGGGGCCGACTACTTTCGAGTAGAGCCCCCCACCAGGCTTTTCCGCTGCTTTACTGGAAGCATGGGCGAGCTTCGGCGATCTGGTAGGTCCACCCCCTCCCTCCGGCCCGGCACCAGCACCGGAAACGGTGTCGGCGCGGGCACCCGTGACCACCGACCCGCGCCCCCGGCCAGAACGCCCCCGCCGACCGGGGGCGCCACCGCAGAGGCCGGGTGAGCGGTGTCCCGGAAACCCCGCTACCTCTGGCTGGCCGAACAACTACGCGAACCGATCCTCAACGGCGAGATGCCCCCCGGCACCCGGCTGCCCTCCCGCACCAGCCTGGCGCGCACCCACCGGGTCAGCGAACAGATATCCCGCACCGCGCTACGGCTCCTGGTCACCGAAGGGCTCGTCGAGGCACGACCCGGCTCCGGGTACTTCGTCCGGCCCGTCCCCGAGGTCTTCCGGCTGTCCCGGACCGACGCCACCTCCGGTTCCGGGCTGGGACGGCTCAGCCGTGAACGGGTCGGCACCGAACAGGAACGCTGCACGGCGCCGCTGAGCTCCAGGCTCCGGCTCCGCGACGGCGAGCCCGTGTACCGCACCACCTCGCGGGGGCTGGCCTGCGACCGACCGGTCACCCTGCACCGGTCCTGGGAACCCGCGGTCCTCACCGCCGGAACCCTGCGCACCCCCTTCGACGCCGCCGGTTCCGGACCCCTGGAACGCCTCGGCGCCGCCGGGTTCCCCGTGGACCGGGTCGTGGAGGAGGTCGGGGTCCGCGCCCTGCGCGACTCCGAGGCGGCGCTTCTGGGATCCGCCCCCGGGATGCCCGTGCTCGTCGTCGAACGCACCCACTACTGCGGCGACCGCCCCGTCGAGACCTCCGACCTCATCGGATCGGCCGAACAGTGCCGGCTCCTCTACAAACTGAGCCTCGCCCGGCCCCGCAACCACGGGTAGGCACAGCGAAGGGCGGTGGCCCACCCCCTCCGTGGAGGGGACGAACCACCGCCCTCGGTCACCGCCCTAGACAGGGGGCGCTTGCGTTCGGGCGCCGGCAGGGTTTTGGAGGTGCCGGAGGTGGGATTGCGAGGAACGAGCCATCACACCGTAGGTGCCGAAAGTTCCTGCCCTCATTGGCGCCCGAACACGGGCCGAAGCGCAGCGGAGGCCCAAGGCAAACACAACCTAGCCCTGGGTGAACTCCTTGGCGACGACCTCGGCGATCTGCGCGGTGTTCAGCGCGGCGCCCTTGCGCAGGTTGTCCCCGCACAGGAAGAGGTCGAGCGACTTCGGGTCGTCGATGGACTGGCGGATACGGCCGACCCAGGTCGGGTCGGTGCCCACCACGTCGTTCGGGGTCGGGAACTCGCCCTTGGCGGGGTCGTCCAGGACCTGGACGCCCTCGGCGGCACCGAGCAGCTTGCGGGCGTCGTCGGCGGCGACCTCGCTGTCGAAGGTCGCGTGCACGACCAGCGAGTGCGTGGTGATGACCGGGACGCGCACGCACGTCGCGGAGACGCGCAGGTCCGACAGACCCAGGATCTTGCGGGACTCGTTGCGGACCTTCAGCTCCTCCGAGGACCAGCCGTCGTCCTTGAGCGAACCCGCCCACGGCACGACGTTGTAGGCCAGCGGCGCCGGGAACGGGCCGAGCTCGTCGACGGCCGAGCGCATGTCGCCCTGCTGGTCACCGAGGGTGCGGTCACCGCCCGCCTTGGCCATCTGGTCGCGCAGGACGTCGATGCCCTCCTGGCCGGCGCCGGAGGCCGCCTGGTAGGAGGAGACCACGAGCTCCTTGACGCCGTAGGACCGGTGCAGGGCACCGATGGCCACGATCATCGACAGGGTCGTGCAGTTGGGGTTCGAGATGATGCCGCGCGGACGGTTGCGCACCTGGTCCGCGTTGACCTCGGGAACCACCAGCGGGACGTCGGGGTCCAGGCGGAACGCGCCGGAGTTGTCGACGGCGACCGCGCCGCGGGCGGCGGCGATCGGCGCCCACTCCTTGGACACCTCGTCCGGTACGTCGAACATGGCGACGTCGACGCCGTCGAAGACCTCGGGGGCCAGCGCCTGCACGACGACGTCCTCGCCGCGCACGCTCAGGACCTTGCCCGCGCTGCGCGGGGAGGCGACCAGACGGATCTCGCCCCACACGTTCTCACGCTGGGTGAGGATATCGAGCATGACGGTACCGACGGCGCCGGTCGCGCCGACGATGGCCAGGGTGGGAAGACGGTTGCTCATCGGCCGGTACCTCCGTAGACGACAGCCTCGACCTGGTCGGCGTCGAGCTGGAACTCACTGTGCGCGGCCTGCACGGCCGCGTCCACCTGGTCCTCCTCGACGATGACCGAGATGCGGATCTCCGAGGTGGAGATCATCTCGACGTTGGTGCCGGAGGAGGCGATCGAGTCGAAGAAACGCGCGGTGACGCCCGGGTACGAGCGCATACCCGCACCGATCAGCGAGACCTTGCCGATCTTGTCGTCGTAGCGGAGGGAGTCGTAGCCGACCTTCTCCTGGACCTTCTTCAGGGCGGCGACCGCCTCCTTGCCGAAGTCCTTGGGGACGGTGAACGAGATGTCCGTGCGGGAGGTGGAGACCGCCGACACGTTCTGCACGATCATGTCGATGTTGATCTCGGCGTCCGCGAGCGCCTTGAAGATGGCCGCGGCCTCACCGACCTTGTCAGGGACGCCGACGACGGTGATCTTGGCTTCGCTCCGGTCGTGGGATACCCCGGAGATGATCGGCTGTTCCATGCCTTCGCTTTCCTCGACTTCCGAAACGATCCACGTTCCGGGCTTCTGGCTGAACGACGAGCGGACGTGCAAGGGGATGTTGTACTGGCGCGCGTACTCGACGCAGCGCAGGTGCAGGATCTTCGTGCCGCTGGCGGCCATCTCCAGCATCTCCTCGTAGGAGATCTGGGGGATCCGCTGAGCGGTGGGCACGACGCGCGGGTCGGCGGTGAACACACCGTCGACATCGCTGTAGATCTCGCAGGCGTCCGCGCTGAGCGCGCCGGCGAGAGCGACGGCGGTGGTGTCGGAACCGCCACGACCCAGGGACGTGATGTCCTTCGTGTCCTGGGAGACGCCCTGGAACCCGGCGACGATACAGATCGCGCCCTCGCCCACGGCCTCCTGGATACGTCCGGGCGTCACGTCGATGATCTTGGCGTTGCCGTGCAACGACGTGGTGATGACGCCGGCCTGGGAACCGGTGAAGGAGCGGGCCTCGTAACCGAGGTTCTCGATGGCCATCGCCACGAGGGCCATCGACATGCGCTCACCAGCGGTGACGAGCATGTCGAGCTCGCGCGCCGGCGGCATCGGAGAGACCTGTTCGGCCAGGTCCAGCAGTTCGTCGGTCGTGTCGCCCATGGCCGAGACCACGACCACGACGTCATGTCCCGCCTTTTTCTGAGCCACGATCCTTTGGGCTACTCGCTTGATGGCTTCCGCGTCAGCCACGGAAGACCCACCGTACTTCTGCACGATTAGGGCCACGATCGATGCTCCTGAGGAGTTGGGATCAAGACAATTACCTATGGAGTGTAGCCAGCGACGCCCATCGCACCCCTTCCGACCTGCGGAGGGAGGGCGTGGCGTCTTGACACACCAGCGCTCGGGCCTACCCGTTCGAACGGAGGTTACTCATATTTCGCCCAGATTACGGACAAGTGTGAGCTAGAACTCCAGGCTTCGGCGGCCCTCGAAGGCGCGCCCGAGGGTGACCTCGTCGGCGTACTCGAGGTCGCCGCCGACAGGCAGTCCGCTGGCCAGACGGGTGACTTTCAGGCCCATGGGTTTGACCAGCCGCGCCAGATAGGTCGCGGTGGCCTCCCCTTCCAGGTTCGGGTCGGTCGCCAGGATCAGCTCGCTCACCTGGCCGTCGGCCAGGCGGGTCATGAGCTCCTTGACCCGCAGGTCGTCGGGGCCCACACCCTCGATGGGGCTGATGGCGCCCCCGAGCACGTGGTAGCGCCCCCGGAACTCGCGGGTGCGCTCGATGGCGACGACGTCCTTGGACTCCTCGACGACGCAGATGACGGCGACGTCGCGGCGGGCGTCACGGCAGATACGGCACTCGGTCTCTTCGGCGACGTTGCCGCAGATCGAACAGAAGCGAACCCGCTCCTTGACCTCGACGAGTGCGTTGACCAGGCGTTTGACATCCGCGTGTTCCGCGGACAGCAGGTGGAAGGCGATGCGTTGCGCGCTTTTCGGACCGACGCCGGGCAGCCGCCCGAGCTCGTCGATCAGATTCTGTACCGCGCCTTCGTACATGCCTACCCACTCGGTCGGAACCGGGCCTGGACCCGGCGGGGCCACTCCTGCCCCGAACCCCACCGTATCGGGGGGCGGCGACCTCTTGGGACCGCACCCGGCCGGCCCCGGCGCCGCTCCGGTGCCACGGGGGCGCCGAAACGGCCGCAGGGGCCGGGCAGGGCGGGACATCCGGGGCCGAAGGCGGGCCCGGAGAATCCTAGAAGCCGGGGAGGCCGGGGATGCCTCCGCCGGGCATCCCACCGCCGAGCCCCTCGGCCAGCGGGCCCATTTTCTCCTGCTGCAGGCGCTCGACCTGGGCCTCGGCGTCGCGGATGGCCGCCAGGACCAGGTCGGCGACGGTCTGGGCGGTCTCCCCCGCGTCGGCGGGGTCGACGGCCTTGGGGTCGACGGTGATGTCCTCGACCTGACCGCGCCCGCTCAGCTTGACCTTGACCAGGCCGCCGCCGGAGCTGCCCTCGACCTCGGCCTCCTCCAGGGCCTGCTGGGCGTCGGCCAACTGCTGCTGCATCTGCTGGGCCTGCTGGAGCAGGGCCTGCATGTCCATTCCGCCAGGGTTCACGGCCGTCTCCTCGCCGCACACGTGGTGCTTGTGATCGCTGCCTGTCACTTGTCTGTGAGGGTAACCGGTCCGGCCGGGCAGGCTCGGCCACGCGCACGACCCGCCGCGGAGGCGTTCACCGGGCGTTCGCGATGACCTGGTCGAGGGCCTGCCTGGTGCGCTCCAGACCGCGGATCGCCTCGCTCACCCGGACGCGTTCGGCGCACAGCCAGTCGAGCAGGTCCGGCGCGGGGTCCCCGCGCTCCTGGGCGTACACGCAGGGCAGCAGGTCGCGGATGGTCTCGGTGTTGAGTCCGGCTCCGAGGAGGCACTGGACGCGGTCGACCCGCTCCACCGCGTCCTCGCCGTACTCGCGGTGCCCCCCGACGGTGCGTTCGGAGGTGAGGAGCCCCCGCTCCTCGTAGTAACGCAGCGAACGGGGGCTCGCCCCGCTCCGCGCGGACAGTTCACCGATACGCACGGCCACCTCCGGTGAGCCTGGTCACGAACACTTGAACCTCACATGGATGTCAGATTCTACGCTCACCTCATGAACGCACCGAACCAGTACCCGAACCCGTTGCTCGACGCCTACGCACTCGGCTCCCTCCGGCTGCCCAACCGGGTGGTGATGGCCCCGATGACCCGGCTGCGCGCCGACCGGAGCGGGGTACCCGGCGACCTGATGGCCGCCTACTACGCCCAGCGCGCCGAAGCGGGCCTGATCGTCTCCGAGGGGATAGCGCCCGACGTACCGGGGCAGCAGTACCTGACCGAACCGGGTCTGTACACGGACGCGCAGGTCAGGGGGTGGCGCCGGGTGACCGGCGCCGTGCACGCCGCGGGCGGCCGGATCTTCGCCCAGCTCATGCACGCCGGCCGAAGCGGACACCCGGCCAACCGCCCCGACGGCGGGACCCCCGTGGGGCCCTCGGCCGTGCCCCGGACCGACCCGGTGCACACCCTGGACGGCAAAGTCGCTCCGGCCGCGCCCCGCGCCATGTCCATCCGGGAGATCTCCGAAACCGTGGCCGCGTACGCGGACGCCGCCCGCGCGGCACTGCGCGCGGGGTTCGACGGGGTCGAGATCCACGGGGCCAACGGGTACCTGCCGCACCAGTTCCTGGCCGACAACACCAATCTGCGCACGGACGCCTACGGGGGCGGGGCCTCCGGGCGGGTCCGGTTCCCCGTGGAGGTCACCGAGGCGGTCGCGGACGCCGTGGGGGCCGACCGGGTGGGGCTCCGGATCTCCCCAGGCAACAGCCAGTTCGAGATGGTCGAACGCGACCCCGAGCCGGTCTACCGGGAGCTGCTGCGCCTGGTCTCCCCGCTCGGGCTCGCCTACCTGCACGTCACCGAGGACCCCGCCCGCACGGTGCTGGCCCGGGCCCGCCGCCTCTGGGAGGGCACTCTGGTGGGCAACACCGGCGAGCACGAGGAGACCACCGCCGAGAGCGCGACCGCGCTCGTCGCCGAGGGCCGGGCCGACCTGGTGTCCGTGGGACGGCCCTACATCGCCAACCCCGACGTGGTCGGACGGCTGGCGGCCCGGGTGCCCTGGGCGGCGATCCGGGAGAAGGACTTCCACTACACGACCGGACCGCGCGGCTACATGGACTATCCGGGCCACAACGGTGCCAAAGGGAACTTTGTTGCACCGTTGACCTGATTTCACCAGCAAAAAGAGCGAGGGGTGGCGCGAATGTCACGTTCGGTTGAAAGAATGCCCCGTGGGCCCGTTGGCCCCTGAGGTGCCCTCGGGCACCGTCCTTGAACAGCGAGAGCAACAGGGGGCTGAGGACGTGTTGACCGCCAGAGAGCGCAACTCGGCTCTGATCGAGGCGATAATCGCGGACGGCCTGCTGAGCGACGCGGCACTCGTCGACGCCTTCCGGTCCGTGCCCCGCCATCTGTTCATCCCGGAGTCCGGCGCCCTGACCGCGAACGGCGGTTCGCTGAGCGCGACGGGCAACCCCGACCGCTGGCTGACCGCCGTCTACACGGACAACGCGATCGTCACCCGGGTGGAGGAGACCGAGGTGCCGCGACAGCGCGGAACCGACCGGCCCGCCGCCACCTCGTACAGTTCCGCGCCGACCGTGCTCGCCCGGATGCTGGAACTGGCCGACCTCGCGAACGGGCAGCGGGTTCTGGAGGTCGGCACCGGGACGGGATGGAACACCGCGCTGCTCGCCCACCGCCTCGGCGACGCGGGCGTCACCTCCGTGGAGATCGACGAGAGGCTGCTGGGCGCGGCCCGGCGGGCGCTGCGCGAGGCGGGCCTGGCCCCCGGGACCCACCTGGCCGACGGGTACGAGGGGTTCGAGGAGGCGGGGCCCTTCGACCGGATCATCAGTGCGTGCGGGGTGGGCAGGGTGCCCGGGGCCTGGCTCGACCAACTCGCCGAGGGCGGACTCGTGGTGTGCCCGTGGGGGCTGCTGGAGAACGCGGGGGTGCTGATGCGGCTCGAACGGCAGGCGGGGGGCACGGCCCTGGGGACGTTCCACGGCGGTGTGGGGTTCGTCCCGTTGCGTACGCCCGGCCCGGTCCCGCCGCCCGTCCGGGACTCCGGGCAGCAGCCGGACGAGTACCGGCTCACCCAGACCGATCCCGTCGCACCGATGCTGGCCTTCGCCTCGGCCTTCGCGGTATCGGTGATGGTCCCGAACTGGCGGATGCGGCGACGGTGGATCGGCACGGGTTCGGGGATGTGGCTGTGCGACCGGGGCGGGAGCTCGTGGGTGCGGATCTATCCCTACGGGACCTCGTGGATGATCGAGCAGGGCGGGCCCAGAAGTATCTGGGACGAGGTCGAGGAGGCCCTGGCCGAGTGGTCCCGCCTGGAGGAGCCGGGGCCGGACCGGTTCGGCCTGGCGGTGGGGCCCGACGGGGGGCAGCGGGTGTGGCTGGACTCACCGGACGGGTACTCGTGGCCGGTCGGCCCGCCGGACTGAACCGGCCGCCCCCGGAGCCCTCCGCGAGGGTCCCGGGGGCGGTTGCGGGAGCTTTCGTCCGCGAGGACGCGGCGACCCCTCGTCCGACCTGTGACGGGGCCGCCGAGCGTTCACGACTGCGCTTCGGCTCCCTCGACCACCTGCGCGGACTGCTTCTCCCGGAGCTTGCTCAGGAGTTCCTGCCTGCGCTCACGGGCCTCTTCGCTGGGACCGCCCCCGGCCCCGCCCTTGCCGCCGCGCAGCGCGGAGCGGGAGACGGTGGCGCGCCGGCCGCCCATCCCGAGAAGGTTGTCGCTGTTCTTGGCCATGTGTTTGGCCTCCTGTCAGAGATCGACGGGACGGGGATCCCCGTTCCGTCTCGTGTCCCTGATCCTACCTGATACAAGACGATACGTCTCGTCTTTTTCGCCGGATACGGATACCGTGGGGCCATGGCCGACAACACCGCTGAACAGACGCGACGGTCCCCGGACCCCCGCCGTCGCAGCCAACGCGCGCGCAACGCCATCCTCGACGCCGCCGCCGAGCTGCTGGGTGAGGTCGGGTATTCCAAACTGACCATGGAGGCCATCGCCGCCCGGGCCAGGGTCGGAAAACAGACCATCTACCGCTGGTGGCCCTCCAAGGCCGCCGTGGTCTTCGACGTGTTCACCCGGCTGACCGGCGCCACCGCCGGGGCGCCCCTGCCCGACACCGGGGACCTGGCCGCCGACCTCAAGACCGTTTTCCGCGCCACCGTCGACGAGTTCGCCGACCCGGAGACGGACCGGACCACCCGGGCCTTCACCGCGGAGATCCAGCACGACGAGGAGCTCGCCCGGGCCGTCACCGAGCGGCTCGTCGAACCCAACAACCGGGCGGTCCGGGACCGGCTGAGCTCCGGCCGGGCGGCCGGTCAGATCGCTCCGGACGCCGATCTCGAACTCGCCGCGGAGATGCTCAGCGGTCCGATCAACCACCGGTGGCTGCTGCGCACCGGACCACTGACCCACGAGTACGTGGACCGGCTCGTGGACACGGTGCTGCGCGGCCTGCGCCCCTGAGCAGCCTGCCCCCGAGCTAGGCCCCGGGTGCGGCGCCGTGCTCGATCTCCTCCAGCAGCTTCCCGCCGAGCTCCGTCTCGATGAGTGACGCGCCACCACCGGAGCCCCCGCCGGAACCGGCCTTCGAGGCGCCGGAGGCCGGACCGTTGGACGCGGGAGCGCCGCCCCGGCTGCCCGTCGTAGGCGCCTGCGAGGCCTGCGTCTGCCGTTCCGGGGCGTTGCGCGCCGAAGACCCGGACGCCGGTGCGCCGGACTGCCCACGCTGGTCGGGGCGGCCGAAACCGCCCTCGTCCGGCGGCGGAGCCGAGGCGCCGTCCTCGTACGGGTCGGGAGGCGGTTCCTGGAGGCCGGTCACGATGCGGTCCGGCGGCGGCCCGGCGGGCTGAGCGGACGCCTGGGCCGGGCCGGTCCCGGGGGCTGCGGCCCCGGATCCCGCCTGCGGGGCGGGGGCGGGCGCGTCCCAACCCGCGGGCTCGGCCGTGGGCGGGGCGGCGGGGCGCGGAGCGGGTTCCGCGCGACGCGAAGGTGCGGGCGTGTTGCCTCCGGCGGGGGCGACGCGGACCTCGACACCGAGAACCTGCTGGATCGCCCCGGCGACGACCTGGTCACTGCCGCTGTTGGTGAACCCCTTGGCCTCGTTGGGCTTGTTGAAGCCGAGCAGCACGCTGTTGCCCTCGACCCCGACCGGCCGGACGTCGCTGCCGGACAGCACCATCCAGGTGAACCGGCGGCGGCCCTTGACCGCCTCCAGGATCTGGGACCAGGCCCCCTGGATACGGCCCAGGTCGAGTGCTCCGCCGGCAGCGGGCGCGGACGCGCCCTGGGCCGGTTCGGGCCGGTTCCGCTGCGGGGCGTCCCAGCCGCCGGGCTCACCGGCGGGCGCCTGCCGGGGCTGGCTCGGAGCGGGTTCGGGGGCGCTGGGGCGGGCCGGAGCCGCGGGCTGCGGAGCAGGGGCCGCGGGCGCCGCGGGCCCGTTGGCGGGAGCGGCCGGGGCGGCGGCCGCAGGCGTCGAAGGCGCAGCTGGAGCGGAGGCGGGGGCCGCCGGGGCGGGGGCCGCGGGCGCCTGGGCGGCAGGGGCGACGGCACCGGAGGCCAGCCGGCGCTCCATCTGCTCCAGGCGGGCCAGCAGCGCGGTGCCCTGGGCGCCGTCGGTGGCGGGCAGCAGGATCCGCGAGCAGACGAGCTCCAGGAGCAGGCGGGGCGCGGTCGCCCCGCGCATCTCGGTCAGACCCTGGTTGAGGATGTCCGCGGCACGGGACAGTTCGGCCGGGCCCATCCGGGCGGCCTGGTCCTTCATCTGCTCCACGGACTCCGGGGAGACGTTCACCAGCCCCTTGTCCAGGGCGTCCGGAACGGCGGCGAGCACCACGAGGTCACGGAAGCGCTCCAACAGGTCCGTGGTGAAGCGGCGCGGGTCGTGCCCTCCCTCGACGATCCGGTCGACCAGGCCGAACGCCGCGGCGCCGTCGCGTGCGCCCAGAGCGTCGACCATCTCGCCGAGCAGGCTGGAGTCGGTGTAGCCGAGCAGGGAGACGGCGCCCTCACGGGTGATACCGCCCTCGTCCGAACCGGCGATGAGCTGGTCCAGGACGGAGAGGGTGTCCCGGGCCGAACCGGCCCCGGCCCGCACGACCAGCGGCAGGGCGGCGGGGTCGTAGGACAGGCCCTCCTCCTTGAGGAGGTCCTCCATGAGCTCCTTGAGGGTGCTCGGCGGGATGAGCCGGAAGGGGTAGTGGTGGGTCCGCGAACGGATCGTGCCGATGACCTTCTCGGGCTCGGTGGTGGCGAACACGAACTTCAGGTGCGGCGGGGGTTCCTCCACCAGCTTGAGGAGCGCGTTGAAACCCTCGCGGGTCACCATGTGCGCCTCGTCGATGATGTAGATCTTGTAGCGCGAGTTGACCGGCGAGAAGAACGCGCGCTCCCGAAGGTCGCGGGCATCGTCGACACCGCCGTGGGAGGCGGCGTCGATCTCGATCACGTCGATGCTGCCGCCGCCGTCGGGAGCGAGCGACACACAGGAGTCACAGGTCCCGCACGGGTCCGGGGTGGGGCCCTCCACACAGTTCAGGGAGCGCGCGAGGATGCGCGCGCTGGTCGTCTTGCCGCAGCCGCGCGGCCCGCTGAAGAGGTAGGCGTGGTTGATACGTCCGCTGCGCAGCGCCTGGCGCAGCGGGTCGGTCACGTGTTCCTGACCGCGCACCTCACCGAACGTCGCGGGACGGTACTTGCGGTACAGCGCGATGCTCACGGTGTGATCACTCCCCTGGTCCCTGCCACGGTCCCATTCAACCCGTTGGCGGTGACAACTCGCGCCGGGTTCGGGAAACCGGGAGGGGGCGGCTCCGGGGCGAGGTCCCCCCAGAAACAAGAAAGGACCCCCCGCGCACCCGCCAGAGCCCACTTATCCTTGCTGCCTTCCGGCCCTGGGGAGGTTCGTAGGGTGACGCCGCACGAGGGGTCTGCCCCGAGTGTATCCGAACCGGGCACCCCCGCAACCCGGGACGGACCGTCGTCCGGCCGCCGTCGGGACACGTTCCGAGCACCCCCCGAAAGCCTGTAGAGTTGTCCACGGAGGATTCGCCTAGTGGCCTAGGGCGCACGCTTGGAAAGCGTGTTGGTGGCAACGCCTCAGGGGTTCGAATCCCCTATCCTCCGCCAACAGGAGCGAAGGCCCCGACCGGACACCGGTCGGGGCCTTCGTCGTTGCCGCCCTCCGCCTCGGGGTCAGGTCGCCGAAGCCCTCCCGGTGGCTCCGCGCTGTGGCACTGCCGGGACCGGAAGGCGGGCTACTTCCCGACCGTGCTGGCGACCCAGTCGCCGTGCTTGGCCGCTTCGGTGAAGACCCACGGGCCCACGCAGGCCACGTTCTCGTCGTAGTCGCCGTCACGGCTGACCAAACCGACCAGCTCCCAGTCCCCCCTACTGCCGCGGATCACAGGGCTGCCGGAGTCGGTCGAGCAGACCTGCGCCTCATCGGTGGGGTGTTCGGAGCACAGGTCGCCGTCGAGCTCCGCGCACCGGTCGTCGGGCACGATCTCGGTGTCGAGCTGCTGCAGGATCTCCGGTTTGGGCTCCCAGCCGAGCTCATCGACCACACCCCAGCCGAGGGCGCGCACCGCCGCACCCGGCTCCGGCCGGTCCCCGGCGACGCGAACGGGCGCCTGATCGACCGGGGAGTCCAGCTTCAGCAGTGAGAGGTCCTTGCTTACGAGGAGAAACGAGTGGGGGTAGTCGGGGTCGTCGCTGACGTCCTGCGCCTCGTAGTCCGGGTGCTGGACCACCTTGGTCACCTCGCGTTCGCTGCCGCCCTCGCCGATGTCGTTGCTGCCCACCCGCACGGAGATACCCTCCGTCACCAGCAGGTCGGAGTCGGAGCAGTGGGCGGCGGTGAGCACCCGCTGCTCATCGATCAGCGCCCCTCCGCAGTAGTGCAGGCCCTGGTCGTCGAACAGGGCGGTCACGAACGGATACTCCTCGGTGGCGTCGACCCCGCCGAGGACAGCGGAGGCGGGAGCGGCCGGCACCACCGCACCGAGCAGCGTTGCCAGTCCCGTCGCCCCCGCGGCTGCCGCCACGCGACCCCGGTTTCGTCCGTTCCCATTCCCGTTCCCGCGAATACCGACCATGTCCGACCCATCCCTCAGGTTGCACCAGTGACCAAGCCATTGCTTTCTGTCACGCACGACCCTAGGAAATCTGCCCTGTCCGGACATCGTCCGCGAGAGCCAACTCGCCCCCCTACAAAAGTCGGCCCCGCAACGCCTTCCGGCTTACGAAGGTCGGCCTGCGGGCGCGCCTCTCAGGCCTTTCGCGTCATCTCGGCTCCGGCCGCCGGCAAACCCCCTGAAACGGGCGGTGAAGGCTTCTCGGCGCCTTGGAGGATGGCCCGTCACAGGCACCCACGGGTACTCGACCGACGTCGCCGCGCAGACGGGTTCCGGCTCCCCCACCGCCTTCCGCGAACGCCTCCGCGCGGTGGTGGGCACCAGACCGCAGACCCGCCGCAAGGCCTTCCAGGGAAGTGGAGCAGCCGATTCCGGATAGGCGACACGGGGATTGATCGGTCTGGCGACCTGTGGACGGGTCAGACCGATCTACGGCCTGGGGATGTTGCGCAGGTTGGAGCGGGCGAGGTCGATCATCGAACCCACACCGCCCCGGAGCACGGTGCGTCCGGCCGACAGGGCGAACCCGGTGACCTGGTCGGCGGTGATCCGGGAGGGCATCGACAGCGCGTTGGGGTCGGTGACCACGTCCACCAGCACGGGCGCGTCCGCGTGCAGCGCCTGGTGCAGGGCCTCCCGCACGTCCTGCGGCTCCTCCACCCGGATCGCCCGCATCCCCAGGGCCTCCGCGACCGCCGCGTAGTCCACCGGGGCGTGGTCGGTCTCGAAGGCGGGCATGCCGTCCACCATCATCTCCAGCCGGACCATGCCGAGCGAGGAGTTGTTGAAGACCACCGTGGTGATGGGCAGGTCGTGCTGCCGGACGGTGATGAGCTCACCGAGGAGCATGCTCAGGCCACCGTCACCGGACATGGACACGATCTTGCGGTCCGGCGCGGCGTAGGCCGCCCCGATCGCGTGCGGCAGGGCGTTGGCCATGCTGCCGTGGGTGAAGGAGCCGATCACGCGGCGGCGGCCGTTCGGGGTGAGGTAGCGGGCGGCCCACACGTTGTTCATCCCGGTGTCGACGGTGAACACCGTGTCCTCCGGGGCCAGGGAGTCGAGGACGCTCGCCACGTACTCGGGGTGGATCGGGGTGTGGTGCTGGATGTTCTTCGTGTAGGCGTCGACGACCCTGGTCAGGGCGCGTTCGTGGCGGCGGAGCATGTCGCGGAGGAAGGAGTCGTCGGTCTTCCTGCGCACCAGCGGCCGCAGGGCGCGCAGGGTCGCGGCGACGTCCCCCTGGACGCCGAGCCGGAGCGGGACTCGGCGGCCGAGGCGGCGCGGATCGCGGTCCACCTGGACGACGTTCCTTCTCGGCAGGAAGTCGTCGTAGGGGAAGTCACAGCCGAGCAGGATCGTGAGGTCGGCGTCCTGGAGCGCCTCATAGCAGGCGCCGTAACCGAGCAGCCCGATCATGCCGACGTCATGGGGGTTGTCGTACTGGATCCACTCCTTGCCGCGCAGGGTGTGCCCGACCGGTGCGTTGACCTGGTCCGCGAGGGTGACGACCTCCTCGTGTGCGCCGCGGACCCCGGCACCGCAGAACAGGGAGACCGTGTCGGCCTCGTTGATCCGGCGCGCGAGCTCGCGGACGTCGTCCTCGCTCGGCCATGCGGTGGCCCGGCCCGCCGTCACGGGTGTGGTGTCGGCGGGGCCGCCGGCCGCGCGCCCGGCGACGTCTCCGGGCAGGACGAGCACGGCCACGCCGGGGGTACCGAGGGCGTGCTGGACGGCGATCCGGGCCAGCCGGGGCATCTGGTCGGGGTGGGAGACCAGTTCGCGGAACTCGGTGACGTCACCGAAGAGCCGTTCGGGGTGGGTCTCCTGGAAGAAACCGGTCCCGATCTGGTGCGAGGGGATGTGCGAGGCCAGCGCGAGTACCGGGGCGCCGCTGCGCTGGGCGTCGTAGAGCCCCTGGACGAGGTGGGTGTTGCCGGGGCCGCAGGACCCGGCGCAGACGGCGAGCCCTCCGTCGACCTGGGCCTGCGCGGAGGCGGCGAAGGCGGCGGCCTCCTCGTTGCGGACGTGGACCCACTCGATGCCGTCGGTGGAGCGAACGGCGTCCACCACCGGGTTGAGGCTGTCCCCCACGACCCCGTAGACACGGGTGACGCCCGCGGCGAGCAGTGTTCGTACGAGTTGTTCGGCGACGGTGTTCCTGGTCAAGACGGACCCTCCCGGGGCGCGGCGCGGCCGGGGGCCGGGTTCCCGCCCCCGGACAACGCTAGGAGCGTCCCGAGCGGATGTGCCGGACCGCCACGCTCCGGTCTTCCGACGCCGGGACGGGGGTGTCCGAACCCGGGTGGTGCACAGGGCTCATAGTCGTCTTTTTGATTATTGTTCGGTGGTAACCAGGAAAGGGGCGGGACATGAGGTTGGACGGGGACCTGCGCTACGTCGCGCTCGGGGACAGCCAGACCGAGGGGATCGGGGACGGCGACGAGAGTGCCGGCTACCGGGGATGGGCGGACCGGTTCGCGGAGCGGCTGGCCGCCACCGGGGCACGGGTCGACTACGCCAACCTCGCGGTGCGCGGCCGCCTGGCCGAACAGGTCCGTGCGGAGCAGCTCGAGGACGCCCTGGAGCTGCGCCCGGACGTGGCGACGGTCTTCGCCGGGGTCAACGACCTCATCCGCCCCGGGTACGACGCCGACGCGGTCGTCGGCCACCTGGAGACGATGTTCGCCGAACTCACCGGGGTCGGCGCACGGGTGGCCACGCTGACCTTCCCCGACATCGCGAGGATCGCCCCGCTGGCCAGGCCCCTGGTTCCACGAGTACTGGACTTCAACGCGCGTGTGCGCGAGGCCGCGGAGCGGCACGGGGTGGCGGTGGCCGACACCGCCCTGCACGAGGTCGCCACGGACCGTCGCCTGTGGCAGGGCGACCGGCTGCACTGCTCCCCCGAGGGCCACGAACGGATCTCCGGGGCGGTGGCGCACGCGCTCGGCATCCCCGGCAGCGACGACTCCTGGGCGGACCCGCTGCCGCCGCTGCCCGCGCCCGGAGCCTGGCGGACCGTCGCGGCGGAGGTCCGATGGCTGGGTTCGTTCCTCGGCCCCTGGGTGGTTCGCCGGGTCCGGGGCCGGTCCTCCGGTGACGGCCGGACCGCCAAGCGCCCCGCGCCCCTTCCGGTGGTCCTCTGCGGCGAAGGGTCCTGAACCGTTCCTGGCCGCTCACTGCCCCCTCCGGTCACTGCCCCCTCCGGGGCTCCGTGCGGCCCCGGGGCCCGCCCGCGCGGGGTTTGCCGGAACCCCCGTGCGCTTCATTGTGCAACTTGTTGCATAATGAAGGCGGTCGGCAGGACACCGGCCGCGAGGCACCCCGCGAGGAGACGTCATGAGCGAGTACCCCCACCTTCTGGAACCCCTGGACCTGGGCTTCACCACCCTCAGCAACCGCGTGATCATGGGCTCCATGCACGTCGGCCTCGAAGAGGCGCCCAACGGGTTCGAGAGGATGGCCGCCTTCTACGCCGAGCGCGCCCGCGGCGGCGTCGGCCTCATCGTCACCGGCGGCATCGCCCCCAACCCCGAGGGCGCCACCCACGGCGGCAGCGCCAAGCTCACCAGCGAGGAGGAGGCCGCCGAGCACCGGATCGTCACCGACGCCGTGCACCGCGAGGGCGGCAGGATCGCCATGCAGATCCTGCACACCGGCCGCTACGCCTTCAGCGAGGAGTCCGTCTCCGCCAGCGCCCTCCAGGCGCCGATCAGCCCCTTCGTGCCGCACGCGCTCACCGAGGAGGAGATCGAGCGCACCATCGAGGACTTCGCCCGCTGCGCCGAACTCGCCCGCAGCGCCGGGTACGACGGCGTCGAGATCATGGGCTCCGAGGGCTACCTCATCAACCAGTTCATCGCGCCCGCCACCAACCGGCGCGAGGACCGCTGGGGCGGCTCCTTCGACAACCGCGTCCGCCTCCCCCTGGAGATCATCCGCCGCGTCCGCGAGCGCGTGGGCGAGGACTTCATCCTCATCTACCGGCTCTCCATGCTCGACCTGGTGCCCGACGGCTCCACCTACGACGAGGTCGTCGAACTCGGCAAGCGGGTCGAGACGGCCGGAGCCGACATCATCAACACCGGTATCGGCTGGCACGAGGCCCGCGTCCCCACCATCGCCACCTCCGTGCCGCGCGGCGCCTACACCTGGATCACCCAGCGCCTCAAGAAGGAGCTGACGGTCCCCCTGGTCGCGGTCAACCGCATCAACACCCCCGAGATCGCCGAACAGATCATCGCCGAGGGCAGGGCCGACATGGTCTCCCTCGCCCGCCCGATGCTCGCCGACGCCGAGTTCGTCGCCAAGGCCGCGCAGGGGCGGTCGGAGGAGATCAACACCTGCATCGGCTGCAACCAGGCCTGCCTGGACCACACGTTCAGCCTCAAGATCACCTCCTGCCTGGTCAACCCGCGCGCCTGCCACGAGACCGAACTGGTGCTGTCCCCCACCCGGACCCGCCGGAACGTGGCCGTGGTCGGCGCCGGCCCCGCCGGGCTCGCCTTCTCCGTCTCGGCGGCCCAGGTCGGCCACAGCGTCACCCTCTTCGACTCCGCCGACGCGATCGGCGGCCAGCTCAACATGGCCCGCCGGGTGCCCGGCAAGGAGGAGTTCAACGAGACCCTCCGCTACTACCGGGTCCAGCTCGCCAAGCACGGTGTCGACGTCCGCCTGAACACCACGGTCTCCGCGGCCGACCTCGACGGCTACGACGAGGTCGTCATCGCCACCGGTGTCACCCCGCGCACCCCCGACATCCCGGGCGTCGACCACCCCAGTGTGGTCAGCTACGTGGACGTGCTGCGCGGCGGCGTCGAGGTCGGCGAGAAGGTCGCGGTCATCGGCGCGGGCGGCATCGGCTTCGACGTGGCCGAGTTCCTCACCGACGGCGGCGAGGACGCCAGCCAGGACCCCGAAGCGTTCTTCCGGCAGTGGGGCGTGGACACCGACTACAGGGAGCGCGGCGGCCTCGGCGCCCCCGAGCGCTCCGCACCGCCCCGCTCGGTCCACCTGCTCCAGCGCAAGACCAGCAAGGTCGGCAAGGGCCTGGGCAAGACCACCGGGTGGATCCACCGGCTGGAGCTGCGCCACCGCGGCGTGGAGATGGTCGCGGGCGCCGACTACCGCCGGATCGACGACGAGGGTCTGCACCTGACCGTGGACGGCGAGGAGCGCGTGCTCGACGTCGACACCGTGGTGGTCTGCGCCGGCCAGGACCCGCGCCGCGAACTGGCCGACGAGCTCACCGCCGCCGGACGCACCGTGCACCTGATCGGCGGCGCCGACGTGGCCGCGGAGCTGGACGCCAAGCGCGCCATCAAGCAGGGCACCGAACTCGCCGCCGCCCTGTGACCACCCCGCCTAGAATGCGCTCATGTCCCTGCCCCACGCGATCCTGACCGCCCTGCTGGAGAAGCCCTCCTCCGGACTGGAACTGACCAGGCGGTTCGACCGCTCCATCGGTTACTTCTGGTCCGCCACCCACCAGCAGATCTATCGCGAGCTGGGCAAGTTGGAGAAGGCCGGGCTCATCCGGGCCCTGCCCACCGACTCGCCCACCCGGGGTCAGCGCAAGGAGTACGAGGTGCTGCCCTCGGGGCGGGCGGAGCTGGAGCGCTGGGTCGAGGGACGGGACGAACCGCGCGACCCCCGCGACCCCCTGTTGCTGCGTTTGCGCGCGACCGGGGTCGTGGGGGTCGGTGACGGCCTGATCGCCGAGCTGCGCCGCCACCGTGAACTGCACGCCGCCCGTCTGGCGGAGTACCGGGAGTTCCAGCAGCGCGACGCGGCCCGCGGGCACGGGACGGAGCGGGACCGCGTCCACGGCCTGGTGCTCCAGGGCGGGATCGACCTCGAACTCTTCTGGGTGAACTGGCTCGACAAGGCCATCGACGGCCTCGCCCACCCCGAGCCGGCCGAGCGGGCCTGCGGGCCCACCCCCTAGGCCCGGCCGACGCGCCGCTTTCCGGCCGACGCACCGCCCGCGGCAGGGCCCCGGCGCACGAAAAAGCCGCCCCCGGCGACTGCCGGGGGCGGCTGATGCGGTGGATGAGGGATTTGAACCCTCGAAGGGTTGCCCCTTACCCGCTTTCGAGGCGGGCGCCATCGGCCACTAGGCGAATCCACCGAGAGAAACTCTACCGGATACGGCGCCGTGCGAAAAACCGAACCAGCAGATCCGAGCACCTCGCGGCGACGTCCTCGCTGATCAGATCCGGTGGAACGACTTCGGGACGGTGGTTCTGCCGGGGGTCCCGGACCAGGTCCCACATCGAACCCACCGCTCCGGCCTTGGCGTCACGCGCCCCGTACACCAGGCGGTCGACCCGGGAGAGCACCACGGCTCCCGCACACATCACACAGGGCTCCAGGGTGACCACCAGGGTGCAACCGGACAGGCGCCACTGTCCGCGCTCCCCCGCGGCCGCGCGCAGCGCCAGAACCTCGGCGTGTCCGGTCGGGTCCCCGGTCGCCTCGCGTTCGTTGCGACCGCGGCCCAGGATCGCCCCGTCGGGGCCCAGCACCACGGCGCCGACCGGTACGTCGCCGGTCCCGGGGGCGAGCTCGGCCTCGGCCAGGGCGGCGAGCATCGCGCCGTCGAGCGCGTCCCGGTCGAGTTCGGGCAGGCCCCCCACGCGTTCACAGCCTCATCGAGTCGAGGAGGTCGGCGAACCCCGAGCGTTCGGCGACCACCGCGAGGACGTCGCTGGGCAGCACACCGCCGCCCACGGACAGGGAGGCGAGTTCGTCCTCGGTCACTCCGAGGTCGGTGAGCAGGTCCCCGTCCCCGTCCGGCCTGGGGTCGGGCCGGGCGCCCGCGCTCTCCGCGGGCTGTGGGGCACCGAGACCCCCTGCCTCGGAGAGCACCTCGGCCAACGGGTGGTCGTGCACGACCCGGCCGTCGGAGAGGTAGACCTTCGGGTCGGTGCCCGACTCGTCCACCCGGACGACGGCGAACCACTCGTCATCCGCCTCGACGAGCAGAAGGGTCAGATCGGTGGCCCATTCCGTGGCGAAGTCCAGCATGAGATCGGTGACGTCGTCGATGGCCTCCACGTCACCGAGATCGACCTCACTTCCCCGCCAGGTCTTCCCGTTCGGAGCGAAGACGGCTGCGAAGGTCGACACCGCGTGCCCTCCTGTCTCTCCAGGTCGTTTTCCAGGCGATCCCTACCCCATCACGTCCAGGACACGCTGGAAGGACTGGGCGAATCCCAACCGCTCCGCCACGCTGGCCAGCACCTCGTCCGGGTACAGGTCCAGGTCGCCGGCGAGGGCGCCCAGCTCCATCTCGTCCAGACCCAGGTCCGCGACCACGGACAGGTCACCCGCGGGCAGGACCTGGTCGAGGTCGTCATCGTCGGGAAGTTCGATGTCCAGGTAGTCCAGGACGTCCCTGGCGACCTGCCAGTCGACCGACGCGGTCACGTCGGACAGGAAGAGGGAGACCTCGCCGCCGTATACCCGGACGATGATGAAGAAGTCGTCGCCGACCGACACCAGGCCGAGGGAACCGCTGATGCTCGGCTGTTGGCGCAGGGCGTGGATGAGCCCTTTGAGGTCGTGCGTCAGTGCGACGGGGAGGAGGTCGACATCCCAGTACTCCTCTTCCCTGTACGCGACGGCCGCGAAGTCACCCGAGTCGTCGTCACCATGATCGAGCACTGTCATCGTCACCCCAACCCGGACGGTGTTTCGGTGCGGACGAGAGGAGCCCGGCTCGTCCGTGCGAGTGTCATGGTAACGATCACTCCCACCTCGCCGTAGCCCCTCGTCCACCGTGGAACGGACCCAACGTTCTCATGACAGGCGCCTGCCCCGCGCCCCCGTGGCCGATCCCGTTGCCGACGGCCCCCGGTCGAGGACGCCCGGAGCGGTACGTGCGGGGACGGCGGGGCCCCTCAGCGCCCTGGTCCGGGTGATACGCGCGGTTAGACTCGGGCTGGCCCCTCACCCCCTCAACCGCCATGTTGCCCCAGCTCACCCGGAGAACGTTTTGGAAACCCTGGTCGTCGACCACCCCTTGGTCGCGCACAAACTGACCACCCTGCGCGACGTGCGGACCGACTCACCCACCTTCCGGCGGTTGACCGACGAGCTGGTCACCCTGCTCGCCTACGAGGCGACGCGGGACGTCCGCGTGACGGAGGTCACCATCGAGACCCCGCTCGTGCAGACCACCGGTACCCAGCTGAGGCGGCCCACCCCGCTCGTCGTCCCGATCCTGCGCGCCGGCCTGGGCATGCTCGACGGCATGACCCGCCTGCTGCCCACCGCGGAGGTCGGCTTCCTCGGCATGGCGCGCGACGAGGAGACGCTCCAGCCCGCCACCTACGCCGACCGCCTCCCGCAGGACCTGTCCGGACGCCAGTGCTACGTGTTGGACCCGATGCTGGCCACCGGCGGCACCCTGGCCGCGGCGCTGAAGCTCCTCGTCGAGCGCGGCGCCGACCACATCACCGCGATCTGTCTGCTGGTGGCGCCCGAGGGCCTGGTCGCCGTGGAACAGAAGCTGGCCGAAAACCTGCCCGAGAACCACGGGGCCACGCTGCGCGTCGTGACCTCCGCGGTGGACGAGCGCCTGAACGAGAACGGCTTCATCCTCCCGGGCCTGGGCGACGCGGGCGACCGGCTCTACGGCTGCGCCTGACTCCGCCCCCCAGCGAGAGTCCGCGCCCAACCAGATCACCGGTTGGGCGCTTTTTCGGCTCTTTTCGGCTTGGGATGAATGAACGCCCGAAAATCGGGCACTGGTCCCAGCGTGCCCAGGTGTCCCCCCAGGTCGAGCCCGCTCGCCCGGCTTCGGGCGACACGTTATTGCATTAGCCGAATTCATTTCGAGATTGGAACGTAACAGATTAGAGTGATCATGGTTCCTGACCACCCGTAACCGGGTGCACCAGCCAGACCGAAACCACCCCACAAGGGGCTCAGCCCACTGATACCCGAACGTCGCCGCCCGTTTCCGGCGCGGCGCTCCGGCAACCCTCCAGTGGCTACATAAAGCCCCCGAGCGCACACGCGCCGTGCTGTTCCGTCCTCGCAGCCCTAAGGAGTGAGATGCCCGAGAACCCCTCCCCCTCGACAACCCAGGCCAACCGCGACCCCCACTTCAGCCCAGTCATCAGTCGCCTGTCCTCGGAGTTCTCCGGCGTGCACAACTCCTCCACCGTCTCCCGATGCGTGGACGCGGCCAGACACGGCGCCCAGGACGTGACCGGGCGGGCCACCCCCGACCTCGTGGAGCGGATCGCCCGCCAGCACCTCCAGGTCCTGGCCCTGGCCTTCGCCGAACAGCACTGAGGCCCCTCCCCCGCTCCGGGCGGGTTTCGGGCCTGCATTTCCTCCCCCTTCGGAACGCGAAGAACTGGCTCCCCCACTGTCTCCCGCCCCGATTCGGCGGCCCTTCCACCGGCACCCGGCGGCCACCTCCAGTACTGCGGCACGGAAGCCAGAGCGCTCCCCGCCCTTCCTTCCACCCCTGTGACCTGCACCTGAAAGGAACCCCTTTTCCGGACCACCATTCACGGGGTCACCAACACCACCGGAACCGGACACAGCCCGCAAGAGCCGAACGTCCGACATACCGCCACGCCGAGGGTGCGCCCCAGGCTTTACGGGCATGATGGTCGATGGAACAATCACTGCTGGGTTGGTGGGTCAGGTGGATTCCAAGGGGAGTCAGTCGTGGCGAAGTTGAAGAAATGGGGCGGTTACGCGCTCATAGGTTTCGTGGCTTTTTATCTGCTCACGCAACCAGAAAGCGCGGCCGGAGTGATCCAGAGCGGACTGGATCTCCTGGTGGGCGGCGCTGAGTCGATGTCCCGGTTCGTCAACACGCTGCTGTCGTAGCCGGATGGATCGGGTGTCATGAAGCTCGTCGCCTCGAGCAATGCGGCTCCAGCGTCAGTCAACCGCTATCTCCTGCCCCATGAGCAGGACGTCGTGACCATCCGTCGGCACCCCGCGGTCCTGATCGGACCGGTGGGCGCGGTACTGGCGGCTCTGGTGCTCGCGGCGATCCTGAGCAGGACGATGGGCGCCGACAGCACCGCGACCCTGGCCGTCATCTGGTGGCTCTGGCTGCTCGTGTTGGTGTGGTTCGTGTGGCGGGTGGCCGAGTGGTCGGTCGACTACTTCGTCATCACGTCGGCACGCCTACTGCTCACCACGGGACTGATCACCCGGCAGGTGAACATGATGCCGCTGGGCAAGGTCACCGACATGCGGTTCGAGCGAACCCTGGTCGGCCGTTTCCTGGGCTACGGAACCTTCGTGATGGAGTCCGCCGGTCAGGACCAGGCACTCAGCCGGATCGCCTTCATCCCCTACCCCGAGCAGCTCTATCTCGAGGTCGTGGGACTGATCTTCAAGGAGTAGCCGGGCCGGGCCACCGGCCCCGAGCGCTCAGGGAGCACCCGTCCAGGTGGCGGGTGCTTCTCCGTGTTCGGGGCAGCAGTGGTTCCCACCCCGTTCACCTTCCGTTCACTTTGAGGGCCACAGGCCCCGCGAGGCCCAGCCCAGACGCGCCGGCAAACAGAACCGGATTGACTCAAAGGTGAACATAGGGTTAACTTAGCTCATCTGATAAGGAAACGAGGAGGGCTTCATGGCACGCAGCACCGAACCCGGGCCGCACCTCACTCGCTCCGTGACCACCCCTCGGCGCACCCGATCCGCCGCCACGAGCCGCCGACTGGCCGGCCTGGCCCCGGAACCCGCGCTGGTCCCGAAGCCGCGCGAGGACGCCGACACGACCACTTCGGAGCACCCGATCATGCACTGGGTCCTGGTCACCGACGACAACGGACGCACCCGACCCGAGGCGCGCTGGCTCTAGCCCCAGCCCCCCACCGGACGCGACACGAAGGGCCGCCCGCAACGCGCGGGCGGCCCTTCGCCATGCCCGGCGAAGGGACCTCGCGGTCACTTTCCGAAGCCTCTTCATCGCTATGTCGACAAATCGGCAAGGCAATAAATGCTGTTACGGGTGTCCCTATCAGGGCCAGACAGCGGGGACTCCGGGTGACACCCATCTCACTCCGGCACTGTTGACGTCCAATAAAACGAGACGTATCGTCTCATCCATGAGGCTCTACTTCTTCCTGTAACCCCGCGCCGGACGCCCGCGTTCCGAGCAGCCCCACCGCGACCGCGGTCCCGGGCCGCTCCGCCGGCGTCAGCACACCGCGGTCGTGTACGGACAGCCTCGTCCCCCCTGTTTCGGTCCTTGCCACAGCTGTGTTCGCACATCCGAAACCCCAGGGCTCTCCCGGTCGATCCGCGGCACCGAAAAGAACCGGCACCACACGGACCAGGAGAAACGCATGCTCGGTACACGACTTCGACACCGATCCCAACTCACCCTCGGCGAGATCAGCAAAAGGTACGGGGACCACACGGTCCTCGACCGCGTCAGCCTCACCGTCAGCCCGGGCGAACGCGTCGGCGTGATCGGGGACAACGGGTCCGGCAAGAGCACCCTCCTGCGTCTGCTCGCGGGCGAGGAGGAAGCCGACAACGGAGAGCTCACCGTCCGGACCGCCGGCGGTGTCGGCTATCTGCCCCAGACCCTGGAGGGGGTGTCCGGCGGGGTGCCGCACGGAACCGTCGGCGACGCGATCGACGCCGCGCTCCGGGACCTGCGCGAACTGGAGTCCCGGATCCACGCGACCGAGGCCCGCCTCGGCGCCGCCTCACCGGAGGAGCTGGACGCCTACGGCGACCTCGTCGCCGAATTCGAGGCGCACGGCGGCTACGGCGTCGACGCGCGCGTCGACTCCGGACTGCACGGCCTGGGCCTGCCGGGCCTGGACCGGGACCGGCCGCTGCGCACCCTGTCCGGCGGGGAGCGTTCGAGGTTGGCCCTGGCCGCGATGCTGGCCGCGTCGCCCGAACTCCTCTTGCTGGACGAGCCCACCAACGACCTGGACGACCGGGCGGTCGCCTGGTTGGAGGACCGGCTTCGGCGGCACCGGGGCACCGTTGTCGCCGTCACCCACGACCGGGCCTTCCTGGCCGAGGTGACCGACACCGTGCTGGAGGTGGACGCGGACACGCACCGGATCACGCGCCACGGCAACGGGTACGACGGATTCCTCACCGCCAAAGCCGCGGCCCGGGCCCGCTGGACTCGTGAGTACGAGGAGTGGAGACACGAACTGGCCAGGCAGCGGAGGCTGGCCGACAACCACGTCGCCGCGCTGCGGGCGATCCCACGCAAGATGGCCAAGGCCGCCTTCGGGCACGGCGCTTTCAAGATGCGCGGTGCCGCGCACGGCGCCATGGGCCGGATCCGCAACGCCAAGGAGAGGATGGAACGACTCACCGAGAACCCGGTGGCGCCGCCGCCGGTACCGCTCCGGATGGCCGCAGAGTTCACCGGTCCCCGTGCTGAGGGGGAGGCCCCGGAGGGGTCCGCCCCGATCGCCGAGCTGGAGCGGGTCCGCGTCGACCACAGGCTGGACATCGGTGCCCTGTCCCTGGCTCCCGGTGAACGGGTACTGGTCACCGGACCGAACGGGGCCGGGAAGACCACCCTGGTCCGGGTCCTGTCCGGGGAGCTGGCACCGGACACCGGCCGGGTCGCCCTACCGGACCGGATCGGCCTGCTGCGCCAGGAGGACGCCCGGGTCGCCCCGGGACGGACCGTGCTCGGAGCCTACGCGGCCGGGAGGCCGGGGAACGCGGAGGAGTACCGGGACGAACTGGCCTCGCTCGGCCTGTTCCGGCCCGCGGAACTCGACCAGGAGTTGGTCTCGTTGTCCGTGGGCCAGCGCCGCCGGATCGAGGTGGCCCGGCTGACTTCGGGCGCACACGACCTGCTGCTGTTGGACGAACCGACCAACCACCTCTCCCCCGGACTGGTGGAGGAACTGGAGGAGGCGCTGGCCGAGTACACGGGCGCCCTGGTCCTGGTGACGCACGACCGGATGATGCGAGAGCGCTTCCGCGGCCGCCACCTCGAACTGCACGGAGGCGCTCTGATCGGCGACTCCGGCCGCGCGTGAAGTCGACGTATCGCTTTGTCGACATTTTGGTTCGCACATAAGTCGACTTATGGATTGACCGATACAACGGGGCGTGACCGTACTGGTCACGTCCCGTACTCGTGAGCCGCCGTTCACCGGCTCCCGTTCACCGGAGCGCCCCGCTGGACCGGCCCGGGTTCGCGGCGGTGCGCCCCAGGGCGAGCGCGACAACCCCGGCCAGCAGCGAGACCGCGGCCAGAACCCAGAATCCGGCATGGGTACCGGCCGCTGCGGCCGTCGGCGCGGAAGCACCGTTGTCCAGGCCGACCGCCGCTGCGGCTGCCGAGACCGGGGCGACGACCGCCAGTCCGACCCCGGCTCCGGACTCGTTGAAGGTGTTGAGCAGCCCCGAACCGACCCCGGCGTGCGTGGCCGGAATCGGGGCCGAACCGAAGGTGTACAGCGGCACGAACATCGTCGGCAGACCCAGCCCGAACACCGCCAGCGCGGCGATCACCACGGCGGCCTCGCCGGTTCCCGAAGCGGTCCCGGCGAGGATCACCGCGATCGAGGCCGCCTGAACGAGGACCCCGACCAGGTGGACCCGGGTCATCCCGATCCGAGCCGCGAGGCCGGGGACCGCGAACGCCGAGACGAGAGACCCCAGACAGAGCGGCAACAGCGCGAACCCGGTCTCCAGCGGGGACATCCGGTGGACCGTCTGGAGGTGATTGCTGGACAGGTACAGCGCTCCCAGCATGAGCGTCGCGGCCAGCAGCAGACCGAACCCGGCCCAGGCGTAGGCCGGGGTGCGCAGGAGGAACACCGGCAGCAGCGGGTCTGCGCTGCGGTCCTGGTGTCGGAGCAGCAGGGCGAGGAGCACGGCGGAGGAGACGAGCGCGACCCACGGCCACGGTCGACTCAGGCCCTCCTGGAGTTCGATGAGTCCGAAGCACAGCATCCCGATCCCGAGCGTGGCGGTGACCGCCACGGGCAGGCGCATCCTGGTCCCCGCCGCCCCGGGCATCGGAGCAAGCCAGGCGAACGAGGCGGCGACCACCGCGAGGACCACGGGGATGTTCACCAGGAACGCCCACCGCCAGGACAGGTACTCGACGACGACCCCGCCCAGGACCACACCGAGCACCGCGCCGATGACGCCCAGACCGCTCCACACCGCCAGGGCCGTGTTGAGCTGGGCCGGCACACGACCGTAGACGGACACGATGACGGAGAGCGCCGAGGCCGAGAGCACCGCGGCCCCTGCTCCTTGGCAGAGGCGGGCCACGACGAGAACGGATTCCGTGGCGGCGACTCCACAGACCAGCGAGGCCGCGCCGAACAGGACGAGTCCGAGAAGCAGTGCCCTGCGCCGCCCGAGGGCGTCGGCCAGACGACCGCCGAACAACAACAGCGCGCCGTAGGTGAGGACGTAACCGCTGATCGTCCACTGCAGCGCGGTGGCCCCGGCCCGGAGGTCGCGGCCGATCGACGGGAGCGCGACATTGACGATCGTCGAGTCGAGCATGACGAGCATCTGCGCGATGCCGACGATCGCCAGTGCTGACCATGAGGCTCTGGCCGTCACCGGGTCGGGTGGAGCGATGCGGCTTTCGAGGAGGTTCTGTCGGTCATCGTGCGGACCTTTCCCGGCGGGGGCGAAGCGCTATTTATATGCTCACGCATATTGTTTCGACCGACAGAGTACATGCCCGGGCATACAATAGGGGCGGGAGAGAGGAGAACCAGTGACGGCACCCCGTGAAACAGAGGCGGCGGCCCACCGTGCCCTCGGAACCTGGCTCGGCATCGCCCGCCCCGTCGAGGCGGTCAGCACCCGCATCGAGGCCGAACTCGGCGAACAGCACTCCCTCTGCCTGAGCGCCTACGAGATCATGACCCACCTGATCGGGCACCCCGGCTGGACACCTCTGGCAGAGGTGTGTCGGGCGGTCGGCCGCTCACAGCCCCGCATCTCCCGCCTGGTCACCCAGATGCAGGAGCAGGGGCTGGTCGACCGCGAACGCGTGGCCGGCGACGGCCGCGCCTTCCAGCTCAGGCTCACCGCCGAGGGACACCGCGTCCACTCCGAGGCCTCTGCCACCCTCGTCCGGACCCTGGAGGAGGCGACCCGCGAACACCCATCGCTCGCCGAGCTCCTCCCCCGCCCCGCGATCGGATCCGACACCGTGTCGACTGACTAACCCGGCGCCATGTCGACGAATCGGCTGTAGTGGCCCTGGAAGGCGACGGTCACGTCGGCGGTCGGACCGTTACGGTGCTTGGCCACGATGATGTCGGCCTCGCCCGCGCGCGGGGACTCCTTGTCGTGCACGTCCTCGCGGTAGAGCAGGATGACCATGTCCGCGTCCTGCTCGATACTGCCCGATTCGCGAAGATCCGACACCTGTGGGCGTTTATCGGTGCGCTGCTCCGGGCCACGATTGAGCTGGGACAGCGCCACCACGGGCACCTCCAGCTCCTTGGCGAGGAGCTTCAGCGAACGCGACATCTCCGAGACCTCCTGCTGACGGCTCTCCACCCGGCCGGGCGAGCTCATCAGCTGGAGGTAGTCGACGATCACCAGTTTGAGGTCGTGCTGCTGCTTGAGGCGGCGGCACTTGGCCCGGATCTCCATCATCGACATGTTCGGGGAGTCGTCGATGAACAGGGGCGCACTGGCCACCTCGCCCATCCGTCTGGCCAGCCGCGCCCAGTCCTCGTCGGTCATCAGACCCGAACGCATGGTGTGCAGCGGCACCCGCGCCTCCGCCGAGAGCAGGCGCATGACGATCTCGTTGCGCCCCATCTCCAGGCTGAAGAAAACGGACGTCATCTCGTTCTTGATGGACGCGGCACGCGCGAAATCCAAGGCCAGGGTACTTTTTCCCACGGCCGGCCTCGCAGCGATGATGACCATCTGCCCGGGGTGCAGGCCGTTGGTGAGGGCGTCGAAGTCGGCGAAGCCGGTGGGGACACCGGTCATGCTGCCGTCGTTGGCGCCGATGGCCTCGATCTCGTCCAGGGCGCCCGGCATGATGTCGCCGAGGACCACGTAGTCCTCGCCGGTGCGCTTCTCCGCGACCCGGTAGATCTCGGCCTGGGCATGGTCGACGAGGTCGTCGACCTCTCCGTCCCCCGCGTAGCCGATCTGCGCGATCCGGGTGCCGACCTCGACCAGGCGGCGCAGGACGGCGCGGTCCGAGACGATCTTGGCGTAGTAGCCCGCGTTGGCCGCGGTGGGGATCGCCTCGGTGAGGGTGTGCAGGTACGGCGCCCCGCCGACCCGGGTGGCCTCGCCGCGCTTGGTCAGCTCCGCGTTGACGGAGATGGCGTCGACGGGTTCGCCCCGGGAGAAGAGGTCGACCACGCTGTCGTAGATGATCTGGTGCGCGGGCCGGTAGAAGTCCGCCGAACGGATGATCTCGACGACCTGGGTGATGGCGTCCTTGGACAGCAGCATGCCACCGAGGACGCTCTGCTCGGCCTGGATGTCATGGGGTGGGGTGCGCTCGTATCCGCCTTCTTCAGGTGGTTGCCCAGCGACGCTCACGAACTTCTCCCCACACCGGTCGCGTGCGTCGGCCCGGGTCGGACCGACCCTTCCAGGATGCCCCATCCCGGACGCCGGGGGCGCCGCCCGGCACGCCTGTGGACAGTCCCCTACCACCACATCCGGAGCCATGTGCGGCATTGCGCGCACAGGTTATGCACATCACCTGTGGATAACTTTGCCGCGAACCATCAACAGCCCACCTGAACTGCGAAAACATGGGCCATGGGCGGGACGTGCAAGATGTCTCACAGGGTGGCTTTCCACAGGTTATCCACAGGCTTCGGCGGCCCTGTGGAAAAACCCACAGGGAAGGTCGAACGCCTGTCCGGTACTGTGGCTCCGTCATGGCCACACTCCTCTCGGCTGCCCCCTTCCGGCACCGTCACGACCGCGAGATCTTCGCCCTCGCCGTCCCCACGTTCTTCGCGCTCATCGCCGAACCGCTCTTCCTGCTCACCGACGCCGCGATCGTCGGCAGCCTGGGCACCCAGGCGTTGGGCGGGCTCGGGGTCGCCGGCCAGGTCCTGCTGACCCTGGCCGCGGTGTGCATCTTCCTCGCCTACGGGACCACCGCAGCGGTGGCCCGCAAGTTCGGTGCGGGCGACATCCCCGGCGGCATCCGGGACGGGGTGCACGGACTCTGGCTCGCGGTCCTGCTGGGAATCGCCGCGATCGGGATCGGCTGGCCGCTGGGCCCGTGGATGGTCGACCTCCTGGGCGCCTCCCCCGAGGTCGCGCCGTACGCCCTCACCTATCTTCGGATCAGCCTGCTGAGCACCCCGTTCCTCCTCGTCGTGATGGCCGGGACCGGGGTGTTGCGCGGCCTCCAGGACGCACGGACCCCACTGGTGGTCGCGGTGGCCTCCTACGCCGGGAACGCCGCACTGTGCGCGGTCCTCGTGTTCGTGTTCGACTGGGGCATCGCCGGTTCGGCGTGGTCGACGGTGATCGCGCAGGGGGCCGGCGCGTTCTGGTACACGGCTGCCATCGCCCGGTCGGCACGGAGCAGGGGCGTCTCCCTTCTGCCGACCGCGTCGGGTCTGCGCACCTCCGCGTCGGCCGGTTTCGCGCTGTTCCTGCGCAGCGTGTCCATGCGTGTGGTGGCGCTGGTGACGACCGCCGTCGCCGCCCGGCTCGGCGACGAGTCGATCGCCGCGCACCAGGTCAGTTACAACATCTGGGCCCTACTGGTTTTCGCGATGGACGCCATCGCCATCGCCGGGCAGTCGATCGTGGGCCGCTACCTCGGCGCCGGAGACGTTCGGGGGACCAGGGACTCCACCCGGCGCATGGTCGAGTGGGGCGTGATGTCGGGCCTGGTCTTCACCGTCCTGGTGTTCCTGGTGCTGCCCTGGGCCCACGTCCCCTTCACCTCGGACCCGCAGGTGGCCACACTGATCACGGCCTCCCTCGTGGTGGTGGCGCTGATGCAGCCACTCAGCGGGGTGACCATGGTGCTGGACGGCGTCCTCATGGGCGCCGGCGACCAGCGCTACCTGGCCTGGGCCTCCCTGTGGACGATGCTCGCCTTCCTGCCGTTCGCCCTGGTCCTCCCCCGGCTCGCCGTCTCCGACGTGTGGGGGCTGGTGGGGCTGTGGACCGCGTTCTCCGTGTGGATCCTCGCCCGCGCCGTCACCCTCGGCCTGCGCGCCAGGGGCGAGGCCTGGCTGGTCACCGGAGCGACCAGGCCCTGAAAACACGAAACCGCCCCTGCGGCGGGGAGCAGGGACGGTTCCGGGGGATCCTCGGTCAGGTGGTCGTGTCGAGTTCCCCGATGGCAGGACCGTGGTAGAAGGTCGCGACCCGTTCGGACCGCGGGGCGGTCGGGTAGGTCGGCAGCTCTTCCAGGGTCAGTTCCTGCCCGACGTGCCTGCTGAGGTGTCGGAGCTGTTCGCGCAGCCTGCTCCCCACGTCGTCGCGCAGCTCGGGCAGCATCGAGTAGAGCTTGTCGCCCGGGCAGCTGGTGGCGTTGTAGTCGCGGTGTCCCACGATCGCCTCCTGCGGGTCGAGGCGGTACACGAGGCACAGCCACGCACAGGTGTCGACCAGGGAGGACATGAGCGTGCCGGGCGGGCTCGCCGAGGTGTAGGTCCCCTCGTTCTCGATCCCGATCGTGTGCGAGTTGTGGTTCGCGGTGTGCGCCCCGAGAACGTGGCCGCCGTCCCGGACCGCCTGGAGCGTCCTGTCCCGCCCCTCCATGATGTGGCCGCCGCGGCTGATCGTCAGTTGCTGTCCGGTGTCGTTCCACCCGTTGTGGTCCATGTGGTAGCGCTGGATGGACCGGGACAGTGCGGCGGCGTGGCTGGTGGAGGTGTCCGACACGTTCCCGGTCGCGGTGTGGTGGACGACGATGTGGGTCGGCCCCTGGCCCAGTACCTGAACCGCCCTCTTGGGCGCACGCGCCCCCCAGTCCGCCCGGGTGTAGACCTTGGGTACCGCGGCGGCGGTGGCCGGTGCTGCCGGTGACACCCCCAGCGCGCCGCCGAGGAGCACTCCTCCGGCGGCCAGAGCGGTTCCTCGCAGCATCGTCCTGCGGTCGACCGCCCCGGGGCGGTCGGTCTCGGGTCGTCTCTCAACGGCCATCGGTATGCTGTCCTCTCCGTGCGGAGCGCCGCGGGACGCGACGCGACACAGAGAACACGTTAAGTTACAAAGAGTAATCAAAGGGTTGTTTTCACAGCCCGGGCGTGTTCCACCGACGCAGCAGGCCCCGCCCCTCCAGAGGAGGGACGGGGCCTGGGACCGGGACGGTCAACGCCTACTAGGCGCCGACGATCTCCAGCTTGATCGTCGCGGAGACCTCGGGGTGCAGGCGGACCTGGACCTTGTAGTCACCGACGGACTTGATCGGGTTCTTGATCTCGATCCGGCGCTTGTCCAGCTCGGGACCGCCGGCGGCCTTGACGGCCTCGACGACGTCCGCGGGCGTGACCGAACCGAACAGACGACCACCCTGGCCCGCGCGCTGCTTGAGGCGCACGTTCAGGGCACCGACCCGGCCGGCGACCTGCTGGGCCTCGTCCAGGGTGCGGATGTCACGCGCCTTGCGGGCGCGCTGGATCAGGTCGATCTGCTTCTGACCGCCACGGGTCCACCGAATGGCGAACCCGCGGGGCAGCAGGTAGTTGCGACCGTAACCGTTCTTCACCTCGACGACATCGCCGGGGGCTCCGAGACCGTTGACCTCGTGGGTCAAAATCAGCTTCACGACAAAAACCTCCCTCGGATATCGCCGCTAGCGAGCGGTGCTGGTGTAGGGCAGCAGGGCCACCTCGCGCGCGTTCTTGATCGCGGTCGCGACGTCGCGCTGGTGCTGGGTGCAGTTGCCGGTCACCCGACGGGCACGGATCTTGCCGCGCTCGGAGATGAACTTACGGAGAAGCGTGGTGTCCTTGTAGTCGATGTAGGACTGCTTCTCCTGGCAGAAGAGGCAAACCTTCTTCTTGGGCTTGCGCGCTGCCGGCTTAGCCATCGTGGTGCTCCTTCGCAAGAGCCCCGGGGTCCTCCCGGGGATGGGCTGGGACAAGGGATAAGGTGGCTCGGCCCCGAGGGGCCGGGCCGGGTGTTACGCGGGGTGGGCGCCGTCTAGAACGGGGGCTCGTCGGAGAAACCTCCGCCGCCGCCACCGAAGCCGCCGCCACCGCCGTTGGTCGCCCACGGGTCGTCGGCCGGGGCACCGCCGCGGCCGCCCTGCGGGCCGCCGAAGCCGCCGCCCTGGTTCCCGTAGCCGCCACCCTGGGGCTGTCCGCCCTGGGGCTGGCCGCCACCGAAACCGCCCTGCTGACCGCCGAATCCGCCGCCCTGGCGCTGCGTCTTCGTCACCTTGGCGGTGGCGCTGCGCAGAGCCGGGCCGACCTCGTCGACGTCGATCTCGAAGACGGTCCGCTTCTCACCCTCGCGGGTCTCGAAGGACCGCTGCTTCAGACGGCCCTGCACGATGACGCGCATGCCGCGCTGAAGGCTCTCGGCCACGTTCTCCGCGTACTGCCGCCAAACGGTGCAGGTGAGGAACATGGACTCGCCGTCCTTCCACTCCCCTGCCTGCTTGTCGAAGGTACGGGGCGTCGAGGCCACACGGAAGTTGGCGACCGCGGCTCCACTGGGCGTGAAGCGCAGTTCAGGGTCGTCGACGAGGTTGCCGACGAGCGTGATCTGGGTTTCGCCTGCCATGGATCGGCTCCGGTTCGAGATAGTTCGGATCAGGCGGTTTCGCCTGTGCCCCGTATCATCCACGTCCCTGGGGACAGAATCGGATGCGCGGGGTCAGGGGGTCGGGGCAGCGGGCTGCCTAGTGAACCTCGGGACGCAGAACCTTGGTGCGGAGCACGGCCTCGGCGATGCCGAACTGACGGTCGAGCTCCTTGACCGTCTCGGGCTTGGCGGTCAGGTCGATGACCGCGTAGATGCCCTCGGAGTTCTTGTTGATGTCGTAGGCGAGACGACGCTTGCCCCAGATCTCCGTCTTCTCGACCGAGCCGCCGTCGTTGCGGACGACGCCCAGGAAGTTCTCCAGCGACGGAGCGACGGTGCGCTCGTCGAGGTTCGGGTCGAGGATGACCATGATTTCGTAACGACGCATAGGCGTACGTTCCTCCTCTGGACTGTTGCGGCCATGGAATCTCCATGGCAGGAGGGCAGGAGCCCGGGACCACGCCGCCCCGGTCGGGCCGGGGCGTGCCACTCGGGCTCTGAGCCATACGGGAGCCAAGGCTACCAGCAGCGGCGCACCACCGGTGCTGGGCTGTGGATGCGGCCGGACACAGAGCCGGGGGCCGGCGTGCGACGGGTCTCCCCGCCGCGCACCGGCCCCCGGAGGAACCTTCCCCTGATCAGTCCCTGGGTCTGATCAGGCTGTTGTCATTGGTTCCGCCCTGCTGCTGTTCTCCCCCGGGCTGTCCGGGGCGCTCGGTCTCCTCGTCACCCTCGTCCTCGCAGTAGGGGGGCGGGAAGAGGCCGTTGCACTCTTCCGGCGGCTGGGAGCTCCCGTCGTCACCGCAGGTCGGGTCCATGGGGTCGCACTCGTCCGGCGGAAACTCCTGGTCGCACCCCTGCTCCCTGGGGTCGCACTCCTGGTCGGTGGGTTCCTCGGTCTCCTCCTCGACCGGCTCCTCCGACTCCTCCGTCTCGGGCGACTCGCTCGGGGTGGGGGTCGGCAGGAAGCGCTGGTCCTCGCCCACCCACTGGGCCGCCGGGAACTGCCGCTGCTCCTCGCCCTCCATGGCGATCTCCATGAAGGCCTTCCAGACCTTCGCGGAGGTGGTACCGCCGTAGACGTCGCCGAACTCGGGGCCGAAGTCCAGCGGATCGGTGGCCTTGGCGCGGCTCAGCCCCACCGCGGTGGAGAGCTGCGGTGTGTAGCCCACGAACCAGGCCGAGACCGCGTCGGTGGAGGTACCGGTCTTGCCCGCCACAGGGCGCCCGTCGCTCAGGGCCGCCCTGCTGCCGCCGCCGTTGCGGACCACCTCCTGCATGGCGTGGGTGGCGTCGGCCGCGACGGCCTGCGTGAGGACCTCCGTGCCCGTCTCCAGCTCGTCCTTGTCGTCCGGTTCGATCACCGTGCCGTCGGCCGTCGCGACCTCGGTGACCATGTGGGCCGGGAAGTGCCGCCCCTCGGCAGCGAAGGTCGCGTAGCCGCTGGCCATGTCGAGCGCGTTCACCTGGTGCGTGCCCAGGGCGATGAGCGGACCGACGGTGGAGGTCGTCTGACGCTGGGGATCCACACCCATCTGGACCGCGAGTTCGTCGACCCTGGCCTCGCCGACCCGGATCGCCAGGTCCACGAAACTGGTGTTCACCGAATCCCTGGTGGAGTCGATCAGGTCGACCTCGCCGTGGTCGACGTAGCCGGAGTTGTTCACCTCGCTGGCCAGGCCGGGGAACTCCCGTCCGGTGTCGCCGTCGAGCTTGGTGCGCAGACCGATGTCGTCCATCAGCGCGCGGGCCAGCACGTAGGGCTTGTAGGACGAGCCCGCCTGGGCCTGGTGGACCAGGGAGTTGTTGATCACCGTGGAGACGTCGGGGCCCCCGTTGAAGGCGACGATCCGGCCCGTGTCCGGTTCGACCGCGGTCAGGCCGTGCATGGTGTCCTCGGCCGCGGTGTCGGGCAGGACGTTGAAGGCCTCCTCGGCCGCGGTCATCAGCTCCGGGTCCAGCGAGGTCTTGATCGTCAGACCCTCGGTGGCGATGTCGGTGCCATCGATGTTCGACCCCTCGTAGCGGCGCTCGACCTCGTCGATCACGGCCTGGCGGACGTATCCCAGCTTGGGGTCGTCGGCCGCCGCCTCGGGGTTGTAGTCGATGAGTTCGGGGATCTCCAGCTTCTCGGCCTCGGCCCGGGGCAGACCGCGCTCGCCGTCGGTCTCCTCGTACATCACGGCGAGCTGGTTCTGGACGTAGGGCCAGCGCTCCTCGTTGAGGTAGGTCTCCGTCCAGGAGCCCTCCTCGGGGTTCTCGAAGTTGCTGGGCATCTGGATGATGATGCCCAGGAACGCGCCCTCGGCCTCGTCGAGCTCGCCCACGCTCTTGCCGAAGTACTCCTGGGCGGCCATCTCGATACCGGAGGCGCCGCGGCCGAAGTAGATCGTGTTGAGGTAGATGGTGAGGATCTCGTCGTGGGTGAGCTGCTGGTTCAGCTTGATCGCGATGAAGATCTCGCGGATCTTGCGGGTCAGCGGCTCCTCGCCCTGGAGGTCGCTGTAGTAGTTGCGGGCCATCTGCTGGGTGATGGTGGAACCGCCGCCGGCGTCACCGCCGGAGAGCACCGCGCGGCCGATACCCATGAGGTTGATCCCGGGGTCCTCGTAGAAGGTGCGCTGCTCGGCGGCGAGCACACCGTTGATGACCTCCTCCGGGATCTCGTCGCGGGTGACCTCGATCCGCTTGACCTCACCGGTGGTGAGGGCGACCTCCTCCTCGCCCTCCTCCCCCGCCCAGTAGATCTGGGTGGCGGAGACGGTCTTCTCCGCGTCCTCGTTCAGGTCGTCCTCGTCCGGGGCCATCGCGTAGAGCACCGCGAAGGCGGCCACGCCGCCGATGATCATCAGACCGCAGAAGGCCAGCGCGGGTTTCCACGCCTTGGACAGGAAGCGCCTGAACCAGGGACGGTCGTCCGGCTCGTCCTGGCGGGGGCGTCGGCGACCGCCGCCACCGCCGCCGCGGCCTCCGGCGCCCGCGGCGGCACGGGAGCCCCGGCCACCGGGGCGGCGCCCCTCGGACCGGGAGCCGTGTTCGCGGTCGCGGGGGTCTCGGGGGCCGGCCGCACGACGGCGGCCACCCGCACGCGGGTCGTCGGGGCGGCGCCGGGGGCGGTCACCGTCCTCGGGCCGCCGGGGCCGCTGTCCGTCCGGGCGGCGGCGCGGGCGCTCGCCGTCCTCGGGCCGCCGGGGCCGCTGGCCCTCCGGGCGGCGCGGGCGCTCGCCCTCGGCGCGGCGCCGGCCGCCCTCCGGGCGCGGCCGTCCCTCGGAACGGGCCTCGGCCCCTGGGGGGCGGGGTCTGCGGGAACGCGGAGCGGGCTGGTCTCCTCCCCGGAGACCTTCCTCGGAACCAGGTCGGCGTCGGCCGCCCGCACGCTCTTCCCGAGGAGGGCCCTCGGCCCTGCGCCTTCCGCCGTTGCCGCGCTGACCGTCGCCCGGGCCCTCGGCCCGGCGACGGCCGCCGTCGGCACTACGTCGTCGTTCGGTACTCACGTGGTCCTCGATTGCCTCTCACGGCCGGTCGGCCTGACGATTCCTTGGTGGAAACGGGGGACGGTCCCCCTGGGGGATCGGTGATTCGCGACCTGTGGTGGTGTACCAGCACGGCCCAGGGGCCGGTGGACCTGTTCCCACCTCTGTTGCCTGTCGTTCAAGGCTTGATAAAGAGACGCCCAGTTGCGGGCGAAGGTTTTCAACAGGCCGCGAAGACGTTGGCCGCTACTTCCTCCTGATCGTTGGCCTGCGGGAGCGCTACCCCTGGCCCGTCGGTGCTCTGGGCCGACGTGGACGTCGCCGCGGCGGTGGCTTCGTCCGGGGTCCCTACCGGCTGCGCACGCAAATCAAGGGTCACGTTAGAGCGATCGAACCGTATAGCACAACCCACGCGCGAGGGTATCGCGCGCTTTGGAAGACCTGATCACCCTCTGCCGGGAAACGCCCGTCCTCGCAGTTCAGCTCCGTGGTGGCCGATGGGGCCAATCATGTGAGCGCGATCACCGACAAAGCCGAAGCGCCACGTTCTCCCTGTTCGGTGACGTGTGTGTGACATTGAGCGCGCAGGTGTCACCCGCCCCTCGCTCACCGCCGTCACTCCCGGTCACACGCCTTTCGGCGGCACTGACCGCATACGTGCTCACCATGAAGCGAAGATAGAGTCATAGCAGAACAAACCAGCCAGACATGCATAGTTCTCCCCCGTAGTCGACGGCCGTGAGGGGGAACAGAACCACGGTGCGCGCTGCTGACCACATACGGAATACGAACGCAGGATGACGAGCCCCGGACCGCCGTCGGCGCGGGCCCGTCGCCGTGCGCTGTGGCATCCATGTTCGCGAAGAAGAAGGAGCAAGGACCAATGGGTTCGGTACGTGTAGCCGTCGTGGGCGTCGGCAACTGTGCGGCGTCGCTCGTCCAGGGTGTGCACTACTACAAGGACGCCAACCCGGAGTCCCGGGTGCCCGGCCTGATGCATGTCCAGTTCGGCCCGTACCACGTGAGCGACGTCGAGTTCGTCGCCGCCTTCGACGTGGACGACAAGAAGGTCGGGCACGACCTGGCCGACGCCATCGTCGCGAGCGAGAACAACACCATCAAGATCTGTGACGTCCCGCCGACCGGCGTGACCGTCATGCGCGGCCCGACCTACGACGGTCTGGGCAAGTACTACCGCGAGACGATCCAGGAGTCCCCCGAGGACGCCGTGGACGTGGTCGCGGCGTTGAAGGCCAGCAAGGCGGACGTGCTCGTCTCCTACCTCCCGGTGGGCTCCGAGGAAGCGGACAAGTTCTACGCGCAGTGCGCCATCGACGCCGGGGTGGCCTTCGTCAACGCGCTCCCGGTGTTCATCGCCTCCGACCCCGAGTGGGCCGAGAAGTTCACCAAGGCGGGCGTGCCGATCATCGGTGACGACATCAAGTCCCAGATCGGCGCCACCATCACCCACCGGGTGCTGTCCAAGCTGTTCGAGGACCGGGGCGTGGTCGTGGACCGCACCTACCAGCTGAACTTCGGCGGCAACATGGACTTCAAGAACATGTTGGAGCGCGAGCGCCTGGAGTCCAAGAAGGTCTCCAAGACCCAGTCGGTCACCTCCCAGATCCCGCACGAGCTCAACGCCGGCGCGGTGCACATCGGCCCGTCGGACCACGTGCCGTGGCTCGACGACCGCAAGTGGGCGTACATCCGCCTGGAGGGCCGCGCCTTCGGTGACGTCCCGCTGAACCTGGAGTACAAGCTGGAGGTCTGGGACTCCCCGAACTCCGCGGGCATCATCATCGACGCGGTCCGCGCCGCGAAGATCGCCAAGGACCGCGGGATCGGCGGCCCGATCCTGGAGCCCTCCTCCTACTTCATGAAGTCGCCGCCCGTGCAGTACAGCGACGCCGAGGCGCACGAGAAGGTCGAGCAGTTCATCTCGTCCGGGCACGACGCCCAGGACTGACCCCCACCGGAACCCCGGCCGACCGCCCGGGGCCGCCACGGCCCCGGGCACGCCCTACCCTGAAAACGTGTCCTTCTTCGGCGATCTGCGCACGGTCCTCCAGGGGTCCCGGTTCCGTCGGCTGTTCGGTACCCGGTTGGTCTCGCAGTTCTCCGACGGGGTCTACCAGGCCGGGCTGGCCGGCTTCGTCTTCTTCAACCCCGAGCAGCACACCGGGGCCGGAGAGGTGGCCGCGGCCTTCGCCGTCCTGCTCCTGCCCTTCTCCGCGGTCGCCCCGTTCGCGGGCGTGCTCATCGACCGCTGGCCCCGCCGCCAGGTCCTCCTGCTGTCCTCGCTGGCCAAGGCCGTCCTGGCGACGGTGACAGCCTTCCTCGTCGCCAACGGGGAGGGGCCCGCCTTCTTCGTCGCCGCCCTCCTCGTCCTGAGCGTCAACCGCTTCTTCCTGTCCGGACTGTCCGCGGGCCTGCCCTACGTGGTGCCCCGGGACAAGCTGATGATGGCCAACGCGGTCACACCGACCTGTGGAACCGTCGCGAGCTCCCTGGGTACCGGCGCGGGCCTGGCGATCGGCGTGCTCGGCGGTGCGCAGGCCCTGGGCACCGGGATGATCCTGTTCGTGGCCGCGCTGGGGTTCGCGGGCGCCGCCCTGGTCTCGCTCACCCTGCGGTACCGGGAGCTGGGCCCGCACCTGGAGGAGGAGCCCGAGGAGGTCCGGGCCGCGCTGCACCACGCCGTCCGGGGCATGGCCACCGGGGTCCGGCACATCTGGGAGCGGGTGCCCGCCCGCGACGGGCTGCTGACCATCGGCGGCCACCGCGTGCTCTTCGGTATCTCCACGCTGCTCACCATGCTGCTGTACAACAACACGTTCACCGGCGGCGGCGTCGCCGGTGTCGCCGGGTTCTCGGTAGCGGCCGGCCTGCTCGCCCTCGGGTTCTTCCTGGGCGCGGTGGCCACGCCGTGGGCGACCGCGCGGATCAGCGAGAGCGCCTGGATCGCGGCGCTGCTGGTCGGAGCGGCCGTCGCCCTGCTGCTGTTCGGTCTGCCCTTCTCCGCGGCCCTGTTCCCGGTCGCCGCCTTCGTCCTGGGGTTCGTGTCCCAGGCGGTGAAGGTCACCGTCGACACGCTGGTTCAGCGACATGTCGACGACGCCTACCGCGGCCGTGTGTTCTCGGTCTACGACGTGCTCTTCAACGCCACGTTCGTGCTGGGCGCCGCACTGACCGCCGGGCTGGTCCCGCAGTCCGGGGTGAGTGTCCCGGTGGTCGGCGCGATGGTCCTCTCCTACCTCCTGATGGGCGCGGCCTGGACGGTGCGCGCCCGACGTCTGGGGAGCCGGAGGGCTCGGGGTACCGGAACGCCGGAGGCCGGGACTGCCGAACCCGGAACGCCCGACCCCGGGGCGCCGAAGCCCGAGGCGGTCTAGGGAGCGCGGCGGTACACACGGCCTCTCCCGTGCACGCCGCACCGCGGCCCCTCCGTCCGGGTCGACGTGTCCGCCTGTCACCTCGGCGACATGTCGACCTGTCCGCCAGTCGCCCGGTCCGCGACCGTCTCGCGGTAGAGGCGGAGACCGCGCGCCCGGTAGTTGGCGAGGGCGTGCTCCCCGTCCAGGGAACAGGTGTGCAGCCACACCCTCCGGGTGGCCTCCCGGCCCGGCCAGCGTTCGGCGAGGTCCCAGGCCCGGCGGACGGTCTCGGTGAGCATGTGGCCGCCCAGGCCCCGGCCGAGGAAGCCGGGCATGAGACCGAAGTGGACGATCTCGACCGCGCCCCCGTCCTGGGCCTCCAACTCCGCGTAGCCGGCGGGCGTGCCCCGGTCGTACAGGACCCAGGTCTCGACCCCGGGGCGCTCCACCCGGTCGCGCCACTCCTGGTCGGTCCAGGGGCTCCGGTCGAACCACTGGTAGTCGCGGCCGACCGTCTCGTAGAGGAACCGGGAGAGCTCGGGACTGGGCACCTGCGCGCGGGTGAACCGCACCGGGCCCTCCGGCTCGCGCCCGGGCCTCAGTTCGGCGGGGTCGGTGGTCTCCAGGTACCAGGTGGTTTCGCTCATCGCGTCATCCTCGCACCGCCCGTCCGGAGCCCACCGCCCAGGGGCGCTGCCCGGTGCCCCGGAAGTCGACGGGTCGACATGTTGCCACATCTATCAGTAACTAAATCATTACTCAATGTAGTCTCCCCCGCAGGGATTCGTCACGGCAGGGGATGGTGGCCATGGGCTTCGGTTACGGACTCGGCGACCCCTCGGGCTCCTCCGGGGCCCGGGGTGTCGCCAGGCGGGTCGAGGCGGTGTGCCGACAGCTGCCCGCCCAAGGCGACCGCCTGCTCGACCTGGGATGCGGGGGCGGCGCCCACACCGTGGCACTCGCCACGGGTTACGTGCGGGTGGACGCCGTCGACGTCGAACCCGAGCGGCTCGACGCGCTCACCGAGCGCGTCGCCGGCACCGGCCTGGAGGGCCGTGTCGGCGTGCACAAGATGTCCGCGGAGGCGCTGGCCTTCGACTCCAACACCTTCGACCGGGTCACCGCCTTCGACCTGGCCGAACACCTCGACGACCTGGAAGGCGCCCTCACCGAGGCCCATCGGGTGCTCAAACCCGGCGGGGCCCTCTCCCTGACCACGTCCAACCGGTGGTCCCCGATCGACAGGCACGGGGTGCGGTGGGGCGGTCGGGACCGCTCCGCGCTGACCGCCCCGTTCCTGCCCTGGGTGCGCCCGCTGCACGAGCGGATGGCGAACGCACGCTCCCTCACCAGCCAGGAGCTGGGGCGCCTGCTGCGCGGCCACGGACTGCGGGTGCGCGCGATCGACTACCTCATGCCGCCCCTCGGAGTCCGCCCCCGGGCCCCGCGGGGCGTACCGGAGGCGCTGGAGCGCACACCGCTGCGCGTGTTCGGGACGACGATGGCCGTCACCGCGGTCAAGCCGGGCCGGTGAACCGGCTCCGGCCCCGCAACCCCTACTGCGCCTGCCGACCTTCCTGCTCCAGGTGCTCGGCCGCCCAGGAGCGCAGCTCCGCGGCGACCGCGTCCTTGTCCATCGGTCCGTTCTCCAGGCGCAGCTCCAACAGGAACCGGTAGGCCTTGCCGACCAGCGGACCGGGCCTGACGCCCAGGACCTCCTGGATCTCGTTGCCGTCCAGGTCCGGACGGATCCGGTCCAGCTCCTCCTGCTCGGCGAGCTTGGCGATACGGCGCTCGATGTCGTCGTAGGAGCGGGAGAGCGCCGCGGCCTTGCGCCGGTTGCGGGTGGTGCAGTCGGCCCGGGTGAGGATGTGCAGCCGCTCCAACTGGTCCCCGGCGTCACGGGCGTACCTGCGCACCGCCGAGTCCGTCCACTCGCCCTTGCCGTAACCGTGGAAACGCAGGTGCAGCGCGACCAGGGTGCTGACCTGGCCGACCACGTCCTTGGAGAAGCGCAGCGCGGTCAACCGCTTGCGGCTCATGGAGGCGCCCACGACCTCGTGGTGGTGGAAGGTCACCCGGTTGCCGCCCTCGAAGGCGCGGGTCTTGGGCTTTCCGATGTCGTGCAGCAGCGCGGCCAGGCGCAACACCAGGTCGGGTCCGTGGCCGCGTTCGCGCTCCAGGTCCATGGCCTGGTCCAGCACGGTGAGCGAGTGCTCGTAGACGTCCTTGTGCCGGTGGTGCTCGTCGATCTCCAGCTGCATCTTGGGGATCTCGGGCAGCACGTGCTCGGCGATCCCCAGCTCCACCATCAGCTCGACGCCCCTGCGCGGGTCCGGGCTGAGCATGAGCTTGGTCAGCTCGTCACGCACGCGCTCGGCCGAGACGATGGTGAGCCGGTCCGCCATGTCCCGCGCGGCCTCGGCCACCTCGGGGGCCAGGGTGAAGCCGAGCTGGGCGGCGAAGCGGACGGCGCGCATGATCCGCAGCGGGTCGTCGCTGAAGGAGTCCTCCGGGCGCCCCGGGGTCCGCAGCACCTTGTCCCTGAGGTCGGCGAGCCCGCCGAAGGGGTCCACGAACTCGTGCCCGGGCAGGTGCACCGCCATGGCGTTGACGGTGAAGTCGCGGCGCAGCAGGTCGTCATGGGTGTCGGTGCCGTAGGACACCTCGGGCTTGCGGGACTCGGGCGAGTAGGCCTCGCTGCGGTAGGTGGTGATCTCCAACTGGAGCCCGCGCTTGCGCAGGCCCACGGTGCCGAACTCGATCCCGACGGTCCACACCGCGTCCGCCCAGCCGTCGACCAGTTCGAGGATGCGCTGGGGCACCGCGTCGGTGGTGAGGTCCACGTCGTTGGAGGCGCGCCCCAGGAGCGCGTCGCGGACCGGACCGCCCACGACGGCGAGCTGCTGGCCGTGCGAGGAGAAGAGGTCGCCGAGCTCCTCGGAGACCGGTTCGATCGAGTCGACCAACTCGGTGATCGCCGCACGCTGCTCACCGGTCAGGGTGCCCGCGCGCGGGTTCACCTCGGCGGACCGGTTCTGGACGGCGTCGTTCTCACTCGAAAACTCTGTGTTCGGCACACCAGGCAGGTTAGGCGGCCGCACGGGGTAACCGCGAATCGCCGCTGCCGACGCGGCGGGCCGACACGGGATCTGGCGCGTGACCCCCGGCGGATGAAAGGCTGGGCCGACCACACGCCCGAACAACGGTCCGCACCAGAACCGGGGTTCGGGGAACGCGGTATCTTCGGGTGCAGTGGTGGCATGTCACGGCCAGTCCGAGGCCACCAGCCCCGCTTCCGCTGAGCGCGCCGCGCGGGCGCCCGACCGACCCCGCCCCACCTTCCGTATCCCTGGCGGGACGGACACCCGGACCCGAATCAGGAAACCAAGCGTTGCGTCGAACTGCTTCCGCAGCCGCGGTCATGGCCATGGCCGCCGCTCTGCTTCCGATACCGGCCACCCTTTCCTCCGCGTCGGCGGAACCCGATGACGAGGGCTCCGCGACGCCGGTCGTCGTGGACCGGATCACACCGGACGCCGTCGACGAGGACAGCACCCTGCGGGTCGCGGGCGAGGTGACCAACACCACCGAGGACCCCGTCGAGGACGTCACCGTCCGCATCCGGTACTCCAGGCACCCCTTCACCTCGCGGGACGAGCTCGACGAGTTCGCCTCCGGTGAGGGATGGCAGCCCAACGCCTCCGGCCCGGAGGAGGAGTTCGAGGGCGAGCTGGCGCCCGAGGACACCCTGGAGTACTCGCTGAGCACCCCGGTCGAGGACCTCGGACTGAGCTCCTACGGCGTCTACCCCCTGATCGTCGAGGCACTCGACGGTGACGGCGACTCCCTCGGAGCGCAGTACTCCTTCCTCCCCTACACCGCCGACGGCGATGACGACGTCCCCTCCCTGAACCTGGCCTGGGTGTGGCCGCTGATGGAGGACCCGCAGCGCGCCGACGACGACACCTTCCTCAGTGAGGAGCTCCACGGATCCGTCGGCGCCGAGGGGCGCCTGGGTCGGCTCCTGCAGTCCGGGGCGCAGGTCCCCCTCTCCTTCGAGGCGGGTGACGGGGACCTCGTCGAGGAACTGGGCCTGCGCGAGGAGGAGGAACAGACCGGTGGTCCCCCCACCGCCGGCGAGGAGGCCACCGCGGAGGAGGACGCCGACTCCCTCACCCCCGAACCGTCCGAGGAGGGCTCGGACGAGGACGAGGGCTCCGGGAACGACGAGGAGGCCGAAGAGGAGGAAGAGGAAGGGGAGGACTCCCCGGAGCGGACCGAGGGCGTCCCGGTGACCTGGGCCGTCGACCCCGGAACGCTCGACGACATCCTCCGGATGGCGAGGGACGAGCACGAGGTCGTGGAGGACCTCCTCGCGGTCCCCGCCGAGGCCGAACCGGCCCGGCACGACCAGGCCGCGAACGAGGCGGCCCAGGTGTGGCTGCGCGAGGCCCGCGAGGTCCTGGCCACCGACACCGTCGTCTCCTCCCCCTACGCCAACGCCGACCTGGCCGCGCTGCTCCGCAACGACATGGACACCGAAGCCGAAGCCTCGCTGTGGCTCGCCCAGGAGGCGATGTCGCGCTCGCTCGGCCTGGAGGCCGACGACAGCTTCGCGCTCCCGGCCGGGGGTCTGATGGAGGAGAACGTCCAGGAGCTGTTCGCCGAGAACGGCGCGCACCGCTTCCTGCTGGACGAGGAGGCGGCCCCGCCCGCCCCGCGGATCTCCACCACCCCCACGGCCCAGACTCCGCTGCCCGCGAGCGGCGGGGAGGGGGACGAGGAGCCCTACGCGCTGGTCGCCGATTCCGAGCTGACCGAAGTCCTGTCGATGCCCTCCTGGGAACCCGGCGAATCCGCCCTGGCCCTCCAGCGCTTCGCCGCGGAGACCGCGATGATCGCCGGTGAGAACGCCGGCGAGGACCGGGTGGTCATCGCCGCGCCCGAGGCCGGCTGGGACCCCAGCCCCGAGTTCGCCGACGGGGTGCTGGAGGCCACCGACAGTCTCCCCTGGCTCTCGCCCCAGCGTCTGGACGAGGTGGAGCTCCCCGACCCCGAGGAGCGGGAGGACACCCGGCAGGGGCTGACCTACCCGGACCGGGCCTACGAGGAGGAGCTCAGTTCCACCTACCTCGGCCAGGTCAACGACGTCAGCCGGGACGTCCGCCTGTTCAACAGCATCCTGGTCGGCGACAACGACCCCTTCCGTCCCTCCCTGGTGCGCCTGGAGTCGGTGTACTGGCGGGACCGCGAGGCCCTGGCCGGCGCCACCCGCTCCGTGGTGGAGCAGTCCGTACAGAGCCGTATGGAGGACGTGCGGGTGATCCCCGGCGAGCCGGTCACCCTGGCCAGCAGCACCGGCACCACGGGGGTGCTCGTCGCCAACGACCTGGAGGACGAGGCGGTCTACGTCCACCTGTCCATCTACTCGGAGAACTCCGAACGGCTGAGCGTCGGCGAGTACACGACCCACTTCGAGATCGCACCCGGCGCCAAGACCACGGTCTACGTCCCGCTGTCCGCCCGGATCAACGGCACCACCACCGTGCACGTCAGCCTCCAGAACGCCGACGGCGAGCCGATCAGCTCCCAGGACACCCTGATCCAGGTGAACGCCACGGGCCTGGGCACCCAGGCCCTGATGATCAGCGGGATCGGCCTGCTGATCCTCATCGCGGCGCTGGCTCCCCGGGCCGTGCGCAAGTGGGCACGCAAGCAGTCGGCCAGGGCCAACGCGGCTGCGGCCCCCGACGGAGCGGACGCGACGCCCGGCACCGAGGTCGCCTCGGCCGGGGAGACCGCCGGTGCCGCGACCGGAAGCACCGCGGCCGGGGACGCCGAGAACGCCGGTGGCGGCGCGGACGGCGCCCCCTCCACGCCGGAGGAGCCCCCCACCGCAGCCGAGGAGTCGGCTGCCGGACCGGACACCCCCGCCGGTGCGGAGACGGACCCCGAGGGCCGGTCGGACGGCGGCCCCGAGAAGTGACCGCCACCGCTTGATCCGCGGCACCACGGCACGGTGCCGCGGCACGAACCTCCCAGTCGGACGAAAGGAACCCTGATCCACGGTGGTCACCGACTCCCCGCACGGCGACGAGCAGGACTCTCGTCACACACCCAAACACCGAAAACTGCCCGCGGAGGGCCCCATGCCCGGAGAGAGCACGGTCCGCCCCGCAGGCGGACCGACCCCGTCGTTCGAGGAGGGTGAGATCCCCGAAACCGAGACCCCCACCCCGAAACAGGACTCGGGTTCCGGCGGCATGATGCGGTCCAGCATGATCATGGCCGTCGGCACCATGGCCTCCCGCCTGTCCGGCTTCGCCCGCACCATCGTGCTGGCCGCCGCCATCGGTACCCACCTGCTCGGTGACGCCTACCACACGGCGCACACGATCCCCTTCATCCTGAACGACCTGCTCATCGGCGGCCTGATGGCCTCCGTGGTCATCCCCTTCCTCGTCAAGCGGCGCAAGCGCGACGCCGACGGCGGCAAGGCCACCGAGGACCGGCTGTTCACCTCGATGGTGCTGGCACTGCTGCTCGTGACGGTGACCGCCATCGCCGCGGCCGAGGCCCTCATCTGGCTGTACGGCTCCCGGTTCACCCCGGTGCAGTTCGACACCTCGGTCTACCTGGCACGCTTCCTGCTCTCGCAGATCTTCTTCGTGGGACTGAGCGGCCTGCTGAGCGCGATGCTCAACACCCGGGGCAAGTTCGGCGCGGCGGTCTGGGCCCCGGTGCTCAACAACTTCGTCATCATGGGTGTGGCCGGGATGTTCCTGGTGGTGGCGGGCCCGGGCCGCACCCCGGAGACGGTCTCCACCGCCGAACTCACCCTGTTGGGCGCGGGCACGGCCGCGGGCATGGCCCTCCAGGCGCTCGTGCTGTTCGTCGCGCTGACCCGGACCGGCTACCGGTGGAGCCCCCGCCTGGACCTGCGCGGCTCCGGCCTCGGTGAGGCCCTGCGCACCGCCGGGTGGATGATGCTCTACACCCTTCTGACCCAGGCCGGCCTGTGGATCACCACCAACATCGCCAACGCGGCGAACGTGGCCGGCATCGAACAGGGCCTGGACGTCGGTGCCGGTATCAGCGCCTACAACCTGGCGTACCAGCTCTTCCAGCTCCCCTACGCGATCATCGCGGTCTCCCTGATCACCGTGCTGCTCCCCCGGATGAGCGCGCACGCCGACGACCGCGACTGGGACGCGGTTCGCTCGGACTTCTCCCGCACCCTGCGGATCTCCGCCTTCGTGCTGGTACCGACCGCCTTCGCGGTCGCGATGTTCGCCGAGCCGCTGTCGGTGCTGGCGTTCGCCCGCGGTTCGGTCTCCGTCGCCGACGCGACCGCCATCGGCCAGATCCTCGCGGTGATGTCGCTCGGTCTGCTGCCGTTCACCGTGTTCCAGCTGATGCTGCGCGTGTTCTTCGCGATGGGCGACACCAGGACCCCCGCCCTGATCGGGGGGGCCAACCTCGCTGTTCACAGCGCTCTGGCCCTGGTCGCCTACCTGATCCTGCCGCCGAACCTGGTCGTCGTCGGCGTCGCAGCGGGCTTCATGGTGTCGTTCCTGTCGGGTCTGACCATCGCCGGGCAGGTCCTCAGCCGACGTGTCGGGGGTCTTGACGGAAAGCACATCATTGGCACATTGTTGCGGCTGCACCTGGCCGTCGTGCCCAGTGTCGCGGCCGGCTTCGGTGTGCTCTGGTTCTTCGACACCCAGGTCGGTCCCGGTCTGGTCACCTATGTGGGTGCCCCGGTCGTCGGATGCGCCGTCGGCGCGCTGCTCTTCCTGGTGTCCGCCCGTGTCCTGCGCGTGCCCGAACTGAGTGCCGCCGTGCAGCTGATCCGCACCCGCCTGGGTCGTTAGACGCCGTACCCCTTCGGCCAGGACCCGCCGGAACCCCGTAGCCGCCCCCGCCAGAAAAGGACCGCCCGACGGTGTCCAGCGACCAACTCCGCCAGCACTCCGAGGAACCGGAACGAGAACCGGAGGAGCACCGGGACCCAGCGTCCCGCCACCACATGGTGATGCCGGGTGACGTGCTCGACGCCTATGAGCGCTCCGAGCCCGACACCGAGCCCGAGACCGGGCTGAAGGCGGTCCGCGACCCCAGCGAGATCGGTGACGTGGGCACCGCGGACCGCGCCGGTCTGGAGGACGGCGACGAGATCGGCGGTACGGCGCACACGGCGCCGGGCAACCTGGCGAGGTCGACCGCGATCATGGCGGTCGGCACGATCGCCTCCCGGGTGACGGGCTTCGTCCGCACCATCGTGCTGGCCGCGGCGATCGGCACCCAGCTGCTGGGGGACGCCTACCAGACCGCCGGCATGGTGCCGTACATGATCTACGACCTGCTCATCGGCGGGTTGTTGGCCAGTGTGTTCGTGCCGTTCCTGGTCAAGCGGCGCAAGTTGGACTCCGACGGCGGGAACAGGACCGAGCAGCGCCTGGTCACCCTGATGTTGCTGGCGTTGTTCGCGCTCACCCTGGTGTCCGTGCTGATCGCGGAGTGGTTCATCCGGATCTACGCCGGCGGGTTCAGCGGAGCGCAGTACGAGGTCTCGGTGGTCCTGGCCCGCTACCTGGTGTTGCAGATCTTCTTCATCGGCGCGAGCGGCCTGTCCAGCGCCATGCTGAACGCGCGCAACAGGTTCGGCGCCCCCATGTGGGCCCCGGTGCTGAACAACCTCGTCATCATCGGCGTCTGTCTGTGGTTCCTGTCCGTCGCCGGCCCGGGCCGTACCCCGGACACCGTGACCCAGGGGGAGATCGCGCTGCTCGGCCTGGGCACCGCGCTCGGCCAGGTGGTACAGGCCGCCGTGCTGGTCTGGGCCCTCGCCGCCGCGGGTTTCCGCTGGCGCCCCAGGCTGGACCTGCGCGGGTCCGGCCTGGGGGAGGCCGCCGGTGCCGCCTCGTGGATGATGCTCTACATCGTGGTCGCCCAGGTGGGGGCGCTCGTGTCCACCAACGTCGCCACGCGGGCCGGAGCGATGGCCGCCGAGCTCGGCCACGAGACGGGTTCGGGTATCGCGGCGTACAAGTTCGCCTCGATGCTGTTCCAGCTGCCGTACGCGGTCATCGCGGTCTCGGTGATCACCGCCCTGCTCCCCCGGATGAGCGAACACGTCGCGGCCGGGCGCAGGGACCAGGTCCGGAGCGACTTCTCCCGGGGTCTGCGGCTCTCCTCCGTGCTGATCGTCCCCATCTCGGTGGCGATGATCGTCTTCGCCGTCCCCTTCTGCGTGATGATCTACGCGCAGGGCAGCACCAGCGCGCAGGACGCGGCCGCGATCGGCCGGATCCTGATGGCCTTCTGCGTGATGTTGATCCCGTTCACGCTGTTCCAGCTCCAGATGCGCGTGTTCTACGCGCTGGGCGACACCCGCACCCCGGCGCTGGTGTCGATCCCCTCCGAGGTCGCCCACGCGGTCACCGCGCTGAGCCTGCTGTACTTCATGGCGGAGAGCCCGCAGCACATCGTGGTGTGGCTGCCGGTCCCCTACGGGCTCTACTACATCGTGGGTTCGGCCATCATGTGGTTCCTGCTGAACCGCAGGCTGAACGGCCTGGACGGGCGCAGGACGGCCGCCACCCTGTTCAAGCTGCACGTGGCCACGGTCCCGGCCGCACTGTTCGGTGTGTTGATGACCTACGCCTTCCAGGGCCTGCCGGGTGATCTCTGGCCCGCGCTCGCGTCCATGGTGGCCGGGGGGCTGGTCGGTGCCGTACTGTTCGTGGTTGCCGCCAAGTTCCTTAAGGTGACAGAAGTCACATCATTCCTTGATTTGGTCAGAACCCGGCTGCGACGCCGCTGATCACCTGGAATGGATGACGTTGGGTAGTCACGTCCTGGTACTTCCCAGAAGGTGAACGAGCACCCGGTGTCCTCCAAAGAGGCTGTTCACGCGTCCTAGCATGGACAGACACCGCTTTACCGCCAGAGCATCGATGATCCGAGCTGCCCGAAGGGAGGCTGGGGACAGCAGACAGGGCCGACCCCCTCGCGTGCGCCCGCAGCGGCACCACGCGACCCAGCGGCACTGGCGCCCGTCACTCCCATCATGAGCACCTTCCTGATCGAACCCGGGGCGAAGCTGGCCAACCGCTACCGACTCGACCACGTGGTGAGCGAGACCGGTGGTGCGACCCGGTGGAAGGCCACCGACGAGACGCTCGCGCGTCCGGTCGCGGTATGGACCTTCACGGACGGATTCCCGCGCACGTCAGAGGTCGTGCACGCGGCCCGTGCCACGAGCCGCATCCCGGACGCCCGCGTCACCCAGGTCTTCGACGCCGACGACACCTCCGCCGTCCCCTACGTCGTCGAGGAATGGGTGATCGGTTCCTCCCTCTCCGAGCTCCTGGCGCAGGGGCCGATGGAGCCCGAGCGCGCCGCCGGCCTGGTCGCCGAGGCCGCCGAGGCCATCGCCGCGGCGCACGCCAGCGGCCTGCACCACCTGGGCCTGACCCCCGGAAAGCTCATGTGGAGCAGCGGCGGCGCGGTCAAGGTCACCGGCATCGGTGTGGACGCCGCACTGCTCGGCAACAACGTCCCCTACCCCGGCGCGGTCGACGCCCAGGGACTGGGAAGCCTGCTCTACGCGGCGATCACCGGGTACTGGCCGGGCGGTCCGCAGAGCGGACTGCCCGGCGCCCCGCAGGGCCCCATGGGCCCCTACCCGCCCGGGCAGCTACGCCAGGGCGTGAGCGAGCCACTGGCCAGCATCACCACCCGCGCGGCCCTGCCGCAGCTGGCGGGTCAACTGGTGCCCGGCCCGCCCATCACCAGCCCCGCCGATTTCTGCGCGGCGCTGGCAGAGGTGCCCCGGCTCATCCCGCTGCCGGTCTCCCCGGCGGAGGCCGCCCCGCAGCCCGAGCAGGGGACCTCCCGGCGCACCGGTGAGTTCGGCGCCACCAACGGCCAGCGGCGCGGATCCCGGGAGGCCGCGGCTCCGGCACGCAACTCCGCCCGGTCCGCTCCCGCCTCCCGCATGGAGCAGCGAGCCGCCCGCCAGGAGGGCGGCTCGGCCCGCAAGCTCCTGGTCGGCGTGGTGGCGGTGCTACTGTTCGCCGGGGTCGTCACCGGTGCGTGGATGGTCGGCACGCTGTTCGGCGGCGGGGACAACACCGCCGACCCGAGCGCCGGCGCCTCCGAGGAAGCCACGGACAACGTGGAACTGGAACCCCTCGCCATCGACTCGGCGCGGGGTTTCAACCCGATGGCCGAGGGCGACGAGCACTCCCAGAACGCGCCCCTCGCCCTCGACCAGAAGCCCGACACCGGCTGGAGCACCCAGGGCTACTGGGACCCGCTGGAGATGCAGAAGGAGGGCGTCGGCCTGCTGCTGGACCTGGAGTCCGGCCAGGAGGTCCACGAGGTGGACCTGATGCTCTCCGGTGGAGCACACGCGGTGGAGATCCGGGTCGGGGACAGCGACCAGGTCAGCGACCAGGCCAGCCTGGACGCCAACCTCCCGGCCGTCTGGTCGGGCAGTGTCGACGGCGAACAGACCATCACCCTCGACGAGGGTGTGACCGGGCGATACGTCCTGGTCTGGTTCACCGAGCTCCCGGAGACCGACGGAGAATGGCGTGGGACCATTAACGAGGTCGAGGTACGCGGGACCTAGGTTCTAGTTGTGGGGTATGTGATCAGCGCTGATGGACGCGGCCCAGGAGCTTCCTGACAAGGAGCTGTTGTCGAGGCACGCTCAGGGTGACGAACAGGCGTTCGCGGTACTGGTACGCCGACACCGTGAGCGCCTTTGGGCTGTCGCCATCCGGATGACCGGCGACCCCGAGGAGGCCTCGGACGCGCTCCAGGACGCCTTCCTGTCCGCGTTCCGGGCCGCTGGGCGCTTCCGCGGCGAGTCCCAGGTCAGCACCTGGCTGCACCGCATCGTGGTGAACGCCTGCCACGACCGCCTCAGACGCCGCAAGGTGCGTCCGGCCACCCCGACCGAGGACGAGACCCTCGACGTCATCTCCAACGAGCGCCTGAGCCGTTCTGGCGGCGCAAGCGACCACGCCTCGCGGACCGAGGCCCGCCTGGACGTGCACGCCGCCCTGGACCTCCTCCCGTTGGACCAGCGCATGGCGCTGACCCTGGTGGACATGCTCGGTTACCGGGTGGACGAGGCGGCCGAGATCCTCCAGGTGGCATCGGGCACCGTCAAGAGCCGGTGTGCGCGAGGTCGCGCCAAACTTCTTCCCTCCCTGGCCCATCTAAGGAACCCTCAGCCTCCCCGAGACGTCACATCTGGGAGAGGAGGTGCCAACCCATCGTGACGTCCCACCCAGACACGGAGGCGCTCGCCTTCTTCGCCGAGGGTCTCACCGACCCCGACGAGGAAAACTCGGTCGCCGCCCACATCGAGACCTGCGCGGAGTGCGCTGCCACCCTGGAGGAGCTCTCGGGGGTCACCCGCGTCCTCAGCGAGGCACCGGTACCCGCGCTGCCGCAGGGCGTCGCGGACCTCCTCGACAGCCGCATCGCCGAGGCCGTCCGTGAACGCTCCCCGTCCGCGGCGGGCACCGGAGCCGCCGCGCCCCCCGAATCCGCCGCCCCGTCGGCCGGGGAACCAACACCGACCGTCCCGGACGCACCCGCACCGGTCATTCCCATCGCTTCCCGACGCCGCGGTTTCGGCCTGCCCAAGCTGATGGCGGCCGCCGCCGCGGCCGTCTTCGTGGTCGGCGGCGGGGCCGCGATCGTCAACGGGCTGATGATCGGCGAAACGGAGAACGACGCCGCGGCCCCCATGGTCCAGGAGGACTCCCGCCCCGAGTCCGCGCCCGACATCGCCCAGTCCTACTCCGCGGAGTCCACGGCGAGCGGCACGGTCTACACCGAGGACCAGCTCGGCGCGCAGGCGGCCGAGGTGCTGGCCGAATCGGGAGAGACCGCTGAGGGCATGGGAGCCCAGGCGCAGCAGCCGGTGACCGCGCCCGTGCAGGGGTGCGTCAACCGGTTCGAGGAAGCCAACGACGTCCGGGGCACCCTGGTCGACGAAGCACTCTTCGACTCCGGTGACGGCGCCGAGCGCGTATGGGTCCTCTTCACCCAGGACACCGGGGGCAACGGCGTGGTCGTGCTCGACCCGCGCTGTGCGCAGGGCGGCGACATCAACACCAGCGTCCTCGCCGAAGCGGACCTGTGACCGGCCGGGGGCCTCAGCCGCCTCCGGGCCGGACCAGACCGCTCTCGTAGGCCAGCACGACCAGGCCCACCCGGTCCCGCACACCGAGCTTGGCGAGCAGGCGCCCCACATGGGTCCGGGCGGTCGCCGGACTCAGATGCAACTCGGCGCCGACCTCCTGGTTGGACATGCCCCGCCCGACGAGCGCGAGAACCTCGCGCTCGCGACCGGTGAGCCGGTCCAGACCGGCGGCGGCCTCCGGGGAGGGTTCCGTGGCGGCGAGGCGTTCGATGACCCGCCGGGTCACCCCCGGCGACAGCAGCGCCTCCCCCACCGCGACCGTCCGGACCGCCGCCCGCAGTTCGCGTGGTCCGGCGTCCTTGAGCAGGAACCCGGCCGCGCCCAGGCGCAGCGCGGAGAACACGTTCGCGTCCTCGCCGAAGGTGGTGAGGACCACGACCCGGGCGTCGACATGTCGACGCCCCGACGTGTCGACACGTCGACGTTCCAGTTCCCGCAGCACCCCGAGCCCGTCCATCACGGGCATCTGCAGGTCCAGCAGGACCACCTCCGGACGGAAGCGGTCGATCTCCACCAGCGCCTGCCGACCGTCGGTCGCCTCCGCCACCACCTCGATGTCGCCGTCCCTCTCCAACAGCGACCGCACCCCCGTACGCACGAGCGGCTGGTCGTCCACGAGCAGAACCCTGATCATGCGCCACCCCCGACCGGGATCCGCGCGCACACCCGGAACCCGCCACCGCGAACCGGACCGACCTCCAACGTGCCCTCCACCATCCGTACCCTCTCCCGCATACCGGAGAGCCCACCACCGCCACCGGCGGACGCCCGCGGTGCGACACCCCGGTCCGGCGTCCGGGCATCCGGGGCGCCGCCGGCAGCACCGTCATCGGTGACCGTCACGGCGAGCACCCCCTCGGTGCGTTCGAGCACCACGTCGGCACGCCCTGCCCGGGCATGGCGGAGGGTGTTGGTGAGGGCCTCCTGGACCAACCGGTAGGCGGTCGCGTCCACCATCCGGGGCAGGCCCTCCCCGCCGTCCCCCGTCACCTCGACCTCCAGCCCGGCCGCGCGGACCGAGGCGACCAACTCCTCCAGGTGGGCGAGACCGGCGATCCGCTCGACCTCGGCTCCGGGTTCACGCAGCGCCCGCACCGTGGAGCGCAGATCGCGCAGCCCTCCTCCGGCGGCCCGGGTGACGTGGTCCAGCTCGGCGCGGGCCGTCGGTAGATCCACCGCGCCCTCCTCCAGAGCCTCCGAGGCCACCGCGGCGTGCAGGGAGACCACCGACAGATGGTGGCCGACCGCGTCGTGCAGGTCCCGGGCGATCCGGGCGCGTTCGCGCGCCATCCGCTCGGCGGACTCGGCCTCCCTCGCCTGGGCGTCCAGCACCGCGATCCGCTCGCGCTGGCGGGCGCTCCGTCTGCGCTGCCGCGCCCCGTCGCCGAGGGCGATCGCCGCGCCCATGACCGCCACGGTGGACGGTAGTTCGTACCCGATCAGCAGGGCCACGTCCTGTCCCTCGGCGATCCGCGCGGGGGTGGAGACCGCCACCAGCGCGACCGCGACCCCCACCGCCCACCGTGTCCGGTCGAACGCGGCCGCGGAGTACAGCGCGGCCGCGACCGGAACCGCCATCCCGATCACCGGGAGGTCGACCACGTAGTAGGCGATGAGGAGCACCCCGGTGGTCAGGAGGACCCCCACCGGCCACCGGCGCCGCACGAGCATGAGCAGACCGAACAGGGCGGCGAACCCGTAGGCCACCGCCGCGGGGAGGTCTCCCCCGCCGATGTCCGCTCCGACGGAGATGGCGACCACTGCGAAGACCGCGAACCCCGCAAGGGCGTCGACGACGACGTCTTGGCTGGTTGAGTGACCGGGCATGCGGCGATTCTACGGATCCCCCTCCCCGGGGCCGCCTTCTCCCGAACGCGTCCGACTACGCATTCGGACGTACCGGGGCGGGACCGTGGGCCGATGTCACGGGGCCAACTGCTCCCTACCGTGCGAAGGGTCGGCACAGCCGCCCCACAACCCACGGAGAGATCATGAGCCACCACCCGCACATCCCGCAGGGGGACTCCGGCCGGACCGCCGAACACCCGCACGACATCCCCTGGTCACTCGTGCTCGGCCTCGGTGCGCTCGCCCTGGTCCGCCCCCTGATGAGCGCCACCGGAGTCTCGGAGGCGATCGGTTCGCCGCTGGCGCAGATCGCCTCGACCCTGCTCGTCACCGCGGTCTGGATCGTGGCGGTGGTCGTGGCACGCGTCCCCCGCCCCTTCGTCACCCTCGTGTACACGGGCCTGGCCTACGGGGTCCTCGCGATCGTGCTGAGCGCGGCGCTGTCCCCGTTCTTCACGGGAGAGCTCCAGGGGCCGATCACCAACCCCTTCGGCCTGGTGGCGGTCCTGGTCACGAACGCCCTGTGGGGAACCGTCGCGGGGGCGGTCGCCCTGGCGGTCCGCCGAGGGGCCGACCGTGCCGGACCTCGCCGCTGAGACCCATCTCCCGCCCGCCGCGCGCTGGGCGGATACCCGAGGGGGAATGCCCTGCGCCTACCATCGGTTGTGCTAAGCATCTTTCCCTCCGGTCACGCCCCCGTGGCCAGGAACAGCGACTGTGTGAAGGGCCTACGAGCGTGAGTGACGTCCGCAATGTCATCATCATCGGTTCCGGACCGGCGGGTTACACCGCCGCCGTGTACGCCGCGCGCGCGGAACTGCGCCCTCTCGTGTTCGAGGGGTCCATCACCGCCGGCGGTGCGCTCATGAACACCACCGACGTGGAGAACTTCCCCGGTTTCCCCGACGGGATCATGGGCCCGGACCTCATGGACAACCTGCGCAAGCAGGCCGAGCGCTTCGGTGCCGAACTGGTCCCCGAGGACGTCACCGAGGTGGACCTGACCAAGCCGGTCAAGGAGGTCACCGTCGGCAGCGAGACCTTCCTCGCGCACACCGTCATTCTGGCCACCGGCTCCGGCTACCGCGAGCTGGGCATCCCCGGCGAGAAGGCGCTGTCCGGCCGGGGGACCTCCTGGTGCGCCACCTGCGACGGTTTCTTCTTCCGTGACCAGGACATCGCCGTGGCCGGCGGCGGCGACACCGCGATGGAGGAGGCGCTCTTCCTCACCCGCTTCGCCAAGTCCGTGACGGTCATCCACCGACGCGACGAGCTGCGCGCCAGCAAGATCATGGCCGAGCGGGCCTTCGCCAACGACAAGATCTCCTTCCTCTGGGACACCGAGATCACCGAGGTTCTCGGGGAGGACCGTGTCAGCGGCCTCCAGCTGATCAACAACAAGACCCACGAGATCAGCACCCTGGACGTGACCGGCCTGTTCGTCGCCATCGGCCACGACCCGCGCGTGGAGCTCTTCCAGAAGCAGATCGAGCTCGACGAGGAGGGCTACGTGAAGGTGGACGCGCCGTCCACCCGGACCAACCTCGAAGGCGTCTTCGCCGCGGGCGACGTGGTCGACCACCAGTACCGCCAGGCGATCACCGCCGCGGGCACCGGCTGCGCCGCGGCCCTGGACGCCGAGCGCCACCTCGCCGAGATGGGCAACTGACCCCTCCCAGTCCTCTTTCCCACCGGTTTCGTCGAACCAAGGAGAACCAAGCAGTGTCCACAGTCAAGACCGCCACCGACGCCTCCTTCAAGGAGACCGTCCTCTCCAGCGACAAGCCCGTCCTGGTGGACTTCTGGGCCGACTGGTGCGGCCCCTGCAAGCAGATGGCCCCGGTCCTGGACAAGCTGGCCGAGGAGTACGCCGACAAGATCGATGTCGTCAAGCTCAACACCGACCAGAACCCCGAGACCCCGCGCACCTACAACGTCATGTCGCTGCCAACCCTGAACGTCTACAAGGACGGCGAGGTTGTCAAGCAGATCATCGGGGCCAAGCCGAAGCGTCTCCTGGAGAAGGAGCTGGCCGAGTTCCTGTAACCCGGAACCGCACCGAATCCGCGAGAGGCCCCCAGGTCACCCCTGGGGGCCTCTCGTCTTCTCGTGCGACCGGCCTTCGACCCGCGCACTCCACACCGCCCCACGGCCCCCGTGTCGCCCCGCGATGGGGCACCCCGGCGATCGGGGTGCGCCGGGGCGGCCCGGACGGCCGAGACTCTTCGCGTGCGCGCCCTGTTTCACGTGAAACAGGGCGGAGGTACAGAGGACCCGCATACGACGTTGGCGGTGTTTCACGTGAAACACCGCCAACGCTCGGGTGGAGGGTCAGCCCTGCCGGTCCATCTGACTGATGATCCGCTCCAGGTCCTCCATCGTCGCGAACTCCACGACGATCTTGCCCTTCTTCCGACCGATGTCCACCTTCACCGTGGTGTCGAGCCGGTCGCCCAGACGGGTCGCCCACTCCTCGACCTGAGGAGGGTTATTGATCCTGCCCGCGGAGGAGCGGCGGGGCTTCTCCCCCTCGGGGCTCTCCTCCCCGGGGATCTCCCGGAGGGCGACGATCTCCTCCAGGGCCCGAACCGACAGGTTCTCGTTGTTGACCCGCTGAGCCAGGCGTTCCTGCGCTTCCGGATCATCGATCGAGAGCAGCGCACGGGCGTGGCCGGCGCTGAGCACCCCGGCCGCCACCCGGTTCTGCACCCTCCCCGGAAGGTTGAGCAGGCGCAGCGTGTTGCTGACGTGCGAGCGGGACTTCCCCACCCTCTGGGCCAGCTCCTCCTGGGTGGTGTCGAAGTCGTCCAGCATCTGCTGGTACGCGGCCGCCTCCTCCAGCGGGTTGAGCTGCTGCCGGTGCAGGTTCTCCAGGAGCGCCTCCCGGAGCAACTCGTCATCGTCCGTCTTGCGGACGATGGCGGGGATGCGGTCCAGGTCCGCGAGCTTGCTCGCCCGGAACCTGCGCTCCCCCATGATCAGCTCGTATCGGTCCTCGCCGTGGCCCTCGAGCTTGCGAACCACGATGGGCTGAAGCAGACCGACCTCGACGATCGAGTCCCGCAACTCCTCCAGGGCTTCCTCGTCGAAATGTGTCCTGGGCTGACGGGGGTTGGGGGTGATCGAGGCGAGCTCGACATCCTCCAGGTAGGTTCCGTCCGGCAACTCCGCCGGACCCTGGACCTCGGGGGGTTCAGGGGCGGGCAGCTCCACCTCGGGAACACTCTCCACCGGCGCGGGGGCCGTCGGCCCCTGCGGGATGAGCGCCCCCAGCCCCTTACCCAGTCCGCGCCGCTGCTGGCTCACCGGCAACTCCCTCCACACTCCTTGCGTGCTGTTCCGCCCGACCGCAGCACGGCCGGGCGGAGTGTTTCACGTGAAACAACCGGCGTCAGCCGGAGATCCCTTCGGCCCGGTAGGCGATCTCACGGGACGCCTCCAGGTAGGCCACCGCGCCGGTGGACGCGGGATCGTAGGTCATGACCGACTGCGCGTAGCTCGGCGCCTCGGAGACACGGACGCTTCTCGGCACCAGGGTCTCCAGGACGAGTTCACCGAAGTGCGAACGCACCTCGTCCGCGACCTGCTGGGCGAGCCGGGTCCGGCCGTCGTACATCGTCAGCAGGATCGTGCTGATGGACAGGCCCGTGTTCAGGTGCGACTTGACCAGCTCCACGTTGCGCAGAAGCTGGCCGAGCCCTTCCAGTGCGTAGTACTCACACTGGATCGGAATCATGACCTCGTCACACGCCACCATCGCGTTGACCGTCAGCAGGCCGAGCGAAGGCGGACAGTCGATGAGGATGTAGTCGAGGTCCGACGTGTCGTAGGCGGCGAAGGCCCGCTTGAGCCGAGCCTCCCGGGCGACCAGGGAGACCAGTTCGATCTCGGCTCCGGCGAGGTCGATGGTGGCCGGAGCGCACCACAGGTTCGGAATGTCCGGGACCGGCTGGGCCAGCTTCCGGATCTCCTCGTCCTCGACCAGGCAGTGGTAGATCGACCGGGTCTGGGTGTCACGCTCCATGCCGAGCGCGGTGGACGCGTTCCCCTGCGGGTCGAGGTCGACCACGAGAACACGCTGTCCGTGCATGGCCAGGGCGGCGGCGATGTTCACCGTGGTGGTGGTCTTACCCACCCCGCCCTTCTGGTTGGCGACACTGATCACCCGGCAGGCCTTGGGGCGGGGCCAGTGGTCCTCGTGCCCGCGAACCGCCATCGCGGCATGGGCCGCGCGGGCAAGAGGAGTGTCGGGGACGCTGTCGGAGGCCGTGTCGCCACTCTGTGTTTCACGTGAAACAGAGGGCCGGCCCGCCGTGGAGTCCGCTGCTGTTTCACGTGAAACATCGAGCAGGTCTCCATAGGCGCCCGCCGGGGTTTCACGTGAAACACCGGCGTTGTCGGCTGGGTTCTGGGGCACGAATGAGTTCACCTCTTCCGTCCGCGCTTCTTTTTGCCGCTCCGCGCCTTCTTCTGGGATCCTCCGGGCACGGGCGGACCACCGTCGGATGTCACCGTGACGCGAACGACCGTGGTAGCGGGATCGACTTTACCCCGACCCACCCTGATCACATCGCAGACGCCAGGACGCAGTTTCGAAACGTCTTTCTCCGCCTCGGCCAGTTCGGCCTCCGCCTGCTCCCCCTTCAGGGCCAACAGGCTCCCGCCCCTGCGGAGCAGTGGCAGCGACCAACCGGCGAGACGGCCCAGTGGGGCGACCGCGCGGGCGGTGACGAAGTCGGTGTACAGCTCGCCGTGCACCTCCTCGGCACGCCCCCGCCGAACCTCCACGTTGGCCAGGCCGAGGGTCTCGACAGCCTCGTCGAGAAAGACCGTCCGTCGCAGCAGGGGCTCCAGAAGGGTCACCCTGACATCCGGGCGCAGCAGACCGAGCACCAGACCGGGCAGTCCAGCACCCGACCCGATGTCCACCACCTCCGCGCCCTCGGGGATCAACTCCTCGACGACAGCACAGTTGATGAGGTGTCGCTCCCAGAGGCGGGGCACCTCGCGGGGGCCGATCAATCCTCGGCGCACCCCGTCGTCCGCGAGGAGTTCGGCGTAGCGCGCAGCCGTGGGCAGGGTGTCGCCGAAGACCGCCTCGGCCTGCGGGGGCGGGGCGGGGAGCGTAGCGCCGGGCTCCTCAGTGCCCGAGGTCATCGGTCACCACCTGTCGGAACTCGTCCATCATCACTTCCATGAACCGTCGGGTCGCCATGTCGACCTGTCCATTTGGAGCATTGTCGACCGGCGTGGGAAACGCGCGGCGGATCACGGTCGCCCGCACGCACGGGGTTACCCCCTCCCCCGCACGGGCCGCGTGGCTCGCGGATCCACTCGCGGCGTCGTCCCGGAGTACCGGGGCGGAACGGCTCGTGGGCGGGAAGGCCCCGGAGACGATCCTATGCGTGGGACGCACCCGGGTTTCACGTGAAACACCCCCGGAGGCTCCTCGCGGGCCCCGCGCCCGCGGTCCGTGACCGCTGCCCCCGCCACCCGTGCGAGAGCCGGCCCTCGCACGACGAAGGGGCGGTGTTTCACGTGAAACACCGCCCCTGACATCCGCGACCGGAAACGCTAGTCGGCCGGATGCACCACCACGTAGCGGTTGGGCTCCTCACCCTCGGACTCACTGCGCAGACCGGCAGCGGCGACCGCGTCGTGCACGACCTTGCGCTCGAACGGGGTCATCGGCTCCAGCGGGTGAATCTCCCCGCTCTCCTTGACCTTGTTCGCGGCCTCGGTGCCGATCTGGAAGAGCACCTTGCGACGGCCCTCGCGGTAGCCGCCGATGTCCAGCATGAGGCGACTGCGCTCCCCGGTCGCGCGGTGCACGGCCAGACGGGTCAGCTCCTGGAGGGCCTCCAGGACCTCACCGTCGTCACCGATCAGTTCGTCCAGGGTCGCACCGACGACGGAGACCATCGCGCGGTCCCCTTCGACGTCCATGTCGATGTCGCCGTCGAAGTCCGCGATGTCGAGGAGGCCCTCGATGTAGTCCGCGGCGATGTCACCCTCGTTCTCCAGGGCTTCGATGTCGATTCCGGCCTCAGGTGCCTCAGCCACCGCTACGCCACCGCTCTCTTCCTCGCTACTTCCCACAGCGATCCCGTCTCCTCAATCCGTCAGTCCCTGGCCGTCGTACGCCTCAGGGGCATTGTCGCCTGCGTACTGGAAAGTCGTCGCCGCCGACACGAAACAGGAAGATCCTCAGTTGGACCCGCCGCTGCGCTTGGAGCGCGGCTGCTTCTTCGGCTGCTTACGTTCGATCTTAGGCTCTTCCTTGGGCTCCGGAGCGGTTTCCGGGGCCTTCTTCCGGCCGAGCATGCCCTTGGCCGAGCCCTTGGCGGTACTGCCCTTGCCCGACTGGTCCCCGTCACCGGGGAGGGGCTGGTTCCGGTAGAGGTAGTGCTGCTGCACCATGGTCCAGACGTTGGACGTGACCCAGTAGACGAGCACACCGACCGGCATCGCGAGACCGAAGAGCCCGAACGCGGGCGCCAGGTACATCATGATCTTCTGGGTCTGCATCATCGGGTTGTCGGGCTGCTGCGCCATGCTGCGCTTGATGCTCTGCCGCATGGTCAGGAACGTCGTGGTGCCCATGACCACACAGGCGATCGCGATGACGATCTTCGCCATGACGGGGTCGGTCGCGCCGAGCTGGCGCAGTTCCTCCGGGGTGGTGTTGAACTGCGCGGCGATCGGGGCGTGGAAGATCAGCGCCTCACGGGCACTGTTGGCGAGTTCCTCGGTGAAGCCGTACCGGACATTGCCCTCGGCAACGCTGCGCAGCACGCTGAACAGTGCGAAGAACACCGGCATCTGCAGGAGGAGGGGGAGACAACCCATGATGGGGTTGGTCCCGCTCTCCTGGTAGAGCTTCATCGACTCCTTCTGGAGTCGCTCCTTGTCGTGCTTGTAGCGCTCCCGAAGCTTCATGATCTTCGGTTGGACTTCCTGCATCTTGCGCTGCGTGTTCATCTGCTTGACGAACAGCGGCACGAGCAGGAGCCGCATGACGACGGTGAGCAGCACGATGGACAGGCCCCACGCCCACCCGCTGTCGGGGTTCAGGCCGACGAAGGACAGACCCGCGTGGATCTGGACCAACGTCCAGCCGACGATGTTGTAAAGCCAGTCCAGCACCGGCCAACTCCTAGTTCAGTGAAACTACTGGTCCCCGGAAGCGGCGCCGGTGTTCCCGGTTCCGCCCGCAGACTCCTCGGACTCCTCGTTCCCGCGCCCCCTGGGCGGCGGAACCGGATCAAGACCCCCCGGGTTGAAGGGATGGCAGCGGGCGATACGCCTGACAGCCAGCCACAACCCGCGCAGGGCTCCGTGCACGCGGAGCGCCTCGACGGCGTACGCGCTGCACGAAGGGTAGAAACGACAGACCGGGGGGAAGAGCGGACTGATGAAGCGCTGGTAACCACGGATGGGCAGGATCAGCAGCCGTGCGAACGACGTCGGTCTGTGCTCGGTCATTGCTTCGCCCACCGTTCTCCGCCCCTGGGTGGGCGACGGTCACCGTCTGCCTCGCTCCTCGCCGACTCGGCCGATTCGGGGCGCGGGCCCCCACGGCCCCGTCGACGCTTGGCGGCCCCCCGGGGCCGCTGCGCCGCGGCGATCGCGCTGTCGAGTTGTACTGCCAGATCCTGCTGCCGCATGTTCGCGGCAGAGGGCTTGGCCCGCACTACCAGCAGGCTACCGTTTGGCAGAACAGCCAACCGAGCCCGCATCAGGTGACGCAGCCTCCGCTGTACGCGTTTGCGCACCACCGCTCCCCCGACCGCCTTACTCACGACGAAACCGACGCGCGGCGGCGCCGCGGCGTCGGTGTCTTGGTCGGACGGCTGTCGGGGTGCGAGGTAGATGACGCCCAGGGCCTCACGCGATGCGCGCCGGCCCGAGCGCATGACCGTTCCGAACTCGGCGCTGTGACGCATCCGGTTCTCCGGCGACAACATCGGCGTTCCTCCGGGAGAGGGGGCACGGCCCTCGACTACCGGATCCGTACCCCACGACAAAGGGACCGACCGGCAAGAAGGCCGGACCGGTCCCAGTGAAGACTTGAGGCTTACGTGGCCCTAGTGGCTCACGGTCAGCGCGGCGCGTCCCTTACGACGACGCGAGGCGATGATGGCGCGACCGGCGCGCGTACGCATGCGCAGCCGGAAGCCGTGGACCTTCGCGCGACGCCGGTTGTTCGGCTGAAACGTACGCTTGCTCACTACTGGCTCCAGGGGCGTGTCAGGAAAGTACTACGACAGACCCCCAGGATATGCGGGGCCTTGCTGTGCATGTGTCGATGCCGCGCTCCCATGTCGGACATGAGCGCGGACAGAATCATCGGCATAAGCATAAAGAAGATACGACCTGGTCGGGCCGTGGTCAAATCAGACCGCTCGGCGGACCGGGGCCCGGGTCCGCCGGACGCGGCCCGGCAGGTGGCGGACACCACTGCGCACAGCCTATCCCCGCCCCTGTGGACAACCAGTTGTCCACAGGGTGCACAACTTCCACAGTGGGGCGTGTCCTGTGGATAACCTCAACCTGTGGATAACTCTCTCCTCGCTTCGCCCCCAGCCTTCAGGAAGCTGCGGACGAGCGCTTTACACACCTTCTGACCTGCAAATTGTGGATAACCCCACAGAGTGCACAGCCAGCTGTCATCCTGTGGATAAACCTGTGCACAACCTGTGGACAACCCTCTGATCCTGTGGATACCCAGAGGTAGTCAAACCCTTGGCCGCTGTTGGCAGATTCCGCTGTCCACAGGCCCCGTACGGCCAGACGAACCCACCACACCCCCTTACTCCCTGCCCCGGCACCCCCCGGAGGGGAGGACAATGGGAGGGGCGGGCCCCGCAGGGGCTCAACCGTGCCCGTGACAGGCCGTACCAACCTCCCCCGTCCCCTCACCGCTACCAATCCGCACCGAACAGATCCGCACCGAAGGGACAGCAACCATGGCAGGTCACCTTGGCTGAAGCACAGGTCAACCTCGCAATGGTCTGGTCAAGCGTGCTGGACGGGATCGACAACGACTCCCTGCCCGCGCACCAGCGCGCCTGGCTGCCGCAGACCCGTCCGCTGGGTCTGATCGAGGACACGGCGCTGATCGCAGCGCCCAACGAGTTCACCAAGAAGGTCCTGGAGACACGTCTCTACCCGGCGATCAGCAAGGCCCTCTCCGCACACCTGGGCCGGGAGATCCGGGTCGCGGTGACAGTGGACCCCACCGCGGTACCGACCCCGCCGCCGACCCCCGCACCGTACGGCGGTGCACCGGGAGCGCACGGCCCCCGCCCCGCTTCGCAGGGTTCCGCCCCGGCCACGCCGCGCTCCGAACCCCCCGCACACGAACCCCCTCCCCAGGAGGGCGCGGCGCACGAGTCCCGTGGCCAGCACGCACGCCCGACCGAACCGCACCCCTCCGAGGCACTGGGGGCGCACCCCGGCCACGCCCGGGCCCAGGCCGACCTGCTCGGCGCCGCTCCCCCGCCTCAGGAACCCCAGCAACAGGCCGCGCCCAGGCACCCCGCGCCCCAGAACGGTGACCGGTGGTACGCGGCCCCGGGGGGCTGGGCACCTGACCAGGACCAGCCGGCCCAGGGGCAGCACCCCCAGGCCCCCCGTTCCCACTCCGCGCCACCGGAGGCGCCCGCGCCCGGCGTCCAGGGGGCTCCCCCCTCCTCCCGTTCCCCGCGCTGGGAACAGCCCGCCCAGGAACAGCTGTGGCAGCAGCAGGCATGGGGAGAATCCTCCTGGGACCAGCCCAACCGCTGGGAGACTCCGGCCGCGGAGGCGCCGGAGCCCTCGGCGCCCGGCCCCGAGGGCCCGGCCCCGGGGCGGGAGCAGCCCGCCGAGGAGACCCAGGCACCTGCACGGGAGCCGTCGGAGGAGAAGGGGGGCGCGGGCTCCCCCGCCTCTCCGCCCGGGCGCTCCCCGGAGATCCCGCCGGGCGAGCACGCGCGGCTGAACCCGAAGTACACCTTCGACACGTTCGTCATCGGTTCCAGTAACCGGTTCGCGCACGCGGCCTCCGTGGCCGCCGCCGAGGCCCCGGCCAAGGCCTACAACCCGCTGTTCATCCACGGGGGCTCCGGGCTGGGCAAGACCCACCTCCTGCACGCGATCGGCCACTACACGCACCGGCTCTACGAGGGCTCCCGGGTGCGGTACGTGAGCTCCGAGGAGTTCACCAACGAGTTCATCAACTCGATCCGGGACGGGAAGGCGGACGGCTTCCGCCGCCGGTACCGGGACATCGACGTGCTCCTGGTGGACGACATCCAGTTCCTGGAGAACAAGGAGCAGACGCAGGAGGAGTTCTTCCACACCTTCAACACGCTCCACAACTCCGACAAGCAGATCGTCATCTCCAGTGACCGGCCGCCCAAGCAGCTGACCACACTGGAGGACCGGATGCGGAGCCGGTTCGAGTGGGGCCTGCTGACCGACGTCCAGCCGCCCGAGCTGGAGACCCGGATCGCCATCCTGCGCAAGAAGGCTGCGCAGGAAGGACTGGCCGCCCCGCCGGAGGTCCTGGAGTTCATCGCCAGCAAGATCTCCACCAACATCCGTGAGCTGGAGGGCGCGCTCATCCGGGTGACCGCGTTCGCCAGCCTCAACCGGCAGTCCGTCGACCTGGACCTGACCGGCCAGGTCCTGCGGGACCTGGTCCCCAACGCCGAGGTCCCGGAGATCACGGCGAGCGCGATCATGTCCCAGACCGCGGCCTACTTCGGGCTGAGCCTGGAGGACCTGTGCGGGACCTCGCGGTCCCGGGTCCTGGTCACGGCCCGGCAGATCGCCATGTACCTGTGCCGCGAGCTCACGGACCTCTCCCTGCCCAAGATCGGCCAGCAGTTCGGCCGGGACCACACCACCGTCATGCACGCCGACCGCAAGGTACGCGCCCTGATGGCGGAGCGCCGCTCCATCTACAACCAGGTCCACGAACTGACCAGCCGGATCAAGGACCAGCCCTCGCTGACCTGACCGGGCTTCTGCCCGGCACCGGAACGCCGGGGCGGGGACACAGGAACGCCGAAGGTGTACAACGGGGCCGCGTCCGACAGGGGACGGCGGCCCCCGCTGTTTCTCCGGGCCCGGGGCGGTGCCCGGGCACCGCCCCGGGCGATGTGTCTCCGTATCTCCGTATCTCCGTATCTCTGTGTCGCCGTGTCGCCGTGTCGACAGCTCTACCCGTCGACCCTTCCCCACGGTGTCCGGCACCGGCACGAGAGCTCCGTGGGCGGCCCGTCCTGTCCACTGGCTCCGAGGTTCAACCGCCCGCACCGAGTTATCCACAGGCTTGTGTGGTCATTGCTCCCCCGAAGCCGGTTACGCCCGTGTCGTACGTATCGAGCACCGTCCGTGCCGGACACGCACTGTTTTCCCTGTTTCCCCAGGACTCCAGCGCTTGTTGCCCTGCCCACACCGCTCCCGGAGGAGCCTGGTCGGAGACCGTGACAACGACCGGGGTTCGTAGTTCGCCAAGAGCCTGTGGAAAACCCTGTGTACAGACTGTTTGTCCAGGTTCGCGAGGTCTGCGCGCGGTTCGGAAAAAAAATTTTCGCTCTTCTCGGCCAAGTTATCCACAGGAAGGGCGTCAAATCTGTGGACAACCCTGTGGATAATCTGTGGACAACTGCTCCGAGCCTGTGGGTAACCGGGGGTCCCCCTGTGGACGCAACCATGGGTCATCGGATCACCGAACCACAGGCTGTTGTGGACAACCTGGGGAAAACCTGTGGACGAACCTGTGGATGAGGTGTGGACAACCTGAGGGCCCTCTGTTCCGTCCACAGGGAGGCCGAGTTACGCACAGGGTCATCCACAGGACCTGTGGACAAAAATTCGCGGGGTGACCTGCGAAAACGATGGTTATCCACATTATCCACAGGCCCTACTACTACTACGCACCTTGAGTAACCAAGAGGGGGCTTCAAAACAGCTCCGCGTCAAATCTGTGGACAAAGTCCCGAGATCGAGGTGACGGCGGTCCCGTGCCGAGCTGGCAGCGGCAGGCGGTGAATCCGGGTAACGTGTGGTCTCGCCCCTGTCCTGAGCCGCCCAGATCTGAGCGGTGACCCCTACGGGAACCGAGGCCGCTCCAGTGGCACGGCCCGCGTTCGTCGCGGACACCGTCCACATCCTGTTGACGGAGCCGCCCGGCAGACCCACGAGACACCCACGAGCTGCAACGTTGAGGCTGCGACCGGTCCACCGGTCGTGCGGAAAGTGAGTCGGAAAGTGAAGTTCCGGGTCGAACGCGACGTACTGGCCGACGCTGTCGCCTGGACAGCGCGAACACTGCCGACACGCCCCTCGGTACCGGTGCTCGCCGGAATCCTGCTGGACGCCGGCGAGACCGACGGCCGTCAGCGGCTGCGCCTGTCCGGCTTCGACTACGAGGTGTCCGCACAGGTCTCGGTCGACGTCGAGATCGAGGAGGCCGGGCAGACCCTGGTTTCCGGTCGTCTCCTCGCCGAGATCACCCGCAACCTGCCTCCACAGCCCGTGGAGATCTCCACGGACGGCTCCAAGGCCGTCGTCACCTGTGGAAGCGCGAAGTTCACCCTGAACACCATGCCGGTCGAGGACTACCCGTCCCTCCCGGAGATGCCAGGGGTCAGCGGGACCATCGGCAGCGACGTGTTCGCCGCCGCCGTCAGCCAGGTCGCCGTGGCCGCGGGCCGCGACGACACGCTGCCCATGCTCACCGGTGTCCGGGTCGAGATCGAGGGCGAGACGATCACGCTCGCCTCCACCGACCGCTACCGCCTCGCCGTCCGCGAGCTGAACTGGAAGCCGGAGAACCCCGACCTCTCCGCCGTCGCCCTGGTCCCGGCCAAGACCCTGCACGACACCGCCAAGACGCTGACCTCGGGCGCCGAGGTCTCCATCGCCCTCTCGGGCAGCGACTCCGGCGAGGGCATCATGGGCTTCGAGGGCGGCGGCCGCCGGACCACCACCCGGTTGCTCGACGGTGAGTTCCCCAAGTACCGGGCACTGCTGCCGGACACCTTCAACACGGTGGCCGAGGTCAGCCGCTCCGAGTTCGTCGAGGCCGTCAAGCGCGTCTCGCTCGTCGCCGAGCGCAACACCCCGCTGCGGCTGGCCTTCTCCCAGGGCGCCCTTGTCCTGGAGGCGGGCACCGGCGAGGACGCACAGGCTGTGGAAACCCTGGAGGCGGACCTGGACGGTGACGACATCCAGATCGCGTTCAACTCCGGATTCCTGCTGGACGGACTCGGCGCCATCGGCACCGACGTGGCACGCCTGCACTTCACCACCTCGACCAAGCCCGCGATCCTCACCGGCAAGCCGGCCGAGGAGGGCTCGTCCCCCGAGTACCGATACCTGATCATGCCGGTGCGCCTCTCCGGCTGACCCGAACGCCCGTCCGACCGAACGCGTCCGCCGCGCCCGGGCCGGTCGGCTTCCACGTGTCCACAGGTGCCCAAGGGGGAGTCCACACATGCAACTCGGAATGATCGGCCTCGGCAAGATGGGCGGCAACATGGCCGCCCGGCTCCGGGAGAAGGGGCACGAGGTCGTCGGCTACGACGTCTCCCCCGGTGACCGGGATGTCGAGTCCCTGGCCGAGCTGGTCGGCCGCCTGGAGGCCCCCCGCCTCGTGTGGGTGATGGTCCCCGCGGGCGAACCGACGGCCACGATCATCTCCGAGCTCGGTGACCTCCTCTCCGAGGGCGACGTCATCGTCGAGGGCGGGAACTCGCACTACGCCGACGATCGAGCCCGCGCCGAGACGCTGTCCGCGAAGGGCATCGGCTACGTCGACGCCGGGGTCAGCGGCGGTGTCTGGGGGCGTCAGAACGGTTACGGGATCATGGTCGGCGGCCAGGCCGGGGACGTGGAGCGCCTGCGCCCCGTCTTCGACTCCCTGACACCCGACGAAGGCGGCGGTTTCGTACACGCCGGAGCGGTCGGTGCCGGGCACTTCGTGAAGATGGTCCACAACGGCATCGAGTACGGCATGATGCAGTCCTTCGCCGAGGGCTACGAGCTCATGGTCGCCTCGGGTCTCGTGGACGACGTCCCGGGCACCTTCGAGAGCTGGCGTGAGGGGACGGTCGTCCGTTCCTGGCTGCTGGACCTGCTCTGCCGCGCCCTGGAGGAGGACCCGGACCTGTCGGAGCTGCGCGGATACGCCCAGGACTCCGGCGAGGGTCGCTGGACGGTCCAGGCCGCCGTGGACCTGGCGGTGCCCGCACCGGCGATCACCGCCTCGCTCTTCGCGCGGTTCGCCTCCCGGCAGGACGACAGCCAGGCCATGAAGGTCGTCGCCGCCCTGCGCAACCAGTTCGGCGGCCACGCCGTCACCAAGGCGGACGAGCAGGCCTAGCCACCGTCTCTCCTCCGGGGGCGGTCCGGGGTACACCGGACCGCCCCCGATTCCTCTTCCGCACCCCTTTCCGCTTTTGCGCTCCCCTCCAGGAGGAAGGCCGGATGTACGTCTCCCACCTGCAACTGGCCGACTTCCGTTCCTACGAGTCGGCTCTTGTGCGCCTCGAACCCGGGGTGAGCGCGTTCGTCGGATCCAACGGCCAGGGCAAGACCAACCTGGTCGAGGCGATCTGTTACGTCGCCACCCTGGGCAGCCACCGGGTCTCCTCCGACACGCCGCTGGTCCGCCAGAGCGCGCCCCGCGCCATCGTCAGCGCCAAGGTCGTCCGGGACGGCCGGGACATGATGGTCGACCTGGAGATCAACCCCGGGCGGGCCAACCGGGCCAGGGTCAACCGGGGCGCCGCGGGGCGTCCCCGCGACGTGCTCGGCATTCTGCGCACGGTGCTCTTCGCCCCCGAGGACCTGGCCCTGGTCAAGGGGGATCCGGGAGAGCGGCGCCGTTTCCTCGACGACCTGCTGGTGGCGCGGGCGCCCCGGATGGCGGGGGTGCGCTCCGACTACGAGCGGGTGCTCAAGCAGCGCAACGCCCTGTTGAAGTCGGCCTCGGCCCGGTTGCGGCAGCGGGCCGCGCCCGACCTGAGCACGCTGGAGGTCTGGGACTCCCATCTCGCGGAGACCGGAGCCGAACTCCTCGCCGCCCGGCTGGGCCTGGTGGAGGAGCTGCGTCCGCTGATCGCGCACTCCTACGCGGGGCTGACCGACTCCGGCGGGCCGGCCGTGCCCACCTACCGGAGCTCGGCGGTCCCGGAGGGGGCGGAGGTGCCGCACGAGCGTCCACAGCTTGTGGAAGCGCTGCGCGAGGCGATGACCCAGGCGCGCGAGCGCGAACTGCAGCGCGGGATCAGCCTGGTCGGACCGCACCGCGACGAACTCCACCTGCAACTCGGCGACCTGCCCGCCAAGGGTTACGCCAGTCAGGGCGAGTCCTGGTCCTACGCCCTGTCCTTCAAGCTCGCCGCCTTCGAGCTGCTGCGGGCGGAGGGCGATGACCCGGTGCTGATCCTGGACGACGTCTTCGCCGAACTGGACACCGAGCGCCGCCGGAGGCTGGCCGAACGGGTGCGCGACGCCGAACAGGTCCTGGTGACCGCCGCGGTCGGCGAGGACATCCCGAAGGAACTGGACGGTGCCAGGTTCGGGGTGCGTCAGGGGGTGGTCGAGAGTGAGTGACCGTTATCCACAGCCTGTGGACCCCGGGTCGAGTCGGGGCGTCCCGGAGCTTCCCACCGATGCGGCCCGTCCACAGCCTGTGGACGAGAACCCGCCCGCGGTCCCGCCCGTCCCCCCGGCCTCCGGGGCGGATCTGGCCCGCCAGGCTCTGGCCCGGGCCAAGGCGGAGGCACGGGAGCGCGGAGCCGTTCCCAGGGGAATGAACCGCACTCGCAGGCGTGGCCGGTTGCGGTCACGGAACGAGCCCCAACTGTTCGGCGACGCGGTGCGGACCTGGCTGATCGAGCACGGCTGGCAGGAACAGGTGGCCATCGGTGGGGTGTTCGGCCGGTGGGCGGACATCGTGGGTGAGTTCAACGCCGAGCACCTCCGGCCGGAGAGTTACTCGGAGGGCGAACTCGTCGTGGTCGCCGATTCGCCGACGATGGCGGCCCACGCGCGAGCGATGGTGCGTGATCTGGTCCGCCGCCTCAACGAGGAACTGGGGGACGGCACCGTCGTCTCGATCAAGGTCAAGGGTCCCGGTTTCCGGCGCCGGTGACCCCCTGCGGAAGGGAGTTCCGGGACGGTGAAAACGCCTGTGACCTGGGGGTCCCGAGGGTCTTTTCAGACGTTGTGGGGTGTTTGGGCTCCCGAGTGTGTACTCGCTCCACCTGCGGGCCGGCGGCCGGGGACGGGGGGTGACCGTCCTTCCAAGGGCACTCAACCGCGCCGGGACTTGCGCAAGGGGTCCCCCGCGTGTAGGGACTCGGCTCCCGCCCCAAACGTTCGTTCTGGAGCGGCACAGGGCCGCCAATGCCACTTTGTCGCACCGCGCGGGGTATCATGGAGACGGTTCTTCAGACGCCTGTAGCCGGTACCACGCCCCCATGTAGAGGGTGGGCGGACGGCCCGTGCGGCGAACGGTGATCCCCGGGTGTCGCGGCATGTCGACCCTGCGATCACCCTGCCGTGGGTTGACCGTAGTCCGCTCGGCCGCGGCCGACAGGCGTCCCCAGCAGGAGGGTGTTCCCACTTGGCCTACGACGCAGGATCAATCACGGTTCTCGAGGGGCTTGAGGCAGTACGCAAGCGCCCGGGCATGTACATCGGCTCCACCGGGGAGCGGGGTCTGCACCACCTGGTTTACGAGGTGGTCGACAACTCGGTCGACGAGGCGCTGGCGGGTCACGCCGACGCCATCGAGGTGACCCTGCTCGCCGACGGCGGCGTCAGGGTGGCCGACAACGGCCGGGGTATCCCGGTCGACCTCCACCCCGTGGAGAAGCGTCCGGCCGTCGAGGTCGTCCTCACCACGCTGCACGCGGGCGGCAAGTTCGACGGAAAGTCCTACGCGGTCTCCGGCGGTCTGCACGGTGTCGGCGTCTCCGTCGTCAACGCGTTGTCCACAGCGCTGGACGTGGAGATCCGCCGAGACGGCCACGTGTGGCGTCAGCACTACGAGATGACCGCCCCGACCGGCGATCTCATCAAGGGTGAGGCGACCGACGAGACCGGTACCCAGACCACTTTCTGGGCCGACGGCGGCATCTTCGAGACCACCACGTACTCGTTCGAGACGCTGGCCCGCCGGATGCAGGAGATGGCCTTCCTCAACAAGGGGCTGTCCATCACCATCCGCGACGAGCGGCCCGACCACACCGACGGCGGACCCACCGTCAACACCTTCCACTACGAGGAGGGGCTGTCGGACTACGTCCGGCACATCAACGCCAAGAAGGAGCCGGCGCACGCGTCGATCATCTCCTTCGAGGAGGACGGCGAAGGCATCTCGGTCGAGATCGCCATGCAGTGGAACCAGTCGTACACCTCGTCCGTGCACACCTTCGCCAACACGATCAACACGGCGGAGGGCGGCACCCACGAGGAGGGCTTCCGCTCCGCGCTCACCACACTGGTCAACCGGTACGCCCGGGACCAGAGGCTGCTGCGCGACAAGGAGGACAACCTCACCGGCGACGACATCCGCGAGGGCCTGACCGCGATCATCTCGGTCAAGCTCGCCGACCCGCAGTTCGAGGGCCAGACCAAGACGAAGCTCGGCAACACCGAGGCCAAGTCCTTCGTCCAGAAGGTCACCAACGAGCACCTGCGCGACTGGTTCGAGCGCAACCCCGGCGAGGCCAAGGACATCGTGTCCAAGGCCAGCCAGGCCGCTCGCGCCCGCGTGGCCGCGCGTCAGGCCCGCGACCTGACCCGCCGCAAAACCCTCCTGGAGACCACCTCCCTGCCGGGCAAGCTCTCGGACTGCCAGTCCACCAACCCGGAGGAGTGCGAGGTCTACATCGTCGAGGGTGACTCGGCCGGTGGCTCCGCCAAGGGTGGGCGAAACCCGCACAACCAGGCCATCCTGCCCATCCGGGGCAAGATCCTGAACGTGGAGAAGTCCCGGATCGACCGGATCCTCAAGAACAACGAGGTCCAGGCGATCATCACCGCCCTGGGCACCGGTATCCACGAGGACTTCGACGCCGAGAAGCTGCGGTACCACAAGGTCATCCTGATGGCCGACGCCGACGTCGACGGTCAGCACATTCGCACCCTGCTGCTCACCCTGCTGTTCCGCTTCATGAAGCCGCTGGTCGAGGCCGGGAACGTGTACCTGGCCGCACCGCCGCTGTACAAGATCAAGTGGGACCAGAAGGGCGCCGACGCCAGCTACGCCTTCTCCGACGCCGAGCGGGACCGGCTGATCGAGGCCGGGATCGCCCAGGGGAAGAGGGACCCGCGCCCGCGCGACATGGTGCAGCGCTTCAAGGGTCTGGGCGAGATGAACGCCAACGAGCTGTGGGACACCACGATGGACCCGGACCGCCGCGTCCTCCTCCAGGTGAGCCTGGAGGACGCGGCCCAGGCCGACGAGTTGTTCAGCGTGCTCATGGGTGAGGACGTCGAGTCGCGACGCGCCTTCATCCAGCGCAACGCCAAGGACGTCCGCTTCCTGGACATCTAGGTTCCTCCCGCGTTCCTCCCGCCCGTGCTCAAGCAAGCTTTAGAAGGGATCGACATCCGTGACGGATGCGAACAACCCCGACACTCCTGAGGGCGGGGACTCCCCGGTGGAGTCCCTGCCGCGCCTGACCGACCGGATCGAACCCGTCGACATCCAGGTCGAGATGCAGCGCAGCTACCTCGACTACGCGATGTCGGTCATCGTGGGCCGCGCCCTGCCCGATGTCCGGGACGGCCTCAAGCCGGTACACCAGCGCGTGCTCTACGCGATGTACGACGGCGGTTTCCGGCCCGACCGCGGGTACTTCAAGTGCGCCCGCGTCGTCGGTGACGTGATGGGTAACTACCACCCGCATGGTGACAGCGCCATCTACGACACCCTGGTCCGGCTGGCCCAGTGGTGGTCGATGCGGATGCCGCTGGTCGACCCGAACGGCAACTTCGGCTCGCCGGGCAACGACCCGGCCGCCGCCATGCGCTACACCGAGTGCAAGCTCGCGCCGTTGGCCATGGAGATGCTCCGGGACATCGACAAGGAGACCGTCGACTTCCGGCCCAACTACGACGGCCGCTCCGCCGAACCCGTCGTGCTCCCGGCCCGCTTCCCGAACCTGCTCGTCAACGGTTCCTCGGGTATCGCGGTCGGTATGGCGACCAACATCCCGCCGCACAACCTGCGCGAGGTCGCCGACGGCGTCAACTGGTACCTGGACAACCCCGAGGTCGAGGACGAGGAGCTGCTCGACCAGCTCATCGCCCGGGTCAAGGGCCCCGACTTCCCCACGCGCGGACTCATCGTGGGCAAGCGGGGCATCGAGGAGGCCTACCGGACCGGCCGCGGCTCCATCACCATGCGCGCCGTGGTCGAGGTCGAGGAGGACAGCCGGGGCCGCCAGACCCTGGTCATCACCGAGCTGCCCTACCAGGTCAACCCGGACAACCTCGCGCTGAAGATCGCCGACCTGGTCAAGGACGGCAAGATCACCGGCATCGCCGACGTACGGGACGAGAGCAGCGGTCGCACCGGTCAGCGCCTGGTGATCGTGCTCAAGCGGGACGCCGTCGCCAAGGTCGTGCTGAACAACCTGTACAAGCACACCCAGCTGCAGGAGACCTTCGGCGCGAACATGCTGGCCCTGGTCGACGGGGTGCCGCGCACCCTGCGCCTGGACCAGATGATCCGCCACTGGGTCAAGCACCAGGTCGAGGTCATCGTCCGCCGGACGCAGTATCTCCTGCGCAAGGCCGAGGAGCGGGCGCACATCCTGCGCGCCCTGCTGCGGGCCATGGACCGTATCGACGAGGTCATCAGCCTCATCCGGAGCAGCGCCTCCGCCGACGCGGCGCGCACCGGTCTGATGGGCCTCCTGGAGATCGACGACATCCAGGCCCGCGCCATCCTCGACATGCAGCTGCGCAAGCTCGCCGCGTTGGAGCGCAACGCCCTGACCGCCGAGTACGACGAGCTGATGTCGCTCATCGCCGACTACAACGACATCCTCGCCTCGGACGTTCGCCAGCGGAGCATCATCCGCCACGAGCTGGGCGAGATCGTGGAGAAGTACGGCGACGAGCGGCGCACGCACATCATCCCGTTCGAGGGTGACATGCGCATGGAGGACTTCATCGCGGAGGAGGACGTGGTCGTCACGATCTCCCGCGGTGGGTACGCCAAGCGCACCCGCATCGACAACTACCGGGCGCAGAAGCGCGGCGGCAAGGGGGTGCGGGGCGCCCAGCTCAAGCAGGACGACATCGTCCAGCACTTCTTCGTCACCACCACCCACCACTGGATCCTGTGCTTCACGAACCAGGGTCGGGTGTACCGGACGAAGGCGTACGAGCTTCCGGAGGCCGCCCGCGACGCGCGCGGCCAGCACGTCGCCAACCTGCTGCCCTTCCAGCCGGGCGAGGAGATCGCGCAGATCATGGCGCTGCGCGACTACGAGGCCGCGCCCTATCTGGTGCTGGCCACCCGGGAGGGCCTGGTCAAGAAGTCGCGCCTGGAGGACTTCGACTCCGCGCGCGCGGCGGGCATCATCGCGATCAACCTCCGCGAGGAGGACGAGCTGATCGCGGCGCGCCTGGTCTTCCCCGACGACGACCTGCTGCTGATCTCCAGCGACGCCCAGGCGATCCGCTTCCCGGCCGCCGACGAGTCGCTGCGCCCGATGGGCCGGGCGACCAGCGGTGTGATCGGGATGCGTTTCCTGGAAGGCGACTACCTGCTCTCCATGGACGTCATCCGCCCCGGGGACGGCTCCACCGACGTCCTGGTCGCCACCGAGAACGGGTACGCCAAGCGCACCCCCTCGGAGCAGTACCCGGTGCAGAACCGCGGCGGCAAGGGCGTGCTCACGGCGAAGGTCGTGGAGGCCCGCGGCAAGCTGGTCGGCGCCCTGATGGTGGACCCGGGGGTGGACGAGATCTTCGCGATCACCTCCGCCGGCGGGGTCATCCGCACCGGTGCCGCCGAGGTGAAGCAGTCCGGACGTACCACCATGGGTGTCCGGCTGATGAATCTGAGCAAGGGCAACAAGATCGTGGCTGTCGCCGCCAACGCCGAGGCCGCCGAGGAGGCCGAGGCCGAGGAGGTCGCCGATGCCGTCGAGGCCGCCGAGACACCCGACACGGGTGGGGAGACGGTCGCCGGGGATGGCAACCCTGAGGCATAGACTGCGCGTTAAGCCCAGTAAGTCCCGCGGGGTTCTTTTCCGGAACCCCGCGGGACACACGGATCGACCCGTCTCAACGAAAGTCCAGCGGTAACGCTTCTATGTCTGAGAACCAGCGGAACACCACCAGCAACGAGTCCGATGCGGCTGCGACCGCCGGTGACACGGACGTGGAAACGGCGGAGCCGACCGAGCCGGAGTCGGGAGGAACGACGGTGACGACCGAATCCGAGCCGGAGCCCGAAGCCGCCAAGCCCGAGGGGCCGGGTGCCGTCAAGGCGTCCCTGGCGAGCCGCAAGGCCCACCTGACGGTCTCCCGGGTGGAGCCGTGGTCGGTGATGAAGTTCAGCTTCGTGGTCGCCCTCGTCTGCTTCATCATCCTGTTCGTCGCGGTCGCCGTCATCTACGCGACCCTGTCGATGCTGGGTGTCTTCGACGAGCTGACCAACATGATCGGCGCCCTCCTGGAGGGTGACGGGGCAGAGGACGAGCTGGGCCTGAACCCGGCCGCCTGGTTCTCCCCCGGCCGTGTGCTGGGTTACACGGGTGTCATCGGCGCGCTGAACGTCGTGCTCCTGACCGCCCTGTCCACGGTGGGTGCGATGCTGTACAACCTGGTCGCCGACCTGGTCGGCGGCGTCGACGTCACCCTCTCCGAGGCCGAGTAGTTCCCGAACGTCTGCCGGGCCCGGTTCTCCTGGTTTGAGCCGGGCCCGACGTCTGCCCGGGGCTGTCCCGAGCACTCGTGAAACCCGCTAAAATGGGAGGTGAAGAGGGACGCGGCATGCCCGTGTCTCCTCTTGCCAGCCCCGAGGGAACCGGTTCGCTCCGGCCCCCGGGATGCGGTAGAGTTCTCGTCGGAACAAGGGCGTATAGCTCAGTCGGTTAGAGCGCATCCCTGATAAGGATGAGGCCCCAGGTTCAAGTCCTGGTACGCCCACCCAGTTTCATCTGGTCAGAGCCTTGCTTCTCCACTCGGAGAGCAGGGCTCTTTCTGTTGTGACCGCCATTTGACTGCGGAACTCCACGGCATCCCTGTTCGAGCCCGCGCTTCTCCGGCCCTGAGCGGTACCGACAAGACGACAAGACGCCAAGTCGACAACAGATCGAATCGCTGTGTCGACTCGACTCCAGTCGAGGCTCCCCCGGTGGGAAGAGGCACGCCCAAGAGCTCCAGGAGCTCCGCAGTGGCCACCCGGTAGGTCCCGCCATAGCGGAGCAGCCGACAGGGGAACTGGCCGCTTCCGGCGAGCCTGTGCGCCGTCGTCCTCCCCATGCGCAGGGCGCGTGCGGCTGTTAGCAGGGGCGTTGGTGCAAACCGCGAAGGTCCTGGAGAGGAAGAATCCCGGGAGCTTACGTGTGGGTCTATCGGGTCAGACGGAGGAAGGCCATCCACTCAGCCGGAGGCACGTTGAGGTGGCCGAGCTCGCGATTCTGCGTGTCACGCACAGCCGCACCGCTCGCACTCTCCCGGACCTCCACGCAGTTCGAGCCGCCGTCGGAATACGTGCTCTTGTGCCATGCCAGCTTACTGTCCATCGTTCAACTCCTCATTTCCGTCCTCGGACTCTGGAGGGTCTTGTCCGGGGTCAAGCGTCGTGCTCCGTAGAACCGCGAACCGCAGGCGCCATGCCGTTACTTCCGTGCACGTCGTGACCAACCGGCTGTACCGAGCGCTCTCGGCGAACAGCCCATCAGAATGATCGCCCGACGTGGTCAGCCTAAACGGGCCGTCGGCGCCAGGATCTTCCGTGTGTCCACCGGGACCGTCCTTGGGGGAGCTCTTCAGCGACCGCGGGTTCATGGTGGATCTGGTGGAGAAGCCGGACGAGCTCACGGCACGTGGTCTCGAACGCGAGCACGGGTCCGTACGCGCTCGTACGGACCGGATCCTTTCCCGACTGCCTGAGTTCGTACCGTTCCGGCCGCGCTGGAGCGTGGCCGGGTCCCCGTGGTGCGGATGTGCTGTGCCGGTACAGGTTGATCCGTCGACAGGCCGACACGGCGACATGTCGACTGGCCGATCCGTCGACAGGCGGCACCCACCGGGGTTTGCCGTACCGGGACGGCCCATGGACCTCCTCCGGGGCCGTGACCGGGTAAGGCTTGTCCCATGAACAACCACGACGACCGCATCCGGGTGCGCGGCGCCCGCATCCACAACCTGAGGAACGTGGACACGGAGCTGCCCCGGGACTCCCTGGTCGCCTTCACCGGGGTCTCCGGGTCGGGGAAGTCCTCCCTGGCCTTCGGGACCCTCTACGCCGAGTCCCAGCACCGGTACCTGGAGTCGGTGGCGCCGTACGCGAGGCGCCTGCTCCAGCAGCTCCCGGCCCCGGACGTGGACGACGTCACCGGGATGCCGCCGGCCGTGGCACTCGCACAGCCGCGCTCCGCGCCCTCGGTCCGCTCCACCGTGGGCACCCTCACCACGCTCTCCAACACGTTGCGCATGCTCTTCTCCCGGGCGGGCACCTACCCGCCCGGGGCGGAGCGCCTGGACTCCGACTCCTTCTCCCCCAACACCGCGGCCGGCGCCTGCCCCGTATGCCACGGGGAGGGGGTCGAGCACGAGGTCACCGAGGATTCGCTGGTGCCCGACCCCGGGCTGAGCATCGCCGACGGGGCGGTCGCCTCCTGGCCCGGGGCCTGGCAGGGCAAGAACCTGCGCGACATCCTCGACACCCTCGGGTACGACATTCACCGGCCCTGGCAGGAGCTCCCCCAGGACGAGCGCGACTGGATCCTGTTCACCGAGGAACAGCCTGTGGTGACCGTTCACCCGGTCCGTGAGGCGGGCCGGGTCCACCGGCCCTACCAGGGAAAGTACAGCAGCGCCCGGCGACTGGTGCTCAAGGCCTACGCCTCCTCCGCCAGCGAGGCCCGGCGGCGCAGGGCGGCCGAGTTCATGGTCAACCGGACCTGCCCGGAGTGCGGCGGCCGGCGGCTGCGGCAGGAGGCGCTGCGGGTCACCTTCGCCGGGCACACCATCGCCGAGCTGGCGGCGCTGCCGCTGACCGAACTGGTCACCCTGCTGCGCCCCTGGCGGGAGGAGACGGGGGCTGCCGGGGCGCTCGTCGGGGAGATCACCGGACGGGTCGAGGTGCTGGCGGAACTGGGCCTGGGCTATCTGAGCGTGGCCCGGCCGGCTCCGACCCTGTCCACCGGGGAGCTCCAGAGGATCCGGCTGGCCACCCAACTGGGCACGGGGCTCTTCGGGGTGGTCTACGTCCTGGACGAGCCCTCCGCGGGCCTGCACCCGGCCGACTGCGAGGCGCTCACCGGGATCCTCCGGCGCCTGCGCGACGGCGGCAACACCGTGTGCTTCGTCGAGCACGACCTGGACATCGTGCGCGGCGCGGACTGGATCGTCGACGTCGGACCGGAGGCGGGTGAGCACGGCGGGCGCGTCCTGTACAGCGGCCCGGTGCCCGGCCTGCGCGAGGTTCCGGAGTCGGTGACCCGCCGCTACCTGTTCCACGACGTCCTTCCGGAGCACCGGCCCCGCACCCCCGCCGGGCAGCTGCGACTGCGCGGGGCCACCCGCAACAACCTGCGCGAGCTGGACGCCGACATCCCCCTCGGCGTGTTCACCGCCGTCACCGGGGTGTCCGGTTCGGGCAAATCCTCCCTGCTGGCGGAGATCGGGGACCGGGCCGCCGAGCACGGCCGGGTGGTGTGGGTCAGCCAGCAGCCCATCGGGCGGACACCGCGCTCCAACCTGGCGACCTACACCGGGCTCTTCGACACGGTGCGCAAGCTGTTCGCGGCCACCGAGAAGGCCCGATCGCTCGGTTACGGGCCCGGCCGCTTCTCCTTCAACGTCGCGGCGGGGCGCTGCCCCACCTGTGAGGGGGAGGGGTTCGTCTCGGTGGAGCTGCTGTTCCTGCCCACCACCTACGCGCCCTGCCCGGCCTGCGGCGGCTCGCGCTACGACGACGACACCCTCCGGGTGGAGTACCGGGGGCGCACGGTCGCGGACGTGCTCGCGATGTCGGTCGAGGAGGCGGCGGGGTTCTTCACCGAGGAACCGTCGGTACGGCGCTCCCTGGAGACCCTCTCCGGGGTCGGCCTGGGCTACCTGCGCCTGGGCCAGCCCGCCACGGAGTTGTCCGGCGGCGAGGCCCAGCGGATCAAGCTCGCCACCGAACTCCAGCGCCGCCGGGTCGCCGACACGGTTTACCTGCTCGACGAGCCCACCACCGGCCTCCACCCGCACGACACCGACGTCCTCGTCAGCCGGCTGCGCGACCTCGTCGGCGCGGGTGCCACCGTGGTGGCGGCCGAGCACGACATGCGGGTCGTGGCCACCGCGGACCATGTCATCGACCTGGGCCCGGGCGGTGGTTCGCGGGGCGGACGGATCGTCGCGCAGGGAGCGCCCGCGCTGGTCGCGGCGGCCCCGGACAGCCGGACCGGCACCTATCTGAAGGGGCTGCTCTGATGCGCCGCGCCCTCTACCTGCCGCCGTTCGGGGAGCTCGCCGAACCGACCGTACTCGCGGACCTCGCGGTCCTGGCCGAACGTGCCGGGTTCGACGGCCTCTTCCTCTGGGACCACGTCGTGCGGCCGCTCCGTCCGGAGCTGTCCGTCTGTGATCCCTGGATCGCCCTCGCCGCCATCGCCTCGCGTACCGAGCGGATCATCCTGGGCACCCGGGTCACGCCGCTTTCCCGGCGCAGGCCGCAGACGGTGGCCCGGCAGGCGGTCGCCCTGGACCAACTCAGCGGAGGGCGGTTCGTCCTCGGTGTGGGGCTGGGTGGGGACAACGGAGGGGAACTCGGCCGACTGGGCGAGGTCACCGACCCCCGAGCCAGGGCGGAGCTGCTCGACGAAGGCCTGGAGCTCCTCGAGGAGATTTGGAGCGGCGAGGTCGTCCACCACGAGGGACCGCACTACCGGGTGGACGGTCTGCGCTTCCTGCCCACCCCCTCGCGCGGGAGGAGGATTCCGGTCTGGGTCGCGGCCCAGACCACCAAAGGCGCCCCGCTGCGCCGGGCGGCCCGGTTCGACGGCCTGTGCCCGGAGGCCGGCCCGGAGGAGCTCGGCGAGATGCTGGCCGTCGTCGCGGAGCACCGGGGCGGTCTGCGGGGGTTCGAGGTTGCGGTGGGCGGCCCGGCCGGGCAGAACCCGGAACCCTACCGGGAAGCCGGGGCGACCTGGTGGCTCCACCAGTTCCCCGAGGTGACCACACGCGCCGAGGTGGAGAGCGTGATCGCGGGTCCGTCTCCCGGCGGGGGCTGAGGCCTTTCGGTCCGGGCTCCTCCCGGCAGGCCCGGGGGACATGTCGACAGGCCGACCTGTCGCCGTCCGGCTGCCTCCGTCTCGAAGGATGGACGGCGGAGAATTTTTCTTTCTGGTCGTGACCGGGCGGTCGCATGCCGGAAAGCTTCCTTGTCAGCGGGGGGTTTCTCACCGACCGTTCGGTCAGGACACATGTCTCTAGCTGGGAAAATCGTGACCCGATGTAGAAAGTGCCCTGCATCACATGGCATGGTGTCCTGGGGCTCATGGTCTGTCCCGGTATCCCCCGTTCCGCCTTCGGGCCGTGGGCCGACCTACCCGGGCCCAACAGCGAACCCGGCCCCCTCGAGCCGGTAGAGAACTACGGAGCAGCAATGGCGACACCCGACGCCACGGTCCCAGGACCCGGTGGAACCCTCGATCCCAAGGAGAAGCGCAAGGTCCTCGCGGGGACCATGGTCGGTACCACCATCGAGTGGTACGACTTCTTCATCTACGCCCAGGCCGCGGGCCTGGTATTGGCACCCCTCTTCCTGGCGCCCCTGTCGGACGCCAGCCCGGCCGTGGCGCAGGTCCTCTCCTTCGCGACCATCGGAATCTCCTTCCTCTTCCGTCCGCTGGGCGCGATCGTCGCCGGACACCTCGGGGACAAGTTCGGGCGCAAGCGGATCCTGGTCTTCACGCTCGTCATGATGGGGGCCGCCACCTGCGCGATCGGCCTGCTGCCCACCTACGCCCAGATCGGCGTGGCGGCACCGGTCCTGCTGATCCTGATGCGCATCATCCAGGGCTTCTCCGCCGGCGGTGAGTGGGGCGGCGCGGCCCTGATGTCGGTGGAGCACGCGCCGGTCGACAAGCGTGGTTACTTCGGCGCCTACCCGCAGATCGGCGTGCCGTGCGGCATGATCCTGGCGACCTTCGTGGTCTGGGTCATCACCGCGGTCATCGGTAACGAGGCCTTCCTGGAGTGGGGATGGCGCATCCCGTTCCTGCTGTCCTTCCTGCTGATCATCGTCGGCCACCTCATCCGCAAGACGGTCGAGGAGTCCCCGGTCTTCAAGCTCATGCAGGAGCGCCGGGCCAAGTCCTCGGCCCCGCTGGGCCGGCTGTTCCGCAAGAACAGCAAGGAGGTCGTCCTCTCCGCGCTGATCTTCGTCGCCAACAACGCCGCCGGTTACCTGGTGATCGCCTTCATGGCCACCTACGCCTCGCGGCCGGTCGAGGAGTTCGGCCTGGGTATGGAGCGGGGACCGGTCCTGCTGGCCACCACCCTGGCCTCCTTCGGCTGGCTGGTCTCCACGCTGTACGGCGGTTGGATCAGCGACCGGATCGGCCGGGTGCGGACCTTCCAGATCGGCTACGTCCTGCTCGCCGCCTGGGCGGTGCCGATGTGGTTCATGGTCGACACCGCGAACATCTACATGTACTTCCTGGGCCTCTTCGTCTTCACGCTGACCTTCGGCCTGAGCTACGGCCCCCAGTCGGCGCTGTACGCGGAGATGTTCCCGGCGGAGGTCCGCTACTCGGGCGTGTCCATCGGCTACGCGCTCGGGGCGATCCTGGGCGGCGCCTTCGCCGCGATGATCGCCGAGCTGCTGCTGACCAACTTCGGCGCCTCGTGGACCATCGGTGTCTACGTCGTCTTCCTCTCGCTGATCTCCTTCGTCGCGGTCTCCCTGGTGAAGAAGAACCTCCAGGGCATCGACCTGCACGCTGACGAGGACGAGCCCACCTCCGTGACCTGATCACGGGGTGGGCCCTCCCTGCGGGGGCGGTGGTCCGCCGCTGCGGACCACCGCCCCCGCTCTGTGTCCGTCGGCACCCCTGCCCGTCCGGTCGACGGGGCCGTGCCGACGGAACCCCGTGCCGGTAAATCCCTGTGTCGATTTGGCGATCTGGGGACCTGTCGGTACGTCGACAGGGGTTCCTGGGCTGGAAGCGGGTCAGCCCAGGGCGCCGCGGACGTGGTCGATGACGCCGCCGTTCCACATCATCGAGATGTGTTCCACGCAGCCGGTCTCGATGTTGTTCGCTCCCGGCAGCGAGGTGCTGCTCACCGGCGAGATGACCAGGTCGCAGCGCGAACGGATGGTCGTGTAGGAGACCGGTCCGGGTGTGGGGTCCCCGCTGTTGAGGTCGTTCAGGAAGTTCGAACCGTGCCGCATCTCCCCGCAGGGGGTGAGCAGGGACGGGCACAGGTTGGCGATGTCGGTGCCGTTGTTGGGGCCGCCGATGGAGATCCACTGGTCGACGGTCTCGGTGCCGCCGAGGTTCTTGATGTAGTGGCGCGAGGACAGCCCGCCCATGGAGTGGGTCACCAGGTGCACCCGGTCGGTGCCGTGCTGTCCTCGGACCTCGTCCACACGGGCGGCGAGCTGCCCGGCGATGGTGGTGTTCGAACGCGCCCAGTCGTAGGAGAAGACGTGCAGGCGGTCCTGCGGATAGCCGGAGTCCACCAGGGCGGACCGCATGGAGTTCCACTGGCCGCCCTTGCCCATGAATCCGTGGACGAAGACGACCGGCGTGTGCGTGTTGGCGGAGGCGGGGGCGGCGTGCAGGGCCGTGCTCAGGACGAGTACGAGGCCGCACAGCAGGGAGAGCAGAGGTCTCATGTGAGCTCCGTCGGTGGGGGATCGGGGAACTCGATTGTGTGCCCTGCGTCACGGGGAGCGCATCGGCTGAATAGCCGGTCCCTTTACTCTTATTTAACCGGTGGGTAACTTGTGGGGGTGATCAGCGTGAACCCGCTCACACGCACCACGCCCCTGTACGGGCGCGCCCACGAACTGTCCGCCCTCCGCCGCCTGATCGAGGCCGCACGCTCCGGAGTGAGCGGCGGCCTGCTCGTGACGGGCGCCCCCGGCGCGGGACGGACCGCCCTGCTGGACCGGGCCGCTGAGGAGGCCCGCGACTTCACGGTGCTCCGGTCCCGCGCCGCGCCGGGCGAGGGCCTGCTTCCCCTGGCCGGGCTGCACCAGCTCCTACGGCCCGCACTCCCCTATCTCCCGCGCCTGCCGGAACCGCAGCGCGAGGCGCTCACCCGCGCCCTGGACACCGGAGACCCGGGCGACCCCTTCCCGCTCGCCAACGCGACCCTGGGGCTGCTCTGCGAGGTCGCGGCGGAGTGTCCCCTCCTGCTCTGCGTGGATGACTTCCACCTGCTCGACCGGCCCTCCCGGGAGGTCGTGGCCTTCGCCGCGCGCAGGTTGGACCAGGAGGGGGCGGTGGTCCTGCTCAGCGCTCCGGAAGGGGACGCGGACCGGCTGGCCGGAATCCCCGTGCTCCGGTTGCGTCCCCTGGACCGCGCGGCCCTCCTGCGCGTTCTGTCCGACGAGGAGCTGGTGGGTTCGGTCGCCGGGGAGATCGCCGCCGCGGCCGAGGGCAACCCCCGGGCCGCGCTCGAACTGCTGGATGGGACCACCGCCGAGCAGCGCTCCGGTTCGATCGTGCTCGAACAGCCGCCGCGCTCTCGGGGCGAGCTCACCGAGACCTTCGCCCGAACCCTCTCCCGGCTTCCCGGTGCCACCCGCCTGGCCCTGGTCCGGCTGGCGGCCGAACCCGGCCGAGGCCCTCGATCGTCCGAACCCGACGTCCTCGAACCCGCCCGGACGGCGGGCCTGGTCGCCGAGGAGGGCCGACACGTGGTTTTCACCCACCCGCTGGCCCGTTCCGCCTGCTACCACCGGGCCCGCCCCACCGAACGGAGTTCCGCCCACCTGGCGCTCGCCCGTGTCTGCGAGGCCGAGCAGGAGGAGGACCGTGCCGCCTGGCACCGGGCCCTGGCCGGGAGCGCTCCCGACGAGCGGATCGCCGCGGCCCTCCACCGGGCCGCCCAGCGCACCGCCGACCGGCGGGGCCACGCCCACGCCGTCCTGCTTCACGAACACGCCGCCCGGCTCACCCCCGATCCCGCCACCCGTGGCCTGCGTCTGACCGAGGCCGCCCGCTCCGCCTGGCTTTCGGGCGATCCGGACCGGGCCCGCCGCGTGCTCGAACGCGTGCGCTCCGCCCCCGACCACGCGGACCTGCTCCGTGCCGAGATGGATCTGCGCTCGGGGGTGGCCATCGACGCCTCCCAACGGCTCGGGGCCACCGCCGACCGGCTGGCCGGGAACGACCCCGGGTCCGCACTGCGGATGCTCTTCCATGCCGGTGAGGCGAGTTGCCTCTCGGGCGACCACACGCGCTTCTTCGCCACCGCGGAGCGAGCCCGCGCCCTCGTGGCCGGGGCAGGGGCCGGCACGGAGGCGGATCCCAGGCCGGGACGCGGCTCCGGCGCCGGCCCCGACCGGCCCTGGGACCGGCTCGTACTGGACTACATGACGGGCAAGGCCGCCATGTTCCAGGGGCGGCACCGCGAGGGCGTCGTACTCCTGGCCAGGGCCGAGGAGGCCGCGGAGCTCATCGGTGACCCGCAAGCCCTCGTACTGGGCGGTATCGCGGGCCTGCTCCGCGGGGACCACGTGCGTACCCGGGCCCTGGCCGGGCGCGCCGCTGCGGTGGCCCGCCGGACCGGTGCACTCACCCTCGTGCCCCAGGCCCTGGAGTTCCTGACCTACGCCGAGATGTGGTTCGGCCGCCTGTCCCTGGCCCAGGCGAGCGCAACCGAGGGACTGCGCCTGGCGACCGACTCCGGACAGGACAACTGCGCGAGTCACCACCGGGGCGCCCTCGCCTTCGTCGCCGCGATCCGCGGGGAGGAGGACACGTGCCGGGAACACGCCGGAACCGCCCTGGCGATGGCCGTGGAACACGACGTCGGACTCCCCGCCGGGCTGGCGGCCTGGGCCCTGGCCCTGCTCGACCTCGGCGCCGGACGCACCGCCGAGGCCGCCATGCGGCTGCGCGTGCTGGCCCGGTCCGGTCCCGGCAGCGGGCACGCGGCGGTGCGGTTGCTGCTCACCCCGTACCTGGTGGAGGCTTCCGTGCGCGGCGGGGTGCGGGTCCGGGTCCGCTCCGGGGTGGAGACCTTCGCCGGCTGGGCCGAGGCGACCGGGAACGACACCGCCCTGGCCCTGGTGATGCGTTGCCGGGGCCTGCTCAGCGAGGGGGAGGAGGCGAGCGGGTTCTTCGAGAGCGCGCTCGAACTGCACTCCTTGGGCTACTGCGACTTCGAGGAGGCCCGCACCCGTCTGTTGTTCGGTGGGCACCTGCGCCGCTCCCGGCATCCGGGCCGGGCTCGCGAGCACCTGTACACCGCGATGGAGGCCTTCGAACGGTTGGGCGCCCGGCCGTGGGCGCTACAGGCCGGGGAGGAGCTGCGGGCGGCCCGCGGCAGCGCGGTGGCGCGCCGGAGAACCGGGCTGGAGCCGCTCAGTCCGCAACAGCTCCGGATCGCCCGGCACGTCGCTGACGGCGCCACCAACCGGGAGGTCGCTTCGCGGCTCTTCCTGAGCACCCGCACGGTCGACCACCATCTGCGCAACATCTACAGCAAGCTCGGGATCCGCTCCCGGGTCGAGCTCTCCCGGCTGATCGGTGTTTCACGGGAGCGGGGGCTCGACCCCGGGTGATACCCCCGTTCCGCGTGGCAGCGGGGCCAGTTCTTGCTTGGAAAACGACACGGCGGTCGCAACCTCCCCAAAGTCAGGGTGTTGCGACCACCGCTAGAACCCAAGCCGGGTCCGGGGCCGCACCGGTTTCCGGCCGGGTCCGCCTCAGCGCTCGGTCACACGGCGTTCGTTGGGTACGCAGTGGGTCATGGTCAGACCCGAGACGTCCCGGGGGCCGTTCGCGCCCAGGTTCGCCAGGCGTTCCCGGTCCTCGTCCGTCAGTTCCTGGCCCCGCAGGGGCTCCAGGTGGGACACGTCACCGGGCTCGATCCCCAACCCCTTGCCGACCCGTGCGCCCAGTTCGTCCTCGACCAGGAGGAGGTGCCAGACCATCCGCTCCTGGATGGCGCGGTCGCACTGGGAGAGCAGGCCGGTGAAGTTGTGCACCAGGTCGTCGCGCTCCCACTGCTCCATCAGCAGGTACCGCTGACCCGCCTGTTGGTAGTCGTTGGTGCGGCTGATCCGTTTGCGGGTGAGCCGCCCCCGGATCTCGGGGCCCTGTTCGTCATGGGTGGGGTACTGCCCCTCCCGTAGCCCGCCGGTGATGGAGGGCTCGTAGTTGACGTGCGGGTTCTCGCCCCCGGTGTCCTGGTGGTAGGCCATCAGCCCGTCGCGCTGGTTGGTGCGCACGGACGCGTTCCTGGCCTGGTTGACCGGCAGCTGCAGGTAGTTGGGGCCCACCCGGTACCGCTGGGTGTCGCTGTAGGAGAAGGTGCGGCCGACCAGCATCTTGTCGTCGGAGAAGTCCAGCCCGTCCACGAGCACGCCGGTGCCGAAGGAGATCTGCTCGTTCTCGGCGAAGTTGTCCGAGACGTTCCGGTCGAGCACGATGCGCCCCACCGGCTTGGGCGGGAAGTCCTGCTCTGGCCAGGTCTTGGTGTCGTCCAGGGGGTCGAAGTCGAGTTCGGGGTGCTCCTCGTCGCTCATCATCTGCACGAGCAGTTCCCATTCGGGGTACTCGCCGCGGTCGATGGCCTCGTGCAGGTCCCTGGTCGCGTGCCCTGTCTCGGACGCCTGGATGTTCGCGGCGTCGGCCTCGGTCATGCTGCGGACCCCCTGCTTGGGCATCCACGTGTACTTGACCAGGACGGTCTCGCCCGCCTGGTTGACCCACTTGTAGGTGTTGACCCCGAACCCCTGCTGGTGCCGGTAGTCCGCGGGGATGCCGCGGGGGCTGAAGAGGTTGACGAGCATGTGCATGCTCTCGGGGGTCTGGGACATGAAGTCGAAGATCCGGTTGGGTTCCTGCCGGAACGTCACCGGGTCCGGTTTCAGGGCGTGGATCACGTCCGGGAACTTGATGGCGTCGCGGATGAAGAACACCGCGAGGTTGTTGCCCACCAGGTCCCAGTTGCCGTCCTCGGTGTAGAACTTGACGGCGAAGCCCCGGGGGTCCCGCGCGCACTCGGAGGAGTCGCGCCCGCCGATCACCGTGGAGAAGCGCAGCGCGATGTCGGTGCGCTTCCCCTTGCCCTGGAACAGTTTGGCGCGCGTGTAGCGGTCGATGGGCTCGTCGCCCCAGGTGCCGTAGGACTCGAAGTACCCGAACGCGGTCACCCCGCGGGCGTGCACCACCCGCTCGGGGATCCGCTCACGGTCGAAGTGGCTGATCTTCTCCAGGAACTGGTAGTTCTCCAGGGTGGCGGGGCCCCGTTCGCCCACAGTGCGCTGGTTCTGGTTGTCGTAGACGGGGTGGCCCTGGCGGTTGGTGAGTACTCCGCGCTCGTCCTCGGGCGCGGGCCCCCGGCCGGATACGTCGGTCATGCGGCTGGTCCTCTCCCTGCGGGTCAGGCTTCCTCACCCCTGCCACTGCCCGTGATCACGCTGAGTGATACGCACATGGCGGAAACATTGCCAAGGAAGGGGCCGGGGCGGAGTGTCGACAGGTCGCTTCGCCGACAGGCCGATACGCGGGGCGGCGCCGGCACGGTTCGCCGGACGGGCGTTTCACGTGAAACACCGGAGGTGCCGCGCCCCCCGGGCCGGAGGGCAGGGCCTCGGACGGGAGGGCGGAGAGGGTGCCGAGCCGACCACCGGGAGGGCGTCGCGAGGATCAGGCGTCGCGCACCTGGTCCTCGCGGTGGACGACGGGGGGCTCCACCGACCAGGGGAAGTTGATCCAGCGGTCCGTGTGCTTCCACACGTACTCGCACTTGACCAGTGACTGCGGCTTCTCGTAGATGACCGCGCTGCGCACCTCGGCGGTGTGCTCGGCGCAGAAGTCGTGCACCAGCTTGAGCGTCTTGCCGGTGTCGGCGACGTCGTCGGCGACCAGCACCTTCTTCTTGCTCAGGTCGACCACGTTGGGCACCGGCGGCAGCATGACGGGCATGTCCAGCGTGGTGCCGACCCCCGTGTAGAACTCCACGTTCATCACGTGCAGGTTCTTGACGTCGAGTGCGTACCCCAGGCCGCCGGCGACGAAGAGGCCGCCCCGGGCGATGGACAGGATGATGTCGGGCTCGTACCCGTCGTCGGCGATCGCCTGGGCCATGTCACGCATCGCGGTGCCGAAGAGTTCGTAGCTCAGGTTCTCGCGCTCATCGCTCACTGTCTGGTCCCCCCGGTGTTCTCGTTGTGAAGTGCGCCCGGCGCCTCGCAGGTCAGGCCGCTCGCGGCACCGGTACATGCTAACGACGACCGAGGCACGGCCGACGGTGCGGGGCGGTCCGCGGAGGGCGGGCGGTCGAGGAATCGGTATGGGGACAGGTCGACAGATCGACCCGTGCGACCACGGTCACGAAGGGCGGTGTCCCCGGCCACATGTCCACCGTGCCCCGTGTTCCGGGTCACATGCATGGACAAAATGCTCGAAAATCAGCGAACTAACATGACATTTTCTTGATTCCTCCTGGTTTGTGGCGAACAGATGGTCGCAAATAGCACCATGTCCCTGTACAGATCTTCCGTGAACCAGGAGGTTGCAGCATGGCTGAACACCAGGGCCTTCTCCCCTCCGAGCGGCCGCTACGGCTGCTCGACGAGTCCGGGGTCCCGGTCAGCGAGACCGACCTGCGGATGCCGGGCTCCCAGCGCCTCCTGGAGGCCTACACCTCCCTGGTGATCGGCCGCCGCGTCAACGACCAGGCCAGCGCCCTCGTCCGCCAGGGCCGCCTCGCCGTCTACCCCTCCTCGCACGGCCAGGAGGCCTGCCAGACCGGCGCCGCGCTCGCCCTGGCCGACGGCGACTGGCTGTTCCCGACCTACCGCGACACCGCCGCCGTCGTCGCACGCGGCGTCGACCCGGTCGAGGTCCTCACCCTCCTCAAGGGCGACTGGCACGCGGGCTACGACCCCTACGAGCACAACGTCGCACCCCAGGCCACCCCGCTCGCCACCCAGCTCCTGCACGCCGTCGGCGTGGCCCACGCGGCCCGCCTGCGCGGCGAGGACACCGTGGTCATGGCTCTGTGCGGCGACGGCGCCACCAGTGAGGGCGACTTCCACGAAGCCCTCAACTTCGCCGCCGTCTTCAGGGCCCCGGTCGTGTTCTTCGTGCAGAACAACGAGTACGCGATCTCCGTCCCCCTGGCCAAGCAGAGCGCCGCCCCCTCCCTCGCCCACAAAGGCGTCGGCTACGGAGTCAACGGCGAGCGGGTGGACGGCAACGACGCCGCCGCCGTCCTCACCGTCCTGGAGGACGCCGTCGGAGCCGCCCGCTCCGGCGAGGGCCCCCAGCTGGTCGAGGCGCACACCTACCGGATGCAGGCGCACACCAACGCCGACGACGCCTCCCGCTACCGCAGCGAGGACGAGGTCGACCCCTGGGTGGCTCGCGACCCGCTGCTGCGGATGGAGGCCTACCTCCGGAAGAAGCGGGTGCTCACCAAAGCCAGGCAGACCGAGATCACCGAGAGGGCCGAGGCCGTCGCCACCGCCATGCGCGAGGGGGTCAACCGGGACGTGCAGCCCGACGGCGCCGAGCTGTTCGCGCACGTGTTCGCCTCCCCCACCCCGCAGTTGACCGAACAGGCCGCCTTCCTGGCCGACGAACTGAGCAGAGAGGGCAACTGACATGGCGACCGAGAAGCTCTCCATGGCGCAGGCGCTCAACCGGGCGCTGCGCGACTCCCTCGCCGAGGACCCCGCCGTGTACGTCTTCGGTGAGGACGTCGGCCCTCTCGGCGGCGTCTTCCGGATCACCGACGGCCTGACCGCGGAGTTCGGCGAGGACCGCTGCTTCGACACCCCGCTCGCCGAGTCCGGGATCGTCGGCATGGCCGTGGGTATGGCGATGAACGGCATGCGCCCGGTGGTCGAGATGCAGTTCGACGCCTTCGCCTACCCGGCCTTCGAACAGATCGTCAGCCACGTCGCCAAGACCCGCAACCGCACCCGCGGCCGGGTCGGCCTGCCGATGGTCATCCGCGTCCCCTTCGCGGGCGGTATCGGCGGCGTCGAGCACCACTGCGACTCCTCCGAGGCCTACTACGCGCACACCCCGGGCCTGAAGGTCGTCACCCCCGCCACCCCCGGGGACGCCTACCACCTGCTGCGCGAGGCCATCGCCTCCCCCGACCCCGTGGTCTTCATGGAGCCCAAGAAGCTCTACTGGGCCAAGGACGAGGTGGACTTCGACCGCCCCGCCCCCGGGATCGGCCGGGCCGTGGTCCGCCGCGAGGGGACCGACGCCACCCTCATCGCCTATGGGCCGGCCGTGCCCACTGCCCTGGAGGCCGCCGAGGCAGCCGCCCAGGAGGGCCGCAGCCTCCAGGTCGTGGACGCACGCTCGGTCGTGCCCTTCGACGACGAGACCGTGTGCGCGGCGGTGCGCTCCACCGGACGCGCCGTGGTGGTCGCCGAGGCCAGCGGGTACGCGAGCGTCGCCTCGGAGATCGTCGCCCGGGTCACCGAGCGCTGCTTCCACTCCCTGGCCGCCCCGGTCCGCCGGGTCACCGGCTTCGACATCCCCTTCCCCCCGCCCAAGCTGGAGCGTTTCCAGCTGCCCAGCGTGGACCGCATCCTCGACGCCGTCGACGACCTGCAGTGGGAGGACCAGTGACCGCCCAGACCTTCGACCTCCCCGACCTGGGAGAGGGCCTCACCGAGGCCGAGGTCGTGAAGTGGCTGGTCGCCGTCGGCGACACCGTCGCCGTCGACCAGCCGATCGCCGAGGTGGAGACCGCCAAGTCGATCGTCGAGGTCCCCTCCCCCTTCGCCGGGACGGTCAGCGTCCTGCACGGCGAGGAGGGCGAGGTCCTGGAGGTCGGCAAGCCACTCATCACCGTCGAATCCGGTTCCCCGGCCGAGGCCCCGGCCGCGGGGTCCCCCGTCGCGGAGGCATCCGTCAGCGGGACGAAGCCGCCGGCCCCGGCAGCCACGGGGGCCGAGGCCGACGCCGCCGGCGAGCGCTACCGCGAGGAGGAGCGCGCGGGATCGGGCAACGTCCTGATCGGCTACGGCACCCCCGAGACCACGGGCTCCGGACGTCGCCGCCGTCCGCGCAACCGTCCGCCGTCGCACGGCGCCCAGCCGCCGACCCCCGCGGCCGCTCCGGCCCCCGCACCGGCGCGCCGGGTCCCGCTGGTCACCTCACCGCTGGTCCGCCAACTGGCCCGGGAAGCCGGGCTGCGGGTGGCCGACATCGAGGGCAGCGGCCCGGGTGGGCTCATCACCCGCCGCGACGTACGCTCCGCGATCGAGGCGGCCGGTGCCAACACCGCTCCGGCCCCGTCCGCCCCGATCGCGGTCCCCACTCCGACGAAGTCCGCCCCGACGGCCTCCGCCCAGGCGGAGCCGGGTGCCGTTGACGCCCGCACGGGTCTGGCCGAGTCGAAGCGGGAGGCGATGGGCGCCTTCCGCAGGGCCGTGGCTGCCTCGCTCTCGCGCAGCCGCAGCGAGATCCCCGAGGCCACCGTGTGGGTGGACGTGGACGCCACGGAACTGGTGCACCTGCGCCGGTCCGACCCGGAGGGCCCCGGCCTGCTCGCCTACGTGGCCCGTTTCGTGCTCGCCGGTCTGCGTGCCCACCCGGAGCTCAACGGGCTGGTGGACACCGAACGCGAGGAGCTCGTCCAGTACGACGGTGTCAACCTCGGTCTGGCCGTCCAGACCGACCGCGGCCTGGTCGCTCCCGCCGTCATGGGCGCCCACAAGCTCACCACCGCTGAGCTGGACACCGAGATCAAGGAGCTCACCCGGCTGGCGCGGGCAGGGAAGGCCACCCCCGCCCAGCTCACCGGGGGCACGTTCACACTGAACAACTACGGTGCGCTGCGCGTGGACGGCAGTGCCGCGATCATCAACCACCCGCAGGTCGCCATCCTCGGCCTCGGCCGGATCATCGACCGCCCCTGGGTGGTGGACGGTGAGCTGACGGTCCGCAAGATCACCCAGCTGTCGTTCGCCTTCGACCACCGCGTCTGCGACGGCGGAGCCGCGGCGGGCTTCATGCGCGTGGTCGCCGATGCCATGGAGAACCCGGCCAGGGCCATCGCCCGCCTGTAGACCAGGGTCGCCGGACAAACCCGGCGGCCCGGAACGGAGCGCCTCGGGGGAGTCGGCACCCCCGGGGCGTTTCCCGTGTCCGGGGCCCGTGTGGTCCGGTCAGCCCTTCAGAGCGGTGTGCATCCGTCGCAGCCTCGGGCCGAAGGCGCCGCGGACACCGACGGCGGCGGCGAGGTCGCCCGCCGGGCCCAGACCGGTGCTGATCTCCACCAGGTCGGTGTGCCGGGTGCCCGTCCCGTGCGGCTCGACCGTGTGCGTGTGCCGCCAGTAGCGGAACGGACCGCGTACCTGGAGATCGCTGAACGAGCGCCCCGCCTCGTAGGCGTCGATGACGGCGGTCCACCGCACGGGGTGGAACCCGGCCGCGCCCCAACGCAGGTCCAGGACCTCGCCCTCCCCGAAGCACTCGGGCCAGTGCAGGACCTCCACCCCCGGCGGCATGGCGTCCAGGAACCCCGCCCTGCTGAGGATCAGCGCGAACACCCGGTCGGCCGGGGCGTCGAAGTCCTCGACCACCCGCAGCTTGGTGGTGCGCCTCGGTCGAACCCTCGGGTCACGTCCTCGCACGGATGCCCTCCCCCGTCTCCTGGACCGAGCTCCAGCATGGCAGGGGCCGCTGCGCCCGGCACCGGTTTCCCCCGACCCCGTGTCGTATCCAGCATGCCGGCGGTTCCGAGAGCGTCACCGACCGGACACGGCTGTGCCCCCGGAACCGGGGGCACAGCCGTGTCCGCGCAGCGGTTCGTCGACCTGCCGTCATACCGCCATGTCGACGAATCGGCAGGTCGACGAAGCCACGTGTCTACTCCTCGCCCTTGGCCACCAGGGTGAGGACGTCGTAGGTGGCGACCGCCTCACCGTCCTGGTCGGTGACGACCGCGTCCCAGCGCACCTCGCCGTAGTCCGCGTTGGTGCGCGGGGTGATCTGCTTCGCGGTCAGCTTCACCCTGATCACCGCGTCCTCCTTCACCGGGGTGAGGAATCGCAGGTTGTCGACGCCGAAGTTGGCCAGGACCGGCCCGGGGGCCGGGTCGACGAACAGGCCGGCGGCCAGCGACACCACCAGGTATCCGTGTGCCACGATCCCGCCGAACAGCGGGTTGGCGGCGGCGGCCTCCTCGTCGGTGTGCGCGTAGAACGTGTCACCGGTGAACTCGGCGAAGTGGTCGATGTCCGCGCGGGTCACCGTGCGTTCGGCGGACTCGATGGTGTCGCCGATCCGCAGTTCGGTCAGGTCCTTGCGGAACGGGTGCACCTCGCCGACCGTGCGGCGCGAACCCGTGGTCCAGTGCCCGGTGATCGCGGTGAGCATGTCGGGGGACCCCTGGACGGCGGTGCGCTGCATGTGGTGCTTGACACCGCGCACACCGCCCATCTCCTCGCCGCCGCCGGCGCGGCCGGGGCCGCCGTGCACCAGGACGGGCAGCGGGGAACCGTGGCCGGTGGACTCCTTGGCATCCTCCCGGTTGAGCACCAGGATGCGGCCGTGCCAGGGGGCGACGCCCAGGACGACCTCGCGGGCGACGTCCTCGTCGTTGGTGACCAGGGAGCCGACCAGGCTGCCCTGGCCGCGTGCGGCGAGCTCGACCGCCTCGTCCACGGTGTCGTAGGTGATGACGGTGCTGACCGGGCCGAAGGCCTCGACCTCGTGCGGCTCCTTCGCGCCGGGCTCGGCACGGAGCAGGATCGGCGACATGAAGGCGCCGGACTCGTCGTCGGCGCCGGTCACCTCGACCCGCTCGGGGTCGCCGAACACCAGCTCGCTGGAGGTGCGCAGGGCCTTGACCGCCTTGCGGACCTCCTCGCGCTGGTCGAGGGAGACCAGTGCGCCCACGCGGGTGTCGGGGTTGTCGGCGGCGCCCACCACCGCCTTGGACAGGCGGTCGGTGAGGGCCTCGGTGACGGCTCCGGCCATGGCGGAGGGCACGATGACCCGGCGGATGGCGGTGCACTTCTGTCCGGCCTTGACGGTCATCTCCGTCACGACCTGCTTGACGTACAGGTCGAACTCGGGGTCCTCGACGGTCACGTCCGGGCCGAGGATCGAGCAGTTGAGGGAGTCGGCCTCCACGTTGAGCTGGACGCCGCCGCTGACCACGTTCGGGTGGTTGCGCAGGATCGCTCCGGTGGCGGCGGACCCGGTGAAGCCCACGACGTCCTGCGGGCCGAGGGCGTCGAGCAGGCCCCGGTGGCTGCCGACGAGGAGTTGGATCGAGCCCTCCGGCATGAGGCCGGACTCGACCATCCGCTTCACGACGGCGACCGTCAGGTAGGCGGTCTGGCCGGCGGGTTTGACGATGCTGGGCAGGCCCGCGAGGAAGGCCGGTGCGAGCTTCTCCAGCATCCCCCAGACGGGGAAGTTGAACGCGTTGATCTGCACCGCGACGCCGGGGCGGGAGGTGTAGACATGCTGGGCGACGAAGGTGCCGCCCTTGCTGAGGGGTTCGAGGGGGCCGTCGAGGATGACGGTGGAGTTGGGGAGTTCGCGTCGGCCCTTGCTGGAGAAGCTGAAGAGGGTGCCGAAACCGCCGTCGACGTCCACCGCGGTGTCGCGCTTGGTGGCTCCGGTTCGGTGGGAGAGGGCGTAGAACTCGTCCTTGTACCCAATGAGGTGCTTGGCGACCTCCTTGAGGATGTTCGCCCGCTGATGGAAGGTGAGCGCGCGCAGCGCGGGCCCGCCGACCTCACGCGCGTACCCGACCATCGCGTCCACGTCGGGGCCGTTCTTCGAGATCCGTGCGACGGTCTCACCGGTGTTCGCGTCGGCCAGGGGCGCGCCCTCGTCCGCGGGGGTGAACCACGACCCCTGTGCGTAGCTCTCCAGTACTTCGGACACGTGACGGTCCTCTCCTCGGTGTGGGTCTTTGGGAACAGTATTACAGACCGATCGGTCAGTAAATAGCCCCGTAGCTGCGGAAGTGCGCTTCACCAGCACTTTCGCCAACAGGTGCGGGCTGCCCGCCTGGCCCGCGCAGGGCCGTTTAGCGTGGCCCCATGACCAACTACGCGCGGATGTACCGTCTTGGTTTCACCCCCTGGGAGCGCTACGGCCCCGCGGCCGGCGCGCAGCTCCGCTCCTGGCTCGACCGCGAGGCCGAGGAGCGTCCGAACGGCCCCGGCCGGGCACTGGACATCGGTTGCGGACGCGGGCAGTTCACCCCCGAAATCGCCCGGTACGGCTGGGAGGCGGTGGGCGTCGACCTCGTGCCCGAGGCGATCGGGGCCGCCCGGCGCAAGGGGCCGAAGGAGGTCGCCTACGTCGTCGGTGACGCGGCCGACCTTCCGGCCGACCTGGGCACCTTCGATCTCTTTGTCGACATCGGCTGCTTCCAGGGGCTCGACGCGGTTCAGCGGACCGCGGAGGGTGAGGGCGTAACGGCGCTCGCCGCGCCGGGGGCCACCCTGCTGATACTCGCCTTCGGGCCGTCGAAGTACCGCAAACTCGTCGAGGGCGTCTCACAGGCCGAGGTCGAGGCCGCATTCCCGGCATGGGAGCTCCTCGACGTGGCGGACGCGGCCACCGAGGGCCTGGGCTGGCCGATGAACCGCACCTCGCCGAAGTGGTACCGGTTCCGCCGCCACACCGGATGACCGGAGGCCTTCCGGTGTGGCAACCGTGAGGGTGACGCGATCGTCCTACGTGGACACCCCCGAAGCCGAGGAGAGCCCTATGTCCCCCGTCCAGATCATCCGCCTGGCGGCGATCGCGTTGATCGCCGGCGGTGTGTCCCTCGGCTTGGTCCCCGGCGGGTCGTGCGGGTCGGGTTGGCGGGACCCGGCCGGTGCTGACGAGCTCCACGGGTGGTTCGCCTTCGGGGAGGCTTCCAGCAACATGGCGATCGATACGTGCGAGACGGCCATGGCTCCGGTGGGGTCGTGGGCGATCGCGTTGATCGTGATCGGGGCGGTCCTGCTGGCGGGAGCCTGGCTCAACACTCCGTCCCAGCCGAAGGCGTCGAAGGAGTAGGTGCCCCGCCGCGCGGTCGACGCGCCCTCGGGGCCACTCCCCTGCCCCAGCGCCAGGGACCGGATCTCCCGCGCACTCCACCCGAACTCCGCGCGCGGCATCCTCCCCAGGTGGCCCGCGTTCAGCACACCCCAGCGTGCGGCGATCGCCGAGGTGCTGCGCTCGCCCAACAACGGGTCTCCCAGATCCCGCCGGATTCTGGACAGACGCTCGGCGCGGGGATCCACCGCGCGAGGGTGAACCCGCGGGCACGGCACAGCTTGTACGGGTACTTGCACAGGGCCGGGCACCTGCACGGTCAAGGGGGCGACACCCGGTGCCCGAGCAGGCAAAGGGGCGCACCAAAAACCGGGACGACCAAGCCGAAAC